>NZ_JBQAFR010000004.1:0-194292 GCF_051915945.1 Bacillus cereus group sp. MYBK30-2
AGCAAGCTCTTAATCCATTCGCTCGACTTGCATGTATTAGGCACGCCGCCAGCGTTCATCCTGAGCCAGGATCAAACTCTCCAATAAAGTTAGTTTGTCTAGCATCTAAAAATAAAAATTGACGTTTCACGTTGTTTGTTTCGTTCAGTTTTCAAAGAACTTGTCCGTCGCTCAGAAGCGACTTCATCATATTAACATCTTCATTTTTCGATGTCAACAATGTTTTTTAATTTCTTTTTTGTCGTTTTCTGCGTTTCCGCATCAGCGACGTTTATTAATATACCATCATGATTTTGAAATAACAAGTGCTTTTTATAAAAAACACAAAAAAAATTCCCTTTCCCTACTTTCCTCTATAGAAAGGACCATTATCCTTTCTACTTAAAATAATTATTTTGATTGTATACAAGTTACTATACACTACCATCACCCAAGCGGTATTTCACAATAAGTTCCTGACTTTTAATCCTCTTCCTTTTAAATTTCGTAATAACCACGACTCTACTTAAGATGGAAAAGTACACATTTAAACGTAAAATAACAAAACAAGTTAGTTACAAGAAACGAAACAACTATCCTAAAGCAAAACTTTAATTAGTGCTTTTTCTCGCCAATCAGAAATCTCTCTTCCACAAATAACGAAATCCCCCTCGAAATATTAACTTAAGATTATTGTTAGAATTTTTTTACATTTAATTAATGAAGATTTCCATTTTTTGTTATATAGTAAGGAAGTGTCAAAAAAACTATAAATAAACTAATGGAGGAATTATCTTATGGATAGGTTAACAAAATTTTCATTAAAAAACCGAGCCGCTATTATTATCATGGTTTTTCTCATTTCCATACTCGGCGTTTATTCCGGTTCTAAATTACCTATGGAATTTTTACCAAGCATCGATAACCCCGCAATAACTGTTACAACATTATCTCAAGGGCTCGATGCTGAAACAATGACCAAGGACGTAACTGATCCTCTCGAAAAACAATTTCGTAATTTAGAACATATCGATGGCATCACTTCTTCCACAAACGAAGGATTATCACGCATCGACATCGCATATACATCCAAGGCAAATATGAAAGACGCGGCACGCGAAGTTGAAAAAGCAATTAATACAGTTAAATTACCTAAAGATGTAACTAAGCCTGTAGTTAGCCAATTAAACACTTCTATGATCCCACTTGCTCAAATTACCATCCAAAAGCAAAACGGATTTTCAAAAGCTGACGAAAAACAAATCGAGGAAGAAATCGTACCACAACTCGAAAGTATTGATGGTGTTGCCAATGTCATGTATTTCGGAAAGTCAACTTCCGAATTATCCATCTTACTTGATCCTAACCAGCTAAAAGATAAAAACGTAACATCAGAGCAAGTATTAAAAGTTTTACAAGGAAAAGAAACTTCCACTCCCACTGGAGCAATTACGGTTAATAAGGAAGAATACAATCTTCGTGTCATCGGGGATATAAAAAATGTAAATGACATTAAAAATATCAACGTTACACCTCAAGTAAAATTACAAGATGTCGCTCAAGTTGAACTAAAACAACATTACGATACCATCTCGCACATAAACGGTGAAGAAGGAACAGGATTAGTCATAATGAAAGAGCCGAGTAAAAACGCGGTTGCAATTGGAAAAGAGATTGATAAAAAGATTAAAAATATAAGCAAGCAATATAAAGATCAGTTTTCTATTAAACTTCTAGCTTCAACTCATGAACAAGTTGAAAATGCTGTTACTAGCATGGGAAAAGAAGTAATCCTTGGGGCAATTGCTGCAACTCTAATTATCTTAATCTTTTTACGCAGCTTCCGAACAACACTCATAGCTGTCGTCAGTATTCCATTATCTATTTTATTAACACTGTTTTTACTTCACCAATCTAACATTACACTTAACATTCTAACTCTTGGTGGCTTAGCCGTTGCCGTGGGACGTCTCGTCGATGATAGTATCGTTGTAATCGAGAACATTTTCCGTCGTTTACAAAAAGAAACCTTCTCTAAAGATATTATTCTTGATGCAACGAAAGAGGTCGCTGTCGCAATCACCTCTTCCACTTTAACAACAGTCGCAGTTTTTTTACCTATCGGTCTCGTATCAGGAGTAATCGGTAAACTCATGTTACCTATGGTATTAGCAGTTGTATATTCTATTTTATCTTCCTTAATCGTTGCATTAACAGTTGTTCCACTTATGGCTTTTTTACTACTCAAAAAAACAAAGCATCGTAAGCCGAGTTCTTCACCACGATATGTCGCTACATTAAAATGGGCTCTTTCTCATAAATTTATCATTCTACTTACTTCTTTTTTATTATTCGCAGGATCAATCGCTGCCTACATACTACTACCGAAAGCGAACATAAAGTCTGAAGATGATACAATGCTATCCGTCAACATGACATTTCCAACCGATTATGAGTCTGAAGCTAAAAAACAAAAAGCCTTTGATTTCGAAAAGAAACTACTCTCTAATCCTGATGTAACAGATGTTATTTTACGAATGGGATCCAGCGCAGAAGATGCACAATGGGGACAGACAACTAAAAACAATCTTGCAACTATATTTGTAGTCTTTAAAAAAGGATCTGACATCGACCAATATATTAAAGAGTTAAAAAAAGAACATACAGCTTTCGAACCAGCTGAACTTGATTATATAAAAACGAGTTACTCTGACGCTGGCGGCGGAAACAACTTACAATTTAACGTAACAGCTACTAACGAAACAAATTTAAAAAAGGCCGCTAACATCGTCGAAACAAAACTAAAAAGCATGGACTCTCTCTCTAAGGTAAAAACAAATATAGAAGCATCTAAAAAAGAATGGCAAATTCATATCGATCAAACAAAGGCTGAGCAACTAGGTTTAACACCAGAATTAGCAGCACAACAAGTAGCATTCCTTATGAAGAAATCACCTATCGGGGAAATCTCAATTAATAATGAAAAAGCAACGATTATGATAGAACACAAGAAGGAAGCCATTAACAAGCAAACAGATATTCTAAACACAAACATACTATCACCTATTAATGGGCCAATCCCTTTAAAAGACGTTGCAACTATTTCAGAAAAACAACTTCAAACGGAAATCTTCCATAAAGATGGAAAAGAAACGATTCAAATTACTGCAGAAGCTTCAAGTGAAGATTTAAGCAAAGTAAGCGCAGAAGTAAACAAGACGATAACCGACTTAGATTTACCTAACGGAGCAAAAGTAAATATCGCAGGTGCTACTGAATCTATGCAAGAGAACTTCACAGACTTATTTAAAATTATGGGGATTGCAATTGGGATTGTATATTTAATTATGGTTATCACATTCGGGCAAGCACGTGCTCCTTTTGCAATTTTATTCTCTTTACCATTAGCTGCTGTCGGCGGTATTTTAGGATTAATTATTTCAAGAACACCTGTTGACGTAAATTCATTGATTGGCGCATTAATGTTAATCGGGATTGTCGTTACAAATGCTATTGTATTAATAGAAAGAGTTCAACAAAATCGGGAAAACGGTATAGAAACAAGAGAAGCTTTACTAGAAGCTGGTTCCACTCGATTACGCCCAATTATTATGACAGCCATAACAACAATCGTCGCTATGCTACCACTTCTCTTCGGGCAATCTCAAGCAGGAAGTATGGTATCAAAAAGTCTAGCCGTCGTTGTAATTGGTGGCTTAGCCGTTTCAACCGTCCTTACACTAGTCGTTGTTCCTGTTATGTATGAACTATTAGATAAAATCGGGAGAAAAAGACGCTCCCGCAGAAAAATAAGTACTTCTACAGAAACACCTGATATTTAAACCCAAAAGGCGTTATCTTCAATTATGAAGATAACGCCTTTTGATCCTCTACCTACCGATATAATCCAGCACTTTTTTACCATACTGCTCTAGCGGCTCTCCAGAATCTACAATAAGATATTCACCGTTTAAAGGCCTTTTACTGCCATCCAGCCATTTTTTAAACGCTACTTCTGATTCTACTTTTGTAATTTGACTTATCTTACGGTCACGTGTTTGTAACCTACGATTAATTTCTTCTATATTATTAAGATAACATTCAATATATTTATATGTAGCACCATGTTTCTGACATAAATCTATTCCTTTTTTAACCATCCCTTCATAGAGACATGGACTATCTAATATCACACTATGCTCTTGCTCCAACAAAAAATTGATCAGTTCCCACTCAATATCATAGGAGATTCCCCCAACCACGGTTGATTCAAAACCTTTTGTCACTAATGATTTTAATAAAGCTGATTTCACGACGTCATGATCTACAATAACAGCACCTGTTAACTTAGCAATATACTTAGAAAGTGTCGATTTCCCTGATCCAGGAAACCCTGACATTTGCAGAAAAAACACATATAAACCCCTCTCTAACTCGCATCCTAATATCTATGCACTCAGTTACGTATTCAACAATTGTTACGTCCATTCCTTCTACATAAAAAAGAACCCCCTGCTTATAAACAGAGAGTTCTTCTTTGTAACTTATGCTGCTTTTACCTTCTTCGTCGTTTTACGACTTTTTTTCGTTCCTGTAAAGCGCTTGTGTAATACAGATGCTACAAAACGTGAAATGATATTGAATAGTAATACCATAATAATTAATACAGCTGCAGATTTTGTCGCAATTAACTTCGCATCTGGGATAATCCCTTCCGAATTTAACTTCCAAATGTGAACCGCTAACGTTTCAGCTGGTCTAAATGGATTTAAAGGATGCGCCGGACTTGAGAAGTCCGCTGCTGAATTTAAAATCGGAGATGTTAAACCCGCTGTGTAAATTAATGCTGCCGCTTCACCGAATATACGACCTGCCGCTAAAATAATACCTGTAATGATTTGTGGTAGTGAAGACGGAATAATAATACGAACGATTGTTTGCCACTTTGTTGCACCTAATCCAAGACTCGCCTCTTTTACATTATGAGGAACTTCTGAAATCGCATTTTCACAAACACGTGTTAAACCTGGTAAGTTTAAAATAGTTAAAGCAAGAGCACCACCCATCACTGTGTATCCCCAGCCTGTCATTGTAACGAACACTAACAAACCGAATAAACCAACAACAATAGAAGGTAACGACGCCATTGTCTCAATACACAAACGAACAAAACTTAAAAAACGCCCTTGTTTTGCATACTCCGCTAAATATATTCCAGCACCTAACCCAAGAGGAATAGATATAATAAGTGTTATAACAAGCATATAGAAAGAATTGAATAACTGCGGACCAATTCCACCACCAGCTCTTGTATTACTCGGTTCTCCGAATAAGAAACTAGGATCCCAAAATCCCCATCCCTTTTGCAGAATTTCGTACATTAAAAAAGCAAGCAAAGCTACAACTAAAGCTGCAACCGCATAAAAGATACCTGTCCAAACTTTATTTACCGTTCTTGCATTCATTATTATCGCTCACCTCTTTGACCAATCGCTCGAATTACTAAAATAAACAGGAATGAAATAACAAGTAAGATCATCGCTAAAGTCCATAGCGCATTGTTCCAAGCAGTTCCATTCAATGTATTCGTCATATCCATTGTCAGAATACCCGTTAACGTTGCTGTTGGACTATATATTCCTTCTGGTAATTTAATCGTGTTCCCGATTACCATTTGAACCGCTAACGCTTCACCAAAAGCACGCGCTAACCCTAAAACAATCCCTGTTAAAATCCCTTGTTTTGCAGCAGGAACAATAACTCGGCTAATCGCTTGCCATTTCGTCGACCCTAGACCGTAAGAAGCTTCCAAGTAATCAAACGGAACAGAGCGTATTGCATCAGAGGCAATACTAGCAATAGTAGGTAAAATCATAATACTTAGGACGATAATACCGGCAATTAAACTAAATCCCACTCCCCCAAACGAATCACGTAATAAAGGAACTAAGATCGTAACCCCTAATAATCCGTATACAACCGACGGAATACCAACTAATAATTCTAAAACAGGCTTTAATACTTTATTCCCAAACTTCGGCGAAATTAAATTCATGAATATAGCAAGAGCTATAGCAATTGGCGCACTAATAACAACAGCACCTAACGACACAAGCGTCGAACCGACAATAAAGATTACAGCACCATACGTACCTTGATCAGCATTTGGATTCCATTTTGTCGAAGTTAGCACCTCAGATAATGAGATACCACTTTGCGTGAAGGATTGAATTCCTTTGCCGCAAATAAACGCAATAATAGCTAATGTAACAAAAACAATAAAGATACCACAAAACGTAACGAGTGTTCTTCCTATATATTCACTCTTTACGTAATTAATTTGTTTTTTCCCCTTCATCACAGGACAGACCCCACTTCATAGATTGAAATGAACAGGACTGGCCTTGCAGCCAGCCCCATAAAATTTTATTACTTATTTAATTTAGACATCGGAATGTAACCCATATCTTCTACTTGTTTTTCAAAATCTTTACCTTTTACATAGTCAATGTATGCTTTTGTCGCTTCTTTTGCCTCACCTTTAGTTACCATGTACTCGTAAGACCAGAATGGATATTTACCAGCAGAGATGTTTTCAACTTTCGGTTCAGCACCATCAATTTTCACAGTTTGCAATGCACCTTTTTTATCGCCAACCATGTAAGACATTGCTAAATAGCTGATTGAACCTGGAGTAGAGTTAATCGCTTGCTCTACTGCACCATTAGAATCTTGTGTAGTACCAGTTCCATCATTAATTTTCGCATCTTTCATAACTGTTTTTTCAAATGTAGCACGTGTACCAGATGAAGCTGGACGATTAATTACGTTGATTTTTTCATCTTTTCCGCCTAACTCTTTCCAGTTCGTTACTTTTCCAGTGAAGATATCTTGCACTTGTTTTACTGTTAAGTTATCAACTTTTACATCTTTATTTACGACAAGTGCGAATGCGATACCCGCTACCTTGTTATCTACTAATTCTTTCGCTTTTTCAGCATCTTTTATTTTATCTGAAGCTGGAACATCCGAATTACCAATTTGTACTGCACCAGACGCTACTTGGTTAATCCCTGTTCCACTACCGCCACCTTGAACTTGAATAGAAACTTTTGAATTTTTCTCCATGAATTTCTTTCCAGCTTCCTCCGCAAGAGGTTGAAGAGCTGTAGAGCCAGCCGCTGCAATCGTACCTGATAATTCTTGTTTTGCATTATCGCTTCCTTTAGCAGCTTCCTTATTATCCGTACTTTCTGCTTTTCCACATCCAACTAATGCACCTGCAACAACTAAAGCCGCTAAAGAAAATTTAATACCCTTTTTCATAACCATGTCTTGTACCCCCATTTGGATTATCACTTTTCGAATTCATCTTCTTTCGAACACAAATTCATTGTAGGACAACAATATTATGTGAGTGTTAAGCAATTTTTAAGTTTAAGTAAATAGAGATAACATCCCGCAAAAGCTAGACATTCCAACATTTACAGTTAAAAAAGCCAACAAAACCCACACTAACCACGCAGTATTGTAAATTTATTCTTAACAATGTAAAGCCAATGTAAATATTTTTCTTTATTTTGCCCTTTAAGTTAAAAATATATTTACAATTCCCCTATATTTTTTAACTTTTACACTCTTACCTTATTTACATTAAGAAGAATTTCAGTAATATTTTTCGGTACAACCAAATAAATTGGAACAATTCTAAAAATAAATGAATATTTTTAAAGTACTAATTGACAGCATCATCCAATGTAGTCTACTATATTAGTAGCAAAAAGTTTACCTAAGGAAACTTTTTAAACTTAAACTAAAAATATAGAGATGAGGTAACTTTTATGGTATCGGCTAACATAAAACCACTTTCCGAATTTACAACGGGAGAGTTTGTACAAATTGAGAAGATACAATTAGAAGGAACTATGAAACGACGTTTATTAGATTTAGGCTTTATTCCTGGGGCGACGATTAAAGTATTACAACGCAGTCCACTTGGAGACCCGGTCGCTTATCAAGTAAGCAACACAACTATTGCACTGCGTAAAGAAGAAAGTTCCCTTATTTTCGGGGTATTAATAGGAGATGATTTCAGATGAGTAACCATCGCATTGCTTTAGCTGGTAACCCGAATACCGGAAAAAGTACATTATTTAATACTTTAACAGGCTTAAAACAACATACTGGAAACTGGACGGGGAAAACTGTTTTAAAAGCTGAAGGGGAATATGAGCATAACGGAAATATATATACAATAATAGATTTACCTGGAACTTACTCACTGTATTCAAATTCGGCAGATGAAGAAGTCGCACGAGATTATATTATATTTGAAAAGCCAGAAGTAACTGTGGTTGTTATAGACGCAACTGCAATGGAAAGAAATTTAAATTTAGCACTCCAAGTGATGGAAATGACAAACGATGTAGTCATTTGTATTAACTTAATTGATGAAGCAGAGAAAAAGGGAATCGTTATTGATGAAAAAAAATTAGCAAAATCACTTGGTGTACCGGTAGTTAAAATTTCAGCACGAAACCGAGTTGGTATCGGACATTTACTAAGTGTCATTGCTAAAGTAGCAACAAAAAGGCTCATTCCGACACCAATTAAAATTACTTATAATGAAAAAATTGAAAATATGATTCAAGAATTAGAACCACAAATTTATAAAGTGTTCGGCGATACGTATCCAGCACGTTGGATTGCACTACGTATTTTAGATGGAGATAAAAATTTCTTAACTACACTCCAAAAACATCATAACGAACCACTTGTAAGGGAGGTCGTAATAAATGGAATCTCACTCAGCCAGTAAAGCTCTTCCATTAGACTATATTATCCAACATGCACAAACACTCTCAAAAGAAGATATACGAGATGATATTGTCGGAGATATTTATCGAACATCTGCAAACATATGTAAAGAATCTGTTCAATATACAAATACTGATAAATTGTATCGTTCCGAAAAACTAGATAAAATTTTCACATCTCCAATCTGGGGATTCCCAATTATGCTCGGTATTTTATCTATCATTTTTTATCTTACAATTGCAGGCGCTAACGTGCCCTCTGATATGCTTGCTGAGTTCTTCGGCTGGGCAGAAGGATATTTAACATCTTGGTTCCAAGCAATGCATGCACCTGAATGGTTACATGGCATTTTAATACTTGGTTTATTCCGTGGTATCGGTGCTGTTATTAGCGTTATGTTACCACCTATGGCCATTTTCTTCCCTATGTTCGCACTATTAGAAAACTACGGATACTTACCACGTGTCGCATTTAATATGGACCGCTTATTCAAGCGATCTGGTGCACATGGTAAACAATCTTTAACAATGGCAATGGGATTTGGTTGTAATGCAGCTGCCATTATGTCGACACGTATTATTGAATCACCACGTGAACGTATGCTTGCAATCTTAACAAACAACTTCGTTCCTTGTAACGGTCGCTGGCCTATGTTAATTTTAATGGCTTCACTATTTATGGCTGCTGGTTATACAGGTAGCATGCAAACATTTGTTACTGCAAGTGTCGTAGTTGGAATGGTTGTAATTGGTGTTATTATGACATTAACCGTTTCTTGGGTACTATCAAAAACAGCTTTAAAAGGCGTTCCAACTCACTACACACTTGAGTTACCACCATACCGCAAGCCAAAAATTTGGAATACAATTGTGCGTTCAACGCTCGATAAATCAATATATGTTTTAAAACGAGCTGTGATTGTAGCTGCACCTGCCGCTGTATTAACTTGGATACTTGCTAATATTTTCGTTGGTGACACTAGCTTACTTATGCACTTTGTAAACTTCCTAGATCCATTCGCTAAAATGTTAGGACTTGACGGTTTTATTCTAGCAGCGTTTATTCTTGGACTACCAGCTAATGAAATTGTTATTCCAATTTTATTAATGTCTTACTTATCAACTGGCGCTTTAACTGAAATAGATGATTTTAATCAAATCAAAAATCTATTCTTAGAACACGGTTGGACTTGGTTAACTGCGTTAAATACAATGTTGTTCTCACTTCTTCATTTCCCATGCGGGACAACACTGGTTAACATATATAAAGAAACAAAAAGTGCAAAGTGGACATTCTTATCGTTTGCAATCCCTACCGTTATCGCCATTGTTGTTACATTCCTCTCTACACAATTGGTACATTGGTTAGGGCTTGTATAAAAGCTAAGCATACATAGAAGGTATCCCCCTTCACCATATGCTTAGTGCATAAAAGAAACCTGAAACTTATTCAGGTTTCTTTTTTTCTTTCCACGGCTGCGCTCCATACGTTGTAATTTTTTTATGAATAAAGTATATAGCTCCTGGAAGAACCGCCATCAATATCGCGCAACTAATTCCTAATCCAGTAAACAACTTACATCACCTTATTTCACTTTCTTCGGTAAAGCTGATCCCGAATGTTCAATTATAGGATGAACATGAACAATTACTTCAGCGTTACTAAAATAATTTTCACCTTGATCCCAATTCTTACTTATTTTTTTCCACTCTTTATAATTATGTCGCTTATATACTTCACCTAATCCCAATACATCTACCTTATATTTTTTTTGAACAAGTTTTACTGATTTCTGGATACGTTTCTCCATTTCCTCCGCAATATTTTTCTTTAATCGATTTTCATTCATAATTTGTTTATTATCACTAAAATGCAACTCAGCCAAGGTCCCATCTAGAGATAAATGAATATCAAACTTCGGTTTTGTAGCATTTACCGTAGATACTTTAATCTTCCGGTGTATCTTATGAATTTCATATGTAATAAGCTGGCCCTTTTTACGGATAGTAAAAAAACCTCCAATTTTTTTACCTATTACATAGTTCATTCCTAACGTTTGTTCTCCACTCAGCATTCCAACACACTTATTATCCTTTCCACGAAATAAAGCAGCCCCTTCCATCTGGACACCTTGCTTCGTTAAGCCTAAAACAGGTAGCGCAAAACTTTGCTTTGAAATCATTTTCTCCTGTACTTCACCAATTCTTGCCGCCTCAATCATTTGAGCATTTTTCGGAGGATGATCAGCTAACATATCAATGTATTTCGACGGTAAATTTTCAGGCTTTGCACTTTGTTTTAAAATAGCTTCCGCATTTTTCTTCGAAACGAACAAACGAATATTCCTTCTCATTTCATGATCACGAATATATACATCTAACGTATTTTGCAAAACATACGGGCCTGAAAGTAATTCTTTAGAAAAAATTATCACTTGTATATGTGGAAAGAATAAGGAACGACTAATTTTTTTAGCAATAATTCGTATTTGCTCAAAAACACTATCAGCTTTTGCACTAACATTAATATAATTTTTACTCTCCCCATCGCCTTGAGCACCTTGTGGCGTTAACTTACTTGGGAGTACCATTTGGTATGTGCCCTTCATCACCGGATTAGATTTCTTTTCTTTCACAATATCATAAGCCGCCCCTACTACAAATCCTCTTTCTTCGATCTCTTCTAACTCAGAACACCCACTCATCAAACTAGCCAAAACAGCACATATCATAATTTTAAGAAGGTGCTTCATTTTTACCATTCCTTCTTTTTATTTTATATACAATTAAAACTAACAAAGGCGCTAATACAACAAACCCCATATCAATCCAAGCTAAATAAGTTCCATAATGTGATAAATCGTCTAAATTACCAGGCATCATATTCACAATAAAAATAATAGGGGCACTTACGAAAATGAAAATATGCTTCTTCACTTTCGGAAACATGGCACAAAATAATAAAGATGCGACGTCATAATACATTGCTGTAGTGTTATAAATAGTAATAATCCAAATAGTAAAAAAAATCGCGTCAAATCTTTCTAAAAATCCTCCGCCAATTGCAATTTCTTTCCCTAATTCAATCGTTGGATATGTCAGTCCCCTAGTTGTCATATAGGTAAAAACACTAATACAAGTTATATAAATTAAAATGTACGAAAGCACATTTACCATCACTGCTTTTGCAACTGCCAACGGTGCTTTTTTTGCTGTGTCATTTAACATCACCGCATAAAACAAAGCTACCTCAAATCCAATAAACGTAAAAACAGAGCTTTTAACTCCTACAGCATATTGCCTTACGTCCGTTTGAAAAGCCGGTAGTAAATTATCTATTTCCATTAAGTTCACATTCAATAAAGAAAGCAATACGATTGCAATAAAAACGATAGGTAAAAATAAAACGTTTAACCTTAATAAAGCTGCTCTCGATCCTGCTACTCCATAAACAACAACTAATAGGAAAAAGAAAGACAATAGTTGTATTGGTGTATCATTAAATAAATACGTTTGTGAAATAATTGCAATCATTCGCGATTCATATGCTGTCAAAGCAGCAAACGTTAATACTAAAATGGCACTAATCGTGTATGCCACAGGCTTTGTCAAATGCGCACTCGTATATTGAACAAAGTTTTGTTTCGGGAATAGAATTGCCACCCTCGTTACAAACCATCCAAAAAATGCACATATCAATCCTCCAGCAAGCAAAATAATCCAGCCATCTGAAAATAGAGTTTGCGTAGCGACGTCTCGTGGCATAGATAATGCCCCTATACCAATAATGACTGAAGATACCGCAAAACCAAGCTCCCGGGATCCAATTTCTTCATCTCCGTATTCAAATGGTTTCAATTATTCTCGCTCCTTTGGACTTAATGTAGAGTCTTTCGTTTGTAAATATTCCGGTCTCTCTTTCAACATTGACTTCGGCAAGCGGACAATCTCTTCTTTCCAATCTTTATAAAACGCAGGAGCAATAGGCGTTGTATACGGTACCCCAACACTCTTTAAATTCGTAATATGAACGGCAAGTGCAATAAGAGCTAAAATAATTCCATACAGCCCAAAAGCAGTCGCGGCTAATACAAAAACGAAAAGTAAAACCCTAAACGTAATCGTAATGCTATACACAGGCAGTGAAAATGTAGCAATTGCTGTAACCGCAATAATAATGACTAAAAACGGATTTACAATCCCCGCACTTACTGCTGCTTCTCCAATTACAAGGCCACCTACAATCCCAATGGTTTGTCCCATCTGTTTCGGTAATCTAATTCCAGCTTCTCTTATTAATTCCATCGTCAATGCCATCATTAATGTTTCAATATAAGCAGGAAACGGTACACCTTCCCTCGCACCTGCAATTGAATAAGCCAATTTAGAAGGAATAAGTCCTTGGTGATATGAAACTAGCGCTACATACATTGCCGGCATTAAAATCGCAATTATACCGGAAATCATTCGCAAAACCCTTAATAACGTACCAATTATCCAGCGCTCATAATGATCTTCTACCGATTGAAAAATATCAACAAATACTAATGGCGCAATAAGTGCAAATGGTGATCCATCTACTAAAATGGCCGCTTTTCCCTTCGCTAATGAGGCCACAATACTATCAGGCCTTTCTGTATTCAAAAACTGCGGAAATGGCGATAAATTATTATCTTGAATTAATTGTTCAATCGTACCTGTTTCCAAAACGACATCTGTCACTATCGATTGAAGACGACGATCTAACTCTTTTACAATGTAAGGATTAATAATATCTTCTATATATACTATGGTCACTTCTTTTTGCGATCTTTTTCCCATAATATAAGATTGAAATCGTAGCTTTGGATCACGTAAACTACGGCGAATTAACATTTTATTTACATTAATATCTTCATTTAGTCCAATCCTCGGTCCACGTATTAAATCTTCTGTCACAGGTGGTTCTAGACTTCTTTTCTCCCAGGCTCTACTATTAATAACAATAGCAGTTTGAATATTATCAATTAATATAACTGTGTCTCCCGCTAAAATTGCATTAATAATATTAGGAAATGTTTTTTCAACATTTACTTCTGCGATAGAAATAAAACGATCTAATAATGTTTGGACAACGGCCGATTGCTGGGGTATTTCTTCATATTGAAGCGGGCGAATAATATATTTATAAACATTATCCTTATCTGTTAATCCACATAAAAAAACAACCGCACAACGTGTAAAACTGCCAGCAAGAGCAACTTCTCTAATCGTTAAATCATTAGGTGAACCTAACTCATCCCTGATTTCCTTCATAACTTCAAACAAGGTACTTTTCAACTCTAACAATTTCCCCACCTAACTTCCTTTTTAACAAGTTTTTAGTTAGATTCCGCTAATAGAAGTAAATATATACAAAAAAGAGCTATCTCTTTTCAAAGATAGCTCTAACATGCGAATTACTTTTCTACTATTATATTGCCCGTCTTTATAGATACACTTTTCGTGAGTCCACTCACTACAAACATCACAACAATATTAATTAACAATGCAACTATACCTACATTCAAATCTTTTATATATTGCGGTACCCCTGGAAACATCGTAGCTATAGTAGAACCAGATAAGGTGATATATGCAACAACTAACAGCCCAATTCCCATCCCCGCAATCGCACCTTGTTTCGTAATAATTTGCCGAGGAAACAAACTACATACAAGTGCAGGGAAAAGTTGTGTCACTATACTGTATCCCATTAAAAGAAGCGCCCCTATTGTTTCTCCACCTTTAAAGGTGAACAAAACAGCTACAAGCGTTACTACAGGAACAAATAATTTCGCCACTTTAGCAACTTGTCTATCTGAAGCAGATGGGACCATTGTTCGGTAAATATTTTTTGCTAACAATGTAGAAGCTGCCATAACAAGCATGGAACCTGGAACTAATGCTGTTAAAACTCCAGCACTGCCAATAATCCCAATAAACCACGGGTCAAAGGTTTGTAAAGCCAGACGGAATAATGAAAGATCTACATCCGCTCCCTTTAATCCAGGAACTTGTAATATAGCAGCAAAACCTGCAAAGAACACGAAAAGCAAAACTAAAGAATAAAGAGGCATAATCGCCGCATTTTTCCTAAATACTTTTTCATTTTTTGCAGAGAAAGCAGAGGCGAATGTATGGGGCCACATATAGAAACCGAGGGCCGTTAATATAATAGTAGAAACAAACCAAGAAATACTCATTCCTTCATCAGGTAAAGATAAAAATCCTGGTTTTGCTGCTTCTACAGCTTCGAACATCGGCTGAAATCCTCCGTAATAATGATACGGTAAATATATACCTAAAAACATAACGATAAACAGTATCATAATATCCTTCAAAGCGGCTGTCCAAGCAGAGCCGTGTATACCTGAAACCATTACATATATAGTTATAACAATAGCACCAATCCATACTGCAATAACAGGTGACACTCTTCCATACGAAGCTTCTGAAACGATAATTCCTAGTCCCTTTAACTGTAAAACAAGATATGGAATAATAGAAATAACACCAACAATTGAAACTATTACCCCAAGCATCTTACTCCTATATTTCTTCGCAAAAAAATCCGGCTGTGAAACAAGGTTATGTTCTTTTGCATACTTCCAAATCGGTGGCAATAAAAAATACGATAAAATATAAGCTAGCGCGCCATAACCTAAAATATAAAATGTAGGCGCCCCTTTACTATACGCCCAGCCACTTCCTCCTAAAAATGTGAACGTCGTATAAATTTCGCCTGCCATAAGGAGAAAAACGAAAATAGTTCCAAACCCTCTTCCGCCAACCGACCATTGTTCTAAGTTCATATCTTTTCCATGTTGTGCCCGAATCCCTAAAAATAGTGCTAGAAATAAAAATAAAATAATGATAAGTAATGCTATCATCCTATATCCCCCTTATTAGCAGGATCAAATAAGTATACAAGCCCCATACATAGAGACGTAATGAGCACTGATAATAATACCCAGAATAATAAAAATGGCATCCCCAATACGTAAGGAGTGACTGAATTCGCAAATACTGGTCCAACTACTAAACAAAGAACTGGAATAAGCGCTAGCACATGTATTTTCTTCATCTCATTCTCCTTTATTTATAAAATTCATAATGGCTGATACAAAAACTTCCACTCCAATTGGTAATGCGTCTTCGTCAATTGTAAAACGAGGATGGTGATGCGGATATATAATTCCCTTCTCTTCATTTCCTGCTCCTATAAAAAAGAATGTCCCTGGTGCCTTTTGTAAAAAGGCTGAAAAATCTTCTCCTGCCATCGTTGGTTGTAAACGCACAACCCGTTCTCTTCCAAAAAGCTGTAATGCCGTATGTTCAATAAGTTCTGTAACTTCATAATCGTTCACAACTGGTCGATATCCATATTCATAAGAAAATGTATACTTAGCACCGTAGGATTCTGTAATATGTTGTACAATCCGTTCAAGCTTCTTCTTTGTTTCTCCTCTTAATTCATGCCTTAAACTTCTCACTGTCCCTTCAATCTCCGCTTGTTCCGGAATAACATTATGAGTTGTCCCAGAATGAAATTGCGTAACAGATACTACGAGAGAATCTAACGGATTCGTGAGGCGAGATACAATTTGCTGAATTTGCGATACAATTTGTGCACCGATTGCGATACTATCAACTGTTTCGTGCGGAATTCCAGCATGTCCACCTTTTCCCTCTATCGTAATTTTAAAAACATCCGGTGCCGCCATCGCTGGACCATAAATTACACCTACTTTTCCAACCTCTAATGAAGCCCAAAGGTGAGCACCAATAATGTAATCCACACCTTCCATTACTCCCGCTGCGACCATTTCCTCTGCACCACCCGGGAAATTCTCTTCTGCATGTTGAAATAGAAAACGAATTTCCCCTTTAACTTTCTCTCTTTCCTCCACCAACTTATGTACTACACCAAGCAATATCGCCATATGACCATCGTGACCACACGCATGCATCACACCTGGATATGTAGAAATATAATCAAACTTATTTTCTTCATGAATAGGAAGAGCATCCATATCAGCACGAACTGCGATTGTTTTACCAGGCTGTTTACCAATTAGCCTTGCCATTACACTATATTTAGTAGGGCGCGAAACTTCTAAATATGGGATTTCCCGAAGTATGTCGAATACAAATCGAGATGTTTTTTCTTCTTGAAAAGATAACTCCGGATACTTATGAAAGTGCCTTCTCCACTCAATCAACTGATTCTTTAATAAAACAAGTTCCTTTGCGACATCCATTTCTCTTCTCCCCTTCTTCACTAAGTTAACTGTTATTATAACGTGAATAGTTAACTTTTAAAAGAATCTTCTGAATTTTTCAATAATAAATATTTAAAAATAAAAAGCCACCATTAAGATGACTTTTCATTATTACAAAATAGTAATTGCTTGTTTCCCCATTTGCTCCCATGACTTTTCAAACTCCGCTCGCGGAACAGCTTTACGTGGGTTATTCGCAAGAGGATCATTCATATATACAAAATTTTGATCGTATCCAATTACGATTACACTATGCTCATAATATGTAATTTTTACTTCTCCTGAACTTGTATTCCACGTCTCAAAGCTATCTTCTGAAAGTGGTTTAAACGTCGTATTCGCAATTACCCATACAGGTGATCCCGAACTAATTACTTTATATAAATCTTGCACTTCTCTACCTGTTAAATTAATGACTTTTTCGGGAACATACTTTTCTGCTAATTTAAAGATTGGTTGATGATACACACCGTACCCTAGCTCAGATTTCGTATAAATATTCCCGACAAACCCTTCATAGGGATTCCCACGCAAACCATCTTGTTCAAATGGGACACGATGAATTTCACTAGCAAGTTGCATCTTATCTACTTGTACACCTTTATGTTGCAACAACATCGCTAAACTCGTCACTTCACACCCACGAGGTAATTCAGGTAATTGCTTTATAAATGGGACATCTTCAATCATTGCACTTTCTTTCACCTCAGAGAAAAGGTCTAACCGTAATTCGTGTGCCTTTTTCATAATTTTATCTTTCTCGATAAAAAACACGGCAGCAAATATAATACCGAAAATAAAAATATATTTTAACTTTTTCATCATAAACCGAACTCCATTATATCAATTATTTTAAAGATGCAACTTCTACCATTGTACCTTTCTTCTTACTAGTTTGCTAGAAAGATTCTGTGAATTATTATTTACATATACCATTTTTAAAATTCTAATTATTTTTAATAAAAAGAAAAAACAATATACTTTTTCTGAATATTTTGCTAAAATCAAAATTGTTAACATAGTGAATGAATCACAATTCCCTTCACTACGTTAACAAACATTCTAGGATATTTAGTCATAGTTAGTTTTTCTTTTACATACTCCATTCATTTCATAACAAAATAAATCGAGTATGTTTTTCATCCCCCACTAATGATTAAAATCCCAGAATGAAATCAAGTTAACACATACAAGAAAAATACGGGGTGAGGGGCATATGAATCAACAAGTAGAACAAACAGATTTAAAACGAACAATGAAAAGTAGACACTTATTCATGATTGCACTTGGTGGAGTCATTGGAACAGGATTATTTATGGGCTCTGGACAAATCGTCCATAATGCCGGACCAGGCGGAGCTATTCTTGCATTTTTAGTCGGTGGTTTCGTTATGTATTTAACGATGTTATGTCTTGGTGAATTATCAGTAGCTATGCCAGAAGCAGGTTCATTCCAAAGTTATGCAAGCAAATTTATTTCACCTGGTTTTGGATTTGTCGTCGGTTGGATGTATTGGTTAAATTGGGCTGTTACAGTTGGAGTAGAGTTAACGACTGTTAGTATTTTAATGAAACGTTGGTTTCCAGACGTTTCTTCGTGGATTTGGTGTGTTATATTTGCAGCAGCACTCTTTCTTGTGAACGCTTTATCAGCGAAAGCATATGCAGAGACTGAGTTTTGGTTCGCTAGCGTAAAGGTTGCAACAATTGTTGTCTTTATTGTACTTGGAGGCGCAGTTATGTTCGGTTTTCTCGACTTTAATGGAAAACCAGCTCCAATGCTTCATAATTTCACTGAAAATGGCGGACTATTTCCAAATGGTGCACTAGCAGTTCTTCTTACGATGATTACAGTAAATTACTCATTCCAAGGAACTGAACTTATTGGTATTGCTTCAGGTGAAAGCGAAAACCCTGAAAAAACGATCCCAAAAGCTATAAAAAACACAATTTGGCGAACTCTATTCTTTTTCGTCTTAGCAATCTCAGTTGTTGTAGGTTTACTCCCATGGCAAGAGGCTAATCTAGTTGAAAGTCCATTTGTACTTGTATTTGATGTAGCTGGTGTTCCATATGCAGCAGACATTATGAACTTTGTTATTATTACAGCTGTATTATCTGTAGCTAACTCTGGTCTATACGCAAATTCTCGTATGCTTTGGGCGATGGCAAAACAAGGCATGGCAAGTCCAGCTTTTACAAAGCTAACTAAAAAAGGTGTACCGCTAAACGCATTAATTTTCAGCCTAATTTTTGCAAGCCTTTCTTTATTAACAAGTGTATTTGCGGCAGATACTGTCTTTTTAGTTCTAACATCTATTGCAGCAATGGCAGCTGTTGTCGTTTGGATGTCGATCGCAGCTTCACAATTTTTCTTCCGTAGAGAATTCGTGAAAAATGGCGGTGACATAAAGGATTTAAAATATCGTACACCACTTTATCCAGTAGTTCCAATCGTAGCTTTTTCACTCAATTTCATTACATTTGTTAGTTTAGCTTTCATTCCAGATCAGAGAATTGCTCTTTTTTGCGGGATTCCATTTATGATTATCTGTTACATTTTATACCAAGTAAAATATAAAAAAGTTGTCACATTTGAACAGCAACAAAATGTAACTCGGAAAATAAACTAAATATACAAAATATTCAGCTATCTTTCTTATGATAAGATAGCTTTTTTCTATTTATTGGATATGTTGGTATAACTTTATTTAACTTAAAATTTTCACAATCACGTTTTTCTCTGGAAAATAGTTTACAATGTAATCAAGTTACAAATGATATTCACCTTAAAAAGCGTGCATTTGTGTCTATTTTTTAACAATATGACAAAAACTATTGCCTTCTATAAATTAATAGGTTTATATTGTTTTATTGGCATAGTTTCAATCCAAGGAGAAAGGAGATTTTCAATCGTGCAACTAAAGAAAGCGTTTTGGAAGTTGGCTTCACTTCTTCCGTTATCATTACTTCTGTTCCTCGGTGGCTGTGATAAGAAACTCGCAGTATTAAATCCGCAAGGACCTGTTGCAAAAGCACAGTATGATTTAATTGTTTGGTCATTCGTGCTTATGTCATTAATTATCGCAATTGTATTCATTTTGTTTACAGTCATCTTGATTCGTTATCGTGAAAAACCAGAGAATATGGACTATGAGCCACCTGATCAACACGGTAACACATTATTAGAAATTATTTGGACGCTTGTTCCTGTTATTATCGTTATCGCATTATCGATTCCAACAGTAAAAGCAACTTATGCTTCGGAAGAGGTTCCGAAAGAGTCCAAACATATTAAACCAGTTGAAATTTATGTTACATCTGCAAACTGGAAATGGTTATTTAGTTACCCAGAGGAAAAAATTGAAACCGTTAACTATTTAAACATCCCAGCTGGTGTACCTATTCAATTCAAACTGACTTCTGTAGGTCCAATGAATGCTTTCTGGGTTCCAGAACTTGGTGGTATGAAATACACTATGGATGGCATGATCATGGATTTATATTTACAAGCTGATAAACCTGGTTCTTACCTAGGTCGTAGTTCGAACTTCTCTGGTGAAGGATTCACTCATATGGAATTCGAACTTGAAGCAAAAACAAAAGAAAAGTATGACAAGTGGGTAAAAGAAGTACAACAAACTGCTCCTAAACTAACAGAAGATAAGTACAACGAAATTGTTAAACCTGGTGTAGTTGGTCGTATGACATTCTCTAGTCATCACTTAAGTTATGTAGATCCAAAATCACTTGAATATTGTGATTACAACTACTACAAAAACAAAAAATAATAGCTATTATTCCAACAGATTGGAGTGAACACAGTGAAGCTTGATGAATTTTTTGTCACAGGTGACCCAATTATTTACGGTGCTGACGCATCTATCGTTCTTGTGACATTAGCGATTCTTTTCGTACTAACAAAGTACAAAAAATGGAGATGGCTTTGGGATGAATGGTTAACAACTGTTGACCATAAAAAAATAGGGACCATGTACATTATCTCTGCCGTTATAATGTTATTCCGTGGTGGTATGGATGGTTTAATGATTCGTGCCCAGTTAACATTCCCAGATACAACATATTTAAACGCTGAACACTATAACGGAATCTTTACAACACATGGTACAGTTATGATTCTTTTCATGGCAATGCCATTCGTTCTAGGATTAATGAACGTCGTTGTACCATTACAAATTGGTGCTCGTGACGTTGCATATCCGTTCTTAAATGCTTTAAGTTTCTGGTTATTCTTTATCGGAGCAATGTTATTCAACATCGCTTTCGTTATCGGTGGTTCACCAGACGCTGGGTGGACTTCTTACTTCCCAATGGCGGGTACAGAGTTTACTCCTGGTGTAGGAAATAACTTCTACGCAATCGCCTTACAGATTTCAGGTATCGGTACGTTAATGACAGGTATTAACTTCCTAGTTACGATTTTAAAAATGCGTACACCTGGCATGAAATTAATGAAAATGCCAATGTTTACATGGTCTATTTTAATTACATGTGTAATCATTATTTTCGCTTTCCCAGTATTAACAGTAGCTCTTGCATTAATGACATTTGACCGTCTATTTGATGCTCACTTCTTTACGATGGCGAGCGGCGGTATGCCAATGCTCTGGGCCAACCTATTCTGGGTATGGGGTCACCCTGAAGTATATATCGTTATTTTACCGGCATTCGGTATTTTCTCTGAAATCATTAGTACATTCTCACGTAAACGTCTATTCGGTTACAGTGCAATGGTGTACTCAATGGTCGCAATTTCTTTACTAAGTTTCGTCGTATGGCTTCACCACTTCTTCACAATGGGTGCAGGTCCAGCGGTTAACTCGTTCTTCTCGATTTCGACAATGGCGATTTCGATTCCAACCGGGGTTAAGATCTTTAACTGGTTGTTTACACTGTATAAAGGACGTATTCGTTTTACAGTTCCAATGCTTTGGTCATTGGCATTTATTCCAAACTTCGTAGTTGGTGGAGTTACAGGGGTTATGCTTGGAATGGCAGCAGCTGATTATCAGTACCATAACAGCTACTTCCTAGTTGCTCACTTCCACTACGTATTAATCGCAGGTACAGTATTTGCTATGCTTGCTGGATTCACATTCTGGTATCCAAAAATGACAGGTCATATGCTAAATGAACGCCTAGGCAAATGGACATTCTGGATCTTTATGAGCGGATTTAACATCTGTTTCTTCCCAATGTACTTCTTAGGTTTAGACGGTATGACTCGTCGTATGTACACTTACTCTGAAAGTCTTGGATGGGGTTGGTTAAACCAAATCGCATCTGTCGGCGCAGTAATGATGGGTATCGGATTCGTACTTCTTTGTTACAACGTAATTTGGAGTGCACGTCACGGTGAACGTGACGTTACTGGAGATCCATGGGACGGCCGTACACTTGAATGGGCTACTCAATCTCCTGTACAACATTACAACTTCGCGAAACTTCCTGAAATTAAAGAAGCTGATGCTTTCTGGTTCATGAAACAACGCGGAGAAACAGTTACACCAGCTGCAGAAGAATTAAAACCAATTCACATGCCAAGTAACTCTGGTGTGCCTATTATTGCGTCTGCATTCTTCGGTCTTGCAGGTTTTGCATTAGTATTTAGCTGGTTCTGGCTTGCAGCAATCGGCGGCGTTGGTATTTTAGCTTGCTTAATCTATCGTTCATTCGATTACGATGACGGTTACTACGTAAGTGTTGATGAAATCAAAAAAACAGAACATGTAGCATGAGAGGTGAAATGATATGGCGGCTTTAGATAAAAGCTTACCTTTGGAATATCAATCCGAGCAAAGCAGATTGAACATCCTAGGATTCTGGATTTTTCTTGGGGCTGAAATTATGCTGTTCGCAACACTTTTCGCCTCTTATCTAGTACTTGCTGGTCGTACGGCAGATGGCCCAACACCAGCGCAATTGTTTGAAGTTAAAACACTTTTAATTCAAACACTACTACTTTTAACAAGTAGTTTCACATGTGGTATCGCAATTCATGAAATGCGTAAACACAACCAAAAAGCAATGCTTGGATGGTTCATCTTTACATTACTTTTAGGTGCAGGTTTCCTATTCTTCGAGATCGAAGAGTTCATTATGTACGTTGGTGAAGGCGCAACAATTCAAACAAGTGCTTTCTTATCTGGATTCTTCGTTCTTCTTGGAACGCACGGAGCCCACGTAACAGGTGGTATCATTTGGGCAACTTGTGTTATCATCCAAATTTTAAAACGAGGTTTAACACCAGTTACAGCTCGTAAAGTATTCATTATCAGCTTATACTGGCATTTCCTTGATCTTGTTTGGGTCTTTATTTACACACTAGTTTACTTGAACGGGATGGTGGCGTAAATGGCTCAAAATAACAATCAAGCAAACGGGCATGCGCATAGCGGATTCCCATGGTCACACGTTTTCGGATTTATTTTATCGCTTGCACTAACGTTTCTAGCGTTATACGTGGCACTTTACACAAGTCTGCCTCTTTCAACGATATTAACAACTATCATCATAATGGCAGTTGCGCAAGCATTATTACAATTAATTATGTTCATGCACTTAAAAGAAGGAGAAGGAAGAGTTCAAATTCTTACAATGATATACAGTTTCTTCGTTGCAACAGCAACAGTTGGTCTTACTGTATGGATTTTCTTCTCAATGTAATTTGCATGAAAAAGACTGCTGAGGAATCTCAGCAGTCTTTTTTTATTATCTCCCCTATTGCATCCACATTACGGAATTAACAACAGAATCATGAAAAATATACTTATTATGACAAATGTTAAGAAAACTCTTTCTTTATGAAATCGAACCCATATGCGTTGATTTTCTACCTATAATATGGCTAAATAGGTACTATATTTATTTGAAGGGAGAGAACGCAATGGAACATCATTCTTCTGTTCTATCACTTATGGTTGTCGTTGCAATCGCGTTTTTCGTTCCCCTTTTGTTACAACGCTTTAAATTAAAAGCACTTCCTGTCGTTGTCGCAGAAATTATCGCAGGAATCTTTGTAGGTAAAAGTGGATTTAACATCATTGAGCCAGATATGTGGCTTCAAGTCTTATCAACACTAGGTTTTATCTTCCTAATGTTTTTAAGTGGTTTAGAAATTGACTTTTCTATCTTTAAACAAAAAGGGAAAAAGAATACGACAAACGAACCGAACACATTCCAAGCAGCAAGCATTATCTTCTTATTTATTTTCATTTTATCTTATGCCCTATCGTTAATATTCGTATGGCTAGGATTCGTAGACAATGCAATGTTCATGACTTTAATTATCTCAACTATTTCCTTAGGTGTTGTCGTACCAACATTAAAAGAAAATAACTTAGGAAAAACCGCAATCGGGCAAATCATTTTATTAGTCGCTGTTATTGCAGACTTAGTTACAATGATTTTACTCGCTGTATTCGTCGGATTAAATTCCGAAAGTGGCCAAAGTATGTGGCTTCTACTTCTTCTATTCGGCGCTGGTATTATAATTTACTTTATCGCAAGACGCTTTAAAAATATTCCATACCTAGAAAGCTTAAAAGCCGGTAGTGTACAAATTGATACACGAGCTGTTTTTGCACTCATCTTAATATTAGTTGGATTATCTGAATCCGTTGGGGCAGAAAATATTTTAGGAGCCTTCTTAGCAGGTGTACTCGTATCTTTATTATCACCAAATGACGATATGGTTGAAAAACTCGATTCCATCGGATATGGTTTCTTCATCCCTATTTTCTTCGTAATGGTTGGTGTAAATTTAGAAGTATGGTCTATTTTTAAAGAGCCTTCTAGTATGCTAATGATTCCAATTTTAATCGTGGGACTCTTTATTTCAAAACTATTGCCATCACTCGTCTTACGAAAATGGTACCCACGCAATATCGTACTCGGAAGTGCTATTTTGTTAACATCAACACTTTCTTTAGTTATTGCGGCTGCACAAATCGGTGAAAAGCTAGGTATCATTAGCCCAAGTTTATCAGCATCCCTTATTTTAAGTGCAGTTATTACTTGTATTTTTGCACCTATATTATTTAAAAAGATGTTTCCAAAAGTGGAAACACCAAAACCGAAAGTATCTATTATTGGCGCGAGCAGAATTACCCTTCCGTTATCACTTGATTTGAAGCGCGAAGATTATGACGTAACGCTATATATGATACGCCAGAATAAAATAAATGATGAGGAAGTAAAATCTCATGACTTCCCTATCGTGAAACTAGATGAAATCACAATCGAATCATTAACTGAACAAACAGCATTTGATGCAGACCGTGTTGTTGTTGCGACAAGTGATGATGACCAAAACTTATTATTTGCAGAACACGCAAAAGAATTAGGTGTTGAACACGTCATCGCAAGTGTAGAAGATCCCCTTCTACAAGAAAAAGCAACGCAAGAACATATCGCTGTATTCTCAACTATTAACTCTACACGTATTTTATTACGTGCACTTATTGATAAACCAAGTCTCGTCCGCTTAATTACAACAGCGAATGAAACAGTGCGTGAGGTTGAACTACGTAGCAATAAATATAATGGCTTAGCACTTCGTCGCCTTCCGTTTTTAGGTGATGTACTTGTCATTCAAATTTACCGTGGTAATAAAGCATTAATACCACATGGTGATACGAAATTACAACACGGTGACATTTTACTTGTAACAGGTTCAAAAGAACATATTGATACAATGAAAAACATACTAGAGTAGAAAAATGCCCCTCACATAATTGAGGGGCATTTTTCCAATTTCATATGGTAAAATGTTACTATCACATATTATGGGGATGAATCACATTATGTCTATTTCAACTTTAGCTCTCTTATTATTAGCGGAAGTACTCGTCGCCATTATTCTCATCGGTATTAGCATTGAAATTTGTAGTTACGGATGGAAAAAATCAAATGGAGTCAAATACACTTGTCTCTTGCTTTCACTCCTTCTTGGAACCGCTAGCATACTCGGACTTTTCGCTGCACCTGCCTATTTCTTTATACAGCTAACAGAAAAAAGCTTATAAGAAAGGATGTTAATATGATTACCGTGAAAAATATTGATGGATCTGAAACTTACGTATTACGTCAAAAAATTTTGCGCCCTAATCAGCTATTAGCAGATTGTAAATATTCTTCCGACTACGAAGTAGACACCTTCCACTTGGGTGCCTTTGTAAACGATGAACTGATTAGTATCGCTTCCTTCTCTAAAGAAATACATCCTGATTTACAAACTGGTATCCACTATCGTCTACGAGGAATGGCAACATTACCTAACTTCCGAAACCAGCATGCTGGCGGCTCCTTAATCCATAAGGCTACACAAGTCCTCCGGGAACGTAAAGCAAACATTCTATGGTGTAATGGCCGAATTACTGTAACAGATTATTACAAACGAATAGGATTCCATGAGCATGGTGAAATATTCGAGATTGATCCACTTGGACTACATAAAGTAATGTATAAAGAAATATAAGAAAAGCTTCCTGCATATTGCAGAAAGCTTTTCTTATATTTCACGTTCATCTTTCACAATTTTCATCGAATCACTCCTCTTCCTCCCAAAACAAATCATTCAATGTTTTATTTACCGCATAACAAATTTTTAAACATAAATCGAGAGACGGATTATACTTCCCCTTCTCAATTAAACTAATCGTTTGCCTTGTAACGCCTACTTTTTCTGCTAATTGTTGCTGTGTTAAATCTAACTGAACACGCGCGACTTTTATTTTACTTACAGCCATTCATGTTCCTCCTTCACCCTTTTTGAAACATATATATTCCATTTAGTAATTTATAATTTACAAAACAAATTTAAATTTTACCTTATCCCGCATTAACGGGCAGTAAAACTCTCACCTCAAAATTCGGCTGGAGCAAAGAAATTAGGTGGGAGATTAACTGCCCGTAAACGCCCGATTGGTTCAACTAATAATAAGTGGGGGATGACCCCCCACTTATTATAGTTTCACTTTATTATACACAAAAAAGGAGCCTCTCATAAGAAGCCCCCTTTCCTATCCCTATATTATAAGAATAAATGACATCCAAATAAAATTGTAAATAAGTATAGTAACGGATGCACTTCCATCCCTTTCCCCTTCACGATTTTTAAGATTGGATACACTAAAAATCCGATTGCAATTCCATTCGCAATACTAGATGTTAACGGAATACCCACGAAAATTAAAAATGCTGGTAATGCATCTTCAAATTCATTCCAATTAATATCACGAATGCTTTGTGCCATTAAGCTACCTACTATAATTAATGAAGGAGCTGTAATAGCTGCTACACTTGATAAAGAGGCAATAACAGGGCTAAAGAATGCCGTTATAATCGTTAAACAAACGACTACAATACCTGTCAATCCAGTTTTACCACCTGCCGCAATTCCGGCTGATGATTCAATTGTCGCTGCTGTAGGGCTTGTCCCAAAGATGGAACCTGTCGTCCCGCCAATTGCATCTGCAATGAACGCCTTACCAAAGCGCTTTTCAGTGTTATCTGTATTTAAACCTGCCTGTTTAATTAAACCAAGCAAAGCCCCTGTTGTATCAAATAAAAGTACAAGTAAGAATGAAAAAATAACTCCATATAACCCGTATTGAATTACATCTGAAAATGCATTGATAGGGTTTGAAACAATAATTCCTTCTGGTAAATGTGGCATTGCCACAATCTTATCCTCAAACTTCAATTGCCCCGTAAAGAAAGCAATAATCCCTGTCACAATCATACTAATAAACAATGCACCACTAACGCGTAATACCATTAATACCGCCGCTAACACTAAACCAACTAATGTTAAGATAACAGCCGGTGAATGAAAGTCTCCGATTGTAACTAAGTTAGATGGATGGTCAACGATAATACCTGAAAGTCGCAATCCGATAAAAGCAATAAATAATCCGATTCCACCTGCAATTGCATGTTTTAAACTGTCAGGAATTGCGACAATTAGCTTTTGCCTAAACGAGGTGAAAGATAATAAAAGAAAAATAATACCTGTTACAAATACTGCCGAAAACGCAATGACATATGTAATCCCCTCTGCCTGTTGAACCACAGAATAAGCAAAATATGCATTCATTCCCATAGCTGGAGCAATAACAATTGGATAGTTAGCTAAAAACGCCATACATAGCGTCCCAACAACTGTCGCAATAATAGTTGCCGTAAATGCTTGATCAAATGGTACACCTGCATCCGATAATATTTTCGGATTGATGACAAGAATATACGCAAATGTAAAAAAAGTTGTGATGCCAGCTAAAATTTCTTGCTTCACAGAAGTGTTATACTTTTGTAATTGAAACATACTTATGTACCCTTCCTACACCTGAATTATTGTCACACATTCTTTTCTTATTAGTATGTGAGAAAATGTAACACTTAATCTTAACAATCAATAAAAAGAAGAGTCAATATATTCCCTAATAGTTAGAATTTTAAGTTTAAGTCTGACAAATACAGATATAGTACAGTGTATTATGATTATTTTTGTAGCATAACAGATAGAAATGTTTTATAATTTGAAATAGTTAAATATTTAGCAAACACATTCAATTATTGTTCACTCTACAGGGGGGATTCTTCTTATGCAGCAAACAAACAAATCTGGATCTTTAAACCGTGGCTTAAAAGAACGACATATTACTTTAATGTCTCTCGGTTCAGCTATTGGCGTTGGACTATTTTTAGGATCAGCTTCCGCTATTAAACTAGCTGGCCCATCCATTTTACTAGGCTATATGATCGCCGGGCTCGTTATTTTTTTCATTATGCGTGCACTCGGAGAAATGGCAATTGAACAACCGGTTGCTGGCTCTTTTAGTAAATATGCAAATGATTACATCAGCCCACTAGCTGGGTATATTACAGGCTGGAATTACTGGTTTTTATGGGTTGTTACTTGTATGGCGGAAATTACAGCTGCAGGAATTTACATGCAGTATTGGTTCCCAGATATCCCGCGCTGGATTTGGGCATTACTAGCTCTTTTATTAATGAGTGCTTTCAACTTCTTATCTGTAAAAGTATTTGGAGAACTTGAGTTTT
Organism: Bacillus cereus group sp. MYBK30-2; assembly: GCF_051915945.1. Classification (NCBI taxonomy): domain Bacteria; kingdom Bacillati; phylum Bacillota; class Bacilli; order Caryophanales; family Bacillaceae; genus Bacillus; species Bacillus cereus group sp. MYBK30-2. The sequence goes on from NZ_JBQAFR010000004.1 coordinate 29,185, forward strand.
GGTTTGCTCTCATTAAAATTGTCACAATTATCTGTATGATAGTAGTCGGCGCTGGTATTATTCTATTCGGATTTGGAAATGGTGGCGTTGCAACTGGTATTTCAAATCTTTGGGCACATGGCGGCTGGTTCCCAAATGGATTCTCTGGATTACTACTTTCCTTACAAATGGTATTATTCGCTTATTTAGGAGTCGAACTTATCGGTGTCACAGCTGGTGAAGCTCAAAATCCAAAAAAGACACTCGCAAAAGCAATCGATAACGTATTTTGGAGAATTTTACTGTTCTACGTTGGAGCTCTATTCGTTATGATGGCAATTTTCCCGTGGAACGAACTTGGCGAGAAAGGAAGTCCGTTTGTCTTAACGTTCCAACAAATCGGTATCGCAAAGGCAGCAGGTATTATTAACTTCGTTGTGTTAACAGCAGCCCTTTCATCTTGTAACGGTGGTTTGTTTAGTACAGGCCGTATGCTATTTACATTAGCACAACAAAAGAAAGCACCTGAACGATTCGGTCGTTTAAATAAGAACGGTATTCCGAGTCAAGGAATTGTAGCAACTGCAATCGTGTTGCTCCTTGGCGTTATATTAAACTATCTCGTTCCTGCAAAAGTATTTACTTGGTTAACTAGTATTTCAACTTTCGGTGCAATTTGGACTTGGGGGATTATATTAGTCGCTCAAATTAAATTCCGTAAAGGATTACCAGCGCAAAACAAGCAAAAGTTAACGTATAAAATGCCACTATACCCATTAAGTTCATATTTCTCACTCGGCTTCCTTGTGCTTGTACTAGGTATCATGGCCTATTCAGAAGATACACGAATCGCATTAATCGTCGGTCCAATTTGGCTTATCGGCTTAGCTATCGTGTATTATATGAAAGGTTTTCATAAGATTGATGAATCATCTAATTCAAAAATTAGTTAAGTCTAAATTCTCTTCCTATTTATTAGGGAGAGATTTTTCATTTTTCGAATAAATATTTCTCAATTAAATTAACGTTATCTTTACAAAATTTAATATTTTCTATCTTTATTTCTATAGAAAAATCGATTACATTATTAAAGCAAATATTTTTATTAGGGGGATTCTTCTATGAAGAATAAAAAATGGCTTACATTTTCTTTAGCAACAGCAATTACACTTAGTATAGGGAGTTCGTATATTCCATCTACTTATGCCGAGAGCTCAGTAGATCCTGCTCCTGAAATTGCAGCGAAAGTTGTAAATCAAAACAATGGGAAAAAAGTATTATTCGATAATACTCACGGTCAAACAGCTGGGACAGCTGACTGGGTTATTGACGGAGGATTTTCTGATTTCGGAAACGGTATTGCCCAAAACGGATATCATGTAAAGGAACTTCGTAAATCAACACCTATTACATACGACGATTTAAAAAATTACAATGTGTTTATCGTCCCGGAAGCAAATATTCCTTATAAAAAATCTGAACAAGACGCAATGTTACAATACGTAAAAAATGGCGGCAGTATTTTCTTCATTGCCGATCATTATAATGCAGATCGTAATAAAAACCGCTGGGACTCTTCAGAAGTATTTAATGGATATAGACGCGGGGCATGGGATAATCCAGCAAAGGGAATGTCTAGTGAAGAAACAAATTCACTAGCTATGCAAGGAGTAGAAAGCTCTGATTGGCTATCAGACAATTTCGGTATTCGCTTCCGTTACAATGCACTGGGTGATGTTTCTGCTAAAAATATTGTCTCTCCTGAGCAATCATTTGGAATTACAAATGGAGTTTCATCTGTAGCAATGCATGCCGGTTCTACTCTTGCGATTACAAATCCAAAACTAGCAAAAGGGCTTGTATACCTTCCAGAAAACCCATCAAAATGGAATAACGCTGTTGATAGCGGCGTTTACAACGGCGGTGGTGTTGCAGAGGGGCCTTATGCTGCCATTGCAAAAGTTGGTCTTGGAAAAGCAGCCTTTATTGGTGACTCTTCTCCTGTTGAAGATGCATCGCCAAAATATGTTCGTGAAGATTCAGGTCAATCCAAGAAAACTTATGATGGGTATAAAGAAGAAAACGATGCTGTTCTATTAGAAAACATCGTGAATTGGTTAGCGAAGCAAGAAACATTTACAAGCTTAGATCAAGTGAATGGTTTACAGCTTGATGCACCTACAGCTTTACAAACATTTGAACAACCAAGTTTGTCAACAGAACCACAACCAGAACCTTGGAGCGCGCCAAATCAAGGTTATCAATGGTTTAATACCAATACTTTTAAACCAGGTTCATACGGATACAACGGCGCAGTGACAGCGCGTGATTACGTAATTACGCATCCTAGTATTCTACCGAATACTGAATTATTTCAAATAAAAATTCAAGTAAATAACTTATTACCAAATACAACATATAATAATTATTCTTTAGGTATATTCACTTCTGGCGGGACACAAGTGGCAAAAGTTCAAAATACAAACGGCACTTGGCCATCTACTTTCGGATATAGCAGTGCATTCTCTTTCACAACAAATAGCTTAGGTTCTGCTGAAAAAATTGTAAATGTGCAACTTGATTCAAATACAACTGGACAAGCAACACTTCGTCTACGTCAAAATACAACAGCGAAATATAATGAAACTGTAACGATTAATAAGAAGTAAAAGAAAAGGCAATCCGTATACGGATTGCCTTCTTTTCACTTCTCTTCTTTTGAGAAAAACATTCTTGAAATAACGATACCTATACTACCAACGATTAAGAATAACACCGCTCTGATCATCATAGACACCTCTGGTAAGTCGAGAAGGAACAACTTCCCTACTGTTACTACTAATACGACTAAACCAGCATATAATATTTCATTCATATGTCTATTCCGGCCAAACCAAACTGCAAATAATGCATATACCATCCATAATAATGATACATATACGCTAATTATACTTCCATCTGTAGAAAGAACTTCACCGATTCTAGTAATTGTAATAAATACAATTACCATTAGCCAATAGAGCGCTATAGAATACACATATTTGCCAAAACTCGCTAACATATGTTTCGCCTTTATCATGCCGTAATAAAATGTCCCTATTAAAATAATATGAGCTACAAAACCTGCTGAAATGAAATGATCAAATGAACTAAAGATTGTCTGTATCATTCCGATTGCATAAATTGTTGCACTTATATACAATTTCATGTTCTGCTTTACTTTAATAGAAGTGGCCACACCTAGGAAACCTTGTAATAATAATACGATTGCTGCATTCACTAAACTGTACTCGTATAAAATCGCTAAACTAAATGATCCCATTGCAAAACCAAATAAAAGATTTGTAAATACAGAATGTCTATTCTTCCTATATTCAAGTACGAACATAGCGGTATGCACAAATGCACTAATAACTAGCCCCCACGTTGTAAATTCAGGTATTTTTGAAATGGCTAATATAAAGAAAACTGCGTTAGTACTAAATATTGCCAAGCGTGGTTCTGGTATAAAGCTTCTCTCCGTAAACGTATGCCAAAATAATAGTAAATGAATTATTCCGTATACAACCGTTAACTGCACTTGCAAATTCCCTACTAATATTGACATAACAGCAAAGAAAACAAATAGGACAATTGCAGCAACAACATAAGAAATCATATATAAGTACTTATAACGGTTTCTCAATGCATACCATAATAAACTGATTGTTAATATCGTCTCATAGCTAAAGAAAACATACGTATTAGGAGTCGTACTATTTAACAAGAAAGGAACGAAAAATGCCCCTACCGCTACGAAAATAGCAAGGTATTCCGATCTATATCTTTTCGCTAAATAAATCCCTAAAATGACCCATATAATGTTGCAGATAAACGCAATACTTGCGGGAATAAATTCATATAAATAATGTGCTGCAAACGTCGTTAAAACAATACCTGTAATACTTCCACCAGCTAATACTAACCCTAATGCTTGCCGCTCTCTTTTAATTTGTATATCTCCTACATAATACAAACCGATAGATAGTGCTATACCAAACACAATCCGTATCGCTGGTGTTAACAACCCAGCATCTACTCCCGATTTAAACAACCAAATAACCCCAAGTAACATAATACCGACAAATATGCGTGGTAACCATGTTTGGCAAAACTTTATAATATTAAATGGTTCTGGTTTAAATGCAGATATATCTACTTGTTTTACCTCAAGTTCTTGTACTGGCTCCCTTATCGTAACTGCATCCTCTTGTAGCTTTTCATCCGTTACCGTTTCAATATATTCTGGCTTTTCCTCACTAACATTTTGTTGAACTTTATCTACTTCTATTTTTCTTTGCTGCGCTTTCAATTCAGAAAGTGTCTCTTGCATTGTTTCAATTGCTATTTCAAGTGCTTCTATTTTCTTATTTAAATCCTCCTTCATACACTCCCACCTCATCATTCATTTCAAACCTATATATTTCCAATTATCTTTATCATACTCCTAGTCTATTCATTTTCAATACTATTTTTTCCAAAAAAGAAAGGTGTTTTCCGAAATAGGAAAACACCTTGTCACTTATTTATCCCGATTGGTGAGAGATAATAATCAGTGGGGGATGGACAAAACCCCCACTGATTAAAGTTTCACTTTATTCTTATTTATAGCAATACTAACGATTATACCGAGGCAAACACCTACAAACGCTGGAATAATCCAACCTACACCTTCTGTATAAAACGGAAGATTTTCTAGTAACGGTGTCCACTTATTCATCAATACACTTTTATTTAAAATATCCATTGCACTAAATAACGCTACAATCCCAATTGTTACCGAATATACGTAGACATACTTCCCCATATATTTATGAAACAACCCTAAAATAATGAGCGTTAATGCGATCGGATATATGAATCCAAGAATCGGTACCGATACTTTTAAAATTTGTGTTAATCCTAAATTAGCTAAAACCATACTAACAAAACTTAATATAAATGCCCAAACTTTATAAGATACTTTCGGAAATACACTAGCGAAAAACTGACTACAAGACGTAACAAGTCCAATTGAAACAGAAAGACAAGCGACAGTAAAAATAAGACCTAATAAAACTACCCCGCTCTGTCCAAATAATGTCGTCATAACTTGTGCCAACACTTTCGCACCGTTATCAAATGTACCTAATGAACCACTTATTGAACCAACATATCCAAGAATGACATAAATAATAGATAATAAAAGGCCTGCTCCAATACCAGCAATACTCATGTATTTCGCTATACCTTTATCATCTTCTACACCTTTTGCACGCAAAGCATTTGCAATAACAATCCCAAAGATTAAAGCCGCTAACGCATCCATCGTTAAATATCCATCTAAAAATCCTTGGAACATAGGAGCTTGTCCATAATTTCCAGCGGGCTCTTTCACACTACCTACCGGCGTAAACATACTCTTTATAAATATAAGGGCAATCATACATAATAATAAAGGCGTTAACACCTTTCCAAACAAGCCCATTAATTTAGATGGTGATAAACTTAACCAGTAAACAATACTAAAGAAAATAACCGTGTAAAATAATAAAGCTACGCTACCCATTTCTGGGAACAACTGACCTGGTCCCATTTCAAAAGCTAAACTTCCTGCACGTGGTATACCAAGCCCAGGTCCAATAAATAAATACACAATACATGGAAAAATAATTGCAAATGAGGAATGAACTCTACCTGCTAACGTTTGAAAGCTTCCTGCTTTCGCAATAGCAATAACACCTAATATTGGGAGACCTGTTGCTGATATAATAAAACCTAACAATGCAATCCACACATGTTCTCCCGCTTCGTATCCAAGGAAAGGCGGAAATATAAGATTACCCGCTCCAAAGAACATAGAGAATAACATAAGACTAATAAGTAAAATTTCTTTTTTCTGTAACAATTTCATTTCTTTCTCCTTCTTCAATTTCATCTCAAACGGAATCAATTTCACACATAAGAAAAACGCGATAATCCGCTTCCTTACAAAGAAAACATAGTCCATAGTCTACCACAAAAGAAACACCCATTCTATAGCTACTTCCCTTTTCCAATTTATTCTAAAAAATCAACCTTAATTGACTTTCAATAGTTAATAAAGTAAAATATTAAACAAATAAAACTATTAACTTTGTTTTTGTTTGTGTCAGGAGGAAAATAACATGGAATCAGCGATACAACTAGAAAAAGAACAACAAAGAAAAAAGAAACATCCTCCCGGTTTATACTTACTCTTCTTTACAGAAATGTGGGAAAGATTTAGTTACTATGGATTACGAGGATTATTAACATTATATTTAACAACAGCTTTAGTAAGTGGTGGTCTTGGGTTTAGTCCAGCGTGGGCACTCTCTATTTACGGATTTTATACTGGAGCTTGTTATTTCACTCCATTAATCGGTGGATACTTAACAGACCGTTTTCTAGGTAGACGAAAAGCCATCACAATTGGTGGTATAACAATGGCAATCGGTAACCTTACACTATTTGCCCTGCAAAACCAAGTCGGCCTATACCTCGGATTAGCGCTTATTATTATCGGTAATGGATTCTTCAAACCTAATATCTCTACACTTGTTGGAGAATTATACGAAGAGCACGATCCAAAACGTGATAGTGCATTTACAATTTTCTATATGGGTATTAACGTCGGTTCGTTTTTAGCTCCACTCGTTTGTGGGTTTTTGTCAGAAAATTTATTCAAAACAACAGTTGATGGTGTTGTTCATTACGGATTCCGTTACGGTTTCTTAGCAGCTTCAATCGGAATGATTATTGGACAAATCTTATTTACAACACTATCTAATCGCTTCCTTGGTGATATCGGTAAAAAACCAACTCGCGATTTACAAACAACAGATGGGCAACCAACAGTAGGAAATACACCATTAACAAAAAAAGAAAAACAACATACAGCAGTTATCGTCATTTTAACGTGCTTCGTTGTCTTCTTCTGGGCTGGTTTTGAACAAGCTGGTAGTTCGTTAACATTATATACAAATAAGTTCGTTGACCGCTCCATATTCGGATGGGAAGTACCAACGTCTTGGTTCCAATCGGTCAATCCATTATTTATTATTTTACTTGCACCAGCCATTTCAGCATTATGGGCAAAACTTGCAACTAGAAAAAGTGGTGACTTAAAAATCCCAACCAAAATGGGACTTGGTATGATCTTACTCGGTATCGGTTATATCATTCTCGTTATCGCTACATTAAAAACAGGCAGTGATGAACATAACATCACAGAAAAAGCAAACTTACTATTTATCGTCTTTACGTATCTTTTCCATACGTTAGGTGAGCTATTCTTATCACCTGTCGGGCTATCGATGGTTAGTGCTCTCGCTCCAGTAAAACTTGCTTCTTTACTAATGGGCGTATGGCTAGCGAGTTCAGGTATCGCCAACATTTTAGGCGGACAGCTTGCAAGCTTTACAACTTCACTTGGATATGCTGAAGTATTCACAGTTATTGGTGCTGTGGCGATTGTTTTAGGGTGTGTTTTATTATCAATTTCTAAAAAATTAGTAAAATGGATGGATTAAAAAAAGATGAGGGATTTCCCCTCATCTTTTTTATTTCTTCGCCTTTGTTCCGACCAAATCGCCTGTAACAACAAAACGCTTAGAATTATCCTTAACAGATACACATGTAATAAGCGTTATCTCATCTTTCCCATGATCCTCTACAACTTCCCACTTATCAGGAGTTACTTCAGATACACCTGTAACAGCATACTCATACTCATTTTCATTGTCATATAAATAAATTTTATCATTCTTCTTTAAAGTTGATACATCACTAAATAAAACACCCTTTTTTGACATATTATGTCCTGCTAATGCATAGTTTCCTTTTCCCATCACTTGATTCTCTTTTACAGTTGCCGCACCTGACAGTAAATTTTTCTCAGTAGATGATTTTAAAACAGGAAGCTCTAGCGAAAGGCTCGGAATAGAGATTCGACCGATTACTTGTTTTTTATCTAACGATGCGTTCGCTACTTCTGCCAAGTCTGGTTGATTAATTTTTGAAGCATCTACAAATTCCGTTTCATGCTTTTCATATGCCATCTTTTGAACAGCTTGTACATTCGCTGTCTGTTTCTTCTCTGCCTTATATCCATCATAAAATGGCTTTCCGATTAAAACACCACCTACAACAAATAGAAGGATTGCTACTATACTATAAATTCTTTGCTTGTTCATATACAATTCCTTTCCCTTACAAAATCTTACTCTATATAAAATGATAAAATAATATTGCCATATGTACAAGTATAAGCTAAAAGAAACCTTCTTGCTGATGCAAGAAGGCTTTTTTTTAAGCTAATTTATTTCTGTATAGTGATACGTGGAAGACTGTCATTTGAATAAAGAAAATAGAAAATATAATATACAGTGGGTATTCAGGAAGATATTCATTAATAATAGGCGAAAGAGTTAAAAATCCAACTGCACAAGGTAACACATACCATAACGAAACAAAAGTTGTTCGACAAGCTTTCTCCGTAATCGCTTTTTCACGTTCATCTTCTAGTGGAAATAGTAATGGATACATCCAAAAAGATAAATTCTTATATTTTTTCTTTTGAATTCTATAAAAAATAGTAACTATAATAGCTCCAATAAATAATAAAACGAATGGTACTCCATTAAACCATACTTCAAATGGGAACTTCTCGTTTTTTATTATATCTGCTAGCTCTGTAGTAACACTATAAAATTCAACAAATGTCCAGCATGCTAATGCAGTATAAAGTACGTTTACGATATAAGAAAAACCAATTCTATTCATCCTCTTCCCCCTCCTTATTTAAAACAAACACATCTTCCATCTTTAACTGGAACACATCACAAATCGTCAAGGCTAATAGCAACGAAGGAACGTAATCCCCTTTTTCAATTGCTGCAATTGTCTGTCTTGTCACTCCAACTTTTTCTGCTAATACACTTTGCGTAAAATTAAAGCGAGCTCTTAATTCCTTCACTCTATTTAAAATGGTCAAATTTACCACCTCTCACCATTATTGTATGCTATCCTTAACAAAATGTAAACTCAACTTAACATTATTTTCACAAAAAAATCCAACTTTACTTGTTGTAAAGTTGGATTTTGGTTTAATTTAAAATTGTAACTTTAACTGTTCTTCTGCCCCAATTATTAGCTGTTGCTGAATCTGGCATTAATAAATCGATAATATGACCTTTAATCGCACTACCAGTATCTCCAGCAATCGCTGTTCCATATCCTTCTACATATACAGTAGAACCTAACGGTATAACAGCTGGATCTACAGCAATTAATTTCATGTTTGGATTTGCAGTTAAATCATGTCCTAACTTAGATTTTACAGTTTCACCCGATTTATAGCCATTTTCAGATGGATCAGCTGTATACGCAGTTGCTGTTACATAAAATTCTTTTCCACCTTGAGCTGGTTTAGTGTCTGGCTTAGATTCTGGTGCTGTATTTTTTGCTACAGGCTCTGCCGGCTTAGCTGTCTGTTCCTCTTTTTGCTTAGCTGCTGCCTTCGCTTTTGCTAACTCTTCTTGCTCAGCCTTTGCAGCTGCTTCAGCTTTTGCACGCTCTTCTGCTGCAATTCTTGCTGCTTCTTGTTCACGAGCAATTGTTTCTTGTACTGCTTTCATATTTGCTTCAACTTTTGCTTTTTCTTCTGCTGCTAAATTAATTTGGTTTGCAATCTCATTATATTTAGCTTGAACTGTTTGTAAGTTATCTTGACGCTTTTTCAAGTTATCTTGCAAATCAGCTTGTGCTTTTGCTAATTTTTGCTTATCTACTACTAAAGATGCTTCTTTTTCGTCGATTGCTTTTTTATCTTCCTCAATTTGACGAAGATCTTGTTCTTGTAGACGTAAAATTTCTTTATCTGCATCTAAAATTGTAGATACTGCATTCATACGTTGTATGAAATCAGCAAAGTTTTTTGATTCCACAACAACTTCTACTACTAAACTCGTATTTGAGCTATTTTGAACAGAAACCATACGTTTTTTCATAATATCCTTACGAGCAAGGACTTTATCTTCTAAAACGACAATATCTGCCTTTTTTTGTTCAATCTGCTTATGTGTTTCATCGATTTTACGTTGAATAGCAGCTTGATCCTCTTTATTTTTTGCAATTGTATTATTTAAATTATGTAGTTCATTTTCGATACCTTGAATTTCTTTACTAACAGCTTGCTTCTCTTGCTCTTTCTTCTGCATATCTGCATTGTTTTGTTGCAATTGCTGTTGCATATTGTTAAGTTTTTCGTCGTTTGACTCTGCTTTTACAGCGACTGTACTAGAAAGACCGATAATTCCTGCTAATACTAGACTACTGATTCGCTTAAAATAGTTCATAATCCGACTCCCTTCTTATACAGTTATACATGATTTATTTTACAGTTTGTTTACAAAACCATTAAATACAGTTTATTTTTCATGACAAAAAAAGGGAATTACGAATAAAATGTAATAGATTCTTAAATATTTAACAATTCCTATATTTAAAGATTATAAAAAATGCTAAAATCCAAATATAAAGAAATTAAAAATCTTAAAGGCGGTTGAATGAAATAAAATGTTTACTCAAAAGAAATCACTCCAACATAAAATCGATCAACTAGAAACTCGTATACATGAACTAGAAACAGAATTAAAACAAAAAGATGTGGAAAAACAAGAAATTATATCTTCTATCCATAATCGTGTACAAAGCGTTATGCAAGAGCATGAACTTGTAAATAACCAACACCATACACTCCAAAACTTAATTCAGCAATTAAATGCATGCTTTGAGAATGTTTCGGCTCGTACTACACATTCCAATGAATTAAATAACGAAATGCTACAAAAAGAACAAAGCTTAATTCAATCTATTGAAGAAATTATTGATTGCTCTAATGAGGGAAAAGAATCCGTTCATCGCTTACTCATTGTAATTAATAAATTAGGTGAACAATCTCAACGCACTTCTAATAGTATGAATCATTTAAGCGAACGCTCTAAAGAAATTGAACAAATAGTAGAAGTAATTCAAAACATTGCAGCACAAACAAATTTATTAGCGTTAAATGCAAGTATTGAAGCTGCACGTGCTGGAGAGCATGGGAAAGGATTCGCTGTTGTTGCCAATGAAGTAAGAAAACTAGCAGAAAGCACAGCAGAGAGTACAAAAAATATTGGCAACTTAACGAAAAAAATTCAAGAAGAAATTGAAAAAGCGTACGAAAATACAAAAGATAATTTACATTTAGTTGATGAAGGTGTGGAAATGAGCGCCGATACTAACGCTAGAATTGAAAATATTTTAATGATGATTCAAACATTACAAAGTGGCGCTACAAATGTTATTAAAGCTATCGAGAACCAAAAATCTTGTAATGATGATATATTACGAGAATTTACAAATACACAGCAAATGTTCCAAAAGTTAAATACTACTATTATGAACCACATTCATGATGCGGAAAAAGTCGATGTCCAATTATCGAAAAGTATTCAAGAAATAGTAGTTTCTCAGTAGTGTTAAAAATCTCCTATAACGTAATAGGGGATTTTTATTATATTTTGAATATTATTTTCTTCTCAATATTCGTCCTCTCTTTTGTTATAATAAAACAATTGTTTCTTTCGACTAATAAACAAGGAGGATGTTATGGAACAATTTTATTACATTTTAAAATATTTAATTCTTGGCCTGTTCCAAGGACTAACAGAACCAATTCCGATTTCTTCAAGCGGTCACCTCGTTTTAGCACAACATTTGCTAGGACTAGAAATAGAAGGGTTTAGCTTCGAGCTACTTGTTAATTCAGCTTCATTATTAGCTGTATTACTTATTTATAGAAATGACTTAGTTCGTCTAACAAAAAATGGTCTATCTTATATATTTACAAGAGCAGAAGATGCAAAATCAGATTTCTTCTTTATTATTTACCTTATTATTGCAACCATTCCAGCAGGTGTAATTGGAGTTTTATTCAAAGATTATATCGATCAGTACTTAAAAGGTGTTAAAATGGTTGGGATTTCTCTCCTCATTACTGCTATCGGCCTTTGGATTATTAGAAACTTGCGTGGACGTAAAAATGATGGCGATCTTTCTATGAAAGATGCAATCATTGTCGGTCTAGCACAAGCTTGCGCACTAATTCCTGGCATAAGCCGATCTGGTGCTACAATCGTAGCAGCAATGTTACTTGGTATGAAGCAAGAAACCGCTCTTCGCTTCTCATTCTTACTATATATTCCTGTCAGCTTAGGTGGTTTATTGCTAAGTATTACAGATATTGCAAAAGATCCAAATTTAGATACATTATTTGTACCTTATCTTGTTGCGTTCATCGCGACATTTATCATGACATATATTTCATTAAAATGGTTTATGAACATTATGGCAAAAGGCAATTTAAAATATTTCTCTTTCTACTGTATTATCGTAGGTGTACTCACTATCATTTTCTTATAAAGTAAAACTTACACTCTTTAAAGCAAGTCATTCTATTAAAATAGGATGACTTGCTTTTTTTATATTTCAAATTAAAATAAGTTTCATTATTTACTTTGAATTTTCTGAATAGTATAATTTTAATTACCCTCACTACTTTCCCTTACATGTATAAAGAAAATTAAAGCTCTCTCTTGTTTTTTATTATTATCGAAAAAGAGGTGTTCGTATGTTTATTGTTACTAAACTTATTCATATTAAATATGGCTATGAAAATGAAATATTTCATTCGCTTAGACAGCATTATCCATCGTCTGGCACACAAGGTTTTATTAACATAGAATTTTCGCACGTGCATCGTACAGATGCTGGCGCTGAATATATGGTTCGTATGTTATGGAAAACACAACAAGATTATCATGAGTGGCTGCCTCAAAGAAAGAGCGGTGAAACGTGGAAGCACCAAGTGCAAAATTATATCCTTTCTTCAAAATCCAATGCTTCCTATATGAAATAGAAAACCTCTTACTGCCCTCATACAGTAAGAGGTTTCTCCTTATGCATAAACTTTCTTTTCCTGACAATACAAGCGAATAACATGTGTATTTTTTTGAAATAAATCATGTGTTAAGCGAATAATAATAAAGTTTCGTTTTGTATTATCATCATGGACAAAAATCTGTTCCCCCTCCTGAAAACGCCATGCGCTTTCAAAAGTCGTAATATGATCCCCACTTATAGAAAAAAGCTCATATTGCATATCATGTACCCTCTCTCAACTTATATTATCATAATATACTTATATTAAATTTATTATAACTTAATATAAGTATAATTTGTAATTTTTTCTATTTCAAACTATTTTAACTTTGTTACAAACCCCTTTTAGAGCTATAATGATAGACGGATTTTAATTGAAAGGAGTTTCATTTTGACGACATATTTATTCCCAATCAAAACAGCATTTATTTTATTTCCTATTTTAGCAATGTTTCTCTTAATCCCTTTTTTAATATTTAATTATCGAAAATACGGTTACTTAAATAAATGGCGCTCATTTATTTTATACTCTTTATTACTCTATTTATTAAATGCCTATTTTCTTGTTATTCTGCCATTACCACAAACGTATGATACTTGTAGCCTACAACCGGCCAATACACAACATATGCAGCTCTCACCATTTTATTTCGTACAAGAGATTCGTAATCATACATCGGCAATTTTAACGCAACCAACTACTTATTTCTATTTATTAAAAGAATCTGCATTCTTACAAGTAGCTTTTAATGTTCTACTAACCGTTCCATTCGGTATTTACTTACGTTATTATTTCCGACGTAGTTTCCTACAGACAATTTGCATCTCTTTTTGTCTTTCACTATTTTTTGAAATAACACAAGTAACTGGATTATACGGTATATATAATTGTGCATATCGCTTATTCGATATCGACGACCTGTTTTTAAACACATTAGGAGGATTAATTGGTTTTATTATTGCACCAATATTTACTTACTTCCTTCCTAAAGCAAGCGAATTAGATAGTTATATTAATTTGGAAACGAAACCAGTCGGATTCATTCGTCGTCTCATCGCTATGCAAATTGATTGGATTTTCTTATCTATCGTTGTACCTGTCATTAAAAACAAAGGAAACTCTCTCTTTATTTCTAGTATTCAATCTTACACAAATATATACGAACTTATTTTCATTACATGTTCGATCTTTATTTACTTTATTATCATTCCATACTTTACGAACGGAAAAACGATTGGAAAGGCTTTGCTTCGTATTTACATTAAAGGAAAAACGGAGCGTATTACAATGAAAGAACTATTCATTCGTTACGGTATATTCTACTTTGTTTTAGGAGGAATCAATTATATTCTTTCTAGCAGTTCTATTTTAAACCGCACAGAACCTTTAATATTAATGGTTATATTACTATTCCTATTCGTAATTAACGGTCTATTTATTATTCATGTTTTATTGCATGTATTTAGCCGTGATAAATTACTATTTTACGAGCGTATAAGTCATACAAGAAATGCAATTACACTTAAAAAAGCTGACAAATAATTATTTGTCAGCTTTTTTCATAATCGTGAATAACTTTTCTGCATAAGGATTAAAAAACATTCCCGTTTCGTCTAGTGACTTCCTCACCTTTAAAAACGAATGAAATTCTGGATATATATACTGTAATTGTTCATACGTTAATGTATGCATTTTCCCCCAATGTGGGCGCCCTTCATACTTTCGAAAGATTTGCTCCACCTCACCAAAATAAGCGGCATACTTCATACCTTTATACATATGAACAGCAATATATGCTGAATCTCTTCCGTACGCTGGACTGAGCCATATATCATCACCATGCACATAGCGACATTCAATTGGGAAATGCACTTTATACTTTTTCTTTTCAATAAGATTTGAAATCTCTTCGACAGCGGCCCTCATATACTTTGAAGGGACACTATACTCCATTTCATAAAAAGGAACTGTACGCGATGTAGCAAACACTTCATAGCTTGGTCCAATTATTTTTGTATTAGGTACAGCCTTGGCTGATAATTGACTTACTCCTTTACTAATAGAAGGAAACCACTTACACCCTTTAGATAGTAAAGAAAAGATCCTATTCTCAAGTAGTTCCACCTTGAGTTTATGCCACTTCAAATCAGTTCCTTTACTCGTTGTTTCATTTGTAAGTTTCACTTGAACTTCATCTGAATAAGGAAAAACGAAAAATTCAAAATGACGATTTCGTTTATATTCTTCCAGTTTATCCATTACTACAGAAAAAGACTGTTTTTCACTTTTGTAAACAAGTGAGTACGCTGGAATAACTTTCAGTTTAACCTTCACAATGATACCGAGCATTCCAAGTGATAACTGGAACGCTTTCCAATATTCGTAGTTCTCTCCTTCAGAGCAAACAATACTCTCACCTGTAGACAAAACTGCTGTAATTTCTATCACTTGTGTTGATAAACTTCCAAATGTAGCACCGGTCCCATGAGTTCCTGTACTAATTGCCCCTGCAATAGATTGCGAATCAATGTCCCCTAAGTTCTCTTGCCCATAACCTTTCTCCTCAAGTAATTTTCCTAAATCATGTAGTTTTGTTCCCGCCCACACTTCTACTGTCATCTTCTCTGAATCCACATTCGTAATCCCACTCAATTCATCTAAAGAAATTAAAATTTCTTCTGTTTGAACGAGGGGTGTAAAAGAATGTCCTGAACCAACAACCCGGATTTTCTTCCCCTTTTCTTGTGCAAGTCTCACCACTTCTACTACATCTTGTATACTTTCAGGATACATCGTATACTGCGGAGTTCCTTCTATATTACCTGTCCAATTTTTCCATTTTTGTCCCTTTACAGAAAGCATTGGTTATCCCCCCGATATGTTGAATACTCTCCAACAATTTCCCCTTGTTTAATACGATACAAAACAGGAAAGCGCTCACATAATTCCCCAGCCTTACTATGACGAAGCAATATAGTATCTCCTATATACAATTGTTCCTCACCGTTGTAATAAACCGGCGTTTGCACTTCGCCAGCGCCTTCTAACGCTAATAACTTTGCACCATCTGGTTTCCAAACCTCAGGCTCTTTATCCTTACCAACTGCACCTGAAGCAATATACCCTCCACCTAGGCAAGTATAAATATACCGGTCAGGTTTACGTACAACTTGTAAAGCAAATCCAACAGCTGGCTGAAATTTTACTTCTTTATAATAATCAAACAGTTTGGGCGAATAAAAAGCAGAGCCTACAGTAATCTCCGTAACTGAGTTATCTTGCTCGGTTGATTTTATACTTCCGGTTCCTCCTCCATTTACAAACCTTAGTTCAACACCAAGATTTTGTATTTCTTTTACGATATTTCCTCTTCTTTTATTAATTTCTAGTACTGATTTCCTCTTTAAATACGAAATAAGTTTATTTTGAAGCCATTGTTTTGGCATATCATCTCCAACCCCAGCGATTTGAGCTTCATAGCCCATTACACCATCTAAGATTAAATATGGTGATGCCTTCACCTTTTCTACTATTTTTAAAGCATTCTGGACTTCTTTTACCGGAGATCTTCTTACACCAAAATGAAATCGAAAAAAACGACTACTCATATCAATATCTAAACAAACTCGAAAACACCCACTAGACTTCTCAGCAATTTTTTCTAAATAAACAATATGTTCTTCGCAATCCACCATACAAGTAATAATAAAACCTTGCTTTGTAAGTAGACTAATTTCATATAAAGCCCTTTCATTATAAGCAGGATACCCTAGCAATAAATCATTAAATCCTTGTTCAATTAAAAATAAAGCTTCTCTAGGTGAAAAGCACATAATACCTTGAAAACAATCATTTGTAGCTAAAATCTTTTTCATAATTGAAACAGAACGTAATGATTTACTCGCTATACGAATCTTTTTATGACCACTTAACTTAATAATAGATTGAATATTTCTCTCTAAAGCCACTTCATCTAAAAATGCACACGGTAATGGAAGCTCTTTAAAAATACTTCTATCCACATCTTTCTCTCCTCTTCTATATATGTCTTATACATATTGGAAAGAAAGATTGATTTTCCTGTTTTCAAATAAAAAAAGTTTCTTCTTCACGAAGAAACTTTTTTGACTACTTCATAGAAATAGTCGCCTCTACTGGATAATGATCAGGGTAATCATTATACGTATATTTTTGGAACCATGATGTAACAGACCATTCTGGAGACTTTGGCTGCAACACTTTATTTTCTATACGTACTGGATTTGCATGGTCTTTACTAGAAACAATGTAATCTAAATATTCTGCTGGAGCATCTGGGAAATTATACTTTGCAATACTATTTGTCGTTGCATCCCAAGTTGCTGTATGTCCTGTATAAGATGGTACAGACGCATTTAATGTTTTAAACATAGATGCATACTCTGAATTGCTATTATTCTCAGCATTTATTTTATTCACATTCATATCGCCACCAATTAACACATACTCATTATTCGGTATATTTTTATTCTTAATAAACTCTTGAACTTCTTGTAGCTGTTTTGTACGTACAGATGCTGGCGAAGTTTTTCCACACATACTATCTTCAGCTTGTAAATGCGTCCCAATTACATGAACGAAACGATCATTTTTCTTAACTTTTGTGTATACGAATCCTTTATTTGATAAGTTATCTGGCCCGCATCCTTTTTCAAATACATATTGAATCTTTTCAACAATCGGCCATTTACTTACAATAGCTACACCGCCATCTTCAGGGGTCGAAGATGAATAGTTTCCTAACGTTTTATCCCATTCGTTTCCATTACTACGACCTAATACCGCTGTTTGGTTTGGATATTCTTTCTTTAAATTCCCTAACAAACGATCTGAAGCGCTATTATCAAATGCTTCATTTAATATAACAACATCTTGATTTTTCATATAATCCGCTGCCCCAATTAAATCAGCACGCTGGCTTTGTCCCCAGTTCGGATATAAATTCGTTGATAACATGTATACATTATGAGTCATCACTTTTAGTGTATCATTTTGATTTGTAGACATTTCCGCTTGAGCAGAAGATCCGCTATATAAAGCTCCTAGGCCAATTCCAAAGCTAAGTACACCTTTTAGCAACTTACTTTTCACGTTTCATAACCTCCATGTACTGTATATTGATAAAAAGGCCAAATACTCTATTCGGAGATTTGACCTTTTTCAAATACTTAACGATTTACATACGTATCAAACCAAAGCTGAATATATCCAGCAGTTACGCGTTGTGCATCCATTAAGCGCTTACCTGTCATCGGTGTAACTTCAGCGCGCCATTTATCTGCATATTCTTGTGATACAGCTGCTTTCACGAACCAATCTTTCGTATTATCATTTACAATACCAGAGTAATCTTGTTTCGCTACTACTGCCGCTCCATGAATCCAATCTTCAGGGTTCGTACCTTTCCAGTTCCAATATCCATTTCCATCCGTTACTTTATAATTATCTTTTATCGTATCTACAAAGTTTTCATATTTAGAATGGAATCCTTGTGGATACGAAAGATTTGTAAAGTTTGCCGCGTGCATCGGTTGATTTACATCTCCTAAATAATGAAGAGATAACCCTAAATAGAAGAATGCTTGTTTCATATCTTTATTTTTGTATGAATCACCAGCTAATGTAAAATACTTAGCCCCTGTTTCCTTTGCCTGTTTTGCAAATGGAATATACGTTTTCCCATTGTCAGGATCATAGAAGTGTGAAGCAAATGTACTATTATCATAATAAGGATTTTCATAGTCAGCAGCATAAATACCGTTCTCTAACTCCGTACGCCATTCATTTAATAGTGCAACTTGATCTTGTTTTACGAGTGTTGTATTACGAGACATAATATCAATTGCACGGTTTACAATCCATAAATGAGAATTTACACCTTCTTTATGTTTATCTTCAGCAGACCAGCGCGGAATAACTCCAACTCTCTGTCCTCCATCGTTTTCATGAGCAAATGCCACGCTTTGTAATGGCGCTACTAACGTAATAGCTGCTGCTAAAGCAAGAACTTTCTTTTTCATCTGAAATCCTCCATTTTATAATTGAATTATTGTAAGTATTTTGTTAGGATCCTACGATGTCTTCCGGTTAACCTATGACTAGAATATCCCACCTTTCACTAAAATTCTATTAATAAATTAAAATATGCAAATGTTCATATCACTATAACTTTATACATAGTGAATATAATGATTGAATGCACTTACATTGTAATAAAGTATTGTTAAGCTACTGCAAATACACATATAAACTATTGTAAAAAAAGAGTAAAGCAATTACATGCTTTACTCTTTTTTTCTATTCGATAATATACTTGGCAATTGTACATTAACTGCTAATTTATGAATAAACCCAAACACTAGTCCAATCCCGATAAATATGTATATTATCGTAAATACCTTCCCAAAATCAGTTTGAGGACTAAAATTCCCATCACCGACAGTAGTCAACGTCACGACACTAAAATATAAAGCATCAAGAGGACGTAATCCTTCAACCGTGCTATAAAAGATCGTACCAGATATTAAGGTCAAGATTGTTAATACGAATAACACTTGAAATTCTTTATCTTTCCACGCTCGTAAACAGGCTCTTAGCATCCGTTTCAATGTTAAAAAAAACGAAAGCATCCAACTCCCCCTCCCAAACAAAAGTACATTTAGTCAAAGGAAAGTCTATCACCTTTCAGTATAGAAAAAAAGTAGCCCTCTTCTATTTCTAGAAAAGGGCTACTTTTTTCGATTCTCTATTATTTAGGTGAAACAAGAATTTTCACTTGTGTTTTATCTTTTACAAGCGCTTCAAATCCTTCTTCAACAACTTGATCCACTGTAATTTTTTTCGTAATTAATTTCTCTGCTTGAATTTGGCCAGAGCTAATTAATTTAATAACAGATGGGAAAATATGACGATATCCAAGAATACCAATCACTTCTTTTTCTTTTAGCACAAGGTTGTTCGGAGTAATTGTCGCATCTTTTTCCCACACACTAACAATTACAGTTTGACCTTCAAAGCTTGTACTTTCAATTGCTTGACGAAGTACAACTTCAACACCTGTTACTTCAAAGCTAACATTAACACCTAAACCATTTGTTAAGTTACGAATTTCTGCTAGTACATCTTGAGTTGCTGGGTTTAATACGTAATCAGCACCTGCTAATTTAGCTAGCTCTTGACGTTCTTTAGAAAGTTCCACTGCGATAACAGGAGTTGCCCCTGCTGCTTTTGCTGCTTGGATTACAAGAAGCCCGATTGGACCACAACCAAATACCGCTACAGCTTCTCCTTCTTTTAATTTACTTTGACGTACTGCATGAACTGCTACTGCTGCTGGTTCTACAAGTGCACCTTGTTCATACGTCATTTCATCTGGAATATGATGAACCATATCTTCTGGTACTACTGTATATTCAGAGAAACCACCGCCGTCTCCACCAAGACCGTGGAAAACAAGTTGTTCACAAACATTGTAATGTCCATGTTTACAAGCTTCACATTTACCACAAGAATAAATTGGTTCTACAACAACGCGGTCTCCCACTTTATGAGATGTAACTCCTTCACCAATTTCTACTACCTCACCACTAAACTCATGACCTAAAATAACCGGTGCTTTCACATGTGTTAATGGATGTTCTTCTGTTGGAATAAAAATAGGTCCTGCTAAATATTCATGCAAGTCTGTTCCACAAATACCACACCATTTAACTTTAATCTTAACTGCTCCTGGTCTTATAGTTGGTTCTGGTACTTCTTCTACTCGTACATCACGTTGATTATGCCAAAGTAATGCTTTCATTTTATACATCCCTCTCTATGTATATACTTAACATGGTGAAGTTT
Source organism: Bacillus cereus group sp. MYBK30-2 (assembly GCF_051915945.1). Lineage (NCBI taxonomy): Bacteria > Bacillati > Bacillota > Bacilli > Caryophanales > Bacillaceae > Bacillus > Bacillus cereus group sp. MYBK30-2. The sequence goes on from NZ_JBQAFR010000004.1 coordinate 50,075, forward strand.
ACAAATCTATTATAATACTTCTATCCATATATTTCAAAAAAACAATCTCATTTCCACTAATTTTTAACAAATAACGTTCAATATTTTGTCACTTTGTACTTTTTTCCACATCTGTTAATTCAATTTCATTGCAGTTGAAATTAGCATTATGCCATAATAGCATAGGAGAGGTGAATATCGCTTGAAATATTTTATTTACTTTATTGTTATCGTAGCGTTTTTAGATACATTTTCACAATTACCTATTATGAGTACTTTCGCTCAAAGTCTTGGAGGAACCCCTCTAATTATCGGGCTAGTTGTCGGTATGTACTCATTCGCTAATATGATTGGTAATATTATTGCTGGAGCTGCTGTCGATAAATTTGGTGCAAAAAAAATACTTTATATAAGCATGGGAATTACGAGTTTCATAGTCTTGTTATACACCGTTGTTCAAAGTGGTGAACAACTATTAGTTGTGCGCTTTATGCACGGTTTTAGTGACGGATTTTTAATTCCTGCTGCCTTTACATTTTTATCAAAACAATCGAATTCAGCAAGGCAGGGAAAAGCTATGGCTCTGTCTGGTGCTGCTGTTGGAACAGCGGCAATCGTAGGACCTGCTTTCAGTGGCATTATGAAAGCAACTGCTGGCATAGAGTGGGTTTTCATTACCATTTCTATTTTAATGGTTCTTGGTACAATCGTATCTCTATTCTTCTTACCAAATAACGTATCAAGGAAAGATACATCAAGAACTCAAATGATGAACAAAGAAGATATGATTGAACTATTAAAATCAGAGCCGTTATTACAAGCATATATTGGTGCTTTTACATTAATGTTTTCGCAAGGAATTGTCACGTATATGCTACCAGTAAAAGTTGAGGCGTTAGCACTTAAAGCATCTACAACAGGCATGATGTTAAGTGTGTTCGGAATTACCGCTATCCTCTTCTTCTTACTTCCAACAAATCGTATTTACGATCGATTTAATCGATCAAAACTAATGCTAATCGGGATTACAGTAATGGCATTAGCATTATCTTTACTCGGATTATTTGCAACAAAAGGTATGCTCTTTATCGTTATGATGATTTATGGAACTGGATTCGCTATTCTCTTCCCATCAATTAATGCCTTACTTGTTGAAAATACGACGGATGATAATCGCGGGAAAGCATTCGGATTGTTTTATGCATTCTTCTCATTAGGAGTTGTTGCTGGCTCCTTTACAGTCGGAGCCATCGGTGCATCACCTAGCGCCAGCTTCATTATCGGGACGGCGTTCTTATTAACATTTGCCGGAATGATTTATGTAAGAAGCAAAGTAAAAAAGACAATGATGGGATAACTCCATCATTGTCTTTTTTTTTAATGCATATTGATATGACCCGTAATATAACGGAAGAGTTGGGATAATGCCAATTAATTTAAATACAAAAGGCAACAATACTTCGACAATTTCCTCGGAAATATTTCCTTTCCCCACATAATTTGATACACTACACATGGATAAACAGTTGTATTACATAAGCTAAAATAATAACTTAATGTACAAATAAAAGCACACTCTTCATATGAAGAGTGTGCTTTTATTTTATTAACGTCTAATCCAAACAGCCCCTGCCGATTTATCCTCTGCTTGTCCAACAACTTGGAATTTAAGTCCAAGGTTTGGAACTTTTCGTCCTGCATCAGCAATTTGTTTGTTACTATACACTTTAGAATCATCAAAAGTTGTAACACCTTGTAACCCAGCATAATTAAACTGCCCGCGTGTTAATGAATTCACATTCCATGCCGGCGTTTGATCAAATGAAAATGCAGCGTCTGCAATTTGCATTCCAGTATTACCGTACGCTGGTTTCCCGTTTAAATTACCAACAAGCGCTTCCGGATGAGAGTCCACAACACCAAGGAACCCTTCACCTGGATGTACCCCAACCCAGTTATCTTTGAAACTATCATCTGCATACCAAACGACAAGACCTGTATTATACACCGGACCTCTTCCCGCTTTTAATCCATTATCTGATCCGGCATAGTTTCTCCACTCTAAATAATAATAATGTGGCTTCTGTTCTGTCCCATCGGAAACAACGAATCCATTTAACTTCATTTTAGACTGTCCTTCTACATCATCTGAAAATACTACTTGTCCATCAACTGTTACATTTACATTATCCATTGCGAAACCTTTATACGTTAAAGCTGGATCTGTAATATAGTCGAATTGTAGTTTAACTTTCTTCCCTTTAAATTGACTCAAATCGTATGATTTATCAATCCATTTGCCATCTGTTGTATCTTTATCTTCTTGGACTACCTTTTCTCCCAATCTATCAATTAATGTTTTCGTTCCATCTTCAGTTACAGCATGTACTTCGATGAAATCACACTCTGCTTCTAGTTCATAATTTGCTTTATAATCAAATTTTGCATTTGTTCCTTTTGTTAAATCGAAGAACGGTGTTTCTAATGTCGTATGAATATCATCGCCTCTCGTACTATAGTATGCATACTTTCCAAATCCAGGTTTAATTGTTTCAATACTCTTACCTGGTAAATTGACACGTACGACACCTGGACGATTTGATTTTGTAACACTTTGATCAATATATGTAGGAACTCCTAGACCACTCTTAATTTTATCGTAATCTACTTCTAAAATTTTTGCCCAGTTGCCACCCATGTTCTTTTGTAAGAAGTCTTTATTTTGTGGTGAAAAACTAGTTGGCTCTGTTCCAGCGATTTTCCCTGTCCAACTACCTCCACTCATTAACGACCAAGCTTCAACAGGTGATCCAGCTCCAGTATACTTCGTATCATACTCATCTGGTAAACCAAGGTCATGTCCGAATTCATGTGCAAACACACCTACTGCACCATCTTCTGGTTCAATTGTGTAATCATGAGCCGCTACTTTTCCACCCCAATAAGGTACTTTAGATGTTGTTCCTTCAATCGCTACTGGATCTCTTGCTAATTTAGAGCGATGTGACCAAATTGCATCATCTCCTAACTTACCACCACCAGCTTCTTGACCAACACCAGCATGAATTACCATTAAATGATCAATTACTCCATCAGGTTCATTTTGATTACCATCGCCATTTGTATCATATCTGTCAAATTGATCAAATTGAGATAAATCTAACCCTTTCTCAGCTGCTGCATTTAAAGCTTCTTTCACTAGATCACGTGCACCCTTTGGTCCTTTATTATCATGCCCACTACTACCATCAGCCCCGTAATCAGCAGCTTTTCCTGGAACAGTTAGCCACTCCGTTACATATCCGTCTGTCGTATAACTACCACCAGACTGCTCTTCATAATATTGTTTAAATGTTTTTACTTTCGAACCATCAAATAATGTGTAAGGCTCATTACCAAATAACATTTTTTGATAATGTTCCCTACTAAAATCTTTCGAGTACATATAACCTGGTGTTTGCTCAATATTATTATGTTTATAATCACTAAACTCAACGAGTAACACTAGCACTTTATCCGTACGAACAGGTCCATTATATGGAACTTGTTTCGCCTTAGAAGTTGGAACTTTCCCATCTAATTGTTTTTTATTTGGCTCTGGCTTTTGCTCTGGGCTAACATTTTTTTCAGCTTTCTTTACCTTTTCCTTTTCTTCCATCTTTTTCTCTTTTACCTTTTTTACGAAATCCGATGCTTCTTTAGCAGCATCATCTGGAAGAATTTCTTTATTTGCCTGATCCCCTTGTTTCTTTTCAATATATTGCTCTACAGCTTTTTTCGTCTCTTCTTTTGATGATGCTGGATTAATTGTTCCTCTTTCTTTCAACGCTTCCGCTAAACGATCTTCTTGAATTAAATTATGATCAATTGGCGTCGTAGACACATTTTCTTTTGCTTTCACTGGCATTTCTGCGTATGCTAGCGGAGCACTCATTACAGCTGTGCATCCGATGATTGTCGCAATTGCTAATGACGACAATACTTTAAATGGTGCTTTTCTTCTCATTTTAACCATCCCCTTATATAAATCTTAAAATTCAGATAAAAATACGTAATCTATCCTCCCTTGTATATAAAAAGGCATAATTCTATAAACGTTAAACCTTCTGTTATAGAATCATGCCCTCCAGTTTTCTGGTCAGACTCTCTATCCTTTTATCCCGCTATTTGCGGGCAGTAAGACTCCCACCTCAAAATTCGGCGAATGCGAGGAAGTTAGGTGGGAGATAACTGCCCGTAAAAGCCCGATTGGTTCAACTAATAATCAGTGGGGGATGGACAAAACCCCCACTGATTAAAGTTTCACTTTATATCGAAATATGAAAAATAAAGAGTGATTTGTATATATTAAATAGCTTATATTAAAAATTTGAAAGATAATATGCAAAATTGCATGAAAATTCTTTTAAATAAAAAAAGAACCCAAGTTATTTAAACTTGGGTTCTCCATTTCTTATTATTGCCCTTGTGTTTTCTCCCAATCAGCTAAGAATTTCTCAATTCCTTGATCTGTTAATGGGTGCTTCACTAATGAAGCAATTACGTTTGCTGGGATTGTTGCAATATGTGCACCATTTAATGCTGCGTCAGTTACGTGAACGCTGTGACGTACAGATGCTGCAATGATTTCTGTTTCAATACCGTGAATTGCAAAGATTTCTGCGATTTGGCGAATTAAGTCCATACCGTTATGACCGATATCATCTAAACGACCTAAGAACGGTGAAACGTATGTCGCACCAGCACGAGCTGCAAGTAATGCTTGAACTGCTGAGAATACTAATGTAACGTTTGTACGAATTCCTAAATCAGAGAATGCTTTTACTGCTTTTAAACCTTCTGTTGTCATTGGAACTTTTACAACAACGTTTGGAGCAATTTTCGCTAATTCTTTTCCTTCTTCGATCATTTTATCAGCTTCTAAGCTAATTACTTCTGCACTTACAGGACCTTCTATAAAGCTGCAAATTTCACGAATACGCTCATGGAAATCTACGCCCTCTTTTGCTACAAGTGATGGATTTGTCGTTACTCCAGCTACTACACCTAATGCATTTGCCTCTTTAATTTCGTTAACGTTTGCTGTATCAATAAAGAATTTCATTTGTTATTCTTCCTTCCTAATTTTCATTTTATATTTATTTATTTTTTCTTAATAAGCTCTAATTCAATCGGAATAAATTTGTCCACCTTTTTCCCTTGTGTTATCTCTTTTGCTGTTTCCATCGCCTTCTCTCCGATTAATTCCGGTTTTTGAGCGACTGTTGCTGCCATGCGTCCATCTTTAACCGCTTTCACAGCATCGTCTGTTGCATCAAATCCAACAACGACTACATCCGTTTTACCAGCAGATTTTAATGCCTCAAGTGCACCTAATGCCATCTCATCGTTATGAGCAAATACTGCTTTTATATTGCTATTTGCTTGCAAAATATTTTCCATAACAGATAATCCTTTTGCACGATCGAAATCAGCTGCTTGTTTTGCTACTACTTTTAAAGACTTATCAGCTACGTTATGGAATCCTTTCCCTCTCTCACGAGCTGCAGACGATCCAGGGATTCCTTCTAACTCAGCGACGTTTGTTCCTTCACCAACTAATTCCCGAATGTAATCACCAGCCATTTGACCACCTTCGACATTGTTGGAAGCAATGTGAGAAACAACTTTACCTGAATTCGCAACTCGGTCTACTGTAATAACAGGAACATTCGCTGCATTGGCTGCACTTACCGCTGAAGCAACGGCATCTGAATCGGTTGGATTAATAACAACTACATCGACACCTTTTTGAATTAAATCTTCAACATCATTTGTTTGCTTCGCTGCATCATTTTGTGCATCAACAGCGATTAATTCAATGCCGCTATCTTTCGCTTTCTTTTCTGCACCTTTTTTCAACGTGACGAAAAATGGATTATTTAAAGTTGAAACAGAAAATCCAACTTTAATAGTTTTATTTCGACCTTTATCGCTAGAATCCTTTGCCCATTCTGGTGGTTCCATTGAACAACCAGCAGTAACTACCATGATGCATGCAACGAGTATCAGTAACCATTTTTTCATGAATTGCCCCTCCATTACGCTTCTTTTCGACGATCAATTAGTACAGCTAGTAAGATTACAAGTCCTTTTACAACTTGTTGGAAGAAAGAAGATACACCTAATAAATTTAAACCGTTATTTAGTACACCAATAATAAGTACACCGATGAATGTACCAACAATCCATCCTCTTCCACCTGAAAGACTCGTTCCTCCTAACACAACTGCTGCAATTGCATCTAATTCGTAAGAAGTACCAGCAGTCGGCTGTGCAGAATCTAGTCTTGATGTTAAGACAATACCTGCAAGCGCTGCCAAAATTCCGGAAAGACCGTAAATCATTACTTTAATTCTCGTAACATTAATACCTGATAAAGCTGCCGCTTCTTCATTTCCACCAATCGCAAACGTACGGCGACCAAACGTTGTTTTCTTTAAAATAAAGTACAGTACTGCAAAAGCGATCATCATTGTAACGGCTGGCACAGGAATACCAAGGAAATAACCACGGCCAAACATTTGGAACATTAAATGATCACCAAGCCCAGTGATCGGACGTCCGTCCATGTAAACAAGCGTCAACCCGCGAAAAATGGTCATTGTTGCTAAAGTTGCAATAAAAGGAGCTACTTTTCCCTTCGCAATAATGATACCGTTTACAATCCCCATTACAAGACCTGCTAATAATCCAACTGCCATTGCAAGGAACGGATCCATGCCACTTGCCATCATTCCGGCAACAAGTGCACTTGATAATGCTAAAATAGAACCTACCGATAAGTCAATACCCCCTGTTAAAATAACGAAGGTCATTCCAAATGCAATGAGTGCATTAATCGATACTTGGCGCAGTATATTAAATAAATTTGGAATTTCAATAAATGCTGGATTTAAAGCTGTAATTACTACGATAATCAACACTAAACCGATTAAAGAACCGAGTTGTTGTAATACATTCCCCTTCTTAGCCATATCTTACTCTCCCCCTGTAGCTAGTGCCATAATAGACTCTTGTGATGCCTGATCTTTCTCTAAAATACCACCGATTTTTCCTTCATGAATGACAAGAACACGATCACTCATTCCTAAAACTTCTGGAAGCTCAGACGATACCATAATAACGGCATCTCCTTGCTCGGTAAGCTTATTCATAATAGAGTAAATTTCTTTTTTAGCCCCAACATCTACACCTCTCGTTGGTTCATCTAAAATGAGTAACTGCGGATGAATACCTAGCCATTTTGCAATTACAATCTTTTGCTGATTTCCACCAGAAAGAGATTTTACAGCTTGCTCTCCGTTTGCTGCTTTCACCTTAAGAAGCTTCATCATATCCTCTGTAAATTGCTGTTCTAAACCTTTATTAACAACGCTTCCCTTTGAAAGACTCTCTAAATTTGGTAAAGCTAAATTTTCACGAATCGAAAAATCTAACACAAGCCCTTCAGATTTTCTATCCTCTGTAATAAAAGCAATTCGTTGCCTAATCGCATCTATTGGGCTATCAATTTTCACTTCTTGTCCATTCATAAAAATTTGTCCTGAATCAAGCGGTTCATATCCAAATATTGCTTTCATAATATCCGTACGGCCAGCTCCCATCAAGCCAGCAACACCAAGGATTTCACCTTTTCTAACTTGAAACGAAACATTTTCAAATTTCCCCTTTTTCGTTCCGTTACGCATTTCAAAAATCACTTCACCAATTTGGCTATTTCGCTCTGGGTAACGTTCACCAATACTGCGGCCTACCATCATGCTAACTACTTCATCAAATGACGTTTCTGGAATTAATCTCTTCCCTACATATTCTCCATCACGCAAAATCGTAATGGCATCACATATTGAAAAAATTTCTTCCATTCGGTGTGAGATATAAACGAATGAAACGCCCTCTTTACGTAATTTATTAATAACAGTAAACAGCGTTTCAATTTCGCGATCTGTTAATGCAGCTGTAGGTTCATCCATAATAATAACGCTTGCATTTGTCATTAATGCTTTAGCAATTTCAATAATTTGCTGTTGTCCAACTGATAATTCACCTGCTAGCATAGCGCCTCTCACATGTAGACCAAGATCTGCTAATTGCTGCTGGGCAATCGCATTCATTTGACGCGTACGTAATATTCCTGTTCTCCCATACATTAACTCTTTTCCAAGAAACATATTTTCAGCTACCGTCAAGTTCGGTAATATATTCAACTCTTGATGGATAAATGCAATACCGTACTCTTCTGCTTCTTTTGCATTTTTAAAAGTTCGTTCTTTCCCATCAATCGTGACGGTTCCACTGTCTTTTTTATATACACCTGTTAAAATCTTCATGAGCGTCGATTTCCCCGCTCCGTTTTCCCCCATCAATGCATGGACTTCTCCTGTTTCAATCATAAACTGTGCGTTTTTTAAAACAGGATTACCATTGAACGCTTTTGAAATATTTTTCATTTCAATATGCATTCTCATCACATCCCTTTATTAAAAAATCACGCCTGCATGTAAAATAACATTCGCATAAGGCGTTGCTTCTCCTGTACGAATAATCGCCTTCGCTCTCTTTGTATGCTCTTTAAATTCCTTATGAGACACATATTCAAATGCTGGCTCTGTTAATCGCATTTCAACTTCTTTATTTACCTCTGCATTATTCATAATGACTTCTTCTGCTAACGTCACTTTTTCAATTGCCATATCATCAGCAACAACTTGTAATACGTCTAAAAAGCTAGGCTTTCCAATTTCGACTGCTAAATCAATTCGTTTTACTCCATCTGGAATAGGTAACCCACAATCAGCAATTACAATCGTATCTGTATGCCCAAGTGTAGCAAGGACTGCCGCGATTTCACTATTTAATACACCATGCTTTTTCATCCGACAATCACCTGCACTTCACGTACTCTAGCTCTCGTTGGCATACCGCCCTGTGCCCCAAGTTTCGTTACAGAAAGACCACCTGCAATATTTGCAAAACGAATAGCCTTTTGAAGTGTTTCTCCTTCAGAAAGCGCAACCGCTAGCGCACCGTTAAATGTATCACCAGCTCCAGTCGTATCTACTACATCCACAGCAATACTTGGAACTTGAACAACTTCCGTTCCGTTATGGAATCGAACACCGTTAGACCCTTCAGTCATCAATAGCTTATTTGGATATTTCGCAAGTAACTCTTCAATTGGTGATGTGAAATCATTTAATACGATGCGACATTCATGTTCATTCGGCGTAATATAAGTTGCTTTTTCTAAAATATCTTCTGATAAAACTTGTGCTGGAGCCGGATTCAACATAACTGGAATTTTATGCTCCTCACAAATAGCCAGAACGTATTTTACTGTTTCAAGTGGAATCTCTAGTTGAAGAACAACCATATCAGCTTTGACAAGAAGGTCTTTTGAACGATCTACAATTGACTCATCTACAAGAGCATTTGCTCCTTGTACGACCACAATACTGTTATCCTCTTCTGCTAAAACGATATGAGCGATTCCTGTCGTTCTATCTGTAACCGGTACCACATAGTCGATAAAAACTCGTTCGTTCTCTAAATTTTTTCTAACTACTGTTCCGTAATCATCATTTCCTACTGCACCAACCATTGCTACATTTGCTCCTAATCTAGCTGCAGCAACTGCTTGGTTAGCCCCTTTTCCTCCTGGGATAGTATGAAACGCTTCACCAATTACTGTTTCTCCTGCTTTCGGACGTATTTTTGAAACAGCCACTAAGTCCATTGAGATACTACCTACTACTGCAATATTTGGCATTTGTTTCATCTCCTTACTTTGTTGTATTTCGTTCTATAATTCCAATCGGTAAACGATAGTGTTTCTCTTCTAACGCATTTCCTTCCATCTGCTCTAACAACAACTCTGTTGCCATTTTCCCCATTTCATAAATTGGTTGGGCAACAGTCGTAATAGATGGATACATCATTTCTGTTAAAGAAATCCCATCGAATCCGATAATTTGTAAATCGTCTGGAATAGAAATCCCCTTTTGAAGTGCAGCCTTTACGATACCAATTGCAATTAAATCATTCCCAGCAACAATTCCATCAATATGCGGATATTCTTCTAATAATTCCATCGCTACCCGTTCACTATTAGCTGGATCGAATGTACTCTCTGCAATCATATAAGAAAGATTATTTTGCGTAATAACGTCTACAAAACCTTCAAAACGTTCATTAGCTGTACTCACATCGCGTGGTCCGCGAATATGTGCAATATGTTTACATCCTTTATCTATTAATAACTTTGTCGCAGCCTGACTCCCTGCGTAGTTGTCTGCATATACAGTAGGAATGCGCTCATTAAACATACGGTCAATTGCAACGACTGGAACAGACAAATTCATGTAATTAACACTATTTTGCGGATTCGTTGCTACAATAAACCCATCCACATTATTTTGTCTAAGTACATCGATATATTGTTTCTCTTTTTCTAAACTTTCATCAGAATTACAAAGGACAACTGTGTAACCTTGCTTATGTGCTACATCTTCTACGGCACGTGCAACTTCTGGAAAGAATGGATTCACGATATTTGGAACAACTAGGCCAATTAAACGAGATTTTTTATTATATAAAGAACGTGCTACTGTACTAGGCTTATAATCTAGCATTTCAATTGCTCGCTCTACTTTCTTTAATGTATCCTCATGAACATATCCATTTTTATTTAACACTCTGGAAACGGTCGCAACAGATACCCCTGCCAATTTTGCAACGTCTTTAATCGTACTCATTCTCTTTTCTCCTCATTTCATGTAACCGTTTACAGAAAATAATATAACGTATTTATAAAAATACGTCAATCATTTCTCACTAAAAAGCTTTTAAGGTTATACTCAAAAAAGCACCGCCATAAGGCGATGCTTTTTCATTACGAATATGATGCAGTTCGTTCTTTCTCTTCTACAGCAGGCTCTTCAGCACCTTTTTTACGATCAGACAGTTTAATCTTCTGTAAGAAAATCGTGAAGATGGCACCTACTACGATAAATACTAATCCTGTTAAGAATACAGTATGAAGTGAGTCTACTAAAGAACTTTTCAAAATTGGTACGATGCTATTAGAAAATGCTTCTGGCATTTGTTTTAATGCTTCTGGATTAAAGAGCATCGAATATAAGCCTTGTGGGTCTGTATGAATCATATCTTTAAATTTTGTTACCATTTGTCCCGCTTCTTTAGGGAACGTATCTAATACAGGTACTAATTTATTTGTTAATGTTGTACCTGAAGTGTTATTCATAATTGATCCTAAAATTGTAATACCGAATGTCCCCCCGATTTGACGGAAGAACTGACTTGATGATGTTACTACACCAAGATCTTTTTTCGGGAAGCTTTCTTGTAACGCCAATGTCAGTGTTGGCATAACAAGACCCATTCCTAAACCGATAACCATCATATAAGAAGTAGCGGTAAGCTTAGTTGTGTGCATATCCATCGTTGTTAATAACCAGAATCCACCAGCCATAACAAGCATTCCTGTAATAATTTGTGGTTTCACACCAACTTTTAATACAAGTTGACCACCGATAATACTCATAACGATCATTGTAATCATCATCGGTGTCATAATAGTTCCTGATTCAGCAGCACTAACGCCTACAATTCCTTGCATGAAGAACGGTACGAACATAATAGCGCCAAACATTCCGATACTCATAAAGAATCCAATCGCATTCAATATTGTAAATGTGCGATTTTTAAAGAAATGCATCGGTAAAATTGGTTCTTCTGCTTTTGTTTCAACGATAACAAAGCTAACGATACCAATTAGAGCTAATGCAAATAACCCGATAATTTGCCAAGAATCCCATGCGTAATCTTTCCCGCCAAACGTTAACGCAAGTAATAAACTTACAACACCGAGAATCATCGTAAAGATTCCAGCGATATCAATTTTAATTGGTCCCGTTTGTTTATGTGATTTTAATCCCATTGCGATAAAGATTGTCGCTAAAATACCAACCGGTAAGTTAATGTAGAACACCCATCTCCAGTTCACTGCGTCTACAATCCAACCACCAACTTGTGGTCCAATTACAGAAGCAAGGCCGTATAGAGCTCCAAAAATACCTTGCCATTTAGCACGTTCTTTTCCCGTGAACATATCTCCGATAATAATCATAGCCATTGGCATCATAATACCGCCACCAAGACCTTGAATACCACGGAAAATAATTAATTCTGTCATACCATTTGCCATACCACATAACGCTGAACCAATCATGAAAATAACTAGCCCTGTTATATATACGTTACGACGCCCAAGTAAGTCCGCTAATTTACCTGCAATTGGTACGACTGTCGTTGATGTTAACATATAAGCTGTTGTTAGCCATGTCATTAAGCTTAATCCGCCAAGTTCACCAACGATACGCGGCATTGCTGTACCAACGATTGTTCCGTCTAACGCAGCAAATAGCATCGCGATTACTAAACCGATTAACAACAACTTTCTATTTTGATTTTCTTGTTGCTCCATGTAATCTCCTCAATTCCTCTTAGTTTTTCTCTTTTTTCTCTCGTGACCCGCAAATAATTGTTTCTAGCTTTTCAAAGAGGCGTAACAAATCTTCTCGTTCTTGCAATTCTAATTGTGAGAAGTACTTTGCGATATGCTCATTACGAGCCGCCATAGCCTCTTCTACTGTAGCTTTCCCCTTTTTCGTTAGCTCAATGACAACAACGCGGCGATCATTATTGTCGTGATAGCGCTCTACTAAACCATGATCAATTAAACGATCAATCATTACTGTAATCGCGCTTGGCTTTACGTACATTTTCTCCGCTAATTGTGTCGCTCTTGAGGCTCCGTAATGATCTAAAATCTTCAAGATATAAAACTGTGGTGGTGTAAGTCCTGATGCTTGCATTTGTTCCAGTAGCTCTGTTTGCATTTTCTTTCCTATAGCAAATGTAAGAGCTTGAATTTTATCAATATGAGTCATATCATTTGGCATGTTATCCACCTCTTATTTAAACAATAAAATATTTAACGTATTTAAATATTAATCCCGCAAACAAAATCCGTCAACACCTTTATTCATAAAAACGTTTACAATTTTGTCACAAAGTTGTATAATTTTTGTCGAAGTTAATATTGACAGTCACGGAGAATCAGAGTATACGGCTATGAATCATAAAAAAGGAAACTTTTTTATATTTCATGGCCTTTTTATATTCTCACTGTCTTAAAACACTTCCAATTAATCAGAGGAGGATTTTCAGTTTATGTTTTTAACACAATTATTTAAACCTGCCCCCCATGCAGAGCGCCTACCAGCTGATCGCATTGACAGCGAATACCGCAAGCTTCGCTTACAAGTATTTCTAGGCATCTTCATAGGTTATGCAGGTTATTACTTTGTTCGAAAGAATTTTTCACTGGCAATGCCATATCTTATCGAGCAAGGTTTTAGTAAAGGAGAACTCGGTGTTATCCTTTCAGCGGTATCTATCTCTTACGGATTAAGTAAATTTCTTATGGGTATCGTATCCGATCGTTGTAACCCTCGCTATTTCTTAGCAGCTGGGCTATTTTTATCAGGTATCATTAATATTATTTTTGGTTCATTTTCTTTCATTACAACGAGTATTATGCTCATGTTTGTACTTCAGTTTTTAAATGGATGGGTACAAGGTATGGGGTGGCCTCCTTGTGGACGTACGATGGTTCACTGGTTCTCTATTAGTGAACGCGGTACAAAAATGTCTATTTGGAACGTCGCTCATAATGTCGGCGGCGCACTTATGCCTTCTCTCGTTACATTAGGCTTATATTTCTTTGCAAATGACTGGAAAAGTATATTTTACTTCCCAGGTATTCTTTCAATTTTAGTTGGGATTTATGTATTAATTACGATGAGAGATACACCCCAATCTTGCGGATTACCTTCTATTGAGGAACATACTGGGGAATATCCATCAGATGAAAAAGTAAAAGATCGCGAACGCGAACTTTCGGTAAAGGAAATTTTATTTACATACGTATTAAATAATAAATTTTTATGGTACATCGCTATCGCTAACGTTTTTGTTTATTTTGTTCGTTACGGTGTTGTAGACTGGGCTCCTACTTATTTAGTAGAGGAAAAAAGCTTTACTCATAGTAGCTCACGTACAGCTTACGCTCTATATGAATGGGCTGGTATTCCAGGTACACTTCTTTGCGGATGGATGAGTGATAAACTATTTAAAGGGCGCCGCGCACCCGCTGGTATTTTATTTATGGTCGGTGTATTCATTGCCGTTCTCGTTTACTGGCTAAACCCTGCTGGTCACCCAATCATTGATAGTATCGCACTTGTTTCCATTGGATTTTTAATTTACGGACCTGTTATGCTAATTGGCCTACACGCTCTTGACTTAGCACCAAAGAAAGCTGCTGGAACTGCCGCTGGTTTAACTGGCTTCTTCGGTTACCTAGGCGGAGCTACTTTTGCTAGTGCAGCTATGGGCTTTATTGTAGATGCATTCGGATGGGATGGCGGCTTCATTTTGCTACTTGCTTCTTGTGTGCTTGCAATGTTCTTCCTTGCTCTTACTCTAAATACAGGATCTGCAAAATCAAAACAAGCTTAAACATCAATATTATACTTACAAAAAAAAGAGAGACCGTTCCTTCCAGAACTCCTCTCTTTTTTCTACATATACTACTTTTTTCTTACAAAAGATTTATTCTCCTCCCTTTTGCATGTTAGCGCTTTCAAAACACTTCAACTCCTTATATAACAGCATTCAATCTCTGTATAGAGAGATTTTTGAATATTTTTTCAACTTACTCTTGTCAAACAATGTCAGTTTATATTAAAATAACAACAACATACAAAATATTTAGTCTTTTCAGAAAAAGATGGAGGGATAGCCATGAAGAATCCACTTCTTCGCATTGAAAACTTACAGACTTCCTTTCGCATACAAGATCAATATCATGCAGCAGTTGATAACATTTCATTAACTGTCCATGAAAATGAAATTGTCGCGATAGTTGGTGAATCAGGTTGCGGAAAAAGTGCACTTGCCCTTTCCATTATGCGACTGCATAATGAAGCAAATACAAAATTACAAGGGCAACTTTACTATAGAGATAAGGATTTACTAACTATGTCGACCGCAGAAATGAATAAAGTACGCGGATCAAACATCGGTATGATTTTCCAGGAGCCTCTTACAGCTCTAGATCCTCTTATGACAGTTGGAAAACAAATCGAAGAAAACTTAGACTACCACACAAGCCTTTCAAAAGCAGAAAAGAAAGAACGCACCTTAGAACTACTCCATCAAGTTGGTATTCCAAAACCAGAACTTACATATAAACAATACCCACACGAATTATCTGGCGGAATGAGACAAAGAATTGTTATCGCAATTGCAATTGCTTGTAACCCAGGACTCATTATTGCTGATGAGCCTACAACCGCTCTAGATGTAACAATTCAAGCTCAAATACTAGACCTACTAAAATCCATTCAAGAACAAACCAAAATGGGTATCATTTTAATTACACATGACTTAAGTGTTGTTGCAGAAACAGCTGATCGCATCGTCGTTATGTACGCTGGACAAGTTGTAGAAACAGGAACGGTTGAAGAAATTTTTAATAACCCTCTTCATCCATATACTCGTTCCTTATTAAACTCAATCCCATCTGCGTATGCTGAAAAAGAAAAATTACACGTGATTCAAGGGGTTGTTCCTTCGTTAGCGAAGATGCCTCGCACAGGTTGTCGCTTCCAGGCCAGAGTCCCGTGGGTTAGACCAGACCAACATGAAGAAAATCCAGTTTTACATGAAGTAAAACAAGACCATTGGGTACGTTGTACTTGTTATAAACATTTCAACTTCCAAGATAAGAAAGGAGATGACGTAACTCATGGCACTGCTTAAAGTAGACGATTTAAAAGTACATTTCCCAATTAAAGGTGGTTTCTTCGGACGCACATTAGATTACGTACGTGCTGTCGATGGTGTAAGTTTTGAATTACAACCTGGTGAAACATACGGAATTGTTGGTGAATCTGGTAGTGGTAAATCAACAACCGGTAAAGCAATTATGCATTTAACAAAAGCGACAGGCGGTAGCATTCACTTTAATAATAAAGATTTAACAAAATTAAGTCGCTCTGAGCTACGTGAACAACGAAAAGATATCCAAATGATTTTCCAAGATCCATATTCATCGTTAAATCCGAAGAAACGTGTTCTCGATATTATTGCCGAGCCTCTTCGAAATTTTGAGAAGCTCTCACCTGATGAAGAACGTAGAACCGTTCAAGAGTATCTTAGTATAGTTGGATTAAACCCAGAGTCTATTTATAAATATCCACATGAATTTTCCGGTGGACAAAGACAGCGAATTGGTATTGCACGTGCACTTACATTAAAACCGAAGCTTATTATTGCTGACGAACCTGTATCTGCACTTGACGTTTCCGTACAGGCTCAAGTATTAAACTTCTTGCAAGATTTACAAGCTGAACTAGGATTAACATATTTATTTATTAGTCACGATTTGGGCGTAATTCGTCATATGTGTGACCGTATCGGTGTTATGTACCGCGGGCGTATCGTAGAAGAAGCAACTAGTGCAGAAATTTATAATAATCCACAACATATTTATACGAAGCGATTAATATCAGCAATTCCTGATATTCGTCCTGAAAACCGAGAACAGCAACGTAAATTACGTCAGCAAGTAAGTTCTGAGTACGAGAAATCATACGAAAATTATTTCAATGAAAATGGTCGTGCTTATGATTTAAAACCAATCTCGCCAACGCACCGGGTGGCATTACCATAAGGGAGTGATAAAACATGTGGAAATTTATATTACGCCGAATCTTAATTATGATTCCGCAATTATTCATATTAAGCGTGCTCGTCTTTCTACTAGCTAAAGCAATGCCAGGTGATGCATTAACTGGAGCAGAGATGGCAAATCCGAAATCAGATCCAAAAGTCCTTGAAGAACAACGTGAAAAGCTAGGATTAAACGATCCTGTAACAACGCAATATGTACGGTGGATTAAAAACGCTGTGCAAGGTGACTTCGGTGTTTCCTATGCTCATAAAATGCAAGTAACTGATTTAATTGGTGAACGTCTCGGAAATACGATTTTATTAGCAATTGTTATTCTTATTCTCACTTATATTATTGCCATTCCGCTTGGAGTAATAAGCGGCCGTTGGAACGATACTTGGGGCGATCGACTCATTACACTCTATAACTATTTAGGATTTGCTACACCGCTCTTTATTTTCGGATTAATTATGCTCTTCCTTTTCGGATTCCAGTTTCCAATTTTCCCAACTGGTGGTAGCGTAGATCCACAAGTTGAAACAGGTACATTAGCTTATTATATGAGTAAGTTCAATCACATTCTATTACCAGCTTTATCAGGAGCTTTAATTGCCACTGTCGGTACTGTGCAATATTTACGTAGTGAAATTATTGATACAAAACATAAAGACTTTGTACGAACAGTCCGAGCGAAAGGTGTTCCTGAATCTAAAGTTTATTCGCGACATATTTTACGAAATTCCTTTTTACCAATTGCAGCCTTTTTAGGTTATGAAATTACAGGTTTAGTTACTGGGGCACTCTTCTTAGAAAATATTTTTAGTTATCCAGGAATTGGACAATTATTCATCCAATCTATGGGACAGCGTGACTTTAGTGTAGTAACTGCAATTGTTTTATTTACTGGATTCGCAACGTTACTCGGAACACTTCTTTCCGATATCATTTTAAGCATCGTTGATCCACGTATTCGAATCGATTAATGGGAAGGAGGAAAAAATCATGTTAGCAAATCCTGAAAAGCAAACTGAAGTCATTCATTACGAGAAAAGCCCCTCTGGTTTCTCCATTATGTGGCGCGAATTTCGTAAAGATAAATTAGCAATGTTTTCACTAGTCTTTCTAGCAATATTACTATTAGCAGTCTATGTAACATCTTTTATTATGAAGCAAGAAGATATTGTACGCGTGGATTTGTTTTCCATCTACGCACCTCCCTCTGCTGAACATTGGTTGGGTACTGATTATGGAGGCCGTGATATTTTTGGACAACTTATCATTGGTACACGAAACTCATTTACTATCGGACTGGCAATAACAATCCTTTCTTGTTTAATTGGTCTTTCTGTCGGATTAATTGCAGGCTATTTCGGAGGAAAAGTTGATAATGCTATTATGCGATTCATTGACTTCATAATAGTACTACCAACGTTAATGCTTATTATCGTATTTATCACACTTGTACCTACCTTTAATATTATGACATTTATTCTAATTATGACTGCTTTCTTATGGACAGGAAAAGCAAGATTAATTCGCTCAAAAGTATTAACTGAAAAAGAGCTCGATTATGTTGCTGCATCTAAAACTTTAGGCACACCTAACTGGAAGATCATCCTTTTCCAAGTGTTACCTAACTTAAGTTCCATTATTATCGTAAGCGTTACATTAAACCTTGCAGGGAACATCGGTATTGAATCTGGTTTAACTTACTTAGGATTCGGTCTACCAGAAAGTACACCTAGCCTTGGTACACTCGTAAGTTATGCAACAAACCCAGATGTTTTGCAAGAAAAATGGTGGATTTGGTTACCTGCATCAATCATGATTTTAGTGTTGATGCTGTGTATAAATTTTATTGGTCAAGCGTTAAAACGTTCGGCTGATGCAAGACAAAGAAAAGGATAAGGGGTGGAGAAGTTATGAACAAACCAAAATTGTACAAAGTATTAAGTACACTTGCTGCTTCAACATTATTACTATCTGCATGTGGGGGTGCCGATAGTGGAAGTAAAAAGACTAGTACTACTAGCAGTAACAAACAAGTAGATACGCAAAAATTTAATGCTGCTGTTAAAAACGATAAGAAAGAAATTCAAGACGGATCATTAACATACGCTCTTGTTTCAAATACACCATTCGCAGGTGTTTTAAGTAGAGTTGTATATGATGGTAATCCCGATGCTGAAGTTATTAACTTCTTCGATGAAGGCTTATTATATACAGATAAAAACTGGGAAATTAATAATGAAGGACCAGCGACTTACACAATTTCTGAAGATAAAAAAACAATTACAATTAAAATTAAAGATAATGTAAAATGGCACGATGGTAACCCTGTGACAGCTGAAGATTTAGAGTTTTCTTACTTAATTATTGGTAATGATAAATACACTGGAGTTCGTTACGACACACAAATGCAAATGATTGAAGGAATGGAAGAATACCACACTGGAAAAGCCGATAAAATTTCAGGTATTAAAGTTGTTGATCCAAAAACGATCTCTATTACTTATAAAACTGTTAACCCATCTTTAAAAACTGGTATTTGGACATATCCTACCTCTAAAAAATATTTAGGCGATGTACCAATTGAAAAATTAGCTGAATCAGATAAAGTTCGTAAAAATCCAATTGGATTCGGACCATTTAAAGTGAAGAAAATTGTTCCTGGTGAATCAGTTGAATTTGAACGCTTCGATGACTACTGGGGCGGTAAACCTAAATTAAAAAATGTAACTTTAAAAGTAGTAAACCCAGCAATCGTAAATGCCTCACTGAAAAAAGGTGATATTGATATCGCAAAAGTTACTGCAGATCAATATCCAAATGTGAGCAAACTAAAGAATACACAATTAATTGGTGTCACTGATTTATATTATAGCTATATTGGATTTAAATTTGGACATATGGACAAAGATAAGAAAGAAGCTGTAATGGATAAAGATAAATTTAAAGACGTTCGTCTACGTCAAGCAATGGCATATGCAGTAAATCGTGAAGAGCTTGGACAGAAAGTATATCATGGACTTCGCTTCCCTGCTAACTCACCAATTCCGCCATCTATGCCAAAATATCACAACAACAATGCTGGTGCATACAACTTCGATGTGGAAAAAGCGAAGAAATTATTAGATGAAGCTGGCTATAAAGATAAAAATGGCGATGGATTCCGAGAAGATCCAAAAGGTCAAGAATTCAAAATTAATTACTTAGCTAGTAGTGGTAGCGATACAAGTGAGCCACTTGCAAAATTCTTTATTCAATCTTGGAAAGATGTCGGCTTAAAAGTAGAACTTGTTGATGGTCGTCTACATGAATTCAACTCATTCTACGATATGGTTAAGAAAGATGATCCAAAGGTTGATATCTTCGGTGGTGCTTGGGGTACTGGTTCTGACCCTGACTTATCTGGCCTTTGGGCAAAAGATGCAAGCTTCAACTACGGCCGCTGGGTAAACGATGAAAATACTAAATTATTGAACGAAGGTTTATCAGAAAAATCTGGTGATGAAAAGTACCGTAAAGAAGTATACGATAAATGGCAAAAATTAATACATGATGAGGCACCAATGATTCCACTTCACTATCAATTTGAATTAACAGGCGTAAACAATCGTGTGAAAAATTATGATGTTGCTCCTGGTGCAAAATTAACATGGAAAGACGTTGCAGTAACAAGCGATAAAGCAGAAACAGAGAAATAAAATAAAAAATAGCTCCTAGCCTATACTTTTTTCGCTAGGAGCTATTTTTTATTTATCTCTAAAGTGTAAATTTTGTAGTTTATAATAACCATTTCCTTTCTACTTATACAATACGATTAAAATATTTGCTGAAACATCTTTATTAAAATAGCTAACGTAACAGATCCAGCAAATCCACCTAAACAAATAAGACCCACACCTTGGCTATATGATAAATTTTGGAATGCTTTCATCTTTTTCATCCTCCCTATCTCCCCTTTGATACTCTTATTTTACCAATGGAATAATTTTCATAACATCGATTTCTCTGACAACTAACTTACAATTTTGTAAGTTAACATTTTTTGAAACTTATATATCTAGTATGTCCACATTCTCCCCCTTAATACATCAAAAAAAGACCTCGAATCATATCAAGGTCTTGCTTACACTTAAAAATATTTCAATCAATTTATTTTATAATCATCACCGGGCATTTCACACGCTTTGCTATTTTATGACTTACACTACCAAGCACCATCTCTTGCAGTGTATTTAACCCTCTACTTCCTACAACAACAAGGTCAATATCTCCTGTATTTACATATTGAACAATCGTATCTCCAGGATCGCCATGTAGAATCGTAATTTTGTAGGCGATATTCTCTTTCTTTAATAACGCCTCAATCTCTTTTAATTTATCTTTTCGACTAGCTGATATTGTTTCTAAATCCGTTTGTCCTTGTACAATATCTGATTTTGCCGTTCTATTATCTACTACGTACACAACTTCAACATTTGTTTCTTCGTTAAATTTCGCAATATATGTTGCATGCTCGGCTGCCCGAAGTGCATGCTCAGAACCGTCACATGCTAATATAATTTGTTTGTACATATGCTGAATCCCCTTTTCGTTATCCTACTCGTATTATATAATAAAGCCTCCTAAAAAGGAGGCTTCTAACTAGCAATTATCTTATTATACGTAGCTAAATTTGAAACAATCTTCGAGCTACGTTCATTTAACCCTGTGATCCTTACTTTTACACCACTTTGTTCATACTTCATTATAACTTTATCAATTGTTGCTACTGCTGAATCATCCCATACGTGCGCATAAGTAAAGTTCATTTCAATTTCCTTCACATCTTCATTGTATGAAAATGCATTTATAAAATCTGTCGTAGATGCGAAGAATAGTTGGCCGTGAATTTCGTATATTTTCTTATTTTCAATATACAAATGTTTCACGTGAATCTTTGCCATATACTCCTCTACTCTTTAATTCTTTGATTTTCTCTATAAGAGACTGCACGAAGGCTATTATATAACGAGTAAAAGATTTTTTGCTATGTAAAAGTTTACCCGGTTCTAAATAACAACTTAACATATGATTGATTTTTCAGAATTTTATTGATTTTATCGTCAAACTCCATTAAAATTTATTTTAACGGTTAAATATATTTTAATGGAAGGATGTCATTTTATATGCAAACTCCTCTGAGCAAGAAAGAAGTACCGATTTACAAAAACAAATCATTTTTATTACTCTGGCTTGGTAATGCTGTTTCTAGTATTGGAAGTGCGTTTTATTCCATGACTATTATGTGGATTGTATTTACAGCAAATAAATCATCACTTGAATCCGCATTTGTTATTATCGCTATGATTACTGCTCAAATGATTGTTTCACCAATTGCTGGTGTATTTGCAGATCGATACAATCGAAAAGCTATACTATTTTTTACCCATATCGCCTCTTGTGCTGTCGTTCTTCTTATACTATCAATATACTTATCCACTCATCACATTTCACTCTACATCGCGATACTCTCTACTTTTTTATTAAACGTTTTAACAACCTTTTTAGGCCCGACTGAAGCATCTGTTTTACCCGAAATTGTTGGAAAAGAAAACTATGCTAAATATTATGGACAATTTATGGCCGTTAACCAGCTCTCTCGTCTTATAGGTAATGGCCTCGCCGGTTTTATGGTCGTTTGGCTCGGTGCTACATTTTCGATTATTCTTAATGCTTGTACATTCCTATTTGTCGCAATTTGTGTCCTATTAGCAAAGATCCCAGCACATCCAATCTCATCACAAACTATTTCTAAAGAAAAAACAACTTGGATCCAAGATATGAAAGATGGTTGGCATTACATCCAAATATATCCGTACATTAAAGGACTCATTTTCATTGCATTTATCGTCAATATTGGCGCTGGTTTACTAAATCCCGTCTTCCCTGCTCTCGCTTATAAAATTACAGGTGGGCCCGAAAGCTTAGGAATTATAAATATGAGCTATATGATTGGTGGCATTATTAGTGGATTTGCTGCAGGATATATCGGGAAGAAATTCCAAAAAGGATTACTTTTAAGTGGAAGCATTTTCTTATCGGCATTTGCAATGGTCGGGCTCGCCTTCTCTCTTTCCATTTGGACCGTAATACTTTGTATGCTCACTCTTTCATTTTCTCTTACTTTATTTTCGATTATTGATGAAACCATCACTGTACTTCTTGTAGAGCAAAGTTATCGCGGTAGGATTGATGGTCTAGCAAATACTATAATCACTTCTACAATGCCGTTTACAATGCTATTTAGTGGATGGCTGGCAGATATGTATGGAGTTACACTACTTATTCTATTAGGAAGCTTATTTTTCTTTATAGGATCTGGAATCGCCTTAAAAAACCCTCACATCCGTAACGTATCTATAGAGACAAAAATTCATGAAAAGGCCCTTTCATAATTGTACTCTTTTCTCCTTCATCGTTATGTAATAACAAGAAACATGTTATTATTTAAATAATCAAACAAATTTTCACATTGAAGGAGCTTTCTTTATGGATATAAATGAACTCGCCCTATATAAATTAATTTGTGATCCTAAACGTCAAAAGATTTTACACTATGCCGCTAAAGAACCTATTACTGTGAAAGAACTAGCTGAAAAACTAAATGAAAAACAATCACGCCTTTACTATCATGTCAAAAAATTAGAGGAATCTGGAATATTAGAAGTTGTAGACACAAAAGCAATTGGTAATTTAACTGAAAAATACTATAAAGCGAAACAGACTGCGTATACTTTATCCGATCAGCTCCAAAAAGAACATAGTGATGAAATTATAAATCATACACGTCATATTATTGAGACTGGTTTGAAAAAAATTCATTTAAATATGAAAGAAGGGGATCATGATGAACCTGCTCTTATAAGTACTGTATATGATAATCAAACCGAAGAAGAGTGGAGAGAAACATGCGATAATCTGATGAAAGGCTTGAAAACATCACAAGAAACTGTAGATCCTTCCCCTCCTTCTAATGAAAGTCCGGATAATAGGAAACAACATACGTACGCTTATGTCGTTATAAGCTATCGCGTAGATGAAGCCGAATAAAAAAGACGCTACCTCCGTAGCGTCTTTTCTTATTTAATGTCCACCGTGTCCCTCACCATTTTCTTGAACAATCTCTAACCTCTCATCCAATATACCTTGCGTTTCAAATGAAATATCACTAATGTTTCCTAACAGGAAACCATGGTTATACGGACCAAGTGTTGGATCATCCTTGAACTTCGGCTGAATAGTAGCAAGAAAATCATATACAGGTTGTGAAGCCTTACCTTCTTCTAAAAATAATACCGGAGCATGTTTACCCATATGTGAAAACGGTGCTCCCGCAATTGCTAAGTCTGGTGTTTTGCTTGAAACAAATGACAAACCGTGACCTGGTTTTGTAAATCCCCAGCCAAATTTCGTTTTTTCATCTTTAAATTTCGCAAACGCAATCGAATTTTCTGTTGGAGTCTCTCCACTAATACGTGTTACTTTTCCGTATTTACTTAACTCTTTTTCTACTTCTTTCGAAATGATTTTTTCTGGTCCTAATACATATATATTCGCTTTATCTTTTCTCATTTTTAGCGCCTCGATTGTCGCTTCTGGTACCGTTTCTTTTTCTACATATAGAAGAGGTTCTGGCATATGAGAAATCCAATTTACAGCTGGTGTTGTATATAAGCGCCCTTCATCTTCAGACGAACCGATAATAACGCTATTTGGATAATCTCCTGTTATATCGGCATACTCTTTATCAACATCTTTAGCAAATTTAGCTGGATCCGTTTCTTTTATTTGCTTTACTTTATAGTCTTTTAATTGCTCTAGGCTAGATGCACCTATATCCCCCATCACCATAATTTGCGTTCCATTTTTCGTTCCGCGAGGATTTAATCGTTTTATTTCTTTTAACGTCATTTCCGGCACCGCTTCTTTTTCTATAAATAAAATCGGCCCATTATTCGGATGATGAATAAGATCCGCACTTGCAATACCTAATTGCCACTCGTTCACCGGCACTAAAATAACCGCACCTGGCTGATTCTCTTTATGAGTTGCTGGCCATATTGTTTGCGAAGTTAATACTGCCATTTGCAGAGGATCATTTGTATTTAATCTCGTTACATTTTTTAAACTTGTCGTTAATAAATCATTCGATGCTCCTTTATTCATTTCTTTCAGCGCAGTCACCTCTTGATTCATTTTCATTTCCTTTTGCTCTGTTTTCTTCTCTTTTGTAGATTCATGATTTTTATGATCTGTGTTCGTTTGCCCACACGCCGCAAGACCGGCTACCGCAATTATTGTTATCCCAAGGATTCGGTTCTTTTTCTTCACTATATCGCCTCCGCTTCATCGTTTTCGAGCCAATATTATTACTTAAAATGGAATTTCAACTTTACGATAACAAGCAATTCTGAAGAAATTATGCAGATGCATTATAATCTGCACCATTTCTTCATGATTTTGACTTACAATTTAAGTAATAACTACAAATACGGAGGGCTCTCTATGATCGATATACTACTCGTAGACGATGAACCGAGAATGCTTGAATTATTAACGCTTTATCTTACTCCAATCGGATATAACTGCGTATGTGCGGCATCCGGAGAAGAAGCTATTTTACATATAGAAAATCGGAATTTCAAATTTATTTTACTCGATATTATGATGCCAAAGATGGACGGGTGGGAAACGTGCAAAAGAATTCGTTCATTTAGTAACGTTCCTATCATTATGGTAACTGCTCGTGATCAAACAGTAGATGTCGTTCAAGGATTAAAACTCGGAGCAGATGATTACGTGACGAAGCCTTTCCATGAAGAGGAGCTTTTCGCAAGAATTGAAGCTGTTTTACGGCGCACAAATCAACACGGGCAAATCCAATATCACGGCATTTTATGGGATGAGGCAAAGCATTTCGCTTCTGTACATAATGAAGAACTTTTTCTCACTCCAATCGAATTCTCTTTACTCGGATTATTTTTACGCCATGTGAATTACGTATTAAGTCGTGATCAGCTCATTGAACGGATTTGGGGCTTAAATACAAATACAGAAGATAGGACAGTCGATTCACATATTCGTAATTTGCGTGATAAATTACGAAAAGTAAATTTCCCTATCGATCATCATTTAAAAACTGTATACGGAGTAGGTTATCGATGGGTTGATATTGAACATTAAGGAGCAAAATAATGAAACGAATCTCTATTCAACTCGGATTTTATTTTCTAATTGTTACGCTTTTAATCGAAAGTGTTCTATTCGTCCTGCTCTATTATAGCCTTGTAAACAATAGAGTAAATGAAGAAATGACCGCTTTATTAAAGCGTGGAAATAGTCACCGAGATGTCCTTGAAAAATATTTTGACAGGCAAACAATCTCCCACGTCGCTTTAATGGAATCCGAAGCTGAAACAACCGTTGTTATTACAAATGCAAATAAGGAAGTACTAGCAAAATCTAACGAGCTAGATACAACTATAAAAAAGCATATTGCAGAGATGAATACGAGTACAGATCACAATGGATCTATTATAGAAAATCATTGGAAAACATCTAATTATATATGTACAGTGAGTCCCATTGTAGTAAATGGAAAATTAGAAGGTTATGTTTATATGTTTCTCGGAACAACATCAATTGAAGAAATGATTAATGGCTTAACAAAACAATTTATTATTGCCGGCATCGTGACTTTCCTATTAACAGCCGTCACAATTTTTCTATTATCTCGTTTATTAACAAAGCCATTGTTACACATGAAACATGCAACTGAAAAAATGAGTAAGGGCGATTTATCCGTTTCTTTAACTACTACTCGAAATGACGAAATTGGTGAACTTGCAGAGTCCATTCAAACCCTCGCAAATGATCTACATTATATGAAAACCGAGCGTAGCGAATTTTTAGCAAGTGTTGCTCATGAATTACGAACACCTTTAACGTACGTAAGAGGTTATGCTGACATTGCATTAAAAGAAAGTACAGCTCCTGAGCAACGTTTACGATATTTATCCATTATAAAAGACGAATCTGATTACATTACGAACCTAGTCCAAGATTTATTTTTACTTGCTCAAATGGAAAAGCATAGCTTTTCTATTCAAATAAAAGAAGTACATTTACAAACCTTCCTTACTCGCATCATTGAAAAAATAAATGTTATGTACGGAGAAAAACAAATTAGAGTTGTTTTCACATGTCCTCCCTCACTCTTAGTAAAACTAGATGAGCAGCGTTTTGAGCAAGTTATGGTTAACATTTTAAATAACGCGTATAGGCATTCGAAGGAACATTCTCCTATCAATATTTCTGTTACAGAAGAACATAAACGTATTTCCATCAAAATTGAGGACGAAGGCGAAGGTATTCTACAAGAAGACCTCCCTCACATTTTCGATCGCTTTTACCGCGTTGATAAAGCGCGCTCCAGAGCTACAGGCGGAGCTGGCTTAGGACTCTCTATCGTGAAAGAAATTGTAGAACTACACGGCGGAAATATTACTGTAACGAGTGAAGTTGGTCATGGATCTTGCTTTGTAATTTCATTACCATCTTGATAACAAAACCCGACTATGCATTCATAGCCGGGTTTTGTTATCATTTAGGATTTTCTTTTATAATATAAGTTTACAAACTGTCCAAAACGTTTTGTATCCGTTAAAGTTAAATCAATTTGTGGATTCTTTTCTTTAAATAACGGAATACCAGAACCTAATATATGAGGTGTAATCGTAACGATATATTCATCAATTAAATTACCCTTAAAAAATTCTCTCAGTAGACTCCCTCCACCGACCATCCATATTTTAGATCCTTCCTCCTCTTTTAACTTTTTTGTAAACTCCACTACATCTTCATTTACAAACTCTACATGTCCGTTTGTGCCTTTTTCTGAATTAGAAAAAACATAACATTTTTTATCTAGGTACGGGAATGTTTCCGTATGCTCTACCACGTAATCATACGTTCTCTTCCCCATGATTATTGCATCAATCGATTCATACATTTCTGTATAACCGTTATCACCCTCTCCTTCAGTTTCCATTAACCACTGTAAATCATCGTCTTCTTTCGCGATAAATCCATCCAAACTAGCTGCAATAAATAAAACAACTTCACGTGACATATTTTTTCCTCCTCGCGTCTCATATTGATAAGATTATGATGTAAGCAATATACTAACAATAAAACATGACAATTAATGTCATGTTTAAAAAAGAAAAAGGTGATATCCTTGTCAAAAGCAAAACGTTTATTAGACATTCTTATATTCGCCTCTGCAAAAAGAAAATTTACAGCTCAAGAAATAGCTGATGAATTCAATATATCTATTCGTACTGTTCATAGATACATTTTAGATTTGAGTGATATGGGGTTACCCATTTACGCTGAACAGGGGCGCAACGGAGGATATAAAGTATTAACGAATAGAGTAATTCCACCTATTTTATTCACTGAAGAAGAAGCTGTCTCCATCTTTTTTGCTTTTCAATCTTTAAGCTACTATCGTAACTTGCCTTTTAATACGGAAATCAATTCCGTTACACATAAACTATATGGCTCTCTACAAAATGATGCGAAAGCTAAAGTTGATAAAATACGTTCTTATATTGCTTTTTGGAATCCGAAGAGGACAATTGATACACCACTTTTAAAAGAAGTGTTAACAGCAGCTATTGAAAATAAAAATTTACACTTTCAATACGAATCTAAATCTGGAATAAAAACAAAACATGTTCATCCTATCGGTGTATATGCTCACGATGGTTTATGGTATTTGCCATCCTATGACTTTAGTAGAAAAAAAGTATTACTGTATCGTGTCGATCGTATTCTTTCCATATTATCAATGGAAGAAAATGAAGATACATTCATGAATTTAGAAGAATGGTTTGCCTCTAACTCTAACGTAATAATCATTCCCACTCAGTTACATGTTTTATTAACGACAGAAGGCGTGCGCCAATGTAAAAGCGTTCCTTACCTTGAAGATTTTGTAGTGATAAACGAAGATGGTACAGGGTATATAAATTCAACAATTGATAAAGGGGAAATCAATTTTATTACCCCTTTATTTTATCGGCTTGGAAAAGATGCAAAAGTTTTAGAACCGAAAGAATTAATAGATGGTTTACGTATACGTGCGAAAGAAGTTTTAAATATGTATGGAGACTAAAAAGACATAAGAGAATTCCTCTTTCAAAAAAATAAAAACGTGAGCGCCCTATTCTCACGTTTTTACATTTCACTTTATCCCGCATTAACCGGCAGTAAGACTCCTATCTCAAAATTCTGCTGTAAAGCAAAGGAGTTAGATAGGAGGTCAACTGCCCGTAAAAGCCCGATTGATTCAACTAATAATCAGTGGGGATAAACACCCACTGATTAAAGTTTCACTTTATTAATTCAATTGTTTCTGTAACCTTTATACTATCCTTTACAGATTGAACGATCGTACAGTTCTTTACCGCAAGTTGCAGTGCCTTGTCTAATTGTTCTTCAGTAATACCTTGTGCTTTTATTTTGTAGTGCAAATGAATACTTTCAACTGGTTTTGATAAAGCTTCACTTCTCCCAATTTCAGTTTCAATTGTAAACGTATCGTATGTAATACGTTTCTTTTCTAAAATCGTTCGAAAAACAATTGCACTACATCCTGCAATAGAAGAAACGAGTAATTCTAACGGTGAATACCCATCTTCTTTTCCGATTGCTAATTTGTCATACGATAAATCTGCTCGAATATTATCATGCTTGATTTTTATTTTCATACTTCGCTTCCATCTCCACTTTCATCGGTTTCTGCCGCTTCTTACTCATATAATAATATATGTAGCAGAAAATGATAAATGGAACACCACAATATAACGCCATTCGTTGTTCAGGAATAAACGCTAAACTAATAACAACGATACTATTTGTAATTAAAGCTAAAATTGGAACAATCGGATATAGTGGTGTTCTATACTTTAAGTCCTCTAACTTTCCTCCGCCTTTTATATACTGACTTCTAAAGCGAAGTTGTGATAAAGCAATAATGATCCAACTTGAAACAGCGGATAAACCAGCTATAGATAATAAATACATATATACTGTATCTTCTGCAAGGAAGCTTGTTAATAAAGATAACGCCGCAACAGCAATTGTTACGACTAACGCTGTAATCGGAATACCACGCTTATTTACTTTCTTGAAAGAATTTGGTGCCATTCCTTCATTTGCAAGTGACCATAGTATACGCGTTGCTGCATATAATCCTGAGTTCGCTACAGATAATAAAGCAGTAATAATAACGAAGTTCATAATATCCGCTGCATATGGAATACCAATTTTATCAAATACAACTACGAATGGACTTTCAATTACTCCTGCTTCTTTCCAAGAAATTAATCCTACTAAAATTGTCATTGTTAAAATGAAGAATAACATAATGCGCCATACTGTATTACGAATTGCGCGTGGAATTGTTTTTTCAGGCTCCTGACTCTCTCCTGCTGCAATCCCGATTAACTCTGTTCCTTGGAATGAAAAGTTAACTGTAATCATCGTAAGAAGTACTGCAGCTAGTCCATGTGGGAATAGTCCGCCATCACTTACAAAGTTAGAGAAAAGAGGTGCTGCTTCTTTTCCGTCGTATGGTAAAAATCCTAGTAATGCACTACCACCAAGTAGAACGAATGCAATAATTGTAACTACCTTAATACTAGAGAACCAAAACTCTAATTCAGCATAACTTTTCGCTGAGATAGCGTTTGAAGCATATAAAATAACCCCGAATACGAGACACCATACCCAAACATCAACATTCGGAAACCATCTTTTCATCATTAAACCGATCGACGTTAATTCTAATCCTACTGTTACTGCCCATCCAAGCCAGTATAGCCAGCCGATCATAAATCCAGTTCCAGGTCCGATAAACTTCGTCGCATACTTTTGGAAAGAACCTGAAACTGGCATCGCTACCGTTAGCTCTCCAAGACAAAGCATTGTTAAATACATAATAAACCCGCCCACTAAATAAGAGAGAATTGCTCCCCCTGGTCCAGCTTGATTAATAGTGTATCCTGAACCTAGGAAAAACCCTGTCCCGATTACACCACCTAGTGCTATCATAAATAAATGTCTACTCTTCATCGTACGATGTAATTTATCATTCGTTGTTTGCTGCATTGTAATCCTCCCCTATAAACCCTCTGTCTCTTTTTAAAATTTTCTGATAATAAAAATATACACGAAAGCGGTTACAATTTCTATATAAAATTAAAACTTTTCTGATAAAACATTATAAAAATTTAATTATTAAGAGATTTAGATTCTATTTTAAGGTAATTAAGGGTTTATAAGGAAAAACTCTTACGTATTATTGTAAGAGTTAACGAAGTTCTAATCTTCTCGATAAAATTGATAAACTGTAATTTACGATGAAATACATACAAGCTGCTAGTATAAATGTTGGAATCATATAATTTACGCTCTGTCCGCTAATAATTTGAGCATTATGCATAAGCTCCGGCAATGATATAACAACTGCTAGTGACGTATCCTTTAATAATGAAATAAATTGGCTGACAAGCGGCGGTACCATTCTTCTCAACGCTTGCGGTAAAATAATGTTCCAAATCGTTTGGACATATGTTAATCCTGACGAGCGCGCCGCTTCAATTTGTCCTTTTTCGATAGATAATAGACCACTTCGAACAATTTCAGATATCATCGCCGCTTCAAATATCGTTAAAGCAACAATTGCGGCTGTTATAATTTCTAATTTCAAACCTGCCTCTGGAAGTGCAAAATACGTAAAAAATATAATTAAAAGAAGGGGTAAATTCCGAATGACTTCAACGATAAAGCCTAGTATTTGTGAGACGACGGGTATTTTTGTATAACGCAAAGTTCCTATTACACTACCGATAATAAAACTAAGTACAATCGCTACAAGAGCGACTTCTAGCGTTACAAGCAATCCTTTTAATAAAAAGAATATATGATCTCCCGTAATAGCACCTTGAAAATCCATTTACACCGCCTCCTTTGCCAAGCGTCTTTCCAAATAACGCACTAGCATACTTAGCGGAATTGTTAATACTAAATAAAACATCCCGACAAATATATATACATCAAACGTAACGAACGTCTTCGTTGAAATTAGATCTCCTTGATACATTAAATCCGCCCCAGCAATAATTCCGAGTATAGAAGAGTTTTTTACTAAATTGAGAAATTGATTTCCTAGAGGAGGGATTACAATTTTCATCGCTTGAGGTAAAACAATATAATACATCGCTTGTACGTATGTTAGCCCTGAAGAGCGCGCTGCTTCCATTTGTCCTTTCGCGACTGATAAAATACCAGCACGAATTACTTCCGCAATAAAGGCTGCTGTATAAACTGTAAGCGCAACTGTCCCTGCTACAAAGCCATTGAAAGTAATTCCTATTACAGGCAAAGCAAAATAGAAAATGAATGCAATTAATACGAGTGGAATATTTCTAACAAACTCTACATATGCGGACCCAATCCAATTCAAAATACGAATAGGTGCAATACGCATCACCGCCATAATAACCCCTAAAACAAAACTTCCTATTAGCGCAATTACACTAGACATTACCGTATATTTAAATCCTTCTAAATACATATCAATGTTGTTTGTCAAAATAGAAAAATCAGGCAAATACAATCACCTCTTTCTTTATAAGAAGAGGATGAGCATCCCTCATCCCCTCATTCTTACTATTTATCCCGATTAGTGTAGGCTAATAATCAGTAGGAGTACCCCCTCCCCACTGATTAAAGTTTCACTTTATTTTTCTTGTTTTTGACCGATCCATTTTTCATACAATTTATCGTATTCCCCATTAGCCTTCATATCTTTTAGTAAACTATTAATCTCTTTCGTTAAATCGTCCGCACCTTTTTGAACTGCAATTCCGTACGGTTCATCCGTAAAGATTTTCCCAACAACTTCATAATTTGCATCTTGCTTTGCCATTCCGTACAAAATCGCATTATCTGTCGTTAAAACATCGCCTTTGCCTGCTTTTAACGCTGTAAATGCCTCACTATAATTTTCAAACTCCAATACAGTCGCTTCCGGTGCTTTTTGACGAATGTTATTTGTAGACGTTGATCCTTTTACAGCCAATACTTTTACATCTTTTTTCACATCATCAATACTTTTAATATTGCTTCCTTTTTTCACAAGTAACGATTGCCCCGCTTTAAAATATACATCTGAAAAATCAACTTCTTTTTTACGTTCTTCCGTAATTGTCATTGTCGCAATAATTGCGTCAATATCACCATTTTTCAGCATAGGAATACGTGTTTTAGAAGTTACTTCTTTCAGCTCTAATTTATTTTCATCTCCAAGAATCTTTTTCGCAAGCGCCTTTGCTACATCAATATCAAATCCTTCTACCTTCCCTGTTGAAGGATTTTTCAATCCAAATAAATTCGTATCATTTTTCACCCCAACTACTAATTTCCCGCGCTTCTTAATTTGCTCAACAACTCCGCCTTGCTTCGTATTTGTTTCTTTCGCCTCGTCTTTTTTACTTCCACATCCAGCGACAACGAGCACGAATAAGCATGAAAATACAATTAAAGTAAACAACTTTTTCATTTTAAGCATGAAATTCCTCCTTTAATGATTTAACACCCGACTTAAAAACAAACGAGCTCTTTCTTGTTCAGGATTTGCAAAAAATTGTGCTGGTGTTGTATCTTCAATAATTTGACCTTCATCCATAAATAAAATCCTATCTGCTACCTCACGTGCAAATCCCATCTCATGTGTAACAACCACCATCGTCATCCCTTCTTTAGCCAGCGCTTTCATAACATCAAGTACTTCTCCGATCATCTCTGGATCAAGAGCAGACGTTGGCTCATCAAACAACATAATTTTCGGCTGCATCGAAAGCCCTCTTGCAATTGCTACCCTTTGCTGCTGCCCTCCAGATAGTTGATGTGGATATACACCGGCCTTCTCCGGGATTCCTACCTTTTCTAAATAAAACATCGCTGTTTTCTCAGCTTCCTCTTTTGATGCTTTATTTACTTTAATTGGCGCCAGTGTAATATTTTGAAGTACTGTTTTATGTGGATATAAATAAAAGTGTTGAAAGACCATCCCAATATTTCGACGCAATTCATTCATATTTGTTTTCGCATTGTGTACTTCCGTATTTTGTACAATCAATTCTCCATCAGTAATTGACTCCAATTGATTTATACACCGAAGTAACGTACTTTTCCCTGACCCTGAAGGCCCAATAACTACTACCACTTCACCCTTTTGCACTTGCACATTAATATTTTTCAAAACTTGAAAATTACCATAATATTTATTTACATTACGAAACTCAATCAACAAACTCCCCCCTTCCCCTAACAAAGCATGTACATTCTTTTTATATTCAAAAATAGGCAAAAAAATAACTTTCAGCCTCATTTTGCACATAAAAAAGAGCAAAGGGCTTTCCCTTTGCTCCTCTATTCCTATTCTATTAAGATACTTCTTCTTTTTTATCTTTCCCGTATTCATGCTCCCAGAAATCTGCATTTTTAATTCCTAAAGGCTGCGGATCGAATACTGGATCTTTTCCTTCTTTTTTCTGCTTTTCATAATCCTTTAATGCGATCAATGCTGGTTTTTGTAATAATAGAATCGCAATAATATTAACCCATGCCATGATTCCTACACCGATATCACCTAAAGCCCATGCTGTTGCGGCTGTTTTTACACAACCGTAGAATACAACTCCTAAGAATACAAACTTTAGTACGATAGACATCCAAGGGCGGTCTTTATCACGGTTTAAGTAAGCTATATTCGTTTCTGCAATGTAGTAATAAGCCATAATTGTTGTAAATGCGAAGAATAATAAAGAGATTGCCACGAAACCGTTTCCAAATCCAGGGAAAACAGACTCTACTGCTGCCTGTGTATAACCAGGACCTGGCTGTGCACCATTTAATTTATTGACGATAAAGTTTTTTCCGCTTGCATCAAATACGTTATACATGCCTGTAATAATCATCATAAATGCTGTTGCTGAACAAACAAATAATGTATCAATGTAAACGGAAAATGCTTGTACTAACCCTTGTTTAGCTGGATGTGATACTTCAGCAGCTGCCGCCGCATGGGCCCCAGTTCCTTGCCCTGCTTCATTTGAATAAATACCACGTTTTACACCCCAAGAAATTGCTAAACCAATGATTCCACCAAAAGCTGCTTCTAATGCAAATGCACTTTTTAAAATTAACATGAAAGCGTCTGGTAATTTTTCAATATTCATAGCTACAATTACACAAGCTACTAAAATATAACCAAGCGCCATAAACGGCACTACAACCTGCGCTACGTTAGCAATTCGCTTAACTCCACCAAAAATAATAAGTGCTAATGCCACTACTAATACCGCTCCGGATACTGAAGTATTAATACCAAAAGCTGTTTCCAAACTTACAGCAATACTATTCGCCTGAACACCCGGTAACAGCATCCCCGTTGCAAGAATCGTTGCTGCAACGAACACTAATGCGTACCATTTAACCCCTAGTCCTTTTTCAATGTAATAAGCCGGACCACCACGGAATTGTCCTTGATGCTTCGTCTTATATATTTGTGCAAGTGTCGATTCTACATAAGCAGAACCTGCTCCTAGAAAAGCTACCGCCCACATCCAAAAGACAGCTCCTGGACCACCAAATGCAACAGCCGTTGCAACACCCGCAATATTTCCTGTTCCAACGCGCCCTGACAATGAAAGTGCTAATGCTTGGAACGAAGAAACACCCGCATCCGATTTTTCTCCTTGAAATGTAAGCTTCACCATTTCTCCTACATGTCTTACTTGTAAAAACCTCGTTCGAATGGAAAAATATAGACCTGCTCCTAAACATAAATAGACAAGTGCGGGACTCCAAACAATATTATTTATCCAACTTACGATAGCTTCCAATATTCCCCCTCCTCTTTATAAAGAATTTTCAGAATATATAAAAATTATATAATGTATACCGAATCTATGACAATATTATTTTAATAAAACAAACATATTTTTGTATAAAAAAACAAAGTATATATTTATTTTACATACTTTGTTTTGATATGAATGTATTATATATTCACAATCGCTTCTTTTTTTATAATTCTTTCATAAAGTTGTTCTGATAATTCTCTGAAATTATCAGACATATCTTTCCCTTTAAACTTCTTTTGAAGCGTACCGTATAGGCCTATATCACGTAAACGTAAAAATAACGGTAACGATTCATACCAGCTATCCGCTAGCCTGTGCTCATTTTCATAGCCCTTTCTTAACACCTGTAACTGTTTACGAGCAAATTCCGTCTTCTCATCCGCAGTCCACGTTGTAAAAAGTACAGAGTAATAAAGAACCATTGCTAAATCATGTATAAAGTAATTATAAGCCGCATCATCAAAATCAAAGATTGTTAAATCTTTGCCATCATAATGAAAATTACCTGGATGAATATCACCATGCATAAGACCAAACGTCTCTTTTTCGATTGGAAGAGCTTTTATTTCATCCATCAATACAGTAGCAATCTCTTTCACTTTCTTATCTTCTAATTCTTGAACAATTGCACTCTCATCCTCTTCCCACGTATCACGGTCATCTGTTTTAGGATAATTCATTGTCAGACGATGAAGTTGTCCAATTGCTTTTCCCCATGCTTCAAAGAAAGTATCTCCCCAATAAGGCGATTCGTCTCCTTTCACTTGCTCACCTTTCGCATATACAAATAACGAAGCATAAAAAGAAGTACCATCCTCCGCTCCGATTTCTTCTACAAGGTTTTGAAATATTGAGTAGTAAGGACCAGCCGCTTTCGCTCCATGCTCTGCAACATACCGTAAAAAATCTAGTTCGGCCTCTACCTCTTCTTTAGAACGATGAGAAGAATGTGTTAAGCGTAATACGTAATCTTCATCATTTCTATCCTTCGCATGAAAAATATAATTCTCAAAATCACCAAGTGGCTTTTCTTCTACTGTCACATGAAACACTCTTGCAGCCCTTACTAAAATCTCGTTCGTAAAAACACGTTCTACAGCTATTTCCATATGTATCCCTCCTATAATATCCTCTATTTAATTCGACATATATGTAAGAAGTACTGCTATGAAATTGAATGACCCAAGCATAATTTTCTCACAATAAACAAAAATTAACAGAAACAATTTCAAGGTAAAGGAGATGGAAATTATGACCGAACAGAAAAGTTCACAACAAGATAATAACAAAAAGCATATGTTTCCATCACTTTCGGAAAACATTAATTACATCGAAAACAAACTCTGCCATTCTGATGATATAAAAAAATTAGATGTTCCTTTTCAAAATGGAAAAGGAACAATCTTATATATCGAATCTTTAGCAGATCCAAATTTAATTCACCAATTAGCTCTTGAGCCACTATTAACTCGATCTGAGCTGTCACTAGATAAAGCTTTTTCTACATTGAATATGAAAAAAGAAACGAATCTAAATTATGGTGTGCAACTTTTATTACAAGGTAAATCTTTATATTTCCATGAGCATGTCGAAAACTTTTGTATTTTCGAAACAGCTTTATCTTTAAAAAGAGATATAACAGAACCTGATAATGAAGGGATTGTGCGCGGGCCACATAAATGAAAGGACGCGTTGCCATCTTATCAGATGGCGATCCAACAGCACTTATTGTTCCCGTAACATTATTTGCCTTTTATCAATCACCGGATGATTATAACAATCGGTGGATTGTCGGTTCTTTCGTGCGAATGATTCGCCTCATGAGTTTTTTAATCGCTTTTCTCTTACCTGCTATATATATTGCAACCGTGGCTTTCCACCCTGATGTTTTGCCACTGGAGCTTGTTTATACAATTAAAGCTTCATTAGAAAAAGTACCGTTTCCGCCCATTTTTGAAGCCTTACTACTGGAATTAATCTTTGAATTATTGCGAGAAGCTGGAATTCGTCTGCCGAGCCAAGTTGGACAAACAATCGGGATTGTAGACCGGACTGATTTAATTTTCATTCCAATATGGATGATAACTCTTGTAGCTTCTATCGCCAGTTATTACTGCGCTGCTTCAATAGGAATTGGGCATATATTCAATCTTGGAAATCATAAAAAAGCTGTTCCCATTGTTGAAATCATTTCGTTTAGTATCGCTTTATTTATAGATACACCGGAAGAATTAAAAGTACTTGCACAATTTACTGATTGGGGATTTCCTAAAGAAAAAAGTTAAAAGCTTAGAAGATATAAGTGTGTTTCCAAAAGAAACTTTAGAAACAGCTGCTACAAAAAGCAAATTGTGATGCTTTCGGTATTGGAAGACATCTTATCGCTTATCACCCTGATTTATGGAAGAAAAAAAATTGGAATAAGGATTATGCAAAAGTGAAGTTTAAACCCGAAGTAGAAGTGAATATTTTGTATAGTGGTGTCTTAAAGTAAAAGGTTGTATGCCGCGCGGGCATACAACCTTTTATTTCGTATATCGATATACAATTGACTCATACGGTCTCATCACGAGATTATTTATCTTCTTGCTTGAGTCTCCATAATTGGATAATAATACTTCTTGTTTCATTCCATCCAATTGAACATTCACTGGCGCAGAATATGTTATTTCTTCTCCATAGAAGTTATTTATAACAAGTAATAATTCATTATTCACAGTGCGTGTATATGCCCAAATCTTAGGGTGATTCTTATCTAAAACATCATATTTCCCTTCTGTAATTACATCATATGTTTTTCGAAGTTCAATTAACTTTTTATAATGATAAAATACAGATTCTTTATCATTTAATGCGTTTTCCACATTAATTTCTTTATAATTTTCAGCTACGGAAATCCACGGTGTATTCGTTGTGAAACCGCTATTCACCTCTTCATTCCACTGCATCGGAGTACGTGAGTTATCACGAGATTTTTGTTTTAAAATCTCTATAATCTCTTCTTTTAATAAGCCTTCTTCCTGTTTTATATCATATATATTTAACGATTCTACATCACGATATTGCTCAATAGAACGGAAGTTAGGGTTCGTCATACCAATTTCTTCCCCTTGATAAATATAAGGCGTTCCTTGCAGCAGGTGCATAGATGTCGCTAACATTTTAGCTGATTCATTTCGGTACTTCCCATCATCCCCAAAGCGTGACACAATGCGCGGCTGATCATGATTACACCAGAATAATGCATTCCATCCTCCGCCATTTTGCATTTCAATTTGCCAATTAGACATAATTTCTTTTAATTTAATAAAATCAAAATCAGCTTTCGTCCACTTATCACCATTCGGATAATCTACTTTTAAATGGTGGAAACTAAACGTCATGCTTAGTTCATTACGACCAGGGTTTGAATATTTAATGCAATTATCAATTGTCGTAGATGACATTTCTCCAACTGTAATAACATCTTTTCCTTCAAACACATTTCGGTTCATCTCTTGTAAATATTCATGAACGCGTGGGCCATCCGTATAATATTTACGCCCATCACTTGTAGCCGTACTTCCTTCATCACTTAAAAACCTTTGATCCTTTGAAATTAAATTAATAACATCAAGACGGAATCCTTTTACACCTTTATCTAGCCAAAAGTGCATCATATCGTACACTTCTTCACGAAGCCTTTCATTTTCCCAATTTAAATCCGCTTGCGTTTCATCAAATAGATGTAAAAAGTATTGCTCTGTCTTTTCATCATATTTCCAAGCAGATCCGCCAAATTTAGACTGCCAATTATTCTTTTCATCACGCCAAATATAATAATTACGATACGGACTATTTTTATCTTCCTTCGCTTCTTTAAACCACTTATGCTCTGTCGAACTATGGTTTACAACAATATCGAGCATAATCTCAATATTACGTGCTTTCGCTTCTTCTAAAAGCGCTTCAAACTCTTCCATCGTTCCGTAAGACGGGTCTATACGATAATAATCACTGACATCATAACCATTATCGTTTTGTGGCGACTGGTATATCGGTGTTAACCAAATATAATCTACTCCGAGTTCTTTCAAATAATCTAGTTTCTCTGTAACTCCTTTTATATCGCCCGTTCCTTTATTGTAGTAACTATTAAAGCTCTTCGGATAAATTTGATAGACTACACTTTTATGCCAATCCTTCATGCTTAACTTCCTCCTACTTCTGTTTTACTCGTTTCGCAAATAGCCATGTTAGCGTAAATGGAATTACCACTGCGATAATCATCCCTAAAATAAACATTGGAATCGATTTCGGAATGATAGAAATAAATGCTGGCAATCCGCCAATTCCAATAGCCGGGGCTAATACGCCATTTAATGTAATGAATATCGCCGCTATAGCAGAACCAATAATCGCTGCATAGAACGGGAATTTATTTCGTAAATTCACACCGAACATCGCTGGCTCTGTAATACCGAAGTACGCTGAAATTGCTGATGTCGATGCCATGCTTTTATCATTTTGATTTTTAGAAATCCAGAACATCGCAAGTGCCGCACTACCTTGTGCAATGTTAGAAAGAGCAATCATCGGCCAAATAAACGTACCACCATGCTGTGCGATTAATTGTAAATCAATTGCAATAAACATATGATGCATACCTGTAATTACTAACGGTGCATATAATGCTCCAAATAATACAGCTCCAAGTACTGGTACTGTTTCATATACCCCTACTAATCCAGCTGTTAATAAATCTCCAATATGACGTGTAACTGGACCAATAATTCCTAATGCTAATACACCTGTTACAACGATTGTTGTAATTGGTACAACTAATAATTGAATTGCGTTTGGTACATGTTTCTTTAAAAAGATTTCCACTTTACTTAATACGAATGCTGCTACTAAAATCGGTAAAATTTGACCTTGATATCCTACTTTTTCAATTTGGAATAGACCTAAAATATCGAAGTACTCAATCTTTTGTCCATCTAAACCAGCTGCTGCTTTTCCATAATTCCAGGCATTTAATAAATCAGGATGCACAAGCATTAGTCCCATAACAATCCCAAGTATCGGACTACCACCAAAACGCTTCGTCGCTGACCAACCGACAAGTGCTGGTAAGAATACGAATGCAGTATTAGCCATCATATTAATTAAATCCCAAAGTCCACTTAAGTTCGGATAAACATCTAATAAATTTTTCCCATCAAAGAATAAGTCCTTCGCTCCTAACAGGTTATTAATCCCCATTAGTAAACCTGCCGTAATAATCGCTGGTAAAATCGGCATAAATACATCTGAAAATACTTTTACAAACTTTTGAACTGGATTTAATTTTTTATCCCCTGAATCTTTTACATCAGCTACTGTCGATTCTTTCATACCTGCAAGCGTTATCAATTCAGCGTAAACACGATCTACGTCTCCTGGACCAATTACAATTTGAAATACCCCAGCGTTATGAAACGCTCCCTTTACTAATGAAACAGACTGTAATTTATCATTATCTATTTTACTTTCATCCTTTAAAGCTATACGGAGCCTCGTTACACAGTGCGCAGCTTGTTCAATATTGTCTTTCCCTCCAATATACTGCAGCACTTCTTCTGCTGTTTTACGATAGTCTTTCCCCATATTCCCGTCCCTCTTTTCTTTTTTTGATACCGTTTACAATTACATATTAACTCGTATATATAAGTTAGTCAACACTCGTATATACGAGTTGATTATTTTTTTATAAAAAAAGAGATGAAACGTTATTCGTTCCACCTCTTTATTTTCTTCGCGCCACATCCGAAAAGTGAAAAATATCTAATCGGTGACGTGATTCCGTATATTCAAACTGACTCCCATCATACAAATGCGTAAAGTTTTTTACAACGACAACATAGTCTGTTCCATTCAAATCTAAATACTTTCGGTCATTATCTGTACATGGCTGTACTTCAATTACCCTCTGTGAATAACTAATATGTAGTCCTAATTCTTTCTCAATGTATTTATATATCGATTCAGTTGCAATTTCTCTCGTTAATCCTGGAATATATTCAGATACAAAATGGTTTATATCTAAAATTACTTTTTCTCCGTCAATATTTCGCACGCGTTTAATATAATCTATTTCTGTTTTTTCTTTCACGTTTAATAACTTTGCTACATCTTTCG
This sequence comes from Bacillus cereus group sp. MYBK30-2, assembly GCF_051915945.1. Classification (NCBI taxonomy): domain Bacteria; kingdom Bacillati; phylum Bacillota; class Bacilli; order Caryophanales; family Bacillaceae; genus Bacillus; species Bacillus cereus group sp. MYBK30-2. The sequence continues at coordinate 92,126 of NZ_JBQAFR010000004.1, forward strand.
TCGCTTTCATTTTCTCTATTTCCACGACATCTGTAATACAATGACGGCCTAAACGCTCGTTTTCTTCTTGAAAACTTACAATGCCTCCAAAGTTAAATTCAATATTTTTTCGCTTTAAAACAAAAACACCTTTTCCATGTATTTTTTGAACATATCCACGCTCTTGCAATAAATCTACAGCTTTTCTTACAGTACCTCGACTTGCCTCATACTGCTTCATTAATTCTGTTTCTGATGGAATTTTACATCCTTCTTTTAATTGTTTATTATCAATAGACTTGCTGATTTCTGTATAAATTTGTTCATACTTACTCATCATCTACAATAACCCCTTGTCACCTTCTAATTCTATATGTATTATACCATGCTACACTCTTCTGCCAATCTCTCACTTATTTTCCAGTACAAGAAAAATATAGATAAATATTTAGTCTCTAAAACGTATTTTTATAATTTTTTTTATATTTTTCTTTTCATTCAAAAAAACATGTAGTATACTAACTTCAAAATCAGAGGAGAAAGGGAGCAAAGAACTATGCTTACTTATACAACTGTAGTTACATTTGCACAAAAACATCATCATCATACTTAACCCTTGAAACCTAGCGGAAAAATTACGCGTAGGTACAAGGGTTATTCCCATTGTACCTACGCTTTGGCAAAGAGCCATGTAGGTATTTTTTATCTACATGGCTCTTTTTTTATTGCATAAAAAGCTAGTAAAAAATGATGTTTAAGCAAAACTTACTACAAAGGAGTTAACAAAAATGGAAACGAAAAAATGGGGATTATGGATTTTAACAGCTTTTGTTATCGGGAATATGGTTGGGGGCGGTGTATTTATGCTCCCAGCAAATTTAGCACAAGTATCAGGTCCAATGGGATCTACACTCGCATGGAGTATTACAGGACTTGGTGTATTTATGATTGCACTCGTATTCGGAAATTTAGCAATTCGCAAGCCAGAATTAAAAGCCGGACCACAAAGTTATGCTCAAGCAATGTTTCCTTCTCAAAAGGCAGGTAAAGTTGCAGGATATAGTATGGCTTGGGGATACTGGGCTGCTAACTGGGCTGCCACGGCATCTGTTATTATTTCCTTTGCCGGATATTTATCAACCTTCTTTCCAGTTTTACAAAGTAAGCAAGTTCTCTTTTCAATAAACGGATTTTCACTAGAGCTTGGAAAAGGATTAACTTTCATGGTATGTAGCCTTATGTTATGGGGGATTCAATACATTCTGTCTCAAAATATTGATAGAGCTGGAAATATGAACCTTCTTGCTACCATTGCAAAGATTATCGGATTTACAATGTTTATTGTTATTACATTATTTATTTTTAATGTCTCTAACTTCGGAGACGGTCAAACATTTATGAATGAAGCTGGACAATCTATTTCGTTAGGTGGACAAATCAATTCAGCTGCTATTGCAACACTTTGGGCCTTTATCGGCATTGAGTCAGCCGTTATGCTTTCTAACCGCGCAAAATCTCAGCGCGATGTTAAGAAAGCTACGATTTTCGGATTGATTATCGCTCTTCTTATTTACATGGCAATTACTCTACTGACAATGGGTGCTCTTCCACAAGATGCTTTAAAAGAGTCTCAAAAGCCATTAGTAGATGCGTTAAATTTAGCAATTGGTACTAAAGGTGCTTATATAATGGCACTACTTGCGCTCGTATCTTTATTTGGATCTACTGTAGGCTGGATCGTTGTTAGCTCAGAAGTGCCTTACCAAGCAGCAAAAAATGGACTTTTCCCTAAGGTTTTCGGAAAAACGAATAAAAAAGGAAGTCCTTCAAAATCATTATTTATTACAAATGTGATGACACAAATTTTCTTGTTTTCAACAATTTCTGGTACTGTTTCAGAAGCATATAATTTCGCTATTGTTGTAGCGACATTAGCATTTTTAATCCCATACCTTGTTTCTACCTTGTACCAATTAAAGTTAGTTATTACGGGAGAAACGTATGACATAATGCCTGGCTCTCGAGTAAAAGATGGAATCATTACTGCATTAGCATTTTTATATTCCATTTGGGTGATTAAAACGGGAACTGCTGATTTAAAAACGTTCTTCTTAGGAATTGGTTTGTTTGTATTAGGTCTTATTCTTTATCCAGTTTTAATGAAAGATTCACAAAAAAACTAATAAAAAAAGAGAAGCTTTCCGCTTCTCTTTCTTTATCAAAAATCGTTTATTAACTTTTCTTTTAGCTCTCCTACCGTTAAAGGTTTTGCATAATAAAACCCCTGTACATAATCACACCCCATTGATTTCAATAAGCTTTCTTGTTCTACCGTTTCTACCCCTTCAGCAACTACTGCTAAATTTAAACTATGAGCAATTTCAATAACGGATTTCACAATCGTTCTCTCTGGTTGTGCGTGATCATAATGAAACTCCCGAATAAAATTACGATCGATTTTTACAATATCAAGTGGGAGTTGTTTTAAATAATATAATGAAGAATAGCCTGTTCCGAAATCGTCTAAGGCGATTAAAACTCCCATACTTCTTAATTCTTGTAATGTAGCAATAATATAATCAAAATGGCGTACAGCTATACTTTCTGTTATTTCTAATATTAAACGATTCGGTGGAAATCCAGTTCGCTTTAATATACTACGAACAGATAAAATAAAACGCTTTTGCATCAATTGCTGTATTGATAAATTAACAGATAATCTCAGCCCTTCTTGATACTCTGGTAAGGTTTTAAACAATCGACATGACTTTTCTAATACCCAGTCTCCTAGTTTTATAATAAGCCCACACTCTTCAGCTACAGGGATAAATTCACTTGGTGAAATAGGACCTTCTTCTGTCGTACAACGTACTAAAGCCTCAACACCAGTACATTTCTTTGTTTTCAAATCAATAATCGGCTGTAATGCCACTTTTAATTCTTCGTCGCGAATCGCTTTTTGCAAAGCAAACTCTATTTTCATTCTACGATTTATTTCCGCACGTAATTCATCTGTAAAGAAGCACGCTGCATTTCTTCCTTGCTCCTTTGCACTATACATGGCTAAATCCGAATTTTTCAATAATGTTTCAACATCTTTTCCATCTTGTGGATATGAGCATAGTCCTAAGCTAGCAGAAATATATACTTCATGACCTTCAAGCATAAATGGTGCTTGAAAGCACGATAATACGGATGTCGCTAATTGTCTCATCTCATCTTGTGTATGATTTTTTGTTAGTAGAACAAATTCGTCTCCACCAAGCCTAGCTAGAACATCTTTCTCTCCTAGCACATAATGTAACCGTGAGGCCACCTCACTTAAAAGTAAATCTCCTATCATATGACCTAACGTATCATTTACTAATTTAAAACGATCTAAATCAAAGTAAATCATGCCAAACTCTTGTTTCTCTGCAATCATCTCATTTACAGTCGTTATTAACTGCAAACGATTTGGTAAACTCGTTAAAGCATCATGATAAGCAAGTTCCCTATAGCGGCTTTCACTTAATCGTAAACGTTGTTCCGTCGCTTTCCTACTACTAATATCATTTCGAATCGCAATAAATTGATAAGGTTCTCCTGTTTCATTTAAAAATGGAACAATTGTTGTTTTAACCCAATAATATGTACCATCTTTTGCTTGATTTCGAATTTCACCTGTCCAGACTTTTCCACTCAAAATACGTTTCCATAAATTTTTAAAAAATACTTTCGGATGGTATCCCGAATTTAAAATACGATGATCTTTTCCGATTAACTCTTCTCTTTTATATTTTGAGATTTTACAAAATTTATCATTTACATATGTAATAAGACCATTTCGATCTGTAATAGCAACAATTGAAGACTCATCTAATGCTAATTTTAAATCTCGCAATGAAGAGTCATATAATGCATGACCTCTTTGTTCTAGCATGCGCACCTCTCCTTGCTTCCTATCTGGCTAAAACACAACTTGTTTCTCTTCATAGAAATAGAGATATTTCATTTTCTAACTAATATGCCTTTACATTAATCACAATTTTTTTAAAAATAGGCCGATTAAAATAACATAATATTATTTATCAGAAAAAGCAATATAGTGCTATTTTAATTATATTAGAGAGTTCTTTCCTCTCTGATTATCTGACCTTATTATACAATATTCTTCTTACATTCTATTCATTTATAAAGTAAAAACTTAATCCCTACCACTTTCCGTTCCCTACTACTTATTAGCTGCCTATCACCTAACCCTATGCTTTCATGAATCATTGAGGTATAAATCTAACTACCTACAAATAGCATAATTTATATTAGAATATAAAAATATATTATAATATTAATTCATTGATTTATATCGTCATTTAATCATTGAATTGCAATAATAAAATATTAACATATTTCCACCTTATTTTTGGAAATATTTTATAAATAAATACATTATTAGACTAAAAAAGAGGATATCCTCTTTTTTAGTCTAATAATACGGGTGCGATGTTTGTTGATAAACTGGATATGGTGTTGGGTACGGTGCAGGATAAGTTACCGGATATGGCGCTGGATAATATCCACCACTAGCTGTACTTGTTAATGCTCCAGCCGTAAGCCCTCCTAATACTCCTCCTGCAAAACTTCCTGGAAAAAATCCTCCTCCTCCCCACGAGCCGCCACCCCAGCCCCATCCACCACCGTGATGATGGTGGTGATCATAATGGTTGTGTCCTCCGTGATAATTATGTCCGCCATGATGATGCCCTCCACCCCCATGATGATTACGATAATATCCGCCATCATTTCCTATATAGTTCATTTTGCTTCATCTCCTTTTCTATATAAAAACGTAACAATATACTGTATGTAGGACAAATGCGGAAAGCATGGGGGAAATGTCTATATTTTGTAAAAAAAACAAAACACTTTATAATAAGAATGTCGGATTACACCTTTTATATAAGAAGTCTATATTTAAGAAAGATTAGAGGAATTTTATAGAAATGAAGAAACCTATCATTCAATTATTATTAATATTTACAGTCGTATCTATCGTTCTTTTCTTGATAAATACATCGTATATTTCGGTATATACATTTGTCGGTGCTCTGTGGTCCATCACAATCATAGGAATTTCATTCGTTATTTTTATAGAAAATAGATCTCCACAAAGTACCTTAGCGTGGTTTTTAGTATTAGCACTTCTTCCTTTTGTAGGTGTGCTTTTATACTCCGTTTTCGGGCGTAGCCGTTGGAGAAGAAAAAAACATCTCCATCGTTCAGAAGAACAAAGAAAATTATTCCGTGAAATTTTAGAAGGAAGACGACTAGAATTATCACTCACAGTTCCATTAAGTGAACGTTCTGCACATTTAACAGAAGTCGTACAAAAATTCGGAGGCGGTCCTGCCGCAGATAGAACGACTACAAAACTTTTAACAAACGGCGATCAAACATTTTCAGAAATTCTACAAGCCATAGAGCATGCAAAACATCATATACATATTCAATACTATATTTATAAATCTGATGAGATCGGTACAAAAGTTCGAGATGCTTTAATAAAAAAAGCAAAAGACGGTGTTATTGTACGGTTCCTTTATGATGGACTTGGAAGTAATACTTTAAGAAGACGGTTTTTACAGCCTATGAAAGAAGCCGGAATTGAAATTGTAGAATTTGACCCTATTTTTTCAGCCTGGTTACTTGAAACAGTCAATTATCGTAACCATCGAAAAATTGTTATTGTAGATGGAGAAATTGGTTTTACTGGAGGACTCAACGTCGGTGACGAATATCTCGGCCGTTCAAAGAAATTCCCTGTTTGGCGTGATAGTCATTTAAAAATAGAAGGAAAAGCATTATATAAATTACAAGCAATCTTTTTAGAAGATTGGCTTTATGCCTCTAGTGGGTTGAATACGTATTCTTGGGATCAATTTATGAATAGACAATACTTCCCTGGTAAAGAAATTTCAAATGCAGAAGGTGCTGTTCAAATTGTAGCAAGTGGACCAAGCTCCGATGATAAAAGTATTCGTAATACATTACTAGCTGTTATGGGCTCTGCCAAAAAATCTATTTGGATCGCTACACCATACTTTATTCCAGATCAAGAAACTTTAACATTATTACGCTTAAGTGCAATATCCGGCATAGATGTACGCATTTTATATCCAGGTAAAAGTGATAGTATTATTAGTGATCAAGCATCTCAATCCTATTTCACTCCACTTTTAAAAGCTGGTGCTTCCATTTACAGTTATAAAGATGGTTTTATGCATGCGAAAATTGTAATCGTTGATGATAAAATCGCAACAATTGGAACAGCAAATATGGATGTACGTAGCTTTGAATTAAATTATGAAATTATTAGTGTACTTTACGAATCAGAAACGGTTCATGATATTAAGCACGATTTTGAAGAAGATTTTAAGCATGCCACTGAAATTAAATGGAACTCGTTCCAAAAAAGAAGTATAAAAAAACGAATATTAGAGTCTTTCATGCGACTCATTTCTCCATTACTGTAAGCAATCAATATAATATTGATTGCTTTTTTTTTATATTTCCCCTCTCTCCTTTTCTTTGCATACCATATTAAAACAAGTTATCATAAGGTGTATTACTTTATGAAAATAATGTTAGGTGGGAAATACATGTTAGAACAATTTCATATACATGCTGATTTAAAACAACAGCTTTCAGCAATTCACGAAAAAAACAAACAAGAAGCTGGCGAAAATGCACATTTAATTGGAAACAAAATATATAAGGCATCTGATAATAGCATTATTGAAGATGCAATTACAGCACTTCTTCTTGGTAAAAATATTCTATTAAAAGGACCAACTGGTAGTGGTAAAACAGTACTAGCAGAAACCCTTTCTTCTTTATTCCAAAAACCAATGCACAGCATTAACTGTTCTATCGACTTAGATGTAGAAGGTATTTTAGGATACAACACATTACAAACAAAAGACGGCGCATCTGAAGTTACATTCGTTAACGGTCCTCTTATGAAGGCAATGAAGAGCGGTCATTTCCTATATATTGATGAAATCAATATGGCAAAACCTGAAACATTACCACTTCTTCACGGTGCGTTAGATTACCGTAAAATGATTACAAACCCATTTACACAAGAAGTTGTATACGGTGATGACGAATATCGCGTAATTGCTGCGATTAACGAAGGCTACGTTGGGACAAGCGAACTAAACGAAGCATTAAAAAACCGTTTCGTTATTATTGAAGTTCCTTACATTCAAGGTGATACATTAAAAGAACTATTATTAGCAGAATCAAAATTGAAAGATACTGCAACAATTGAAAAGTTCGTTGCATTCGCAAGCGATCTTATGCCTTTAGCTCGTGATGGACGCGTAAGTGAAGAAGCAGCGAGTATTCGTGGTATTATCGACGCATGTGATTTAGGTGTATATATTCCTGTTATGCGTGCAATTGAACGTAGCATTATCGCAAAATTAAATGATGAAACAGAACAAATGACTGTCCGTGAATTAGCAGAAAGTTATTTCTTTGAGGGATAATTCATGAGACAAATTTTTAGTGACAAAAAAATTGATGCGTCGCTGTTTTTGCAAATGGAAAACTTAATGTATGCCCTTCTAAAAGAAGACGATGCCTATCTTGAGTATGGCTACAAAGCATACTACGACGAAATTGAAAAAAAGGTTGTCATTAGTCACTTTTGGGATGATCGAAAAGAAGAGGATACAGTAATCGGATTAAAAAGCGAAGTGTTTTTAAAAGCACTTGGCAATAAACATTACTCGGACATGACTTTAATTCGCTCTTACGCAATCGAATTACAAGAATCTCCTCTAAAAAAGTTTTTAACACAATTATTTGTTCTATTAGAAGATTTACGTGTCGAGGAAATCGTCAAAAGTTTACGTCCTGGCACAAAGCATATTTTTAAGCGCCGAAAAGAAATGTACCGCAATTACTTTGGCTCACAAAATGAAATAAATCGCGTTCGTAACTATCACGGTGATCGTCTATTTTGTCTATGCTATCTTTCATTAACGAGCGATAAATATGAAATGTTTAATAATGAATATTTTGAGCAAATTGAAACGATTTTACATGAAACATTCCAAACTCGTAATACGGAAGATATTATGTATATTGTTGAAAAAATTCGTTATCGCCTAGAAAGTCTTCTTGAAACTGATATGATTAACAACTATTTCGGACATGCTCCGCTTTATTTATCTGTTATTGCAGATGAAAAGAACTGCCGCGTCGAAGAATTAGCAAATGATGATACTCAAATCATAGATGATGACGATAATAAAAACAAAATGGATGAAAGCTTCTCCACATGGCATCGTGAAAATAAAAATAACGAAAACGAGAACTTTTTACGCTTCGAATTAGAAAGCGGCACAAAAACAAACATGATGGGTGATACGGCTCGCGAATCAGACGATGGTGATCAAGCACTTGGTTCTGTACAAGGTACTTCTCAAAAAAGTACGCAATCTAACTTCGATGGTGCTGATACAGAAGAAGCAAGAGCTTCTCACGCTTCTAGTCAGAACGAAGGCGTATACGGCAAATATAATGTCGGTGCCTCTCATACGTTTAAAGAAGCCCGTAAACCAAATCCTGATGAGAAAAAAGATTACCAAGTCATCAAATCAGTCGTTAATAAAGATGTAAAAGAATTAAAGAAAATTATCGAAAAAACGATTGAAAACAAAACGAATGCAAATAGTGATAAATATTACGGAAGACTTCGTAAAAAATTCCTTCGTATTTATACAGAAAAACAGCCGCGCATGTTTTATAAAAAGGGACAAGAATCTCAAGAACTTGACGTTGCATTCCAACTATTAGTTGACTGCTCTGGCTCTATGTATAACAAAATGGAAGAAACGAAAAAGAGTGTTGTACTATTCCATGAAGCTTTAAAATCTTTAAAAATCCCACACGCTATTAGCGGATTTTGGGAAGATGCTTCTAGTGCTAAACCTGAAGATAAACCGAACGTTATCCATGAGGTTGTGACGTATAAAAACTCAACATTACCAAACGTCGGTCCAGAAATTATGCAACTTCGTGAAGAAGAAGATAACCGTGACGGGTATATTATTCGTATCGTTTCTGAAAAGCTTGCGAAGAGACCAGAAAAGCATAAATTCTTACTTGTCTTTACAGATGGTGAACCTTCTGCACTAGACTATCAACAAGACGGAATTTTAGATACACATGAAGCTGTCAAACTCGCTCGTAAAAGTGGAATGGAAGTAATCGGCATATTCATCGAAGAAGGCGAAGCGAAAGAAGCAACGTATCAATTGATGAAAAACATTTATAACCATCACTTCTTAGTTGCAAATCATGCTGAAGATTTACGCCTGAAGATTAAACCACTATTGAAGAAGCTATTACTGAAAACGATTGAATAGAAAAAAGGAGCTCATTTGGCTCCTTTTTCTTTATTCACTTACTTTGTTTCTGGTTGAAACTTGTATGGAATGGCTACTTCTAATAATAATTCGAACCCTCCATCGTAGTATGGGAATCGCTCGTTCGCGATTTTTCTATCCACCCACTCGATTGCGGAGATTTCTCCTTCATCTTCTGCACAAAGTTCACCTGTTACTACATTTACTTGGAATGTAAAAAATAGCGCATGATTCCCTGATTCTTCAAAGAATTTTTCATTGATCGCAACAAGTCCTCCTGGCTCAGCTGTTAATCCTGTCTCTTCTTTCACTTCTCTTACTAGTGCTTGCTCTAATGTTTCGCCTTTTTCAACAGCCCCGCCTGGTAGTGACCAAACATTTTGTTCTACATTATGTACCATTAATATTGTATCTCTTTTTTCGTCATGTATTAGTGCATATACGACATCAACTCTTTGCATGTTGCTCTTTTCTCCCCTCTCAAAAAGAACGAAGAGCCAATTCCTAAGAATCGGCTCTTCCTATTAATTCATCACTAACTCAGCTGTGAGCTTTTTTTTTAACTTAGCCAGCATGTCAGTTGTCATTTTGTCTAAATCATATTCTGCTTTAAAGCCCCACTCTTTCATTGCTGCTGTTGCGTCAATAGAGTTTGGCCAACTGTCAGCGATTGTTTGACGAGCTGGGTCTACTGCGTAATCCATTGTAAAGTTCGGGATGTGTTTACGAATTGATGCTGCGATTTGCTCTGGCTCAAAACTCATTGCTGTAATGTTGAACGCATTTCTATGCACTAGTTTACTTGGATCAGCTTCCATTAATGAAATGATCGCTTGTAAAGCATCTGGCATATACATCATATCCATGTACGTTCCTTCAGCAATGTATGAGGTGTATGCACCTTTTTTAATCGCCTCATAATAAATTTCAACTGCATAATCAGTCGTTCCGCCACCAGGAGGAGCTACGTAAGAAATTAAGCCTGGGAAACGCACACCGCGCGTATCAACACCGAATTTTTGATAGTAGTAATCACATAATAATTCTCCTGCTACTTTGTTTACCCCATACATTGTAGTAGGACGCTGAATTGTATCTTGTGGTGTATTATCTTTTGGCGTTGATGGGCCGAATGCACCGATAGAACTTGGCGTGAAAAACTTACAGTTTAATTCACGTGCTGCTTCTAATGCATTTACAAGTCCGCCCATATTTAAATTCCAAGCAAATAACGGATTTTTTTCTGCAGTTGCTGAAAGTAAAGCCGCTAAATGAATAATTGTATCCACTTCATTACGCTTTGCAATATCATGTAATTTTTGTCCATCTGTTACATCTAACGTTTCAAATGGACCTGACTTTACTACATCGCTATCCGTTTCACGAATATCTGTTGCAATAACGTTTGATGCACCGTATACATCACGAAGTTTCATTACTAGTTCAGAACCAATTTGCCCTAAAGAACCGGTTACTAGAATTTTTTTCATTTTCCCCACTCCTCATTTGCAAGCTATTCAAAAGATGTCGTTACTTAAATGATACCCATTTCTTTCCCTACTTTTTCATACTTACGAATTGCTTCATCTAACATTTCTTTCGTATGAGCTGCTGTAGGCATATTACGAACGCGTCCTGTTCCTTTTGCTACAGTTGGGAACACGATAGATTTTGCGTATACGCCTTCTTCGTTTAGACGTTTACTAAATTCTTGTGTTAATACTTCGTCACCAATAATACAAGGTGTAATTGGCGTTTCACTTTCTCCGATGTTAAAGCCAAGTTCTTTTAACCCTTGTTTTAAATAGCGACCATTTTCCCATAAACGATCGTGCAACTCTGTGCTTTCCATTAAGATTTCAATTGATCTCATACAAGCAGCTGCATCGGCTGGTGTTAAAGCTGTCGAGAATAAGAATGGACGTGAACGCACTTTTAACCAATCAATTAAGTTTTGTTTCCCAGCTACATATCCACCAATTACCCCAATTGCTTTTGATAATGTACCAATTTGGAAATCAACTTTATCAGAAAGGCCGAAATGTTTTACAGTGCCTGCACCTTTGCCAAGTACACCTGAACCGTGTGCATCATCTACATATGTCATTAAATCCAGCTCTTCTGCAATTTCAACAATTTCTGGTAATTTTGCAATATCTCCATCCATTGAGAAAACACCATCTGTAATAACCATTAATTTATTGTAAAGACCTGATTCTTTTGCCTCGATTGCTTTTTTGCGTAAATCTTCCATATCAGAATGCTTATAAACGATGATTTTCGCTCTTGATAGACGACTACCATCAATAATGGATGCGTGGTTTAATTCATCTGAAAGAATTGCATCATTTTTATCCATAACAGCTGAAATCGCTGCCATATTACAGTTAAATCCTGATTGATAAGCAATTGCTGCTTCTGTATGTTTAAACTTTGCAATTGTTTCTTCTAATTTGATATGCAAATCTAAAGTACCGTTAATTGTACGAACAGCTCCTGCTCCAACGCCGTACTTATGAATTGCACCAATTGCTGCTTCTTGTAAGCGATTATCAGTCGCTAATCCAAGATAGTTGTTTGAAGATAAGTTAATATATTCTTTTCCGCCAATTGTAATAATCGGTCCATTTGGACTTTCAAGCGGATCAATTACGTTATAAAGCCCCTTTGATTTTAAATCCTCTAAATTTTCTTCTAAAAATTTTGCAAGTGTTTTACTAGACATCGTGAAGCCTCCCATCGTTCATGTAAGCGAATTATTGTCTTAATAGTTCTAATAATCCCTCTACTAGCTTAACACGTTTTCAGAATTTATTATAGAAAAATAGTTTAAAGTAACCGCTTACAATTCTAGATTATATATGATTCATTCCAAGAAATCTATCATTTACTTTTCATATTTGATAGAATAAAAAAAATATTTAGGGGGGCTTCAAACATGGCATTCACAGAATCTGATGTATATAATAACGAATCATTTTTTGAACAATATATGAAACGAAGATATCGAGAAAATAGCCCGAATGAATCAATTGAAAAGCCAGCATTCTTTCAGCTCATTGGTAATGTGCAAGGAAAGCAAATTCTCGATTTAGGTTGTGGTGATGCTAATTTTGGTGTTGAATTATTAGAAAATGATTGCCACTCTTACACCGGCATTGAAGGCTCTCAACTTATGTATGAAAAAGCTACAAAACACCTAGAAAATAAAAATGGTACTGTCCATTTTATAAACCTCAAAGACTACACATACCCTCCTTCTACTTTCGATTTAGTGACATCTAGACTCGCCTTACATTACATTGAACATCTTGATATTATTTTTCAAAATGTGTACAAAACTTTAAAACCAAATGGAACTTTTATCTTTAGCGTTCAGCATCCCGTTATTACCTCTTCATTTGAAAGCTTGCGAACGGATGGTAAAAGAACTAGCTGGCTCGTCGATGATTATTTTAAAACAGGGAAACGAGTTGAGCCGTGGATTGATCAAGAAGTTATTAAATATCATCGGACAATTGAACAATATTTTACATTATTGCAACAAGCCGGATTTACAATTACAAACTTAAAAGAAGCTTCACCAAATCGAAATTGTTTTCAGAGTGAAGAAGAATACGAACGCCGCTTACGTATTCCCCTCTTTCTATTATTTTCTTGTGAAAAATAAAAAAACGATGAATCACTCATCGTTTTTTTATTATCTCATCGCCTGAATAGCCTCTTTAACTATACGTCTTCCTCTTCCATGCGGGATACAGAGTGGTGTCCCAAATAACGGATCAGTACTTATTTGACACTCCATACGGAATACATCACGAACTAATTTCTGGTCAACAACTTCTTCTGGCTTACCTTGCGCATATATTTGTTTATCCTGAATGGCTACAATGTTGTCTGCATAACGGCATGCCAAATTCAAATCGTGCAATACCATAACAATCGTTCTTTGCTCTGTTTCGTTTAATTCAAATAATAAATCTAACACTTCAATTTGGTGAGTCATATCTAAATATGTAGTCGGCTCATCCAGTAAAATAATATCGGTATCTTGTGCAAGAGTCATTGCAATCCAAGCACGTTGACGCTGTCCACCTGAAAGGGCATGAACATCACGCTCAGCAAATTCTGTCATACCCGTTGCAGCAAGCGCTTTTTGTACCATTTCCTCATCTTTTTCTGACCATTGCTTCAGCCATGTTTGATATGGATAACGCCCTTGCTTTACAAGTTGTAATACTGTCAGTCCTTCCGGCGCTTGTGGCCCTTGCGGTAAAATTGCCATTTGACGAGCAATTTGCTTCGTTTGCATACTTTGAATCGCTTGATTGTCTAACAAAATGTCACCGGTTGTTGGCTTTAATAATCTAGCTAGTGAACGTAATAAAGTTGATTTTCCACAACCGTTAGAACCGATAAAGATTGTAATTTCCCCTTTTGGAATTTCTAAATTCAACTCATCAATAATAATTGTTTCGCCATAAGACAGTGTCAAGCGTTTCGTCTCCAATGCTTTTTGCATATTCATCTCCCTTTATGAATTCCCATTTTTATAAAATAAATAAAATACTGCGCACCAATCGCTGATGTAAATACACCTGCTGGAATTTGTAGTAACGTAAAAAATGTATGTCCAATTAAATCCACGACAAGTACTCAATCTATAGCCACAATTAAATGCCTTGGCAGACGCACATTTTGAATAATAATCTGTTCATTAGCACCATTAAAATAATACTTACAAAAATACAAATACAAACTGCAATGATTCAAAAAAATAAACCAATCCATTTTGCTTCACTTTTTATAATATGCAGTGCTTTTCCTTCAATATAATGATACGTTTTTAGTGTATTTCAACTTAATTCTTATTGTCAATGATAATGAGAATTACTTTCAATTCCTTCTGTTAATTAATTGATCACTGCGAACTTACTACTAGACTTCATAAAAAAACGCCTTATTAAATAACATTCTCTAACTAGCTCCCTCTTCTTGGGGCTAGTTGTTTTTCTTTCACTGAAATGTCACATTATTTCATTTTGTATTTTTATTCCCAATATGTTATATTATAAAAGTAAATAAAATATATTTTCTTTATATCAGAATAGATGTTTTAATCTAAATTTTCTGATTAATCACTATTTTATTTTCTTTTAGAATTCAAATACTACATTTGAAAACGCTTATTATATAGTTTTCAGGGAAAAATACAATAACGGTTGAAGAAAAAATGAATTATTTCAGAAATTTTCTTTCTATTTCCATATAATTCTATTGACTTCTAAATATTTTGTAAATTAAAATGATTACATAAATATCCGTTATACAGGATTAGGGGGAAACAAAAATGGATGCAGCTTTAAAATTAGACAAAGCTGGAGAGCAACAATCACCAAAGAAACATCCACCAGGGTTGTATTTGTTGTTCTTAACAGAAATGTGGGAAAGATTTAGTTATTATGGAATGCGCGGCCTTTTAGTTCTTTATTTAACAACTGCTGCTGTTAGTGGCGGGTTAGGGTTTGATAAGGCAGTCGCAGTGCAATTATATGGTACTTTTACAGCCGCAGTATATTTCATGCCAATTATAGGCGGATGGCTAACTGATCATTATATTACAAGACGTCATGCCATTACTCTCGGCGGAATTATTATGGCAATTGGTAACTTTGTACTATTCTCAATGAATACAAAAACAGGACTATTCCTTGGATTAATACTATTAGTTATTGGTAATGGATTCTTCAAACCAAATATTTCTACACTGTTAGGTGAATTGTATGGTGAAAATGATTCACGTCGTGACAGTGCATTTACTATCTTCTATATGGGTATTAACGTAGGTGCTTTCTTCGCTCCACTTATTTGTGGATTTTTAGCAGAAGATTTCTTTAAAACAAGCGCTAATGGCGTTATTGTTATGGGATATAAATACGGATTCTTAGCAGCTTGTATCGGTATGATTATTGGACAAATTGTTTTCAACTTATTAGCTCCTCGTTACCTTGGTAAAGCGGGAACAACAGTTGTCGGTAAAAAATCAAAAAATCAACCTGTAATCGAAAAGAAACCTTTAACAAAACAAGAGAAAAATCGCACTTGGGCAATTGTAATTTTAACTTGTTTCGTAGTATTCTTCTGGGCAGGATTTGAACAAGCTGGTAGTTCTCTAACACTTTATACAAATAAATTTGTTGATCGTACAATTTTCGGTTGGGAAGTTCCAACATCTTGGTTCCAATCAGTTAACCCAGCATTCATCGTACTACTTGCACCATTCGTATCTATGCTATGGTTAAAACTTTCTAAAACAAAACGCGGTGATTTAAAAGTGCCAACAAAAATGGCATTTGGTATGATTTTACTAGGTATAGGTTATCTTGTTTTAACATTAGCAGTTCTAAAAACTGGAAGTAATGAAGCAGATATAACTGTAAAAGCAAACTTATTATTCATCGTTATCACTTATCTCTTCCATACAATTGGTGAGTTATTCTTATCACCAATCGGTCTATCAATGGTAAGTGCCATCGCTCCTGTAAAATTAGCATCGTTACTAATGGGAGTATGGTTAGCTGGTACGGGTATGGCTAACTGGCTAGCTGGTAAACTTGCTTCCTTTACACAATCATTAGGATACCTTGAAGTATTTGCAAGTATCGGTATTATCGTTATCGTCTTAGGACTTGTACTCCTTCTCTTCTCTAAAAAAGTTGCGAGTATGATGGAATAACACAAAAAAGACGCTTCTAAAATTAGAAGCGTCTTTTCTATTACTTCTCTTCTAAAGCCGTCACATCCACGTGAACACTTTCTTCAGGATTAGATACATCATACACTTGAGCAATTCCCCTCTGCTCGTCACAGCTCTCAATCCATACTGGTACTCCCTCATATGTAACATCAATTCTACTTGAAGAAGATAATATCTGTTTCACACGTTTTACATCCATACTGTTATTCCTCCTTTTACTTATTGCACTCCTTTCTATCTTTTCATTTCCCTTTGGAATATATTCCGTAAAGTAACACTTTGATCGGTAGCCTTTTCCCCCACGTACTAATATTTACTCTCTCAAGCGTTACCATTATTATTTACTTCAAATAAAAAAAGACGTATATTTCACACGTCTTTTTCCATAATATTCAAAAATTAAGAAAATAATGTTTTTACTACTTCACTTACTTTATCATTATGAATTTGATAATACACTTCTAACCCGCGTCTCTCAAAGCGCACTACTTTATTTTGCTTTAATTTCGTTAAATGCTGTGAAACAGTTGATTGTGGGATTTCTAACACCTCTTGTAATTGTGTTACATTACATGTTCCACGTTGCATTAGTTCCATTACTAGACGTAGACGAAGTGGATGAGCTAATGCTCTTAACATCTGTACGTCTTCTTCTGAAATACGACAGTCAAATTGATTTTGGTTCATAAAGTTCCCCTCATTTTCGTTTTTATTTTCTTATTATTTATTTATATATCTGTTCTTATATTTCCTGTTACGACATAACTTTATCAACCTATAATGCTGAAAAATTTTTCCTCCTTTTATCAGCACACAGTTCAGGAAAAAATCCCTGCTGATTTTGAATATTATACTATATGATATAAAGAAAAAGCAAAACAAAGGGATAGTAATACTTTGCTTGCAAATGTTGATTTATCAGCCTTTTTGTTATATTTTCACCTTACTGAAATGTACAGTAATGATATTGTAAAATACCGTCTATAATTGATAACCTATCGTAAAGTAATTTGACCATATTTAACCTCTTTGTTACGATAAAAAGGAAATTTAAGTAAGGAGGAGGATGTAATATTAAAAAGTGGTTTATTGTTATTTTCATTAGTATTGCAATTGGCTGGACTATTATCCATAACTTCCTATTAGACAAAAAAGAAGATATAAATTCAGAATCAAACATTCCAATTGGAACTGAAACTGGTAATATCGCCCCTAATTTCCTCCTAGAAACAACAACTGGTCAAGAAGTTCATCTTACAGACTATAGAGGAAAAAAAGTAATATTGAACTTTTGGGCAAGTTGGTGTGGTCCATGCAAAATAGAAATGCCTGATATGGAAAGGTTTTATCATAATACCAAGGATAAAGGAATTGAAATTGTCGCTGTAAATGCAACAGCTACTGAAAAAGACCCGAGCAATGTAAAACAATTTCTTGAAGAAAACAAATATACCTTCCCCGTCCTATTAGATCAGAAAGGACAAGCAGGTGCCGCATATCAAATCATCAGCATTCCAACATCTTTTATTATTGATACAAAAGGTGTCATTCAATATAAGCATGTAGGACCAATGACATATGAAAAAATGAAAGAATATGCAAATAATTTATAAAAGCGTACTCAAATCGATTTGAGTACGCTTTTTGTCTACTTTATGAACAAAATTTTACTTTTAATACTATTATGGAATAATTATACTTTTTTACGTTGACAATAGTGTTGAAGGGGAATATACTAAGCATGTAAGTTGATTGTGAATGGTTTCACAAATAATGTGAATTTCTTCACATATAATAGATAGGAGTTGTCATTATTATGAGTACTTGGACACAAATTTATGACCCGTTAAACAATATTTGGTTATCTGCACTAATCGCTGCACTCCCAATTTTTTGCTTCATTATTTGTTTAGTGGGATTCAAAATGAAAGGTTACATGGCTGGTCTTTACAGTGTAATTGTTGCTATTATTCTTGCTATATTTGTTTATAAAATGCCTGCAACTGTAGCAGTAGCATCTGCCGGATTTGGTGTTTTATCTGGATTTTATCCAATTTGTACTATCGTTATCGCAGCTATCTTCCTTTACAAATTAACTGTTAAAACAGAACAATTCAATGTCATTCGTGATAGCATTTCAAGTATTACAAATGATCAGCGTTTACAAGTATTATTAATCGCTTATTCTTTCGGTGCTTTCTTAGAAGGCGCAGCTGGTTTCGGTGTTCCAGTTGCTATTACAGCTGCATTACTTGTAGGTATGGGCTTTAATCCATTAAAAGCAGCAGGTATTTGCTTAGTAGCTAATATCGCTGGTGGTGCTATGGGTGCTATGGGTATTCCAGTTACAGTACCTGCACAATTAACTGGGCTAGATGCATTAACTGTCGGTCGTCAAGCAGTTTACATTTTGCCATTCATTAGCGTTGTTTTACCGTTCTTACTTGTTTCAATGGTAGATGGAATTAAAGGTATTAAAGAAACTTGGCAAGGTATTCTTGTAAGTGGTGTTTCTTTCGCAATTACTCAGTTCCTTGTAACTTACTTCTTAGGCGCTGAACTTACTAATATTTTCGCAGCAGTCGTAAGTATGGTCGCTCTTGCATTATTCTTACGTGTTTGGCAACCAAAATCTTCTGCTAAAGAAGAAAAACAAGAAGAAAAAGAATCTCATACATTCAATCAAATTTTATATGCTTGGTCTCCATTCGTATTCTTAACTGCATTTGTAACAATCTTTAATTTAAAACCAATTAAAGCTTTATTTGCTCCGGATGGTCCATTGGCAAACTTAGTATTTAACATTCAATTCCCTGGTCTTCATAATCAAGTTATAAAAACTGCACCAATCACAAAAGCTGATACACCTTTCGCAGCTATTTTCAAACTAGATGTATTCTCTTCTACAACTACTGCGATTGTATTAGCAATTATCGTTTCACTTATCGTCTACCGTGTAAACGGCAAAATGATCAAAGAATTAATGATTGAAACAATAAAAGAATTAAAAGTTCCAGTATATACAATTTGTAGCGTTATCGCTTTAGCTTACGTAGAGAACTACTCTGGTATGTCATCTACACTTGGACTTGCATTCTCTTCTACTGGAAATGCATTCCCTATTCTTTCTCCAATCTTAGGATGGATTGGCGTATTCATTACGGGTTCAGTAGTATCTAGTGGTTCACTATTCGCACCACTTCAAGCAGTAACTGCCGATCAATTAAACATCGTCCCATCTACTCTCGTTTCATTAAACGTAGTTGGTGGTACAATAGCAAAAATGGTTTCACCACAATCTGTAGCAGTTGCTTGTGCGGCAGTTGGACTAGTTGGTAAAGAATCTGCTCTATTTAAAATAGTGATGAAATATAGTTTAATCTTCTTAGCTATTATTAGCTTACTTCAATTAAATTCTGTATTTAATATCTTTTAAAAATAAAACACCGATCCAAATGGATCGGTGTTTTTTACATTACATTTTTTTATCCCGCATTAACGGGCAGTAAAACTCCCACCTCATAATTCGGCGAATACGAGGGAGTTAGGTGGGAGATCAACTGCCCGTAAAAGCCCGATTGGTTCAACTAATAATCAGTGGGGGATGTCCCCCACTGATTAAAGTTTCACTTTATTCTTTAATAAAGAAGCTCCAGCAATTTCAGGATGCGTCATTTCATATGGATCCAAAATAATATCCAATTCTTCAGCTGTCAGTACACCATGTTCTAAACATAACTCCCTAACAGATTTTCCTGTTTCAATTGCTTCACGTGCAATACGAGATGCTGCTTCATAGCCAATATGAGGATTAACCGCTGTAATAATCCCAACACTTTTCTCAACATATTGCTTCAGCAATTCTTCATTCGCTGTAATTCCTTTAATACAATATTCACGGAATACACGGAATCCGTTATTCATAATACTGATAGATTGAATTAAATTAAATACAAGTACAGGCTCCATTACGTTTAACTCTAATTGTCCTGCTTCTGACGCTAAACAAATTGTATGATCGTTTCCGATTACTTGGAAAGCAACTTGGTTAATTACTTCTGCCATAACTGGATTTACTTTACCTGGCATAATAGATGAACCTGGCTGACGAGCTGGTAGTTGAATCTCCGCCAATCCAACTCGTGGACCAGATGCCATAATGCGAAGATCGTTTGCAATTTTAGACATATTCATCATACATACTTTTAGCGCTGCAGATACTTCTGTGTATGCATCTGTATTTTGCGTTGCATCAACTAAATGCTCTGCACCAACAAGAGGGAATCCACTAAATGTTCGTAAATGTTTTACCACTTGTTCAATGTAAGTAGGATTTGCATTTAATCCTGTACCAACAGCTGTCGCTCCCATATTCACTTCATATAAATGTTGACGAGACTGTTTAATTCTTTTTATATCACGCTCAAGCACTCGGCTATACGCTTCAAATTCTTGTCCAAGACGAATCGGAACTGCATCTTGTAAATGTGTACGTCCCATTTTAATTACGTGATCAAACTCTTTTGCCTTATCACGAAAAGCAGAGTGAAGTTCTTCCATTGTAACAAGTAGTTCTTTTAGCATCATAAGAGTTGCAATATGAATCCCCGTTGGGAACGCATCATTTGTCGATTGTGCCATGTTCACATGAGTATTTGGGCTAATTTTCGTATACTCACCTTTTTCATATCCCATGCGCTCTAACGCTCTGTTAGCAATGACTTCATTTGTATTCATATTAATTGAAGTCCCTGCCCCGCCCTGAATCGGATCTACGATAAACTGATCATGGAACTTTCCATCAACAATCTCTTGTGCAGCTTCTGCAATTTCTTGTCCGATATCTTTAGCTAAATATCCTGTGTCCATATTTGCGAGTGCCGCCGCTTTTTTCACAATTGCCATCGCTGTAATGAGTGACGGATGAATGCGATACCCTGTAATCGGAAAGTTCTCTACAGCACGTAACGTTTGTACGCCGTAATAAGCTACATTCGGTACTTCCTTTTCACCTAAAAAATCTTTTTCGATACGTATATCCTTCGTTGCTATCATTTTTCATCACCTATACTGTTCATTCTAAATCCTTATTTGAAAATTCCCCCTATAAAAATACGAGTATTATAAGAAGAATTCTTCATCATCCACCTTCACTATATAGCACCTTTTTTGAAAGCGCAAACATTTAATTTTCTATATATCCCTTTTATAAAAGGTTACATGATAGAAAGCCCATTCATTCCTCTACTTTCTTTATTTCCACTCGCTTAATTTGATGCATATCCTTTTCAAGAACTTTGAACTGAATGCCATGTTTCTCAATAATGTCCCCCTCAGCAACGATTTGCTTTTGCATCATAATCCAACCACCAATTGTATCAACATCATCCGCGACTAGATGTATACCAAATAAATCATTTACTTCGCTAATAAGTACTTTCCCCTCTACGATTTTACATACTTCACTTATATGTTCTATAGGTGGAGCCTCATCCTCATCGTATTCATCTCGGATTTCTCCAACAATTTCCTCTAAGATATCTTCTAGTGTGACAATCCCTGCTGTACCACCATATTCATCATATAATACAGCTAGTGGTATTCGCCTTCTTTGCATTTGTAATAATAAATCATGAATCGGGATATTTTCTAACACTTCAATAACCGGCCGTGTATACGGTGTAATTGAGCACTCTTCATCTCGATTCCCATCCATATAACGAATAAATAAGTCCTTTACATTAACCATCCCAATAATTTCATCTTTATCTTCACCAAGTACAGGATATCTCGTGTACTTTTCTTGTGCGATTACTTTAATATGTGTCTCAAATGGCTCATCCTCATATAGGCCAACAACTTCAGTACGAGGTACCATAATTTCCTTTGCTACTCTATTATCGAATTCAAAGATGTTATTTACATATTTAAATTCTGTTTGATTAATCTCACCACTCTCATAACTTTCAGATAAGATTAATCTTAGTTCCTCTTCTGAATGCGCTACTTCATGTTCAGAAGCAGGATGTAAGCCAAATAAGCCTGTCACAAGTCGGGCAGAGCCATTTAAAGCCCAAATAAATGGATACATAACCCGGTAAAAATAAATAAGCGGTTGTGCTAATAATAAACTAACTTGCTCTGCTTTTTGGATAGCGAACGTCTTTGGAGCAAGTTCACCAATGACAACATGTAAAAATGTAATAACTGCAAATGCAATAATAAATGAAATCGTACTTGCAATTGCGGAAGATAGATGCATTTTAAAAAACAGTGGTTCGAGTAAATGTTTAATCGTCGGCTCTCCTAACCACCCGAGCCCTAAAGCAGTAATCGTAATACCTAGCTGACATGCCGATAAATATTCATCTAAATTTGAAGTTACTTTTTTAGCTGCTAATGCTCCTCGTCTTTTTTCAATAACGAGTTGATCGATACGACTGCTACGTACCTTTATAATTGCAAATTCTATAGCAACAAAGAAACCTGTTAATGCTATAAGAATAGCTACCATCAATAATTTTAAAATATCCACGTATGTCCTTTAGCTTTCTTAGCTAAAGTTACACCTCCTTTAAAAAAGAAGTTTCACTTTAGTTTCTTCATTTACTTGAAAGCAACCCCATATAAAATTCACCAATTTTCAGCTTTCATACAGTTCTAATGGTAAACTGTCGGGGTCTTGGAAAAAGACGAATTTTTTTCCCGTTATTTCATCAACGCGTATCAATTCTGTCTCAACCCCGCATTGATTTAAATGTTTAACAGCTTCTTCTATATCAGTAACAGCAAAGGCTAAATGTCTAAGTCCAGCGGCCTCTGGAAAGCTTTGACGCTTCGGTGGACTTTGGAATGAAAATAATTCAATTTGATACTCTTCTCCTACACATAAATCCAACTTATAAGAATTTCGTTCCTTTCTGTATACTTCATTTATCGCTTTAAAACCTAATATTCTCGTATAAAAATCCTTTGACACTTCATAATTTGAACAAATAATTGCAACGTGATGTACTCTACATATGTTCATGATTCTTTTATTCCTCTCTTTACTAAACATGCATATTCTCCCTTTAATTGAAAAACATATATATCAGAATATCTCTTTTAGGGGGCTTATTATGAAATTTATCACTTTTTCCGTCGGACTTATCGTTGTTTTTTTCCTTGCCTATATTGCTAGTAACAATAAAAAACATATTAAATTCAAACCAATTTTCATCATGCTTATTATACAGTTAATTTTAACCTATTTATTATTAAATACAGAAATCGGCCTCGTACTTATTACGATAATTTCTAATTTGTTTACAAAGTTACTCGACTACGCTGCATCCGGTATAAACTTTGTATTTGGCGGTCTTGCAAACAAAGGAGAAATGCCATTTTTCCTTAACGTGTTATTACCGATTGTCTTTATTTCCGTCTTAATCGGTATATTACAACATTTCAAAATACTGCCATTCTTCATTCATTGGATTGGTTTCTTTCTCAGTAAAATAAATGGTCTTGGGAAATTAGAATCTTACAATGCCATCGCTTCTGCTATTGTCGGTCAATCAGAAGTTTTTATTACGGTAAAAAAACAATTAGCTCAAATCCCAAAACATCGACTTTATACACTTTGCGCCTCTGCTATGTCCACAGTATCTATGTCCATTGTCGGTGCCTATATGACGATGATTGAACCAAAATATGTAGTAACCGCACTCGTTCTCAATTTATTTAGCGGTTTTATTATCGTACTCATTATTAACCCCTATAACGTTAACGATGATGAAGATATTTTGGAAATAAAAGGTGAAAAGCAAAGTTTTTTTGAAATGCTTGGAGAATACATCCTCGATGGTTTTCGCGTAGCAATTGTCGTCGGCGCTATGCTTATTGGATTCGTCGCATTAATGAGTTGCATTAATGACCTATTCCTCATTATATTCGGCATTACTTTCCAACAACTAATAGGTTATGTATTCGCTCCAATCGCATTCCTTATCGGCGTACCAAGTTCTGAAATTGTCACAGCTGGTAGCATTATGGCAACTAAACTTGTAACAAATGAATTCGTAGCAATGATGGATCTTAGCAAAATTTCCAGTACTCTCTCTATCCGTACAGTTGGTATTATTTCTGTCTTCCTCGTTTCTTTTGCCAACTTCTCTTCCATTGGAATTATTTCAGGTGCGGTAAAAGGGTTAAACGAAGAACAAGGAAATGTCGTTGCCCGATTTGGTCTAAAATTATTATACGGAGCTACTCTTGTTAGTATTTTATCTGCGATTATTGTAAGTATTATGCTGTAATTAGGTAAAATTTTATCATTTTCTTATTCTTATCTTTTGTATACAATAACGAATAGGTGTCTTATAAATAATCAAGACATCTATTTTTTATACATGTACAATCCCTTTTATTTAGCGTACAATATTTTTTTATGTGTTTTAATACGCTTCTAGATGTATACACTTTGATTGTTTTAAAGGAGAAAAAATGATGAAATCCGACATGAACAAAGAAACTCGAGCCACAAAAGGACGTTCAAAGAAAAAACGCCTACTTTGGTTCATTCTTATTCCATTACTTATTGTAGCAATGGGAGCAGGAGGTTACTCCTTTCACATATATAGTAAAGCAAAATCCGTCTTAAGCAACGCCTATTCTGGATTGGGCCGAGGAGATAAATCCAGCAAACGTGAAGAAGCTGTTAAACCTATGACTGACAATATTTCTGTTCTTATCATGGGTGTAGATGAAAGTGATATCAGGGAAAAGGATTACGGAAAAGCAACTCGTACGGACGCTTTATTACTTGCAACAATTAATAAAAATGATAAATCCGTTAAACTTGTCAGTATTCCACGTGACTCACGTGTTTACATTAAATCGCGTGATAAATATGATAAAATTACACATGCACACGTATTTGGTGGCGTAGACAGTACAATTGATACAGTGGAAAATTTTTTAGATGTCCCAGTTGATTACTATGTAAAATTTAATTTCAAATCCTTTATCAATATTGTTGATTCCCTTGGAGGTATTACTGTCGACGTTCCAGTTGAGTTTACAGAACAAAATAGTAGCGACGAAGCAAATGCTATTCACCTCAAAAAAGGACGCCAACATTTAAATGGAGAAGAAGCACTTGCACTAGCTAGAACTCGTCATATTGATAGTGATTATATGCGTGGTCAACGACAACAACTTGTTTTGGAAGCTATTGCCGAAAAAGCACTATCGCTCAATTCCGTTAATAAAATCGGAAGCTTATTAGATGCTGT
Organism: Bacillus cereus group sp. MYBK30-2; assembly: GCF_051915945.1. Lineage (NCBI taxonomy): Bacteria > Bacillati > Bacillota > Bacilli > Caryophanales > Bacillaceae > Bacillus > Bacillus cereus group sp. MYBK30-2. The sequence goes on from NZ_JBQAFR010000004.1 coordinate 117,559, forward strand.
CGATAACGACTTAAAAACAAATTTAACTTTTGATGATATGATGGCTATTGCCAAAAATTCAATGGATTCAAAATTAAAAATGGATAAGCTACAAGTAGAAGGTACTGATAAATATATAGGTGGTATTTATTATTACGTTCCGATCGAAAAAAGCGTTCAGGATATATCGACAACACTGCAAGAACATCTTGGTGTTACGAATAAAAATGAGCATAAAAAATTATAATAAAAAGGCTGCTAGATTTTTCTAAGCAGCCTTTTTATTATAATTTTCAACATATTCCGCATGCATATTGTGACAAAAAGAGACAATTATTACAACAGTGTAACGTTTTTTATGAAAACATTACACACACAGTAAAAATAATAGTATACTAGTACGTATATAATGTTATTTTCATCATTTTTATACAAAAAATGTAATACATATATTTATACATAAATTTCTGGGGGGAAATAAATGAAGCTAAGCAAAATACTAATCGGCTCCGCTATTGCTGGTGGCATATTACTTTGTGTAGGTGGCGTTGGTGGATATCAATATGTATCCAAACTAAATAATCAATTAGATACAACTGCACTACCAAACACTACATTTGAAGGTATTTCTCTTGATGGAAAAAATAAAGCAGATATACAAGCAATTGTTAATCAAAAGGTGAATGAATTAAATCAAAAATCTCTTAACTACACATTCCAAAACGATAAACAAACTTACACATGGAAAGATTTAGGCGTAGATTATAAAGAAAAAGACATTGTCGACAATATATTTAAGGAACAAGAAGGCAATATAATCAATCGTTATAAACTCCGCAAACAAGCTGAGACCGGCGAATTAAAACGCGACTACAAATTAACACCACAATTAAATACAACAGCTTATGAAACCTTTATAAAAGATAAATATAATGAAACATTAAAAAATCCTGTTAATGCAGAATTAAGTGTTGAAGGCTCTACAGTAAATATTAGTCAAAGTCAAAACGGAGAAAAAATTGATAAAGGAAAACTAAACGATTTAACAAGCGAAGCTATTACTACTGGTAAATCAGATGTTTTATTACCGGTTACACTAATAAAACCAGAACGGTCTACAGAAGATATACAGAAAATGGGGATTAAAGAAGTCATTGCTGAATATTCTACTCCAATGGCTGGCCGTAATGGAAGTCAATCTTTTAACGTAAATAAGTCAGCTAATACTTTAAGTGGAGCTATTGTAGCACCTGATGAAACATTTAGTTTTAACGGACGCGTTGGCGTAACTGATGCTGCACATGGGTATAAATCCGCAGCTGTATACTTGCAAGGTAAAGTTATACAAAGTGCTGGCGGGGGAGTTTGCCAAGTAAGTAGCACATTATATAGCGCAGCTTTAAGAGCTGACTTAGGAATTGTAGCTCGAAGCAACCATTCTATGCCTGTACATTACTTACCACTTGGCCAAGATGCAGCAGTGGCAGATTATGGACCTGATTTAAAATTTAAAAACAATACTGGGAATTATATTTACATTCAAGCCTTTTCAAATGGAGGTAGTATTACTGCACGCATTTTCGGTACAGCTACTGGGAAAGATGTGGACGTTTCTTCTAAAGTGATTAGTGAGACTGGCGATAAAATTACGGCTGTGACATATAAAAAAGTAACACAAAACGGTGAAGTAATCTCAAATGGACAAATTTCAAAAAGCGTATATAAAAAGGCGTGATTACTCACGCCTTTTTCTTTTGCAATAATAGTAAAAAAGTTTCAAGATGGTCTTTCGTTTCTTCTAAAGACCACATACGATTTCCTTGCTTCGCAACTAGTACGTAGGCTTCTTCCCACGCGTTCTTTTTCTTCATATATAATAATTCGTCTCGTAATTTCGAAACAATTTCTTCTTCTTCTTGATCTAGAAACTCTTCCATCACACTTACTATTTCATTCTCATGGATGCTTAACGTACAATACGATTTGAGAAAGTATTGTAATGTCGTATACATGTTTACTCCCCCTTCTTATTTGTCAGATGGATAAGAAGTAACAATCTTAAATCCTAATTCCCCTGACTTATCTCTCGCTAAAACAGTTACAGTCTTTACTAGTTTGTCTTTTACACTCATATTTTTCTTTATTACCGTTTTTCCAACCGGGAATGAATGAGTTGTATTCAATACAAGACGAGCTTCTTTAGAGTTTTTTAACCAGTCCTGAATTTCTTTATCATGTTGTTTTAAACTATCTTTCACAGCCTTTGTCGCTGTTTCCTTATCATAGTATGTACTTGCCGCTGAAACTTTATCTGTACTCAAACGTTTTTTCAACTCTTCTTCTGTTTTTCCAACATGCCTTTCAATCGTATGACCGTTTTTAGGTGGTCCTTCCATTTCATCTAAAATATTATCACTAATTTTCTCTACTGATGCCGAATGATCCTCTTTAGGTTTTTCTGTTTTTTGTTCTTTTCCAGCACATCCACTTAAAATCAGTACTAATGCAAGTAGACTACTCAAGAAAAGACTACTTAGTCGTTTCATCATATCACCTCTTCCATGATTATTATCGCAACTCCCTTAAAAGTCAATTTCGCATAGAAAAAACATGCAAATTTTAAATATCTACACATATTTCTATACATACTCAATCATATCTTCACTACACAATTGTACTTTTTTACAATTCCTCGTTCTTTTTCTATACCCACTGACCTAATTTCATCAAATCCAACGTTTTTTCACTTTTTTAAAATATACCCCTATTAATTTTAAATTATTTCCCGCAAAAATCAACCTTATATACACTCGATAATTCCTTTATTTAACGGTCTTTATTCGAACTTTATAAAATCAATGAATATACCCCTCATTTTATATACTCAATACCCCTATAAGGTATATGAGTATTATTTTATCAACAAATATCTATATTATGTAAATTTCCACTTGCCTATACTATAGAAATATGGTGTAATGCAAAAAAAGATAAAGGATTTTATAACTATGGCAGAAACGATTCAAAACTTCTTAATGGAATATTACTCAATTGCAATACCACTTAGTCTCTTGATCAATGTTGTTATTAGCTTATTAGGGGTTATTCCAAGCATCTTTTTGACCGCTATTAACATACAGCTTTTCGGTTTAACTAACGGAACTATTATTTCAATCGTTGGCGAAGCGTTAGGAGCTATTATCTCGTTTTATATTTATCGCTTAGGCCTTCAAAAATTCACTCACAATAAGGTAAATAAGTACCCACAAGTAGAACGCCTCCTTTATGTAGAAGGTAAAGAAGCCTTCCTACTCGTTCTATCGTTTCGGTTGATACCTTTCATTCCATCAAGCATCGTCACTTTATTTGCAGCTCTAGGGAATATGTCATTACTCTCCTTCAGTATCGCCAGTACAATAGGGAAAATACCGGCCTTATTGATCGAAGTATATTCGGCATACCAAGTTATGAATGGAACAAATGAAGCGAAGTGGATTGTAACAATCGCAGGTTGTATCGGATTATTTTATTTGTGGAAAAAATGGAGAAAAAAATAAAGAAGGAGCATAGGCTCCTTCTTTATTTTTTGAAGTATATTCTATTAATACATATCTCTTACGAATAGAAGTATCTTAGTTTACACCAACAGCACTAAATGATTGCTTAACTGCTGTTACTTCAGCAGAATTCGCACCATATAAATCAGCTGCAGCTTGTACTAATCCAGCACGAGCTTGACTAAATGTAGTAGATTGCGTGAAATACTGTGTATTTGCACGGTAGTAAATTGCACCTAATTTATCTTTTCCGATACCATTTACAGTTACACCGTAATGTGTACCACCATTTGCTAATAAATAAGCTTCTTTATTAATAATACCACTGTTCGTATGAACTCCACCGTTATCACTAGTGCCAGTATAACGCTTAGAATAATGATCTGGATCACCATATTTCGTTGGATCGCTCATAGAGCGAAGTGCATCTCCTGCTTTACCAGGCGTGTAAATATCTTCACCAATCTCCCAATCTGGGTTACGGTTATCATAAAACTCTACTAATGTTCCAAAAATATCAGAAACCGCTTCATTTAATGCTCCTGATTCATTTTGATAAATTAAATTCGAGCTATTTTCCGTAACAGCATGCGTCAATTCGTGACCAATTACATCAAGACCACCCGATAAGTAAGTAAATGTTACACCATCACCGTCTCCATATACCATTTGTGAGCCATTCCAGAAAGCATTATTATACTTACTTCCATAATGCACAGTTGATTTTAATGCTGCACCCGCATCATTAATTGAGTTACGATTAAATGTATTCTTATAGTAATCATACGTGATACCCGCATAGTAATGAGCATCAACTGCCGCTGCATCATACGCTGCATTAAATACATTATTGGCATTTGCCCATAATGTTCCTGGTAGTGTTGAACGGTTTTTCGCATCATATGTGAAAATCGTTGCTCCACGTGTATTATCTTGTAAGTAGTAAGATGACCCAGATAACGTTGTATTAAGCGACTTCGTATCACCTAACACTCCAATACCTGTTCCCACTTTATTCGTTCCTGTAACAGGCTTTACAACCGCTTTCGCATCCTGTTTAGGAGCATCTTGTTTAACTGGTGACTTATCATCTTTTGTCACATGATCAATGGTATTATATTTATTTAAAACTTTACCGCTATCCGCTTCAATGAAGTAATAATAGTTACCTGGGCTTGGATCTAGGAAGTTCAAGTTTACAACGTATGCATACGTTGTTTCTTCACCATTTTGATATACATATAAGTCCGCTTTTGGCTCCACTTCATACTTCGGTGTTACTCCTAAATCTTGTTGCGCGATTTCAATTGCTTTTGCGCCTTCAATCTTATTCTTATTTTTCAACTTATCCTTCTTGTCCAAATCAGGCGCAACTGTTCCAGACAATACTTTTAAAGAACCATCTTTACTCACGTGAGCTACTTGAGTAGACCCCCATACAGGTACTCCCTCGTAAACTTGTTGCATACGTACTACTGTTGAATCAGTTACAGAGTCTTTTTTCACTTGTTTCACTTTGAAAGAATCTTGGGCACTCTTTTCCCCTAGCTTATAATCACCTTTTGCCGCATTTAAGTAATCAAACACGACAGATTCCGCTTTATTTCCAGTTGCTCCAGTTAGATCACCAGAAATAAACTCAGGTGACTGCACTGTCTCGTTGTACTTCTTCGTAGAGAGCACATTTTTAGAATCTGCAAACGCAGAGCCTGTCCCTCCAAACGTTGTAACTGCCATTCCTGCCGCTAAAACTAATGCTAAACTCTTCTTTTTCATATAACCTTCCCCCTAATAAAAAATTTTTGAAAAAGAGTAATTTTATATTAGCATTATGTTTTCACTATTAATATACTAAAAATTCAATTAATTATTTTCTCAAGTTTTGTAGAATTTTAGGGAACAAATATTGAGAAACCCCTTTCCGAACGGAAAGGGGTTTCTCAATATTTTCTTAACCATAAATATCTGGATTAGAATAGTTTATAACTTTTTCTTGCGGGAAATCAAAACCATAAATGTCCGGATTAGAATAGTTTATACTTCCTTCTTGTAAAGATTGCAATCCATATATGTCTGGATTAGAGTAATTTACTGATTCTTCTTTCAGGGATTTTACTCCATATATATCCGGATTAGAATAGTTAACTCCTAAAGACAAAATCGTCACTATACCTAGTCCTACCACACCATATATACGCTTTTTCAATTCAATTCCTCCTTTTCCTCCAAAACTTTAATAGCTTCTTTATAATATTTATTACTTTCTTCATACTTAAATTCATTCTCAAAATACATAGCTAATTCTAAATACGCATTTTTCAATTCTTTCATACTACCTACACTTTTAAAGAATGGAATAGCCTCATTCTCTAAGAATCTCTTAAACTCTTGAGGTTCCTCAAAATATTTATACTTAAATATGCAGAACGAATAGATCATTTTATTATATTTTTCATCACTACGTGAGCAATCAATCCCTTTTTCTATCCATTCCTGTGCTTCCTCATAACGTTTAAGATGAATACATTGTTTAGCTAGCCCGTAAATTGTTTCAATATAATTCATATTGACTGCCTTCTGTAATTCGAAACTTTGAAGAAAATAGTTCTTTGATTTATCATGTTCATTTTTATAATGGTATAATTCTCCCATATTATTTAAAGTCATGGCCTTAATCATGTCTTTTTCCGCAAAAGAATCTACTTCTCTTAATATACTTTCATAAATCTTTAAAGCTTCTTCATACTGCGCTTTTTCCACATAACTTAAAGCAATAATTGTTTGACAATTGATTACATAACGAAATTTGTATTCGTTACGGAATCCTTCCATAGCAATATGAGCAAAATGCATGGCTAAATGCGGTATGTTTAGGTGGCTATATGCGAGACTCAAATTATAATATATACCATTTTCATAATATCCTTGTTCTCTAGCCATTTCTTCCGTCTCAATTAAATATTCCAAACTTTCCTTATGCTTATATTGCAAACTAAGCAATATAGCCTTACTATACGTATAAAGCATTTTTTGAAAAGGTGAATATTTCTTATAAACCTTTTTCAGTCTATCTAACTCTTCTTCAAGAACTAAAATATCCCTTTTCATAATTAAATAACGCGTATAAAGCAGTTTATAATAATTTATAATTTCAAAATCTAACACATGCTTCATTTCATCTTGTAACTCTTCATATATGCGTTCTACCTGTTGCCTGTCCAAATGAATTAGTGCATTCAACCACTCATCCAACTTCACTTTCACATCTTCTTCTACATCTCTCAAATCCGTCACGGCAATTTCTAATCTCGTGCAGAGCAATTGTAGAATCTCTTCTGATGCTTCTATCTTTCCATTTTCGATCTTACTTAAGTATGAGACAGAACAAATGCCCTGACATAATTCTTCTTGTGTCATTTTTTGCTGTAGCCGTTTATAAAAAACTTGCTTGCCTATTTTTTCTAATGTTTGTTGCATTGTCCTCCTCCATTCTCATTACCCCCATTACTCTAATAATACATAAAATCTAGAGAAATATAAATTGATAAATGTAAATTTTCTAAAAAATATGCATTATTTCATTTTTTTCTCTCTTGACTTCAAACCCATATTACTTCTTTGCTACGAAAGGTGGAAAATTGGTATACTATAACCAAATTACGGAGGTGTTTTCGCAATGAATCATTATAAAGACGATAGTTACGCCTTACATACAGATTTATATCAAATCAACATGGCTTATACATATTGGAAAGATGGTATTCATAATCGCCGTTCTGTTTTTGATTTATACTTTCGAAAGCTTCCATTTGAAAACGGCTATGCTGTTTTTGCTGGTCTTGAAAAAATTGTAGAGTACATAGAAAATTTCAGCTTTACCGCAAGCGATATCGCTTATTTAGCAGAGCTACAATTTGAAGAAGACTTCCTTCATTATTTACAAAATATGAAATTCACTGGAACGGTTCGTAGTATGCAAGAAGGTGAAGTTGTTTTTAATAACGAACCTTTATTACGTGTTGATGCACCGCTCGGCGAGGCACAAATCATTGAAACCGCCCTCTTAAACATTGTAAATTACCAAACATTGATTGCTACAAAAGCCGCACGTATGAAGCACGCTGCAAATAATGATGAACTTTTAGAGTTTGGTACAAGGCGCGCTCATGAGTTCGATGCTGCTCTTTGGGGGACACGCGCTGCCTTTATTGGCGGTTTTTCTTCTACAAGTAACGTTCGGGCAGGAAAACGCTTCGGCATTCCTGTAGCTGGCACACATGCCCACTCTTTCGTTCAAGCGTATCGCGATGAATATGTTGCGTTTAAAAAATATGCTGAAACACATAAAAAATGTGTATTTCTTGTCGATACATACGACACATTGAAATCCGGTGTTCCAAATGCGATTCGTGTTGCAAAAGAGTTCGAAGATCGTATCGATTTTTATGGTATTCGCCTTGATAGTGGTGATATGGCTTATTTATCAAAAGAAGCAAGAAAACTACTTGATGCAGCTGGATTTACAAACACAAAAATTATCGCTTCTAGCGATTTAGATGAATATACGATTATGCACTTGAAATCTCAAGGGGCGAAAATTGATGTATGGGGTGTTGGTACAAAGCTAATCACCTCCTTTGAACAGCCGGCATTAGGCGCTGTCTACAAACTAGTTGCCATTGAAGATGCTGACGGAAAACTAAATGATACGATTAAGATTTCATCTAATCCTGAAAAAATTACAACTCCAGGACTTAAACGAATTTATCGTATTATCAATCGGGTTAACGATCATGCAGAGGGCGATTATATTGCTTTAGATTCTGAAGAACCCGGAAAAGAAGAACGTTTAAAAATGTTTCATCCTGTTCATACATATATAAGTAAATTCGTAACCAACTTTGAAGCACGAGAATTGCATCAAGACATTTTCGTTAACGGTAAAAGAGCGTATGAACTACCAAACATATTAGATATTCAAAGATATAATGAAAACAGTCTCGCACTATTTTGGGAAGAATATATGCGCACTTTAAATCCCGAAGAGTACCCTGTAGATTTAAGCCAAAAATGTTGGGATCATAAAATGGATTACATTCAAACTGTTCGAGAAAAGGTTGCGAAAAATATACAAAAATAAACAGAGAAGTTTCCCCCTTCTCTGTTTTCTTAACGCCATATAAAATATATTAAAATAATACTTATTATTGTTTTATCAAGATTCATTTTCAACAAAATAGCTAAGACTAAAAATAAGAGAGGGCGTAATCGCGCCCTCTCTTATTTTTATAAATCTTTCACTCTCAGTACACGCATTGCATTTAAAACTGCAAGTAATGTAACCCCAACATCTGAGAAGACCGCTTCCCACATTGTTGCAATACCAAATGCGCCGAGTAATAACACTACCCCTTTTATCCCTAATGCAAATATAATATTTTGCCATACAATGCTACGTGTACGTTTTGCAATTTTTACAGCTGTTGCGATTTTTGAAGGTTCATCAGTCATAATAACGATGTCAGCAGCTTCAATTGCGGCATCTGATCCTAAACCACCCATCGCAATACCAACGTCCGCTCGTGCTAATACTGGTGTATCGTTAATACCATCACCAACAAAAGCAACCTTTTCTTTCCCGTGTTTTGCTGCATCAATTTTTTCGATTTCTTCTACTTTTTGTTGTGGTAATAATTCTGCATGAACTTCATCTAATCCTAATTCTTTACCAACAGCTTCACCAACTGTTTTTGCATCACCAGTTAACATAACCGTCTTCTTAATACCTAATTCTTTTAGCTTTTGAATGGCTTGTTTTGAATCCTCTTTTACCTCATCAGAGATAACAATATAACCTGCATATTCACCATCTACAGCAACATGAACTAGTGTACCTACTGTATCTGGTTGCTTAAATGTAATGTTTTCTTTTCTCATTAATTTGGCATTACCTGCGAAAATTTCTTTTCCTTGTACTTTTACAACCGTACCATGACCAGAAATTTCACTATAGTCTTCAATGCTATTTTCATCGATTGATTTTCCATATGCAGTTCGAATAGATTGTGCAATCGGATGGTTTGAATACACTTCAGCAAACGCTGCATACTCTAAAATTTCTTCACTTGTAGTACCTTCACTCGGCTCCATTTTTGTAACTTTAAAGACACCTTTTGTTAATGTTCCTGTTTTATCAAAAACGATATATTTCACATCATTCAATGCCTCTAAATAGTTACTTCCTTTTACTAAAATACCACTTTTAGATGCCCCACCAATACCTCCAAAGAAGCCAAGAGGAATGGATACAACTAGCGCACATGGACACGAGATAACTAAGAATACTAGCGCTCTATAAATCCAATCTGAGAACGTAGCACCTTCTAAAATAAGCGGTGGAATAAATGCCATGATCGCCGCTGTTATAACTACAACCGGAGTGTAATAACGTGCAAACTTCGTAATAAAGTTTTCTGTTGGTGCCTTTTTGCTACTTGCATTTTGTACTAAGTCTAAAATTTTCGATACGGTAGATTCACCGAACTCTTTTGTAACTTCAATTGTTAATACACCATTTTGGTTTACAAAACCACTTAATACATCATTACCAACTTCTACTTCACGCGGTACAGATTCACCTGTTAACGCTGAAGTATCCACCATTGATATTCCCTCGACTACTTTTCCATCTAACGGTACTTTTTCACCTGGTTTCACGATAATATAATCGCCGATTTGTACATCTTCTGGTGATACTTGTTTCGTTTCATTTCCAACTTTCACATTTGCATAATCAGGACGAATATCCATTAATGAAGTAATTGATTTTCGAGAGCGATTTACTGCAATACTTTGGAACAATTCCCCTACTTGATAGAATAACATTACCGCAACTGCTTCTGGATATTGCTGAATTGCAAAGGCTCCTAAAGTTGCAATTGCCATTAAAAAGTTTTCATCAAACACTTGGCCGCGCGTTATGTTTCTTACTGCTCTCCAAACAATATCTCCACCAATTAATAAATACGCAAGGACGAATAATGGAATTGTTATCATTTGCGGTAATTCGGCTAATGCAGCAATCCCTGTCAAAATTCCACCGACTACTAATCGTCCTATCATCTTTTTCACATTTCCATCACCATGATCATGGCCGTGATCGTGTCCTTTTTCCTCTTCACGAACAACTTTTACATCTGGTTCTAACTTTTGAACGACATTTTTTATATCCTGTACAGTCGATTCAAGTTCTCGTTTATTTGCAACTTCTACTCTTAATTTCTTTGATACGAAATCAACAGTTGCTTCTGAAACTGTTGGCATTTCTTTTACCTTATTTTCAATTTTCATTGCACAATTCGCACAGTCTAAACCTTCTAATATAAATACTTCTTTTGCCGCTTTTGTTTTTTGCTCTTCTTGCACTTTAATGTGCGGCTCTAATTTTGTAACAAGTTGCTTCGCTTCCGTAACAACTTGATTTTCTTTATTATGCGGTGTTTCTAAAAGCATCGTCTTTGTTGCGAAGTTTACAGAACAAGACGTTACTCCTTCTATATTCCCAACACCCTTTTCAATTTTCATTGCACAATTTGCACAATCTAAACCTTCTAGCATAAGTTTCTTTTTCACTAATGCTTCTGCCATCGTTCTCCCCCCTCACGTTTTTATTCTTCCTCGTTTACGTGTTCAAACGCTTGCTCGAAGATATGAATTACGTGCTGGTCAGCTAATGAATAATAAACAACCTTTCCCTCTTTACGGTTCTTCACAAGCTTCGCTTGTTTTAATACACGAAGTTGATGCGAAATTGAGGATTGTGTCATTCCTAATAAATAAGCTAAATCACAAACGCACATTTCAGCTTCAAATAGCGCATGTAATATTCTCGTACGTGTACGGTCACCTAATACTTTAAACAATTCTGCTACTTTACTTAAACTTTCATCAGTCGGAATTGTTTCTTTTACTTGATCAATAACTTCTTCATGAATTACCGTCTGAGAACAAATTTCTTGTTGTGCTTCCACTTTATTTCCAGCCATCATAGCTCACCTCTTCAATTGAACATATGAACAATCATTCATATATCTTATACTTTTATTATATGAGCGCCTATTCATATGTGTCAATAAAATCTGCTATATTTTTTTGAACATTTCGTTCACATTTCAAAATAGGCATATAAATATTCTCCGCATTTGCTGTATTCTTCATACAAAAAGAGATATCCCATAAGCCGAGCTTTCAGCCAGAGTACATCCCTCTCTATTTACAGCAATACCCTAACAAAAGATATGATATCAACGATTCGACAAGGAATATCGATTTACCGACAAAGATTGATAATAGTAGCAACCTATATAAAAAGAAGACTGTCCAAAATATCTTTTTGGACAGTCTTCTTTTATTCACTTCTTAACTTTCACTGCATCTACAATTAACGAAGCAAATCCCAATTCACCATCTTGATTTCTATGATCAAAACGTTTCGATCGATAAATGAATCCTTTCTTTTCATCCCAATCACTGTAATGCAATTCACCATTCTCATCACAGTACTCTAAAAGCTTCACTTGAAAACTTGCCGATTCAAACATGGATGTGATTGTTTTATAATTATGTACAATTTTATGGCTTGCAGCTGGATGATTTAGGGGACCAGGCCCTCCCACTTGCACACCTTGCTGATATTCTTCATCAGGAAAAAACGCATCTGGAACCGCACAACGAATATAACCATCATCTTGTAAAAACTCATAGCATATTTTAGCTGCTTCTATGCCTTCCTCATACGATAAATGCTCCCATACATGTTCAGCTAAAATTGCTAATAAAGAATTCGGCTGAAATTTATTAATCCACATCTCTCTTTTTAATAAATTTAATTCTTCTTCATTCGTATGTAACCACCCTGGGTTATTATTATATCCCTCTGCTCCAACGACAACTTTCGTCTCCATCTTTACACCCCTTTTTCATATTCCGATCATAAAAATTCGCCAAATTAACATTGGTATCCTTTATTTCCCCAAAAAGAAAAAGCCTTGCGCGCTCCCTAGACGCACAAGGCTTACTATCTTATATCCCTTTAATTAGCTTTTTCTAAACTATCTTGCGAACTTCCATCTTCTTTTAGATGACTATGTTTTTTCGAATATACAAAGTATACAACTACTCCAATTGCCAACCAAACACCGAAGTATATCCATGTTTTTAATGGTAAATTTACCATTAAGAATAGACAACATGCAACTGAAATAATCGGTAAGATTGGTACAAACGGTACCATAAATCCACGTTGTAATTTCGGATGCGTTTTGCGAAGAATGATAACAGTTACACCAACCATCGCGAATGTTAATAACGCTCCAATATTCGCTAAATTCGACAATTCTTTTAAATCGATAAATCCAGCAATTAAAGCACTACCAATTCCCGTTAACCAAACTGAAAATGTTGGCGCTTCTGTCTTCTTGTTAATTTTCGCGAAAGATTTTGGTAATAAACCGTCACGGCTCATAGCGAAGAATACGCGTGTCGTAGCGTAGATATACGCGAAAATTACAGCCATAATACCAATTACAGCTCCAATAGCAATTACACCAGCCACTTTATCTTGTCCTACAACTTCTAGTACATAAGCCATCGCTTCAGGTACATCTAATTCCTTGTAAGAAACCATACCTGTCATAACAAGACAAACTACAACATAAATGATTGTACAAATGACTAATGAAGCAATAATACCAATCGGTAGATCACGTTGCGGATTTTTTACTTCTTCAGCAGAAGTTGCTAATGCATCAAATCCTAAGAAAGCGAAGAATACTGCTGCTCCTCCGGCAAAGACTCCACTTAAGCCGTACGGTGCAAATGGTATCCAGTTTTCTGGTTTCACATAGAATACACCAACTGCAATGAATAAAACAACAATACCAATTTTAATTAATACCATTATGTTATTCACACGCTTACTTTCTTTTGTACCTCGTGATAATAACCAAGTTATCACCAACGTAACGATAACTGCGGGTAAGTTCACTATACCACCTTGCGCTGGAATCGTTAACAATGCTTTTGGAATTTCAAGTCCCAATCCACTTACTAGGTTATGGAAGTAACCTGTCCATCCACCAGCTACTGCGGCAGTCGTTACAACGTATACTGACAATAATGTCCATCCCATTAAATGAGCTACAAACTCACCAATTGTTGCATAGGAATATGTGTACACACTACCTGAAACAGGAAGTGTAGATGCAACCTCTGCATAACATAAAGCCGCAAATCCACAAACAATTGCTGCAATCATGAATGAAAAAATAACCGCCGGACCAGCATCTCTTGCTGCTACTAATCCCGTTAATACTAGAACTCCTGTACCAATTATCGCACCAATCCCTAGCATTGTTAGGTCAAATGCCCCTAGCGTTTTCGTCAAAGTTTTACTTTTACTTTCCCCTAACAATTGCGTAACGGATTTCTTTTTAAATAGGTTGGCCACGATGAATGCCCCCTTTTACTAAGAAGAGCTAAGAGGTATTATCTCTTAGCTCTTATCATGTTGTATTATATATTGTTCGATTTTGTTTTGTATAATGCTTCTATTAGCAAGATACTGTTTCTGCTTCTAATAATTCTTTAGCACCTTTGTACTCTACACCATGAGCTTCTGCAACTGCTTCGAATGTTACAAAGCCATCTAATGTATTAATACCTTTTAGTAATGCAGAGTTGCCTAGGCAAGCTTCTTTGTAGCCTTTGTTAGCAATTTGTACTGCATATGGTACTGTTACGTTTGTTAATGCAAGAGTTGATGTACGTGGAACCGCACCTGGCATGTTTGCAACTGCATAATGAACAACGCCGTGTTTTTCGTAAGTTGGGTTATCATGAGTTGTAATACGGTCAGTTGTTTCGAAAATACCACCTTGGTCAATCGCGATATCTACAACAACAGAACCTGTTTCCATTGATTTAATCATTTCTTCTGTTACAAGTTTTGGCGCTTTTGCACCTGGGATTAATACTGCACCGATTACAAGATCAGACTCTTTTACAGCTTCTGCAATATTGTAAGGATTAGACATTAAAGTTTTTACTTGGTTTCCGAAAATGTCATCTAATTGGCGAAGACGTTCTGCACTTAAGTCGATGATTGTTACATCCGCACCTAGTCCAACTGCAATTTTAGCAGCATTTGTACCAGCTTGTCCACCACCGATAATTGTTACTTTACCACGTTTAACCCCTGGAACACCTGCAAGTAAGATACCTTTACCGCCTTTGTTCTTCTCAAGGAATTGTGCACCGATTTGTGCAGCCATACGACCAGCTACTTCACTCATTGGTGCAAGTAATGGTAGAGAACGGTTTTCTAATTGTACTGTTTCGTATGCGATAGCAACGACTTTCTTTTCGATTAACGCTTTTGTTAATTCTGGTTCTGGAGCTAAGTGTAAGTATGTGAATAAGATTAAACCTTCACTGAAGTGTTTGTATTCGCTTTCAATTGGTTCCTTAACTTTCATAACCATATCCATGTTCCAAGCTTCTTCAGCTGTATCAACAATTTTTGCTCCCGCTTCAACATACTCTGCATCTGTGAAACCAGATCCTAAACCTGCACCCTTTTGAATGAATACTTCGTGGTTGTTACGAACTAAATGTACAACACCTGCTGGTGTCATTGCCACACGGTTTTCGTTGTTTTTAATTTCTGCTGGTACCCCAATACGCATAATGAAATGCCCCCTTATAATTAACAGAAAAAAGGAATTCTTTTTTCTTTTTTTAATAATTAATAACTTATGTCCTTATTCTAGCATAACTTAAAAGTTATGAAAACGCTAACATACTATTTTTTTAAAGTTTATATATTTAGAATAGTGTAAATATATAAAACATTGATTCTATTGGGTCTTTCGTACCATTTCATTATCTATCACTCTATTTTTATTATACCCACTCAAAATGCACAGTAATCATTTATTATTTGACAATAATGTAACGATGTAAAAAAACTAAGCAATGCCGTATACATATGCACTTATTACTTTGTACAATACTTTAGAAATATATTCTTTTCACAAAAAAAAACAGCTACTAGTATTTAGCCAGCAGCTGGGTAACTTATAAATAACTTTGAAAATAAATCTTCTGTCGTTTCTGTAATTTTATCAAACAGATCACTTTCTTCCGCTTCTTGTTCTTTTAACATCTTAATTGTTTCACGTGCATCTTCAGGATAATCGGTAATGATACCATCTACGTTTAACTTATAATATGCCTTTAAACTCTCCATATCGTTCACTGTCCATACGTAAATTGGCTTATTTAACTTCCTTGCTTCTTTTACTAATTTCTTATTTAACATATATTCTTCTGCTACATAAAAATCAGCCTTCACATTCTTTAAGTTAGCTCTACTTGCATAAAGTATATATCCTACTTTTATATCTGGATTTGCACGCTTAAACTCTTTAATAAGCGGGTAATGTAACGTTTGAATTACACATTGCTTCTCAAAGTCATTATCTTTAATCGTTTTTAATACTTTGTTTACAAAATCTTTCTCGCCCCCATGAAGCTTCACTTCAATATTGAGTTTGATTTTATCCTTTGCCAGCTTAATGATCTCATCAAGCGTACTTATTTGTCCTGAAAATCCATCTTGACTAAGAGTAAGCTGCCTTAACTCATCCATCGTCAAATCTGATACATGCACATTCGCATTCGCAAGACGTTTTAGCTTCAAATCATGTATGACTGCTAGTTCACCGTCTTTCGTTTGCAATACATCTATTTCAGCATAGTCTGCTTTTGCATCAATAGCACCTTGTATCGCTTCTTTCGTATTCTCTACACCTTTTGATATATATCCACGGTGCGCCATAATAATCGGTTCTTTATACGAATTTGAAATAAACGTTACAATGAATGCAACGACCATTCCAGCAGTAATAATCCCCACGATATATACACCAATAAACTTCCAACGATGTTTTTTGAAGAAACATTTATCTGCTTTCGTTTTTGAATAATCTAATCCTTCTTCTAGTAAAACATCTTCAACCGGAACCTTTTGCAAATATAATCGCGTAATCGCCATAATATAAAATGGCGTCACAATAAAACTAAATAAATACAATGTACTCGTTAAAAATACAGACATTGTTGATTCAGCTAATAATGCAAATGTTCCTTTCGGATTTGTAAATTCATAAACACCCCATAGACACAATAAATATATTCCTAAAAATACAACATACACAATTCCTATTGAAATGAAAAAACCTACTAAAAAGAATAGTACTTTAAAAAAGCTTTCTTTTACTAACGTTGCACTTTTACGTGCTGCCATGCGAAATGGCTTTTGCTCTAAAACAACAATAGGTAAAACAAAAATCCAGCGAAGGTTCAAATACGCAACTACAGCAAAGAACGTGTAATAACCAACTTGTCCCATCGTTGTCTTAAACAGTTCTCCTGTAATGAAGTTAGGAATTTGAATTTGAGGGATTAATGCCGTTTCATATCCCATATTTAAAAGAGGTAACAATACGACAGCATATAAAATAAATCCCGGTAAGCAATATGTGAAAAGAGCTGGCAAATACGTTACCGTTTTATACAAAATCGGGCGTAATTTCACCTTTTGTCTTTTATGAGCGAAGTATGAAATAATAATAAGCACTGCAAACTCTGTAAAAATAAGAAACAATGCTAGTATGGATAAAATTACAATCGCCAAAATTCCGTATGGTGTTTTCAAAAATGCTAATAACTCATCATTTGTCGCATTTGCATAACCACCAAAGTACAATAACTTATTAAAAATAATACCGAAGAGTGGGATAAACACAATCGCTGCTAACAATTTATAAACGAGTTGGAATGTTAACACATTCCAAAAAGCGAATTTTACTGTTTGAAAGGAATGTCTCATTACCCCTGGTATAGATAGTCTTTTACGGTGTTGCATATATTCCTCCACATTCTAAAACGATATTTGAGATGGATTCCACATTTCCAGTTCCAATCCATCTTTTTAATAATAATATATTCCGCTTAACATGAACACTCTTATACATACAATGAAAAAAAGTGATGGCCACTTCCCATCACTTTTTTTCATTCCCTCTATTTTTTCTCTAGCCCTTGCCCGAATGCTTTTAAAAAGCTAAAACCAAATGTAATTGCTCTATTGATATCTGGATCTTTTAATACCTTAAAGAAATCCATTACCTTTGTTTTTTTTCCACTATTTAATTCATCCGTTGCAAATTGTAATCCAGTGACTAAACTAGATGCTATTTGTTTCGTTATTTCTGGGTCCACTGAAGACAACGCTTCTCCGGCTCCCATCATATTATTTAATGCATTTTTTACTGGTTCACGATTTAATTGTTCAACAGCTATTTTTGAAACATCTTCTTTTGCAGCAAGTAAACTAATTGCCGCATCTAAAATCCCTGCTTTTTGTAATTGCGCTAAAAGCTGCATCGTTTCCTCGACTGCTTCACGGTTATGAGCTAACTCTGTTAACAATTCATCTGCTAACTGTTGTTTCTGCTCTTCTTCTGTTACAACTTTCTTTTGAATTAACGTAATTTCTTTCGCCACTATCTCCGCCCCCTAATCTTGATCCACAAGTGATACGTATTGTTTTCTTTGCCACTTTTGCTGAATTTCAACACCATTTTGCGGATGACGTTTTTTGTCTCTTGGGTTTGAAGATGGTAATGGACGATTTCCTTTTTCACGTAATACGCGCAGTTTCACCATCGTTTGTTTATAAGCTGGTGTACACGTATAAATGTCTGTCGCTGTTCCTGTTAAAATATTAATAGCTTCTTCATTTACTGTCGCATGCATTGGTAAATATAGCTCATTTCCAGTTACACGGTCTGTAACAAGCGCTTGCACTTTAATCTTTCCGAACGGCGATGCTAATTCTACAAGACCACCATCTTTCACATTGCGCTCTTTAGCAAGTTCAGGCGAAATCTCAACAAATACTTCAGACACTTTAGATAAAATTCCAGCCGACTTATTCGTCATATTCCCTTCATGGAAATGCTCTAACATACGGCCATTATTTAATAGCAAATCATACTCATCTGGTGCTACTACTGGCGGTACCCATTCATCTAGTGATAAGCGTGCTAGTTTGTCTGGGAAGTTAAATCCATCTACATATAATAGTGGTGTATCACTACCATCGTGGCTACCCCAGCATAAACTATTCCAACCTTCTAAACGATCATACGTTGCTTGTGAATATAACGGGGCAAGCGATGCAATTTCATCCATAATTTCACTTGGACTTTCATAGTTCCAGTCCCCGCCAAGTGCACGAGCTACTTTTTGTAAAATCCACCAATCAGGCTTAGAATCACCAAGCGGCTTCAATACTTCATACAACCTTTGAATACGGCGCTCTGTATTCGTAAACGTTCCTTCTTTTTCTAAGCTTGGTGCTGCTGGTAAAATAACATCAGCAAAACGAGCTGTTTTCGATAAGAACATATCTTGAACAACGAGGAAGTCTAAGTTCGCTAAAATATGTTGCACATGGTTAGCGTTCGAATCTACTAAAGCCATTTCTTCACCCATGACATACATACCACGCAATTTTCCTTCTTCTGCTGCAAGTAACATTGCAATATTATTTAATCCTGGTTCTTTCGGAATAGTAGTACCGTATGCTTTTTCAAATTTTGCACGATGCACATCATCTGAAACTGCTTGATAACCTGGAAGCCAGTTCGGTAATGTTGCCATATCACAAGCGCCTTGTACGTTATTGTGCCCGCGTAATGGATACGCACCTGCACCAGGACGACGATAGTTACCCGTAACAAGAAGTAAATTTGAAATTGCAGCTGAAGCTGTACTTCCTCCTGTATTTTGAGTTACTCCCATACCCCAAAGTACACAAGTACCATCTGCTTCATATACCATACGAGCCATTTCTTTCAGATTCTCTTTAGAAATCCCCGTAATTTCTTCTGTATAATCAATCGTATACTTTTCTAGCATTTTGCTATATTCATCAAAGTTTTTCACATTTTCAGCTAAGAATTTTTTATCATGCCAATCTTGATCAATAATATATTTCGTTATCCCAGCAAGCCATACATAATCTGTTCCTTGGCGCGGATGAATAAATAGATCCGCACGTTCTGCCATCTCATGTTTACGAAGGTCTGCTACAATTAGTTTTTGTTCATGTAATTTATGAGCACGTTTCACTCTCGTTGCAAGTACAGGATGTCCTTCTGTTGGATTTGCGCCAACAATAATAACAAGACCTGCCTCAGCAATATCTTTCACCGTCCCAGCATCTCCGCCCATACCGACAGTTTTAAATAAACCATCTGTCGCTGGGGACTGACAATAGCGTGAACAGTTATCTACATTATTTGTTCCATATATTTGACGAGCTAGTTTTTGCATAAGATAGTTTTCTTCATTTGTTACTTTAGAAGAAGAAATAAATCCAAATGCATCGCTACCATATTCTGATTTAATGTGCTGCATGTTAGATGCAACAACTTCAATAGCCTCTTCCCATGAAGCCTCAACAAACATATCCCCTTGGCGAATTAAAGGCTTTGTAATACGATCTTCACTGTTTACAAAGTCCCATCCGAATTTACCTTTTACGCATGTAGAAATACCATTTACTGGTGCATCTGATACAGGCTGTACTTTTAAAATTTGGCGGTCTTTCGTCCATACTTCAAACGAACAACCTACGCCACAAAATGTACAAACTGTTTTTGTTTTATTAATTTTCGTCTTACGCATTGCAGACTCTACTTCTGAAACAGCTAAAATACTACTATATCCTGGCTCTACATCTTTAACAAAATCAATCATTGGGTCTAGTACATCTGGTTTTAAGCCAGTCATGAACCCAGCTTCTCCTAGCATTGTTTTCTCCATTAATGCATTACATGGACAAACTGTTACACATTGTCCACAGCTCACGCAAGATGAGTCATTTATACTCACGCCATTGTCCCAAATAACACGCGGGCGATCTAAGCTCCAATCAATTGATAAAGTTTCATTCACTTGTAAGTTTTGGCATACTTCTACGCACTGTCCACAAGCAATACATTGATTGGGATCGTACCGATAAAATGGATGGGACATATCCACTTCGCACGCGCTCACTTTCGGCTCATATGGATACTTTTGTTCTTCAATTCCCATCATATGTACCGTATTATGCACTTTACAGTTACCATTATTGTTATCGCATACTGTGCAGTACAATAAATGATTTTCTAATATACGATCCATTGCTTCAGTTTGTGCTTCTTTCGCACGTGTTGATTGTCTCTCAATATGCATACCATCTTCCAACTTCGTTGAACAAGCACGCATTAAACTTCCATTCACTTCTACAATACATGTATCACAAGTTTGAATAGGATCTACTTCTGGTACATGACAAATTTGAGGATGTTCTAAATTACTTTCGTTAAATAATTGGAGTATCGTCTTTTCACCTGATGCGAAAAATTCTTTACCATCAACGGTTACACGGACTTTCTGTTCTGTCATAGTTTCCCCTCTCCTTACAACTAACTGTACAACACAGTTATGAATCCGTTTTCAAAACTGCGTTGCTGTACATATTTTTGAAACGCCCTGTTGAAATACTTTCCTCTTGAAGTCGATTCTAGATGTTATAAGGTATAACTACGTAAGCTTATAAATGTCACTACTCTACAAATCTATTATATCGTAAATATACAATTATAACCAAAATAATCTGCTACCTTCTAGTGGATGCTTTTATTTTTTCGATGTTTTATGATAAATATGGAGAAAAATACATATAAAGGGGAATTTAATATGGAGCCTACTCAAGAAACGTACACAATTGTACGCTATCAATCTGGTACATTTTCAAAACAAACCGATGAGATTGTTACGGAATCTCCTATTACAATTAAATTAAATAGCGAAGAATACGTAACAGTCGTATGCACTCCTAATTATATTGAAGATATGGTAATCGGTTTTTTAATTTCAGAAGGAATTATTTCTTCTTATAAAGATATTGAAGAGTTATGGATTCAAAAAGAAAGCGGAATTGTCCATGTAAAATCATCAAAAATTAATCCGCTCTATCAAACTTTATATAATAAACGGTACGTAACTTCTTGTTGCGGAAAAAGTAGACAAGGTTTTGTTTTCGTCAATGATGCCGCAAAAGCCAAAAAGTTACATGATATACATATAACTATTACTCCGGAAGAATGTTTTCACCTAATGACTTCCTTACAGCAATCTTCAACTACATTTCGCCAAACGGGTGGTGTGCACAATACCGCTCTATGTGATCGAAAAAACATTCTTTTATCAAGAATGGATATCGGAAGACATAATGCGCTAGATAAAATATACGGTCATTGTTTACGAAACAATATATCTGTTCAAGGGAAAATCATTGCGTTTAGCGGACGCATCTCGTCTGAAATTTTGCTAAAGGTTTCAAAAATAGGATGCGAAATTGTTCTATCTAAATCGGCCCCAACTAAACTGGCCCTGCAACTTGCCCATGATTTAGGTATTACCGTAGTAGGATTCATTCGAAATGAATCTTGCAATATTTATACACATCCAGAACGAATTGATGGGTATAAAGCAAAAAATTAAATACGAAATGCAAAATGACTCCTTTACATAGGAGTCATTTTAGTTATAAAAATACAATATATTAAACACTTGAATAGTTAATGAAGTTAATATATAATTTCATTACATAAACAGAAATGAAAACATAGTAGCATAATCTTCTCATTCTTTTACAAATTAAGAAAGAATAGTCACAGCGTGCATTTACAAAGTAAAACTATACTCACTCTTATGAAGATAATGAATTAAATTTGGATCAACCAAGGAGGTTACAATTATGGAAATTCGCTTATTAACAACAGAGGACGCAGAAATATATTTAAAAGTTTGTATGGAAGGTTTAACAAAAAACCCTGAAGCTTTTAGCTCTTCTTACGAAGATGTTCTGAAACATGAGGACCCTGTCGCTGCCATGGCAAAACGATTAAGCAATCCGGACAAGTATACTCTAGGTGTCTTCAAAGATAATGATTTAATCGGTATTGCTACTTTAGAAACAAAACCCTTTATTAAACAAGAACATAAAGCAAAAATCGGCTCCGTTTTTGTTTCCCCAAAAGCACGTGGACTCGGAGCGGGACGAGCTTTAATTAAAGCCATTATTGAAAATGCCGATAAATTACATGTAGAACAACTCATGCTTGATGTCGTTGCCGATAACACAGCTGCAAAAAAATTATATGAGTCCCTCGGCTTCCAAACTTACGGTGTGCAGGAACGTTCCTTAAAGCATAACGGACAATATTGGGATGAAGAGCATATGGTTTTATTCTTAAATGATTAATACGTCAACTTTTCAAAAGCATCTTTTTATTAATAAAGATGCTTTTTTTATTACAATAATGTAATTTTCATGTCACCTTTATCGATCGTTCCAATCCTTTCCATTCGTTATACTAAAAATATAAAGTGAGACTTTAATCAGTGGGGGTTTTGTCCATCACCCACTAATTATTAGCCGACACCAATCGGGCCCGCAAATAGCGGGATAACGTGAACGAACAGCATTCAATTGATATGTAGAGGAGAATGTGATATGAAACAAAACAAACAAGCTATCGTTTTAATATTTGCTACAGCAATCGTAACTTCTGGGTTAGCAATTCTACCTTGGTTTATTATATAGAACGCATTAAAAAAGCTTATTGCTTCTTAAGAGGCAATAAGCTTTTTTTCTATTATAAAATCCCGAAAAATTTATTTACACAACTTATCATAATAAGCATAGATACCGCAACACACATTACAATCGCATTACGATCTTGCTTTTCTTTTTGTAAACGTTCTACTTTTTTACTCATGTGTACAATCCCCTTTATAATAAAAAAAGTGTGAGATAGGAATTTTTTCTTATCCGATGCGAGGTGAATACGAAAACCTTCTCTATCCCACATACACAATAGAATGGAATTGTCATTTTATAAATAAAATGACATGACGTTATGTCGCAACATAGGGTATTTTGTGTCGCTACGTTTTCTATTATAAAAAAGAGTTGTGCAAAACTAGTGCATTTTTTATGTCAATTGCCCTGAAAGAAAAAATCAAACTTCCATTCAATCACATAAAAAGAGTTTTTTATTATTTTCATGTAAACTATACAAGTAGAATGAATAGTTTGGGGTGCACAAGATTATGGTGAAAATTTTATTAGTAGACGATGAAGAACGTATGTTACGATTGCTAGATCTGCTCTTAAGCCCTCGTGGCTATTTTTGTATGAAGGCTACATCTGGCCTTGAAGCGCTAGAGTTAATCGAACAAAAGGACTTCGATATTATTTTATTAGATGTTATGATGCCAAATATGGATGGCTGGGATACTTGCTATCAAATTCGTCAACTTTCCAACGTTCCAATTATTATGCTAACGGCTCGCAATCAAAATTATGATATGATTAAAGGCCTGACGATGGGAGCAGATGATTATATTACAAAACCATTTGATGAGCATGTACTGGTTGCACGAATTGAGGCCATATTACGCCGCACAAAGAAAGATGGCTTTGTTAGTTTCAATGGAATTGAGTGGGATAAAACAAAACATACTGTTACAGTTTATGATGAAAAAATCTCCCTAACTCCTATTGAATTTTCATTACTCGGACTGTTTTTACAAAATACAAATCGCGCTTACAGCCGAGACGATTTAATCGAAAAAATCTGGGGCTATCAAACAGACATCGAATACAGAACTATCGATTCACATATTCGTAATATCCGTGATAAATTACGCAAAAAAGGATTTCCAGTTGAAGATTATTTAGAAACCGTCTATAAAGTCGGTTACAAATGGAAAAGTGAATAATTAATTTGGTCAGTGGACAATAATAGTAAACCACTGGCCCTTTATATGAAATAAGGCATGGTGAGAAAATGAGCAAACTTTCCCTTAAAATTGGGACATACTTTTTAATATTAGCTTTATGTATTGAAACAATTGCTTTCGTATCTTTTTATAAAAGCCTTTCAAAAATGCGGGTTGAGGAAGAGACCCTTTCTCTTTTAGAGAAAGGAAATCGCTATCGCGATACGATTGAACGGCGTGCAAAATGGAGCAAATACGACAAATACACTGAGAGAAAAAAATATGCTGAACGTCTCAATCACCCTGAACCCCCTGCTTTCGCTATTGAACATGCCGCTGAAGATTTAATGGAAACAGAGGCACTTACTAATTCTGATATAGTTATTGTTATAACTGATAGTAATGGAAAAATTATGTCTTCCTCAGCGACTGTAACACAAGATATACAAAAACAACTTCATTGCAATACACAACCTGTTGAAAGAGATGGCTTAATAGTAGAGAAGAACTGGAAAAAATCAAAATTCATCTCAACAGTAAGCCCGATTAAAACAGAAGACTTTAATGGTAACTTACACATGTTCTTAAAAACATCCTTCTTAGAAAAGATGTTACTTAGACTTATGGATCAATTCATCATCGTTAGTATTTTAACACTTATTTTAACAACTATTTCTGTCTTTGTTTTTTCTCGAGTTATTACAGAGCCTCTTATAAAAATGAAAAGAGCAACAGAAAAAATGCCGAAATTGAATAAACCAATTCAACTAGGAATTAAACGTAATGATGAACTCGGAAGTTTAGCTAAGACCATTGAAGATTTATCTAGTGAACTTACGTATATGAAAAAAGAGCGAAATGAATTTCTCGCTAGCGTTGCCCATGAACTATTAACTCCATTGACCTACATGAAAGGCTATGCGAAAGTGGCAAAGAGAGACTCTTTAACGAAGGAAGAACGTGAAGAATATTTACAGATTATCGAAGATGAAACGGATAGTATAACGGATCTCGTACAAGATTTATTCATACTTGTACAATTAGAGCAGCACCAATTCGTTATAAAAAAACAAACTATGCTCCTTAGTCCATTTTTAGAGCGAATGGTTGAAAAAACAAAAACAACATTAACAAACAAACAGATGAAAATCCATGTATACTGTAACGATGGCCTAGAAGTTTGCATAGATGAAAGACGTATGGAACAAGTTATGTTAAATTTACTGCATAACGCCTATCAACATTCACCAGAAAACACTTCCATAACAATACGTGTACGAACAAATATGGATACTTTTACAATAAGTGTACAAGATGAAGGAGAAGGTATTCCTGAAGAAGATATCCCACATATTTTCGATCGCTTTTACCGTGTTGATAAATCTAGGACACGAGCTACAGGCGGAAAAGGTATCGGACTAGCTGTTGCAAAAGAAATTGTAGAACTTCATAACGGTTCTATTCTAGTTACAAGTGAATTAAACGTCGGAACAGAATTTATAATTGAGCTACCATTTGAATAATATATGCGTGAAATCACCAGTAGTAGTAAACACTACTGGTGTTATTTTGTTCATAAAACTAGCATTATAAGCTAAGCTTTTGAAATTATTCTTATTTCAATATAAAATAAAGGTACATTTGTCAAAGATTTGGAGGGTGATATAATTGGATATCCATGTATTAACAAAAGACGAAGCGGAAATTTACTTAGAACTTCGCGTAGAAGGATTAAAGCAAAACCCTGAAGCTTTCAGCTCTTCTTATGAAGATATTATTAATAAAGAGTGTGCTATTGAATATAAAGCGCAAAAATTAGCACAAGATGAAAACTATACACTAGGTGCATTTAAAGATGGAAAATTAATCGGAGTTGCAACATTGGAAACGAAACCATATGTAAAACAAGAACATAAAGCAAAGATTGGTTCAGTATACGTGTCTCCAAAAGCACGCGGACTTGGAGCAGGAAAAGCACTTATTAAAGAATGTCTTGAACTTGCTAAATCTTTAGAAGTAGAACAAGTTATGCTTGATGTTGTTGTTGGCAACGATGGTGCGAAGAAACTTTATGAAACATTAGGATTTAAAACCTTCGGTGTGCAAGAACGTTCATTGAAATATAACGGACAATATTGGGATGAAGAGCATATGGTCTTATTCCTAGATGAGAATAAATAATAAAAAACATCCTCTCATGTATGAGGATGTTTTTTTACTTTCTTGTAAACCATGCCGTATTTAATAATTGAATCGCTTTCGCAATTTCTTCTTCTGATAAAATCGCAAACCCAAGTAAAACTATATTTTCAGGTGCAGTACCGTCTTTATAGTACGTAGAAACAGGATATAATTTAATACTATATTTTGCTGCTTCTTTAATTAATTCTTCTTCTCGCATTCCATTATGCACTTTTAATAAAATGTGTAATCCCGAATCTTCCCCTATCACTTCAACACGATTAGAAAAATACTTTTCTATTTCAAAAACAAGCCGATCTCTCTTCTTTCGATAGACGACACGCATTTTATGAATATGTTTTTCCCAATGTCCTTCATTTAAAAACCTTCTGATCACTTCTTGGTCCATTCTTGAAACACTTTGTGTATAAAACAAATATTCCTTTTGGTATTTTTTAATTAAATTCTTTGGTAATACCATATAGCTCATCCGTAACGATGGCAACAATGCTTTAGATAGTGTACCCATATAAATAACTTTCCCATCCGTATCTAGCCCTTGCAGTGCCGGTATTGGCTTTCCTGAATAGCGAAATTCACTATCGTAATCATCTTCAATAATATACCTACCTTCTTCTTTCTTCGCCCATTGTAAAAGCTGCATACGTCTCGTGATAGGCATAATCATTCCATACGGGAACTGATGAGAAGGAGTTACAAATACAACATTTGCATCGCTATTTTCTAAATCTGCAATACAAATTCCATCCCTATCTAAAGATAACATTTGAACTCTTTTTTCTCCCTGTTCAAAAACAACCATTTTCCTATGATACCCTGGGTTTTCAACGGCATAATTGCTTCCCTTTAACAATTGAAATAGTAACTTCACTAATATTTGTGTTCCCGCTCCTAATACGATTTGACTAGCTGAACAACGCACACCTCTAGATTCATACAAATAGTTCGCAATTTCTTCTCTTAAGCTCACTTCCCCTTGAGGGTGCCCAAGAAAGAGCAAATCATTATTATATGGCTGCCATACATCATTTATAAGTTTGCGGTACATAGTGAACGGAAAAGTATTCGTATCGACTCCTGTTTGTGTAAAATCAAATTTATAATTCTTTTCCTGAAATGGTACCTCTCCTATTCTCTCTTCGCTTCCTTCTACAGAAACCATTTGCTCAATTTCACACACAAAGTAACCTTTTCTCGAAATTGACTCAATATAACCTTCTGCAAGTAATTGCTCGTAAGCCGCCTCTACTGTATTTTTACTTACTTGTAAATGTGTTGCTAACTTTCGCTTAGCTGGTAACTTCGTAAAAGCCGGAATCGTTCCATCTTTAATTTCTTTTTTTATATACTCATACAATTGCACGTACAATGCCTTTTTACTATTCATATTTAAATTAGGCGTTAATTCTAACATAATATCTGACCCCTTAATAAAACTAAAATCTGATACTTTTTGCAGTACCAGAAGTTATATATAATTCCTTTTATCATGTCACACATAAAAAATCAAATACTAGAGAGGAGATGCATGATAATGAACAATAGTAGACGCATTGGACTTATGATGATTATTACAGGAGCTACTTTATGGGGATTATCTGGTCCCATGATTCAGTGGCTATTTCAACATACTAACGTATCATCAATTGATTTTTTAACAATTCGCCTGTTACTCGCAGGAATATTCATTTTATCCTTCTTGCTTATAAAAAAACAAAACATATTTCACATTTGGAAACAGCCTAAACACTTTATACAGCTTTTAATTTTCTCTATTCTTGGCATGCTTGGTGCTCAGTACGCTTTTATCGAAACAGTTCATATTAGTAATGCCGTCACGGCAACACTATTTCAGTTTCTAGGTCCCGTTCTTATTACAATTTACGTTGCGTTTGAGCAAAAGAAATTACCTGCTTCTATGCAAATACTCGCAATTATAACTGCTCTAACAGGGACATACTTTATTATTACAAACGGCTCAATTGAAAATATTGTTTTATCTAAAGCAGCCATTATTTTTGGCCTATTAACAGCAGTTGGATTTGCATTTTATACCCTTCATCCAGCTTCTCTTATTAAGGAATGTGGAACAACAATAGTAATTGGATGGGGAATGTTAATTGGAGGGATTGCATTGCTTATGTGCAATCATTCGTTTGGATGGAATCA
Source organism: Bacillus cereus group sp. MYBK30-2 (assembly GCF_051915945.1). Taxonomy (NCBI): domain Bacteria; kingdom Bacillati; phylum Bacillota; class Bacilli; order Caryophanales; family Bacillaceae; genus Bacillus; species Bacillus cereus group sp. MYBK30-2. The sequence goes on from NZ_JBQAFR010000004.1 coordinate 146,436, forward strand.
GCTTTCACAAACCTTCACACTCCAAACTTTTTCTATGCTTATTCTTATCATTATAAGCGGCACTCTTTCTTTCCTTCTTTATATCGGTAGTCTTAAATACTTAGCAGCAACCGAAACAAGTATTTTATCTAGCATTGAACCACTTGTAGCTGCCATCGTTTCAATTACTTGGCTTAATGAATCTTTTGGAGCATATCAATTATTAGGCGGTATATGTATCGTTCTTTCTGTTATTTTTTTAACGATGCCTCAAAAAGAGAGGGAACAAACCTTTACAACTGAACAAGTATAGATAATGTCAAAAGAGGTCGCACAAAACTTACGACCTCTTTTTATGATTTAAAGGAATTGTCCCGCCTTCTAGCAAATACAATTACACTAACAATAAAAAATAGGAGTGTGGCACCATGAAAAAAATCGGAACTATGCTACTTTTCTCCTTCCTCATTACTGGCTGTACGCAACCGCAACCCGATTCAAAAGCGCCTAAAAAAGAAGTAATAGCAACGGCATCTTCTCAAATTAACGCACCTTCCTTTTTTCATCTTAGCGTTTTAAAAGATGTAAGTTGGGAAGAAGCGCCATCCTTCGTAGATGGAAAAATGCCTTTAAAGGGCATTGAAGGAAAAATCGCAATGGCTGATAGCCCCATCATCGCAAATGAACAAAATGAAATAATGTGGTTCTTTCTAGATCCTGAAATGCCAACCGGAAAACTATCTATTATCGCGTTAAAACAAGGTACTACAATTCCAACACCAATCCTCTTTCAAAAAGAAACTTCCAAACAAACTTGGACTACTTCCAATATAGTCGATACTACAATAAAAGAACTCCCTCTCGTAATGTCATTACCTTCATCTGGATTATGGGTATTAAATATATATGTGAACGAAAAATATTATAATCAGTTTGTAATCAATGCCGAGTAAAGTGACAAAACTGCAACACTTCCTTACAACAATGTAATTTAGACGTCATGTACTTCGATAGTTGAACTCTCTCTCTTCTCTTATACTTAAAGTAAGAAATGAAACGAGGAGAGATGAGAGATGAGAAAAATGATAGAAGTGATCGTAGCAGTAACTGAGGTTTTAGTAAATGGTAAACAAGTTGCAATGGAATTAAATAAATAATGAGGGGACATGAATAACTCTACACTTCTTCTTCATTATTTTGATTTCTTATCTCAAAAAAGCAGTGCCTTAAAGGCACTGCTTTTTACTATTAATAACTTGGCATTTTCGTAATTTGTGCCACTCCTGAATCAATGGCTGCTTTTGCTACTGCTTCTGCAACACTTGGAACAACTCTTTTATCTAATGGATTTGGAATGACATAATTCGCATTACGCTCTTCATCCGTAATAATGTTAGCGATTCCATATGCTGCCGCTAATTTCATCTCTTCTGTAATATCCGTCGCGCGCACATCTAACGCACCACGGAATATACCAGGAAACGCCAATACATTATTTACTTGATTCGAGTAGTCAGAACGCCCAGTTCCTACTACAGCTGCCCCAGCCTCTAGTGCATCCTCAGGGAAGATTTCTGGAATTGGATTCGCCATTGCAAATACAATTGGTTTCTCATTCATCGACTGTACAAGCTCTTTCGTTAATACGTTAGGAGCTGATACACCAATGAAAATATCAGCCTGATGAATCGCTTCCTTTAATGTTCCACGTACATATTCTCGATTTGTCTTTTTCGAAACTTCGATTTGCGCTTCGTTCATCCATGTTTCACCTTCACAAACAATACCTTCTAAACTAACTAACGTGATGTGCTTTGCACCAGATTTTAACAATAATTTTCCAATTGCAATTCCTGCCGAACCCGCACCGTTAATAACAATTTTCACATTACCCATTTGTTTACTTACGACTTTTAATGCATTAATAACAGCTGCTAAAACGACAATAGCCGTCCCATGTTGATCATCATGAAATACCGGAATGTTAGTTTCTTCTTTTAATCGTTTTTCAATTTCAAAGCAACGTGGTGCTGCAATATCTTCTAAATTAATACCTGCAAATGTAGGCTCCAAATTTTTCACAAGGGTAACGATTTCATCCACATCAGTCGTCCCTAAACATAGCGGGAAAGCATCTACATTCGCAAACTTCTTAAATAAAATACTTTTCCCTTCCATAACAGGCATAGCCGCTTTCGGTCCAATATTCCCTAAGCCAAGTACTGCTGTTCCATCTGAAACGACTGCAACCATATTCCCTCTTGCCGTATAGTCATACACTGTTTCTTCATCTGCTGCAATTGCTTTACAAGACTCCGCTACGCCTGGTGTATAAGTCAGGCTTAAATCATCCGCTGAATTCACTTCTACTTTACTTGTAATCTCAATTTTCCCTACTAACTCTTTATGCAATAACAATGATCTTTCATTAATTTGATTTTCTAACATACTTATAATCTCCCCTTAATTTGACAAGCTAGCTATATGAATATAGCTAGCTTGTTTGATCATGAAAACATTTTTAATAAAATTGTCGCTGTTACAACCATTGCTGCCCCGCCTAAACGCGTTGAAATTTGCGCAAACGGCATTAATTCCATACGGTTTGAGGCTGATAAAATAGCAACATCTCCAGTTCCACCTAAACCACTATGACATCCAGTTACAATCGCTGATTCAACTGGATACATTTTCATCACTTTCCCTACAAGAAAACCTGTTGTTACCATTGTAAGAACAACCGATGCACACACAACAACATATCCTACAGAAAGAACTGCTGCTACATCTTTTAACGGAATATATAGCAATCCTAAACCGACCATTAACGGCCAGGTTAAATTCTTTGAAATAAATTTATATAAATGGAATGCACCTTGCTCCATTTTTGCTGGCATTAAATTAAAATACTTCACAATTGCCGCTGAAAAAATCATAATGATTGCCCCAGGAATACCGATGAACTTAGAAGCAAATCCTCCGAAGATGAAGAACGTACATGCAATTAATAACCCTGCTCCCATTAATGAGAAGTCAATTGGCTTTTCTGCATTTTGCTCTTTTAATAATTCTGCTTGATTGTCTGTTTTCACTAATACACCGTTACCACTAAGCTCAGGTTTCTTCTCACCTAAACGTTTCATATAGCCTGCGCTCACGATCGCAAACATATTTCCGATAATAGCCGCAGGAATAAGCTGTGATACAAATGTTGCTGATGATTCATTTAAAATATCACTGTAAGCTAACGACAATGGTAAAATCCCTTCCCCAATACCACCACTCACAATAGGGACGATAATAAAGAAGAAAGTCTTCTTCATTTCAAACCCAAATAGTGAACCAACTAATAAGCCTACTGCTATAGAAGCTAACGTTCCTACTACTAAAGGAATAAACATGCGAACGAAACCTTGTACTAACACTTTGCGATTCATTCCTAAAATACTTCCTACTACTAAGCAAGAAATATATAAATATAAAAAGTTCGATTTTTTCATTAACATAGTCGCAGCTTCCATTGAAGCTGGATTCATCCAGTTAAAAAATACAAGTAACGATGGAATAAATAATGAGAGAATTGCTGGACCACCGATATTTTTTAAAATTGGGATTCTCATCCCAATGTCACCTAAGAAAATACCCATAATCATAATAACTGCAAATCCGCCAATCATATCTGCTGGTAATTTATTATATACAGATGCTCCATAAATAATAGCGGCCAATACTACATATAACGGTAAAGGTATAACACCGATTTTAACATTCATAATTTTAGAAGCGAAAGATTCACTTTTTAATTCATTCCCCTCAGGAAATGATACCGCTTCCACATTCTTTTGCATTCCCATATGGCACCCCCTTGTTTTCTTAATAACAATATTAAAACGCTTTCAATAGTAAAAATAGTTTTTGTAAGTTTTGTAACTGGTTTTGTAATTAAAAAAAGTATAAGCGACTTATAATAAGTCGCTTATACGTAAAAATCTATTTTATTTTGGTCAACACATCTTAATTTACTTACAGGTCTTCCCACATGTTGATACACCATTTCGTTTTCTAAAACTCCAATTTCAGTCAAAAACATTACATACTTTCGAATAGAAACTCTTGAAACCCCTACTAATTTCGCCATTTCATCTGTTGTAAATGCTTGTCCATGAAGCGACTCGATTTTCTGCCAAATTAGTTGCAACGTTTGCTTCGTTAATCCTTTCGGAAGCTCTTTAGTGACAGTAGACTCTCTTTTTTCTTTTTGTAAAATTAACAAATCTAATTCTGATTGACTAATTTTTTGTTGTTCTTTCATAAAAGTAAATTTTTCTCGATATACAGTTAACGCCTCTTTAAATCGTTCAAATGTAAATGGTTTAATTAAATAATCTACCACTCCATATTGTAATGCTTTTTTTATACTCCCCATATCATGCACAGCTGAAATCATCATAATATCAATTTCTTTTTCTTGATTCCGAATATACATTAAAAGCTCAAATCCAGTCTCCTCAGGCATAAAGATATCAAGTAATACTAATTCTACTCGTGACTTCTCTAATACTTCTATCGCCTCTTTTACTGATTTAACTGCATGAACAAGTTCAAACCCTCCCACTTGCTCTAAATAATGCGTATTTAACATTGCAACCATCGGATCATCTTCTACAATCAAAACTTTGATCATCTTATCTCTCATCCCTACTTTTAGGTATTTCAATTGTTATCGTTGTTCCCTCTCCTAACAATGAATGAATATGAATTTCCCCATTTATTCGCTGTATGCTTTCCCTTACAAGGTACAAACCATACCCCCGATTATCACCCTTTGTGGAATAACCTTTTATAAATAATGCATCCATTTCATCTTCTTGTATGCCTTTCCCTGTATCTTGTACTGTAATGATTAATGTATCCCCATATTGTATTCCAACTTCAACTTGCTTCTTCTCACAATTCGTCACCGCGTCTAATGCATTATCAATTAAATTTCCGACAATGGTGATTAGTTCATGAATGATACGTTCATCATATATTTCTGGTAAGTAAGAATCTTCTTTTATAATTAACTTTATATTTTTCTCTCTAGCATAGCTAAGCTTACCTAATAAAAAACCAGCAAATACTGGACTTTTAATTCTTTTCATAACCCCACCAATTTCATATTGATGCTCTGATACCATACTACTTACATATTTCTGCAATTCTTCATACTGTTTCATATGTGTAAGCCCTAATACGACATGCATTTTATTCATAAATTCATGAGATTGCGCCCGTAATGCTTCCGCATATAACCTAATACCAGTTAGTTCTTCTGCTAATTTTCTAATTTCTGTTTTATCACGAAATGTTGCAATCGCGCCAACTATTTCTCCTTTTACATATAAAGGGACACGATTAGTAACAATCGTAATTCCATAAATATTTTGTTCTTCGTTTAATTGTACCTCTCCAGTTTGCAATACTTCTTTTATACGTGAATTTGGCATGTACAATTCAACATCTTTACCAATAAAGTCTTCTTCAAGTCCACTTTTCTTAAATAACCGTTTTGCCTCATTATTGATTAAAGTTACGTTCGCCTCTTTATCTACAGCAATAATACCTTCTTTCACCGAAAGCAACATCGTATTTCTTTCTTCAAGAATTTTCGCTATCCTATGCGGCTCAAGGCCAAATAAACTTTTCTTTATATGTCTAGCTAGCAATATCGCTCCTATAATGCCAACCAACACTCCAACTCCAACACCTATATAAATAATATGTCTACTTTCTTTCACTCTTTCTTTTACATTATCTGCTGAAATTCCAACCGCAACCGCTCCAAGTTGTTCCCCTGTTTCAGAAAAAACTGGAACAAATACTCTCATAGAAATCCCTAAAGTTCCTTCTGCCAATGATACATGTTCATTCCCCTTCAATACGGGCCCTTCATCTCCCCCAATAAAATGATGACCTATTTTTTGAGGATTGGGGTGAGATTTTCGGATTCCATTCATATCCATAACCACAATAAATTGAACATCCGTACTCTTTAATATCTTATTTGTATACACTTGAATCAAGGCGGTATCTACTTTCCCCGCCAATCCATCAATTACAATAGAATCATCCGCCACAATACGTGCAATCGTTTTTGCCTTCTCTGCTTGGCTATCTTCTGTCGTTCGTTCAACATTATGGCTAATCAAAATATCTGTTACGAGCAAAGAAAAAATTACAACTGTACACACTAATAATGTAATCGTTTTCCATAAATTCCATAGTCTTTTTCTTTTTTTCATCCCGTTAATGACTCCCCTAATTGCTGTATAGAAAAATAAGTAAGGTGATATCATTTCCACCTTACTTATTTCCTGTTATTATACTTTAAATTTACTAATCATTTCTTATAATTCTTCTGTCATCTCTGCTAAGTTTTGAGTGACTAAACTAACTTATTCCATTTAATTGACTTGTTCTTCTGTAGCCTTTGCAATCTCATCAATGGCATTTGTTACTTCATTTTCATCGCCAGCTAAACCTTTCATTGTTTCTGCTGCTCGATTAATTTTGGAAACAAAATATAATAATAACATGTATTTTTTTACTGATTATGCATTTTTACATATGTAGTTATTCTTAAAAGTTTAAATTACAAAATAAGAGAACCTCCATACATAGAAGTTCTCTTTCTTCTTATTATTTTTGCTTCTTTAAAACACTTCTCACAAAACCTTCTTTATAATCCGTATACCCTTTTATCCCAACTGAATTCTTCTTGATATAATCTAATTTTAAATCTTTGTACTCGATTTTCGCTTCATCATTGTCATTCAAATAATCTCTAAAGAAAATTAAATTATTCCAAATTTCTTTTTCATACTCTACTAAATGAATATAATGTGTGCGCCTTTGAAAAGTAGAATCAGTAAACTTCGCAAAGACAATTTCGCCAGATCGTACCACCTTCAATCGTAAAAAACCTATAGATTGTAAACCATCTATCACAGATTTTTCTACTGCATTTAAATCATCTATAGCTACTAATATACCTATAGCTGGCTTGGATATCATCCCTTCAATAGCCGTACTACCGATATGTTCGATACGATTTGCATCTATGTTTGTACTTTTTTGTATTTCATGTTTCACTTTAGAAAATTCTTTTTTCCATTCATCTGTATAACTCACTAGTTTAATTTCGTCACCCGTTATTCCTAAGTCCATACCCCTTTTCCCCCTAATTTATTTTGAACTTTTCACATAACTAATTGCTTGACTTCCCATCTGTACCCACGCCTTTTCAAAGTTTTCTCTCGGCACACTTACATCTGGACTATCATTAAGAGGATCTTGAATATATACGGACTCCTTATCGTATCCAACAAGTACAACACAATGTTCACTATAAGTAATCGAAACATCGCCACTATCTGTTTCCCATGTAGCAAATTCATCCTCACCTAATGGTGCATATGTTGCATTCGTAATCATTACTACCGGTTGCCCTGCTTTTACACTCTTATAAATTTCTTCTATACTTTTCCCTGTTAAATCCACAGCTTTATTAGGTAAATATTTTTTCGCTAATTGAAAGAGCGGTTCGTGATATACACCATATCCTGATTCAGAAAATGTATAAATATCCCCTACAAATCCTTCATTCGGATTTCCACGTGCACCATTATCCAAAAAATCAACTTTCTTTATTTCATCTGCCAATTTCATCTTATCTACAGAAACACCCGCGTATTGTAACATCATCGCTAAGCTCGTCACCTCGCACCCTCTCTCTAGCTCTGGTAATTGCTGAATTAAAGGCACATTTGATAAGACGATTTTTTCATCACCTCGATTATTAGTAGATATTGTTTGTTTCTGACTTTTTGTAGTGGATACTGTTACTCTCTTTACTTTCTCGGCATACTTTGTAAACCCATTCGTATATATGCCCCATATTACCGCCCCGAATATAATCACATACATACACACTTTCCAATTTCGTATCATGCTCCTATTCCCACACCCTCTTTAATTCGTTAAATAAGAATAAAACGCATCTGCATCTGTTTGAATCATCGGTACAAAGTTTAGTTCTTTTCCCTTTTCAGGTTGTTCTCGTTTTATTTTTTCTGCTAAATCTTGAATATTCATATTCGTTCTATCCATATTAAGCTCATCTGCCATTTGCACCACTTTTTGTTCATTAATTTCTCTTAATACTTGATATATATCTTTGCCGTATAGATCAATATGATATTTTTTTGCTTCTTCCTGCACTTTTTGTTCATACACTTCTTGTGCTAGATCTTCTATCCCTTTTCCTTTTTTAGAAATACCGAGCTTTTCTGCTTCTTCTCTTACTTTCGTTCCATAAATTTCTTCCGCAATATCTTGCATTTCTTTTCCTTCTATTGAAACCCCTAGTTTATCTGCTTCATTATTAATTTTGATTGTATTAATTTGATTTATTAAATCCACAATCGATGTATTCTCTATTGATATTCCTAGTTTCAATGCTTCCTGCTTCACTTTTGTTTCATAAATTTCTTCCGAAAGAATTCCAACATCTTTTTCTTCTGTTGAAATACCTAATTGTTCCGCTTCTCTTCCTACTTCCGTTTCATGAATTTCTTTTTCTAACGTAATTTGTTCTTTTCCATCCGTTTCAATGCCTAGCTTTTCCGCTTTTTCTTCTGTATGTATTGCATGTATTTTCCCATCGTTTAATTGTTCTTTACTACGTTGCGCGTAATCTGTCTTTCCTTTTGTCGTTCCAGAAGGAGAGGCGCCCCCTAATATACTTAAGCTCATTACTCCAATAGCGCATACCATCATCATCTTCTTTTTCAAGACTTCTTCCTCCTTCTCATGCTTTATTTTCCCATCTTTCCCATAATTTTTTTAATACTATACATCAACTTCATCACTGTTAGAAATAACAGTATGATTTATCTAATTCATCCAAAAATATCCACTCCAGCATCTCTTTCTATTACAAGTCTCCATGATGTAATACATGATACAAGTTGTTCCTTAACTTTCCCTTAAAAAAAGACGACCTTGTAAAAAACAAGATCGCCTTCTCACTTATAATCTTTGATTCTTTGGGAAAATCACTTCAAAACAAGTGCCTTCTCCCCATTTGCTCTCTACCGATATTTTTCCGTAATGCTTTTCTACAATCCAATTAGCTATTGAAAGACCTAATCCAGCACCTTCTGATGCACTTCTCGCTTTATCTCCTTGATAAAAACGATCAAATAATTTTGGTATATCATCCTCCTTAACTCCTATCCCGTTATCCTTCACCTGTATGCGAATTGAACTGCTCGTTTGCGTACCGTTAATTTGAATATGTCCACCTTCATTCGTATACTTCATCGCATTATCTAACAGTATGACCATCATTTGATGGATTCTCTCTCTATCGCCAATAAACGATATGTTACGTTCTACTTTTAATATCATCTCTTTTTCTTGATAAGAAGCAATTTCTTTATATGGATCTACTATTTCCTCTAACAATTTATCTAGTTCAAATGTTTTCTTATCCATCTCAATTTGATTAGAATCCGAACGCGCTAACAATAATAAATTGCTAACTAGTTTTGATAACCGTCTACATTCCTTTGAAATTGTAGAAATATCCATCGCCTTTTCTTCTATCGTTGCAGATGGCGACTGGAATAATACATCTGTTTTTGATTGAATAACCGCAAGTGGTGTTCTTAATTCATGCGATGCATCAGAAACGAATTGCTGCTGTTTCTCCCATGAATTTTGGATAGGTACGAGCGCCCTACCTGCTAGGAAAAATCCGATGCCTATTGCACATAGACTTCCTATGCTGCAACCGATTATAAGAATTAGCAATAATGTGCGAAGTACTTCTTTTTCAGTTGTTGTTTCACGCAATATTTGAAGTGTAAAGTTCTCTCCAAACTGTGTAGTTGCATGAACTGCTCCAGTTCTATAACTTCTCCCCTTAATTTCTATATCATAGAAATCTCCAACTTTTTTTGGAAATAAACTTGTTTGGTTCTCTTCAAAAAAGCTGCGATCTCGAGGTCTTGGGTCTATATCTTGCAACTGATCATTTTCATTCCATACCAAAAAAGTGGCCCTTGAATCCCCTATACGTAAATCTTTATTTAATTCAAATTGAGCGGGGCCTTGGCGCTTTTCTCTCGTTATCTTCATAATAGCGTCTCTTATCGATCCATCTACTCCCTTGTAGATTTGGTCATATGTATATGAATAAACTAAACTTCCCAGTATCCCAATTAATATAATAAACACTAACGAATTTAATATAGTCAAACGAATGCGTGTTTTTTGAAACATACTTCCCTTTTTCATTGCTCTTTTAATATATATCCAATACCACGAACAGTTTGAATATCTTTCTGATAACCGAATGGCTCTAATTTTTTACGTAAGTGATGAACATACACTTCTACAATCGCTACTGTCGTATCTGAATCAAATCCCCAAACACGATCAAAAATTTGTTCACGCATTAAAATCTTACCGCTATTTTGAATGAGGTACTCTAGAAGTTCATACTGTTTTAAAGTCAACTTAATTGCTTGTCCATCTACTTGTGCATCTTTATCTTTTCCAAACAGTTCGATCCCTTTATAACGAATTGTCTGCTTTGTTGTTAAGCTACCACTTCGTCGTAATAAAGCACGAATTCTCGCTTTTAATTCCGGTGCTTGAAACGGCTTAACGAGATAATCATCCCCGCCAAAATCTAAACCTTTTACTCGATCCTCCAAAGAATCTTTCGCTGTTAAAAATAAAACTGGCGTTTCAATCTTCTCATCTCGTATTTTTTGAATAACTTCAAATCCATCCATTTCTGGCATCATGACATCGAGTAAAATTGCATCATATATATTTTGTAATGCCAAAAACAAACCATCTTCCCCATTCATTGCCGTGTCCACTTCAAATTCATCACGTAAAATTTGTACTATAGACTCCAATAAAGAAGCATTATCTTCTACTATAAGTAAGCGCATCGGCCTTTCTCACCTTCCACAATATATTTCAATTCGCTTTTCCTTTATTATTACATCACTTCTCTTAATAACGAAAGAAAGTAGTCGCATTAGTTGTCTTTTTAATTATTTCCATCTAAATGTTTAAATTGAATAAAATTTGGAAGCTTTATTATAGAATCCATTTCTTAACTTTGTCTTAATAAAAGATTGAAAGAAATAAGGAAGTCCTTATTTCTTTCAATCTTTTACTGCATATACCTTTTTACTCGGTAACTCCAAACAATTTAACTGCCCACCATACACAGCCCCGCCATCAATTCCTATAATACGATTACTACCAAAATATACTCCGCAATCATCATTACCATGAAGCGTCTTTGTTCCCGTATGTCCAAATATAACAACCTTTTCGCCACTATACCCACTATGAAATTCATTACGTATCCACATTAACGTGTATGGTTCACATTCAGAAACTCGTTTCATCGGCTCAATACCAGCATGTACAAATATATACTCTTCTGTTTCAATGTAATGATCTAATTCTTGAATGAACTTTACGTGTTCCTCTAATATATGAGATTGTAAAATTGGCTTTTGGAAGTCTCCCTCATTTACCTCAATATCTTCTTCTACAAATCCATAGCTATATAATGTTTTATCGCCACCATTTCTTTTTACCCAATGATTCCACGAACGTTCTTCATCTGTCGTTAACGCTTTAATCATCATGTCTTCATGATTTCCCTTTAAAACGAAGGCTCCCTCTTCTTTTAACCCTTTTACCTTTTCAATTACAGCACGCGCATTTGGACCACGATCTACATAATCACCTAATAAAATTAGCTGATCCTGTTTCGCATCGTATTGTACTTCTATGAGTAACTTTTCAAATTTATCAATTTCTCCATGAATATCACTGATTACAAGTATTCTATTCATTTTTTCCCCTTCTTTCTAAATACATTTATCTCTAATTATAACTTTTTTTAAGAATCTTCTGAACATAATTACTAGAAAGCATTATTATTACAAATGAATCTATTATCCTTACAACAATGTAAGCCTCTTGTCATCCAATTCGATAGTTGTAATTACTGTATTTCCTTATACTAAAAGTAAGAAATGAAACAAAAAACAAGGAGAGATGAGATATGAAAAAAGTGATGGAAGTTGTAGTAGCGGTGGCAGAGGTTTTCGTAAATGGCAAACAAGTTGCAATGGAGTTAAATAAATAATGAAAAGGACAAGATTCGTTCTAGACCCTTTGCTCATATAAAAGAGATAAGACTTCATCATTTCTTTGATCCCTTATCTCTCTATAAAGAAAGCCGTATCCTTAAGAAGGACACGGCTTTCTTTTATTTTTGACTCGTACGAGCTGAAATACTAATGGCTCTATCTGTTGCTTTTGCAGCCTCATCTAACGCCTCTTTACTATTTTTTCCGTCATACATTGCTTCTAATGCTTTCACAACTGCATCTCGCGATTCTGGTAATACACTAATTAATGCTCCTTGCGTTGCTGGAGATTGCTTCGTTGCTTGCAGTTGATCCACCGTTACTTTTAATTGCGGATACTTTTCATATTGTTCTTTTACTAGCGGTTCATTATATGCATCTGGATTAATTGAGAAATAACCCGTTGCTGTATGCCATTTTGCTTGTACGTCTGGTTTCGTTAAATATTTCATAAAGTCCCAAGCACCTTGCTGCGTTTCTTCTGAAACCATATTCGTCATCCATAATGACGCTCCGCCAATAACAACACCATTTTGTTTCGTATCTTCTGGATATGGAATATATGCAACACCAACGTTAAACTTAGATGCATCAATTAAATCACGAACACCAGCTGAAGAATCTAAATACATAGCAACTTGTCCAGATTGGAATGCGGCACGAATATCATCCCAACTTGCTCCATACTTTCCTAGTGCACCAGCTTTATTCAATTCATCTAACATCCCAAATACTTTTTGCCCTTCTTTTCCATTAAATACCGCTTTCGTTGCTGCATCTTTTCGCCCATTCTCATTATCCACGTATAGACCGCCTTGTGTCGCTAATAATTCTTCAAAGAACCATCCATAGTTCAGCATGGAGAATCCATATTGTTTTACATTTCCGCCTTCTTTAATCGTTAACTTTTTAGCTGCTTCTTTTAATTCCGCATATGTTTTCGGAGCTTTCTCTGGATCTAACCCAGCCTTTGCGAAAGCATCTTTATTATAAATTAATACTGGTGTAGATGAATTAAATGGCATAGAATACATTTTTCCATCAACTGAGTAATAATTCGTAATTGCTTTTTCTAATTTTGATGTATCGTACTTATCTTTTTTAATCCAGTTATCAATAGGCGTAATCTTTTTGCTATCAATCATATATTTCGTTGTAATTTCACTTGATTGAACAAGAGCTGGCGCTTCTTTCGTTGCAGATATCGTTTTAAACTTCGTTAAAGACTCTTCGTATGTTCCTTGGAACTCTGCCTTTATCTCGTATTTATTCTGTGACTTATTATAGTCTGCAACAAGCCCATCTAGCACACCTTGTGTTTTTCCACCCATCGCATGCCAGAAGCGAATTACAGTTTTATCACCATTTTTTTCAACAGGAGCTACTTTTGCCTGTGCTTCAGATTTCCCCTCTGTTTTACTACTTGAACAAGCTGCCCCGGTTAACGCCATTGTGGCTGCCATCAAAAGAGCGGCACTTTTTTTCAATAAACTCATCCCAATCCCACCTTTTCCTATGTATGCTTATTTAATTGCACCTTTTGTTAATCCTTGTTGCAATTGCTTTTGCCCTAAAAATAGTAAAATCAACGTTGGAATGACGATAACAGTAACACCAGCCATTACACTTCCCCAATCAGTTGCAACTTCTTGAGACTGGAGCTGCTTCACACCAATTTGAACTGTTCTTACTTTTTCATCAGTGGTCACTAAGAGCGGCCATAAATACATATTCCATGTTGTTAAAAAGCTATATACTCCAAGCGTAATAAAACTCGTTTTACAATACGGAATTACAACGCTGAATAAAAACCTTAAATTTCCAATCCCTTCAATAAAAGCAGCTTCTTTCAGTTCATTCGGAAGTGTCATAAAATGCTGACGTAGTAAGAAAATACCGAAAGCTGTTGCAAAAAACGGCACTGTCATCCCAGCAAAGCTATTGATCCATCCGAAATTTTGAATCGTTAAAAAGTTTGGTACCATCGTTGCTTCCCACGGAATAAGCATCGTTGAAATAAACAGGAAGAAAATAAAGTTTCTTCCTTTAAACTGAAGAAAGACAAAAGCATAAGCAGCTAAGCTTGACACGATAAGTTGTCCAATCATAACAACTGTCGATACAATTAAACTGTTATATAAGTACGTAAAAAGCGGTACTTTTTGAAAGATATTAATGAAATTATCAAAAGTAAATTGAGTCGGAAATAACCTTCTCATTTGAATATCATCTGGTGTCATAAAGCTTATTAAAAACGCATAGAGTACAGGAAAAAACACCATCACTGCACTAATAATGAGCAGTATGTATAATAGGAAGTTTTGTTTCCACTGTTTAACAATCATTTATAATGCACCTTTCTCTCTGCAAACTTGAATTGAAGTAATGTAGCAATGAAAATGAAAACAAATAATACCATCGCTTGTGCACTTGCTGTTCCAAATTGATGATTCACAAATGCTTCTTTATAAATCGAGTACACAATTAAATTCGTTGCATCGTTCGGTCCACCGTGCGTCAAAATATCGATTTGTCCAAAGCTTTGAAATGCACTAATTAAAGTTACTGTTACAATAAAAAATAACGTTGGTGATAACATCGGTAATGTAACGCGGCGAAGCTTATATAAATAGCTCGCACCATCTATAGATGCACTCTCATATAAAGACGTATCAATATTTTGTAAACCACCTAATATAACTAAAAATGCAAATCCTGTATTCACCCAAACCGTTGTAACCGATACGGAAAACAATGCCCAGTCTGGACTCGTTAACCATGCAATCGCAGGGAGATTCATAGAGGCTAATATGTTATTAAATAACCCTACACTTGGATGAAATAAAAATAGCCAAATCACTGCACTCGCAGCTACTGATATGCCCATCGTTGAGGAAAAGAGCACCCGAAATAATCCAATACCTCTTACTTTCTCATTTGCAATTAATGCAAGAAATAAAGCGAATATAATACTAGTAGGTACTGTATATAAAACAAATAATAAAGTTGACTTTATACTTTTGTAGAAAGCAGGATCAGAAAATAAATATTGATAATTTTCCAAGCCAACAAAAAGATTAGCTTCTCCGTGTATATCTGTTAAATAAAAACTATAGTAAATCGTCCTAAACAATGGATAGAAAAGAAAAATCGAAAACAATAAAATAGATGGTGCTAAAAATAATAATCCTATTCTTAAATCTTTCGTTCTCCCCCATAATGCCTTCTTTTTTGACACTTTTGTTTGAGCTGGTAATTTCCCTACCTCAATCATTATTTCGCCACCACTTTCAGCTCTTCTTCAGCTACCACTTTTAATCGTTCATTCGTATTCTGTTGAAAGAAGCATAGTTTTTCTTGCGAGAATAATAATTTTACTTTGTCACCTTTATTCAAGAGTAACTGTCCGATGACTTTTGCACTCCAAGTTACCCCATTTACCGAAAAGTTTAAAATAGATTCATTCCCTAATACTTCTACAGATTGCAGCGTAACTTCTTGTCCTTCCTCAGACAATGCAATATGCTCAGGACGCATGCCTATTCGAATAATTCCTTCTGGTAATTGCTTTAACTGTCCAATAGATAACGGAATTTGCAATTGGCCTATATGCAATACACCTTTTTCTTTATCCACTTCCCCATCATTCATATTCATAGAAGGAGAACCTATAAAACTTGCAACAAATTCATTTGCTGGTTCGTTATATATATCAAGCGGTGTTCCAACTTGCTGTATACTTCCTTTATTTAAAACCATAATGCGGTCTCCCATAGTCATCGCTTCAATTTGATCGTGAGTAACGTAAATCATCGTAATTCCTAATCGTTGCTGAATTTCTCTAATTTCAATCCTCATTTGCGCACGCAATTTCGCATCTAAATTCGAAAGCGGCTCATCCATTAAGCAAATAGGTGCTTGACTCACAATCGCCCTAGCAAGCGCAACACGCTGTCTTTGTCCACCTGATAATTGGCCTGGTTTCATTTTCACATACTCTTTTAGTCCTACCATTTCAACAGCTTCCATTAATCGTTTTTGCCGCTCTTCTTTCTGTACTTTTCTTACCTTAAGGCCAAATAAAATATTTTCTTCTACAGATAAGTGTGGATATAACGCATAGTTTTGAAATACCATTGATAGATTACGATCTTTCGGCTCTAAATCATTTGCAACACGCTCATTAATAATTAAATCTCCCGAAGAAATTTCTTCTAAGCCAGCAATCATTCGTAATAATGTACTTTTCCCACATCCCGAAGGTCCAACTAAAACAAAAAATTCTCCCTTCTTAATGTGAACCGATACATCTTTAACCGCTGTCTCTTTCACGCTTTTATATACCTTTAATACATTTTTCAATTCAATCACAAGATTGCACTCCTTTTTTCGTCTTGTATCCATACTTCATAATGACTTGTTGAAATCGCACTTGCTCCTGCACGAATTGCAATTTCTGCATCTTCTCGAGTTTGAATCAGTCCGCCTGCAATAATAGGAAATTCTATTTCCTCTGCTAGCTGTTTAATAATAGAAGGCATAATACCAGGCATAATCTCTATTGCATTCGGTTTGGTCGTTTTACAATTTTCAATTGATTTTGTAAGAGATAAAGTATCAACGATAAAAATACGTTGAATCGTTTTCAATCCAATTTTATTGGCATTTCGAATTGTCGATCCCTTTGTCGAAATAATACCTTGTGCTCCGATAACATCTTGAATATACAAAAGCGCTTCCTCTGTGTTCGTATTTAAGCCCTGTATAAAATCACAATGAAGAAATACATCATGTCCATTTTTCTGTAGTTCATATACACGCTCTGGTAACTCCAGCATTGAACCAGTCATAAGAAACACTGTTTTCGGTAATTTTTTGTATGTTTTATACCCTTTCCACTCTTTTATCATCGCTATATAAGATTCTTTAAACATTGACTCCACCTAGCTTTTCTATTTTTATCCAAACTAAAAACACCTACTTACATAGAACACCTTTCTCCTTATTTGAACTCTAGGGAATAGAGCACACCTAAGAAAGTGGCACGTTATATGTAAGCGGGTGTTCTCAAATGTTCTCTACCCTAGTTATTTTGTTATCTTTACTATATTACGCATTTATTAAGTCAGTTTTGATAAATTGTTAATTAGGTGTTAATCGAATGTTAATATTCACCATATTACTTTTACAATAATCCAGATACACGAATAAACTCCAACAGAAAACAACTCTGTTTAAAATTTAAGTGATATGTAAATCCATACCATAGTTACTCAGTTTTAGCTTTCTTGCCACTGCTTGCGAAGCAAAATTATCCCAAGCCGTGCTGTAAAGCGGAATGCGTTTTTCTTCTTGTATTGATATCGCCCAGGCCGTAACAACATCTGAACCATATCCTCTTCCTTGAAACTCAGATAACGTTTCTACACTCGCTTCAGAAGCTATTGGTGTACTTCTTGCACTACAACATATAGAAACTACCTTTTCATTTTCAACAATTGCAAAATAAGGTTGCCTCCATTCCATCTGTTCTATTAAACTAGGAAAGCTTTCTCGCAAGAGTTCTTTATTCTTCCCTGTTATTTGCAGCGTCCTAATTGGTTTTATTAAATCATTAGGAAATATATAAGCAGGACCTATCCAAATATTCTCCACTGTTCTCTCTTCGTTTAATACTTTAATGATTTTTGCTATCTCTATGTGATTTGAATGTTTTTGAATTAACTTCTCAATTTTATTTATCATTTCACTATGAAGGTCATAATGATATTTCGTTACGTTTCCCTCACGAGTTCGCCCAAGAAAAAAGCGAGGCGCTTTCGGATACCCATGTTCATTTACACTCTTTATTCTTCCTGCTTGATTATACACAAATAAAGCTTCTGCCTGAATTGCTATTAATTCAAGTTCTGAAAGTCTCATTTATATCCTCCTTGGTTACTATATGTACAAAATCCCTATAACAAGCCTTTATAGAATAAAGTGAAACTTTAATCAGTGGGGGTTTTGTTCATCCCCCACTGATTATTAGCCCACACCAATCGGGCGTTTACGGGTAGTTGATCTCCCACCTAACTTCCTTGCATTCTCCGAATTTTGAGGTGGGAGTCTTACTGCCCGTTAATGCGGGATAAATACAAAAGAACTCCTTCTCAAAACAAAAATCCCATTTAAATAAACATCAATGAGTCCACCTTGTCGAATGATCTCCTTGTTCTGTCTATTTAAATGGGATAATTTCATGACTGTTATTTTCTTAGCCTCTTATCTCACTCTTATATTACTCTGTAGGTTGCTGCTGTATAACCTCATTTGCCCCAGCTAATCTCAACATATTTGCAATATCTTTAAACCCTCTTTTTTCAGCATATTGCAGCGGCGTAGTTCCTTCACTGTTAGCCATATTTACATCCGCCCCATGCTCAATAAGCATTTGAATTACCTTTTTATGATTTTCGCTACCATTTCCTAATACAATCGCTTCTAACAACGCCGTTCCGCCACGATTATTTTTGTAATTCACATCAATATCTGTGTGCTCTAATAATTCTTTTACGACCTCTACATGACCACGCTCAGATGCAGAAGTTAATGCTGTTCCACCTGACCGAGTAGTTTCTTTCGTATTAACTCCTGCATTAATTAATAATTTTACGATATCCTTATAACCTTCTCTACTAGCATAAAGAAATGGATTGCTTTGTTTCTCATCTTGAATTTCAATATCAGCTCCCGCATCAATTAACGCTTTAGCTGTCTCTACATGATTCTGATACGTTGCTGCAAGGACAGGCGTTTCTCCGTTATCACCTTCTACGTTAATATTCGCTCCATCTTTAATCAACTTCATAGCCGTTTCGGTATCACCTAGAGTCGCAGAAAGTAATAATTGCTTATCCATTAAATTTATACCTGTTTCTTCTTTAGCTTCTTCCTTTTCTTTATGCTTTTCCTTCTTTTTTTCATTTTTCACCTGAACCGGTTTCGATTCAGGTTCTTCTTGCTTATCACAAGCTACTGTCATCATTAAAAGTCCTAATAACATGCATAATAATATTTTTTGTTTTCTCACAACTACAGCTCCTATGAAAGATAATGTTTTCTAAACCATTCCTCCATCACATGCAATAACTCTTCTTCAATAGATTTATCCATAAGCACCTTATATTCCTTCTTCAATTGAATCATAGAACGCTTATGCCCATGTTTTCTCAACAAATAATTCATGTTTGGAATGATATGCCGCCCGGCTTCATCATTAACATATGAAGCAATTAGTTTAGCATGTTTCGGTGACACTTGTACATCTTTGTTATCCTTAATTCCCCTAAAGATGTCACTATTTTATATTGTAACTGTTCTTCTAACTATTTTACACCTTTTATCTTTCTATTTTCATCTCACTGGCAATAGAAAAAGACAACCTTGGGTGGTTGTCCTTGTTCTAGCTACTTCTTCGTATTAATGAGAATGTCCTCCGCTATTCCCTTTTTTCGGTTTCCCCATCATCTCTTTATTCATTTCCCACTTATGCTCTGATAATTCTTTGTCGGAAAGGACCTTCCCCATATATTTAGATACAAAACTTTCCGCATCTTTTTTATCTTTAAATGAGATTACGTTATAAGCCATAGGTGTTGTTATTGTTTTATCATATACGTAAGTTGCGTCCTGCATTGGAACCCAATCTTTCGTATTATAGTCTCGCACAAACTTTTCTTTCGTCTTCTCATTTTTATTATTATCCATCCATTTATACATACAGCCAATATCATCAAACTTTAAGGATTTTCCATTCTCTAAAATAATTTCTGTTGCAAATTGATTATCCATTACCCCTATTTGACAAATATCACACTTATCATTTTTCTCATCAACTGCAATAGCTTCTATGTCCTTTTTCCCACATCCTACTATTGTAAATAAGAAGCATAAACATATAACAAGCACAGCATACTTTACTCTCATCCAGATTTCCTCCCTAAAAAGAACAATATACTCCCCATTAGTAATAATAAATTATTCTTAAAAATCTATTCGTTATACTGAACTAAAAGCATATCAAAAAGTTGTGTGAGGTTTGTGAAAAAACAATGTACTTTTTGTAATATATGGAACAAAAAAGATGTGTAGCTACTTCTACACATCTTTCATCATTCACAACCAGTAATTAACAAATCATCTTCAAGCTTAACTAATAATGTATTCGTATCAATTTCCTGTCCTACTTCTACATTCACTAACCTTATATTTCCACTGATCCCTACCCCGATTTTTTCAAGCTCACCATCGTGTTTTCGGATCATCATTAATTTTTCCCATTCATATACGTAAGAGGATTCATTAATAAAAATCTCCTCTACTCTTCCTTCACATGAACTATAAATTTCTTCTATTCTTCTTTTCATTCAAAATCTACTCCCTACTCCACACTTCACTATTTTCACCTTATTCTACCATTCTTGTGCGAAGTAAATTATCTTTTTAAAAATTCAAAATTACCCTCGTGAACAAAATGATCAAAATAAAGATTATGCTTCTAATGATGTTATTTTTTTAATTATTTACCATTTGAATTGAAACTTTTATTATAAACAAAAAACCTTTTATCTGAATTTTTACTTTATTTTGAAAGCGCAATCATTTTTGAGGGGGAGATCACATGTTAGCATTACTCGGATTTGTAATGGTATTTGTCTTTATGTTTTTGATTATGACTAAACGTATGTCAGCATTAGTAGCATTAATATTAATTCCAATTATTTTTGCATTAATTGGCGGCTTTTATGCAAATATGGGCCCTATGATGCTAGAGGGGATTAAAAAGCTAGCACCTACTGGTATTATGCTTATGTTCGCCATTTTATATTTCGGAATTATGATTGATAGTGGTTTATTCGATCCTGTCATTAGTAAAATCTTAAAATTTGTAAAAGGTGATCCGTTAAAAATTGTTGTTGGTACGGCTATCCTTACTATTATCGTTTCATTAGATGGGGACGGAACAACAACATATATGATTACTGTTTCCGCAATGTATCCACTGTATAAACGTCTTGGAATGAATCCGCTTATATTAGCTGGAGTTGTTATGTTAGGAGCCGGTGTGACAAATCTTACACCTTGGGGTGGACCAACTGCACGGGTTATGAGTGCACTTGGTCTTGATGCATCAGAGCTCTTCACACCACTTATACCAGGAATGATCGCTGGTGCAATTTGGGTAGTTTTCGTTGCCTACTATCTTGGAAAAAAAGAAAGAAAACGTTTAGGAATTATGGATGTACAGTATTTAAAACAAATGCAAACAATGGATGAGCAAGCTGCAACAGTCGAAGCTGAAGTACATAAACGCCCTAAACTGCTATGGATTAACTTTTTATTAACTGTTGCCTTACTCGTCTGTCTCATACTAGAAGTTATGCCGTTACCTGTTTTATTTACAGTCGCTTTTGCAATTGCTGTTATGATTAACTATCCAAACTTAGAACAACAGAAAGAACGTATTGCGTCTCATGCTGGAAACGTATTAGCAGTTGTTTCTCTCGTATTTGCTGCTGGAATCTTCACAGGTATTCTATCTGGAACAAAAATGGTAGATGCAATGGCTCAAAGTGTAGTTACTCTCATACCAGATGCACTTGGACCCCAGCTGCCAATTATTACAGCTCTTCTAAGTATGCCGTTTACATTTTTCATGTCCAACGATGCATTTTACTTCGGGGTATTACCTATTTTAACAAAAGCCGCAGCTGCTTATGGAGTTAGCGCAGCTGAAATGGGACGCGCTTCGTTACTTGGGCAACCTGTTCACTTACTAAGCCCTCTCGTCGCTTCCACTTATTTATTAGTCGGAATGGCCAAAGTTGATTTTGGTGAACACCAACGCTTTACTTTACTTTGGGCTGTTGGAACGACAATGGTTATGTTGATTACTGGAATTGTAATTGGGATTATTCCAATATAAGATGACACTAGAAAAAACAGTAGCGGAAATGTAATCCTCTACTGTTTTTATTGTTATGAAAGTTTCCTATGAAGAAATACGGAAATACCTTCTTTCTGGCCTCCCCACACTCCCATATATAAGCTCTGCATGCACTTTCTTTCCAGAAATCAAATACTCTAAATAGCGCCTCGCTGTGGATCGGCTTACACCTACCATTGAGCTTAGCATCTCTGCAGTAATTCCCTCTTCATTAACAGTTAGTATATGCTTGTTTATTTTTGCTAACGTTAATGGATCTATCCCTTTTGGGGCATATTCTATTTGATTTGCCTGCACTCCTCTTTGAGACCATAGATGTTCAATTTGTTCTGGAGATAATTGAGCACTTTTCTTTAACTTCATAATCTTCTTTTGGTAATTTTCTAAACTTGTTTTAAATCGATCAAACGTAAGTGGCTTTACGATATAATCTGTTACCCCGCCTCGTAAAGCATGCCGCACTACATCTGTTTCTGATGCGGCTGTAATCATAATAATGTCTGTATCATGCAAATTATGCCTAATATATGTGACGAGTTCAGTTCCTTGCATATCGGGTAAATATACATCTAATAAAACAAGCTGTGGCTTCACAAGCTCTAGCCATTCCTTTGCTTCTTCCCCAGTCGTTGCCGTTCCAATCACTTTAAATCCATCAATTTTTTCAGCAAAACGACGATGAATCTCCGCAATCCGAATATCATCTTCTACAATCAATACTTCAATCCCCTCAGCCATTACAATTCGCCTCTCTCTTTCGGTAATGCAATGATAAATAACGCACCACCTAAATCCCCTTTTTCGATTGCGATACTCCCATTTAAATCTTCCACTAGCTCTTTCACTTTTGCTAATCCATATCCACGTTTTTCGCCCTCTTTCGTCGAAAAACCTTTATAGAATATGCTTGTTATTATTTCATCATGAATCCCGTGTCCTGAATCTTCCACTTCAATTAATATTTCTTCTCCAATATCCGTTACAAACATTCTAACTTTCTTGTCATACTCTTGATTTTTTTCAATTGCTTCAAATGCATTCGTAATTAAATTTCCCAAAATAGAAACAACATAATTACTATCAATATGCGGACTTAACTTCTCTAAACTACTTTCTCGATCTAACACAAAATCAATTTTCAACTCTCTTGCTCTATTGTAAAATCCAATTAAAATTCCACCTAGCCATGGATTTTGAATTCGTTTCATAATAAATTGAACGAAATCTTGATATACTGCCGTTTCCTTATGAATAAGCTCTAAAGCATCTTCATATGACTCTAATTGGATAAGACCCGAAAGCGTATACAACAAATTATTATATTCATGCGTTTGTGCTCGTAATGCTTCTGTATATTGCCGCGTTTGAGACAACTCTGCTGTTAATTGGTCCATTTCAGATTTCAAACGTAAACTGGATACAACACCAGTTGCTTTATTATTAACTTTAATAGGTAGACGGTTAGCAATAACAGCCTTTCCCTTTATATTTAATTGACGATCAAACTGTCCCTCACCAGTTTGAAGTACATCTAGTATCGATGAGTTAGGAATAACATTTAAAATAAATTCTCCAATTATATTTTGCTGTTTTTCTAAAGAAAGAATGTCATATGCCGCTTGATTTACTAAACTAACAATTCCATTTTTATCGATTACTATAATCCCTTCACGTACAGATTGAATAACTGTACTATGTTCTTCATATAAGGATGAAATTTCTTCTGGCTCCATCCCAAACATCATCCTTCTTATGCTTCTTGCTAAATATATAGAGCCGATTATGCCTAACAATAAACCAGCTATAGCAATCCAAAACACACGCGTACCATATACTTCTACAGCTTGATAAACATCGTCCATCGAAAAACCAACAGATACTACTCCAATAATTTCATTATCTTGATTACGTATTGGAACTTTTCCGCGTAACGATGGTCCTAATGATCCAGTAGCCTTTGAAATATAAGACTTCCCTTCCAATAATACGCCTTTATTATCGCCGCCAACCATTGCTTCTCCTATTCTATCTCGCTTAGGATGTGCATAACGAATGCCATCTTTATTTCCAACTACAATGAAATCAGCATCTGTTTCGATTCGAATTTTTTCTGCAATTGGCTGAATAATAGAACTTGGATTTTCCTTTTGGAAAGCTTCTTGAATTTCTGGTATAGTGGCAACTGTTTTTGCAACATACAATGCTCTTTTGCCAATTTGCTCTTCTACCGTTTCAGATAATATATAATAAAATAAATAACTCGTTAACAGAAGCACCGCAAGAATAAGTGTACTAATAGTTAATATAATCCTCGGTTGCAGTTTTAATTTCTTAAATTTCAAAACCATTCCCCTAACATAGATAAAGTGAAACTTTAATCAGTGGGGATTTTGTTCATCCCCCACTGATTATTAGTTGAACCAATCGGGCTTTTACGGGCAGTTGATCTCCCACCTAACTCCTTTGCTTTACAGCCGAATTTTGAGGTGGGAGTCTTACTGCCCACAAATAGCGGGATAAAGATAGAATTTAAAGAAAATACTGTCTTTTATTTTCATATTTAATCATAACACGATTACTATATATTTCTTCAATTTATCTCATTATCGTCATCACAAAAAAGAAACGAAGTAAAATTACTACCTCGTTTCTTAATATTTGTTATTATACTTTAAACTTACCGATCATCTCTTGTAATTCTTCAGCCATTTGCGATAAGTGAACTGCTGCTGAATTTATTTCTTCTACTGAAGCTACTTGTTCTTCAGAGGAGCCAGCAATATTTTGAACACTTGCTGCATTTTCTTCAATCGTTGCTGCAATTTCATTAATAGATGCACTTACTTGCTTTGCATCTATCGTCATTCGTTTCGCTACTTCTACCATGCTATCAATTTGTACAACTGTATCATTTGTAGATTTCAATATTTCTACAAAGCTTTGTTTCGTTTCATTTGCAACTACAAGCCCTGATTGTACCTCTGTTCCAACTTGATTCATAGAGCTTACAGTTTCTTTTATATCAAATTGTATCTCTTTCACTAGCTTGCCAATTTCCGTAGAAGACTGTCCCGATTGTTCTGCTAATTTCCGCACTTCATCCGCTACAATTGCAAAACCTCTTCCTTGCTCTCCAGCTCTTGCAGCCTCAATTGCAGCATTTAATGCTAATAAGTTTGTCTGCTCTGCAATATGTTGAATCACTTCTAAAATAGCTCCAATTTGCTTCGACTTATCATCTAATAAAGAAATGACTTTGTCTGACTGTGACACAGACTCATGAATTAATTGCATTTGATTCACAGTTTGCTCAACTAACTTTCCACCATCTTCAGCTTTTTGCTTCGTATACATAGATGCTGTAAATACTAATGAAGAGCTATCCGCAACACGCTGAATTCCTTCTGTAACTTCTTCTAACAAAGTCGCTCCTTCTTCAACTTCCCGCGTTTGTATTTCTGCTCCACTCGATACTTGTTCCATTGCTTGTGTAATTTGTTCCGTCGCTTCACTTGCTTGCTTCATGCTAGCTGTTAATTCTTCCGAAGAAGCTGCTACATGACTAGCTGAAGTATTAATATTTGAAATTACATCATGTAATGATGCCGCCATCTCATTAAAACTTTCTCCTAACTGTCCAATTTCATCCTTCGAACGAACAGTAATTGATTCCGTTAAGTCACCTTCGCTAATTTTCCTTGCTGATATAACAAGTTGTTTTAACGGTTTAATAATAGAAGCAATTATGAAGTAAATTACAATTCCACCAATTATTAATGAAATTCCAAGAACAGTTATTGTTTTATAGAAAATAGGTTCAGCCGCTTCAATAATTTCTTTTGAAGGCATAATTCCTGCTATTTTCCATCCAGTTATCTTATTCGTTTTAAAAGTGATATTGCGATCCTCACCATCTAATGAAAATTTAAAATCACCTATTTCCTGTTTGTACAGCTCTTTTTCAAGTTTTTCTTCTACCTTATCCCCCGGCTTCAGCGTTGGATGTGCTACCACATTTTTATCTTGATCAAAAATTGCAGCATACCCTTGTTTACCGATATTAACCATTTTTGAAGTGTTTACAATATCATTAATAATTAAATCAATACCGAGGACGCCACTTTTATCCTCATTTTGTTTTGCTATTGTAATAACAATATTTCCTGTCGTTTTTGATTTATATGGAGCTGTGATAATCACTTCTCCGCTTTTTTTCACTGCCTCTTTGTACCACTCTCTTTCTGTAGGATTATATCCTTCTGGCATTTGAATAGCTGGTGATTGAACAAATTGTCCATTACTAGATCCCGTGTAGATTGCTTCCATTTCTGGATGTAATTTATTATATTCTTCTAATTTATTTTGCACGTTTTGAAGCTGATCAGCTTGATAACTCGCCCCAGTAAATAGCTTTGTAAAGTATGCTACGTCTACTTTCTTACTATCTAACTCTTTATTAATTACATTATTTAAAATCTTTATGTTATCTTTTGCTGATTGTAAAATTGTTTCATTAAAATTTGTCTTTGCCTGTTGATAAGACGTCCAACCAATTACAATACTTGGAAGAATTAAAATAATAATAAATGATACAAATAACTTTGTTTTTAAACCACTACTCCTTAATTTTCCTTGAAACATATTTCTGTCCCTCCATACCGTTTTAAATGCAATTATTTTACTTTTAATCTCTTTATATAAATCATACAATACAATTGCGTTGACGAGACTCTCTATCTCTTTTCCTCATCTTTCTCTACATTTGAAGAATTTTTGCATACATTTCTCATTCTATAGAAATTAAATAATTAAAACACTATATAAAAATGTTGCATTATTCGAAATATTACATTTCACGGAAGAACCTCTAGTATCCTATTTACTAGAGGTTCTTCCTATTTTACTATTCTCTATCTTTTTCTACTTCTTTTTTCTCATCTTCTACTACAGATACGACAGGTTTATCATTTGATAGTTGCTGCACAGCACCTTTTCCAGCGAATCCTTCTAGTAATTCTTTTAAATCAATACCAGAAGAGGCTTTTAAAGTTTCTTGCATTGTTGCCATTAAATCTGTCGCATACCCTGCAACTTTCCCGGCGCCGCTATTCTTGCCACCGCCACCTGTATCAACGACTGTAATTTTATCAATGTTGCTAAGTGGACTCGCAACTTCTTTCGCATAACTTGGAAGCATTTTAAGGACCATATCCATAATCGCGGCTTGCCCATATAATTCAAATGCTTCTGCAATTTTTTGTTTCGCTTCTGCTTCTGCTAAACCTTTTAACCTAATAACATCTGCTTCCGCTGTACCTTGTGCCTTTTGTACTTCTGCCTTCGCCTGACCTTGTGCTTTTTCAATTTCTGCTTTTGCTAAACCTTCCACACGAACTTCTTCTGCACGTGCTCTTGCTTCTGCTTCAATTTTATATTGATCCGCATCTGCTTTTTTCATTTGTTTTACTTTTTCCGCTTCAGCTGATTGTTCAACAGCATAGCGATCTGCATCTGCCTTTTTCTTCACTTCTGCATCATATTGCTTTTCACGACGTGCAATCTCTTTTTCTTCTAACTCAATTTGCTTTTCACGCTCAATGATTTTAACTCGCATTTGCTCTTCTGTAACACCTTGTTGCGCTTTCGCCTGTTGCAATTCGTAAGAAAGATCCGCATCTGCACGAGCTTGTTCTTGGTCTCTCTTATAAGATTGCACTTTTAATTCCTTATGTTTTTCAGCTTCAGCGATTTGTGCATCACGTTGATATTCAGCTTCTTTCGCTTCTTTCTCAGCACGAGCTTTTTCAATTCGTGCCTCTTTTTCACGCTCTGCATTCGCAACCGTTGCATCACGCTTAACCATTGCAATTTGTGGCTGACCAAGTGCATCTAAGTACCCGTTTTTATCCATTATTTCTTTAATTGTAAAGGAAACGATGCGAAGACCCATTTTCTTCAAATCAGTCGAAGCTACTTCATGCACCTTTTGAGCAAATTGCTCTCTGTTACTATAAGCATCTTCTACTGTCATAGAAGATAAGATAGCACGTAAATGCCCTTCTAAAACTTCTTTTGCTTCTATTTTTAACTCTTCCGTTTCTTTTCCTAAATATTGTTCAGCTGCTGTAGATACTTCTTCAATTGTCGATCCTACTTTAATAATAGAAACACCGTTTACTGTAATCGGTACACCTTGTTTCGTATACGTATCACGTGTTCCAACTTCTAATTTGTAGTTTAATAAGCTAAGAGGCTCTCCTCTTTGCATAATTGGAACTATGAAAGTACCGCCACCGCGGATAATCTTAATCTTCTTTCCATCATCAGTGGTAACGACATTCTTTCCACCACCAAGCCAGTTCCCTGTTACAATTAATGCTTCGTCTGGGCCAACTGTACGATACTTCGTAATGAACACTAAAATGAGTAGAATTAAAATTGCGAGTAAAACTCCACCGATAATTAATGGAATCGTCATGTAAATTCCCCCTTATAATTTTGGTTTCTTTAAAGAATAAGCGATGTTCTGTACAAGCAAAACACCATCTTGAACTCCCTCGATAATAACTTCAGTTCCTTGTGGAATATCTTTTTTCCCAATCGTTTTCGCTGGTATTGCATTACTTCCAAATTGGGAGGAGATTAATACTTCACCAAATCCTTCTTTCGGAATCGTTATAATTACTTCTCCTTTTCGTCCAATAAATTCATCCATGCGTTGTACTGTATTTTGCTCTGCCTCTGCAATCGGTTTTAAAATTAATATTTTCATTATGAAAACACCGATAAAGGATATAGCAAATGAGCCCCCAAAAATAATAATGCTATTAAAGGAGAATAAATATTCTCCTATATAACTAAGTCCACATAACATGGCGAAAAAACTAAGTAATAAAGTAACAACGGATACAGACCCTCCACCAAAACTAAATATCGATTCAAATATATCTCCAAAAAAGATATAAATTACAGTAAGTATAGTAGCAATTATAAATCCGTATAAATAAATTATTTCAAGTGGATAACCAAACAAGACCATTTCTTATCCCCCTTTCTTAAACAATCCTTTTTTGTTATGTGTATGCCCCACCTCTTTCAAAGATTATTAATCTTAATTTTCAGTTATTTATCCTTTAAAGAAAAACCTGTAAGACAGGTCTCTAAAAAAGAACAGGAGAAACCTATTGTGACAGGCTCCTCCTAGAAAATAACCGATATATTATATATCTATATAATATATTATTTTCCACAAAAAGTAAAGTGAAACATACATTGGAAGAACACTTATTTTACTGATAATGAGTACGTTCCATCACCATTATCATATTTATATACATACAAGTAGTATTTGCCCGGTTTTGCGTTAAATTTTGCTTCTATATGATTTCCATTGGCTTGACCGTAAGCTGCATAATTTTGCATATCTGATTCGTGGTGAAGCACCCATGTCATCCCGATTCCATATTCATTTAGAACAGAAATATCGATATCTTTCGCTGATGCCACATTAAATGTATAAACGTCCGTATGATCCCCACCAATAAGACTACCTTTAATAGTGGTATTTAGTCCGATACGATTTGCTTCATCTGGACGATTGTTTGGTTCGGATTCTATTAAACTCCCATCTTTAATCGTAACCGCTGTTTCACTTTTGCTTTCTTTTCCTTTATCATCTTTCACTGTTAATGTTGCTTTATATGTTCCTGCCTTTTCATATGCATGTACTGGATTAACTTCTGTGCTTGTATTCCCATCTCCAAAGTCCCATAAATAAGAAACGATTTTTCCATCTTCATCGTTTGAACCATCACTCTTAAATTGAATGCCTTCCTTTACAAGCCCATTGTAAGGACCATTTATATTAACCGTCGGAGCTTTATTTTCTTCTTCATCTTTTGCAATACCATGGAAGACTACATCATATTCAAATTCATTTGAAGCATTCACACGATAATTGACGAAGTATGCTGTAACAGTTTTGTAGCCACTCCATTCTTTTTGCGCTAATTGTTCTAAAGCTTCATTTACTCTTTTACTCATTGCTTTCCAATCTTCTGATTCACCCTTTGTTACATTACCTGTATACGTACCTTCTAATGTAAATGTATTGAAGAATTGAGATGTATGCTTTATCATTTTTGCATCTTTCATATGCAACGTATCGTTAATTTCCTTCTTTACTGCTGTTAATGCTTTTGGTGCATGTTCAGCTAAATAATCATCTGCTACTTCCGGCACATTGTACTTATCTTGATTATCAATTAACTGCTGCATATACTCTTGATACTCTTTATTTAATTTCGAATCTTTACTCAAAGTCTCACGATACGTATCATAATTTTTCACGTCATTCGCACGAATTAAATCTTGAATTTTATCAAATGTTTCAAATTGATGCGTATATAAGTAAGACTGCAATGCGAACGAGTAGTTATAGAAATCCCAAGAACCATATTTAGCAAATAGTGTACGCTCTGCTGTATAACGGCTTGCAGGATCAGATGATAAGCCACTAATTATGCTCTTTCTCGGTACAACGTTATTCGTACGAGTAGATCCCGCAAAAAATTCCGCATTCCCTTCTTGGAACCAAGTTAATCTTTCATTTTGATACATATCTCCTCTTCCAAATAAACCTGGAACCTCATATCTTCCTTGAAGATAATGAGTAAACTCATGACGGAATAACTCTTCTAAACTATAAATACTTTGTTCTGGCATACGCTCATATGTAAAGAATGTGCCTGTCTCTTCAATATAAATTCCACCGTTGTTTGTTTCATATCCGTACAGTTGTCTATTTAGCTGATATTCATCTGGAGTGTTATAGATTACTATCGTTAATACATCGTCTGCATTACCTTGTTCTAAAGCTTTATCATTACCGATTACACGGTGATATTGCGCCTTTACTTCCTTTGCTGCCCAGTATAATCTCTTAATTTTTTCTTCTGATACTTTATCTCCTGTTTTAAATACAATAGATCCACCATCAAATGTATACGTTTTTGGTAAGTACTGCTGTTTTCCTTCTTCACGTATCTTTTCTAAATCTATCGTATTTCCGTTATAATCTTTCCCGTTATAATTAGTTGTAATTTGTTCTACCGCAACAAAATAAGCTTCACTTAGACGTGGATACATATACATTGCTTGTGTTACAACTTCTAAGCCTTTATTTGGATTACTATGAAACTTTCCTAAACGACTAGCAAAATAAATTCCATTATTTATAAGCCACTTATTTTCTGATGTTACTTGATTTAGAAGAGCAATGCGATTAATCTCATTAATAAATCCATCTACTTTCCCATACCACATTGTATCTTTTGCTTCTTTACGAGTTTCAAATAAATAAGATTGCATATCATAATCGATGCCTTGCATAATATCGTATACTGCTTGTCCTTTCATACGATCACTAACATATGCAGCAAAATTATCGTTATACTGCTTTAAAATACTAGTTGCGTATTGAACCGTTTCAACATCACTTGAAGCATTACTAATTAATTTACCGTATGCAGATACTACTGCATCTTGCTCATTTGTTCCAAGCTTAAAATTTGGATTTTTTGCAATAGCTTTTAACGCTGGTAAACATTTGTCCTGAAAGCTTCTTTCATTTAAATCGCTTAATTCTTTATTATAAAATGCAAGGTAAAAAGCCGAACGTAATACTTCAGTAAATGTTTGAATTCCCTTTGAATCATCTTTCGTAAATGTACTACCTCTATGAGCTAATTCATCTATAATTACTTGCATTCTTCCTTTGTCTTGATAGAAAGCTTTTGCGTCTTCATTAAACTGGAATAAATCTGTAATTTGATTCCACTTAATACTCCCTAACGTTTCAATTAACTCTTGATGACTCATTTTGTTTAAATCAGCCATTGAATAGTTTTCTTTAACTTGTTTTCTTACTGAACTTTTCATAATAGGTGCTGGACGTTGTGAAAAGTCTCCTACTTTTAAACGTTCTTGAAACGATAATGTTTCATCAACTTTCGAAGCATGTCCAATCTCATCTACTGTTTTTTCAATTCCGACCGGTTTCGATTTCAACACGTTATATGGTACTTTTTCTTCCGCTGACACATGAGTTTGAATTGCTCCTAACGATAGAGCCATTGTACTAATACTAAGCATCACTTTATTGAACTTTGATTTCTTGTTCACACTATTTCCTCCTATTTAAATATTCCATTCAAGAAGTTAACATATTATCCAGATAAAATAATATAAAATGCAATATTTCATATTATTTCTTTATACATTTTGACCATATAGTGAACGAAATTTTTGCATGATTGGGTAAATAAAGAGCTTGAAGAGCTAGGCAAGGTAAACTTCCTCCATACGCTATATGATAAGCACTTAAAAGAAGAATTCGGTCCTTAAGTTACCCCTGAATCGGTCATTACTGAAAGTGGAAAAGTAAATTTTAAAAACCCATTCGTATAAAATGTAATTTTCATACGAATGGGTTTTTTACTCTATTATATAGTGCTGTAAACATGACTTCTCTTCAAAACCTACTTTCTTATACAATTTCATAGCACTTTCATTATTCGTATTCAAACATAGTTCTATCTCTTCCATCCCTTGGAAGGAGAAAATATACTGGATTGCAGCTTGTAATAAACACTCTCCAACACCTTTTCTCCTACTATTTACAGCAGTTGCAATAAATTCGACATTTGCTTCATGAAACTGCGGATTTACTTCAACATATACATAACCTTCTAACTTATCATTCTCTTTACTTACAAATAATTTATTTGTATCACTTAATCGTTCAATAATTTCATTTCCTTCATAAATATATAAATCAAAATGTAATCATTCCTTGAATAAATGATAATATTTCTCATTGTAGACTGAAAAATAAAAAGTTTACAAAAAAATTAACCCCTTTTAAGGGGTTATGCCATTTTCTCTCCGGATTCTTCTCTAAAAAAGCTTTTCATTGCATGAAATACATCTGCTTTTTGCTTTAAAATATAATATCTGAAATTCTCATCTTTAATATTTTTATATGCCGACATAAGCGTACTGTGGCGGTTGTATTGGTTCACTTCCCCATAACCAAACATATTACACTTCTTCATCAACTCTTCCACAAGCTTTACGCATCTAGCATTATCCGAAGTTAAATTATCACCGTCTGAAAAATGGAATGGATAAATATTATAGCGATCTGGTGAATATTTATTATCGATTAACTCAAGTGCTTTTTTATATACAGAAGAACATATTGTTCCGCCACTCTCACCTTTTGAGAAAAACTCTTCTTCTGTGACGACTTTCGCTTCCGTATGATGTGCAATAAACTCAATATCAACTGTTTCATATTTTGTGCGTAAAAATCTTGTCATCCAAAAGAAGAAGCTACGTGCCATATACTTCTCCCATATTCCCATCGATCCACTCGTATCCATCATCGCTAATACAACAGCTTTCGAATCTGGCTTTAACACTTCATTCCAAGTACGGAACTTTAAATCTTCTTGGTGAATCGGATGGAAAGATGCTTTACCGCGCATTGCATTTCGTTTATATGCGGATATCATCGTTCGTTTCTTATCAATATTTCCCCATAATCCTGTTTTTCTAATATCATTAAATTCAATGTGCTCAATTCGGTTTTCATCCATTTCTTTTCGCTTTAAATTAGGTAGCTCTAACTCTTTGAAAAACGCTTGCTCTAATTCTAAAATTGAAACTTCCGCTTCATAATAATCTTCCCCAGCTGCATCTCCCGCTCCTTGCCCTTTTCCTGGTCCTTTCTGCTTTTGACCACCTGATCCATCTCTCGCAACGACATCACCAACTTTGCTATCACCGTTTCCTTGCCCTACATGTTTATTTTTATCATAATTATATCTAATCTTATATTCATCTAAAGAACGAATCGGTATTTTCACAACATCCCTACCATTAGACATAACAATATTTTCTTCTGTTACAAGGTCTGGTAAATTATTTTTAATTGCTTCTTGTACTTTTTCCTGATGGCGTTGTTGGTCGTCATATCCTTTGCGATGGAGGGACCAGTTTTCCTGTGAAATCGTATAGTTTGGTTGATTTTCTTCGCCCATGCCTTTCCCTCCTTACTGTATTTTTCTTTCATATGAACAGCAATCTATAATTTTGTTTTCTAGTGTGCATAACTAGAATATTTGAAAAGTAACTGTTCATCGAAACTTATCCCATAAACATATCAATTATTTTTCGCACAATACTCCGAGCATCTTAAACAAAATTTTGCCACTCACATAATAGAAAGAAACATTCAGCCGTTGATAAGAAAGAAACACAACGCATTGTTGCACACATCTCCGCTTTGCAACATATTGTATTGTGTTGGCTTTTTTCGTATGAATGGTTGGTTACTCTATCATATGCATATTGTAAAAATAATTGACAATAAATTCATGAAATTGCATCTTAATTTATTATATTCGGACAAGCTATGACACTTTTTACAAATATCAGTGGATAAAAAAACGCTGTCCCGAGAACAAGAGACAGCGTTTTTATTATCAGACTATCGATTTAACAAACTACCTACATAGCGTAACAGTTCATTCGCAGATGAAGAATTATAGCCATGCTCATCAATTAAACGTGCAACAACATCATTGATTTTCTTAAGCTGATTTTCGTCCGGTGTTTTCGTTGATGTTGTAATTTTCACTATATCTTTTAAATCAGCAAATAGCTTTTTCTGAATCGCTTCACGAAGACGTTCGTGTGAATTATAATCAAAGCGTTTTCCTTTACGTGCATAAGCAGAAATACGAATTAAAATTTCTTCACGGAATGCTTTCTTAGCATTTTCTGAAATTCCAATTTGCTCTTCAATCGAACGCATAAGTTTTTCATCCGGGCTCATTTCTTCGCCCGTTAACGGATCACGTAATTTTGATTTATTGCAGTACGCTTCGACGTTATCTAAGTAATTATCCATAAGTGTCTTAGCTGATTCTTCGTATGAATAAACAAACGCTTTTTGTACTTCTTTCTTAGCAATTTCATCGTATTCTTTTCTCGCTAATGAGATGAAATTCATATAACGCTCTCGATCTTCATTACTAATCGATGGATGCTGATCCAATCCATCTTTTAAAGATCTAAGTACATCTAACGCGTTAATAGATGGTACCTCTTTTCGAATAATTGTAGAAGAAATTCGGTTAATGACATATCGAGGATCAATACCCTTCATACCTTCATCTTGATATTCGCGTTGCAGCTCCTCTACATCAATCGCATTATAACCTTCTACCGTTTCTCCATCATATAAACGCATCTTTTTAATTAAATCAATATCCGGACGCTTCGGATCTTTTAAACGAGTTAAAATAGTGAACATTGCTGCAACTCGAAGTGTATGTGGTGCAATGTGGACATTGGATACATCACTTTCACGAATCATTTTTTCATAAATATGTTCCTCTTCACTCACCCGTAAATTATATGGAACTGGCATTACAATAATTCGTGAATGCAATGCTTCATTTTTCTTATTTGCTATAAATGAGCGATACTCTGTTTCATTTGTATGCGCTACAATTAATTCATCTGCTGAAATAAGCGCAAATCTTCCTGCTTTGAAATTCCCTTCTTGCGTAAGCGATAATAAATGCCATAAAAATTTCTCATCACATTTTAACATTTCTTGGAATTCCATCATACCTCGGTTCGCCTTATTTAATTCTCCATCAAATCGATACGCACGTGGATCTGATTCTGAACCATATTCTGCAATTGTTGAAAAGTCTAGACTACCTGTTAAATCGGCAATATCTTGTGATTTTGGATCAGACGGACTAAATGTACCAATCCCTGTACGGCGATCTTCAGAGAAGAAAATACGCTCTACAACTACATCCTCAATTCTTGATCCATATTCTTGCTCTAGACGCATAACATTTAATGGTGATAAATTCCCTTCAATTCTTACTCCATACTCATCAAAGAAATCATCCCGTAAATGATGCGGAATTAAATGAAGTGGATCTTCATGCATCGGGCAGCCTTTAATTGCAAAGATCGCTCCACGATCTGTACGTGAGTATGTTTCTAATCCTCGTTTCAGCATCGTAACTAATGTTGATTTCCCTCCACTGACAGGACCCATTAATAATAAAATACGCTTTCTAACATCTAATCTTTTTGCAGACGGATGAAAATATTCTTCCACAAGACGCTCTAATGCATCCTCTAATCCAAACAGCTGATTACTAAAGAAATTATATTTTCTTCTACCATCAACTTCTTCAATTCCGGCATCTTTTATCATATTGTAAATGCGAGAGTGTGCTGTTTGAGCCACCCATGGTCTTTCTTTCACAAGCTCCAAATACTCCGCAAACGTACCTTCCCATTGTAAACGTTCTTCTGCTGCTCGATGCTGTTCAATCTTTTTTAGAATATCCATTATAGCTCCTCCCCCATCTCCTTGTTCAATCGGATTATTATAAAAGGTATGCTAGGATGTCCTTAAACATTCTTTAAATCAAAACGAAATATATAATAGCGCTATAAAATTCTCTCCAAAATTCAAAGAAAATTCTGTATAATATAGGTATTAAAGTTTTTACACTGCTATTCATTATAAATAAATTCTTTTCTTCTAAGAACCTTACATACATTTCGATTCATAAATAGAATTCGTAAACCGAAAAAGTAAGGAGGAAATTAGTATGAAGTTATTATTAATTTTAGGTGTATCACTTACATTTCTTACAGCTATTTTCACATCTGGTTACAACGATAAACCAGGTACACATAAAAAGTGATGTGCTTTTAGCACATCACTTTTTTCTCGTTTTTTTAAATTATTTAAAATAAATATTTTCCACATCGCATATCGATAAAGGGCGATTATAATAATATCCCTGTACGAGTTTCACATTCTTTTCCTTTAAAAATTGTATTTGTTCCGCTTTCTCTACTCCTTCTGCAATTACATTTAACCCTAGAGTATGTGCTAAATGAATAATTGCAGCCGTAATATTCGTATCTCTTTCATCTTTATATATACCTTCCATAAAAGAACGATCAATTTTTAACGTATCAATTGGATATGTTTTTAAATAACTTAAAGATGAATATCCCGTTCCAAAATCATCTAAATGAATCTTTAAATTTTGTTCTTTTAACTGTAATAACACTCTTTTCGATAAATCTTTATGTATAAGGGCCCCTTCTGTAACTTCTATTGATAATAAATGAGGTGGCACATTGTACTTCTTTAAAGCTCGTGTAATCATCTCTATTAATGTAATAGAACGAAAATGTCTAGCCGAAATATTAACTGCAATCGGTACAACCTTATATCCTTTATTTAACCATTCACGTATTTGCTTACAAACTTGATGCACTACCCATTCATCAAGTTTAATAATAAACCCCGTTCTTTCAGCAAGTGGAATAAATTGATTTGGCGGGACGAGACCCAGCCCTTTATTCTCCCACCTTATTAGAGCTTCCATACTCGCTATCGTTTCTGTTTCAATATTGATTTGAGGTTGATAATATAGGAAAAATTCCTTTTTCTCTATAGCACGATGCAACTGGTTTTCTATTACAAACCTTTGTTCACGTTCACAATCTAATCCATTGCAATAAAAATAATAATGCCCTTTTCCTTTTTCTTTTGCTTTCTCTAAAGCTGCGTCGACTCTTTGGAAAAGCATTTTTTCATCCACTCCATCTTTTGGGGCCATTACAATCCCAATTGATGCACTTAAATAAACATCCTCTTCCTCTATTACAAAATGCTCACTAATTTTCTTTAATATAGTTTGTGCAACTTCCTCTACGCATTCTTTCGTTATATTTTCTATTAACATAACAAATTGATCATCGTGTTCTCTAAATAAGTGCATACCTTCTATTTGTTGGTTTCGTAAGCATTCCGTGACTTTTTTTAATACTTGATCTCCTTCTTTATGACCAAATGTATCATTAATTAGGTGAAATTCATCCAAATCTATAAAAACAAGAGCAAACTCTTTATTATCATTTAAAAGAACATTTAATTTATTTGTACATGAAATTCTATTCATTAGCCCTGTTAACTGATCATAGTAAGCCAAATATTCTGTTTTCATTTCATTTAATACTTGCATTGTAACGTCTCTCGTAACAATATATACCCCAACAATTTCACCATTCACAATAATCGGGATAGTTCTCACAGAAATATACAGTTCGTATCCTTCTTTATGAACATATTTCTTTGCAACGACTTGTTTTGTCCTTCCCTGTAAAGCACCCTTAAATATAGTTTGAAAAGCTTGTTCATATTCCTTATTTATAAACTGAAAAACAAATTGATTACTTAGCTCTTCATATCGATATCCAAATATTTCATACGTTGCTGGATTTGCATATGTAATTCTCCCAGTAGAGTCTACAGATATAATGGAATCATTATTATATTCTAGTAATGACTTAAATAACATTTGTTTTTCCTCTATTTCCACCTTTTCCTCAACCTGTGCTGTAATATCCCTAGTAATACAAATAATAAACTGGCATATTCCATCCACATCGTATACTGGATTAAGTGAAGATTCATAATGGATATCACCAGTTGGTAAACTGATTACATCACAAAAAGTATGCGCTCTCGCTTCTTTCATTACTTTTACATATTGCCCTTGTAATATTCTTGTCGTACCTTCTGGCAATACTTCTGCAAAAGTTTTTCCGTAACACTCTTCGCTTAGCCTAGCGTGATCCATCCCTATTTTATTCACATATATGTATTTAAAAGTTTCATCATCAATAACTTTCACAATGAATACTAAATCTTGAATAGCATGTAGCAACCCTTGTCTTATTAAATCCATATCTATCATACTTAAAAAGGTATTTTGACTGTTATACTTTTCTTTCATATTTATCTCAACCCGTCTTCTCTATTTTTATTCATATATCTCATTCTATATGAATATGTCCCTTTTTTAAAATGTATGATTACATATTATTTTTATTTAA
This sequence comes from Bacillus cereus group sp. MYBK30-2, assembly GCF_051915945.1. NCBI lineage: Bacteria > Bacillati > Bacillota > Bacilli > Caryophanales > Bacillaceae > Bacillus > Bacillus cereus group sp. MYBK30-2. Next base: position 185,658 of record NZ_JBQAFR010000004.1, read on the forward strand.
ATAAAAAAGTCGCCAAATGGCGACTTTTAATAAACGATTTCTAAATCTAATCCTGGATAATTTTGTTGACGGAACGCTTCATAAATTAAAATTGCTGCTGTATTAGATAAATTTAATGAACGTACTTTATCCGTCATTGGAATACGTAAACAATGATCGAAGTTTTCTTCAATTACATTAGCTGGTAATCCATTTGTTTCTCTTCCAAACACGAAATAGTAATCCTTCTCACGTTTGCTATAATCAAATGCTGTATGAGCTTTCTCGCCATACTTTGTTAAATAGAAGAATTCACCATCTTTATTTTTCTCATAAAACTCTTCGATTGAATCATAATACGTAATTTTTACGTGCTGCCAATAATCTAATCCTGCACGCTTTAACATTTTGTCATCCGTTGAAAATCCAAGCGGTCTAATCAAATGTAATTCTGTTCCAGTTGCTGCACAAGTACGTGCAATATTTCCTGTATTTGCTGGAATTTCTGGTTGATATAAAACAACATGTACTCCCACGCGATATTCACCTCTATTTTTTGTCTACTACGTATTATACCACTTGAACGAAAAATCTCTACCCATTAATAATATGAAAGAATTTATATTTCATTTGTGGTGTGTATTTACTAGAGTCTTCATAATTCCAATAACGCCGACGGCTATTCGCTGAATGTGCATTTACAAGCGGCATCCCATCTGCATCTTTCGCTACTACAATCGTCGTATGATTCCACCTACCATCATCCTCGAAATCATAAACAATTACATCACCAAGAATAAGGTCTTCTGGCTTTTCTACTGCTTCTGCTCGAAGACCAGTTGTAGCGCCTGACAAATACCAATAAAAAGAGTGTGCTACAGCCCAACTCCAACTCCACTGGTTTTCTCTTTGCCACCATCCTTTACGGATATTAGGATACCCGTTCATTGGTACTTCTCCAGTATGAAGACATTGCGAAATATAATTCGTACAATTATCAGGGAAATTACGATACGCAGGATTTCGATCATCCCACCAGCGCTCTGCATATTTTACTGCTTCTAAACGATTATATTGATATGAACCGTATTTTTCTTTCGTGACTTCCCGCTCTAACGTCTCACCTATTCCACTCTCTTCTTGCACTTCAATAGCATAATCATCTATTATACGGCTATTGCTTAAACAGACTCGTCGTTTTAATTGTTCCTCTTCGATATAAAATAATTCTTTATGCTTAATTAAATATTTCAAGTGTATTTGATAATCAATTTCTTGATGCTCACTACTATTTAATTGTCTAATGAAAGAAATATCCGCAGTCGCTTTCACTATATCTGCACTACGTTTTTGAAACAATTGTTTCTTTCTCTGTACCATTTGTAATAAATCTTCTGCAATACCGTCCACATCTGTTCGTTTCTCTGTTATATATGCTAAAAACTGTTGCACTTGCTTTTCAATACTCGCTTTTACAACCATTCAGTCTCCCTCCCATATTACAATATGAAAAAGGGAGATATTATCTACTCTTTTTTCTGCGCTAACAATTCAAGCCCACGATTCATTTCATGAAGAACCTCTTCGTCCTTCTCGCGTCCCATCGCTTTTTCAATGGCTTCGCCTACTCCATCTCCACCAATTTTTCCAAGTGCCCATGCTGCTGTTCCGCGAAGTACTGGCCTTGGGTCATCTTTCATAACACCAATTAAATCAGGAATTGCTGCTGTTTCTTTAAAATGTGCAAGTGCTAAAATGGCATTTCGTTGCAATGGCTTTTTACCTCTCCATGAACCAGACATAATTCCATACTTCTCTTTAAAATCACGATTACTAATTGTTAAAAGCGGTGTTAATAACGGTTTAACTAACTCAGGATCTGGCTCCATTTCAGGATGGTTATGAAAATCCATTCCTTTATTTTTCGGACAAACAGTCTGACATGTATCACACCCATATATACGATTTCCTATTTTATCGCGATATTCTTCAGGCAGAAATCCTTTTGTCTGTGTTAAAAAGGCGATACATTTCTTCGAGTCTAACTGTCCACCTTGTATTAAAGCACCTGTAGGACAAATATCAATACATTTCGTACAACTTCCACACTGATCTTCTATTGGCTGATCAGGAGGAAATGGAACATTCGTAATCATTTCTCCTAAGTATACATACGAACCAAATTCAGGCGTAATAATAGCGCAGTTCTTACCACTCCACCCAATACCTGCACGCTCTGATACAGCTCGATCACTTAGCTCACCTGTATCAACCATTGATTTCACTTCTATATCCGGAAGTTTTTCGATTAAATATGCCTCTAACTTTTGCAAACGATCTCGTAAAACAAGATGATAATCTTGTCCCCAAGAAGCGCGGCAAAAAATCCCACGTCGTTCTCCCCGCTTACTTAATGGTGCATTTTTTAATTTTGAAGGATATGCCAAAGCAATCGCAATAATTGATTTCGCACCAGGTAACAATAGCTGTGGATTAGTTCTCTTCTCTATGTCAGGCTCTTCGAATCCAGACTGATAATTTAATTGTTGTTGCTGGATTAGACGCTGCTTTAATTCCTCAAATGGTGACGCACTGGCAAACCCTATTTTATCTATACCAATCGTTTTACTATACGCAATTACTTCTTGCTTTAATTGTTCAAAATCCATTCTTAATCGCCTCCTCCGATGAATCCATCCCTTATGTAACGACTATATTGGTTAGCAATTCACTTTTGGAATAATATTCTTTACTTCTATTTTCGCATACAATTATGATTTTCAAACATTAAAAAACGCAATGCCTCGTTTATCTTGGAAACGAAACACTGCGTTGATCACAATTTATTAGAAAAACATTAAATAAAATTTGGAGCGGGTGAAGAGAATCGAACTCTCGACCAGAGCTTGGAAGGCTCTTGTTTTACCACTAAACTACACCCGCAAATATGAAATAAATATAAGATATTGAAATAACTTATGTAAAGTAGTATAACATGTAAAAAAATACGAAGCAAGAATTTTATCGAAAAAAGTCGAAAAAGTGATGAGGTACTCATCACTTTTTCAATTCTTTATCAATTGCCTTCTTCATACTATCGAAATCAGGGTTTGCAAGATTTCCATTTATATATACTGAAGGAGCACCTTGAACTTTTAATTTTTTTGCACGATCTGAATCTTTACGTACTTGTTCTTTAATTTCTTTACTGTGTAAATCTTTTTTAAATTGTTCTACATTAATTTTTGGAAGCTTGTCTTGCACAATCTTAAGAAGTAATTCTTCTGTAATCCATTCTTCCGTATCTTTCTTTTGACTTTGATAAATCTCATCATAGAAAATCCAGAATGAATCTTTATCTTGTTTATAAATTGCTTCACCAGCAGCTGCACCTAAATCAGAATCTTTTCCGATAAATGGGAAGTTAATGAAATATAACTGTACTTTGCCTTTATCAATATATTCTTCTTTTAATCGTGGTAATACTGTTGCATCCCACGTACGACAAGCTGGGCATTTAAAGTCGCCAAATTCAACTACCTTAACTGGCGCATCATCTTTCCCTAAAGATTGTTGCGTAGAATAAGCAAACATCTCATTCCCTTTATCTTTTTTGTCATTTATGATGCTATACACAATCGTCCCGATTACAATCAATACTGCGATAGAAAAAACTATACCAAGAGCCATGAGTTTGTTCGATGATTTCATATACATTCCTCTTTAAATTCATATTCTGTATACATCATTGTACACAATACACATAATATCAATACTTTCATAGGTCACGCAATGAACACGCTCACATAAATTACAAAAACGCAACAATTGTGACAATATTGTGTCGCTATTTGTCACATTTTATTCAAAAAAAGAAGCTCCTCTATAGGAACTTCTTTTAACTTACTGCTTTTTCACGGGCATTTTTTAACATGGACTGCTCTGTTTTTATATCATGACGAATTACTAATTTCTCACTAACTGCCTGCACATATTCATCATGATTTATATATCCTTCTTTCTCCATTAGTCTTAAAACTACATTTCGTCTCTCTACTGCTTTATCATAATTTTGTGCAGGTGAGTAATAAGCTGGCGCTTTTACTACAGCAGCCATCATTGCACTCTCAGCCAACGTTAATTGATCCACCTTTTTACCGAAGTAAAGGTTTGCTGCTTTTTCAATTCCCCATGCCCCTTCTCCGTAGTAAATATTACTCACGTATAATTTTAAAATCTCATCTTTCGTGAATGTACGTTCAATTTTTTTCGTATAAAAAATCTCTTTCCACTTACGAGAAAATGTACGTTCATTAGATAAGAAAGCATTTTTAGATAACTGCTGTGTAATCGTGCTTCCTCCTTGCACAACACCACCAGCTTTTATATTTTCAATAGACGCTCGAATAATTGCTATATAGTCTAAACCATTATGATGATAAAATCTTTTATCTTCCGTCGCAATAAATGCGTGTGTTAATGATTCTGGCACCTCTAACTTAGCGGGTACTTGCAATTTACTAATATCACTTCGCTCAATCATTACATTTCCAATGAATAATAATGTACAACTTAACAATAATAATAAAATGATGGCTTTATAAAGAAATTTAGTTATTGGATTCAATGCAACTTTTTGATGATAGTTCACTCTAGATAATACTCGTTCTTTCATCTTGAACACCTCTTTTCCACACAGCATATATAACTCTTAACTTAAGAATACCTTGTTGTAAAAGAATATCCCATCGATTTCTCTTACACCTACCTTACAACATTGTAAGGTATAAAAATGTATTGTATCACAGTCCTTTTTTATCTACTACTCATATGAAATGTTGAATATACATTATTTCCCTCATTATTTGCAGGCGTAGTGTTTCCCTTAATAACCAGTCAAAGTAAAGAGCTTAAGACAGCACTAAGTCCCTTATAAAAGCCTCTTAATATATACTTTATTCTTTTATTATATCAGCTATAAATTTTTACTTTTAAACATCTAGCAATCTAATTATATACGATATATTATCATTATACAGAACAAATGTTCCCGAAATCAAGACTATCCTTCGTATTATCCCACTATTTGCGGGCAGTAAGACTCCCCCTAAAAGCCCGATTGGTACGGGCTAATAATCAGTGGGGGATGAACACCCTCCACTGATTAAAGTTTCACTTTATCATTTTGACCTTTTTCTGAAACAGTATACATAAAGAAAAGGTTAGCAATTTGAGATGTCCTCAAATAGCTAACCTAAACTTTACATTCTTCCGATAAGATTATACGGCTGAACTTCCCATGTTTCGTATGGAATGAAATGCGTTGCTTTCATCGCATCAAGTGTCCTTGATTTCATATGAGGACGCGTTATATACTCATCGATATTCTCTTCGTTTAAAGCAACAAATTTGGCTTCTTTTATTTCTTCAGGTTGAATTTTTATTTCACCACTAACATATGCCACTTTAAAAACAACAGCTAAAATATGCATAGAAGCGTTATAATAAACCCCTGTAACTCCGATAGGCTTCACAGTTAAACCCGTTTCCTCCATTATCTCCCTACAAACAGCTTGATCGAGTGCTTCCCCTTCTTCTACCTGTCCTCCAGGCATTTCCCACGTATCGGCTCGCCAGTGCACTTTCGTTAAAAGTACCTCATTCTTCTCATTTGTCAAATAACCTGCTACGGCAACAATATGCTTTGGTGTTTTATGCTCCACATAAATACCTCCTAGAAATACGATTATTTCATATACAATCTATAACCATATTCCCTAACTACAACAAAACACCTTTAAAACTTTATCATCTTAATTAATTCAATAAAAAAGAGACCCCTTTCGTTAAACGAAAGGGTCTTCTGTCTTATATTATTCTCCTAAGTCTACGTTGTGGTAAACTTGCTGTACATCTTCTAAATCTTCTAATGCATCAATCATTTTTTCAAATTGTACTTGAGCATCTTCAGGAAGTGTTACATCACTTTGTGCAAGCATTGTTAATTCTGCAACTGTAAATTCTTCAACACCAGCATCTTTAAGTGCAGATTGTACTGAATGGAATTGATCAGGTTCAGCATAAACGATGACAGAATCTTCTTCTTCTAGAATGTCACGCGCATCTACATCTGCTTCCATTAAAATTTCAAGAACTTCATCTGATGTTTTACCTTCAAGACCAATAACAGCTGTCGCATCAAACATGTAAGCTACAGAACCGTTTACGCCCATGTTACCACTGTTTTTGCTAAATGCAGCTCGTACATCTGCTGCAGTACGGTTTACGTTATTTGTAAGTGTATCCACAATTACCATAGATCCATTTGGTCCAAACCCTTCGTAACGAAGCTCATCGTAGTTTTCTTCTGAACCACCTTTTGCTTTTTCAATCGCACGATCAATAATGGTTCTTGGCACATTGTATGTTTTCGCACGCTCTAATACAACTCTTAGCGTTTGGTTTGATTCTGGATCTGGTTCGCCTTGTTTTGCTGCCACATAAATTTCACGTCCAAATTTCGCGTATATACGGCTTGTATTTGCATCTTTTGATGCTTTTTTGTCTTTAATGTTGTTCCATTTACGGCCCATACTTTCCACTCTCTTTCCCGTTTTAAATCTACATAAAAATATTAATATGAAATATAATGTTTATTCAACACTTTTTTAAAATAAATGTAAAAAGTTCATTATTGATTCATATTACTGACATAATATAAATCACTATCATTTTGTTCATTCAACAAATTATATTATACATGAATTTCTAAGTTTATTACGAGTTTAACACTCAAATAACATCTTTTAACAACAAAAATAAAAAACTTCCTAAATAGAAGTTTTTTATTTCCCTTTATTTCTATTCAGGAAGATCTCCGAGGTTAGTTAATGCTCCAGTAACATTAGGTATGTCTAAAAAACAAAAAAGACTCTAACAATAATGTTAGAGCCTTTTTATCAAGTCACCGATACCGATGGTCGGGGTCGAACCGACACTCCCGAAGGAACACGATTTTGAGTCGTGCGCGTCTGCCAATTCCGCCACATCGGCATAATAAGAAAGGCGGCAACCGGATTCGAACCGGTGGTAAAGGTTTTGCAGACCTCTGCCTTACCACTTGGCTATGCCGCCATATGAAGTTAAAATGGAGCGGAAGACGGGATTCGAACCCGCGACCCCAACCTTGGCAAGGTTGTATTCTACCACTGAACTACTTCCGCAAAAATGGCTGGGCTAGCTGGATTCGAACCAGCGCATGACGGAGTCAAAGTCCGTTGCCTTACCGCTTGGCTATAGCCCACCGAAGTTTTACTTAATTATATGTAAGTATCCATTAATTTATTTGTAATTTTTAAAAATAAAAATGGGGCGACTGATGGGAATCGAACCCACGAATGCCGGAGCCACAATCCGGTGCGTTAACCACTTCGCCACAACCGCCATGTTGTGTTTATATTTGGCAGGGGCAGTAGGAATCGAACCCACACTGGAGGTTTTGGAGACCTCAGTTCTACCTTTAAACTATGCCCCTATGTAAATGGTGGAGGGGGGCAGATTCGAACTGCCGAACCCGAAGGAGCGGATTTACAGTCCGCCGCGTTTAGCCACTTCGCTACCCCTCCGAAACTTACATGGTGCCGGCTAGAGGACTTGAACCCCCAACCTACTGATTACAAGTCAGTTGCTCTACCAATTGAGCTAAGCCGGCGTATTTTATTAAAATGGTGGCTCGGGACGGAATCGAACCGCCGACACGAGGATTTTCAGTCCTCTGCTCTACCGACTGAGCTACCGAGCCTTATTAAAATGGCGGTCCCGACCGGGGTCGAACCGGCGATCTCCTGCGTGACAGGCAGGCATGTTAACCACTACACCACGGGACCATTTGGTTGCGGGGACAGGATTTGAACCTGCGACCTTCGGGTTATGAGCCCGACGAGCTACCGTACTGCTCCACCCCGCGACAATATTATTCATATAATTTATATGGTGGAGGATGACGGGATCGAACCGCCGACCCCCTGCTTGTAAGGCAGGTGCTCTCCCAGCTGAGCTAATCCTCCAAAAGTGGTGACCCGTACGGGATTCGAACCCGTGTTACCGCCGTGAAAGGGCGGTGTCTTAACCACTTGACCAACGGGCCAAATATTATAAATTCCTTATGGCGGAGAGCAAGGGATTCGAACCCTTGATACGCTTGTGACGTATACACGATTTCCAATCGTGCTCCTTCGGCCAACTCGGACAGCTCTCCACATGGCTCCGCAGGTAGGAATCGAACCTACGACCGATCGGTTAACAGCCGATAGCTCTACCGCTGAGCTACTGCGGAATAATATTGCCTGGCAACGTCCTACTCTCACAGGGACAAGGTCCCAACTACCATCGGCGCTAGAGAGCTTAACTTCCGTGTTCGGTATGGGAACGGGTGTGACCTCTCTGCCATCATTACCAGACTCTATTCGCTTGAGACAAACATTATTATACCTTATTCACTAATAAAGTCAATAAGTTTTTTATGTTCTCTCAAAACTAGATAACATTGCTACATATTATATGGTTAAGTCCTCGATCTATTAGTATTCGTCAGCTCCACATGTCACCATGCTTCCACCTCGAACCTATCAACCTGATCATCTTTCAGGGATCTTAC
>NZ_JBQAFR010000005.1:0-173348 GCF_051915945.1 Bacillus cereus group sp. MYBK30-2
TAAGTAATCAGCTCTTGCATTTGCAATATGTTCATGGATTCGTGCAACTTTCACACGTTGTTTATTCCAGTTCGAAGAACCTTTCTTTCTTCTAGAAAGGATACACTGTGCCTTTGCTAACTTCTCTTCTAATGTACGAAAGAATTTATGGTTCTTGTATGTTGTACCATCAGAAAGAATGACAAAATTTTTTAATCCAACGTCAATTCCACAAGTGGATTCCGTTTTAGGCATTTCTTGTACCTCTGTTTCGACGAGGATAGATACAAAGTATTTACCACTTGGGTTACGGCAAATCGTTGCATTTAGAATACGACCTTCTACTTCACGACTTTTGGCAAAGCGAACAAAGCCAAGTTTCGGCAATTTCATTTTGTTGCCTACAATTGCAATGTTTCCGTTCGTTTGCTTAGTTGTGTAGGATTGAATCTTATTCTTTTTAGACTTGAAACGTGGAACATCATTTTGTTTCTTGAAAAAACGTGAAAAAGCATCTGCGAGGTTTTTTAATGTGGATTGAAGAGCAATACTATCTACTTCCTTTAACCAGATTGTACCTTGCTTCTTTTTTAATTGAGTGAGCTCGGCAGAGCAAGAAGGATAGGTTAATCCTTTTCCTGTTTCTTTATAGGTGTTATTCCATAGAGCAAGAAAATGGTTAAATACAAAGCGACTGCAACCAATCTTTTTAGCAATTACTATTTCTTGTTTCTTATTTGGGTAGATACGAAATTTATATGCTTTATTTACTAACATAGGTTGCACCTCACTTTGTTATAGGATATCTACAGTATACAAAAAAACGTAGGCTTACGCCTACTGACATTCATCTCCCACCTACCGTTGGGCTAGCGCCCTTCACACGCTTGAGGAAGGAGTATTCTATCAGAAAACGATAAAATTAGATAAAAATATCAGATGAAAGGTGAGGAAACAGTGAAAAGGATTACCATTTCTTTTATTTCATTGTTATCGCTAATGATATTATTGAGTGGATGTAGTCTAAATGCTGATTCAAAAACAGATTTGTTTCAATATAAGAATTCATATGTAGGTGACAACAGTGCAGTTGGAAATATCGTAAAACAATTGGCACATAACAAAGAGTTAAATCAAATTTCACTTGAAACAGAAATAACGAAGGCGAATCATGAATTGCTTATTTTACAAAATAGTGATGCTGTGCAAATGGATATTAAAACAATAAAACAAGCTTTTGAGCAGTTGCAACACCAAGAGCAAGGTTTAATCCATGTATTTCAGACATTAATTCAAAAAATTAGTATTCATCAAGATAGGACGGTGGATATTACATATACTTTTGAAAGTCCATTATAAGAAGGGAATGTACATATCCCTTCTTATTTTTGTTAGGGTTAGAATTAACTGTACAAGTAGTTATATATTCTTTTGCTTTGCATAGCTGTAATTGACGTGGAAAGAAAATGGATATTATAAATGCTTATTTTGAAGGAGATAAAATTACATATACGTTGCCAATGAGGAGATTCCGAATCAATTTACGGTAAATTCTTACAAGTGATAATTGTTTATTGACGTATAAAATATAAAGACCTATACTTTTGTTAGCGATTTCAATGATAATGATTTTCAATATTGATTATATTTCATTTAATGGGAATTTGTTGAAATATAGAAATGAGGGGTTAGCATGAGGTGGAAAGTACGTACTTTTTTACTAATTATGTTATTAGGTTTCATAAGTTTTCCATTCCGTGGGTTTGCTGCAACAGCGGCAGATGATTTAGGAAAAGCAAATAAATCCGTTATACAAGCACTTCAGCTTGTGCAAGAAGGGGATATAAATGGAGCTTCCAAACAATATGAAGCTTTTAGGTCCACGTGGCTTTCCATTGAAGAGGGAATTAAAAAACAATCTTCACAAGCGTATCGCGATATTGAAGATTCGATGGGGCAGGTGCAATTTGCGTTTGCTCAACAACCAGCAAATAAAGAAAAGGTAGAGACAGCACTTCAAAAATTAAAGGACGTAGATGATAAATTTATTGCCGGTAAGTTCTCTGCTACATCTACTCAAAAAGACGAGGGAAATACAAAAAAAGCGGATGTGGCTAGCTTGATTGTTCTTTTAGATGATTCGCTTTCCAAAATCGATAAACATGACATTAAAGGAGCGAAAAAGGATATTGAGACATTCCGCTCTTCATGGTTGGATGTAGAAGGCGTAGTGTTGACGCAGTCCTCCAAAATATATGGAGATGCTGAGCGTGATATGGTTACTTCGTATGCTATGCTTTCTTCCGATTCTCCTGATATAGCAGGGGCTAAACAAACAATCGAAGACATGCGGAATTACTTAGCGCCGCTTGTTGAGAAAACGAGCTACAGCATGTTAGATGCAACTACTATTCTATTGCGAGAAGGATTGGAAGGGCTATTGGTTGTTGTAGCGTTGCTCGGATTCTTGAAAAAGGCTGGACATGAAGAAAAAAGCAAATGGATTTGGATTGGTGTTGGAACAGGGCTTGGCGTTAGTATCATTCTCGGTGTTATTGTAAATATGCTTTTCTCCGCAGGTGCATTTGGAAGTAATAACTTTCTAATTGCTGGATGGACGGGAGTATTTGCTGCAGTAATGCTGATGTACATGAGTTATTGGCTTCATAGTAAATCTAGTATCGCGGAGTGGCAGCGGTATATTCGTAGCCAAAGTACAAAAGCATTGGATACAGGAAGTCTCTGGTCATTAGCGATTCTGTCATTCCTTGCGGTATTTCGTGAAGGAACAGAAACTGTATTGTTTTTCATTGGTATGGCATCTTCCATTAAAATATCAAGTCTGCTAATCGGCATTGCGCTTGGAGCTTTTATACTCATCATCCTATCGTATTTAATTTTAAAGGTAGGCTTGAAAATTCCGATGCGTCCATTTTTCTTAGTTTCAAGTATTCTCATGTTTTACTTGTGCTTTAAATTCACAGGAATGGGTATTCATGGCTTGCAACTTGCTGGATTATTGCCAGCTACGCACCTTTCAATACCAACTATAGACTTTTTCGCGATTTATCCATCATGGGAAAGTACGATTCCACAAGTAATTCTTCTAGTTGTCGCAGTAATACTTGCAGTATGGAATAAGAAAAAAGATACAAAATTAGAACCACAACAACAAAAAAAACAGGCATAATAGGAGGAAACAATATGAAATCTCGTAAACTAATTTTACCGGTTATAGTAGCAACTTCTCTAGCACTAGGGGCTTGCGGAACGCAAGGAGAAAAGAAAGCTGAAAGTACGAAAACTACGGAGCAGGCATCTGAGAAAAAAGCAGTCTCTATTGCTGATGGAGCAACTAGTATGAAACAAACTGTGAGTGATTTGAAAGCTCAATTACAGGCAAAAGATGCTGCTAAAGTAAAAGACGATGCAGAACAATTAGAGAAAACATGGCAAACGTTTGAAGATACAGTAAAAGAAAAGAATGCTGATCTATATGAAAAATTAGAAACACCGCTTCATACAATCGAGGCAGGTGCAAAGGTTGAACCGCTTGATGTACAAACTTTAAATAAAGCAGCGGAAGATTTAGATACTGTGTTAACTGAAGTAGGAAAACTAAAATAATAAAACAAAAAAGCATCTTATCGAATAAGATGCTTTTTTGTTTTATTAATGCTATGTTCTAAAAGATTGTTGCTATTGTATTTTATATTCATAAATTCCAGAAAAAGATTTACTTATCTTTCTCCATATATTCTTTAATCTTTCGTTCTTCCCACTTTTTTCCGAATATCCCTAATGGAAGAGTTGTCAAACCGTGTATAACAATACCTATTCCCCAGCCTCCAAGTGGATATAAAAACCATAATTTACTTGAGTCAGAGATCATATTTATTAAAAAAAGCATCAGATTAACTAGTATATAGACCGTTAAATGAATGTAAAACGCTTTTAAATTCTCCACCCTTTTTTTAGCTCGTAAATAAATCTCATCTTGCTCCATCTTTAAACACCTCTTTCATTATGGTATCTTTTTTACACTCGATTCGATTTCACCATATATTTCTAATAACAAAATGGTGTTTTGCTTTTTTGCAGGCATTCAATCTCAGCAACAAATTATACGAACATAGCCTTTATTAAATAGGCAATGCATATAACTACGGAATACAGTTATTTTACCGGTTGTTCCATTTGTTTTTGTTTTAATCGCTGTTCTAAAACGCTAATCATAAAGGGGAAATGATTCGCTTCTCTTAAAACGTGATCAGCTAGTAAAGGATTAATTACATTTTTAACTTGGCATGTTTGGATGAAATCCAGTCCTGCTTTTTTGAAGTTTTTTAATTTAATAGTCGCATTTTCGCTATCTTTATTCATTTTACCGATAATAGGATATGTCGGGTGTTTCTTGTATAACATGGATTCAACATCTCTAGCCTGATTGAGGAGGACCTAAAAATCGTCACCGAATTTCGACGCAGTATGAACTAAATTTCTTTCTGATTGATCAAGCAGAGAGGCAATAAAACGAGAGTGCTCCATCATGATTCGTAACCAAAATACATTTTCACTAATGATTGAATCTTGAATCGGATCCATTTTCCCCTCGTTAAATTTCTGGAGTGTTCTCATAAAATATTCCGCTTCTCGTGCAGTATGGTCCACTAATAGTGGGAAATTAAACCCTTTTGCTTTACAATTAATAATTAAAATTAAAAGATTTCTTTTATAATTACGGAAAGCGTAAACTAGCTCAATACTTTCTTCATTTAATTTCCGAACTGCTTGAACTGTGTGAGGAACAGAAAATGCTTTTTGTAAGTGTCGGTCAAACAAATGATAAAATTGATCTACTTGTTGAATTAAACTTTTCTCATGTCTATCAAACCCTTCACTCAGAAAAAGAGCATGCTCTTTCATAATCCGCAGCCAAAATTGATTTTCTGTTAATGATCTTTCAATAAATAATTGTTCTGTTAACGACTCAGGGGGGGCGCTTTCAATTCTGGAGGTAGAGCATAGCGCGTTGAGGATCCATAACAAAGTGTTCAGGAACATGTTGATTTTGAGACATATAATCACTCCTCATCTTTTGAGTAGCATTACTGTGTTATGAGAGAAGATACATATAATTCGGGGATAAATGGTAATTAATTTTTGACACTAAAAATAAAGAAAACTTCATTTAACCGCAAAAGAGTTTTCGTTTATGCTTTTAGCTTTAACAGATGTATAATTGGTTGAATGATGACTATAATTTCAAAACATAACATTTGTTTATTTTATTTTTCTTATACTGAAAGACAGAATATATAAACTAATATGCCTCCAATACTAGGATAATTCCAATAAGTATTTAATTAAAGCCAAGCAATCGTCTCATAATTGCTTGGCTTTATAATTCAAAACTCTTATGATCTTATTTTTTTTCATACCATGGATTTAAGTGAATAAGTACCTCATATACTTCCGAATCCTGTTTCATAATCGTTGTTTTTATTTCTCTACAAATATCGTGCCCTTGTTGAATACTTAAATAGGCTGGGACACTAATCCTAACATCGATTAAAATATAGTGCCCATGGTTGCGCGCGCGTATTCTGTCAATTCTTTTTACATATGGATGTGCAAGAATCATTTTCTTATATTCACTACATTTTTCAGTAGGAAGACCACCTTCCATTAATATATATATAGCTTCTTTTCCCATACCAAATGCAAGCTTTAATACAAAAAAAGAAACGATGATTCCAGCTAATGGGTCGCCATAAGCGGCAAATGGGATTGGATAGATATTGTTTAGTAAAGCAATTCCAATTCCGATTACAGCTGCAATGGAAGCATAGACATCAGCGAGATGATCATAAGCAGTTGCGATAAGCCCTTTACTGTTTGCTTGTCGACCGATTTGTATTGTATATACATATAAAATTTGTTTCCAAATTAAAGAAATAATAGCCGCTATAAAAGCAATCATATGGGGCTCAGTTGCTGGATGAAACAATGCTTTTATTGATTCATAGGTCATAAATAAAGCTGCAAAAATTAAAATAATAGCTACAAATCCTGAAGAAACGACTTCAGCTTTTCCGTGACCATACGGATGGTCTTCATCGGCAGGTTGATTTGAAATTTTCATTGATCCTAAAGATACTACAGATGCTACAACATCAGCAGCGTTATGAATACCATCAGCTAATAACACCTGACTTTTGGAAAAGATTCCAACTGTTATTTTAATGAGAGTTAAAAGCACATTACTTATAACACTAATCCAGGCTGCAAATAAAGAAGATTTCCGACTTTCATTCATATTCCTCTTCTCCTTGTTTTTTAATTCTAAAATGAAACTAGTTTATTTGATTGGATATTCTTGTTAAATTATCTATCTCTTTTTCAGGATATTCTTTGGAAAAACAAACTACATTTTAGAGGGTTTAAAATCCTTTCATACCTTATCAAATTATAAGTGGGTGGGTCTATACAAACATTTTTGCCTAGAAATAGATATTTAGGATGAGACTTACATTCTTTCTTTTATGCTTATTTTTTTACTTAATGCAAAAGTGGTATCGAATTGTTATGCATTGTTCATATGTAATTTAATGGGCGATTTCAAGTTGCAAGCTAAAACAATTCATGAAAGATTTCAAAGTGAGTATCTTCCATATATATTCGAACAGGTAACGCAGCAGAAAAAAGAGCATGTGGAATCAGAAATAGAAAAAAGGTTAAAGAAATGAAAAATTTAAAAGATGCAAATAAAAAGTTAGATGAGAAAATCGTAAAATTAAATCAACAAATTGAAGAATTAAGCGAAGAGATTAAATCTTATTATGAGAAAGAAATAATTGAAGACGAAGTATTGGAGTTCATGAAGATTATCATGTTGCATCGTACCAATAAAATACATGAACTGAACACGGTAAAGGATAACAAAATTGGAGTGCAGGAACGCATTGATCGCGTATCGCGCAGACTATACAGCAAAAAAATATCTTCCGCCGCATGAGGTGCTCAATAGGTTTATGAAAAAAATGTAGATACAAAAAAGTTAAGAGCTTTTTTATTTCAATTTTTCTTTGTGCTAAAATAAAAACAAGATTTATGCAAAGCGAAAATGGAATGGGCTAGTCTAAAAAGGACAGGGGAACAAGTATTTTTGGAGGCTTGTTCGAAAAATTTCTTTTAATATTTTGGTGATAAAAGAAATAAAGATTGGGATGTCGAATAGTGAGGAAAAACATAATTTGTATAATGTAGACCATAAAATTTCACGAAAATTACGAACCTAATCTACAAGGTCAGTATTTTTATGCTATGAAAATATTATTTTGGATAGGCTTGAATTTCGGCTTTGGGAAAGGTTACTTAAAACGCAATTGTCTACATACTCGGTCTAGGGTTAAGAAGGGAGATATCCTCAAATTTTTAGAATGTATATTGAAATAGGCTAAAGCTCTTTTGCTTTTGCAGGGGGAAAATATAAAAGACATTTAACCGGCGAAGTGTTGGATTATAAACAATCATTTAAGATTCAAAACCACAACATACTTATTCCTGAACTATATTAATATTAGGTCAGGAATAAGCTTGTAATTTTGTGAGGAGTTAAGTACTAAAAAGACCTAATTTTGTTTAGGTATTTGTAGTAGTTTAAAGGATTTTGGAATGGTTATGATATAATAAAATTCAAATATACTAAGGGGGATTAATTAAATGATTTTTCAAAGCATGATAACAGCTATTATAGAAAAATTACAAGAGACGGTGAATCCCTATTGGATAATTGTGTTTGGATCAACGGCTGAGAACAGAGAACGGGAAGATAGTGATATTGATATAGCTTATTTAAGTGACATAACTTTAGGGAATTATGAACGTTTTTTATTAGCACAGGAGTTAGCAAACATCGTTAATAGAGATGTTGATTTAGTTGATTTATCCGAAGCTTCTACAGTTTTTCAAGCTCAGATTATACATACAGGAAAGACAATATTTTGTTCTGATGAAGAACGGAAGATTATTTTTGAAATGAAAACTTTAAAAATGTATTCAAAATTGAATGAGGAACGCCAGATAGTATTCGATGATATAAAGAAAAGAGGTTCTATATATGAAGAATGAGGTTATTTTAAATAAAATTTCCACAATAGAGCGTTGTATAAAAAGAATCCAAGATGTGTATGGAAATGACCCTGGAAATTTAGAGGATTATACAAAGCAAGATTCAATAATATTGAACATACAAAGAGCTTGTGAAGCGAGTATTGATTTAGCAATGCATATTGTTGCTGGGAAAAAGTTAGGACTACCTCAATCTAGTCGAGAGGCCTTTGATTTATTGGTTACAGCAGGCTTACTTAGCGCAGAGCTAGCAAATAAGTTAAAGGCGATGGTTGGATTTCGTAATATTGCTGTTCATGATTATCAAAGTGTAAATTTAGATATTGTTCGTCAAATTATTGAAAAACATTTAACCGATTTTAAACTATTTACGAAAGAAGTTATGGGGATATTAGAATTTTAGGCAAAAGAACAGAATAATGAAGTTGAGAAAGAAAGTAATTATGAGACTTCTGAACCAGCCATTGAAACGATCACTTATTGTCGTAAGAAGAAACGTGGTCATATGGATGAGTCTGTCCAAAACCTTCCGATTGAAATGGTTGAATATCGTTAGCCTAATGAGGAGCAGGTTTGTTTGTGTTGTGGTGGTGCTTTCTTCGAAAAAATTTCAAAATCTGCACAATCTGTTACAAATCAAATTAAAGCGACTTCAAGTAATTCAAGTGATATTTTGCAAAATAGTTAAACTATCGTTCGAGTTGTAAATGAATTATCACACATTGCAAATACATACGCGAACAGTAGTAGTAATGTTGAGGGAAGTATGAAAGAGCAGGAAATGTATGTACAAGATATTGCAGAACTAGCAACTTCTTTAAGGTGGCTTTTACAAGAGTTGCAAGAGTTAATTGGAGAGTTTAAAAGTTAATAGAATAAATAAGGTGTAGGATTAATCCATTTGAAAAAACTTTTTTGATATTGGATAGAAGAAACAGTATATGTAGCAAAGAAGGCACAACTGTACATAAAGGGCTCATTCTAATTAGAATGAGTCTTTTTGTTAATTAGAATTTATATTACGTAAATTGCGGGATTACTTTAATAAATGTAAAAAGTGAGTCGTTTGGGCTGCAATTTTGATTGAGGTAATTGTCTCTTTAATAATGTAACAGTGTGTGTGAACTACTCGCCACTTAGCAAACCTTGAAGTGGGAGCTTCTCAGTTCCACGACGAAAGCAACCTTTCATCTCCCTGAGCGTTACTTCGGAGTGTTCCAACCCTAGATGTCCAACGCTTGGACGCTCTTTTGGTACGGTTGATATTTTACGCAGGAACCGAATGGCTTGGTTTTCGCACTCTATTTTCTTCCTGCAACCTCATATATCAAGTTATCAAGGAACTTCATATAGCTAGTTTATCAAAAGTTTTTGGCTATGCTAAACCGAAATTCATCTCCCACCTACCGTTGGGCTAGTGCCCTTCATACGCTTGAGGAAGGAGAATTCTTTCGGCAAATTCGCTAAAGTGACACTTGATTACCTATAAAAACTCATTGTATTTGATGTATGGTCGATAGATGTGTAGATAAATGAATTATACAACTAAAAGAATATTTTTTTGTATATTTTATTGGAAATAGAGCATGATATTACCAAAATCAATGGAGGTGTGTAAGAAATGCAAATTCGCGAAAATAATAATTCAAATGAAATTTTGGTAGCAGCTGCAGCAAGTGCTATTGAGCAAATGAAGTATGAAATTGCTCAGGAGTTTGGTGTTACACTTGGACCGGATTCAACAGCACGAGCAAATGGTTCAGTAGGTGGGGAAATTACAAAACGCTTAGTGCGTATGGCGCAAGAACAGTTATCAGGGCAATATAAAATTCACTAAGAGAAAATATGTGTTTGAACCAAAAGATAGGGAAGGAGTGTGAAAGTATTATTCACACTCCTGTTTTATCGTGTATAGGTAAAGTGTTTAAATCAACTAAATGGCTAACGTTGCTCATTTAATGACAGTTAGCTTTTTAGATGTACTCCAACAGTAGAGTAGTTGATTCATTTAATGTTTTCAATGGAGATAAATTAGCATTCATAAGCTAAATTTCATGGAAAAATAGAAAAACCACCCTTAATGAGTGGTTTCTAATAATTATTTTTGGATTATACATTTAAAATTAGGCGATAAGATAATTGGGCAAAGCTAAATCAATAAGAGATACTTTATACAATTCTATTATTTTGGTTCTGGATAATGATTGTAGTACGAGATTCTAATAAATTCTTGGTAGACATTTGTTAATTTAGCATCTCTAAGAGCATCGTTGAATCTTTGCATACGTACACTACCTTGAGCGTAGCCTCCACCAGGAGTATAAGGATTTCTAGCTTCAAAGTCATCCATAAATGCTTTTAATTTTTTATAGTCTTGAGATTGATAGAAAGCAGCGGCTTCTTCAGGAGTAACATCAAAGTAAGAAGATGTTGAGTTATAAGAAGCTGCTTGAGCAGTAGGTGCCTCTAGCATAGTTGCAGCTCCACCAAACATAGTAAGTGCCATAGAAGACACAATGATTTTTTTAAACATAATAAAACCTCCACATAGAATATTTGGATTAATAGCAATACTGTAATCATTATAGTTACAATGAAAACAGTTATCAAATGCAATGTTGCATAATTTATGATGTGAACGAGAAGTCCTTCAATCTCTAAATGAAGGAATGTAACAGGGAATTAGTAGGTTAAAAGTGGTATACATACTATTTGGATTAACAAGAAAACCAAATAGAAAGGCTATTTTTAGTTGGAGAAATTTAAAAGCCCCTGTCATTAAAGATAGAGCCTTTCAAAAAGGAATGACAGTTGATAACTGAAGGCACCATTATTGGGATTTGAATTCCATTCGTTTTGTGTTGAGAAATATAAATTCTATTTTGTAGAAGGTGAGATGAAGAGATGCTTCTTATAGATTTTGCAATACGAGAAAGCAAAAGTAGAATTTAAATACGTCTTTAAACAAGGGATAGAAGAATTACTTTTGCTTAGCAAAGTATGTTAAGCCTCATTCAAAGTCATGTAATAGACTATAAAATAATTCTTTTAAAATCAAATATAGTCTGGCTAAAAATTAGAGGGCATCAATTCATTGAAGCAGTAAAAAAACTGTTTTCAGGATAGGTGTCCTTTTTGTTTTAAAAAGATTATATATTTTCTCAACAGGACAAATGGTAATCATCTATAAGTACTACTTATAAGGATAATAGGAAAATAGAAATTAATAATAAAGGAGAATACGAAATGATAACATTAGTATCTGATAGAGATCTAGCTGAAATCCGCGAAGAGGATGTAGATGTATTAAAGGTAATGGCACATCCGGTTCGATTACAAATTGTAAATGAATTAATGCACCATAAAATGTGTAATGTTACACAGTTAACGGAAATATTAAGACTCCCGCAATCCACTGTTTCACAGCATTTATCAAAATTGAGAGGAATCGTACTCCGTGCAGAAAGAAGAGGATTAGAGATGCATTATTATATTAATAATGCTAAAGCTCGTCAGATTGTAGGAATTTTAGGCTTGTAAGTAAATAATATGCAAAAAAGTTCCCTGTTATAAAGCAGGGAACTTTTGTATGTTTATCAAAGTGCGCACCATTACAAAGAAACATGAAATTTAGATAGGATGTCAATCTAGAATTAGAATATTTTTATATAGAGCGAATGGGGGGAAGGGATGAGCATCAGCTACATTACATCGTGAAAGCAATCTATAGTTAAAATGACACACATGTAAAATTGCATACAATCTATCCTTGATACCTAAATAAAAATGTAACTATAATGATTACATTGAATAGATATCCAAATTATTTATGCACATAGGATATCAATGGTAGTGATAGAAAATGTATATGAAAAAGATAATTTTAGCTATTTCACTTGATTTTGTTCTACCGTATGAAAATAACACGTATGAAATAGTTCAAATTGTTCAGTAGTATTATGAAATTTTGAGTAATAGAGATACAATCGTTAATTCTTATTAAAAGAATTTATAGCGCAGGAATTATTTTAACACAATGAAATGCAAAAAGGGCTAGCTAAAAAATCAAAGCAAGCTCTAGCAGAAAGCTTATGTTTAAAAATCCAATTGTAACGAAAATTCGTCAAGCAGCTCCTTTCTTTGAAGCAGCAGAATATCATCAACATTTTTATAAAGAGAACCCGGTGAAATATGCTCAAGAGCGCAAAGAATCTGATCGTGAAGACTTTATTAAAGAAAATTGGCAAAAAAATAATAAATAAGTGTTTAAAGGTCTATGAAAAATAATTTCATAGACCTTTATTATATTTCGATATAAATTTTCTGCTTACTTATTCTGTTCATTTTTCAACTGCAACGCAATCAAACTCGCAAAATCATGCACAAGTGTGGCAGCTAAAAGGGACGTGATTTGCGCTTGATCATATGGCGGTAATACTTCTACTAAGTCGAAACCAATATAATTAAAACCGCTTAATGCTCGCACCATGTCCAGCGTCTCTCGACTATTAAATCCCCCTACCTCTAGCGTACCTGTACCAGGCGCACAAGATGGATCTACAAAATCAATATCAAATGTTAAGAAACATGGCGTATCACCAATTGTTTCTCGCATTTGCTGGAGAATGCTTTCAAAACCACGATTGCATAATTCTGCTGTTGTAATGACGTTATAGCCTAAATCACTACTAGCTTCTATATCACCAGGATGATTCAACGTTCCTCGGATTCCAATTTGGAATACCTTATCTGGTTGTAATAATCCTTCCTCATGTGCACGTATAAATGGCGAACCATGCCAATATTTTTCTTCATAATATGTATCCCACGTATCTGTGTGAGAATCAAAATGAATCATCGCGACAGGGCCATGAACTTTAGCTGCTGCACGAAGACTTGCTAATGTAATAGAATGATCTCCGCCAAGTCCTATTGGAATGATTCCTTGCTGCATTAATCCAAAAACAGCTTCTTCAATTAAATCATAGCTACGATGAATATTATGCGGGATAACAGAAACATCCCCAATATCAATTGCATTTGTATCATCAAACGGGTATACATGGTGAATTGGATGATAGGGAAACAACGTCATTGATGCTTGACGAATTGCTTGCGGGGCAAAGCGCGCACCAACGCGAAATGACGCTGCTGTATCAAATGGCATTCCTAAAATAGCAATTTTTGCTTGGTCATTACTAGAAGGTAACCTCATAAATGTACCTGTCGTACAAAATTCTGGTTTTACGTCTGGTGTGAGTGGATATTTCATTTTGCATTTCCCCTTTTTAAGCATGATTCTTCACATTTAAGGAAACATCCCTTAAATCATTTTTTCTTTTATTATGCAAAAATTGTGCCATGTAAAAAGGGATGCATTACTTTCTCTCCTTGCTTTTTGGCCTATGTAAAATTGAATAAACCATACTATAATGCATAAAAAGGACGTAAACGTAAAGTATCTTCTAATATTTTTATTCGGCGGTTTATTAATATATGTTATTGGAACAACGATTCCTATTTTAGTGATTTTGATTCTATTTTTGGACCTATGTTTAATTCATAAAAATTAATTAATGGGCTACTTTTAGAATTCTTTCTAAAAAAAGAAGTGTAGCTGTATAAAAAAGTTTGATTAAAGCTGTAGTACTATATGTAAGTATATTGTTTATAATCCTAGACATAGTAACTATGCTGAACGGATTCGGTATTGGTTGCTTGGGTTTCGTGGGATATGGACTTCTTATTTTAACAATTCTTTTTAGTATTGGTTTTGCTACGATTTAATAATAGGGGCAGTTAAAAGAAAGGATGTCAATTAAATGATAGGCTCATTGTATACATTATTAGGTTCAAACTTCTTTTTGGAGTAATTTGTATCATATCTAGCTTGTAACAATAAAGACGTGGTATGAGCTAAAGGCAGTTATGATAAGGGAATGAGGAAACGAGAGTAGTTTTTCGTATTATGTCCGTATGTAAACTATTTCTTCATGATTTTGGTCATTTTCATAATAAAGTTAATCTGTGGTTAATTGAAGGGTTTACAGACTGGAGAGGGGGGGAGGAACTGGTATATTTAATTCTAATATTTTTGTTTGCAGTTGGATTATATTTCTTAGTTTTCGATAACCCTTATATAACTATATTTCTTATAATGGTAGGGAAGTCATTATATGACAGTAGAAAGAACAAACAGTAATCAAGACTACAGGAGGGAGTTTGCGAGTAATAGTGATTTATGTGGTTCTACTGTTCGAGAAGGAGATTACGGACAATCGAAATATATGTGAGAACATTAAGGGAGTAGCCAAAATACTACCTCTTTTTTACTTATAACCTACCATGAAACTAATTTTTGATATGTATCCAATGTACCATTCACCTCTATATGAAATGCTAGATCAGATATTAATTTCGACGAAAATAGAAGATGCCCTTTTATTTGTTAAATTCACAAAATGAAAGAAAAGTGTCTCTACAGTTCATACTTGTATATACACTTTTCTTTCAAAAATATTTTTATTTATGCCACGAATTTAAATGACCCACCAGGTAGCACCATTAAAACCGTCAAAACGATGTAGTACCATTAAAACTATCAAAACCATCAAAACAATTAGAGCAACCACCGCAACCACCGCAACCACCACAACCAAAACCAAAACAACCGAAGCAACCAAAACAACGGAATCCACCACAACGAAATCCACCACAACGAAATCCACCACAACGAAATCCACCACAACGAAATCCACCACCACAACGGAATCCACCACCGCCACAACGGAATCCACCACCGCCACAGCGACGAGCATCATCTTCAATATAGTAATATGGATATTGGTTTTGCTGGTCCCAATACACAACATTTCCAGACTGATAATCATTAAGGCTTAACGATTGTAGTTCTTGTTGAAAATTATTCATTTTCATGCCCCCCGTTTATAAACTAAAACCCCATCGATGTTTTCCTATATTTCCGTTCGCTAAATCTAAGTAGAAATAGCGCTATAAACTAAGTTCAATACGTACACCAACAAAATATGACCTATCACTAGATGATGCAGCTTGTTCATATGCCTATTTTTAGGTTGTTTTTACTTTGGGCTCATTTTTATAAATGGAAATTATAAAATATGAATTTAAACAATAACATTTAGATTTATGTCATCATCTTCTAGTTCTATAGCTTAAGCGTGGTAGTTTTTTGCGTGATATCTTTTAGTCATAACCTTTCTTTAAAAGTTGCCTTTGAATTAGGTTGCTTTGAAACAACAAAAGAATTTTTTAGTATCGCTCATAAAAAGTCAGAGGGAAGGTGTTTTGAATATAAAGATGTGAAGTATCTTAAATTCTTTAAAAGTTAGGATCGTAGGATAAGTGGTAGATAGATTAATTAATATATTATAGATAGAGTAGTAGTTTGTTATTGGAGATGGATTTTAGTATTAAAAAAGAAGTATGGGAGTGTAACTTGTGATAAGTTTTGGTGCTGAAAATTGGTAAGTAGGTGGGGGGACATATATTCTGGCAAGCTTTATATATTTAATTTGTGAAGCAATTTCAGCGATAGCTTGGTCTACACCTCCTTATAAGTATTATTTTAATTTTATTAGTGATTTAGGTGTACCGATGTATGCAGTTTTTGATGATTGGATTGTAAACTCGCCGTTGGATTATGTGATGAATTTTGGATTTTTTGCACATGGTATCCTATTTTTATGGGGTTTTTGTATAATCATGAATCTATTCTCTGTAAGAGATAGAACGGTTATCTTGGGATTATCTATAGTTCATTGTATTGGAATTATAATGGTTGCAATTTTTACAGGTTATGATTATTGGGGATTAAAATATCATTTTATAGGTGCTGTAATGGCTATATGTGCAGGGAATTTTGCTTTGCTATATACAGGACTAGCATTAAGTAAATGTAAGGATTGCAGAAATTTTTCTCATTTAAGTGTGAGTTTAGGAGTAATAGTAATCATTAGTGCGTGCTTGTGTAAATTCAACACCCTTGGATATCCAGCAGTGTTTGAAAGAATATCTGTTTATACAATTATGGGATGGGGCATATTGTTTGGAATACTTCTAATAAAGGGGGTGTATGGAAATATCGTTCGTGAATCTAAAAAGTGTGTAACCTGAAAATAAAATTTAAAAATAATCATGACTTTATTCTAAATAGGCAGTTGTTTTTTTGAAGAAAAACAATAAAAGTATATATTTATTAGTCTCATCTAATAGATATATACTTTTATTTTGTTTGCGATTTAAATTATAACTTCCCCATTCTGGAAAGGCTCGAACTTAAGACCTCCACGCTGTAAAGATAAGAAACATATATTTTACGTTTCGGGAATATCGAGAAAAAAGTTAGTCGTATCAAGGTGTATAGGGGATTCTATATTTTCTTATGTAAATTCTGTAGCGTAGAAAAATGAAATTTCTTGACCAGAATCTTGGCCGATTTTTACTTGGTTTCTTATGAGTTTTTTTGAAGAGTGATCTAATGGATTGCTTTTTTTATTAGGAAGTTTATTGAAGTAATGAATTCACTTGTACTTTTGGTGCCTGCCCCCTGATGCATTAAAGTTTTAATATACTGGGGGTGGGCACCAATTTGGATATGGAATATATAGAAGTTACTCTAGTTGTCCGGATTTTAAATTAGCTGTAAATATATATAAACATCGTTATATATTGGTCTTTTAGTATCTAGTATTAATGGTTCAATTTAATATTAAACTTTCATAACGGAAAGGAAGCATCCGAACAAAGAAATAAAATTTTGTAATTTTGGAGTCAAATGATGTATTTTAATTTATTAATGAAATAAAAATGCCCAGACTTGTTAGAAAAAACAACAGGCTAAGGTATTTTTTATCTCACAGTATAAATGTTTGTCAGAATTAACAAAGTGCACATCCATCATTTTAAGACATAGTACCATTTATTGTTAAAATAATTGTTATCACCGACACAGCCGAGTAAAGCGATACGATTCCCCATCCAACTATTCGTTTCCACCGAGAGTTAGCGTGTTCCCCCATAACCTTTCGATCGTTGGTAAGTAGAACTAAAAAGATTAGATCCGGAACAAACAGCATAATCGCAAAAATTTGAGTAAAGACAGCTATCATACTTAATGGCAAACCAGGGATTAAAATAATCACTGCTCCCAGTAACAGACAGCCAAAATAGAGGCCATAGAACTTTGGTGCTTCTGATATTTTATGGTTTTGACTCCTCTTCCAGCCAAAGGCTCCGGCAATAGTATAGGACGAAGAAAAGGAAATTGTGATAGCAGCAAGCCAGCCGGCATTAAATAATCCTAAAGCAAATAAAATGCTACCTAAGTGGCCGGTAACCGGTATGAAAGCAGTAATCAACTCAGCCGGATTGGACTCATCGAGATTAGCCACCTGTCCTACGAGTGCAGCACCGCAGATCATGACAGCAGCCGCAAAAATCGGCTGTAACAGGGAGCCCAGTGCAATGTCAATACGCCCTAACCGTAGATCTTTGCGTGTTAGCCCTTTATCTAGGGTTGTGTTATTGTTGTAATACAACATAAATGGAGCGATGGCATTTCCGATTGTTGCCAAGATAAACACCAACATCCCATTTTCCTTTAGATCCCATGATATACTCGGCCAACTGGTAAATACTTTACCAATTTCAGTCGGATCGGGGTGGGACATAAAGGCGACAATGATAAATACAATATTGATTACTCCGACAAATATCCCTAATCTCTCTTTTGACCAATATCCCATAAAAAACATAACAAAACAGACAAAGGCGAAGCTGATGAGATCACTTATCAATAGTGGTAGACCTATCAGTGTCAGCCCAGCCGTCATTCCTATAAACTCAGTTACAATGTACATCAAGTTTGCCAACGCTAATGCCGCCACACTGGCGTAATGCCAAAACGATCCGAAATGGCGAAGAAGCAGTTCCCTATACTCGGTTTTGGTTACCGCTCCTAGACGCATTGACATCTCCTGCATGTTATAGTCAATAGGCGCGAGCAGAAATAGCAGAGGAAGAAAAAAGCTTATGCCAAACGTGGCTCCTGTCATCGTATAACTGATCATACCTCCAGCGTCATTATTGGCTAGCGACGAGATAATACCTGGTCCTAAAAGCGCCCAAAATAGCCATAGTTTTCTTTTAAATCCTGACCTGCCTTTTGTCACCTTTTCTTTAAAGGAAATACTTTCGTCCGATTGACTTTCTTTTGAAGAACCTGAATATGAATCTATTTCGCTCATTCCTTTTTCACTTCCCCTATGATTTTTTAAATACATCCGTATTCTATTCTCGGTTGTTGAATAATTTGCATGGTCCTATAATTTTTTTGATAAAAACTCAACAAGTGTTGTAATTTTATCAACAGTAATTAGAATAAGTGAAACCTTTTCTCAACAGCTAAGATAACATATACAAACTATAGGGAGATGGTGATTGATGGTAACAGAATATGTGTCTGGGATGATTACATCCATTTGTAGGTTCTGGTGCAAAAACTTTGAAGTATATGAAAATGGTCTATCAAACTTGGGCATACTGATACTAGCACTCTAAAAAAGGATGTGATTGGTATGGAAAAGCAAAATCTATTCAAGTGGAAACATTATCAAAGGATATTATTTTATTAACCGTGAGATGGTACCTACGGTACAACCTCAGTTTTCGTGATTTAGTCGAAATGATGGAAGAACGTGGGCTATCCCTTGCTCATACAACTATCATGCGATGGGTTCATCAATATGGTCCCGAATTAGATAAGCGCGTACGATGTCATCTTAAATCAACCAATGATTCTTGGCGAGTCGATGAGACGTATTTGAAAGTCAAAGGTCGATGGATGTACCTATATCGTGCTGTTGATTCAAAAGGAAATACAATTGATTTTCATTTAAGCAAAACAAGAGATTATAGGGTTGCAAAGCGTTTTTTCAAGAAAGCTTTGCAGTCTTTTCATGTTTCAAAGCCCCGTGTGATTACAGTAGACAAAAATCCGGCCTATCCTATAGCGATTGAAGAGTTGAAGACAGAGAAAAAGATGCCTGTAGGCATCCAAATAAGGCAGATAAAATACCTTAATAACATTGTAGAGCAAGATTATCGTTTTATTAAAAAGAGAGTTTGTTCAATGTTGGGATTGAAATCTTTTCGTACAGCTAAATCTATTCTTTCAGGAATAGAAGCGATGCATATCATTAAAAAAGGCCAACTTATTTTACGGGACAAGTCTGTCCAAAATGAAATGAAGTTTATTCATCAACTATTCGGAATGGCTGCATAAGAATAGATTCCATTAGGAATCTATATGCCTCTTTCAAATAGGTGCAATCTTTGCACCAGAACCTTTTTTTCTCCAAGCCGACAGAAAAAACGCAAGATAATGGTTCTCGACTTGGATAAGCAAGTATACGAGCCGAACCGCTTAGATCAATCGCTCAAAAATTCTTTTTATTCAATATGTTGATACGTTTAACTCGTGGGGTTTCGCCCTCACACGACGAGCCAGCACTCTAGCCAAAACGCAAGTTTCTAACCAAAAACAAAACCATAAAAAAGAAAAGTTATATATTAAACTTTTTTTATTGAATAATTTAGGAACTAAACTGAAACCCTTGCATAATATGTAATTAGGAAAAACAGTTTTGGAAACAAAACGCCCTTTCCGTCGGGGCAACCCGAAGGGAAGACCGATGTCTTCCCACCCTACATAAAAAGATCACCTTAGGGTGGTCTTTTTTAATTTTAGGTAATTTTCAGGTTTGATGAATTCCTCTCACTCTTTATTTTTTTATGTATTAATAAAAAAATCGAGTATAAAACATTTGCGGTTTCATACTCGATTTACTATGTTTTTTTATTTCCAGAATTTCCACCAATGTTATTTAGGATAAGTTTGGGTATCGCTCCAATGTAAAGACTAAATGACTTTAGTAACTAATTTTGAGCTTTCTCCTATAATCTCTAGTATAGAAACGGAATAATTCGCCAAGTCTTGGACTGATATTGTTTATATTGTTCACCAAACAGTGTAACAAGAATTCTCTCTTCAATTTTTATACGATACGAATACGCAAGGAAAAATAAAATGATATTTATGATAATGGCAATGATCGAAGATGAAGATATAGCAAATCCTAAAAAGGTCAAAAAAGACCCTAAATAACCAGGATGGCGAATATATTTATATAGACCGTTTTGAATTAACTTATGTTCCCCCTGCATTCCGACATTCCTACTGTAAAATCTCCCTAATATTTTCATTGAAGAAAATCTTATCCATACACCAATTAGCCCGACAATAACACCAAAAAACAACAATGAATTAATCTTATTTATTGTAAAGAAATACATAATCTCTGGAATGGTTAACATCAAGGCTAAAACTACTCCGATAAAAAAACTAGAACCACGATTTTGTTTTTCTTCTTTAACAGGTGAACTTCTATAAAATTCTAATAATAAATACAGAAAAATAGGTAAATATGCTATGAAAAACATAATTCTTTTTCCTTTCAATAAAAGTATCTTATGATTAACTCATTTATTTTTATCAATTAGGTCACGCAATTTGGAGATCCCTTCAGAAATAACTAATTGCTCTTACTTGTTCGATGCCTTTATTTTTGCAAGTAATGGCACATAATAATCAGGGATTAACTTTTCAATATAGTCTGTAACTTGTTCTGAAGGGTTTTTTAACTTATATAATCTTCGTTATTGGAAGTTATTGCTACACCTCCGTTCGGAAAGAGAGTTAATTTTTGTTTTTCTAACAGTTGAATAATCTTATCTAACTTTTGCTCAACTGGATTTTGCTTTTTGTGACTGCTGGTATACCGAAGTATACGTATAATTCCGCCAAACAGTGCACAGATGATTACTGCAATAATGATGTAATAAATAGTGGTTCCTAAAGGCATTATTCAGAATTATCTTTTTCCTTATTATACCATTTAGAAGAAGTGATATGTTGTGTAATTTTGGTAGTATATCGTATTCATGTGAGGTTAACATAACGTCTCATTATCGGTAGCAAAGAAAAAGAGAAATCCTAGTTATATCAAGATTTTGCTTTTTTTTTCACTTATTAACGTTATGCATAATTTTATACATAGTTGAGATATTAGGGTTTTGCAGGTTTAGGAATGCCCTATATTAGTACAAAAATATGTATAGAATTCTGTAAAAAAAAGCCTTGCATATAAGCAAGGCTTTTTCTATTTCTAAAATTGCCACCACTTTTTTTGTTGGGTGGCTGCAATCAATTTTTTAGTCTCCTGGGTTTCACGGATCATAGCCATTAGGTTTTGGTCACGTTCATCCATTCTTTGAATTACAGATTTTTGAAAATCCTGTTGTTGTTTTTGCTGTTCATTTAACCATTCTCTTAAATTTTCTTCATGTTTTTTAAGTTGTTCAGATACTCTTTCAGCAACAATTCTATCTAACTCCTGAACAGCTACAACTTCTTGTCCTACTTGGATTTGTTCAGGTTGTTCTTTAGTTGTTTGGATAGATTCAATATTTATAAATTTAGGGAATCCTTCTTTACTGAGGAGCTCAATAATTTGTTTTGTTTGGAGGTTTCTTTTATTTCTCATTTTAGCTATAAATTGAAAAACAGGTATACATTCTTGACGGATTAAATACTTGTTCTTTTCACCTTGTTGGAATTTTAAAAAACTACCGTAGGTTTGACAGTTTCGTTTTATAGTCATAGCTGATACTTTTATTTCTTTGGCTACTTCTTCAGCTGATAACCAGTCTTTTTGTTGCACTGTTCAGGTCACCATCCTTTTAAACATCTGAACTAAACATTATTCAAACAACTAAACAGTTCTATAGATGACAAGGGATTCCTTGTTTTTTTGTTTAGATGGTTGTTTAGATAATATACCACTAATTTAACACTTGAACATCTAAACAGTCATCTGAGATATATTGACTACTGATAAGTGGTGTTATGTAGATTAAATATGAATATTATTACTTTAAAATAGGGAATGTAGACTGGTAAACAAGCTGTTTTTGTTTTTAAGCATAGAATATGATGAATTCTATTGTTGAGAGGAGGTAATCATATTCATGAGAGACAATTGTCATTTCGAAAACTTTCGAGATTTTGATAGATTTGAGGATGATTTAATATTTGGAAGACGTAGGCGTAATCGGGATTGTGACTTTGATTGTGATTGTGATGAATGTCGATTTAGACGTAGACGTAATCGGGATTGTGACTTTGATTGTGATTGTGATGAATGTCGATTTAGACGTAGACATAATCGAGATGAATGTCGAGATTGGTAAATTTCTTTGAACGAGTGCTTTGAAGAAAAGTACTCGTTTTTTGTTTTCATAAAAATATAGATTTTGGAGTTGGCTTTGGGAGTTTGAGGGTTTGGAGGCTCGTTGTCAAGGGAATCGTGGAATGAAAAGCGAGGATGGGATCCCCCAGGACAGGGTAAAAACCAATATCTTCGCCAAGATTTGTGTTTTAAATGTTTGAAAAAGGCGAATAAGAATATAGCATACATTAGAATAAGAGAATACAGTGCAAATCAGTATATAAGAACTTCTTTGTTATATACATGTTTATTCAAATTTTCTGAGGAGACTTTTTCTGTTGCTAGATATATTGAGTATCAATAATTATAGATTATGTTAGTTCAATATGATTATTGGTAATTAAGTTTTATATAAGTTATTTTTCGGAAAGTATGTAATTAAAAAGAGACAGTTTAAAAACTGTCTCTTTTTTGCTATCCGTATATGGGTAGCAAGTTTACTTGGTAATCTATGGGATGGGGTTATGGTTTGGATGATCTTCATCCTATGGTTAGTATATGTATAAGATGAAAAAAAGCTTGTACATATACTAACCATTTTTGTCTATTTAATGCTTTGTTAGTAATAAATTTATTTGTTTTTTTAATGGCATAAGTTTAATCAATTATTTTATTAATTTCATAGAATATAAAGTAACAAAATAAAAAAAGGGGTTGTGCAAAAATGTTTTGTGAACGAAGATGTGAATGTGATGAGTGCTTCGAGAGAAGACTCAGAAATGTGAGAAGAAATGTAAGAAGAAGATTTGAATTTGAAAGAGAAAATATTTTTGAATGTGAAAGAGAAAGTGTTTTTGGAAGAAGACGACGATTAGATGGTATAAGAGAAGGCGATAAAATCCAAGTGTTTTCTGGTGGAGATCGAATTAATGGTACAGGCGTATTTATTAATGTAGAAGATGGATTTCTTGTTTGGGTTGACAATAATGCGAATATTAATATTACAAGCCTAGATGTTATTAATGTTCGAAGAATTTCTTAACAGAGAAATTTTTAGAATGCTGGTAATACTCTTTAGTTAATAAAAAGATCAAAGATAAGAGCAGGGAGCTCTTATCTTATTTTGTTATAAGGAGACATGTTTATAAATTTATATGTTTTTTCACATTAATGGGTTATATATAGGTTTGGGGATTTTAAAGATGCTTTATTTTATAGATTAATAAATGAAATGCGATAAAAAATAAAAGTTAATATCATATTAAAATTTATTATAAATGTACAAGCGTAAATTTTATTATGTTCATATATATGTATTAGTTTTTAAATAAAGGAGGAGTAATCATGGGAGATCGAAGAGAATTTGAAGATGACAGATTTCGAAGACGATTAGATGGTATAAGAGAAGGCGATAAAATCCGAGTGTTTTCTGGTGGAGATCAAATTGATGGAGTAGGAGTCTTTATTCGTATAGAAGATGGATTTCTTATTTGGGTTGATAATAATGCAAATATTAATGTTACAAGCTTAGATGTTATTAGTGTTACACGGGTTCGCTAAATAGGTAATTTGCTCAAAGTTTTAAACCTCTTTATTTATAGCATTTTGAATGTATACTTTTGTTATATGAATTGAGGATATCAGGTGATTTGGTGTAAAGTCAATGTTTAAAGGGATTTGAATATAAACTAATATTCAAAAGTTTACTTTCAAATCCGATTCAGAAACGGTAACTTTCATTTTTTTAGTTACGGGATTTTTGTTGATATAAGGTATCACGACAAATTGGCGCCATGCTTTATATTAGGGTTTTAATAGTGGAAACTTTTCTAAATCAACACTTCAAACTGTAACTTGCAAAATGAAAGTTACGAGTTTTCATTAATATAAAGCGTCACGATAATAGAAATATGGCATTCATATAATAAGGGGATGCAGTATAGATCAGCATACAAGCATTCCCTTGCTATTGTTATGTTTTTTATTTAGTGTGTCAATTTTTAAAAAATCTGTATTTTATTAATAAAACATTTATATATTGGACAAGCGGATACGCTGTCACCTCAAGAAGGATAATGATTCTTGGCGGGTCGATGAAACGTATATCAAAGTAAAGAGGGGGATGGATGTACCCCTATCGTGCGATTGATATAGAAAGGCACACATTGGATATTCAACTTCGTAAAAAGCGAGATCATCAGACCGCTTAAAGTATTTTTATTATTTCCACTGTCTACTTGACAGGAAGCTGTTCAATCTTTTTTCAAAATGGATTCTTTTTATTTACCGTAGAATACGGGTTAACACGATATTTTTGATCAAACTTTATTTTAAAGCTACAATAGTATCAGTATGTCCAAGATTTAGAAATTACTTGCAATTGTCCTGAAGTATTTGCACCAGAACCGTTTCTATTGCATTTTCATTTATAGAAGTAAATCCAAGCGTTCCAGAGAAGTTAACTCCCTCAAATCTTCTATGCATTGCTTCATCCACCTATTTCACACCTCCTCCCTTCAAAGATTTTGTATTAGTGACCATTATTAGTCACCAATATAGGTGACTAATAGGTTAAATTCCTATTGTTTTTTCATGAGATCCTCTCATTTAATTATTAATGTCAACTTAAAAAAACCTTTATTTATAAGCGTTTAGCATTAGACACCAATATTAGTCACCAATATTGGTGTCTAATATGTTTAATGCACAATATTTTCATGAAATTTCTTCATCTTCGGCATGTATTTAACAGAAAAACGACGATAAATTAGTAGCTAATATAGCTAAAGCCTTGCGTATCAACGCTTAGCGATTGGTACTAATATTGGTACCAATATTGGTGTCTAATATGTTTAATGCACAATATTTTCATGAAATTTCTTCATCTTCGGCATGTATTTAACAGAAAAACGACGATAAATTAGTGGCTAATATAGCTAAAGCCTTGCGTATCAACGCTTAGCGATTGGTACTAATATTGGTGTCTAATATGTTTAATGCACAATATTTTCATGAAATTTCTTCATCTTCGGCATGTATTTAACAGAAAAGCGACGATAAATTAGTAGCAAATATAGCTAAAGCCTTGCGTATCAACGCTTAGCGATTGGTCACCAATATTGGTGACTAATACATAAATATTAAATTTCGTAATCAATACATTTTTTTCTTCGGCATCTGATTTATTTCTCTTCATAGATCCTCTTCTTTACAAGTCTTGCTATAACGCATAGTATCATTTAATTTTTAGTACCTGTTTGCTATATTGTTAAACATCTAACTGTTTCTCCTTGCTATCTCCTATATATCTTCTTCTCGTCAAATGTATATATACTTTGAACTTACTTTTCTTACATAAGAATTTTTTATTTAATACCTTCTAATGAACTCATTTACAATCATCTAAGAAAATACAAATAAATCGACTCAACCAGCGATATCCACTCATACTTACTTACATAGACTTAGGTTCACATATCTAGGCATGTGAACCTAAGTCAATTTTTGGGTCCATATCTTATATTCACATACCATCTGGTTCAATAAACCTTTTAATATCAACGGTTTTGGTATTTTCTCACTTCTTTCCATCGAGCGAAATTACAATGCTTAAAAACCGCAACTTAATATATCTAGAAATCCCTTAAAATATTATATATTTGTGTATATAATGCTTCATAACTCCCAATGTAAAACTCATGTTATTTTCAACCTTTTTATTATCTCAAATTCGGATTGAATTCTGTGCAATAAGTAAGAATACTTTTACTGATTCTTTCTTCAATCATGTTTTTCTTATATATTAAATGGATTTTACACTTTTCTACCAAATTTCAATATCTAAAATTTAAACTGTGAGGTGCTTTATGGGAAAAGAAGATTGGGTAATAAAATACATTACGGGGGCAAATCATTCTGGAATGTATCTAGGTGTAAGTGATATATATACATTGTTTTTTTTATATGAGCAACGGTTGTTGACTGTGAGGCAGCTTCATAGCTTCTATAATCACTATCATGAACAACCGATCAGCTATAATGCCTTAATAAATCGTCTTAATAAGATGGTTAAATTGAGATTTATAAAAAAGGAGAATTACTACTTAAAAAAAAGACATGGCTTTGAAATGAGTATGTACTCTATTGGTGATAAAGGACTTTACATTCTTGAACATGCTGGATTCATTACAAACAGAAAAGAAAACCCACATGTTGGGAGAAGACAATATGAACATACTCTTGGTGTAAAAGAAGTAGTTATTCGAACCATTGATTTAGAGATTAAAAGAAAAGGTTGGTTTTGTAGCCAAAATGGAGAAAATCTATATGTTTTTAAAAAACTTATAAATGAATATGGTATTTCAAATGTAGCTCCATTTTCGAAATGGTCTAGTATCCCCAAGTTTATTTATGAATCTGAAGAATGGGGAGAAAACGAAAATGTGGAGCGAGGAGCGAGGGGCGAGCGTATGCATGGTAAAGATGATGTACTTTACAGCATGCAACCATTCCCTTTATTTAGAGATACCAAAGATGAAGATGATAATTTGAAGCCTGATTGGATTTTCCGTTTTAACAAACACCAACTTAGTATAGAAGTTGACACGGGTTCTGAACGTAATTCTGTCATTATAAGTAAAATTAAAAAATATATACGATTAACAAAGCTCATGCCAACCATTCAGCACCATGTCATTTTTGCTATTATTGATAATTCATATCAAACCATTTCCGATCATGGTTCGCGAAAACAGCGAACGTCAAACTTAAAAGAGCTGATAAGAGAAATTCCAGAATTAGCTACATCTAACCTTCAGGTGTATGTATCACCTATGCGAAGAATCTCGGCCGTAATGCACCATGTATTAAACAATGCGCGTAATACTATGAACAATAACATTGATTATCATAAACAATTAATACAACGGCTGAATTACTCTTTATCATTCTCATATAACACCAATTTAATAGAATCTAAAGAACAGCTAGAGGACCATGGTTTTTACCACCAAGGCTTTTTAACAACAAATTTACCTGTATATCATTTTCAAAAAAAAGTTACACAAAATGCAGTTGGGCTATTAGAATTTAGGGCAATCGTGACTAAAATAATTGAAGGTAATGTAAATAGTTATAAAACGCTAGCAGAATTATCTCAGCTGCTTGCAAAAAATAATTCACATGAGGGAAGGTGGGTGTTTCCAAGAGATACTAAAATCATCGCTATTTATCCTAATGAATTACCTGAAACTGAATCATCTGTTCTGCACGATATTTTTCACTCTTCAATTTCTGATAATGTCATTCTAGTACGCGAGGAAGATATAAAACAATTCTATCCTCAATTTTATGATATCAGACACAGGGAGTTGAAACAATTTGAAGATTTTTTCTATCAATAATATAGACTATAAGAAAGTCTATTGGTTTGTTCTATGCCTAATTGGTTTATCGGCTTTATTTTCCTTTAGAGGAATTGTTAAATATATCTTATTGTGGTTTATCCAATTAGGGTATTCACCTATAGCTATTCCAGTACTTATAGGTGAACCATTAAATATTCCTTATTTCCTTGAACCAATATTTTCATTTGGCTTATTTATTGTTACATGGTTAATTTCTACAAAAATAAAACAATTACAAGAGCTAAAATATCGTTATGCAGTACTTGGTATATGTTTCTTAGGTATAACTTTTCAATACTTATGGTCATGTAGTACATCAATCGTAAGGACACTACTCCCTTACTTTTACTTAAAGAAGGAAATATTATTTGTACCTAGTCTTGAAATGCAAAATGCATTTGTACAAACCTTCGATAATCTTATGTTATTTATCTTAGCTTTCCCGTTAATTTTCTTACTCTTAACCTTACTATTGGCTCTTCTAATTGATTAACGCACATTGGGAGGAAATTAAAAATTTATCATTTTAGCCAAGAAGACTCCTTCCTTAAGGAACGTGAAGGATCGCAGCCCAGTGAGTAGGTGGGAGATGAATTGGCTTCGGACAAGGGATGGCATGAAGCCATCTTAATTGTTCGACATATGTAAAGTGTTACTGGACAATTTGTCATTATCACTTCACTATCTATCGAATATACGTTCGTTGTATAATAGACAAATGTCGAAATGGAGGTGAAACGAATGATTATCAATAAAGCATATAAATTTCGTATATATCCAAATAAAGCACAAGCAACTTTAATCAATAAAACGATTGGTTGTTCTCGTTTTGTATTCAATCATTTCCTATCTCTATGGGATAACGCATACAAAGAAACAGGAAAAGGTTTGACATATGGTACATGCTCTGCCAAACTTCCTGCCATGAAGAAAGAGTTTGTTTGGTTAAAAGAAGTAGATAGCATTGCTATTCAGTCGTCTGTTCGCAACCTTGCGGATGCTTATACACGTTTTTTCAAAAAACAAAACAGTGCCCCGCGTTTCAAATCTAAGAAGAACACTGTACAATCTTACACCACAAAACAAACAAATGAAAACATTGCCGTTGTAGGAAATAAAATTAAATTGCCAAAACTAGGTCTTGTTCGATTTGCCAAAAGTCGTGAAGTAAGAGGGCGTATTTTAAATGCTACGGTTAGACGGAACACTTCTGGCAGATACTTTGTGTCATTGTTAGTGGAAACAGAAGTGCAAGAACTTCCGAAAACACATTCTTACATTGGAATTGATGTAGGATTAAAAGATTTTGCCATTTTGTCAGATGGAACAACCTATAAAAATCCGAAGTTTTTTCGATCATTAGAAGAGAAGTTAGCGAAAGCACAGCGTGTTCTTTCTAGAAGAACGAAAGGATCTTCTCATTGGAATAAACAACGAATAAAGGTTGCTAGAATTCATGAATATATGACAAACGCTAGAAAAGATTACTTGGACAAAATCTCAACTGAAATCATCAAAAACCACGATGTTATCGGTATAGAAGATTTGCAAGTATCGAATATGTTAAAGAATCATAAGTTAGCAAAAGCAATTAGTGAGGTATCATGGTCACAGTTTCGAACCATGTTGGAATATAAAGCAACATGGTACGGCAAACAAGTCATTGTCGTATCGAAAACATTTGCTTCAAGCCAATTATGTTCTTGTTGTGGATATCAAAACAAAGACGTTAAAAATCTAAACCTATGTAAATGGGATTGCCCTTCTTGTAGTACACATCATGATAGGGATATTAACGCAAGTATCAATCTAAAGAATGAAGCGATAAGGCTTCTAACCGCAAGGACTGCGGAGATAGCCTAATAAATTAGAGTTCAATCGAAGAATTAAAAATAGAAGGTGAAACTTACTGTTACTATTTCTACACCTATGTAACATCATCAGCATCAGAGTATTTTAAATACGGTCTTGGAGTATTGGCAGACCTTGAGCATTTAATCATATGTTTTACCGATAAAAGACTTATGGTATTAGAAATATCAATGAGTGGTAAGTTCACTGGTAATATAAAGTGTATAGACATGAAGGATATATAAAGTGTGAATATTAAGAAAAGTTTGTTTAGGACTAAGATAACTGTCACTTCAACAGGTAACAGGAGAGATATTGTAATTAAAGCAAATAGTTTTACAATAGGCTTATCGAATCAGAAGAAAAACCTAATAAAATTAGAAGAGAAGTATAGTTAAAGATAAGAGACAAATAGGTTTTTATTTGAAGAAGGATTACAAAAAAAATCAATCTTTTTTATAAAAGAATAATTCGATTAAATACTATAAGAGCATGTTTTGATTAATCTTTTTTTCAAAACACGCTCTTTTCTTTTGTTCTTTTATCACGGTTAATAGCATTAATTTGATCAAAGTTTATTCGAAACCTACATTAAGAAGCATCCGCACCTTCAAATTGACTATTATAAAGCGAAGCATAAAAACCATCAGCCTTCAATAACTCTTCATGATTACCTTGTTCTACAATATCCCCGTCTTTCATGACAAGAATTAAGTTTGCATCACGGATTGTTGATAATCTGTGAGCGATGATAAAGCTTGTTCTGCCTTCCATGAGGTTTTCCATCGCTTTTTGGATGAGTACTTCTGTACGAGTGTCAATGGAGCTAGTTGCTTCGTCGAGTATTAATATTTTCGGATCCGCTAGAAGGGCGCGGGCAATTGTTAGTAGTTGCTTTTGTCCTTGGGATACGTTGCTTGCTTCTTCATTTAGTTCCATTTGATATTTATTTGGTAATGTTTTTACGAAGCTGTGAACGTGAGCTGCTTTCGCTGCTTCAATTACTTCTTCGTCGGTAGCGTCCAGTCTACCGTAACGTATATTTTCCATGATGGAGCCGTTAAATAGCCAAGTGTCTTGAAGTACCATACCAAACATGTTGCGCAGGTCTTCTCGCGTGAAGTCTTTTATATCGTGACCGTCGATACATATTGCACCGCTGTTTACGTCATAGAAACGCATTAACAGTTTTACGATCGTTGTTTTACCAGCTCCGGTTGGTCCGACGATTGCTACTTTTTGTCCAGGCTTAATGTTAGCTGAAAAATTATTGATGATGATCTTATCTGGATTGTATCCAAATTGAACATCTTGGAAGGTAACTTCTCCTTGAACTTTTTGTAGCTTCACTGGATTTTCTGATTCTGGCACTTCCTCTTCTTCTTCTAAAAATTCGAAGACTCTTTCTGCAGCAGCTGCAGTGGATTGAAGTACGTTCGCGATTTGCGCTACTTGAGCGATTGGTTGCGTAAAGCTTCTAACATATTGCACAAAGGCTAAAATATCTCCAACTGCGATGGTTCTCTTTACCGCAAGCCATCCACCTAAAATAGATACAGCGACGTAACCGATATTACCGATAAATGTCATAATTGGCATCATCATTCCAGATAAAAATTGAGATTTCCATGCGGAGTGATAAAGGGTATCATTTACCTCTTCGAATTTTTTTACTTCTTCTTCTTCTTTGTTAAAGGCTTTTACGATATTGTGACCACTATAAATTTCTTCGACCTGACCGTTTACGTGTCCTAAATATTCTTGCTGAGATTTGAAGTGTTTTTGTGATCTCTTTACGACTCCCATGATAAGAATCATGGATACTGGCAATATTAAAAGCGCCACTAATGTCATTTGCCAGCTGATTGATAACATCATGATAAGTACACCGATGATTGTAATAACGGATGTGATGATTTGCGACATACTTTGGTTTAAAGTTTGGCTCACCGTATCTACGTCATTCGTAATTCTCGATAATACTTCTCCGTGCGTTGTTTTATCAAAGTACTTTAGCGGCATACGGTTAATTTTTTCATCGATTTCTTTTCTGAAGTTATAAGATACTTTTTGGGCTACTCCAGAAATAATGTACCCCTGGATAATACCAAACGCAGTGCTCAGTAAATATAATCCAAGGAGTAAAATGACAATGTTTCCGATATAGGTAAAGTCAATGGCCGCACCGGGTGCGCCTGATACTTTGCTTACGAGTCCTTCGAAAAGTTTTGTTGTCGCATTTCCTAAAATTTTTGGACCAACGATTGTAAAGGCTGCACTACCGATTGCGAAAAGGATAACGACTAAGATTGATAATTTATAGGGCTTCAAGTATTGAAGGAGTTTATTCATCGTTCCTTTGAAGTTTTTTGCCTTCTCAATCTTTCTCATGCCGCCGCCCATATGACCGCCACC
The DNA here is from genome assembly GCF_051915945.1 of Bacillus cereus group sp. MYBK30-2. Lineage (NCBI taxonomy): Bacteria > Bacillati > Bacillota > Bacilli > Caryophanales > Bacillaceae > Bacillus > Bacillus cereus group sp. MYBK30-2. Next base: position 32,111 of record NZ_JBQAFR010000005.1, read on the forward strand.
ACCAGGACCAGGGCCGCCTTGTCTTCTATTTTCTATTTTTCTATCACTCATGATGACAACTCCTCTCTTGAAAGTTGTGATAAAGCAATTTGCTTATAAACTTCACAGTTTTTCATAAGCTCTTCATGAGTACCAGTTCCAACTATTTTTCCTTCGTCAAGTACTATGATCTTATCGGCATTCATGATTGTACTGATTCTTTGGGCAATAAGTAAAACAGTACTTCCTGTAATCTCATTGTTTAAAGCTCTGCGCAATGCTGCATCTGTCTTAAAGTCAAGAGCTGAGAAACTATCATCGAATATGAAGATTTCCGATCTTTTCGTAAGAGCACGCGCAATAGAAAGTCTTTGTTTTTGACCACCGGAAACGTTCGTACCACCTTGTGATATTTCTGTACGGAAGTTTTCAGGTTTCGCTTTAATAAACTCCATAGCTTGCGCGATTTCTGCCGCTTTTGCGAGTTCTTCTTCAGTTGCTTCTTTCTTACCGTATTTCAAATTACTCTCGATTGTACCTGAGAATAGAACTCCTTTTTGCGGTACATAACCAATTTTCTCTCTTAATTCCTTCTGAGATACTTCTCTAATATCCGTGCCATCTATTAATATTTGGCCGCTTGTGACATCGTAAAAGCGTGGAATTAAGTTGATTAATGTTGATTTACCACTACCTGTACTTCCGATGAAAGCTGTCGTTTCACCAGGTTTTGCAGTAAAGGTGATATTGGAAAGCACATCTTCTTCTGCACCTGGATATTTAAAGTTAACATTTTTAAATTCAACGTAACCTTTCTTGTCTGAGGCAAATATTTTCGGCTCTTTTACATCACTAATGGTAACGTCAGTATCTAAAACTTCTGCGATACGTTGTGCGGAAACTGAAGCACGTGGAACCATAATAGATACCATTGAAATCATTAAGAAGGCCATGATGATTTGCATTGTATATTGCATAAATGCCATTAAATCACCAACTTGCATATGTCCCATATCCACTTGGTGTGATCCAACCCAAATAATAAGTACAGTAACGGCATTCATGATAAGCATCATCATTGGCATCATAAATGACATTAAACGGCTTACAAATAAATTTGTTTTTGTTAAATCTTGATTTCCTTTTTCAAATTTCTTTTCTTCATGTTTTTGATTATTAAAAGCACGAATAACGAGCATACCTGTTAAAGATTCACGAGTGATTAAGTTAATTTTATCTACTAACTTTTGGATACTCTTAAACTTAGGAATCGCGATGCTAAATAAACCAATGACTAAGCTTAAAATTGCGATTACCGCAACTCCGATAATCCATCCCATTGAAACGTCTGTAGTAAGTACCTTAATAATGCCGCCTATACCTAAAATCGGTGCATAGAATACGATACGAAGCATCATAACCATAAGCGTTTGCACTTGCTGGATATCATTTGTACTTCTTGTGATTAAAGATGCAGTGGAAAACTTATCAAACTCCGCATTCGAGAAGTTTGTAACTTTCCGGAATACTTTCTTTCTAAGGTCTCTACCTAATCCAGCAGCTACTTTTGCAGCAAGTAAACTCACGATAACGGTAGCTGCCATACTTACTAAGGATAAAAGCAGCATTTTCCCGCCGGAAGTAAGAATATAATTAGATTGAAGCTTATCAATATTGATACCGATCTTTTTATACTCATTCTCAATGAATGAAACGGCTGATTGTGTTACCATGCTGCCTGGCATATTCTTAAACTTTTCATTTGCCTTTTCTTTCATTGCATTGATTTGATCTTGGGGAAGTTTCGCAATGACTGCAAAAGGATCTGTATTTGGCGGAAGCTTCGCTGGTGTTTTGTTGTCACCTGTCGCAGCAGGAGGGAAAGCAGATGGGCCGCCTTTTTCAATTCCTTGTGTAATTAACATTGGTTTCCCAAAGATATCGTTAAGTTCGTTAATTGTATTTTTATCTTCAGTATGTAGCTTATAAAGTGGTTCTTTATCAAGCTGCGGATAATCTTTTAAGTCATTTTTCAGTTCACTTTGAGAGAGGCTGTTCTTATCTAAAAGCGCATAGTTGTCAGCTACTTTTTTCTTCTCATTTTCATTCATAAAGAGCGTAAGTTTATCCATTTCACTTTTACGAATAACCTCAGGTACTGCATTTTCTACACCTTTTTGTTGAATCCCTACATTGACAATGTTAGACATATAGTCTGGCAGTGATAGATCGCATACTGCCTGCACAGTTAAAAGACATACAACTGCAATGATGGAAGCAACAAATGGTTTTAAATGTTTGATGATCTTTAACATTTAATTCATCTCTCCATTTTCCTTGTCTAATTTTTTTAGTTTTTACTCCGTTTCACTCCTTTATTCTTCGTATTCTCAGTAATTCATTCTAGCAGCTCTTTACGTATTTTCGACTACAGATTAATTTTATGACTATATGAAGATATGATGCAACTTTTAGGGGAGAGAGCAGGTCATGTTTTGTTCTGTATACCAGTGATTTATATGTTTTTTAACGAATTATCCGAAAGAATTCTCCCACCTAAAATTGGTGTTTTACACCTTCACATTTTTGAGGAAGGAGTCTTCTGTCGGAAAATGGTTCTGCTGCAAAAGGATGGATTGTGCAACGCTTTAAAAGACTGGGATATGAATTAGAAAAGGGCATTGCTGAAGATATTATTTTTAGTCTTGACATAAGAGAACTAGGAGAGAATGAATTAGAAGAATATATCGAAATGTTTGAATTGTCAGGTTGGGAATATATTTGTTCAAGTTATAATATGCACCTATTTAAAGCGAAACCTGGTACAAAACCAATTTATACAGACAAAGCAACAAAACAGGAAAAAATAAAAAATCTTAGAAAGCCAGTTAAAGTAACAGTTGCGATCAGTACGGCTCTACTTATTGTAGGCTATATTGTTTATTCAATTAGTTCAGGGCTATTAAGTACAATATTTGAAACAGTTTTCTTATTTTCACTTGTCATTACCATTCCAATGTTAATGACATTAATAGCGACTTACTACCATTCGTTGCGAACAAGATAATATAGAAAGTGAATTTGTAAGTTTATAAAGAAAAGGTGGTTGTTATAAGTTATTCGCCCACCAAAACGATCAATCTTTTTTATGAAATTTTTGAGAGGTAAGTTATAAATCCCTTATATTTAGAACAATCTTTGTTCAAAATATAAGGGATTCTTTTTATGATGAAATGAATGTTCACTGCAACTTTTTATTAAACTTTACTTTAAAGCAATAGTTTTTGTAATTGACATCACTTCTCACTGTAACTATAATAGTTACAGTTGGTTTGGCGAATTGCTTTGCACTTCAAAGTTCATGATTGTGTATTTTTATTTCTTCTAAGTGTGATAGTTATCAACTAACTATGTTCTAATGAAAGCTTATATTAAATCTCACATTCAAAGAGTAGTTAGCTGTATCATTCAAATTTACAGTGTGTAAATCCTTTAAAGAAACCACTATTTTCATCTTATTCTTTTTGTAATCCTCGGTATAAAAAATAGTAAACATCTACAGATATTAAATAAGACTGCATTATTTAGAAAGAAATCTTTTAAAAAGGTCATAATATGGATAATAGGCGGAAACTAATTTAATTAATATGAGTTGTTCCACCATAAAGACATTTTTTAATAAAAGTATAGAAAGACTCAAGAAGGTGAATCCATTGCGTAAACATTCACATGTGCAATTTTATGTATTGATATTGGCTCTAATAGCTTATTTAAGCTTTTGCTTTATCTTTTTATTTATTTTTCCGAATCATTATTTTGTATCTGATTTTAATATACGACTCTCATCTTTAGTTGTTGAAACTACTGTATTTATCTCATTGCTTTACTCTTTATTATCCAGAAAAATTAACTTAGGAGTCTTCTGGGTTTGCATTACCATTGCAATAGGTTGTTTCTTGATAGGGAATTTCATATCTGCATTTCAAGTACTTAATCTAGAATTACCAATACAAAATTTTAATATCTCCGATGTATTTTTGTTGTTTTTCTTATTCTTCTTTCTTTTTGCGTTCTTTTATAAAATCATTATGGAATGTAACAAGTGGGAAAAAGCGTATTTACTTTGTGATTTATGTATTGTTGTTACTGCCATTTTTACATTAGAGTGGTATCTATTTAATAAACCTTCTGTAAATATCTTATTCTTATCAATTGGAGATGTTTTTCTTTCATTTATTTTTCCTATTATAGATTTATTACTTCTTTTACTAGGAGTTAGCCTAATATTTCGGCCAGCCATATTTAATACGAAAAGTAAATTATACATCTTTATCGTAGTATTAACTGGATTAGCTATTACGGACTACTTATATTTCTATTTACAAGATGATCTGTCAGATCGTTCAGTTATATTATTAAGGTGTTTGTATAGAGTGTTCCTATTATTTATCGCCATTGCGGCTACAATCCCAAAGAATGCATCTTCTAAAAGAAATTATTTTATTATTGATCCGACATTTGGAAAGAAACTTCTTGTCATATTTCCTTATCTTGCAGTTGCAATCTTAATTGCTTTTACTCTTAAAGAGCAAACTTCCTCGGCTACACTGATTACAGGGAATTGTATTGCATTTGTATTTGTACTTATTCGTCATACAATCGTACGAATGGAAAACAGAGATTTAACCGGAAAATTAAAAGTATTTAATAATCAATTAGAACAAAAAGTATCTCAAAGAACAGCAGATTTAATAAACAAATCTAATGATTTGGTGAAAAACCAAGAAAAATTTAAGTCTTTATATGAGTATCATCCGGATCCTATTTTGACTATTGATTCAAGTGGCATGGTATTAAATATAAACCAGGCCGGAAGTATGTTATTAGGAAAAAACAGTGATGAATTAATAGGTAAAGAGTGCTTCTCAATTTTTTTAGATGAAGATAGATCTGAATTGGAAGCAGCTCTACAGGAAGGTAAACGATGCAGTTCGGCTTCGTTACAATTACGTGTGAAAAATAATAATGAGAAGGACATTCATTTTTGGTACGTCACCATTGTTCCTATTATGATAGAAGGACAAATTTTTGGAAGTTATGTAATGGTAAAAGACATTACGAGAATGAAGCAACAACAAGATGAGATAAACTATCTAGCATTCCATGATACAGTGACGGAGATTGGAAATCGAATATTCTTCCAACAAGAATTAGAAAAATCCATTGAGCGTGCACAAAAAACGCAGGATGAATTTGGACTCCTGTATATAGATTTAAATCGTTTTAAGACCATTAATGATACACTGGGACATTCAATTGGTGACAGTGTTTTAAAAGAAGTTGCTAAACGTTTTAGGACATGTCTGTCCCCGGCTATTCCTCTAGCGAGAATAGGGGGAGATGAGTTTGCAATCATAGTCCATAACCGCACAGAGCAACAGCTATTGGATTTGTGTGAAACTCTATTTCGTATAACTGAAGAACCATTTGTAGTAAATCAGCATAGTTTTTACTTATCTCTTAGTATAGGAATAGCAGTGTATCCGTTTGGAGGAATAAATACTACTACACTTTTACAACATGCTGATATTGCTATGTATAGTGCAAAGGAAAAAGGTAACAATGCTGTTTGCATGTATGACGAGACATTATCAAAAAAAATAACAAGACGATTACGATTAGAACAGGATTTACCGAATGCATTAGAAAATAATGAGTTGTTTTTATTGTATCAACCACAAGTTGACAGTAAGACCGGTATGGTTATTGGTGCAGAGGCTTTAATTCGTTGGCAACATCCAGAGCTGGGACTTATTTCACCTTTTGAGTTCATACCTATTGCGGAAGAAACCTCGCAAATTATTCCAATCGGAAAATGGACGTTACAGGAAGCATGTCAACAATTGAAAAAGTGGCATTCTGTGGGCTATGTAAATCTAAAAATGGGGATAAATTTATCAGCTATAGAGTTTGAACAGAAGGACTTTGTTCAAACAATCATATCTACCATAGAAGAAGTAGGGGTACCTGCTAGTTCGATTGATTTAGAATTAACGGAGCGGATGGCAATGGTAGATGAAAAGGAAACGTTAGAGAAATTAAAAGTATTAAAATCATATGGTGTACATTTATCAATTGATGATTTTGGTACAGGATATTCTTCATTAGCATATCTCCCTTTGTATCCAATTGATACCTTAAAAATTCCAAGAGAATTTGTTAATAGAATTGGAAATTCTACGGATGGAAATGAAATTATTCATACCATTATCTCACTGGCTCATACTTTAAACATGAAAGTGATAGCAGAAGGGGTAGAAACGAAGGAACAATTAACAGTATTACAACATAATGCATGCTATCTAATTCAGGGTTATTACTACAGTAAACCTGTTAATGAAGATGAATTCATTAAGTTTATAAGCTTGATATAAAATAAGTAAGTGCTCTTTGACACTCCCACCCCTAAAGGGGCAAGCTGACTAACGTCAGTGGGATTCTTGCTACCAAAAGCGAAGTCCATTTCTGGTATCGCTGACGTGCAAGATTGCGGTGTGCCATCACCACTCCCACGACAGACCATATAGGTTCGTGAGCTACGGTACTATAACCATACCGTACAGATCGTTTGCGTGTTCATATGTTTTAGCGTCTTGTTCTTGACGACACTAAATTTCCTATTAAAAAGCCTAATTTCTCAATTCTTAGTAGAGAAATTAGGCTTTTTTCATCACATCATTAAATTGCTTTATAGATTAATGACTTGATTTATTAATTATATCTTTAATTATTCGAGTTGAGCTACATAGGTATAGTTTTTGTTGCAACTGTTTGTTGAAATGCCTTATCATGCTCAACAATAACCATTGTAGGATTAAATTGTTGAATAAGCTCTTCAATCTGCATACGCGAATAAATATCTATAAAGTTTAATGGTTCATCCCATATATATAAATGAGCTTTTTCACATAAACTTTTAGCGATAAGCAGTTTTTTCTTTTGTCCACCAGAATAATGAGATATATCTTTCTCAAATTGAATTCGGTCAAAATCCATCTTTCGTAGGATGGATTTAAATAACGTCTCATCAATCTTGTGCTCTTCAATAAAGTCTGATAGCGATCCCTTCAAATGAGAAGTATCTTGTTGGACATAGGAAATGATGAGTCCTGTACCTAAAGTAACTGAGCCTGTATGCTGTATCGGATGTCCTAGAATTAGTTTTAGGATACTACTTTTCCCGCTTCCATTCTTTCCATCAAGCACAATCCGGTCACCTTGTTCAACTATGAAGCTAATCGGCTCATTCACGAATTGGTCATCGTACTTAACAGATACGTCAGCCAAAGTAACCAATTCATTTGACTTAAACTTCAATGCTTCTAATTTTAATGACTCAGTTTTCTCCACATTTTTTAGTAATTTTGACTTTTCTTCAATAGCTTTTTGTTGCCTTGATTCTAGGTTTTTTGCTCTTTTCATCATCTTGGCTGCTTTATGCCCTACAAACCCCTTATCCAACTTAGAGCCTGAATTCCTCGTTCCGTTTTTTGAAGCCTCCACATCATGAGACCAACCTGCTGAACGTTTGGAAGACTGTTTTAATCTTCCTATGTCTTTTTGCAAACGTTCATTTGTAGCCTCTTCGTGTTCTTGCTGTCTATCAAAATTTAACTTCCAAGAAGAATAGTTGCCACTTTGAACTTCAATATTTGATTTATTTATAGATAAGATATGGTCAACGCATCCATCTAAAAAGATTCTGTCATGTGAAATTAAAATAAACCCTTTTTTCTTCCTTAGATAATCAGAGACCATCTTTCGTGCATCAGTGTCTAGATGATTTGTTGGCTCATCAATTAATAGAAATTGCCCCTCATTCAAAAACAATGCAGCAAGTAACACCTTTGTTTGTTCTCCATTTGATAATGTTTTAAATGGTCGGTACATGGCCTCCGCATCAACATTTAAATAGGATATTTCCCGAAGAAATTCCCAATCTTCTGCCAGGGGACAAATTTCTTCAAGGATTTCATGAGTAAACTTATTCTTATCCGAAACAGGGTAGGGGAAATAATTGAATTCTACCGAAGCAAGGATCTTCCCACTGTACTCATAATTCCCTAATAATAAATTAAAAAATGTCGTTTTACCTCGTCCGTTTCTACCGATAAATCCCAGTTTCCAATCTGTATCTATTTGAAAGTTTACACCTTCAAAAATATTATCAAAGCTACCTGGGTATGAAAAAGTTAAGTCTTGAACTTTTATCATTGACATAATAATTCCTCCTTTATATATCGAAACTTTTCATATAAAGTCGGAATATCCATCCATTTTTTTATTCCTCTATATAAGTTTGATGGATATTAACGACTTATATAGAGGATTACATGTGTAACAATAGTGTCTGAATTACTCATTTTTCTCTCTCCTTTATTTGTTAGGTAAATTTACTGATTAATAAATACCAGCGTACATATAAGGGAATAAAAAAAACCTCCAATTTGTAATTGGAAGGATTAGTCTTTCGTTTGTACTTAATAAGTACTTATTAATCATTTGAATCATGACAAATAAAGTATGAACTGAATTATAAAAAATGGATAGACTAACCCTATATTTTGTAGTGTGAAGTTATAAATTTCAACTTAAAATATAAATTAGTTAATCATTATTCATCCATCATTCCTTTCATAATTCTATTTTTAGAGTAACATTCTTTTTTAGGAGATGCAATATCTCCTTCACCTAATCCTAAATCATTTAAAATTCTTCGATTAGGGAGATAAAACATAGCATCATTATTATAAACATCACATTTTCGTTCAAAATGTCACGTCTTTTGTCCATTAAAAGGGGAGTTATTTGAAATTGACATCACCCGTAATGTAACTATAATAGTTACATGAAGCGGTTAACTATGATCCAATGGCAGCTTAGATTCTATCTCATATTCAAGGGGGAGTTAAGCTGTATCATTCAAATTTACGGTGTGCAAATACTTTAAAGAAACCACATTTTGCATCTTATTCTTTTTGGAATCCTTGGTATAAAAAAATAGTAAACATCTACAGATATTAAATAAGACTGTAGTATGTAGAAAGAAATCTTTTAAAAAGGTCATAATAGAGATAATAGGCAGCACCCATTTTAATTCAGATGGGTTGTTCAGCCATAATGATATTTTTTAATAAAAGTATAGAAAAACTCAAGAAGGTAAATCTATTGCGTCAAAAATCATATGTGCATTTTTATTTATTATTTATAGCTCTAATAGCTTATTTAAGCTTTTGCTTTATCTTTTTATTTGTTTTTCCAAATCATTATTTTGTATCAGATTTTAATATACGATTATCATCCTTAGTTATTGAGACTATTGTATTTATTTCATTATTTTATTCTATATTATCCAGGAAAATTAAGTTAGGAATTTTCTGGGTTTGCATTACCATTGCAATAGGTTGTTTCTTGTTAGGGAATTTCATATCTGCTTTTCAAGTACTTAATTTAGAATTACCAATACAAAATTTTAATATCTCCGATGTATTTTTGTTGTTTTTCTTATTCTTCTTTCTTTAAAGTGACATGAAATGACTCCATTCAAGAATTATCATATGGACACCCCTTTTTGCTGAAGGAGGGTTTGATCTTATAATTTGTGCGATTTTGAAGTAGAGTCACTGTGCTTGTAAGAAAGGCGCGAAGTTTTGAATGAAGTTGCAATGTTTATAAAAAAGAAAGGGTGCATATTAATAATAGTAGTATAATAGTGAATGAGGTGTTAATAGTATGGAAGATATAACATTAGGCTTACTACTAGATGTCGTTGGTGAATTATTTTCAGATGAAATTTCAATTGCCGTTTCAAATACAAAAGAATATATCTACTATAGGCCAAGTAAACGAATTGATTTAAAGATTAGCGTTGGAGATCCTATAAAGGAAGGAACGATTGCCCATAAAGCAATGGTGACGAAGCAAAAGGCCTCTGAGTTTATTAACCGGGATGTTTTTGGTATTCCTTATCATGGAATGGCCGTACCATTTTTAAATAATGGAAAGCTTGAGGGTTGCGTGACGGCAATTTATCCAGCTTTAACGGATGGAAAATCGGTCGTTACCTTAAAAACAACAGACGGCTGGATTCCGGTTCCTTTTTCAAAGGTCCTGTATTTAGAGGCTAAAGATAAAAAGACGTATGTGAATTCGGAAGAGTTATCAGGAACACATAAATACTCTCTGCAAGAATTCGAATACTTGCTTCCGAAGGATTCATTTATTAGATGCCACCGTTCATTTATTGTAAATGTTAATCATATTAAAGCGATTTATCCTGATACCCATTCTACTTTTTTACTTTCGATGAATAATGGTGAGCGGGTACCAGTTAGTCAATCATATGCCAGTTATTTTCGGAAGCTTCTAGGATTCTAGACTTTCTGCTTTAGAACCTAGATTCGCTACTTTATCTGAATTTTCCATATCGTATACCAAAATCCCTATTTTGATAGTGTTAAAGTGTAAAATAATTATGAATATTCATTGAGAGAGGGATTACATATGGAGAATAATTTGGATAGAATCAGGGACCATCGTCTGAAGGACCGGGTAGTTACACCTGAAGAAGCGGCTTCCTGGATTCAAAGTGGAATGACTTTAGGCTTAAGTGGGTTTACACGTGCAGGAGATGTGAAAGCAGTCCCATTTGCGCTGGTGAACCGAGTTAAGCATGATAAATCTTTTAAAGTAAATGTTTATACTGGAGCCTCCTTAGGTTCGGATGTAGATAAATTATTTGCTGAGGCAGGAATTTTAGGAAAAAGATTGCCTTTCCAAGCTGATACGACTATGCGAAAAGGAATTAATAATGGAGACTTTTTATTTGTGGATCAGCACTTGTCTCATACAGCAGAGCTACTCCGTGCTGACGTTATGGATATAGATGTCGCTATATTGGAAGCGGTTGCAATAACTGAGGATGGAATGATTATTCCAACCACTTCAATTGGAAATTCCTTAGCGTTTTCCCTAAATGCGAAGTCCATTATTATTGAAATGAATATGGCTCAATCTACACAACTAGAGGGGCTGCATGATTTATATGAACCGGGAAAACAAGGGGAAAGGCTTCCAATTCCGCTCGTGAAATCGGATGACCGAATTGGAACAATCGGTATTCCGATTGATGTTGAAAAAGTGAAAGGGATTGTGTTTACGAACCAACTTGATTCGCCATCGACAATTGTTCCTCCAGATGAAGAAACTGTTATTATGGCACAGCATTTAATAGATTTCCTTCGAAAAGAAGTAAAGGTAGGCCGATTAACGAATCGTTTAGCACCGTTACAATCGGGAATTGGTTCAGTAGCCAATGCAGTTCTGCATGGCATGTTAGATTCGGAGTTTGAAGATTTAGAAGTGTATTCCGAGGTATTACAGGATGCGGTCTTTGATCTTATGGATGCTGGGAAAGTACATTTTGCTTCCTGCTGCTCCATCACGCTTTCTGAAGAGAAAATGCAACAAGTATTTTCCAACTTTGAAAAATATCGCAACAAATTAATGATGCGCCCACAAGAGATTTCTAATCATCCTGAAATCATTCGCCGCCTTGGATTAATCTCGATTAATACTGCTTTAGAATTAGATATATACGGAAATGTCAACTCCACTCACGTTTTAGGTACAAAAATGATGAACGGTATTGGTGGTTCTGGTGATTTTGCAAGAAATGCACGCCTAGCTATCTTTGTTACTAAATCCATTGCGAAAGGTGGTAACATTTCAAGTATCGTTCCTTTCGTCTCGCATGTAGACCATACTGAACACGATGTAGATGTTATCGTCACTGAACAGGGGTACGCTGACCTAAGGGGACTAGCGCCAAGGGAAAGAGTGGAACTGATTATTGAGAATTGTGCACATCCAATGTATCGTGACCAACTACGAACTTATTACCAAGAAGCACTAACAAGGGGTGGACAAACTCCTCATGTTTTAGAAAAAGCTTTTTCTTGGCATACGAATTATGCTAAGAATGGAACAATGCTTGAAGCGGTAGTAGAAACTGTATAGGTGCGTATCGTATCATAAGTAATAGTAAAGCGGAAGATTGAGTTTGAAGTTGAATACAATATGTTGTAAATATAAAGTGCCTTAGAGGGTTAAATTTAGAAAAAAGAACGCCAATTTTCAGGGATGGCGTTCTTTTTCTTTAATTAAACTTTTGGTAAAAGTCATATAGTGTAGAGTGATAATAAAGTTGTTAAATTTACAAAAAAAGTCGTTTGAAAAATAATAAAGTTGTTGAAAAAATGCGGGTCATTCTATTCAACAATCGGGCCATAATCTGGAATAACTTATTGTGAAAGTGATGTTAATTTGACATAATCGTTATTAAGTTAAAGAACATCCTATCGACATAAGAAGCATTTAAGCTTATGTCCCAAAGAGGGGTTAAAGGTATGGTAGACGTAATTATTCTGAATGGTGGATCGAGTTCCGGGAAGACCACTATCGCAAAGTGTCTTCAGAATTTATTGCCAACGTCATGGTTAAGGTTCAGTATCGACGATTTAATCGACGCTATGCCTGATGCAATGTTGAAAGCAGACAGCGGAATTAAATTTGGTGACGATGGGTCTGTCAGTCCAGGTACGGAATTTCGCAAATTAGAATCTGCATGGATGAACGGTATTGGTGAGATGGCCCGTAGAGGAGCCCAGGTGATTATCGATGATGTCTTCATTAGCGGAGTAGATGCTTGTAATCGCTGGGGAGCTGCCTTAGAAGGGTTGCAGGTGTTGTGGGTTGGTGTTTTCTGTGATCCCATCGTGGCATCCACTCGTGAAAGCGTACGAGGAGACCGAGTTGCAGGAATGGCAGTTTCGCAAGCGACTGCAGTTCACATTGGCATACATTATAACATCAAAGTTGACACAACAAAGACATCGCCAGAAGAATGTGCTCAAATTATCGGACAAAGAATCAACCCATGAGAGCCTACGAGGTGTTTTAAAAGAGAGATTTTAGTAAGTAAAATATTGTGACTTTTCATGACTAAATTTCTCTTTTAATTAATGATAGGATATTACTTTGATAAAAGTTAATCAAATAAACAAAGACCCTGTAAAAAATACAGGGCCGGATACAGGGTTAAGGGAACGCATAGTTTCTTAAAAACATAATAGCATATATTTTTTGTATAGTTATATGAAGATTTTGACGAATTTAAGAACAAGATAGAAGATTTTTAAGAGAACAAATATAGTACTGGAAATTTGATTTGGAAATGAGATATTAATCTAATTATATAGATGAAAAATGGTGAGTACTTTAATCGTAATACCTTTTAATAAGCAATATAAATTAGAGAAATACACTGGATTTTTAGAAATATATAGAAAAATTTTTGATTAGATAAAAAAAGAAAAGACACCCGAAAGGTGTCTTTTCTTTTGGTATATAGCTCACACGTTGCTGAATTAGATATGAAACCATAATTCGATTATGAAATAAACAACATAAGAAATTCTAACATGATCTGGACTAAAAAGAATATGTAATACTGCATTTTTTAAGTTTTTATTTACTTTATTGAATATAGTGCAGAAATGTAGGCGAAAAGGGCATGTCGATGGTAAGTTCCATTATTACATCTGTTTTAAGATTGGCGATTGCATCGTATTTTAGTAAGAAAAAGTGATTGAGATAGTCCTCAATCACTTTTTTTTTATTTTTATTCATATTTTTAAAGTTTTTACCAATAATATACAAGGAAGGTAAATTTGGTTATAAAGTTACTTGAGCATACTTACTGTATTTAGGGGTGTCAAATATGAAAGTATCAATATTTATCACTTGTGTTGCAGATATTTTTTATCCAGAAGTAGGAAGAGATGTTGTGGAAATTCTTGAAGATTTAGGGTGTGAAGTTGATTTTCCTAAAACTCAAACTTGCTGCGGACAACCTGCTTATAATAGCGGGTATGTTAAAGAAACAAAAACAGCTGCAAAACATATGATTGAAGCCTTTGCTGGTGCAGAATATGTTGTGGCACCGTCGGGGTCTTGCGCTATGATGGTTCACGAGTTTTCTAGCTTATTTTCTGAAAGTGAAGCAGAGTGGAAGAGAAAAGCTACGGAACTTGCAAATAAAACATATGAGTTCACGCAATTTCTTGTTGAAGTATTAGGGAAAGAAGACTTAGGTGCGGAGCTTCATAAAAAAGCAACGGTTCATACATCTTGTCATATGAGCCGATTAATGGGAATTAAGGAACCACCGCAAAAATTATTAAAATGTGTAAAGGGACTGGAAGTTGTTTCGTTACCACATAACTATGATTGCTGTGGATTTGGTGGTACATTCTCAGTGAAAATGCCAGAAATCTCTGAACAAATGGTCGATGAAAAAGTAAAGCATATTATGGAAACCGGTGCGGAAGTGTTAATCGGGATGGATTGTAGCTGTTTAATGAATATAAAAGGGCGTTTAACTCGCAATGGTTATCCAATTGAAGTAAAACATATTGCTCAAGTATTGAATGAAGATCGAAAATAGGAGGGGGATATACAGATGGGAATGAAAATTGGGAATGATCCCTTTCATAAGCGTGCTGAAACAGGTATTGGGGATCAATTTATGCGGCAAGCTGTCAGGAAAGCGCAAGATGGTCTTAGAGTAAAGAAATTAAAAGCTACTGAGAGTCTAGGGAATTGGGAGGAATGGCGAGCTTTAGGAGAAGAAATTCGAAAGCATACATTAGAAAACCTTGATTATTATTTATATCAGCTGAGTGAAAATATTGAGAAAAACGGTGGTTTTGTTTATTTTGCAAAGACTGCAGAAGACGCAAGGGAATATGTAAAAGAGATTGTAAAAAAGAAAAATGCGAAAAAAATTGTGAAATCAAAATCTATGGTAACGGAAGAGATTAGTTTAAATGAAGCAATTGAAGAAGCTGGAGCGGAAGTGTTAGAAACGGATCTTGCTGAATTTATTTTACAAGTGAACGACCATGATCCTCCGTCACATATTGTTGTTCCATGTCTTCATAAGGATAAAGAACATATTTGTGAAATATTTAAAACAAAGTTAAATTATACTGGAACATCTGATCCAACGGAAATGGCGAGGTTTGTAAGATCATATTTACGTGATGATTTTTTTGCAGCGGATATAGGAGTGACCGGATGTAACTTTGCTGTTGCAGAGTCTGGGTCGATTTCTATCGTAGCAAACGAAGGAAATGCAAGACTTACTACGACGCTTCCGAAAACGTTAATTACAGTTATGGGGATGGAACGTATTGTTCCAACATGGGAAGAGCTTGATGTTTTAGTAACACTTCTATGCCGAAGTTCTGTAGGACAAAAGTTAACAAGTTATATTACAGGGTTAACTGAGCCTGGTGGGACAGATGGACCTGAGGAATTTCATTTAGTCATTGTTGATAATGGTCGTTCTGATATTGTAGGAACAGAATTCCAAAGTGTCCTTCAGTGTATTCGTTGCGCGGCATGTATTAATGTGTGTCCTGTATATCGACATATTGGTGGACATGCATATGGCTCTATTTATCCAGGACCAATTGGTGCTGTGTTGACACCGCTTTTAGGGGGATATGATGAATATAAGGATTTACCTTATGCATCTAGCCTTTGTGGTGCTTGTACAGAAGCGTGTCCAGTGAAAATCCCGTTACACGACTTATTAATTAAACATCGTAGCCGCATTGTAGCAGAAAAACAATCACCTGTAGCTTGGAACGTGGCTATGAAAGGTTTTGAAAAAGCGGTGAAGAGTCCTAGATTATTTTCTTTTGCTGCGAAGAGCGCTCCGTATGCATTAAAACCTCTTGCAAAAGGGGATAAGATCGAGCGTGGAATTGGACCGTTAAAAGCTTGGACGGATGCGAGAGATTTTCCAGTTCCGAAAAAACAACCGTTTCGAGAGTGGTTTGAAAAACACGAAAAGGAGAACGATGATGGCCATCCAAAATCGTGAGGAATTTTTACTCCAATTATCAGAAAAGCTTGGTAGGGAACGTCCAGAAGCAGTGAAAAAACCGAACTGGTCTTTTTCCCCGCAGTGGACTGTTTTTGAAGGATTCACACAAGATGAACTTGTATTAAAGTTAATGGAGCACTGCGAAGTTATTCATACAGAGGTGAAGCGAACAACAAAGGAAAATCTTGTTGAAACGTTTCAATCTTTTATAAAAGAATGGAATATCAAATCTGTTATGTATTCGAATGATGAGCGCTTTAACGAGTATGGTCTTACTCCATTTTTCAGAAATGAAGGTACAACACATTTTCGTACATGGGGATTAGATCATAAAGAAGAGGACATAGAATTTGCGAAAGCTGCTGACCTTGGCATTACGTTCAGTGATATCACTCTGGCAGAATCGGGAACCGTTGTGCTATTTAATGATGGGTTAAAAGGAAGACATGTTAGTCTTCTTCCAGAGTCATATATTGCAATCGTTCCTAAAAGTACGATTGTACCAAGATTAACCCATGCTACCAAACTTATTCATAATCAAAATAAAGCGGGAGAAAAACTACCGGCTTGTGTGAATTTCGTTTCTGGTCCGTCAAATAGCGCGGATATTGAAATGAACCTTGTCGTAGGTGTACACGGGCCAATCAGAACAGCATATATTATTGTGGATGATCAATAATGATTTACGTTTGCGAAATAGCGCTGGCGCATACGAGTTGGAAATATAGATGAAACACACAATCACATTTATAAGAATACTGAAAATAGAAAGCCCTGGCTATTAAATATAACCAGGGCTTTCTATTTTTAGAAGGATGGGTCCGATAGATTCTACGCTTGCAAAATTTCCATTCTATTGCAAGTGTTGAAACCATGGAGAAAAATATAAAATTCTAATTTATTCATGCGATATTTCCTTCTACACAACATTCTTTTTTTTGTAACATATTTAATAATCTATCTAATTCTTGACTGACACATATTATCTCTGGAGAAGTGAGCATATAGTGTTTAGTTAAGCGAATCATTTCCTGTCTTTTCTTCTCTATTTGGCTTCTTAGTGTTGTACAGTTCATTTCTTGACTCATTATAAAATCTGCTCCTTTCACTTTGAAGATCTAGCTTTAAAAAACATGTCCAAATTATATAATGGAATTATCTCATTAAAAGGGAATTTACAAAAGATGTAATATTTCCCTTTTTAAGTGAAAAAATTACGCGAAATCCGGATTTATCTTATAATTAGAGGCCACAGTATAGTTCACCATCACAAATACCACATTCATTAATACAAGTAATATTTCATTTTTAAAAAGATATCCTCTAAAAAACTCTGCCTTATGGCAATATTATAGTTTAAATTATGCCGGATTTATGGTTCAAATCGCATAGTAATAAGCATTTCTTTA
This sequence comes from Bacillus cereus group sp. MYBK30-2, assembly GCF_051915945.1. NCBI lineage: Bacteria > Bacillati > Bacillota > Bacilli > Caryophanales > Bacillaceae > Bacillus > Bacillus cereus group sp. MYBK30-2. The sequence goes on from NZ_JBQAFR010000005.1 coordinate 49,514, forward strand.
ATAACAATGAAGCATTTATTTTTATATTTTTAAAAAAATCTTGATATAAAAATCTAAAATATATAATATATAGGTATAATGATGGTTTGTTTGATTTCGTTTATTCTCACACCTTATGTGTTGTGGTTGAGTTGTAGAAGCAAGTTGTGTTCTTGTTTCAATTGTGAAAGGGCTTCTTTGAGTCGATTAGTGTATATATAGCTTATTTTGCTATGCACATTTTTAATCGACTTGAAGAAGCCGTTTTGTGTTGTCTTTAAGTTTGGGTTTATTGTATAGCCAACACTTTAGGCGATTATTTCATTACTTAGGGGGAACATCATGAATACAATCATGGAAAAATCACAAGAGAAGTTACAGAACAATGCTTATTTACATTGCATCATTGAAGAAATTAAAGAACTAGCTAATCCATTATGGATCAGTTCTATCGATATGTTAAATGCACACAATCAAAATTTCAATGCGAAAGCTACAACGTTTAAGGATATTACCATTTCTGATTTAAGAGATTTGAAAGTGAGTCTAAATCTAATTTATGCAGCACATAATATCAGTCGTGCAAGTAAAGAAGAGTTGAATCTACGCTTATCCATTCAATCAGGAAAGGATATTACTTCCTATGAGGAATGGCTGTTTCATGAAAACAAAGGGATCATATGTGAAATGATTGATGAATTTCGAAATAAAGAGTGGGTACACTCAAATTCGAAATAATAATTTATTTCACATAAATTGTACAAAATCAAATAATGTAGGGGGATTATTATGACTAACATGATGGAAAATTTACAAGCGGAATTTCCATTAGAACAATTGGGATGGAAGATTACACACATTCGAAAGCCAAGGGGAATTTTTCGCGTATGTAGCTCCATTTGTTGACGCTCGCGCCATTCAGGACCGATTTGACGAAGTCTTTGGTATCGATAAATGGCAAGTGTCTTATGAAAAATGGGGTGAGAATGCAACAAAGTGTACCATTTCGGTGTTTTTGAATGAACGCTGGATATCAAAAGAGGATGGAAGTGAAGAATCTGACTACAGTTCTGTAAAAGGTGGTTTTTCAAATAGTTTAATGAGGGACTCTCTTTTTCTATCTAAAAAAAATAGAAATGACTCATCCAAAGGTGTTGGGTAAATACCCTATTCGAATAATAATAACTAAGATTATTTTTGTTAAATATTTAACCGTTTATAATTTCCCCACCATTCACGTGCAGAATTTGCCCTGATATGTAAGATGCATCATCGGAAGCCAAGAATACATAAGCAGGTGCCACTTCAAACGGTTGGCCGGCTCGCTTCATAGGAACATGGTCTCCAAATGTGGCAAGCCATTCTGGAGGCAAAGAAGATGGAATTAATGGAGTCCAAATTGGTCCTGGGGCCACACCATTAACTCGAATCCCTTGCGGTGCCAGTGACAATGACAGCGAACGTGTAAATGAAACAATGGCTCCTTTAGATGCCGCGTAGTCAATTGCATCTTGATCTCCATGATAGGCACTAAGGGATGTTGTATTTATTATAGAGCTCCCTGAATTCATATATGGAAGAGCAGCTTTCGTCAAAATAAACTGCGAAAAAATATTTGTGTGAAAAGTACTTGCTCGTTGGTTTGAATCTACATCAAGTAGACCGTTCTTTATGTATAGTACACCGGCATTATTCACCAAAATGTCAATACGACCAAATTGGTGAATTGTTTGCATTACTGCTTGTTGGCAATGCTGCTCATACCCAATATCACCTGGAATGGTAATGCAACTACGGCCATACTTTTTGACATAGAACTCCGTTTCTTTTGCATCACTATGTTCATTTAGGTATGAGATTGCTATGTCTGCACCCTCTTTCGCGAAGGCTACAGCGACAGCCCTCCCAATTCCACTATCCCCACCAGTTATAAGCGCTACCTTATTTATAAGTTTACCAGCTGGTTTGTAATCGGGGTTATCAAATATAGGTCTAGGTATCATTAATGATTCAATGCCAGGTTTACTTTGTTGTTGAGGTGGGAAACCCATCACAATCAATCCTTTCTGAATTTTCCTATAATAAATGAAATTCTGATATAGGTTATGATTATCATCAGGAAAATATATCCTCCCCAAAGAATTAAATAGAGGAAGTGAAGGGGGATTTACTCCATCAAGGTGTAATGTAATTTTCTATCATTTGTAAAAAGCATTCATTTTTTTCTTTAGGAAAAGTTAACACACAGGTACTATTTTAACAAACTTCAGCCATTCATCTCCTTCCTCTAAGCGCAGCGTAGGTGGGAGATGAATGGCCCGACCTAACAAAAGTACTTCTGAGTGGTAAAGCATCGTACAATTTGTTTATAATAGAGTTATAAGAACGAACGTTCGAAGGTGGCGACATAATGAAATTGAACTACAGGTTTGAAATCCATCCTACAGAAGAACAACAACATACATTAGAGAGATGGATTTCCATTTGTCGCCAGCAATATAACTCCGCTTTGCTAGATAAACAACGATATTATAAACAAAACAAAAAAGACTTAACACGGTATGAATTACAAGATCAGCAAAAACTTGATAAAAAGATATATCATTTCTTAAAAGACCTCTTCAGGAAGTGTTTGCGCGCTTGGAAAAAGCCTATAAAAAGTTCTTTAAAAAGGATGCTGGCTATCCAAAAAGGAAAAGTTTTAAAGAATATCGTTCTATTACTCTTACTCAATTTGGTATGTTCAAATATAAAAAGAAGTTCCTTTTTTCTGAAAATGTATATAGATGCAAAGTATATCATGAATATCCGAAAAGAATTTTATATTTCATTAATTTATTCCTTTCCATCTACATTAATCATTTATTGCAACAGCTTTCACGTCTAAAATAAGATGTTTCAACAAAGGAAAGTATACGTATCTTTATAATGATTTTCCAATATAATCAAGGTGTTAATAAAAGGAACTCTGTGTTATTTTTGCTTTTCTACTAACTAATACAGCTTCAAACAATGGACACAATTGCTACATGCCAAGTGTAATTTATTATCCATTCAAGATTCTGTTTATTCAATCTTTCGGAAAATAAAAAAATATTAAACTCATAAATATACAAGTTATAATGAGGGCGTCGAGAGATAATCTATTACCTCTAGAGAAAATATCAAACCTAGTTCTGGAGCAAAAATTCTAAAGACCTTGCAAGTAACCATCTAAAATTGGACATATTGATACGATTACTCTAAGAAAGGTGTGTGATCAGAAGGGAAATTTATTAACACGAAAAATGAAAGCGTTATCAATTGGATCTTATTTTGAATTGGTCATTCTAATAACTTAGATTCAACTGCAATTAAAAATAATAAATTATGGGGGTGCTTATATGAACATGAATGTAGCATCTATTAAAGAAAAAAAGGTTGTTAAATACAAAAGTTGTTTTGATGTGATTGGGCCGGTAATGATAGGTCCTTCAAGTTCACATACTGCAGGTGCTTTGGCTATTGGAACAGTTGCCAATAAATTATTTCAAGGTCTTCCAAAAAAAGTCGTGGTAAGGTATTATGAATCATTTGCTGAAACCCATAAAGGACACGGAACTGATTTTGCAATTATTGCTGGGATATTAGGATTTGCTGCCGATGACAGCAAAGTGCCAGATGCTATTAAAATAGCAGAATCTAAAGGAATTGACATTACCTTTATTGAAAAAGCCAGTGATAGTCCTGCTGGTCATCCAAATACGGCAGATGTATATTTAGAGGATGAAAACCGAGGTATTAGAACGATGGGTATTTCGGTCGGCGGTGGATTAATTGAAGTCAAACATGTTGAAATTGACGGATTTAGCTTAGATCTGCAGGGGCCATTGCCAGTTATTATTGCGATTTCCGAAAGAGCTGACTTTGAATTTGTCTTACGCAGGATCTTTAAACAATATGATGTGGAAATTAACAACTTTCATAGTTTAGAAGAAAACGGAAAATATTTATATGCATTCGCTTTGGATTCGCTATTGCCTGGTAATGTTCAGAAGGAATTAGGAAATTTAAGCAATATAGCTAATCTCATTATTCTATAGTTACATTAAGGGGTGAAAAAATATGTATATGATCATAAAAGAAATTGTGGATGCAGCTAATAAAAGCCAAAAGCCAATTTATGAATTAGCAATCGAACAGGAAATCGAACAAACTAAAACGTCTTATGAAGAAGTTTGGAGTAAAATGGAAAGAAATTTAGCGACTATGGAAAATGCCATAAATAAAAGTATCGAGGGAGACGGGGTATTTTCTCCGACCGGTTTAACCGGAGGTGATGCTGTTAAAATTAAAAACTATCGAGAAAATAGGAAAACTCTTTCTGGAGATTTGATGGTGTTAGGGATTCAAAGTGCTATCGGTGTTAATGAAGTAAATGCTGCATTAGGGGCTATTTGTGCAACTCCAACAGCAGGTGCGAGTGGGACAATCCCGGGAGTCCTATTTAGTATTAAAGATACGTTGCAGTTAAGTCATGAAGATATGATCCATTTTCTATTCACTTCAGCGTTATTTGGAACGATAGTCGCAAATAACGCTTGTATTTCAGGAGCGTACGGAGGATGTCAAGCTGAAGTAGGCAGTGCCTCAGCAATGGCTGCAGCAGCAGCGGTAGAAGCTGCCGGAGGAACGCCACAGCAATCTTCTGAAGCTTTCTCAACCGCATTACAAAATTTACTCGGTTTAGTTTGTGATCCGGTCGCTGGTTTGGTAGAAATTCCTTGTGTAAAGAGAAACGCCATTGGAACGGCAAATGCTCTAGCAGCAGCGGACATCGCATTAGCCGGCGTAAACAATATCATCAATGCTGATGAAGTTATTGAAGCGATGTATAGAGTTGGAAGACAGATGCCTCGCGAATTAAGAGAGACAGGTTTAGGTGGAATTGCGGCCACACCTACAGGGATTGCCATTAAAAATAAAATCTTTGGAGAGAAACAATCAAATCAATAAACAGTTATCGGAAATATTGTGAAATAGTTAACAATTCTATTCTCTATTGTTCTCCTAAGGATTTCTGTATATTGAGAGACATTATCACTAAAATATACTACTATATAATTAAAATGTTTTGTAAGCGCTAATAAACCCATCAGGTTGATAACTAGCGAATTTTTCAATTTGATCAACTTAGAAGAAGGGCACACGATGTGGCGCACTTTGTAAGCAATACATTTTTCAAGAATAGCCTATATTCCTAAGCCTTAAAAAGAGACGTAAGAATAGGATACAAGGGGGAATTATTATATGAATGGGAATACTGCAAAAAAAATAGAATTTCAGGCTGAAAATACTGCAGTAAAAAATGAGAAATATCTAGACCCTAAAAAGTGGCATAAACAAGATACTACCTGGGCATTGAGCCTTTTTGGAACAGCAATCGGAGCAGGTGTACTCTTCTTACCTATTAATGCAGGTTCAGGTGGTTTATTATCATTACTGTTAATTACCATACTTGCATATCCTGTTATGTATTACTCACATAGGGCGCTTGCTAAAATGATATACGCTTCAAATTCTGCTGATGAGGGGATTACAGGTACAATAAGAGAGTATTTTGGAAATAAGGCAAGTATCATTTTTAACATAGTATATTTCGTCTCAATTTATACGATCGTGCTGATGTATTCGGTTGCACTTACAAATACTGCAAGTAGTTTTATGGTGCATCAATTGCACATGCAAGAGCCTCCAAGGGCTATTTTATCGCTTGTATTAGTACTCGGTCTTATCGCTATACTAAATTTTGGTCAAGATATCACTGTAAAGATAATGAGCATGCTAGTATATCCTTTCATAGCTTCTCTACTTTTTATCGCAATATCTTTAATTCCACAGTGGAATACGTCAATGCTTAGTTTTTCAAGTGTTTCTACTGCTTCAACAGGAACAGGATATTTTGGAACAATATGGATGATACTACCAATCATAGTGTTCTCGTTTAATCATTCTCCTATGATTTCGTCATTCGTTATGAAACAGAGAGCTACGTATGGAATAGACGCTACTGATGCCAAGTGTGCTCAAATACAAAAAGTTTGTTATATCATGACATTCGCTGTTGTTATGTTCTTTGTTTGGAGCAGTACTTTAAGTTTGACTCCAGATGATCTTAAGGTGGCAAAAGAACAGAACTTGTCAATCCTATCCTATCTTGCTAATGAGCTTAATTCTCCTGTAATCACTATTGCGGCTCCTATCATTGCGTTTGTGGCTATTACAAAGTCTTTCCTTGGCCACTATATAGGAGCGTATGAGGTAATGCGTGACATGATTATCAAGTCCGGTAAAAAACGTGGGAAAGATATAGGAGAAAAAACAGTTAAGACAATGATTCTTACTTTTGTCGTATTAACATGCTGGTATGTTGCTTATGCAAACCCAAGTATTCTTGGAATCATTGATGCCCTTAGCGGTCCGTTAGTTGCTGCCATCTTATGTTTATTACCAATGTATGCAATTCGTAAAGTGCCAGTACTAGCTAAATATAGAGGGAAAGCGAGCAATGTATTTGTCATTATTATAGGTATCCTTACTGTCCTAGCAAGTATTAAGTCATTATTCTAATTCACTATTGTTGGTTCTCATGCAAAAATAGTGGGATATGAAAAAAGAACGAAAGATTCCTAGCGGAATTGAATTTTATATTGTTAAACCAAAGAAATCATGGTTTTGGACAAACTTCTCATCTTGGAGAGTTTGTCCTTTTTTGATCATATGCATAACTTCTATTCCAGCAATCACTTTTTTAGTTGTTTGCAATGATTTTAACGAACTTCAGCCATTCATCTCCTTCCTCTAAGCGCAGCTGTACAGAGATAATAAAGTCGTTTAAAACATAATAAAGTTGTTTAAAAAACGCCAGTCATGTTATTCAACAATCGGGCCAGATTGTTGAATAACAGAAGAAGGGATTCTATCGGTCAGCACGAATTAAATAAAAAATCAGGTCCCCAATGAAAGGAGGTTCATCTATTCATGGAATTATCAATGCCACAAAAATTTGCTTTAGAATATATTACAAGTTATGCCAAGAACCATAAAAATGAAGCTAAAGCAACAATTAATCATATCCTTCAAATGTCTAATATCGATGGTAAAGCATTTAGAAATGCAATCATGAAATTAATGGAAAATGCAAGGGTTGCTTTACACTTTCATCCAGATCGACCCGATTCGTCTATGAAATGTGTTGCTAAAGCACTGCTTGAGCAGGGGACATATAAGAGCCAATTTGAAACGCTTTTATCTAATGGAAGTGTATCCGCTTTGCCTGGCGGTGAACGTGACCTTTGGGAAAAGAGAATTTTTGGAGGAGCTTATCAACTGAAGGATACAACAAATAATCAACGTCCTAAATATGGGGCTCTCAATTTGATGTTACATTCAGATGGACCATCTCCACGTTTTGGATCTTGCTATTTTCTTCTATACCCAGATGTTTCATATCGCTGCACATTTACGTATATGGATTCGCATCAAGACCCCAGGGAAAAAGGTACATATGAAGAGTTTGATATGATTATGGCTGCACTTTTGGAGGAGGCATTCACAAGAGATTACGCAATTGGTGAAAAAAATTTGACGCCGTCAAAATTAATTAATCATTTGCTAGTTAATCTTGAGAAGCCATTCTTGAATCCGGCAAACAAAGAGCCAGACCGTAATCTTAACCACTATATTGAAGCCCAGATTCATGGTGATATTTCTCTGAAAGAAGACGTGGAAATACTTGTTGCAGATCCTTCATTTAAGGACACGGATGTAGGGCGAGTCCTTGAAGAAATATGCCTGAAGTATTCCATTGATCTTTTCTGGCACTCAGGCTTTGCACTTCTAGTAGATGACGTTCCTGTAGATTTTAGAGGCCCATCAATGCCTTCTCTGGCAAAACGCATTGCACGTAATCATATTTTAGACACGAACATGATTGGAGCTGCTGCAATAGACTTGAAACGTAATCCAGATTCTTGGAGCGATCGTGGGACCTATAAAGAGGTGCTTCAAGAATTAAAACTCTTATGGCACGTTTTAGTTAGGTATGGAAAGCCAATTCGAAACTTTAAATTAAACGGCACGTAATTGGATAGAGATAGGTATTCCATTAAACCAGCTAATAGAAGCGTAAGCGTTATTCAGTTAAAGGGTGCTTTTGTTGAAGAACTTTTTTGAAGTAGATTCCCAAACTTGGAAATCTACTTTTTAGGTATTTGTATAATTGTAAATATTATATATCTTTATGAAAAACTGGTTTACTACGGAGGGTGTTATATGAGTTACAAGAACACACTTATTACCATTTCAGAGGATTCAAAAGCTACTTTTGCCATAGTACCTGTCACCAGAAACGGAAAACCTACTATTGCTTCTATTGAATATGATTTAATTAAGAATAATCCTTATAAATTTACACAAGAAGATGTGCAATTTAAAACTTATTTAATCAAAAATCAAATAGAAGAAGAAAATACAGATGAACTGCGAAAACAATTTTTTTCAAAATCTATGGCTTGCTTCAGAGCTTCTCCTTTAGTGAAAAATTATGGTTGGGGAATACACTATAACGATCAAGGAAAAATTGCCATTTATGATGTTAAGAGTGAAATATATAACCAATTGCTTAATCAAGATAAGATTACTAAATTAAAAGGTATGCGTTTGAAAAGAAAATAAAACAGTATCTTATTATAAATATCCTTTATTAAAGTAAATGGTGCGTTAGTTGAATAAGAATTAAGTGATTTTAGGATTGTGATCATATTTTAGTTATTCCATAAAAGGGCGTTTTAATAGAGGGATAATCACAAAAATTATTAAACTTTTTTATAAAAGGATGATTCAATTGAATATAGAAAAAGCGTGTTTTGAACAATCTTTTTTCGAACCACGCTTTTTTTATTTGTTCTTTTATCAAGGTTTATTAAGTTAATTTGATCAAATTTTATTCCAAGGCTACATCTTTTTCTGCGATTCCTAATGTCCTTCTAAGATCCATGGGAATAACGATACGCCCCAATTCATCTACTTTTCTAGTAATCCCTGTGGATTTCATAAAATCCCACCTTTTATTAGTCTAAACCTTCATATTTATTGTAATAGAATTTTACCACGCGGAATAGTGTGATATACTCATTGGAATATGATTGTAACACATAAGAAAAAGCCTTGCTGTATAAACAAGACCTTGTCACACAATGGTATATCTGGTATCCTCTGAAACACATAAATTTAATTTGTAAGTTCTTTTAGGATTTTCGGCATCCGTTCCTTTTTAAAGACAAACTTGAAAGATTGATTGTCTTTTAAAGTAACTTGAATTGCTCCATTAAGTACACTAGTTAGTTCTTTACATTCCGTTATATCGAAGCGATGAATTCCGATGGCGAGTTGAATGTCCAAATTCATTTGTTGTTTATATACAAGTAATCTTTGGTTTGTTATCACTAAAACAATTGGCATATTCTCTTTAGTGAGCCAAGAAATTTCAGGAAGAAGTTTCATCACCCAATTAGTAGGAGCAGTTCTTCCAGTAAAGACATCGATAATTTGTTCTTTAGGTTCTAAATCATGTTTAACTTTTTCTTGATATTTAACAGAAAGATTCATTTTTATTTCCCTCTCATATTGGAATTTTTAGTTTATTACATAAAGTCTGCCGAATTTAATTTTTTAATCTCTTTTATTAATTCTCTTAACTTCATTTCAAACCCTTCAGATAATCTTTAGGTGAACATCTCCCTTGTACGACAATGATTTATGTATGATTGAACTTTTTTATAAAACTGTATATGTATTCATATGAAAAGAATCAATTTTAATCAATCCTTTTTCAAAATGGATTCCTTTTGTCTTTTATCAAATAAGGAGTTGTAAAGCATTTCTGATTAAACTTTATTCTAAATCTACATGATGACCTCAGGAGAGGGAATCCATACAAGTATCGCTGCTCAAGTTGTAAGTGGAATTGGTTCTGGTGCAAAAAATTCAAGGTAATTACAAATCATCTCTAAAACTTGGACATACTGATACTATTACTCTAAATAGGTGTGTGATCGGTATGGAAAAGAAAAATTGGTTCAAATGGAAGCACTATCGGCCTGATATTATCTTATTAACGGTACAACCTAAGTTTTCATGATTTGGTGGAAATGATGGAGGAACGAGGTTTATCCATTTCTCATACAACGATTATGCGTTGGATTCATCAGTATGGTCCTGAATTGGACAAACGGACGTTACCTCAAATAAATAAATGATTCTTGGAGAGTCGATGAAACATATATCAAAGTAAAAGGTCAATGGATGTACCTGTATCGTGCTGTTGATTCGAACGGAAGCACAATCGATTTTTGTCTAAGCAAAACAAGAGAGCATAAGGCTGCAAGGCGCTTTTTCAAGAAAGCTTTGGGGTAATTAATTAGTATTCATAATAAAGAGCAGCTAGCAAAAGCTAACTGCTCTGCTCCAGAGGAATTGGAGAATGGGTTGTCTACAGTATTGACGGAATATTGAGTTTTATCCCATTTAAATCCAAAAAATGAATTTAATAATTACGATTCGATTAAAGATACTTAAAACACACTATTAATATTAAGTACAAAAGTAAGAACAATGTAAGTGTGATTGTAATTATACTTCTAATCGTTGTTTTCGCAGTAGTTGGCGTATTCATTCCTATAAGGCCACCAATGAAGGTCCAACCTGTTAATATCAGTAAAAAAATTATTGGGTCGGCAGAACTCCAATTCATCGCTGTATTAATAGATTCATTTTCAAAGTATAGGATAAGTAAACCAACACAAATAAACGAAAAAATAAAAGACCATAAGTTTATAGTGTGCTTCATGATTGCTCCTTTATTAACATGATGTTTTTTTACTAAATTTTAGCAAATAGTAAATGGATTTAAAACAAAATAATCCTTTGAATAGAAAGGGAGGAATAACAATGGGACAAGGAAATCGTGGAATGGCTTTTGAAATGTTTATCAATCTAGCGAATGAAATGTATCAAAGAGGGGAGTGGCGCTTATAAACAAGCGTCCGAATCCTGTGAAGGTGTTAAAGAGTAAAGGTGGGCGTGTGCTAAATGGATTCTATGAAGCTAAAAGTACAGTAGAATATGATGTTGTGTATAAGGGATGAGCTATAACATTTGAAGCGAAGTCTACAGAGAATCCTACACGATTTGATTTAAAGAATATTGCACAGCACCAATTGGATTACCTGGAGAAAGCAGAGAAGATGGGAGCGATTTGTTTCTTCCTTATTGAGTTCAGTAAGGATAAGTCAGTATTCGTTATACCGCTATCAGTCATTCAATCTTATGTAAGGATGTCTCGTCAACCGAAGGGTAAGAAGTCGATACCGATAGCAGACTTTGATATTTATGGGTACTTAGTAGATCAGACAGAACGAGCACCAGTTGATTACTTACAATACATTGATGAGCAAGGATTAATTCCAGTAATAGATGGCATGATTCAATTTGATCAAGACCGTAAAAGGGTAGCGAATAATATTGAAGCAGCGAAAGAGAAGATGAAGAGTAAAAAACGTAAAATCTTAATGGCTTAATAGATAGCGGAACAATACACAATAGTGTGGTGGAGGCTATCTTAATGCGCGATGTTCCCTTATTCAACAATGAGATAGTAAAATTTCACGTACCTCATATGAATGTAATTCGTAAATATGCAAGGGTAAGTAGTGATTTATTTTAAAAAAACTGTAAGAGGGTGATTGGTTACCAAATAATTGTAGTTCATCTTGAATCTAAAGATTCATAAAAAAACGTCATCCTGTCTAATATAGCTTGTTTAGAAAATAACGTTTTTTTACACTTGGGGGTATTTCAAGATTTTAAGTTGATGGGCATGTGACGGTGCCCCATGCTCACCAAGCTAGTTAGTGTATGTTAAGTAAACCTTATGGATTTGTATATCTCATCCATCCACTTTCAGATCGTTTCGCTTTATACTTCCCATAAGACAGAAGCTTCATTGCCGAGCGATTGGCCGCATGAAAAACCAAGTTCAGCTTCCATTCTTCCTCCATTTCACTGGGATAGGTGGTGGATTCATAAACATAATAACCCGCCATGATACAGGGGACTACTTGCTCCGGTTCAAATCCATAAGCAGTTGCATCATCGACAACCAAATCAATGAGGCATCGGTTTCCATCTTTAACTTTTTTCTGGAGTAACTTTTTTACCGATCCTGGTACTAATTCTAATATTTTATCCTTCATGTCAGTCACCTCATTTTTTATCATGTCCAGACAGCCTGGGGATATGTGTCAAACAAAATGAAATTTCAACCGTAATTGCACAGGTTTAACAAAATCTTAAGGACTATATCACCCTAAAAGGGAAAATGGCTTTAAATCCAAGAAATCTGGTGATACAGGGAGAAACGTATTCGTTCATTTTGCAGTCGATTGGAACGAAACAATTCAAATGTAGGAAAACGTGTCGTGTCTAAAGTGGACAACCTATGTTTCTATGATTCTCCATATTGGCAGGATAATAATGTTGCAGGTTCTGTAGATGCAGGATAAGGATTTACTATAGATGCAAAAGTAAATGTCAATGGATCTACAATATAAAATACACAACAGCAAAGGCAAAACTAAAAGGCATGAGCCCGGTACAATACCGGACCCATGCCTAAGAAGCTGCCTAATGAAATAGCGTGTCTAACTTTTAGAGGTCACTTTGTGGCCATAAAACAAAGTTTGATAATTTATAAAAAATTATTCACTAGCAACACAATTTAGTAACGATAATGAAAGCTCAAATTCCAATATTATCCTCTTTACGTTTACAAATAACTGAGTTTGAACGGGATATCCCTCAGGTGAAAAACGTAGGGTCATTTGGACTAATTTACCGTGGTCGTATAGCAAGAATGAATGGATTTGATGATGTTCTTTTTTTAGATTCATTAGGACGCATTTCGGAAGGATCAATATGGAATATTGGCTTCTTCGATGGAAATCGAATTATTTGGCCAAAGGCTGAAATTCTCCCTGGTATAGCCATGCAACTTATTCAAGCAGGTTTAGAGAAAAATATCATTAAGACCGTTACATGTGAAATTTATTTTATGGATACAATCTTTTAGCTTGATGGGCGGGCATGGGGCAAGACGCCTATTACATCTAAAGCAATATGTTCATATTGTTTTAGGTACTTTTTTTACAATACAATCATATTATAAAAAGGAGGGGGATATGAATGCCTAAAATAGTTGATCAAATACAAAGGAAGAATCAGATAGCCACCGCTACTTGGCGTGTAATATTAGAAAAAGGTATCGATAAAGCTTCCATACAGCAAATCGCTGATGAAGCAAACATTTCGGTTGGACTTGTTCAGCATCATTTTTCGTCTAAAAATGAATTAATTCATTATGCAATGAATTTAGTATTGAATCGAATGGAAGAACGGGCAAAAACTCGTACAAGTGATTTTAAGGGAACAAAAGAAGAAGCACTTAGAAGATTAATGAAATTTATTATTCCTACTAATAAAGAAGAAATGTTGGAAGGGAAGGTTTGGATTACATTCCTGGGTATATCCTTTAGTTCCCCAGAGCTTCTAGAACTTCGGAAGAAAATGGATGACCATACGAGATATCTTATGGGAATAATTCTAGATTTAATGAAGGATCTAGGATACGTCACACCAGGCTACAATAGAGATTTTGAATTAGAGATACTGTACGGATTTATCGACGGACTAGTAATTCATGTCCTTCAAACACCAGAATCATATTCAGAAGAAAAAGTAAATCAACTTATTGAGTATTATTTAAAAGAAAAAAAGAGGGATTAATCACATGAATAAAGTTTTCATTATTATTCTTGTCGTTGTTATTGTATTGATTATTAGGCAGCTTATTCCTAAGAAAGTAGATAGCTTTGATCTTCTTGGTATACCAATCATGGCTATAATCAGAACTTATATTGGTCTTCCAAATAGACTGGACTTTATAATTACAATTGAATTAATTAGCTTGCTTATCTTAGGAACGATAGTTGGTTATTGGCAAGCTAAGAGGGTGAAAGTCTTTCATCATAACAATCAATTATGTAGTGTTGGAGGCTATACCTATATTATCGGATGGATTATTATGTTTTTGGGGAGAATTGTTATTTTATTGTTATTCGACCTTAACTCTCTCATATCGACATTTCATGCGGGACATGAACAGTTTACGACTGAAATAATTAAAGTTCTTTCTCATGCTGGAGATTGGTTAATATGGTCTACTATCCTTGCGTCTTCCATAATGTATACCGTTACCTTATATAAGGATCACCCTGATATCAAGAAATTTATACATGCTCGTTTTAAAGAAATTAAACAACGGATAAAACATTAATTTAACTAACATGAATGGTGAAAGCATGTATTTGGTGTTATAGGGATGCCACCTATACCCAGCAACTTAAGAAATTAATGGTTCCCCAAAACGAAAAAAATGAGCCGAATTCTATAAACAACTGTAAAAAGGCGAAATTTTCATTTTTTGGTGGTTCCAAATCCTTAGCTTGATGGGCATGTGGCTGTACCCCACATCCATCAACTTAAGGTATATTTTTATACAAAATGCGGTCTTTCCATATAGTTTTTTATTATCTTTTATAGATTTTATAAAAGTAGGCATATCAAATAAACCCTGACGGGCTTCAATTTTTTTACTATGCTACCTGATGAGTAGAAGTGGTATACTCATAAACAACACCCAAAATATCAAAGACTGTCTTTTTCTCATATCGATGAGATTTTCGTCCGTTGTGCTGTAGGAGGTTAAACAGACGAAGGAGAACCTTTGATAATTCTTGGGTGTTTTTGTGTAATGCTTGGTAAAAAAGTAAAAAATAATCCTTAATTATGTACATCGCTTTATATGCACTTAGCTCTTTCTGTTTCTTACGTAACAGGAGTTCTCGCATTTTAAACATAGTAGAAGAACATAATAGAATACTAATGAGTTGCCCATAAAGGTGACATTCTAATCGTTCTTGTTTAATAGATTTACAACGATGAATTTGAAACCAAGATTTCCATATTTTAAATAACAGCTCAATTTGCCAACGCAGTGAATATAGATCATAAATTTTCTCTTTTGGTACCCATTCCGTAGGAATGTTTGTCATATATACCGTAACACCTTGTAAAAGTTTTGTACGCTCTGTATATGTAATTCCTTTTTTCTTTTCGCGAATAGCTCGATCACGTAGACGTTTCTGTTTTTGCTCCTCGGTACATCTATAAACTACAATTCGAGTAGGCAGTTTGTCTTTACTCCCTACATATACATCATGTAATTCATACACTTGGCCAGGCTGCAATTGTTTCATGATGTCTTCCAAATGAATTTGTATATATACCGGTTTTAATTGAGCGGGTTTTGTTTTAAATACCACTGTTTCAAATTCTTTTCTATATATTTTGGTTGGTAACTTTAGACGTGATAAATAATATCCTTGTTTATCTTGAATAGACTTAAAGTCTTGTAGGCGAAAATATCCTAAGTCACGAATATATAGTTCATTCTTTTGTGCCATGCCTGTTCGAGTCGCACTATATGCCTGATCACTTCGTTTTCCTGGTTCAATTTCCACATCAGAAAATTTTCCACTCAACAAGTCATACTCTAGTTGGATTTTCACACCAGCTGTATGACTACACCCTCCGGCACCAGGATAAGTAGTTGCGAATCGATCTGGAACTTGGAAGGTTGTAGAATCAAGGACGAGAATCCGCTCAAAATAAGAAGAAAGAGAATGAGAAATCTTAGATACTCCTCCAATTTTAGCTTGTAGAAGTGTAGTAAATACAGTGCGAAAGAAGGCTACAGAATCCGAATTAAATCGTCGATTAAGTCCCTCCGGACTTAATAAAATTTCTGTTGAAGTTTCTAATTGACTACAAAGTTGAGTAAGAGAGGTAGTAGCGATTTGTTGATTTAACCATACACACAAAGATAAGAAATGGTGCCCGTGGCACTTGCGTTTTCGTTTCATTCCGCCTGCTTCTATAGCTAATTGATTAAGTGTAGCGGGAGACATATATCGATATAGCTCTTCGGCAAATAAAGATAACTCTTGTTTTTGGTGCATATTCATAAAAAGCACGTCACCCTTTCTCATTAACATAAGAAAATAGTAACGTGCTTTTAACTTCAAAAATAGTCTAAATCCTTAAGTTGATGGATGTGTGGCAATACCCCTTTATTGATTTCAAACTTTTTTAGTTGATAGACGTGAGACTATTATTTTAGTAAGGTGGCAAAAAATGTCGAAAAATAGCTGGAATTGTCAAATTTTATTGCAGTACGGCCTGTTCGATGTTAAGTTCGTAGTAGTAAGAAAAAAGGAAATGGGCTCGTTCCATTCCCATATCCTACCTTTCGTAATTATTTAGTATGAATAAGGATGGAGATCTCTTTCTTCGGTTATGTTTTATATTTATCAAACTATAGGAAGATTTACGAGCACTTATTTCTTAATTTTAAAAAAAATGAAACCAACAGGAAATCGAAATTAATTACATTCATTCAGCGAAAGGACTTTAATGGAACTAATTGAAAAGGAAAGGATTATTTATATGCAGAAAAGGAATCATTATATGTTTCAAAAACCGATGAAAGTACTTGCGACATCTGCTATTTTGGCCACTACATTATTTTCACCTGTCATGACAAATGGTTTGATTGTTCATGCTGAAACGATTGCTGCACAGACTACAAACCAATATGAACAGAGGGAGTTTGATCTTCCAGCTACAGGGAGTTATGGGGATGAAGCAAAAAGAGAAAGAAGAAGTAATCAAAAAACCTATATGCCAACAGGAATTTATGTAAAACCGAATGAACAAGTTACAATTGAAGTATCGGGAACACAAAAGATTAGAGCGATTATTGGGACGCATCAATATGATAAAGAATGGGGAAAAGAAGTTAATCTTTCTCCTGGTTCTAATACCATCTCCTCTCCAAACGGTGGTTTAATAGGATTTGATAATCCTCAAGATACAGGAACAGTTAAGGTGAAAGTAACACAAGGCGGAAGCCCTGTTCCATTCTTTGAACTAGGGAAGCATACGAAAGAAGACTGGATTGCGATGATGAACAAGTATCCAGATGCACATGCGGTACAATTGAAATCAGAAAAAGCAGTACTTACTGTTACGCAGGATAGTGCCAAGAAATATATTGTGGATCAAGATCCTGTTCCTCTATTAAAAAAATATGATGAAATGATTCGAGCACAAGATAAGATATCAGGGTTATCTGAAAAAGACCCTAATCCTTTACATCGACCAACCCGCCGCCTTTGGGCTTTTGTAGAAAATCCTCATAACAACACATCGGGCGGGTACATGTATGCAAGTCTGGATGGAGCCGTATTTCCTACTGATAATGGCGCAATTGTAAGTGCTTTAGATGTAAATAAGTTTGGATGGGGACAACTGCATGAAGCAGGACACGCAAGACAACAATACCCATGGACGTGGAATCATGATTTGAGAGGAATGACTGAAGTTACAGTTAACTTATACTCTTTAGCTGCACAAAAGCAATTATTCCCGAATCAACCGACGCGTTTAGAAAAAGAGAAATATTACGATAAAGCTTTTGCATACTTAAAACAAACAGATAAAGATTATAAAAATATTGACGACTTGTTCGTGAAGCTTGTTATGATTTGGCAACTTCAATTAGCATATGGTGATGATTTTTATCCAAATCTTCACAAACTATACCGTGAATTACCAGAAGATCAACTTCCAAAAACGGATGAAGAGAAAATACAAGCATTTATTTATAATACATCAAAAGTAGCAAAACAAAATTTACTACCATTTTTTGATCAATGGGGACTGAAAGCATCGCAAGAAACGCGGCAAAAAATAGAAGCTTTGAACTATCCGATATTAACCGTACCTATTTGGGAAGCCACTGATTCTAAGCCTGTTAAAGCGAATGTGCTCAAATTAGGTGGCCGAGTATGGGAAGATAGTAACCAAAATGGTATTCAAGATCAAAGTGAAAAAGGAATGGAAGGCGTTCGTGTTCAACTGTTAAATAAAGAGGGGAATGGATTAAAAGAAGTAAAAACAGATAAAGAAGGCCACTATTTGTTTGATGGATTAATAGAAAATACATATCGTGTACAAGTAGAGAAGCTTACCGGGTATATATTCATGCCAAAACAAAGTGGGCAAGATGTAACAGTTGACTCTCATGTAAGTGAGACTGGGGTAACAGATGCTATTACTCTTTTACATGATGATTTAACAATTGATGCGGGAGTAAATAGAAATACATTTAAGGATGTCCCACAAGGACACTGGGCATTTAATGCGATTCATGATTTAGCGAATAAAGGAATTATTGCAGGCTATGGGAATGGAATATTTGGTATGGGTGATAATGTAACACGTGAACAAGTGGCTGCATTAATTTATCGTACTTTGCATATAGAAAAACAAGATAAATATGAAAATCCATACGGAGATATCGATGAAAGTTCAACAATGTTTCCTGAGGAAATACTAGCTTTAACTAAGCTAGGGATTTTTCAAGGCGATGATCAAGGAAACTTTAGACCGAAAGCTACATTAACACGTGCAGAAATGGCTCAAGTTATTACGAAAGCTTTTAGATTAAATGTTCAGGCTCCACATAATTTCAACGATGTTCCAGCGAATTCATGGGCAAAAGATGCAATTAGTGCCGTACAATCGAACCATATTGCAGCAGGTATTGGTGAAGGGGAATTTGCTCCGGATATGAAAGTTACACGGGAACAGTATGCACAGTTTTTATATAATGCAATTTTAAATGAGCGATCTCATCAATAATAAGAAAATAAAGTTAAGTGTCATAGTACAAGGTTATATTTTGACAAATAGCTCAAAAAAAGAACCCAATTAATAGGTTCTTTTTTTGATGCTGATTATTTTTGTTCTAAAATACGTTCAACCTCATCTATGCCTAATTTACTGGCTTTAGCAATCGTTTCAAGTGGTACACCAAGTTCATGCATACCTTTAATCATCTGTATTTTCCCTTGCTGAACCCCTTCTTGAATTCCTTCTTTTTTCCCCTCATTACGAGCATGAGCAAACTTTGCAGCCTCATCCATTAAGGCCTTTTCTCTTGCTTCATATGCTTGACGGAAAGAAGAATCTTGACTCATACGTTCCCACTTATTCATTGCTTTTTGTAAAATCGGATCTTGGTTCATGGCAATGTCCTCCAATGTTTGTGTGAGATGTTCATCTTCATTCGCTGGTAATAATAATAACCAACGAACAAACGAATCTTCCCACGGATTGACTTTCTCTTCGCGCCATTGCTGTAGTAACTTTGGAATCTCTACAATATGAACTTCTATATCGTCACTTAATAACTTTTGTTGTTGCTGATTCCAAAGGATTCCTGTTGTATGAAACGCTTCATATTCTGGAAACATCACAAAATTTAACAAATTAATGGTAATCGTTTTATGAAGTGAGCTATAAGGCATTCCTTTTTGCAATTGAGAGGTGTATAACCTTCCCCAATAATACAAGCTTCGTTTGATCATATCGTGATTGTTATTCAATTGTATTTCTACATTTACCTTTGTTCCTGTATTTAATGTAGCCGAAATATCTAAAATCGATAATTTATCTTCTTCATATTCTCGATGCAAATGTGGATCTTCTAATTGCAGGGAAACAATAGGTGATTCTAAAGAATCTTTTAATATGGCATTTAAAAAGGCAACTAAAATATCTTCATTCCCATTTGTGCCAAATAACTGCTTAAATGCAAAATCGATACGTAAATTTACTAATGAATTGGACATGGTTTTCCTCTTCCTGTTTCAGACTATATCTTTATCTTTATTGTACATAAAAACAAAGTCAACATGCAAACAATCCCCTAGGATTTATATAGGGATGCATACAAATATACACAATAGATTATCGAAGACTATTTGGGGTCACCATATCATTTTGAGAAAATTGTACGCTAAGGAATTTATAAACGTAACAAACCTTGATTTCATAGGGATATAATAGAAAAGCCTTCTTTAATTATCTATTCAACACATTGTTTTTTCATCAGAAACAACTCTAATTGATATCTATAAAAGGAGAAATTAGATAAGATATTATTTATATGAAATATTAAAATGTAGATAGGGGAAGTGAATATGGACAAGAAGCTAACGTATTGGCTAGGATCTATTATTGGAGTAATAGTACTTGCGACTGGTATGACTTATGGAATGTTACAGTTTGCTGAAGTACCAATGGGTAGTGAGAAGCATGCTTTTGCAGAGTCTGATTATAAAGAAGCACCACCATCGAATGAAGCAGAAATTGAAGGTTCAAATGCACAACTTCACATCACTAAAAGTTCTACTGAAGAAGAAGTTATTTCAGCAATGCATAGCATGACTCATCAAAAAGTAAAAGTGAATGACGGACGGGGAGCAACTCCTATGTCTAAAAAGAATGCAGAAAAAGTAAGAAGCATTCTAAAGCAAAATGATTTTAAGAACAAAGAAGAACTATTAGCAATCACTGAAAGATGGGTAAATAGAGATTTTAGTAAAATCGTAGAAGAACATAACTATTTCTGGGAGCTTCAAGACGGCAAGATAGGTGAAACTACAGAAATGGATCCGATAGAAGAGCAAACATTCTCTTTAAATAATTTCGGTGATGAAGTAACAGCCGCTTTACATAAATCAGGAGATCTTCAGTTCGTTGGAGAATAATAAATATCTATAAATTATAGTTAGAAGCTGCTCTTTTTGTATTTATCTTTTCTAAATTTCTTCAATACATAGATGTGATTCTCAAGTCGGAGGAAGGCACCTTAGGGTGTCTTTTTTTAACGAATTTACCGAAAGAATTCTCCTTCCTCAAGCGTGTGAAGGGCGATAGCCCAACGGTAGGTGGGAGATGAATTTCGGTTTGGCATAGCCAAAAACTTTTGATAACTTGATATATGAGGTTGCAGGAAGAAAATAGAGTGCGAAAACCAAGCCATTCGGTTCCTACGTAAAATATCAACTCTAATTTTAATCCAAAATACGCACAAATGGCTCTAACGATACTTCGAACCCATTATAACTTTTGTATGCCATTTACCACAAAGGAAGGGAAAAAGAAAACAGTAAAAACACCAGCACAACGATTGGGGATTACTGACAAAGTGTTTGATTTAAAAGATATAATTTACTTTAGATAGTTCACTCAAATAATGGTGGACTATATTTTTTTAAAAGGTAAATGGAAAATTTATGTTAAAATCATTATAGAGATTGTGAAAAAATGTTCTTAAACTAACGGTCAGGTTATTTTAAGAAGGGTTTTTCAAAGGAAATGGTGAGTATCATATTTTGAAGGGGTGATTGCAGTGGAGTAAGTGATTTTTTTAATCTTGGTTAAATACTTTGAAGGAAGGGATTTATAACTATGAATACAAAACTAATAATAGTAGAAGGTTTACCTGGATTTGGAAAATCAACCGCTGCAAAGCTAATAAATGAAATTCTAAGCCAAAATAAAATTGAAGTTGAACTATTTTTAGAGGGAAATTTGAACCACCCAGCCGACTATGATGGTGTATCTTGTTTTAATAAATTTGAATTCGATAGATTATTATCTAACAGTGGAGATTTTAAAGAAGTGCTTCTTAAAAGAGTTCTAAAAAAAGGAAGCAATTATTTATTACCATACAGAAAGATAAAAAATGAGTTTGGTGACCAGTTTTCGGACGAATTATTTAACGCTATTTTTAAAAACGATATATATGAATTACCATTCGATAAAAATGTTGAATTAATTGCTGACAAATGGAATGACTTTGCTGAAAGTGCTCTAGAAGACAATAAGGTTTATATCTTTGAATGTTGTTTCATACAAAATCCATTAACTATTGGGATGATTAAATATGGTGAACAAAAAGAAAAAATAATAAATTATGTAATGAAAGTTGCAAAAATCATAGAGAATTTAAATCCAATGTTATTGTATGTAGAACAAGATAATCTTGAATTTTCATTTAGGAAGGCATTAAAAGAAAGAACTCCAGAATGGTCCACAGGAATTGTCGACTATTACACTAACCAAGGCTATGGGAAAGAACATAACCATTCAGGTGTAGAAGGAGCGATAAAAGTTCTTGAAGCTAGAAGGAATTTAGAGTTAGAAATATTCGATATG
This sequence comes from Bacillus cereus group sp. MYBK30-2, assembly GCF_051915945.1. Taxonomy (NCBI): domain Bacteria; kingdom Bacillati; phylum Bacillota; class Bacilli; order Caryophanales; family Bacillaceae; genus Bacillus; species Bacillus cereus group sp. MYBK30-2. Next base: position 71,780 of record NZ_JBQAFR010000005.1, read on the forward strand.
TTAAAAATGAAAAAAGAAAAAATCAATAATACAAAATATGAAATTGACTCATATAGGTCAATGTTAAAAGATAAGTTAACAATACAAATGGTGAAATAGCTTTTTACACTAACTGGTGCAATTCTTTAAAAAGGCATCGCTGTTTTTGATACTTAAAGTAACATATTGTGAAATATTGTACTTACGCTAACGGGTGCTTTAGTTGAAGAAGGAAATAAAAACGCTCAGAATATTTTCTGAGCGTTTTAGTTTGCTATTTATAATGCGAAACGGGGTGCGAAATGCATACAAATTATTGTGTTATTTCTAATGGTTATTAGCATTTTTCTCTCCCTAAACTGAACCCGTTACCTTAAATAAACAGATTTTTATTTTTAATCTGTCTACCTAATGAGGAGCAGATCAATCTTTTTCAAAATGGATTCTTTTTATTTGCCTTAACATGTTGGTTCAAACGATATTTTCTATAAAACTTTAACTTATAGCTACACTTATCCCACTCTTTTATCTTTACTTTCTGATTTATGCAATATAGATTCCCCTTCAACATCTATATTTGGAAGAATCTTATCCAGCCATTTTGGCATATACCAAGCTGTTTTCCCCATCAATGTCATAACGGCCGGAACAATAGTCAGCCTAACCACAAAAGCATCAAATAGAACTCCAAATGCTAGACTCATACCTATAGCCTTTACCATTGGGTCTGGCATAAGCATAAAGCCAAAAAATACAGCTATCATGATTAATCCTGCTGCAGCTACAACTTTTCCGCTGTCTCTCATCCCTGCAAGTATAGCTTCCTTTGGATTACCTGTATGCGTGTAAACTTCCCGCATACGACTTGCAAGAAACACTTCATAGTCCATTGCTAATCCAAAAAGGATACCAATTGTAAGGATTGGCAAGAAGGCAAGAATTGCACTAGAAGAAGGGAAACCAAATAAATCAAGAAGATTTCCATCTTGAATAACAAACACGGCAAATCCTAGTGTTGCAGCCAATGAGAGCAGGAAGCCTACTACTGCTTTTAAAGGAAGTAGTAGGGATCTAAATACTAACACTAAAAGAACGTATGCTAGTCCTACTACAAGCACTGCGAATATAGGCAATGCCGTATTTAGCTTTTCTGTTATATCTATATTGACCGCCGTTGTACCAGTAACTAATAACTCAATGTCATTTTCTTTTTTTGTTGTATTTTTAATGTCTTCATTGATTGGATCAAAAGATCGTCAAGGGAGTCTCCTCAATCTTTAGTTGAAAAAATATATGAGATGCTCCCAATAAAAAAAGAAATATAGAAATTTTTTTCTTCTACTAACCTGCCCCTTTTTGCGAGATAAAAATAGCTGCCAAAATGGCAGCTATAATCAAAGAAAGTCCTTCTTAAGGGTGTTGAAAATTTATTTAATGTTATTGGCATTCCCTTTCAAATTGAAAAATATCTTGATTGATCATTTGATGAAAGTATTTATCCATTTCTTCTGCTGAAACACTTTTTCTATTTTGTAACCACCATGCAATTAACGTTCCAGTGACACCAGAATAGAATTCGATAATTAACTCATTTGGTATCGTATGATTTTTACAAAGTCGATTTAGCTCTTGATTTTCCAGTTGCTTCATTTCACGATTTTGATACTGTAAACGGTTAATAAATTGCTGATCATCCATTTGTGACTCTAACATTTTACCAAACTCTTTATGATGCAAGCATTGTTCCATCACTTGAAATGGCCTAGTTAATCGATCTAAAAGCGGTATTTGAAAAACTTCCTCTTGAAATTTGTTAATTCCAACTGCAAGTAAGGCATCTTTATCTTCAAAATGTTTATAAAATGTTGTTCGATGCACCATCGCACGATCACAGATTTGATTTATGGTAATAAAACTATATTTCTGTTTTGATTGCGTCATTAATTCAAATAAAGACTCCCACAATAATTTATGTGTACGTCTAACACGTAAATCCAACTGTTCCTCATTATTTTTCATCTACACTTCTCCTTTTTTGTAGATTAATTATACAACTTGTGAAAATTGATTCTCCCCTTTTAATCTACATGTGTATATCATATTGCATATAATCCTTAGTATACAATTGTATTAAAAACAATCAATGCAGGAAGTAATCTAAGGGGACTATGTTTCTGGGTCAGACGAATTAGGTAGCCAAATTTTGTTCTATTGTACTCTGATTAGGCATGGAGGGATTTATATGGAAAATACAGTAATTTCAACTGCTGAAATTAAGGGTTTAAAAACTAAATCCGAAGAATTTGCTCCATTTTCTTGGTATAAAAAAATGCTGACGGAGCATCCGATTTACTATCATGCAGGCACGGACACTTGGAATGTTTTCAAATATGAAGACGTTAAGCGAGTTCTTACAGACTATGAACTATTTTCAAGTAAGCGCCACCGTTCCATTTCCCAGATTGGAGCAGAAACAGAGGAAGGGAGCGTCCCAGATCGCTTAAAAATTAATGAAACGGATCCACCGGAACATCGTAAGTCACGTTCACTGCTTTCGGCTGCTTTCACCCCTAGAAGTCTCAAAACTTGGGAGCCGCGTATTGAACAGATTATTAACGATTTGATTGCCGAAATAGGGGATAAGTCGGAGATCGACATTGTCAAAGATTTTACAACCCCCCTTCCCATCATAGTAATGGCCGATTTGCTTGGGGTTCCGCATAAAGACAAGCTACTGTTTAAGAAATGGGTCGATATATTGTTCATGCCGTTCAATAGTGAAAATGCCGAGGAAGTGGGTCAACAAAAAGCGAAAGCAGCGATGGAGTACTTTAATTATCTGTATCCGATCGTTGTAGAAAAAAGAAAGCAGCTTTCAGACGACATTCTTTCTGATTTGATTCAAGTTGAAATCGAAGGAGAAAAGTTTACGGATGAAGAAGTTGTTCGTGTGACTATGTTTCTTCTTGCGGCGGGTGTTGAAACAACAAGTCTTTTGTTGGCTAATTCATTCTACGCATTGCTATATGATGCTCCTAAACTTTACGAAGAATTAAGAAGCGATATAAACCTCGTACCTAATTTTGTTGAGGAGATGCTGCGTTACCGTTTCCACGTTATTGCATTGGACCGTGAAGTGAAAGTAGATAACAATGTTCTAGGCGTTGAGTTGAAGAAAGGGGATTTGGTAATCACTTGGAATAGCGCGGCAAACTTTGATGAGGAAGTATTCGAAGATCCATTTACTGTGAATATTCACCGAAAAAATAACAACCGGCATCAAACGTTTGGCAATGGGCCGCATTTCTGTCTAGGTGCGCCACTGGCGAGATTGGAAGCTAACAAAGCGTTCAAAATTTTTATGGAAACATTTTCTCGCATTGAATCGGTTCCAGGCTTCAATTTGGAGGCAAGTTTACAGGTTTCAGCTGCTGGGCAGGCTTTATCCAGCTTACCGCTGAAAATTCATCGTTAGGCCAAGTTGTCCGGTAAATTTGGGTATCCCAAAAGTCATCAAAAATGACGGAGGGACACCCTTTCTTCGTTTTGAAAATGATTTCTAATCTTCTATTTCAAATCCAAAAACATCTTGATTGATTATTTGATGGAAGTATCTATCCATTTCTTCTGCTGAAACACTTTTTCTATTCTGAAACCACCATGCGCTTAACGTTGTAATTACACCCGAATAGAATTCGATAATTAACTCATCTGGTATTGTATGGCTTTTACAAATTCGATTTAATTCTTGATTCTTCTGTTTCTTCATTTCACGAGTGTGAGAATGTACAAAGTTACTAAATTGTTCATCATCCATTTGCGACTCAAATATTTCACTAATCTCCTTATGATGTAAGAATTGTTCCATCACTTGAAATGGCCACAACTTAAAAACGTTTTAAATCTTAATTTGTAGATAATGATACAATGAAAATTTAATTTGCATTAATATCTTCAAATAATACTAAAAAACATTTTTTGACCATAAGTAATAATGGTTTAAAATTAAGGTATGAGACAAAGTTAATAAATAAATCGGAGGATGAAATGTATAAATTATTGATTGTTGAAGATGAAATGAATATTGCAGATACGCTAAAAAACCATCTTGAAAAATATGGCTATCATTGCCTCATTGTAGAAGATTTTCAAAAGGTATTAGAAATTTTTCAAGATTTTCAACCCCACCTTGTCATAATGGACATTACCCTTCCTGCCTTTGATGGTTATTATTGGTCCCGTAAAATAAGACAAATATCGAATTGTCCTATTGTGATTCTCTCTGCTCGTATGAGTGAGGCGGATCAAGTGTATGGCATTGAAAATGGGGCTGATGATTTCATTACTAAACCTTTTTTATTAGGAGTGGTACTTGCAAAAATTAATGGACAAATTCGTCGTATATATGGCGAATATGCAAGAAATGTACAGGAGAAAATTATAAAAATAGGAAATACAACTTTAAACCTGGACACTGTACGATTATGCACACCTAATCTGGAGGAGCTATTAACGATAAAAGAACTCCAGCTATGTACAATGTTCTTTGAAGCGTATCCTAATGTTGTAACACGACAGCAACTACTTACAGCCATTTGGGATGAGGAAGAATTTGTTGAGGAAAATACCTTAACAGTAAATATTGCAAGAGTACGAAAGAAATTAGAAGCCATTCATTCTACTTTAGAAATTACAACTATTCGAGGAATTGGCTATCAATTAACGGAGAAACTCACATGAAGTTATTTTTAAAAGACCATATGAGCTTTATTATTTTGTATATCATTACATTTATTAGCTTACCAATTGTGATTCATCGATTAGATGGTTTTGAAAATCATTATACCTATTTTATATTTCTAGCCTTCTCTCTATTGATCGTACTACTTTTTTGTCGTTATTTACGTCGTAAAAAAATGTATGCACATATTGGGAACAAGAACATCCATACGGACAGTTTTATGATTTATCAGCCAATTGCTCCATACGAGAAAGCATACGCAACTCAGTTGCAATATATTCAATCCTTATTTTTATCAAAAGAAGAGGAATATAAGTGTTCTTTACATAATCAGCAATTAATGATTTCTCATGCAGTTCATCAAATGAAAACACCACTTTCTGTCATTCAACTGCTTATACAATCCAATCAGTTTAAGGAACCAAGTTCTCTTACAGAATGGCAAAAAGTAAAAGTTGAATGTGATAAACTGAACTTTTCTTTAAATCAGTTACTAACGTATAGTCGCTCTACTAAATTATTAGCAGATTTAAAAATAGAACAAATTCCATTAAAACATATCGTACAAGAAGTTATTAACGATTTAAGGGATTATTTTATTGAGGAAGAAATCTTTCCTAAAAGCACTATACCAGAGCATATATTACTTTATTCAGATCGTAAATGGCTAAAGGTTGTGGTTTACCAGTTATTAAGTAACGCTGTTAAATATGGAGAAAAACACTCTTCTATTATAATCCATTATGAAAATAGACAGTTATTCATTAAAAATAAAGGAGAAACGATACCTGAAAGTGAAATAAAACGTGTTTTTGAATTATTTTACACAGGAACGAAAGGACGTACAAAGGGGGAAGCAACTGGTATCGGTCTTTATTTAGTAAAAAGTATCCTTACTACATTAAATCATCCATACCATCTACATTCTAAAGATAATGAAACAACATTTACAATAGATTTCTCAAGAAGTATAGAAACGGCTACCATATAAGGTAGCCGTTTTGAATGTGACAATTTTGTCATCTTGCTGTCACATTGAGAGATGTTAAGAAGTAACAAGCATATTTATACTAAAATACTGAAAGAAACAAAGGAGTGAAATACTAATGTCAAACACAATCTTAAATGTAAAGGATCTTCAAAAGGATTATACAGGTGAAATTATTTATAAAGCATTAAAAGGGATTGATTTTCATTTAGAAAAGAATGAGTTTGTTGCCGTAATGGGTCCTTCCGGTAGCGGAAAAACAACATTCCTTAACTGTATTTCCACAATCGATCCTCCAACTAAGGGATTAGTTACAATTAATTCAAAAAATCCTTATGAATTAAATGATACTGAACTAGCAAAGTTTCGTCGGACAGAATTAGGATTTGTCTTTCAAGATTTTAACCTTGTTCATACCCTAACAGTAGAGGAGAATATTTTATTACCGTTGACACTCGACTCTGTACCAGCTACAGAAATGAGTAAGCGTTTAGAGAAAGTTACAACTTTCTTAGGGATTAAAGGAATTTTAAAGAAGCGTACATTTGAAATTTCAGGAGGTCAAAAACAACGTGTGGCCATTGCGCGGGCTGTTATTCATGAACCTGGACTATTATTGGCCGATGAACCGACTGGAAACCTAGATTCTAAAGCGGTAAATGATGTAATGACGTTATTTGAATCAATTAATCAGACTTTTAATACAGCGATTTTAATGGTGACGCATGATGCCTATGTTGCAAGTTTTGCCCACCGCGTGATCTTCATAAAAGACGGTATTCTTTATAATGAAGTGCATCGAGGCAATAATAAAAAGGAGTTTTATCAGGAGATTATGGACACACTTACATTTTTAGGTGGTGGACAGCATGAGTTTTAATCATATAGTCCTTCAAAACATCTTGCGAGATAAATGGACATACATTTCTTACTTTTTGAGCAGTGTATTTTCTATTTTGATATTCTTCTTATTTTCGATTATAGCCTTCCATCCAATGATGGAAATCGTTGATACATCGAGTACACTTGGTCTTACCATGATGCTTATGAGTTTCATTGTTTACATTTTTTCATTTGCTTTCATCACCTATTCACTGTTTGCGTTTTTAAAAAAGAAAATGAAAAGTCTTGGTATTTTTATGATTACAGGGGCATCCATGAAGCAAGTGCGCAAAATGGTTTTTAGAGAAAATATGCTTATTGCTGGTGCAGCTATTATAACAGCAATCCTATTAGGGCTTATAATTGCCCCTTTATTTTTAATGGTTACTAAAAGAGTGTTACAAACTGATAGCTTCGGTATGTATTTCCCAATACAATCCATTCTATTAACAATTGTCTTATTTACAATTTTGTTTTTTATCGTTTCTAAATTTACCACACGCTTTATTAACAAAGAAGAAGCGATACATTTGCTAAAAGCGGATGTAACACAGGAAAAGTTAATAGCGCCTGCGCCATGGAAGCTGTTACTATCCGTAATTACCAGTGGATTCTTTATACTCTCAACCCTGTTAGAAATGAATTGGATTGAATCATCTGGAATGATCTATTACATTGGATTATTTGTTAGCTCACTATTAGCCATTTACTTTATTATTACGCAAGGAACGTTGTTAGCGTTTCATACATTACAAAAACACCCGTCATACTTGAAAAAAACAAATATGCTTTATGTTTCGAATCTCAAATCCAAAGGTCGTTCACATGCTAATCTTATCTATTTATTAACAGTATTGTTATTAGGTGTATTTGTATGTACAAGCGTATTGTACAGCTCTTATTATAACGTAAAAGGGAATGCAGAAGCGACATATCCTTACAGCTTTCAATATATCTCACTCCCAGAAAATAAAAAAGAAGTTGAAAAAGAGGATATTACATTTATTGAATATACATTATCCAAACAAGGTAGTTATGATGCGTATCATTCCGCATTTAAGACAGATAAACAACGAAATATCGGATTTATGTCAGTTTCAAATTATAATGCACTTGGCTCCCATAAGACAATTTCACTAAAGGGTGATGAATACTATGTTGCTGCAGGTAATCATGATGTCCTTCCAAGTATTGAGGATATTCATGATTACTCGTTTGGAAACCTTAAATATGTGGGGCTTGAGAAAAGAAATATTTTAACTTCAAGTTTCCAAAAGGTATATTATATCGTTTCAGATGAGGTTTATGAAGCAATTGACTATCCCGTATTTAATGTATTTGTTTATGAAGTTGATCATTGGACAGAAAAACTTGGACTGTCCGAAACAATTCTTTCAAAAGTTTCAACAATACCGAATGAGCGATTGATATCTTCTAAAATTAATTTGTACGAGACTGAAAAAACTACAGCAAGTCTTCTGTTCTTTATTGGTTTTATGCTGAGCATTATCTTTTTAAGTGCGGCAATGAGTATACTTTATTTCTATCTCCAAACGTCATTTGAAGAAGAAAAAGAAAAATATGCAGGAATCCGTAAAATTGGCTTTTCTGTAAAAGAATTAATTACTGTCGTGACCAAGGAGTTGGCAACTTTAATTTTTATCCCGTTTGCATTCGCATCCATACTTCTATGTGGAACACTGCTTGGAATGCGTAGCCATTTTTCATCAGCATTTTATGGCGTCACAGCTATAGGTGTAGGGATATTTTTAATACTATTTGTTATAAGCTTTTTCATCATTCGACGAAGTTATTTGAAAAAACTAATGAATTAACAATATATATGTTTAATGGTTTAGCTATTTATCTAAATCTAATATAGTAAGTTTATTCAAGTTTTTACTGTCCAAGAGGTTCTATTTTTTTATAAAAGAACCTCTTAGACAAACAATTAATACTTTTTTATAAGTATATTGAGTATGTAAGAAAACAAAAGAGTGTTTCCATAAGATTAATAGTATTTGAGTAACATGTAAAGTGGAGGTTTTAGATTTTATGAGGTTAAATGCTTTTCAATTAAAGATTTTTGCAATGCTCCTTATGGTCATTGACCACGTGTATACTTACATTCCAGGCATGCCAATGTGGATGCATCATCCAGGACGTATTGTAGCACCAATTTTCTTCTATTTTGTAGTGGAAGGATTCTTCTATACACGAAATCGTACAAAGTATGCTACACGTGTATTTATGTGGGCAGCGATTATGTTTGCAGGTTCAGCGCTAATTCAGTACATGTTCCCAAGGGAAAGTGGACTTCACAATAATATTTTCTTGTCACTTGGAATGAGTATTGTTTTACTTTGTACGATTGATTATACGAAACGTACAAAAAACTATTTACTAGGAATTCCAGCTACAATTATTGTGGCTACATTAGGAATGTTTACAGAAGCAAGTTTTATGGGCGTCATCATGACATTAATTTTCTATTTCTTTAAAGAAAAGAGAATATGGTTAATTATCACATATGTATTACTTTCATTAATGGAAGTCCCAACGTTACTTATGGCGGGAGAAATTTTTACAGACATGGGCTTATTTGGTTTTAATAACCAATGGATGATGGTATTCGCATTACCATTCTTCTTCTTATACAATGGAGAACGTGGTTTAAATAATGTATTTACAAAATATATGTTTTATATTTTCTATCCGGTTCATTTATGGATTATCTATACAGTTGGATATTTTGTGGGTAAATAAAGAAAAAGCTTTGCATAATATGCAAAGCTTTCTCTTTTATTACAGTATCCTTATTTCACCAGTAATTTATCCCCTAGCAAAAACACAACTTTGTATACAAACACTTTTCATCCTATTCGAATATATATCCCCATAATTTATCAAGTTTCTAAATGAAGTTGTAGGAATGAACCTTACGGGAAGTTTTTAGTACATTCAAATTTTGCTTAGCGTACGAAATTCGCGTTTTGTTGGTGCTACCCCATCTCCATCAAGCTAAGAAAAGCAAGTACCCCAAAACGATAAAATTGGCATCTCCAGGTGAAAATGTAATTTAGAATGTACCTAACTTAACCCTTTAGTATATAATAGTATTTAGAAAATAAAGGAAAATATCTTTTTTTAATTATAGCCCTAAATATTTCTCAGTGTTTATGATTATATAAAGAAGGACTAATCAAATTATAGATAGGGAGAAAATTAAATTGAAAGTGTTTAATAAACAAGTACTTCGTTTTATTATAGTGGGGTGCGCGAATACCCTGAATTATTACATATTCTATCTTTTATTAAGCCAATTAATAGGGTTAAATTATTTATCAGCACATATTATTGCTACTGTAATAGGCATAATAGGTTCTTTTTTTCTGAATACGTACTTTACTTACAAAACAAAACCGACTTTAAAGAAATTTTTACAATTCCCATTAACATATGCTGTTAATATTGCAGTTACAACTGTCGGCATTTATATTTTAGTTGACTTAGTAGGGTTAAATGAAATAATTTCACCTTTCCTAGCATCACTGACTGCGATACCTTTTACATATTTATTATCGAAAAAAATATTAGTTACGAAAATCGAAAGAATAGTATAGTGAGAAATTTACATAGGAAGCAACATTTTTATACCTAATGAAACTTGTAATGGATGGAATGGCTGCAGAATTGGAGTGAAATAATAGCGAAGACTGGTCTCTTAGAAACCGGCTTTTAAAATGCTAACTAACAATGTCTTTTACTAAAAATAATAATGCCTATTATCATATAAAGGATGGTGCAATATGTCTGTTGAGGTACCAATTGTAATACCTAAAACCTTGATTATCATTCCCGCTTACAATGAAGAGGAAGCGATTGCAGATACATTAACAAGACTTTTAGAACTAAAAGAACACTTTGTAGGATTAGATATTTGCGTAATTAATGATGGATCCAAAGATAAAACACCTGCAATTGTCACAACATTCCCGGTACATCTTGTAAATCTACCTTATAATTTAGGGATTGGGTCAGCTGTACAGACTGGATACAAATATGCTTATGAACATGGTTATGGTATCGCTATTCAATTTGATGCCGATGGACAACATAACCCAGAAGATTTATATAAAATCATCCAACCTATTGCTGAAGATCAATGCGATATGGTACTGGGGTCTCGATTTACGGAAAAAACCGCATATAAAGGAAGTCTTTCAAGACGAATTGGCATATTTTACTTTACTGCCTTGTTAAAATTACTAACAAAACAAACATTTATGGATCCAACATCTGGATACCGCGCTATTAATCGCGAAGTAATTAAGATTTTCGCACACAATTATCCGAAAGATTATCCAGAACCAGAAGTGCTCATTCACTTAAAAAAGAAGAACCTTCGCATTAAGGAAATATCAGTTAATATGCAAGAAAGACAAGGGGGACAATCTTCTATTACACCTTTAAAATCTGCATATTACATGATTAAAGTAAGTTTAGCCATATTAATGCAAAAAATTGTGAAAGGTTGATAATTCATGCCTATAGTTACCTTTTCATTTATCTTTATCTTATTATTATTTTTCCTAATTATTAATTCTATACGTAGAGGTGCTTTAGACACAAAATATTCTATCCTTTGGATTTTCGTTTGTATCGCAATGGCAATTTTAAGCTCTACAGATAAAATTATAAATTGGATTGGGAAGCTATTACACGTAGAATACCCACCATCTGTTTTATTCTTGTTTGGACTTTTATTTTGCTTTATTTTAATTTTTGATTTAACTCGCAAGGTTTCTAAACAGCATCACCAACTTGTAACATTGACACAAGATTATGCGCTGCTAAAACAAAAATTAAATAATAAAGAACAAAATGATTCTTTACACGATGCATAATTAAAAATGACCTGCTTTCTAATTTTAGAAAGTAGGTCATTTTTTTAAATATATCTCTTAGAGGGGTCCCGCCCCATCGCCATCAAGCTAATATTTTTAATTACCCTCATAACGAAAATTTTATGCATCGTTGCCTACTGATAATGGGTGTTATATAAAGGAAGGTCAGTACATAACAAAGAAAACTTTATCATATTTTACTAGGAATAATTTGTATATTATGTAAAATAGAGATATGCCTGGAATAAGGTATATCTTTATTTTGTTAGTATGTTTGAAAATTTTGTATATGGTAGGTGTAAAGATGTTAGGTAATTTAATCCATTCAATTTTAGTATTTTTAGAAGGCCTTGGTTATTGGGGAGTTATGCTTGGACTAATGATTGAAATTATACCAAGTGAAATTGTGCTAGCGTATGCTGGATATTTAGTGTCATCAGGAAATATATCGTTTTTCGGTGCTGTTGTATTCGGTACAATTGGTGGAGTTATAGCACAGCTATTTATATACTGGATTGGTCGTTATGGAGGAAGACCAGTACTTGAGCGTTATGGAAAATATATTTTCATTCAAAAAAAGCATATTGATCATGCGGAAGCATGGTTCAATCGTTATGGAACTGGTGTAATATTTACAGCACGTTTTATTCCTTTTGTGCGCCATGCTATTTCAATACCTGCAGGTATTGCTAAAATGTCACATGTTAGATTTATTACGCTTACTACGCTTGCAATTATTCCTTGGTCGGCATTATTTGTATATTTAGGTTGGAAACTGGGTGAAAAGTGGGAGAATATAAATGAAGTAGCAGGGCCCTATATTAAATATTTTGCTATTATTGCAGTGGCTCTTGCTGTTTTCTATTTTGTTGTAAAAAAATTAATGAGAAGACGTGGCTAGTAATTTATTATTAGGAATCACCATACATTACTATTAATCTAAGATGAATTTATATCCATAATTCATAGAAAGCGTTATTCTTTTTGGAGAAATATACAGTGGTCTGACCCCCATCGCTATCAAGCTAAGAAAATACAACTCCCCCAGAACCCTAACTTGTAATAAAAAAGCTCATTTTTTCGTTTTGGGATGGATTTGTTTTCTTAAGTTGATGGGCATGGGGTTCAGCCGAGATACATGTAATTTCAGGTTATAGGCTGTAATTTATTTCCATTATTAGATTACGGTGTAACAAAAAGGTGTTTTACTAATAATGTTACGAATTATTTTTGATACAGTATTTTGTTACAGCTAGTTTAACGGTTAGGATATTCATATTTTCAAATACAAAACGTAACAAAAACGAACGTTTATGTTACAAATCTCATCGAAAGTTGCTTATTGGTAAATAATGTATCCTAGTGACCTATTTTTACATGTATCTCGGCTGAACCCCTATAGAAAATCGACTTTTTTATTTTTTCTTGTTCAAGTAAAGCACCCGTTAGTTAAACAACAGAAGGTTTCTTAGTCAAGAACCGCTCCAATCGTATTACGGTATTAAATTACCTATCATAAGGTTCGAGCTTCAAAATAAATTCTTCAACATCCTTGCCTCTTGCGTTGGAAAAACCCTTATCTTCAGAGATGATTTTAAACCTGCATTTTTCCAATACCCTAATGGAGGCGAGGTTATCTTTAGCGGCACGAGCATAGAGCGGGCGTACCTTAATATACTCCAGAAACTCTGACAACGCTTTAGTTGCAATACCATGACCCCAATATTCCTTCCCAATCCAGTAGCTTACTTCGGGTTCGCCGAACTGTTCAAAGTTCGAGACGTGTCCAGTGACAATGCCATTGAATAATATAGTCTTAATTGTGATAGTCTCGTCAGCGATATTTTTTTTCCAATGGTCAAAAAATGCGTCCTTATCAGTGGGGTCTTTAGCTGTAAAGGCAGCCATATAGTTCGCCGTTGAATCTAGTTGTTGTTCGAAAAAGATAGGAAGATCTTCCTCTGTGATATCTCGTAGCTTCACTTCGCTTTTGCTAATGGATTCCATATAATTCACAAGCTCCTTAACATATTTTTGAATATAAATTCTTCCAAATTTAGAGAAATTCCTTCTTCAACTAACCTGCCCCTTTAGTTTAAGTACAGTTCTTCACAATCTCAATAGTGTAGAGCCCATTGAGACACAATCCAATCACCTACAAAAATAGACTTCATAATGTCTCATATGGCTTGTATCAGAATGCTTATCGTTGTAAATCCGCATTTTCCAGATGCTACCCCATCGCTATCAAGCTAAGATTTTGCACTATCTATAAAGCAAAAAAGACGTTATCCTTTCTGTAGAATCATAGGAAAGGATGGCGTTTTTTATGGATCTTTCGATTCTTGACGAACTTCAACCGATTGCTGAAGAATTACAACGACATATGTCTCCTCATGTTCTAGAACACTTAGCTAAAGAAAAAGGATTCGTTCATCGAAAGAGTAAATATCAAGCAAAGGAATTAGTTGCTTTATGTGTATGGCTTAGCCAACAGGTTGCAAGTACATCACTCATACAATTATGTAGCTGTCTTGAAGTATCTACAGGTGTTCTTATCAGCCCTGAAGGGCTTAACCAACGATTTAATGCTTCCGCAGTACAGTTTCTTGAACAAGTTCTAGCTAACCTTCTAACTCAAAGAATTCATTCAACACAAGAAGTAATTCATCAATACACCACGACCTTTAAGCACATTCGGATTCTAGATTCTACAACATTTCAGCTTCCAGATAAGTTTTCTTCACATTATCAAGGTTCGGGTGGAAGTAGCCATACGGCAGGAGTCAAAATTCAATTAGAGTATGACTTATTGAGTGGGAAGTTCCTGCACGTTTATGTAGGAGAAGGAAGAGAAAATGATAAAACCTTTGGTTTAACAAGCCTACAAACCATTCGACCAAAAAACTTGTATATAAGAGATTTAGGCTATTTTGACTTACATGACTTACAGAATATCCATGATAAAGGAGCTTACTATATCTCACGTTTGAAATTAAATTCTCGAATCTATCGTAAGAATGATAAGCCAGAGTATTTTCGAAATGGGACCCTGAAGAAAGGGTCACTCTATATTCAGTTAGATATGGAAGAACTCATGAATCAATTGTCCCCTGGTCAAACAATGGAGATTTCAGAGGCATACATTGGACAGTATCAAAAATTACCAGCTCGTGTTATTATTCATCGATTAACAAAAGAACAAACAGAGAAAAGGTTGAAGGAACAAGCCAAAAAAGAAAAGAAGAAAGGTATTACCTACAAAGAACGAAGTAAACGGTTGAGTGGGATCAACGTGTATATTACGAATCTTTCTACAGAAAATGTTCCAACGGAACATATCCATGACTTGTATTCATTACGCTGGCAAATTGAAATTTTGTTCAAAACATGGAAATCTTTTTTTCAAATTGACAGGTGCAAAGAAATTAAGAAAGAACGCTTAGAATGCCATTTATATGGGCAACTCATTAGTATTTTACTCTGTTCATCGACGATGTTTAAAATGCGTCAGTTACTCTTAGATAAGAAAAAGAAAGAGCTAAGTGAATACAAATCCATCTATATGATAAAGAATTATTATCTATTGTTTTATGAGGGACTACAGAAGGGTATCCATGAATTATTAAAAATTTTATTGCGTTTGTTTTACCTGTTAGAAAAAAACGGACGAAAATCTCACCGTTACGAAAAGAAAACAGTCTTTGATATCTTAGGTGTTGTGTATGATTGTACGTTGTCACAAAGTTTCCAAGTTGCATAATATTTTTAAAAACACCTATTTAATAGGTTTATTTGTTATGCACATCTTTAGTGTAGTCGTAGAAAATTCAAAAACCACATTCACATATACCCTCTTGTCCCCCTTAGCTTGATGGGTATGTGGTGCTACCCCATCGCTATCAAGCTAACAAACAAAATTCCTATAAAATGAAAAAATATGCTATTCTTTTGTAGAATCATAGAAAGGGATGGCGTTTTTAAAGAAAATAAAAAACGCTTTTTGAAATTGACCAGAGAAAAGGTTAATGACAAATCTAGGAAGAGTGATGTAAAACAAAGCTAAAAGGCGTGAGGCCGCTACAATATCGAAGTCATACCCAAAATGTAGCTTTTAATGGAATAACTGTTTTAACTTTATGGGAGAACTTCAAACTTGTTTTTTAAGTTGATAGACATGTATAGTGACCCCTATTACCATACTTACTACTCAATAGGAAAAAATGCCTGTCACTCCCTGAGAAATGTCGAAGCTGCAAAATTCATTCGACATTTCCAAGATGATGACAATGGATTATTTTTTATAATTCTATTTTCTGGTTACCACGTTTTTCTAGATTTTTAGCAGTTTTACTTTGGGCAACATCCTTTTGGTCTTTAAAGGTGCCCATGAGAAAATCATAGGCTGGGTTCGTAACACCATACCAGTAATTTTCATTTTTGAAGTGATGCCATAAATGAACCTTTTTCATCCAGCGCCCCCATGGTGATATTGGTTGAAGGGGACGATGCGCGATATAATGCTTCCACTCATAAAATAATAAAAAGAGCATAATACCTGCAATAAATGCGTTTGTCATGACAAAGCTGGATGAAAGAAAATAACAAATTACTCCTGCAATTACAATGTTTGGAACACTATACCATAAGGGTAAAAATAATAAATGTAATTCATTCGGATTTGTATGGTGGTCATAATGTAGGCGCTTAAGCATTTTTAATAAAAATACATTCTTTGGTGGCTTTAGATGAAAAATAAACCTGTGAGTAGCGTACTCAGCTAAGGAATACATAATCATTCCCAAAATAAAAGCACCCAAAATTCTGATAGAGTTTAAATGTAGAATCATAAATCCAAAGCTAATGAGGAAAAGACAGCTCATGATCAATATATCAGGGTAGGAAAAATATTCTTTAAAATTTTTTAGTTTCATTTATCACGCCTCCAGCTTTCTTTATTTTTTTCTATCTTTCCAGAGAGCCAAGCTTTTCTCCATTGTTGTCTTACTCAATCTTTCCGCTTCAATTGCATCTCCCTTTAATGCAGCTTTTAATAAGTCGTGATAATAGTTGAAGGACAACCCACGATGATCTTTTACAGAAAAATATCTTTTCGCCATATCTACATAAATGGAATCGAAGCTATTTAAAATGAGTAGAAAGATCGGATTGGCAGCAAGCCCAGCACACCTTTTTTGCAAATCCCAATCAAATGCAGCATAGCTTTCTGCACTATCTTCAAGCTGCTCAAGATTGGCAAGGAGAGCAACCACTTTAGGTTGATTAAACGTAACAGCATCACGAATATAAGTCGGAGTCAACGAACTTCTAAATTCTAATAAGTACATAATAAATTCATCTGTAATGGTATGATGATTCTCAACAATATTAATAAGTGTCGTTAGATTCCCATTGCTCCAATAATCATTAATAATCGCTGGCATTCCTTTTCTCCCTGTTATCCATCCACTCCTTCCTAAACGTTGAAGCGCCTCCCGAATAGTTGGGCGACCAACACAAAATTCTTTCGCAAGCTCTCTTTCCGGAGGTAAAGTACTTCCTACAGAATAAACACCAGCCAATATGGATCTAATCAATTCATTCTCAATTTTATCTGAGGAGCGTTCCTTTTCTTTCAAGCCATCGTCCCCTTTATTTTGTGGTAATACAGGTTAAAGACATTGGTAATACCAAAAATTATATAATGAGTTTGAATTTTCTGTCAATGGAAAGGAGCGAATTTTTATAAATAGAATTATCGAACAAGCCGGTAAACTACTTAGTAGGATGGAAAACGATTGCTTAAATACGTTGTTAGGATATTTATAAAAGAGAAAAAACTCATTTAGATATACAATGGAGAACCGTATCATAAAGTAAATGAGATTTTTATTCAACCTTATGAAAATTATTAGTTTTAGCAACTACATAATTTTTAATATTAAATCCTTCAGTTTTTTACAGATAAAATCATCTGCAATGATAGGAAATCGTCAACCTTACAAAAGTGTAATCTAATTTTGTTAGTTATTTTTTTGTAGGCTATTTATAATAACTTTAGTAAGAGGAATTATCATATATCCTATCTTTATTGAGAAAAATAGCTGCATTAAGTTAATAAGGAGATTACATATTATGAATGTTATACATATTACCTTTGGAGATTCTGCATATGGAAATTTAAAGAATGCTTTTCAACAAAGAAATGAGCACAAAAATGAAAAAGTGATTTGTATTAATGAGGATTTTTAATAGGTCCTATTTATAAATTAGATTCTATTGAAGGAATGCAAGAAAGAAAAAAATGGCTAAAAGAGGTATTAACAACAGTTGGCCCCACTTCAGATTTAGATTACTTAGATTGGATTGAAACTACGCATAAACAGAATTCGCAAATTGTAGAACAGGTTCCAAGTGGGGGTAAAGTAATCTTATGGTATGGCGAAAATGTATCTGATGTCATTGGTGTAAGGTTTGTGTTATCACTGCTTCATGAGAAAAATATGCAGATTGAAGAAGTGAATGTTACAGATTTTAGCCATCGTATTGAATTCACAGTGCGTGATTTACAAGACAAAGAAATTCCACATGTACTAAAGAGTGTAGGTGAAATGCCTTCTGAACTGGTTTTAAAAGCCTATCAAACAAAAAAAGAATTGTCTCATAAACAAGTTCAAAGTTTAATACAAGATTGGAAAAAATACTCTGAAACTAATGGGGTCTTAAGAATATTAGTAAACGGACAACTAACCACTGTATCTGAAGATTATTATGATGTATACATCTTGGGACACACGTCAAATGAATATCAACGTACGATCCGTATTGTTGGAAAAGTAATGGGGGAGAATGAACAACGTATAGGTGATACTTATTTAACTTTCCGTGTACACCAATTAATTAAACAGGGGAAATTAAATTCCCAAGGTAATGTAATGAAAATGGAAATTCGATTCCCATAGATAATTGCATATTTAGAACAAAAACGCTATTTCTTGTAGAAAATTTTAATCAGAGAAATAGCATTTTTTATCTAGAAATAACACAATTTCTTTTTTAAGGAACTATCTTGTTTTATATTATTGGGCATTGGAAGAAAGTAAAATAGTATTTCGAAGATTTAAGAAGAAAAAATTTTGTATAAAAATATGCCTTAAGTTGATGGATGTGTGGTGCTACCCCATCTTCAACGGAATAATATATGATAATCGGCTAACTAAGAGGAAAAGGAAGTAGCCAAGGAAAAAGCCTCAAAAAAGGGTATAAAAGCTATAAGAAAATTATAGAAGATGTGCTATATGAAGAGGTAAAGGAAGAGATTAAATAACTAACTTTTTTAAGGTTAAAATACCAGATTATTTTTAATTGCCTTTAATTGGGTATATAGACATTTATAATGTTTTACATACAAATGCATTATAAGTACTTTAAAAGTTTTATACAAGGGAATTTGAGAGGTCGTTTTTTAGGAGAGAGAGTAAACACCCCCCTTTTTTATCCATATCAGCCGATATTTTAGTAGCTGTATAAAAGTATAAAAGACAAGATTATTTCAATCATCACTACATAAGCGTCGGATATTTCACATGTTTTTCAACTGTTCAATTACTATGGGATAAGCCAGATCATGATGTTGTTCATTTTTACAGTACTGCTTACTGGTTGTTGGAGTGGAAAAGAGCTAAATGAAATTGCTATTAATTTGGCTGTAGGGATTGATAAAGTGGGAAATCAATATTTAGTTTCTTGTCAAGTTGTTAATCCTGGAGAAGTAGCTAATCTGAAAGGCGGAAGTGGAAGAACGCCAGTGGTATTGTTTCAAGAAAAAGCAAGTACTATATCTGAGGCAATACGAAAAATCACAACGATTGCTCCAAGAAAGATATATTGGGCTCATATTCGGATGCTTATCATTGATGAAAAAGTGGCTAAAGAAGGGATTCATAAAATATTGGATCTCTTTTTAAGGAGTCACGAAATCCGTTCAGATTTTTATATTGCGATAAGCAAGAACGTAAAAGCGGAAAATGTATTAAAAGCTTTAACGTCTCTTGATAAAATACCTGCGAATAAAATGTTTGCGTCTTTAAATGTATCTCAAAAATTTTGGGCCCCCACTGTAACTGTCACGATAGATCAATTGGTATCCAATTTAATGAGTGATGGAATTCACCCTGTAGTCACTGGAATAACGATAAAAGGTGATGTGGCATCGGGTGAAAAAACAGAGAATACACAACAAATCAAACCGAATACTAGTATACAATATTCTGAAAGTGGGGTTTTTAAAAAAGATAAGTTAATTGGGTGGTTAAACAAAAATCAAAGTAAAGGTTATAATTATATTATGAATCGCGTAGAAAATACTATTGCTCCTATACCATGCTCGGCAGAAGAAAATGTTGTCTTTGAGGTTATAAAAAGTAAAACAAAAGTAAAGGAAATAGTAAAAAATAAAAAGCATATGATTGAAATTGAGTTACATCTGAAAGGTAATATTACAGAAGTACAATGTAAAAATCTTGATTTAACGAACCCAAAAACTATTCATCAATTAGAAAGAGTAGGTGAAAAAAGAGTAGCACAAGTCATAAAAGAAGCATTAAAAGCCGCACAAAAGAAATATGAAGTCGATATATTTGGATTTGGGGAAGTCATCCATAGTGAAAATCCTCAATATTGGAATAAAATCAAGAGTTCCTGGGATCAAAAATTTGTGAACTTTCCAGTAAGTATAAAGGCACACGTTCAGCTTAAACATACGGGAAACTATAAAAATTCTTTTTTAAAAGAGTTCAAAAAATAACAACTTATATTCGGATAAACCAAAGATCTTCAGCACGGTTTGAACTTTGTGATTATTTATGTGTATGTTCCTAAAATTTTAAGGGTTATTAAATAGTATTGTAATATATGGGTATTGCCAGGGGAATGGGAATTTACAACGCTAAGCCCATTTTCAAGAAGATGCCCACAATTTTGAAAACGATAAGAAAGGTTCAGTTATCTTATTGTTGATTTGAAATTCAGAGATGAAAAAACACGTTTTATCGAGCGTGTTTTTTTGTTTTTAAGTGGATAGGAAGTTTATTCGTCTGGAACGAGGGTCTGATAAATACTAGAGTTTACAAAGAGGTAAAGGTAGTTTGTTGATAACTTAAAATAAAGTTTGATAAAAAGGTCTATTTTGTAGAGTAATTGCTTATGCATAAAATAACACTAATTTTTAGTATACTGTTGCTATAAACTCTCACGAGATTTGGAAAATAGATTCGCGAATCAACCGCGTTTCCAACCTGATGTGGTAATGAGATTCACAGCTATTATGAGTGCAGTGAAATAACAAGGAGGTTTCCACTATGACAGCTTTATTTGAACCTATGGCGTTTCAGCTGAAAACCGAGCGACTCGACCTGAGTATGTGGGAGGAATCCGATTCAGCCTGGATGAGAAAATTAATTGGCGAACGTGGTGTGGACATGCCAGCCCTTGACTCCGTTCGTAGCAAGCTTATCGAGATGCGCAAGAGAGCAGTCGAAGATGGCATTTCCCTTCTCACTATTCGCCGACGAGACGAAGGCGATTTCATCGGATACTGTGGCTTGATTATCGGTCGTTCTACACTTGAAGAGCCGGAGATCGCATACGAGTTGTTCCGCAGTGTTCACCGTAAAGGATATGCGACTGAGGCAGCATCCGTAGTCCTAGACGCTGCGATTGCTACCGGACGTCACAGACTTTGGTCGACTGTAGGCGCTTGGAATGTTGCGTCCCTTCGGGTGCTAGAAAAGATAGGATTTGAGCGACATCACAGCACGTGGGACGAGCGCGGTGAGATAGTTTGGAACGTACGCGATCTTTAGAGATTCCGACTTCATCCGAAACTATGGAAAAGGTCATTAGTTTAGGGGAGAATCCAGATACAGATAAAAGGGCTGATTTATAACCTAAATAGTGACAAACTATAACCGAGGCTGTTTCTTTTAAATAAAGTCACGGTGCTATAAAAAATACGCGATGTTTTGCCCCTTTGGATTTGTTTATCTAAAGGGGTGTTCTTTTAGTGAGCTCGCAACATCGCCATTAAGAAGTTTGGGAGAAACCTTAGAAGGTCAATATCTCACGGCGGAGGAATTTAAAGAGAGAACGAGGAAGAGTCATAATAGGGAAAACAAACTATTTGTGTGAACATTATAAATATAGGAAGAAAGTCGTATAGAAAGCATGAAGCATATTTAATTACATTGTTTTGAAAGTGCAATTTAATTAAATATGCAATATTGCATATTTGCTATTCGTAATCTTATGTTATCCTAAAAAATGTTATATATGGTATTTGTTTTTTCTCCACGATGCCAGTTGAATAATAATAAATAAAAATCATATTTTAGATGTTAGTCAAGAAGATATTAGATTTTTATTTTCAATGTCTGATAAAAGCGATGCAATTAGACGCCAAAATATCGTGGTTGACTATGGATTTACAATTGAATAAAGAAATCATCTTGTGGATTAAGGGTGTGGATAATGAGTTTAATAATTAAAGATTTAACAAAGAAATTTGACGAGCACACTGCAGTTAATAATTTGAATATTGAAATACCTAAAGGCGAAATATTTGGATTCCTTGGCGGGAATGGAGCTGGTAAAACTACTACATTTCGAATGATACTTGGACTTTTATCAAAATCAAGCGGATCTATTTCATGGAATGGTAAGCCTATAAATTATGATGTTACTGATAAGATTGGCTATTTACCAGAAGAACGTGGGCTTTATGCGAAAATGACTGTAAAAGAACAAGTTAACTTTTTTGCAAAACTAAAGAACATGAAAAGTAAAGATGCAGAAAAAGAACTTCAATATTGGCTGGAGCGTTTTAATATATCGGAGTATCTGAACAAAAAAGTAGGAGAACTTTCAAAAGGGAATCAACAAAAAATTCAGTTGATCACTGCGATTATACATAAGCCCGAACTTTTAATTTTAGATGAACCATTTAGTGGTTTAGACCCAGTAAATGTTGAAATGTTAAAAGAAGCTGTTCTTGATATGCAAAAACAAGGTTCGTCCATTCTTTTTAGTTCACATCGTATGGAACATGTGGAAGAGTTATGCCAACACATTTGTATCATGCATAAAGGAGTACCTGTTGTTCAGGGTGACATTGCTAAAATTAAAAGTGATTTTGGTAAAAAGAATGTTGTAATCGTTGGCGATCATGACTTTGACCATTTGAAAGAAATAAAAGGTGTAGAAAGTATGAAGAAACGTAAGAATGCAGTTACTCTTAAAATTTCATATGAAGAAGTTTCTCATGTTTTATTTAAAGAAATAACGAAGTTAGGGTATGTTAAAAAGTTTGCAGTAGAAGAGCCTACACTAAATGATATCTTTATTGCGAAAGTAGGTGCACAACATGAGTAGTTTCTGGACAATTTTTTTACAAAACTATAAATCTAAGGTGAAATCAAAATCATATTTTGCTATTACAATAATAATTTCTATGTTAATTATAGGGTTGATGAATGTTGACAAGATTTATGACTTTTTTGCGGGGAATGAGGAAGAACAAGTTGTTGTTGTTACAGAAAAAGAAGAATTATATACAACAATTCATCAAGTATTTAAAAATGTCGATAGTAAATTACATGTAAAGCGTAGTACGGATAAACAAAAAGCAGAATCGGGCGTTAAAAAGGGTGAATATACATATGCAATCGTTGTAGAGGAATTGGATAATAAACAACTGAATGCCACGTATATAACTGAGACAGATGTAAATCAGCAAGATGTTATCAAGGTTCAAACTATTTTATCTCAAATACAATCTTCTAATTTCGCCCAGCAATTGAATCTATCGCAAGATGAATTAAAGGTGTTAACAACACCAGTAGAAATACATACCAAAACTGTTTCAGATAAGGTTAAAGATGGAGAAAATAAAGAGAGTGTAGGAATTTTAATTAATATCTTTATCATACTAAATTATTTTATGATATTATTGTATGCTGCACAATTAGCTACAGATGTTGCAATAGAGAAATCTTCTCGTGTAATGGAGTTAGTTGTTTCAAGTATATCACCTACAAAACATTTATATGCGAAGCTCTTTTCAACATTATTGGCGGGTATTACTCAAATAATAATTTGGGGCTTGGTCGCAACTGTAGGGTATAAAACAGCAATTAAGGGATCGAAAAATGATATTTTAAATGGAATTGATTTAAATTCAGTTGCTCCAACCCTAGTGGTGTATGGGATTATATTCTTCACATTAGGATTCTTATTATATGGCTCATTATCTTGTCTATTCGGCTCTATTATTAGTCGTATAGAGGAATCTTCTCAAGCTATTATGCCACTGACATTTATGTTAATTGCTGCTTTGTATATCGCAATTTATGGTATTTCAAATCCAAGCAGCTCTTTTGTTACCATTACTAGTTATATACCTTTCTTCACTCCTATTGTTATGCTCGTACGAATTGGATTTCTCAATATCCCAGTATGGGAGATTGCGCTTGCATTAGCGATTCTATTAGCAACAATATGTATGATGATTGGTTTAACGAGCCGCGTTTACCGTGGTGGCGTATTATTATACGGTAAAGGTGCATTCAGTAATATAAAAAAGGCAATCAAGTTAGGAAAGTAATTGTTTGAAAAATATATTCAAAAAGATCTACATAGTTAATCTATGTAGATCTTTTTGTTCCAGTATGTATACAAATCCGTAAAGTCGGATGAAGGAGAAGGAAGAGGAACAATTTCGTAGAAAATTAATTGCCGATCTATCTCATGATTTGCGAACACCTTTAACGACAATGCGTGCACAAATGGATTCTTTGAAAGAAGAGGTTATCTCGGAAAAGGGATACATAACAATTACGTTAATGGATGAAAAAATTAATTACCTAGCTGAATTAATTGAGAACTTACTATCCTATTCATTAATAACAGCAAAAAAATATCCGTATCACCCAGAACGAAAGGATATGACACGCTTAATGAGAAAACTTGTTGCATCCTGGTATGACATATTAGATGAGCAAGGTTTTGAAATTGATATTGTGATTCCAGAAAAGCAGTTATTTTGGAATATTGATGAAAATTGGTTTCAAAGGATCATAGATAATGTAATTCAAAATGTAGTTCGGCATGCGAGTGACGGGAATTTTATAGGAGTATGTATGAACTATGAAGAAGGAACGATTACAATTGTTGACCATGGGCCAGGTTTTCAGAATGCACATTCGCCAAATAAGGGAGCGGGAATTGGATTATCTATCATTGCAGTTATGGCGAAAGAAATGGATATCGAATGGCGTATAGAATCTGATGATACAGGAGCGATGTTTCTATTTGAAAAGTTAGTGTAGAAGGGAGAATAATAGATGGAAGAGTTTTAATTCACAAAGCGTGCAAATAGAATCTTTCAAATTGCAAGTAAAGAGGCTGAATGTAACGAATACATCATTCAGCATTTAGACTTATTTATAGGAGCTTGCAAGGAAGGAAATGGAGTTTGTGCTGAGTTACATATGTATTTGTTTCACTATGTTGGTATAGATTTTTTAACAAGGTTATCGCATTTACAACATACATATTTTAAAGATACAAGATATATGGAAATAGAAGGATATAGGGTTTCTTATAAGACAATGGAAATCTTTCAGCTAGCTAAGTGTAAGATGGAACGGTTTAATCAAGTATATGTGAATGAAGGGCATATTGATGAAAAAGGGGCAACTTGTTTTACCGGACAAGTCTGTCCAAAACCAGAAACAATTTATTCATAAATTGTTTGGCTTAGCTTCATAAGATAGAAATGAAGGGAAAATTGCTACTCTATGTTTCTAACTAATATTTTTGCACCAGAACCATGATATGTCTAACTATGCAAAAGATATGTTTATAAAGTTTTCAGAAAGCTATAACATTACTTTAGTAGAGTGGAATGCTTATATTTTAGTTAAATACTGTAAAGCTATTTTGCGTCATGGAATATAATACCCAATCCATATCTTATCCCAGATTGAATTGTACTTACACCATGACGAAGTGTAGTTTTATAATAACCACGCGTTCCTAGAATAGGTCGATGATTTGTTGGGAAAATTAAAGCTTCTCCTTGTTCAAGGGTAATAACATGCCCTCTGCTCTGCGCCCGTGGTCTTTGCTCTACTAAGATTGATTCACCTCCAGTATAATCAATTCCACGTTGATTTAATGTAAGTAATATTTGGAATGGAAAATAAACATCTCCATATAAATCTTGATGTAAACAGTTATAACCGCCTGCTTCATATTTTAGGATTAAAGGAGTAGAGCGTACTTGATCATGCTTATGACATTGTTCAAGAAACTCCGTAAGAGTTGGTGGATAAATCAGCTCTTTTCCTAATTGTTGTAACCATCGATTTGCTGCTTTAGCGAGTTCAGGATAAAAGCTTGTACGTAACTCCTGTACAATGGATGGAAGAGGGGCTTGGAAATATCGATATTGTCCACTCCCAAAACGATATCTTTCCATGTGTATTGTACTTCTATAGTAAGAATCATCTTCGTACATATTAATAATTTCTTCACATTGTTTTGCATCTAACAATGATGGTACTATTGCATAACCCACATCATCTAAGGTTCGTTGTAGTGCATCCCAATCGAGGGATGCAACACGCTCTTGTACATATTATTTTCCTCCTTAAAAATTGCCATCTATCTTTTCAAGTGATAGTAATTCACGCTTCATCTCTAAGCCACCTCGAAAACCCGTTAATTTACCGTTTTTTCCAATTACACGATGACAAGGAATTGTAATTAATACTGGATTTGCCCCGATTGCAGTACCCACAGCTCGAACTGATTTAGGTTTTTGAATTGCTTCTGCAATATCAGAATATGAGCAAGCTTCTCCATATGGAATTTTGTTTAAAGCGTTCCAAACAGTCATTTGAAAAGTAGTACCAATTGCATCGACGGAAAAAGTAAATACTTTACGTGTTCCTTCAAAGTATTCAATTAACTCTGTGATATATGGTTGTAATTTTTGAGCATCTTCTACTAAATCATGCTTTGGAAGTCGCACGCTTGACCAGGCAGATAATTCTGTGAATGAGTGGTTTTGTGAACCAACAAAACATAGTCCCTTATCAGTTGCTGCAATAAACATCTTCCATTGTTGATGAATGAATGGGGTCCAATATACTTTTTGATTAAATGTTGTTTCCATGTTTCAAACCTCCATCTTTTTTTGATTTATTTTTCTATATTTACTGGGTGTATAGCCTGTTCGCTTTTTAAATAGTGTCGCAAAGTGTGACGTATTCGGTATCCCAACAGCAAAACCTATTTTCATAATGGATTTATTTGTATACGTAAGGTAATAAATAGCTTTAGAAATTCGAGTTTGTTGTATATATTCAATTGGAGTTACCCCTTTAATTCGTTTAAATGTTCTTTGTAAATGAAAAAGGCTTCCATGACACATGTCAGCTAGTATTTCTAGATTTAAGGCCTCATTATAGTGATTATCAATGTATTCTGTAATTTGCGTTACCCAATCCTCATTAGGCAACGTTATTCCATTTGGTTTACAACGTTTGCATGGACGAAACTTTTCAGATAATGCTTGCTGTGCATTTTGGAAAATCTTTACATTGTCTATATTAGGCACCCTAGATTTGCATGATGGTCGACAAAAAATACCAGTTGTTTTTACACCATAATAAAACTTGCCATCATAGGAAGAATCATTGTGTACAATTGCGTGCCAACGTTCATTAGTCATCTCACTAAAGTCTGCATTAATAAATTGGAGAGATTCTTTTTGAATTTTGCTATCATTTTGCATATAATCACCTCCGAAAGTAGTATAACCTGACTGTAGCTTCCATGTCCGTATTTTAGAATGTAAGAGCAAGATTGCGAAGAAAAATGCAGGGAAAAGATTTTAATTCTTATATCTGAAGTCGTTACCATAATCCTAATAAGTCGAAATGATATAGAAATCATAGAAGTAAAGGATTTCATTAAGTCACATAACCAAATAGTATCAAAGTTTTCATTTCAAGAACGACAATCAGCCTAGCCGATTGTCGTTTGTACTGATCTCCCAAGACAAGCCATTACCTCAATGACTGGTACAATTCTTGGACAAATAAAGAAAGCCTTGTTCTTCAGTAAGTTTTTCGAAGCTGTTAATTTACAGATGAGATCCGCCACTTGCATCAATCAATTGACCGGTTACCCAACGGCTGTCCGATGAAGCAAGAAAGGCTGCAACGTCCGCTACATCTTCTGGCTCCCCCCACCTGTTGAAGGTTGAAAGGCCAGCGGCATATTTCTGACCATTGGGATCTTGCAACGTATTGGCATTCATCTCTGTATTAATAATTCCTGGAAGGATAGCATTCACCGTAATATTACGGTTTCCAAGCTGCTGAGCCAAGCCGTGCGTAAGTGTGTTGACCGCCCCCTTCGATATGCTGTAAGCGAAAACATTAGGAGAGGCCACTCGTGTAACAAACGATGAGATATTGATAATACGCCCTCCATCTTTTAGACGTGATAAACCTTGCTGGATAACAAAAAGCGGTGCTTTGACGTTAATATTCATGACTTCGTCAAAAGATTCTTCCGTCGTCTCCTCAATGTTTATAATTTGCCCGATTCCAGCATTATTCACAAGAATGTCAAACTGATTATCACCTGTCCGTTTCCGAATGGCTTCATCCAATTTCTCATATAAATCACAAATGCCCTTAACGGTACTTAAATCCGCACTAACTGTGAATGCAGAACCTCCACTTTGTTGAATCTTATGAACCACTTCCTCTGCTTCATTTTGTCTTTTTCCATAATGCACTGCGACTAACGCGCCATCCTGAGCCAGTCGTAACGCAATTCCACTACCGATTCCCCGGCTTGCACCAGTTACTACAGCGATTTTACCTTTTAACTTACTCATGCTCTCATCTCCTTGATTAAAATTCATGTTTAGTTATATCACAAGGTGATGTTTGAAATGTTGCTCTCTTATTCGGTATTCATGTTTGTCGCCAATGAGAAACTAAATTAATGAATGCAAGTGATAATTAAACTACAATGTGAAGTAGCTAGGAGATTGAAGTATGGCTTTTGTTGATTTTATAGACTCTTAATGGACAATATCATGATCGTACGTGAAACGTTTAAATATACTGAAACTGGATCAGTGGGATTACTTAAAGATGGAAGAAGAATGCTTGTCATACAAGCGAGTGGGGCCATCTATACAAATGACGATTGGTATACGGAAGTTGAATACTCTCATAAATATCTGAAGGCGATGTTTAATTTCCTTGGTATTGAAGATTATCAAATCATTCGCGCGCAAGGGACGGATTTATTAGATTCAAATGAAGTATTACAAAAAGCATATAAAGAAGTTGAAGAAGCAGCTTCAAGATAGTCTACTAAATAAAATTTTACACTGGAAGAAAGAGAGGCTATTAATATATTAGAGAAAATTTATTAATAGCCTCTCTTTATGTTCTATTTTGTAAAAAACGGTTCCATAAATCAAAAAAGAAATATCTGGTACATTTTAAACATAATATACTAAATTATGAATGTGTAGTTAACAATTATATACTGTGGGAAAGGAGTGAGCCAGATTCCCATATTAAACATAATATACGGTTTTTTATGTAGTATATTTAACCGTTTGTTAACAAGACCCTTATTTTTTATTAAAAACTGCCCTTGTTGAAGGGGCAACAAGGGCAGGACAGACATATGGATTTGCAAGGGGTAATCTGCAAAATCTTATAAATTGTAATATGCATATATACCTAGAGTGGTTACGAAAAAGTAACAAAAACGCTATTTGAGTAGGAAACAGGTGATTCCATTGAGTGAAGCAAAAGGTTGGTACACATTGGCCGAGGCCCTCGAAATATTAGAGTTAGATATTAATGAAATTATGAGACTTGTAGATGAAATTGAAGAGGAATAATTTTTTAATAGCAAAGGGGAGCTGAATAGTGAACTTAAGGGAGTACGCCGTTTATAAGCTACACACTTAAAAAAATAAATATGCCCTAGTATGGTGCAGGGCTAGGGCATAAAAGTTAGTTAGTAAATATCTTCATAACAATACTAACATATTATTTGTTTTTAATGTTAGGAATTATAGATATTCCAATTGGATTTCGAAAAATCTTAATAAAAAATTCATTTTGTAGAAAAGAGGAATAGATATGTGTACTTATTGGGAAAACACAGTTAAAGAATTCTTCAAGAAACAAGAACGGGAACGAAATAAAAGAGCAGATAGCAAAAGCTAACTGCTCGGTTCTCTCCAAGGGGGAACAAGGAGAAAATCTAATGTCATATACATTATTGACGGAATATTGAGTTTTATTCAGTTATCTATAAGAATCGAAATAAAATATCTTTGATTAATCCTATGGCTCCAATTAGGAGTATCGATAGAAAAACTATTGAGAATATGCTTTTTTTAGGTTTTTTAAACTTCAGGTATAAGTTAATGATTGCGCCAATTGCAATAACAATAAAGATAACGAGTCTTAATATATCTGACATAAAAAACACTCCTATTAATCACTTAATTGTATTATGCAGGAAGTTATCTTGTGGTTAGGTTGGCGGAATACGATTTTAGCTAAATTTAAACAAAATAATCATTTTAGTAGAAAGAGAGGTTAATGAAGTAAATAATTAAATTTACAGTACTAGGGGAGCCCGTGGCACAGGGCAGACCAAGAGCAGGAATCCGTAACGAAAAGATAAAATAGCCATGATTTAGCAGGATTTATAGCGGTGTTAGAAAAAAATAAAAAAGTAAAAATAGGACATGAACGTTATGAAGTTGCCGAAGTAAGTTTAGAAATCAATAAGTACACAAATAGTGATGATTTAGCAGAGGTTATAGTAACAGTGAAAGGGGCTTAAAGTTCAAATAAGTCAGAAATAGCATCCAAGATGGGTGCTTTTTTCTTTGTTATATAGAAATTAGACATTAAACACCCTTAAAGGATCTTTTAGGTATAGTTGGAATGAATCCATATAATGATACATAACGGTTTCCGGCAAGGTCCCCATTTTTTTACGAGAGAGCACTTACTGGAGTAGTGCTCTCTTTTGTTTGCACATAAGGAGGTTCTCGGCATACAATATCAGGTCAACATAAATAGGCCATTACTCACTTAAAGAGCTCTATAAATAGGCATGGAGCTCTTTTATTGCACATAAAGTACCGTTAAACATACTATATTGAGTCGGGGCTATTCCACAAACTCCTTTTCAGAGGGACACATGTATTCCGCGATAGAGCTGCGCCATGTGAAAAGGAAAATCATCACTATTTATTCCATACTCATAATATTTCAAGGGCACTTAAGGTGCTCTTTTTTAATTGATTGAACTACCCCCATCGCTATCAAGATAAGATTTTAAAGAGCCCCCATAACGAAAATCTTATCTTGAAAGGAAGAATGCTTAAATCAAGTGCTGGAGTATTATATGATTCAAAATGGTATATATACTCTAGAGATAGATTAAAAAAGATAGAATACAACGTTTTGAATACAAGATAAGATTGGTAGTATGACGACAAAAGGAAATCCTTCAGAACTGGGTTTTCTTTTGCATTTCTCAAAAATCAACATTATGGTTTAACAAAGCCTTAATAAAAAAAGTCTATATCTTTTATTACTTAGTAATTTAAGATATAGGCTTTTCTTATCAAGCCCTTACGGGCTTAATGTATATTTAATTCAGAGTGTTTTCTTAATCTCGCATTGCTCCCGCCTCTCGGGAAGTCATTGCACCTTGTCCTTCTCTTACATCTTTTTGAATTTCTTGTTTTACTTTTAGTGCATCAGTTTCAGCAAAATCTGGTTTCATAATAGAGCCCAATTTCTCTATAGCTTTTTTATGATGTTGCATACAAGCCCTCCTCAATTTATTGTTTAACAATCTTATTATTTACAAAAATACACTCGGTTTATCCCGAGTAATTGAGTGAATTTCACGTAAAGTAAAAGGGGGTTAAATTGAATAAGTGGTTTCTGATTTTAGGAATATCCATTAGAAATTATTCAACAATCGGACGCTTTAATGAAGGAAATATCATAGAAATGATCAAACCTTTTTATTAAAGATTGATCATTTAAAACAAAGTTCGATCATTTAAAATAAAGATTGATTAAAATCCTCTTTTTACAGGATTTTTTTCTTTAACTATAGGAACAGGATAGTTTAAATAACTTAACGAAAAATTAAGAGAACATATATAGTAGAGGAATAAAAATGCATAATGAAGCTAGTGTTAAAATGGAGAAGAAACTGCCTTTCCTTATGAACATCTATCCTTTAAAAATGCCGGACATAATATATTGCCTCCTTATTTCCCTACAACAGCGTGTCAAAGTGGACGTATTGCCTATGGTGGGGAAACAGATGCAGAGGCAATTGCATCAGAGGAGTTTTGGACACACCTACTTAAATTTTTAGAGTTCATAAAAATTAACTGATAATAGAGCTTCATATCAACCAATTGCATGAAAACCAACTGTCCCTAATATGAAAAACTAATATATATAGATTTAAAACGCACAAAAATTCTTCTTGTATGGAAAATACAGAATTTTCGTTTTGGGGGTGTTTTTCTTTTTTAGCTTGATAGCCATGGGGTGCCACCAACAAATCAGAAAAAACCAAGGCTAAGCAAAAAAAATACAATAAGCTGCCCATATGGACAGCTTATTTACATAATTATCGAAAGCGGAAGTTAAAAGTTTTTAGTTTCTTGCTCAATTAAAGCGCCCGTTAGTTAAAGATTATGGATAATTAATTTGAAAGTGTTTTTATCTAAATACACCTTTTCTTTTGGAAAGCCAATCTTCTAAGGCATCTTCGTGTAGTTTTGTGAATAATTTCGGTATTTGGTCTATTGGGAAGTATTTTAAATCTAAAGTTTCAATACCATCTGCAGTAAGTTCCCCATCAATTGGCTTGCATTGAAAACAATGAACGATAGTCTGAGCTTTATCTCCGTTCGGAAACTCACCAAAATATTTAGAGTAGACACCTATAAGATGTTCAACCTCAACATTTAATCCTGTTTCCTCAAGTATTTCTCGTTTAGCGGTTTCTTCAAGAGATTCTCCAAGTTCCATAGCACCACCTGGAAGACCCCACTCGTTTCTATCTCCCCGTTTTTGTAAAAGGATTTCATTTCGTTCGTTATAAACAATACCTCCAGCAAAATTAAGAAAGATTAAATCGTGCCCTACTTTTTCCCGAATATAGCGAATGTAGTCCTTATTTGCAGTCATAAATTTCCTCCTATTTATATTTAAAATACAAATTAATTATATATGAAAATAGAAGGAAATGGTAATTAAAATGATACTGTTCCTTATTCAACTAACCTGTCATTTAGTTGAATAAGGAACAGTGTATATCGTATACATGTGTGGTTAACATAACGTCTCATTATCGATAGCAAAGAAAAAGCGAAATCCATTGATATAACTAGGATTTCGCTTTTTCTATTTCCAAAATTGCCACCACTTTTTTTGTTGGGTAGCTGCAATCAATTTTTTAGTTTCCTGTGTTTCACGGATCATAGCCATTAGGTTTTGATCACGTTCATTCATTCTTTGAACCATTGCTTTTTGAAAATCTTGTTGTTGTTTTTGCTGTTCAGTTAACCATTCTTTTAAACTTTTTTCATGTTTTTTAAGTTATTCAGATACTCTTTCAGTAACAATTCTATCTAACTCCTGAACAGCTACAACTTCTCGTCTTACTTGGATTTGTTCAGTTTGTTGTTTAGTTGTTTGTATCGGTTCAATGTTTATATATTCAGGGAATCCTTCTTTACTGAGGAGTTCAATAATTTGTTTTGTTTGGAGGTTTCTTTTATTTCTCATTTTAGCTATAAATTGAAAAACAGGTATAGATTCTTGATGAATTAAATATTTGTTCTTTTCCCTTTGTTGAAATTTTAAAAAACTACCGTATGTTTGACAGTTTCGTTTTATAGTCATAGCGGATACTTTTATTTCTTTGGCTACTTCTTCAGCTGATAGTCAGTTTTTTTGTTGCATTGTTCAGATCACCATCTTTCTAAACATCTAAACTAAACACTATTCAAACAACTAAACAATTCTATAGTTGACAAGGGTTCCCTTGTTTTTCTGTTTAGATGGCTGTTTAGATAATATACAAATAGTTTAACACCTGAACATCTAAACAGTCATCTGAACAAGCTGAAAATAGATAAAGAAGATAGACTAGTAAACAAGCTGTTTTCTACTTTTAAACATACAATATAATGAATCCTATTTTAATATAAGGGGGGGATATATTCATGAGAGATGATTGTGATAGATTTTGGGATGATTTAATGTTCTGTAGACGTGACCGTGACTGCGATTGTGATGAATGTCGTCGCAGACGTAACCATGATCGTGATTTCGATTGTGATGATCGTCGCAGACGTAACCATGATCGTGATTTCGATCGTGATGATCGTCGTAGACGTAACCGTGATCGTGATTTTGATCGTGATGATCGTCGGGATTGGTAAATCCCTTTGGAAAAGTGCTTTGAGGAAAAGCACTTTTTTTGTTCAAGAAAGTTGGCTATTTTTCGATTGAAGAAGCGTTGCGGATGGTAACCTGGAAAAATTTCAAAGAGCGCATTTTACATTGCTTAGATGAAGAGAATCATCCATTTATGGTGACTTTCTAAGAGGTGTTAGTAAAAATACTTGAGGGAATATAAAGTAATTAGTTCTAAAGTCGAATCCTTAACATAGAGGAATTCGACTTTTTTATAGGTTAAACTTCACTTAGCATACAAAATTTACGTTTTATTGGTGCTACCCTATGCCCATCAAACTAAAATTTTATAGTACCCCCAGAACAAAAATTTGTACTAACTTGTAAAAAAGTTTATTTTTTCATTTCGAGGTATTTACTTTTCTTAGCTTGATAGCGATGGGTATCGCCAGTATTTTGGAAAAACCCACGCTAAGCAAAAAATACAATAAGCCGCTCATATGGACAGCTCATTTACATAATTCCCGATCGCGGAAGTTGAAATTTGTCCTATTTTTCTTTTTATCATATTCTTTTGTTAACCACGACTTATTCACTTTTATTTTAATTAGCTTTCAGCAATACCGTAAGCAAGTAATGAAATATACCCGATTATACAAATTGCAATAATGTTAAGTATTATTAGTAGCCATTTTATTAACCCTTTTTTTGCTTTTAGTCCCAACAAAGTTCCTAATAATGGGGACAGAAACATTGAAATAATAAATGGTTTACCTAATGTTCCTAACGACACACCACTCAACATCGTATAAAAAAAAACAATGAAGATTACTAAAGTAGCAAGTGAAAAAACACTATATTTATTCATATGGGTTCACCTCCGGAAAGTTAGTTGTTATTTCCAATGTATAATATTCAAATCTTTATACAATGTAGTGTAGTGCTATCCTAAGGGGAAGTAAAAAATTCCTCTTGGTAATAGCACTATTTTTATACCGTAAACAGTTGTTTTTTATCTTTTAAAACACTTACAGGAAATTAGTGTTTCATTAAAAAATGTTTTAGACTGAAAAATTATTTTCTGTACATAAAAGCACCTTTTGTTAAGCTAAAACAAATGTCGGTTTGAAACAAAGATGTACCGTTTGTAAGAAAGTCGCACCGTTTTGAAAAAAGTTCAATCGTTTATAAAAAAGATGAACTGGAATAACTTATTCTAGGTAGAAGGGATTTCAGTTTCTTATTAAACAAGTGAGGTCATGTTAGTTTAAAAGAAGCATGCAATTCAATTGCTGTGAAATTAATATTTAGTTTTGTTTTGAAAGGAGAGGTATTAATGGATTCCATTCAAGGGAAATTGGATTTGCTACATAATGAAATAAAGGAAATGGGTGACATAATCAACTTAGATTGGTGTGGCAAATTGTTGTACACCTATTATGAACACTTTAATGATAATAACTTGAGATATAGAGCGGGTTCACTTATTGCTTTTTTAGGACTTCTCCTTGAGTGGGAAGATGAAAGTGGATTCCCATTCTATACAGGTACTGAAGAATACGATTGTCACCATTTTGATAAATACTTAGAAGAGTTTCTGAAGTATTCTTCTGATATTAAGAAGCAATACCCAAATATTTATCTTGTTACTGTTGAATCGCTAATTCAGTTGGATAAAAGAGAGAATTGGGAAAGTGAATTTCCTAACATCCCAAGTGGTCTATTCGATACCGTTAGAAAAAAATTGTTTCGAAATGATGTTAAAAAGTTAAATGATGAGACTTATCAAAAGGCATTGAAAGAAGCAGGCATGCTTTATTAAACTAATTAGAATGGCTTGAACAAACAGTTGATTTATTAAAAAAAGCATTGAAAAATACAATGTAAACAAAAAAGCCGTCTCCACCTAAGGAAACGGCTTTTTACTTTTACTTCACATACACATAGGCTTCATTTACAGTAACGTAGTATGTTTTACCTTTACTATTGTGTACTTTATACTCTCGTACACCACTAACCGTTATCCTTCATCCACTTTTCAAATTCGGACAATTGTGGCTCATATAGTCCCCCAATAATGTAGTAAACTTCAGATATACGAAAAGCACCAAATAAGTAATTGAAATGAAAATGGGGGTATATAAATACTAATGCATAATCAAAATATTACCGAATTAAAAAAACAAATGAACAATATTATTAAAAATCTTGAAAAAGAAAATGAAGTTAAAGGAAAAAAAATGATTGATGATATAATTAAACGTTACAAAGTAGCTGTAACCGTTTTAGAAACTAAAGAACTTTCTTCACTATCTAGATTAGATTTCAAGATTTTTGGTGGAGTTAGAGCATATCTCGACTCTTGCAGTGATTATGATAATCCTATATTAGGTAAAATGTATAAGGTAGAACAATTCCTTTCAAAGTATATTAAACGGAAATAAATAATATTAGAACGTCCTCGAAAAATGATCAAGATATGTAGGAGGACAAACTGATAGAACCTTAAAGGTGTGAAAAATTTTGAGTAATATGAATAAAAGCCGAATCGAAATTCTAAAAATGAAAGTAAAAAGAAACGCTAATAGAAAAGAACTTTTAGACGAACTTTCTAATATTGTTACGATTTCTATGGACTCATTTATGGATGCAGAATCTAATGATTTATTTTGTAAAGAATTATTTAATACGCTAGAACAAAATTCAAACATAAAAAATTTTGGTAGCACTGATTATGAAGAAAATAGAAGACTATCAATAGCACTGTTAAAAGAAACAGCTAAAACTATTAAATTTCCAGTTAATCAAGGGAGACTCTTTTTCTCTAAGGGTGGTAAAATTGAAGCAGTTAAGCTGAACATTGCTGAAGTATTTGATAATTTAGAAGAGTTATCAACCATATCAAGATTTCTAACTGGGTATGCGGATTTTGTATTAGTTGGTGATGATTTAGAATTCGGCGTATGTATTGAGAGAACGGAATATCATTATGAATTCAGTATGTGGGGTTTAACGAAAATCTAAATTATGAAAATAATCAAAACCACCTTTTTGATAGGTGGTTTTGTCTACTATTTCACATATACACCGGCTTCATTTGTAGTAACATAGTATGTTTTGCCTTTGCTATTGTGTACTTTATACTGCGGCGAATCACTGACACTTACTTTCTTATCAACGTAAATCCTAATTAATCATACATCTAGAGTGTTAAGCAATACATGAAGAAACATGGACTTATGACCCAGTAAATAATGTTATGAATGTTGACAATACACTTGTTAGAATACCATATAAATAAAAAGGAATAATAAACAATGAATGTTAAAATAGTAGATATATCAGAAAAATTATTAGATGGATATAAAGTATTAGTTCAAGTAGATAGCAATCAATTTATCACTGAGTGGGATGGTGATAAGGCAGCAAAAAATGAAAGCTACAATGTAGAAATAGATATAGATGATGAATTTATATGGAATACAAATATAGCCTTTTCAGATGAAAATGCAAATGCAATAATTCAGAATGATGAAGGCATTAAAGTAATCGCTAAGCTAGATTATAACAGTGAGGATAACTTAGCAACACTTAATATGTATGATAGTGTAGTACTAATTGATATAGAAGGAATTGAGCAAGATATATCAAATGAATGGGTAGAAATACAGTGTACTTCAGTTAAGATATTTAATACCAATTTTTAATAGAAACTAAGTGCATAACTACGGCATAGTTGTTATAGTGAGATGTAACAAAAGTAAACAAGTATATAAAAAAACTGCTCAAATAAAGAGCCGGTTTCTTTTGTTATTTCACATATACAGAGGCTACATTTATCTCTATATTAGATATTTACATTTTTCCTTCCTGCCCCATAATTTAATTTTTGAAGGAGAAAATAATATGGATTACAAATTTGAATTACTTAGTACAGGTAGTTTAGTTATTAGACTACCAAAGGAATTCGATATTTTAGAAGCTTTTTTAAATGTAGAGGTATCTGAATTCGGTGATTGGATAGCAGAAACTGTAGATAAAGTTTTAAATGAAAAAAGTGATCATGAAAAAATAAGTGCGAATATTTTTGGAGCAGATGTTCAAAAAGATAAAACTTTTATATTTAATAAGTATGATGAAGATGAAATTGAAATCCCTCTTGAAATAGAAACTATTACATTACGAAATCTAATAGATATTTGGTTAAATGAACACACAAAATTGACAACCGAAAAAAATAACAAGTAAATAATGTTAAAATATCCTCTTTTTTAAAAAAACTTATAATGAACTATTACAAATGAAATCAAAGAGGTCAGCTGTGCTTTTTAAACCATCTTTCGCAAGAACTGTACTTGATTCATGGGACTATTCGTTACCTCTAGCTGATTTATTAATTAAAATAGATTATGAATATAACAAATTAAAATAATAATTGACCGCCTATTACAGGCGGTCTTTTTCTATTTCACATACCCATAGTCTTCATTTGCTGTTATACAAGTTTTATCCTTCATAAAAGTCCCTTGATATAATCCGAAATTTCTGCGTTTACATTTTTTTCTTTTTGTCTCATAATTTTAATTGGGAAAGGAAGGAAAAAAATGGTTCAAATCAAAGTAACACCTGAAATGCTAGAAGAAGTTGCTAATCGTGCAAGTTCCAAAAAAGTAAGAGGTAAATAATATGAACTTAAAAGATTTAAAAAATAAACATATTAAGTATGACTGGAAAACTATTTTTGTAGGCGTCCAAGAAAATTATTTTAGTAAAGACGTTATTTCTGATTATGCGGTAGAATTGATGGATATTGGTGATGAAAGTGGGTTTGTTAGTGAACTTGCATGGGGAGTATCTAGTGAAGATTTAGATAAGGTGATGTTAGAAATAAAAACTAATTATTTTCCTCAATTAGATGAAGAAAGCACAATGTTAGTAGAGGAGAATAGAAAACTAAGATTTGTTTGTTTATCTGAAATAAAAGAAAGATGTAAAGAAGATAATGAATTATTAAATGAAATTGCAGAGTTTTATGGAAATCATCACTACTCAGAAGATATGGTGAGTTTTGTTAATTATATGCCTCAAGAAGTCCCAACTACGAAAGAAGATATGATAAATAGGTTTGAAAAATTTTTAAAATTAGAGAGTGAGATTTAAATACTAATGTATGTAATAAGGGTGAGAATAGGTGATATGACATTTTACTTACAAGGACCACCAAGGCCTTTCAATTGGAGATCACGGTGGTTGATACACTAATTTAATATATAATAAAAAGGACTAGACGGATTTACCATCTAGTCCTTTTTATTATTGTTTCAATGGTTTAATTATTCTTCATCTCCACAATTTGTTTCTTTGTAATATATAATTTCTGTTCACCACCTATTGGATAAGGAAATTTTAGGTAATACGAATGCAATAGAAAAATGAGGAATTGATACACCAACATTACATAAAGGAGAAGCAATAATAATCATTCGAAACGAAATTGTAACATCTTCACTCCTATTCTATATCGGAATTATATAGAATAGGAGTGAAGGGATGGATGATAGAGAAAAAATGATTACATATTTTGGTGAATTCTGGAAAGGGGATTCGGTTAAAATGCTGGCTGAATTGTATCCAGAAAACATTAAAAATCATTCGAATGTTTAGAGTTAAATATAATCCTTTTAATGTTTTTTAGAGAAACTTGTATACCTCGAACCTCGCGTAATATCAGAGGAAGGAGTCTTCTGTCGGAAAAAGATAATACAGCTTTTCCAGAAGCTACGGTAAAAAATAAAATTTTTACTTAGTTTGCTTTACTATATATTAAATGTAAACGGTTTCTATTCTCGGCGAAGATACTTAGAATGGGACCTTAATGAATTTAGAAAACTGAAGGGGGAATCATAAGTGGTTGAAAAATTCTTTACAATATTAGAAGATGGGGGACTTCATGCGCGTCCTTCAACAACATTAGTTAATGCAGTTAGCTCATTTAAATCAGAAGTGATGCTTGAGTATAAAGAAAAACAAGTGAATTTAAAATCTATTATGGGTATTATGGCACTTGGTGTTCCAAAAGGCGCACAAATTAAAGTGATGGCAAAAGGGGAAGATGAAGAACAAGTGCTTCAAAGTGTAAGTAAAGTAATGCAAGCACAAAGTATTGGCGCATGATAATAAGTACCGTTTTGAATGGTTTATATAATAAAAGGAATTTCCAACGCGAGAACGTTTTATCTAGAAACTCCTGAGTCAATAACATATAACGGTATATCATATATTAATAAGTATTGAAAGAACATCAAGATTCCCAATAGATTTAACTTCTTGGGAATTTTGATGCTTACTAGTAAGGGCAATTTAGTGTCATGTTATTACATATAGATATATAACACAGTTGGAATTTTAAAATCAGCACATATAATCTAAAGTGTTAGTTATAAGGGAAAATAAAAATATCCTGTGAAGTAATGCATATAACATAGAAGGATATAAGAGATAGGTGAAATTCATGAATACAAGACAAAAAGAAATTTTGTTTCTGTTATTATCTGAATCTAATGATTATTTATTAGTGCAAGACCTTGCGGATCAAGTAAATTGCTCGGAAAAAACAATTCGTAATGATTTTAAAGCAATTGAGGATCACCTTACGAATTATTCGAGTGCAATTCTTGTTAGGAAGCCGGGCTTAGGAGTTTACTTAGAGATTGAGGAATATGAAAAGGTAGATTTGTTTAATAAACTTTACTGTATAAATAATCGTACAAAGTATGAATCGGATGAAGAAAGAATCCTGCAAATTGCTTATAACTTGTTAATGAATGTAAAGGCAGTCACTGCACAGGATATGGCTTCTCAACATTTTGTAAATCGTACTACTATAAAGAAAGATTTAGATAGAATTGAAAAGTGGTTATATCATTTTGATTTAACTGTTGTTTCAAAGCAGCGGATAGGACTGATTGTTAAGGGAACTGAAAAGAATAAAAGAAAAGCCTTGGCTAGATTATCAGATTTAATTCGTAATTCAGAGCTCACGAATCAATTTATTAAGGAACAATTTTTATATCATGAGGTTGAATTTGTTACGAATGAATTGAAAGCGCTACAAAAACGACATGCATTATTTTTTACAGATGATGCATTTGAAAGTTTATTAGTTCATACGTTGCTGATGGTACGGAGAATGAAGCTTAAGCAATCGATTTTAACTTCTAAAAGGGAAATTAAAATAATACAAGAAACAAAAGAATATAAATGGACATTGGAGTTTTTAAAACGATTAGAGTGTGTTTTCGCTGTTCATTTTACAGAAGAAGAAGCGACGTATTTAACAGCTCATATTTTGGGCGGGAAATTCCGTTATCAAGACAAGCCAGGGGAAAGTAATAAACTTACTGAAAGTAATCCAATCCTTTCTAGGGTTGTACATCAATTAATAAAACGAATGTCACAGTTGTATGAAATTGATTTCAGTAGAGACCAAGTTTTAATTGAGGGATTAACAATTCATCTATACACAACGTTGAATCGTTTGAACTATGATCTCTCTGTATCCAATCCAATGCTACACGATATAAAAAGAATGTATCCTTATATGTTTAATATGTTGATTCAGGTATTAGAAGAAATAAATGAATCTCTAATTCTATATATTCCGGAAGAAGAAGCTGCGTATCTTACTCTACACTTTGAAGCATCTGTTGAACGGTTAGATCATCAGGAAAAATCAAAAAATGTAATCATAGTGTGTCATATGGGAATTGGGATGTCACAGTTGTTACGGACAAAAATTGAGCGGAAATTTCGTCATATCCATGTGATGGACTGCATTGCAAAAGCTGATTTACAAGATTATATAATGAAACATCATGATGTGGAACTCGTTATTTCTACCATTGCTCTTTCAAAATTACTTATTCCTCATATTGTAGTATCCCCATTATTAGAGGGAGCGGAAGAAAAGAAGTTAGGGGACTTTATAAAAGAATGCGATGAACCGAGTTATAAAGAACAAAAAGGCTTTGTTATGCTCAATTATACATCTCCATTTTTAGTATTTTTACAACAGGACGTGCAGCACCCATATGAGCTAATTGAAAAGCTAGCGCATGCTTTGCATAGCAAAGGCTATGTAGATAAAGAGTATGCAGAAAATGCAATTATAAGAGAAAAGATGTCAGCAACAACGATTGGAGCAGGGATTGCGATTCCACATGGCAATCCGAAATTTATTCAAGAGTCGGTAATTGCAATAGCTACATTAAAGGAGCCAATTGATTGGGGATCAGAGAAGGTATCACTTGTATTTATGCTAGCAGTTAAAAGTGATGGGAAAGAGGTAACGAAACAGTTATTTCATGAGCTATCCTTCATAAGTCAGCAACCATCCTTTATTCAAAAGCTTACCAAAGAAACAAACGTAATGAAATTTTTATCGTATTTACATAATTAAACGAAAAGTGAAGGCCTAAATACTTCGCTTTTTTGTTTGTTTCGGTAAAAGGTTTATTTTTCCGGAAGTTACGGTAAAAAATGAAACTTTTGTCATTACGATATTGATTTATATTATGTGTAGGCGCTTACAACGATAGTGTGAGGAGGATTAGAAATGAAACTGTTAGCGATTACATCGTGTCCGAATGGAATTGCCCATACTTATATGGCTGCAGAAAATTTGCAAAAAGCAGCGGATAAATTAGGTATTCAGATGAAAATTGAAACCCAAGGTGGTATAGGGGTAGAAAATGAGCTGACTGAAAAAGATATTCGAGAAGCAGACGGTATCATTATAGCTGCTGATAGAGCGGTAAATAAAGATAGATTCATAGGCAAAAAATTGTTGGTTGTCGGAGTTCAAGATGGTATCCGTAAACCAGAAGAATTAATTCAGAAAGTAGCAAGTGGCGATGTACCTGTCTATCATTCACAGGCCAAAACAGTTGAAAGTAATCAACAGGGGAGAAAGCAAAACCCGATATATCGTCATTTAATGAATGGTGTATCTTTTATGGTCCCATTTATTGTAGTTGGTGGATTGTTAATTGCAATTGCATTGACGCTCGGTGGAGAAAAAACACCTGGAGGTCTAGTGATTCCAGATGGATCTTTCTGGAAAACAATTGAACAAATTGGTGGTGCATCATTTACGTTTATGGTTCCAATTTTAGCTGGATATATAGCGTATAGTATAGCCGATAAACCTGGTCTTGTTCCTGGTATGATTGGTGGGTATATTGCAGCAACAGGAAGTTTTTATGGAAGTGAAAGTGGTGCTGGTTTTCTTGGCGGAATTATCGCTGGTTTCCTAGCAGGTTATGTAGCATTAGGAATTAAAAAAATAAAAGTTCCAAAAGCGATTCAACCAATTATGCCGATTATTATTATTCCGGTGTTCGCTTCGCTTGTAGTTGGTTTAGCATTTATATTTATTATTGGTGCTCCTGTCGCACAAGCTTTCGAGTCATTAACTGCTTGGTTGGCGGGTATGCAGGGATCAAGTTCAATTCTCCTAGCATTAATTTTAGGGGCAATGATTTCATTTGACATGGGTGGACCAGTCAATAAGGTTGCATTCTTATTTGGTTCAGCAATGATTGGAGAAGGAAACTATGAGATTATGGGTCCGATTGCTGCGGCAATCTGTATTCCACCAATTGGAATGGGACTTGCTACTTTCATAGGTAAGGGGAAATTCCAAGATTCAGAGAAAGAGATGGGTAAAGCATCATTTACAATGGGGCTATTTGGGATTACGGAAGGTGCGATACCATTTGCGGCACAAGATCCACTTCGTGTTATTCCAAGTATTATGGCTGGTTCAATGACAGGTGCTGTGATTGCCATGATTGGTCATGTAGGTGATAGAGTGGCACATGGCGGTCCAATTGTTGCGGTGCTAGGAGCAGTAGATAATGTATTTATGTTCTTTGTGGCTGTAATTGTAGGTTCAGCTGTGACTGCTGTTCTAGTAAATGTATTGAAAAAAGACATTTCAAAGGTAGAAAAACAAGCAGTTGAACAAATACAAGAAGTTTCAGCAACAAAAGAAGTGCTGCAAGTGGAGCAAGAAACGCAAAAAGAAAGCAAACAAGTAGATAAGGTAGAAATAAAAAAACTAACAGACATTACGAGCTTAGAGTTAATTGAAACAGATCTAAAGGGAGAAACACGAGATGACGTCATTGATGAAATGATTCAAAAATTAAACCATGTCGGTGCATTGCATTCCAAAACAGAATTTAAACAAGCGATTATGAATCGTGAGCAAGAAAGTACAACAGGTATTGGTATGAATATTGCGATTCCACACGGAAAATCAGAAGCTGTTAAGCAACCAAGTGTGGTATTTGGGATTAAACAATCAGGCGTAGATTGGAAAAGCCTTGATGGAACGGAAGCGAAATTAATATTTATGATTGCGGTACCAAAAGAAAGTGAAGGAAATCAACATTTAAAAATCCTTCAAATGCTTTCTCGAAAACTAATGGATGACAATTATAGAGAGCGGTTATTATCCGTCCAAACAAAAGAAGAAGCGTACAAGCTACTAGATGAAATTGTATAGAATGGAGGATTATAATCATGACTGAACCATTATTTTTTGCACCTGTTTTTAAAGAAAGAATTTGGGGTGGAACGCAATTAACTTCTTTTGGATATGAGATTCCATCAAATCAAACTGGAGAGTGCTGGGCTTTTGCAGCACATCAACATGGACAAAGTATTGTTAAGAACGGAAAATATAAAGGTTTATCTTTAGGTGAGTTGTGGGAAGAACATCGAGATTTATTTGGAAATGTGGAGGG
Organism: Bacillus cereus group sp. MYBK30-2; assembly: GCF_051915945.1. Classification (NCBI taxonomy): domain Bacteria; kingdom Bacillati; phylum Bacillota; class Bacilli; order Caryophanales; family Bacillaceae; genus Bacillus; species Bacillus cereus group sp. MYBK30-2. Next base: position 116,668 of record NZ_JBQAFR010000005.1, read on the forward strand.
AGATTGTTTCCCTCTTCTTACAAAAATTTTGGATGCCAATCAAGACCTATCTGTTCAAGTTCATCCAAATGATGAGTATGCCAGTGTACATGAAAATGGAGAACTGGGAAAAACAGAATGCTGGTATGTAATCGATTCCAAAGAAGACGCAGAAATTATTTATGGACATCATGCGAAAACAAAAGAAGAGTTCATGGCTATGATTGAACAGAAAGAATGGAATCAACTGTTACATCGTGTGAAGGTGAAACCGGGAGATTTCTTCTATGTACCAAGTGGAACTGTTCATGCAATCGGTAAAGGGATTTTGATATTAGAAACACAGCAAAACTCTGATACAACCTATAGATTGTATGATTATGATAGAAGAGATTCAGAAGGGAATTTACGTGAGCTTCATCTTGAAAAAAGTATTGATGTAACCGAAATTCCATTTATATCGAATCAGTTAACTGTAAAACATGAAAAAGTAAATGATTTGATCGTAACAAACTTTATCAAATGCCCGTATTTTTCAGTGGGAAAATGGGAGCTAGATGGATCAGCTAGTTTGAAACAACAAAAAGCATTCCTTCTTGTTAGTGTAATTGAGGGAGAAGGTGAGTTAATTAAAGACGGCGAACACTTTTTCTTTAAAAAAGGAGACCATTTTATATTACCTAATAATTTTGGGGAATACGATTTGGTTGGTAACACTAATTGTATTGTTTCAAGCTTGCAATAATTTTAATTATCCGTATATAACGAACGAAGGATGTTTGTTTATTTTAACACAAATTAACCAGCTGTAGCCTTTGAATAAAGTATGATTCTTACAAATGCTTTAATTAGTTATATTTTAGTTTATCTAGGAATGACTGTGTTTGGAGTATAGCTTAGAAAACATTAGTTCGATTTTTTCTGATGAGGGTAACATTTTGTTACTCTTTTCTTGGGGGATCAACATTAAGTAGCTACTTCCTAAGCATTCTTCCTTATTAACCAACCTGTTTATGCTTTTTTCAAACTTTGCAACAGAGCCGTATTTCTACTAGCTATTAAGAACGATGGAAAAGCTGTCTTTTATTCAAAAGCTTACGAAATAAACGAATGTAAAATTACTATTTTTCCGGAAGTTACGGTAAAAAATAAAACTTTTAACTGTTTGATATTGAAATACAGTAATGGTAGATACTTTCATTAAGGTTTGAAGAGGATGTATTAGCGTTTTTAATGACAACTAAGTATTAGATTCTGATAGTGAATGTATGATAGAAAGGCATTCTAGTAATATAAGTTGTGGCAGTGAATTTTATTACTTAACAGACCCTTTATTGACTTTATAGGTTTAAGTCAATGATTAGTTAATCTGGCATTGTATAAAAGCGCCTTATTTACTACTTCTATTTGTGAATAAAATCACAAGTGATATATGGAACAACAAAATGATTTTAATGACTAAGCTTTCATCAATCATTTAATCTGGCGCAGTACTGTTAGGTAGAGGGGGGACAGCTTTAACACTGATTCAGTGATAGTACACCATCCGCAGCCACGCTGTATATCGCAATCTCATAGAGGAACAGAATAAAGCAGGCTGTCTGTCAGGAGAAGGTCAAGTAGTCCTGATGAGAATGAGAAACAAATTTCACAGCAATCACTCAATTTTCGAAGAGATAGGCGACAACAATGCCTCCTCGCCAATTTTGAAACCGCTTTAAAAATCTCAAGAATCAGGTTTGTTCTGGGGGTGAATAAATGATAAATCTTGGCTATCAGGACAGAGCCGATACGGAATGATGAATTCTGAGATCCTTACTAGGGATAAAGGAGGTGATTTTCTCAGAGAAGAAGTTAACTTTTCAATAGACAAAGATTGACGAAAATAGACGCAACAGTTGTGTCTATTCAGAAAAAAACAGGAGGAAATATTTGGGAGGTATTGATATGGTAGGGATTATCCTAGCAAGTCATGGCGAATTTGCTGAAGGCATCTTACAATCTGGCGCAATGATTTTTGGAGAACAAGAAAACGTTAAAGCGGTTACCTTAATGCCAAGCGAAGGTCCAGACGATTTGAGAGCAAAAATGGAAGCAGCAGTTGCATCTTTTGATAATCAAAATGAAGTATTGTTTTTAGTTGATCTATGGGGCGGTACTCCATTCAATCAAGCTAACAGCTTGTATGAAGAACACAAAGACAATTGGGCAATCGTTGCTGGTATGAATTTACCAATGGTGATTGAAGCCTATGCATCCCGTTTCTCAATGGAGTCTGCTCAAGAAATCGCAGTACATATTGTTAAAACGGCAAAAGAGGGGGTTAGAATTAAACCTGAAGAGCTAGAGCCGAAAGAAAATACTAATACCGTAGTTGTTGAAGATGGACAAGCAAAAGGTCCACTTGCTCCAGGTACAGTAGTTGGTGACGGGAAAATCAAGTTCGTTTTAGCCCGTGTGGATTCTCGTTTATTGCACGGTCAGGTAGCGACTGCGTGGACAAAGTCTACAAACCCAAATCGTATTATCGTAGTTTCAGATGCAGTGTCTAGAGACGACCTTCGTAAGAAATTGATCGAACAGGCGGCACCACCAGGGGTTAAGGCAAATGTTATTCCAATCAGCAAAATGATTGAAGTTGCAAAAGATCCCCGTTTTGGTAACACTAAAGCACTATTATTATTTGAAAACCCACTAGATGTCCTAAAAGTTATTGAGGGCGGTGTGGACATTAAAGAAGTTAACGTTGGTTCTATGGCTCATTCAACCGGTAAAGTTGTCGTTAGTAAGGTTCTTTCTATGGGACGAGAAGATGTTGAGGCTTTCGAGAAAATGGAAGAAAAAGGCGTTCGGTTTGATGTACGTAAAGTACCGAATGATAATCGTGCAAGCATGGATGACATTCTAAAAAAGGCGAAAGTTGAATTAGCATAGTGACATAGCAAATTTAAATGAAATGGGGGCCCATCATGTCTATTATAGAAATAGTTTTAGTAATACTAATTGCTTTTCTAGCTGGTATGGAAGGAATATTAGATGAATTTCAATTTCATCAACCACTAGTGGCATGTACATTAATTGGTTTAGTAACAGGCAACTTGGAGGCTGGTATTGTTCTTGGTGGTACACTTCAAATGATTGCACTTGGATGGGCAAATATCGGGGCAGCCGTAGCGCCAGATGCTGCATTGGCATCGGTTGCATCAGCAATTATTTTAGTATTAGGCGGACAAGGTGTTAGTGGTGTTGCATCAGCAATCGCAGTAGCGGTTCCGCTTGCAGTAGCAGGCCTTTTCTTAACAATGATCGTTCGTACACTAGCTGTCCCTATCGTACATATGATGGATACAGCAGCTGAAGAAGGAAATATAAAAAAAATCGAAATGTTACATATCGCTGCGGTGTGTTTACAAGGGATTCGAATTGCGCTTCCTGCAGGAGCACTTTTATTTATCCCTGCACAAAGCGTTCAAGCATTCTTGGAATCAATGCCTGCATGGTTAACTGACGGAATGGCTATTGGTGGTGGAATGGTTGTTGCTGTTGGTTATGCTTTAGTTATTAATATGATGGCAACTAAAGAAGTATGGCCATTCTTCATTATTGGTTTCGTAATAGCTGCAATCTCTCAATTAACACTTATTGCACTTGGTGCATTGGGTGTGGCTTTAGCTCTTATTTATTTGAAACTTTCTAAAATGGGTGGTTCTTCAAATGGTGGTGGAGGCAACTCTGGCGATCCACTTGGCGATATCTTAAACGATTATTAATTCAGAAGGAGGAGAAAAGAAATGGCAGAAAAAATTCAATTAACAAAAAAAGATCGTTTAGCCGTTGCATGGCGCTCTACGTTTATTCAGGGTTCTTGGAACTATGAACGTATGCAAAATGGTGGTTGGGTCTTCTCGATGATTCCAGCAATCAAAAAATTATATAAATCAAAAGAAGATCGAAAAGCAGCGTTAAAACGTCACTTGGAATTCTTCAATACGCACCCTTATATTGCTTCACCAATTCTAGGAGTTACATTAGCACTTGAAGAAGAACGTGCTAATGGTGCTGAAGTTGATGATGTGGCAATTCAAGGGGTTAAAGTTGGGATGATGGGTCCTTTAGCCGGTGTTGGTGATCCAGTATTCTGGTTTACCTTACGTCCGATGTTAGGTGCTTTAGGGGCATCATTAGCAATGGGTGGAAATATCCTTGGGCCAATCCTTTTCTTCTTAGCTTGGAATCTGATTCGTTGGGGCTTTATGTGGTATACACAAGAATTTGGTTATAAAGCAGGTTCTAAAATCACTGATAATCTTTCAGGTGGATTATTACAAGATATTACAAAAGGTGCATCAATCCTTGGTATGTTCGTACTTGCTGCCTTAGTACAACGGTGGGTATCGATTAAATTTCAGCCGGTTATATCTAAAGTTCAGTTAGATAAAGGTGCATATATTGAATGGGATAAGCTTCCTTTAAATGGGGAAGGAATACGTCAAGCTTTTGAACAAGTAAACTCAGGAATGGCACTTTCACCTACGAAAGTAACGACCTTACAAAATAACTTGGATCAATTAATTCCTGGTTTGGCTGCATTGCTTCTGACATTCTTATGTATGTGGTTGCTTAAGAAAAAAGTCAGCCCAATTGTTATTATTCTTTCCCTATTCGTAGTTGGGATAGTTGGTCACGTAATTGGACTTTTATAATGAAAGTATCGACGCTCTCAATTCCCAATGTTTACTATTGAGATGTAGTTTGTAGGAGATTTTTACAGCCTGCAAATGCATAATTGTTTGCAAATAAAAGTGGCTGGAGGATATTGATTCGGCCACTTTTCATGTTGACTTAATTGCTTAGAGAAGCAATTAATAAATAAGATAATAGAAATGGAGCGGATATAATGGTTCAGTCAATTAATACAAAGGTAGATCTAGTAATAGATGCCACTTCCTTTATGGGACTTGCAGATTATGGGGAAATTATGATTGGTGATAAAGGGTTTGAATTTTATAATTCTCGTGACACACGTAAATTTATTCAAATTCCATGGGAAGAAGTAGATCACGTTATTGCCTCTGTGATGTTTAAAGGGAAATGGATTCCACGTTATGCGATTGAAACGAAGAGAAACGGGACCTTCACCTTTTCTTCTAAGGATCCCAAAAAAGTTCTTCGGACCATACGAGAATATGTAAATCCAAATCACATGGTTCGTTCTCTAAGTTTCTTTGATGTTATTAAACGATCATTTAAGTCGATGAGCAAGAAAAAATGGAATAAAAGCTAAAGTGACCCCTCTCAAGTAGATAGAATTCTATTTTGTGAAATCCTTTACGAAATGCAGATGTATATTTTAACTACCAAAATATTAGGTTTTATTCACTATGAGAGTATGTTTGTAAGAGTTTTTACGAGCATCCTTTTTGGTTGGGGATTTATCGGCCATAGAAAAAAGTTTAGTGTAATTGAGGGAGAAGGTGAGTTAATTAAAGACGGCGAACTCTTTTTCTTTAAAAAAGGAGACCATTTTATATTACCTAATAACTTTGGGGAATCTCCTACAGTGGAGAAACAATGGATGTAATCGAGTTAATGAAAACAGCAAAAGAGATTGGATTGAAGACAATTAGTCTTTCGCGTTTAGGAAGCAGATACGAGTTATACTTCCATAGTCAAGAATGGCACAATGAATCCTGGAAACCGAAAGCTTCTAAATTCTTTCCTTCAATCCTTATAATTACAGACAAACATTACGACGTTCAATCTCCTTATTTCCGTATCTTTCAGACTTCTTCCATCAATAAATTTATGGGTAGTATGTCAGCTAAATTATAATAACTCTTCCTAGACTAAACAGTACACCCGAATGTACGGCTGAAGATGAGAGAAGTTATAAGGCATACAGGGAATATTATGTTATACAACTGGGCATGAGTCTAAGAAAAATAAAGAAGCCCTTCTAAAAAGGCTTTTTTATTTTTAAACTGCATCTTTAGTAATTTTCACCTCATGATCAAATTACTCGTATAAGGTTAAAGTAATTGCTTGAGCTAACATACTAGGGTTGATGGTAATTCGAGTCGTACAGGTATTAATAAGAGGATTTGATGTGTGATGCTCTATAAAATACCATATATGACTTGAATGGATGGTATTAGAAATAATTGAGCAAAAGATGAATGGAAATTGGAAATAATAAAGTTTGATCAAAATCTTGTAGTAAAACTGCAGGGTTTTTCTTTTTCTTATTGAGCTAATGGGAGAGTTTAGTTAAAGAAGAAAATCAAATAGCATAAGCCTACAAAAAAGAAAGCAAACTAAAATCAAGGGTGCCGATAACGAAAAGATACTACTTCGCTATCTGTATATGGTGTATGTATAATTGTTGGCATCTTTGAAGGAATAACTAAATTTAAACTACAAGGGTGGTGAAAGAATGGATAAAAATAAAAAAAATCAATTTAAGAATAATAAAAACGTTCTCCCAAAAGCAGATGTAGAACTTGCTGGAGAAAATGGACTTGAAAAGATAGCATTAAGAGCTCAAAAAAATCAAAATAAGTAAACAATAAGGGACATAGACCTGTCCTTTTGTTCCTTGAAATTAACCTGATGTTTTTTAGGAATACTAAAAGTAGATCGTCATAAGGTGATCTCTTATGATACATCCACAATATCCATTCCTTTGTCAGAGGCTGGAAAAATGGCCTTTTTACAGAGATGGTAAATAAGTATGTTCATACCACAGCTACAAAGGCTGGCAAGCATCTAATGTTATTTTAGTGTTAGATTCTCCATCAACACGTCATTTAAATGATGTAATCGTTTCCCAGACAGCTAATCCAAAACAAATAAAAAATGCGTTATTTATTAGTATGTCACGTGTAAAGGGGAAGGCCTCAACTGGGGAGTATTCCTTTGTTTGCTTAAATTACTTACAAAAATATAATCATTTAAAATCAATTTTTAATTCATCCTTTGAAGATGAAATAGACTTACCATTTTAGTAGGGCTAAACATAGGAGAGACATCACTCCTAAAGCAGCTTAAGAAAAAACCTTCTTAGACATATCATAGTGAACCGTACAAGAACTATCAGCAAACCAAAATGAAAATCCAGCTAGATGATAATCATCTAGCTGGATTAATTTAGTTTTTTCCATTGGATGTCCACTGTATACCTGATTTTTCATATATACGGGTTAGCGACTGATTATATTTTTCGGCTTTTTTATTAATATCGTCAATAGATTTGGAAAATTTATTGCCACTGCTTACATCGTTGTTGTTTATAGCTAATTTAGAATACTCAGCAGCTTCATTTAATTTGTTGGAACTTTCAAGTAATAATGCTTGAGGTTCGTTCATATTTGGATATCTTTTTATGAAGGTGCTAAAATTTTCATTTCGTACAAAAAATGACATAATTACCGCCTTTTCAATTATTTAAAAGGCTGATGATAAAAAGTATATTGGTACAATATTACTACTCATATTATAATACTTAGTTACTGACTTTTTCACAATATTGTTCTGAAGAGTTAACAGCTGATGATGTCATTAAGAAATCCATGGATAATGAAACGCTAAAGAAAATCGCACATGAATTAATAAATGCGATTAAGAACAACATAACTATTGACTGGAGTTTCAGACAAAGCGCTCAAGCAGGTAGGAGAAGAATCAATAAAAGGCTGTTAAAGAAATGGTATTCCCCACCAATTTAAGCGGGGAATACACTGGAAGTAGTCATGAGACAAGCAGAGTTTATGTGTGGAAATTCAGATTCTATTGATATAGGTCGAAAAACAGGCAGGAGAACAAAGCGGTGACTATGTACTATAAAGGAGACATAGCTATGGCAGATATAAAGTTTGAAATTAAAGAAAACGTAGGCGTTTTATCTCAATCACCTAAAGGGTGGACAAAAGAATTAAATCTTATTAGTTGGAATGGAAAAGAAGCAAAGTATGATTTGCGTGATTGGGCGCCAAATCATGAAAAAATGGGTAAGGGCATTACATTGACTGTTGAGGAACTAAAGACATTAAACAACGTTTTGAATAGTGTGGAATTAAAGTAAATAGGGTAATTGAGGCACAATATTTAAAAGTCTGTGCCTCTTTTTATTGAATTTAGATGAAGGAAAATGATTCAACGGGTTCTGGTGCAAAAAGATAATGAAGAGTAAAAAGAATGAGTCATTTCTAACGGAATGACTGTTTATACGTTAAGACCAAAGAGAATATTAATCAGTTGTATCTGCTTTTGGACAGACTTTCCTCCATGGAAAGTCTGTCCTTTTCTAATCATATGCATTGCTTCTATTCCAGCAAGTGTTTTGGTTGCTGTGTGAAGAGATTGAAATCCTAGCATATTTCGGACCCGTTTTTTGATAAAACGATGGTCTTGCTCGACAATGTTGTTTTGATATTTCATCTGTTGTAACTTAATTCCTGCTGGTAGGTCTCTTGCTTTTTGTGATTGTTTCACGGCTTTTGTATAGGCTGGGTTTTTATCAACTGTGAGGACACGAGGTTTTGAGGTATGACAAGAAGATAAGGCCTTTTTGAAGAAACGTTTAGCTGATTTCGCTTTTCTACTTTTACTTAAATAAAAATCAACGGTGTTTCCCCCAGAATCCACAGCCCGATACAAGTACATCCATTTTCCTTTCACTTTGATATATGTTTCATCGACACGCCAGGAATCATTTGTTTTCTTTAAATGACGACGAACGCGTTTATCTAGTTCCGATCCATACCGATGAACCCAACGCATAATCGTTGTATGAGAAATGGATAAACCACGTTCCTCCATCATTTCTACCAAATCTCGATAACTTAAACTGTACCGGAGGTACCATCTAACTGCTAATAGAATAATCTCCGGTTCATAATGCTTCCATTTAAAATCCACTGGTTTTTTCATCGTCGTACACGTCCTTTATTTATGAATATTTTCAGTGTACACAATGACAGTATTTTTGCACCAGAACCATAAAAAATATTGTATGTTTAAATATTATATGTTACATTAATGTTACAATGACATTACATAAAGTTACTTTTGTTTCATTTGTTTTTCTTTGTGTTTATTTTTGTTACGAAATGTAAAATTAAAATGGTTTATCAATGTGTATAAGGGTGTGTGTAGTAAAAAGTCTGAGCTAGAACTACATGCAAATTATAAAATTTCCTTTCTGTCTTAAAAGAAGAATACCAACTATTTAGGTTTTTTTGTAATGAGATTAAATAAAATGTACTTCCTTTCCCACACAATTTAGTACATGTTTATGGTTTAGTCTAATTGCTACATAGACCCTTATACATATGAATTTAACTGCATTAAAGAAAATATTATTACTTAAAACAATATTAAAAAACTAAACTTTTAATAATATCATCTTAGACATTTTATTTGTTCTAAAAAAATGCCTAGATGGTATTTTTAATAGGGGAACTTTAAAGTTACATTATTTATTGAATCTAATAATACATACAAATGAATTTTTAGATTTAAATTCATTATGAATCTATATATAATCATTGAGGTATATAAAATGAAACATTCTTATAAGGTGTTTATATGTGTTTGGATAGTAATTATATTATTTTTTGTAACTTATTATGGATATAACTTGATATCTGATAATAATTAGTAATAAAAAAGAAAGATTTATTGGTTAGCATTTAACCAATAGATCTTTCTTTGAGTTAGCATCCTTCACATAATTATTATTGAGGAAGGAAAAATGTACAGAGAAATTTTATGAAATATAAGTATAGTCTAGTCTAATTTCTAATGGTTCCAGTATCTTTAATTTTGACGTGAGTTTTTATATTTATTTTAGCCTCTGTTAATGCTTGCGGCCAATTTCCTTTTAGTTTTTTCCACTTTTTATATTGAAAAGCTCTAGCATATAATGATAATCCAATTGGATCAATTTTATTCTTTTGTATTTCATACAACATATGTTGTAATTTTTTATTAAGTTCTTCCTGGATATCCTGTTCTAAATTATTTATGGCTTTATTATTATCAACATGTCCATTTTTCAAATTTCTATTGATTTTTTCTATTAAAGCTACATTAGCGTATATGTCAAAATTAAATATAAATTTTCTTTTTTTCGGTACTTTGCATATAGATGGTAAATCCGTTGATCACGGTAGGACTTTATTTCAAACCCACACAAGAAAAAATAGATTACCTGCACACTAAAAAGTATAGCGAACAGGTAATCTAGGTGTTTTGAGATTAATGAAAAACTAATTTATTTTTTGAATTCTTCCATCAATAATAGGCTGAATTGGTTCTTTTGCTTGTTTTATGTAATCTACTAATGCTTCAAAATCAGTTGGTCCTGTTTCAGCATCTTTCCCATTTTTAAAGGACACAAATCCATCTCCACCTGAAGCTAGAAATGCGTTCGCAACGACGCTGTAAGTTTTAGAAGGAATAATTTCTTCTCCATTTGTTAAGCGAATACTTGTGACTTTTTCTCCATTTGGCTTGTTCGCATCCCAAGTGTATTGGATCCCTGAAATTTGAAGCATTCTCGTTATGTCTTTTTGCCATTGTTGATTCAAAATATCACGAATGCCTTGACCCGTTAAATTAACTTTTATTAATTGATTTCCGAATGGTTGAATGCCATATACCTCTCCCCATGTAATATCACCAGCATCTAAGTCATTACGAATACCACCAGGGTTCATAAGAGCAATTTGGGATTGCATTGTTGCACGCTGGGCATCAGCGATTAAATTGCCGAGAGTAGATTCACCAGCCGTATTTTGTTTGCGATCTAGTGGAGCGGTAGATTTACCAAGAACTTCATTGACAAGAGGTGCGATTTTTTCTTGATATTTATCCAACTTCTTCTTTATTTTTTCATCAGGCTTTATGCCATCATGGTAGGTTGTAACAATTTCTGCTTTTTTCTCAACAATATCTTTTGTCTTACGATCAATCTTTACATCAACATCAGCAAAAGCCATTCCATAAGAATTTGCTTGTACGACAAGTTTATTATTAACAGTTCCATTTACATAGGTGTGGCTATGCCCCCCAAAAATAACATCGACTTCTGAATCAGTCTCATTTGCTAATCGGACGAGATCACCATTTGTTACGCCGTTCTCATCTGTTGTACCTCCGTTATGCGCAAGAACAACGATAGATTTAACGCCTAGTTCTTTCAATTGCTTTACGGATTTGTTAATGGCTTCAACTTCATCTGTAATTTCTACATTCTTTAGCATAGTAGGCATAACAACGTTAGGAACATCTGTTGTTACGACTCCGATAAAGCCAACAGGAACTCCTTGTACCTTTTTTATAGTAAATGGTGGTAAAAATAGACGACCGGTGGATTTATTATAGAAATTTGCGGCAACATATGGGAATTTTGCTCCTTTAAAATTCCCTGTTTTTTCATGGTATCCACCATAAATAAGGCGGTGCATTTCTTCAATGCCTTCATCAAATTCATGATTTCCGATGGTTCCAACATCAAATTTTAAATCATTTAGAAATTCAATTGTGGGTTCGTCTTGTAATAATGCTGAAACAGGAGGACTTGCTCCAACGATATCGCCAGCATGAACCTTTAATGTATTCGGATTTTGTTTTTCACGATCACGTAAATAAGCCGCTAAGTACTCGATTCCCCCTGCATCTTTATTGTTAATTTTCTTTACAGTGTCTAGTTGCCCATGAAAATCGTTAATACCGAGCATTTGTACATCTATGTAGCGGTTTGGTTCTGTAGGTGCTTGAGCTGGAGGTGCAGCGAATACACTTGAAAAAGTAACTGTACTTAATGCTAAAGCAACTGGAATGATTTTTTTCAACATAAAATTTTCTCTCCCCTTAATAAAATCTGACATCATACGATATAATCTGACATCATACGATATTATTTTAATAGATTAAGAAGATTATTTCTATAAAAATTCTACTAATTATAAAAATTAATAAGATTTTATTGTTTTCTGACAAAGGGCTCCTTCCTTAAAAATGTGAAGGTGTGAAACACCAATTTTAGGTGGGAGATGAATATCGGTAGGCGTGAGCCTATGTTTTTTTGATTAGGATATAAAGAAAAAGTGCCACCGGCACTCCAAACATATATATAAAATCAAAACGCACACCATTGGAGCCAATGGCATGCGCTACATAAATTGTTAGATATTCGCACACATCTGTTTTACAAACTATTCACAGGAAAACAGATTCATATGGATGAAATGACAGAATCAGAGTAAACGTAAAATAGGGTGAGTGCAAAATTATGGATGTTTATTTTACATTGTTCTTTGTGGGGTAGCCTTACATGCCCATCAACTTAAGAATTTTATAACACCCCAAAACAAAAAAATTGTACATTTTCACATGAAGATGTCAATTTTCTCGTTTTGGAGGTATTTGTATTTCTTAGCTTGATAGCGATGTGGTGGGACCCCAGTTAGATTTTTGTTTTATTGAAGTTAAAAGTTGTGAAGAAATGTATTTAAACTAACGGATGTGTTAGTTTAATACAAATTAAACGATGTAGTGTAGTGCTTTCGAAATAAAACATAATGATTAAACATAGAAAAAAGTCCCTGATATCGATCGAAAAACAGGTTTTTTTTGCATTTTAATGGACTTAGGGAAATGAATAAACTACTATTTTTTATTTAAGTAAAGCTACCCTTTAGTTCAAGTATGTTTATTCGCATAGATAAATACGAGTAGGATAAAAATGACTCAAGTCGTTTTACGTTTTAATAATCTGTTTATTTTGTTCATTGTATTGTCCTTCTAAATATAGATTAAAAGTTCAATCAATGTTTGTTATGTAAATACTGGTACATATTACACATTGTTTTGTTCTTTTCCAATGGGTATCATTGGAATCTAAGACTTAGTGAAAAATACAGTTCACTTCTGCTTATTGTATAAATTTGTTCCATCGCTGTACAGAATTCACCTATAATACAGACATTTTACAGTGAAATATAACTTTGATAAAGTAAATATTATTTGAAAAGCGTTAGAGAGGACGGTTGTACCCAAATGAGAAATGAACAATCTATAATAACAGTAGACCAATTAACAAAACAGATTGGCTCGAAGACATTAGTAGAAAATATAAGCTTTGAAGTAAATAAAGGTGAAGTTGTCGGTTTGTTAGGTCCAAATGGTGCCGGAAAAACAACATTAATGCGGATGATGGTTGGTATGATTACTATGACTAAAGGTGAAGTATGGATAAATGGTCAATCGATAAAAAAGCAATTTGAAAATGCAACTGCAAAAATTGGTGCAGTGATTGAAAATCCAGAGTTTTATCCTTTTTTAAGTGGTTATGAAAATTTAACTTATTTTGGACGAATGAATGGGAACGTTACTAAAGAACGAATAGAAGAGGTTGTTCAACTATTAGGTATGCAGCAAGTCATTGACCGTAAAGTAAATGCATATTCGCTTGGTATGAGACAACGTCTAGGAATTGCACAAGCACTTATACACAATCCGGATGTACTTATTTTAGATGAACCAACAAATGGGTTAGATCCCAATGGTATTCATGAAATGCGAATGTACATAAAAAAGATTGCTCATGAGCAAGGGAAAGCTGTCCTTGTGTCTAGCCATCTATTATCAGAAGTTGAATTGATGTGTGATCGAGTAATTATTATCCAACATGGACGGTATATTGCAGAACAAGTGATTCAAAATAATGTCCAAGAAGATTCAGCAACTATTCGTATACGTGTTGATAATGTACAACAAGCAAAAATTCTTTTAAAGTATAATGTTGAAATTAAAGATAATGATATTATTCTTACAGTTAAAGATAAAGAGATTCCTAATATCATTAAAATATTAATAGAAAACAACATTCGTATTTATCGTATTGAGGAAGAAAGAAAAACGTTAGAAGAAAAGTTTTTAGAACTTACGGAGGGGAAAGATATTGTTTAACTTAGTTTATAACGAGATATATAAAATTTTTAAGAGAAAGCAAACATCGTTACTCTTTATAGCTATTGCAATTTTGATAATGGGCTTTGGATTCATTGCGGTAAAATATTTTCCAAATACATCAGGAGATTGGAAGAAAGAGTATACAGAAAGAACAGTGGAGATTGAAAAAAGACTTGGAAGCACAAAGCAAGAACTTATAAATCAAAAATCAGGAGATGTGCTTGTTAAAGAATACCAGTTAAAAATGAAGTACTTGGACACAAATACTCCACCAGCTGGCGATTCCCCTCTTTCCTTTATGAAAAAAACTGGGGAAATTGTGTTTCCTATTTTATTACCTGTTATTCTTGTATACGCAAGTACTATTTTTGCAAATGAGTACAACTGGGGGACATATAAATTCTTAATGACTCGTCCAGCAACCCGATTCAAGATTTTGACTGCCAAATATATTGCAATTGTTATATTTTCAGCATTGTTATTTATATTTAGTATGCTATTCTCATTTTTTTATGGTTTAATTATTTACAAATTCCAACAACCTGCATGGACGGAGTTTTTTGTACAAAATGGTCATATTGTTAAACAAAATATTCTCTTAGAAGTGAGTAAATATTACTTGTTATCATGGTTACCAACTTTAGTATATGCAGCATTCGCCTTTATGATCTCCGTTCTAACGAAATCCAGCGGTGGTGCAATCGGTATTTCTTTATTCATGGCGTTATCTGATAGTCTCATATTATTTCCATTTGCAAGATATGAATGGGCAAAATATTTATTACCAGCGAATACAGGGTTATATGGAATTTTAAAAGGAGGTAGTTTTATTCCAGGGATAACACTACCATTTGCTTCTAGTATGCTCTTTATTTATTTACTCATATTTTTAGGAATTTCCTATGTAGTGTTCTTAAAACGCGATTTAATATAGTAGAGTATTCTAACTCATTAATATCAAATTAGTAAAATAGAAATATCTCAAAATGAAAAAATACGCTATTCTTTCTGTAGAATTATAAGAAAGGATGGCGTTTTTGTATGTCTATTTCTGTATCTGATGAATTACAACTATTTGCTGAAGAATTATATGAACATCTTACTCCTTCGTTTCTCGAAAATCTCGCTAAAGTACTAGGATTTGTACAACGGAAACGAAAGTTTTCAGCTCATGATTTAGCTAGTATCTGTGTTTGGGTTAGTCAACGGGTAGCAAGTGATTCTTTAGTGCGACTGTGTAGTCAACTTCATGCTGTTACAGGAACACTTATGAGTCCAGAAGGACTCAATAAGCGTTTCAATAAAAAAGCTGTTTGCTTTTTAAAACATATTTTCTCTTCGTTATTAAAAAGTAAAGTTTGTGAAACATCAGTGATTCCTAGTTCTTCAATCGCCTATTTTCAACGAATTCGTATTTTAGATGCAACGATTTTTCAGGTTTAGCTAGTGTGTATCCTGGATCAGGTGGTTGTGCTCAAACAGCGGGTATAAAAATTCAGTTAGAATATGATTTACATAGTGGTCAGTTTTTAAATTTCCAAGTGGAACCAGGGAAAAATAATGATAAAACCTTTGGAACAGAGTGTTTATCAACATTACGCCCTGGTGACCTATGTATTCGGGATTTAGGCTATTATTCACTGGATGATTTAGATCAAATGGATCAACGTGGCGTGTATTATATATCGCGGCTCAAATTAAACAATAGGGTGTATGTCAAAAGTGAATTTCCTGAATACTTTCAAAATGGGACAATAAAAAAACAATCCCAGTACATCAAAGTTGATTTAGAGCACATTATGGATACCTTAAAACCAGGACAGTCCTATGAAATAAAAGAAGCTTATATTGGAAAGGATAAAAAACTATTCACTCGGGTGATTATGTATCGATTAACAGAAAAACAACTTCGTGAGCGTATGAAAAAACAGGTGTATACGGAAAGTAAAAAGAGTATTGCGTATTCGGAAAAAAGCAAACGATTAGCTGGCATGAACTTATATGTTACCAATACACATTGGGAGATTATTTCGATGAAATAAATCCATGATTTTTACTCCCTCCGTTGGCAAATAGAGATTGTATTTAAAACATGGAAATCCCTATTTCAAATTCATCATTGGCAAAATATTAAACAAGAGCGATTAGAATGTCATGTTTATGGAAAGCTCATTGCCATTTTTCTATGTTCTTCTACTATGTTTAAGATGCGACAATTAATTTTACAAAAGAAGAAACAAGAATTAAGTGAATATAAAGCAATTGGAATGATTCAAGATCATTTACACATTTTATATCAAGCCATACAGCAAAACACCCAAGAAATAACAAAGATCCTAGTTCGCCTGTTCAACCTCCTACAGAAGAATGGCCGGAAATCTCATCGATATGAGAAGAAAACAGTCTTTGATATTTTGGGTGTTGTCTATGAATATAATGGATTGAGAAAACAAAAGAAAGCTGCATAATTTTTAAAAACGATACCTATCTAGGTTTATTTGGCATACTCATTTTTAAAGATGCCAAATATTTTAAGAGTTTTTTGGTTAGATGAACGAAAGTTCATCTTGTGTTCACTCTTAAGTTGATGGGCATGGGGTAGCCTTAGGAAGGGGCGAATTTACAATAGAAATGTAATAATTACTAAGATAATAACTTTTCCCTTCGTTTTGAGGATCTTCTTTAAATAATACCGTCAAACAAGATATTATTTTGGTAGCCGTTGGCTATTACTGTTGTTTTTCTTTAAGCTATCGCGATGTATCTGAGATCCTGAAAGAACGTGGTATTTCCGTTCGCCTAACAATCATCATGCCATGGGTTCATGAAAATAGCAGTCTAATCTATCAAGTTTGGAAAAGGAAAAACACAAATCACCACCATGCTGGGCATTTAGATGAGACTTATATCAAGGTGAAAGGTGAGTGGCGCTATCTATATCGTACCATTGATAGCGATGGGTATACGCTTGATTTTCAGCTTCGAAAAACACGTGATCATCAAGCAACTTATATGTTCATGAAGCGACTTATCAAAGCCTGTGGAGAACCAACGGTTCTTACCACAGATAAGGCTCCAGTCTTACTTTGTGCGTTCAAAAAACTGAAAAAGAATGGTCTTTATATGCGTATAAAACATTGTAAGCATTTCAATAACCTAATTGAACAGGATCACCGTCATGTAAAACGGCGCTTTGCCAAATCTTCTGGATTTCAAAATCTCCGCCATGCTTCACGTATAAAAGGTATCGAGACTATTCATCCGCTATATAAACAAAGACGAAGTCTGCAAAGAGACTCCGCTTTTTCAACATACAATGAACTTCAACAAATACAAGCAACTTCCTAATCCTTTTTCCTCATTCACCAATCTGTTTATGCTTTTTTCAAACTTTGCAACAGATCCTTCTAGTATTATCGTGTTACTGTATAACAATGAATCTAGAAAAAGTATAAAATAAGTGGTTTTGATTGAGGGATTTATAAGAGGTACTACCACACACCCATCAAGCTAGTATTTTGAAGTTTTTTTTTCGTGAATTCTTATTGACATAACGAGTGTATATTGATAAAATTCAATTCATAAAATATAGATAATTTAATAAATTTCAAATCAGATGAAAATTAAATCTGATTTCTCTTATCCAGAGAGGTGGAGGGACTGTGCCCTGTGAAACCCAGCAACCATCAACTTTTACATTGAAATGGTGCTAATTCCTGCAAAGCAAATGCTTTGAGAGATGAGAGGAAGGGATACTGTTGATATATGCATAAAAACCTTTCTGCTCATTCTAAAAGCAGAAAGGTTTTTTGTTGTTCGAATGAGAGCGAAGGATATTCTGAGAGAAAACAGAGCAATTTATACAGCCGATGGTAAGTAATATTTATGAGTTTATTCTACCCCGTCATATAGTCAATATTTTGCCCGTTTAGTTATTTTAGCGATCCCATTTATGAAGGTTCTCCGTGGGGTAAGTGTAGAACTGCCAGCTTTAATAATTGGAGCTTTAAAAGCAATAGGAGCAAAACGAGCACGATTATTGGGAAGGTATTAATTCTAGAATCCTTACTAACACCAGTAGTTGGTATTACCATAACGAATATTGGTGTTATCAGTGCTTGTAGAAAAGAGAAACTTGATTGTTTAGAAGGATTTCAGTGCAGGAATAACGATGTGACAAGCATTGCAACAATTTGTGTATTACTCATTGTTTTTCTAATTCAATGGGTTAGTAATTTTGTTACAACGTGAATTGATAAAAAAATAAATACATAAAAAAGAAGAAGGGTGTTTACAACATGAAAAAACTATTACTATCAGCACTTATTACAACGGCAATTTTTGGTTTAGCTGCTTGTGGAGGAAAAAGTGAAGATAAGCTTGTTGTTGGTGCTTCTAATGTACCGCATGCAGTTATTTTGGAAAAAGCAAAACCGTTACTTGAGAAAAAAGGTGTAAAGCTAGAAATTAAAAAATTCCAAGATTACGTATTACCAAATAAATCATTAGCGAATAAAGAATTAGATGCAAACTATTTCCAAGGTATTCCATACTTAGAGAAAGAAATGAAAGACAAAAAATATGATTTTGAAGTAGCTGGAAAAATACACATTGAACCAATCGGTTTATATTCTCAAAAATATAAAAACCTAAAAGAGCTTCCAGATGGTGCAACAATTATTATGAGTAATGCAATTACTGATCATGGACGTGGTTTAGCGATTTTACAAAAAGAAGGTATTTTGAAAATTAAAGATGGTGTAGACCCTGTAAAAGCAACCGTAAAAGATATTGCAGAAAATCCCAAAAATTTGAAATTCAAAACAGACATTGAACCTGGTTTATTAACACAAATGTATAAAAATAAAGAAGGCGATGCTATTTTAATTAATGCTAACTATGCAATTGATGCAAAATTAAATCCAAAGAAAGATGCAATCGCGATTGAAGGTAATGATTCTCCATATGTAAACGTAGTTGCAGTTCGTAAAGGTGATAAAGATAAGAAAGAAATTAAAGCACTTGTAGAAGTATTGCATTCGAAAGAAATTGAAGACTTTATTAATAAGGAATATAACGGTGCTGTTATTCCTGTAAAAGAATAACTTTGAAAAGAATGGAGAATTTCGAGAACGAGCCCTTCAAGATCAAGCACAGGAGCTAGTTGCTTAATGTGTATAGCTTAGTCAACAGGTCTCAAGTACATTACTCATATTACTCTTTCATAAGGAATCCGGTGCTGAATCATCAGTACCGGATTTTTGGTTCTGGTGCAAAAACTTCAGGAAACTTGCAATAAATCTATAAATCTTGGACATACTGATGCGATTACTCTAGAAATGGTGCGTGATTGGTAGGGAAAAGGAAAATGTATTCAAATGGAAGCATTATCAGCCGGATATTATTTTGTTAACGGTACAACCTCAGTTTTCGTGATTTGGTGGAGATGATGGAGGAAAGAGGATTACACACAACGATTATGCAATGGGTTCATCAATATGAATCTCAATTAGGTATCACCCTTTATTTTTTATGACTTTTTGCGCTTTAGGTATTGATAATTTATAAAAGATTGATAATTTGTAATAAAGTTTGATCAAATGTCCTATATTGATATGCAGGGTTTTTACTTTTTCAGCAATCGGGTCATTTGTTGAATAATTAAATCCCTATTATTTTCCTGCGGTGAATATACTTTGGATATATTAAGAATTTAAATAGGATAGGAGTGAATAGGTAATTATGAAACAAGCGATACGTATCCTTATTTCTGGTGCGAGCATTACCGGTCCGACACTCGCTTACTGGCTTCACCGTTACGGCTTCGACGTGACTGTAATAGAACGCGCACCCGCATTGCGCTCTGGTATTTTGTAGTAATTTTCTTTTTCTTTCCCTTCCAGTCCTTTGATACTATGTTTACTAACCTTTGCTGCTAAAACCCTTCTTAAGATGCTAAGATTGAAATTTTTCAATTTATTTACGGTGTCAGTAAATACAGCTCGATAAAACATTTCATCTATTATATTAGCAGGGGATAGTGATAGAAAAGTGTGTTCCTTTTCCTAGTTCACTTTCTATCTCTATATCTCCGTTTAATTCTTTAATAATACTGTACGCAATCATAGTACCAAGCCCAGTACCCTTTTCTGTTGTTGAATAAAATGGCAAAGCAATTCGTTTTATTTGTTGAGAAGACATTCCAATTCCTGTATCAATAATATCAATTACAATATTATCTTTTATTTTATGGGTATTAATTTGTAATACTCCACCATTCTTCATAGCCTCAATTCCGTTTTGTATGATATTGGTTAGACACAGTTTTAATTTTTCAGGATCAGCATTTACATACAGGGAATCTGTACTATTCTGTTTTATTTCTACATTGTATGATAGAGCGAGTGGTGAAATTGTATCTTTTACCTGAATCAAAATGTAATTAATATCTAGTTTCTCTTTAATAATGTTTTGTGGTTTGGTTAAAGATAAATAGTTATTTATAGTAGCCTGTATTTGTTGCATTTCAATTAACATGATTTCCAAGTACTTATCTTGAGGTACCTTAGAGCTTTCATTTTCATTTAATAACTGAGTGAATCCTTGTACCGTGGTTAGTGGATTATGAATTTCATGTGCAATAGATGCAGCTAGTTCACTAGCTATATAAAACTTTTCTGCCCTTTGCATTTTTTCTTTCATTTTAAATTTATCAATCATTCCTTCTATTAGATAAACTGATAATAATACTGTGAAAATATTAATGACAATATAATTAAATAAAAATTCAATCAGAGTAGAGTCAATTGTACCACCTGTATTTATTTGAGTTACAATACCACAAATAGAAAGGGAAGTTGTACATATCAAAATAAGTAGAATGCTTAATAATATCTTCTTTTCCTTGAAATAAATAGGTGACAAGTAACGAAACATGATTGTAATAACAGAAATAATAGTAAAGATAATAAATGATGGGAAAACTCCGCTTCCACCTAAGTAAAATCTATAAGAAAGATATAAAATCCCAACAAAAATAATACTTTTTGTATTTCCATATAGAAAAACTAAAATGATAGGAATAAAACGTAAATCATAAATAAATCCAGCATGTAAATGAAAAGGAAAAGTCATACAAAAAATAATTGCAATGGAGGAAAGAACAGAAATTAATATATTATTGTATGCAATTTTTTCTTTATGTTCCAGCCAAAATACATGATAGCTAAGGATACAAATAATAATAATAAAGGTATTTATTAAGAGCGTAGGAATTCCCATAGTTTATGCCTCTCTGATAGTTTATAAGTAGGATTATGAATGAGTTTAATCTAGGTGTTTGGTTTTATTAGACCTTCTATCTTTAAAAAGAAAGGGAAGGGCACTTGCAAAAGTGCTTTTTTATTATTTATATTAGAATCGATGAGGAAGATAGAAATAAAAAGCTACTTTTAGTTATGTACAAAAAATTGAAAGTAGCTCTTGTATAGGTAAAACATGAAGTGAATTACTGGAATAGTTACGTTTTTACAGGAGTGAATATTCTGTAAAAAGACTGTGAATGACGATATCTATTTTATAGCCTTCGCCATATTAACATGAAATTTATTAAATTACAAAGAAAAAAATAAAAATTATTATTTTTTTGTTAATTTGATTTATCTAAAAACAAATAGTATTCAACAATGTAATTTCACGATTCATATTTCATATATCTTTTGTACTATAAGATTACGTCCAATGATATGTATAATTACATCATTTGATCAATAGAAAAGGTATGAAAAGAAATTTATACTAGTATTGTGTCTTGCCTCTTTAGGTATAGTACACAGCCGGTGATTGGCTAGTGGGAGTTCTTCCATTTTGCCAGTGCCGGTTTTTTGTTGGATAATAGAGAAAATGAATTCTTATAAAGAAAGAAGGGACTGTTTTGAAAGATGTAAATTCTATTTCTATGAGAGAAAAAGTTGCTAGTTTTTATCTTTATTTTATTTCTTTTCTTGGTTTGATTACTATAACTATATCTTTACTTGAAATTAAAATCCCTTCTCATCCAACAATACTAATATTGTTATTAATATTTATGGGGATTGCAGAGTATTTTCCTGTACGATTTTGGAGAGGAACTAGCTCGCTTACCTTTCCGATAATTTACGCTATGAGTTGGCAGTTCGGAATACATATAACTATTATTACTATTGTATTCGTTACACTAATTATTCACCTGCATCGTCGTTCACCGGTACAAAGAATGCTATTTAATAGTACCCAGCATGCTCTTAGTTTGATCTTGGCAGAATGGTTTTCAAATAAATGTCTGTCGTTATTGATTAGCGGAATGGATATGTCAGCTCTGTATGAGAATTTAATATCTTTGTTATTATTTTGCGTGTTTTTTTGTTTTTTCAACAACCGTTTTTACGATTTGTTAATGGTACTCCTTCCACAGCCGTATTCGATACATCAATGGTATAAAAAAGCCGTAACAGTATTTCTTTGTGAAACATTTGGTGTATCTTATGCTGCTCTGATGCATGTATTAATTAGTACATATAGTGTGGAAATAAACGAGATTACAGTACTGTTTTTCTTTTTTCCACTTGTAGCAATTTCAGTTATCAGTTCTTTTTCTGTACGAATTAGGATGGAGAAGGAACGATTATACGAACTGTTTCTTATTACAACAGAAATTAGTCGTGGACTAACCGGAGGAAACTTGAAACATATCAAACAAGCACTCAAAGGTTTTTTTGGCATACAAGCATATGTAATATGGACAAAAGATGATGGAAACTGGAATCTTCTATTAAAAGATGGGAAAGTCCAACTTGATATTTCTGATCATTCAGATAAAATCGAGGCGTTTGAGGAAATCTCAAAAAATCTTGTTTTTAATGATTGGAAAACTGGTACGGCGCCTGGAGATGAAATATTTGATGATGTCATACGCTCGCTTGTATATTTTCCTCTTATTGTGAATGATGAATTAGTTGGAATGTTTGTTGCAGGAAAAAGTAGAAATGCGGGTTTTTTTCCGGAGGATGTACAATCTTTAGCTACATTTTCTAACCAATTAGCTAACGTAGTTAAAACAAGGATATTGATTTCTGAACAGGAAAAAAGAATGATTTTAGAAGAAAGAAATAGAATTGCACGCGAAATTCACGATGGCATCGCGCAAACATTGGCGGGGGTGATATTCCAACTAGAATCCGCTAAGAAAAAATACCGTGATAAACCAACCGATATGCAGCAAGTAGTCGAGAAAAGTATAAAGGATTTAAGAGGAAGCTTAGGAGAAGTCCGCTATTCTATTTATGCTTTAAAACCGTATCCGACACAGCAATTAGGGCTTAAGCAGGCGATAGCAAGTAAAATAAAATCTTTAAAACAAGAATATGAACTAGATATTACATATCATGAAAGAGGTAATTCACGTGCGCTTAGCTTTTCGAAAGAAAGAGTTATTTTTGATACATTACAAGAGAGTTTACAAAATATTGTTAAACATGCACAAGCAGAAAAAATTCATGTTTTGCTAAGCTATCAAAGTGAGCACGTGCTTTTAAAGGTTAAGGATAATGGAGTAGGTTTCTCACTATTTGAGTCTATGGTTAAAACGAAACGTGAGCCACATTATGGTATATTACATATGAATGAACAAGCTGAACAATTAGGGGCTACTTTACAGATTGATAGTTCTGTAGGGAAAGGGACAGAAATTACACTGTTAATTCCAGATTCACAAACAAGGGGTGCGTAAAATGATTAAAATATTAGTAGTTGATGATCATGCTTTTTTACGAGACGCAATTCGGAGCATACTAGAGGTTGAATCTGATATGAAAGTGGTTGGAGAAGCGAGCTCTGGGGATGAGGTATTGGAGAAAGTAGAGGAATGCAGACCAGATTGTATTTTGATGGATATTAATCTTCCAGGGAAGAACGGAATTGAAGCTACGGGATTAGTGAAAAAGAATTATCCTAATTGCCGAGTACTTGTTTTTACAATGTATGAGCATGATGAGTATTTAATGGATGCCCTTCAAGCTGGTGCTGATGGTTATTTATTGAAAGATTCATCATCGGAACAGGTAGTGGCTGCAATTCGAATGTTATATCAAGGCGATTCGGTTATTCATCCGCGTATGACGAAAAAATTAATTACATATCATCAGCAAAAAATGAAATCAGAACCAAATGAAAATGAACTGACAGAGCGTGAAAAGGAAATTCTCTTTGAACTAGTAAAAGGACTTAGTAATAAAGAAATTGCTGAAGCTCTATATATTAGTGATAAAACAGTTAAAATTCACATCAATAAAATTTTTAAAAAGCTGAATGTCAAAAGTCGATCGCAAGCGGTGATTTATGCTGTTCGAAATCAATTGGTTCCGCTGGATTAAATAAGAGATTTTTAAAAGAACTATCGTGTTTCCTTATTCTATATTACAAAGAATAAGGGGCAAGGTAGTTCTTTTGTACTATTTAAATGTAGAATAGTTAGAATAAAAATACTCCTTTTGATTAATTTTCAGAAAAATCAGAATGTGAAATAATAAAAACAGAATTAGATTTTAACTCTATTAATAATCCATTTTATGAAAATCTGTTATTGAAAATAAATTTTGGGGGGCTTTTATAGAAAAATTAAAGCGAGTGGTTAGCTATATGAGGTGTGGGATGGTAGTAGTGTTGGAAATTCTTAATTATACGAAATAAAGGTTTAAGATTAATAGAATTTTCAATGCTAAATGGGAATTTGAGAACCAATTTGTTTGGAAAAATAATTTTAATAATGGGGAGATGCAATATGAAAAAAGGGAAATTTGGAAAGATTCTTATTGGAACGCTAACAGTCGGTATGCTATTGTCTCAAGGAATTCCATATAACGTACTGGCAGAAGATGTAAATACATCTACTTTAACGGGTATTGATAATGCAAATGCTGTATTGAAAGGACTTACGAAGGAACAACGTAATGCTTTAAAAACGTTAGATACAAAACCTGGTTTTGTTATTTCACCAGGCATCAATACAGCTAGCCCTGATAATGTGAATGTAATTGTAGAATTTAAGCAAGCGCCTAGCAAAATTGAGGTGTTAAAACAAGCGGCTAAAGGGAAAAAGTTAGCTCTTTCAAATGCGGAACAAAAGGTAGAGGCATCCCATAAAGGATTTAAAACAGAGCTTGAACAACTTCAAAAGAAGAAAGATAAAGGGACGAATTTTAAATCTGCCAAAATAACAAGAGAATATAAGAATGCTTTTAATGGTGTAGCAATGTCATTACCAGCAAATATGATTGAAGACTTAGTTCGTACTGGTATTGTTAAGCGTGTATGGGAAGATCGTGAGGTCAAAATTGATTTGCCGAAAGAAACAGCTAAGGCGGGGGTCGAGCCAAAAATGGCAGATAGTGTACCACAAATTGGTGTGGACAAGCTGCACGATGAAAAAATAACAGGTAAAGGAATTAAGGTGGGGGTACTGGATACAGGTATTGATTATAACCACCCTGATTTAAAAGATGCATATAAAGGATATCGTGCAAAGCAAGGTGAAGATCCAAGCAAAATAGATCCGAACTCAATAAAAGGATGGGACTTTGTTAATAATGATGCTGATCCGATGGAGACAACGTATAAGGATTGGCAAAATTCTGGAGGATATCCTGAAATTTATAATGGAAGTGCATACTATACATCCCATGGTACTCATGTAGCTGGGACAATTGCTGCAGACAAAAAGAATAATGTAGATTATGCAGTTAAGGGTGTTGCTCCAGATGTAGATTTATACTCATATCGTGTATTAGGACCATATGGAAGTGGTCAAACAAGTGGTATTCTTGCTGCGATTGATAAAGCAGTGAAAGACGATATGGATGTTATCAATTTATCATTAGGTGCGGCTATTAATGATCCTTTATATCCTACTTCTGTGGCAGTGAACAATGCCATGTTAGCTGGTGTTGTTACAGTAGTAGCGGCAGGTAATAGTGGTCCAGGAGAAGGGACAATTGGATCACCTAGTGCGGCGGCACTTCCAATTACAGTTGGAGCAAGTGACGCTGCGATGTCTATCCCAACGTTTTCTGCCTCTGCAGGTGATTTACATGTGGATAAGATGATGCTACTTGGAAAAAGCTTTACTGATAAGCTTGAAGACTTAAAAGGTCAATCCTTATCGGTTGTATATGCAGGACTTGGGAAATCAGATGATTTTAAAGGAAAAGATGTAAAAGGAAAATTAGCGCTTATCCAACGCGGTGAGATTACATTTGATGAAAAAATTAAGAATGCGAAGGAAGCAGGCGCAAAGGCTGTTATTGTATATAACAATGTTGATGGTGAAATCACTAGTTATCTTGGAGAAAGTACTTCATCTATTCCATCGTTCCGCTTAACAAAAGTAGATGGTGAGAAATTACAAGCAAAAGCTGTCCAAGGGGATGTGGCTTTAGCATTTGGAGAACTTAATAATATAAAAACTGAGGGAGATCACTTAGCTGATTTCAGCTCTCGTGGTCCTGCAACTAAAACAGATGATATTAAGCCGGATATTGTAGCGCCGGGTGTGTCTATTTTCTCAACTGTTCCTGAATATATTAATGATCCAAAGGATGGAGAAAATTATCCAGTAGCGTATGGACGTATGTCAGGTACATCTATGGCAACTCCTCATACTGCAGGGGTAGCAGCACTCATTTTACAAGAACATCCAAACTATAGCCCATTTGAAGTAAAAGAAGCGCTTATGAATACCGCAGTTGACTTAAAAGAAGAGCGCTCTGTATTTGAGGTAGGCTCAGGCCGAATTGATGCATATCGTGCAGTTCATGCAGATACATCTATCGAGGTTATCGATAAAACATCAAATGTTGTAAATGATGAAGAAGTAGAAATTGAAGAAAAAACAGGTTCTATTGCATTCGGGTATAAAAATCAATTGGGAAATGAACCTATTAAAGATAGTCGAAAAGTCTTAATTAAGAACAGCAGTAAAACAGACGGGAAAGAGTTCAAATTAGAAGTAGAGTTTTCACCAACAAGTGTAGGTGTGCAGGACGCAGCGAAGAATGGTGTGAAGCTGAACGTACAAGATTCTATTAAAGTGGCTCCTGGTACATCAGGGGAAATTAGCCCTGAAATTATCATTCCAGAAAACGCTGAATTCGGTAGATATGAGGGATATATTCATATTTCAAATAAAAACAATGAAAAAGAAGTATATCAAGTGCCATTTGCAGTTAAATTCACAGAAAAAGGGATTGCGTCTGTAGATTTACTGAGAGACGCAATGGCAACAGATGCATCTAAATTCCATCCATTTATGGAAAGACCAAGTTCGCCGTTGACATTTAAATTAAATAGTCCTCTTGAAACCATTGATGCAGTTGTGAAGGATCGAAAAACAGGAAAGGCATTAGGAGTCGTTGGTACACTTAATGCAAGCAGTTTAACACCAAATGTTGAATATATGATGTTTTCTGGTATGGGAGGGTATGTACTTCCATTCACAGGAGATCCAGCTCATCCAATTGGGGATAAACCTGTTATGTTGCCTGATGGAGATTACGAATTGAACTTCGTTGGATATGATAAAGAAGGAAAATCTTATACAAAAGGCGATAGCATTATCATTGATAATGTAATACCTGAAATGAAATTTAAGGATGTACAACCTGGTATACATGAAGTAAATGATTCCATGTTTAAAGAAGAAGATGGTCAGCGAGCATTATGGGTACATGGTAATATTTATGATTCTACAGTGGATGCATTAAAGGCAAAAGGCCTGCAGTATGACCAAAAAGCTAATCAAATTGTATATTATCAAAACTCGGCCTTTCCATCAGGTTGGCTGAATACAATTCAAGCAAATGGTGATTTTAAATTTGGAGTACTTCCAGAGGAAATAAATGAACCGTTAACTTTAAAATTATTTGGATATGACCTTGCAACTGCAGGGGATATGGCAGCAGGATTTAAAGACTATGTTTTTGTTAAAGAGGGAACGGAATACGCTGTTCCAAGCTATGACAAAGATAAAATCAAATTAGGAGAGAAAATTACATTAACTTTAAATCTCAATAATGTGAAACAACTTATGTCAGGTACATTTGAGATTCCTTATTACAAGCAGCTATTTAAATTTACAGATGTGAAACCAAATCCAGCACTTACGGAATATGTAAAACAACATGGACTAAATCTTAAATTAGAAGATCCAAAGGTAATAGATACAGAAGGAGCTTGGGAAAACAAGGTGAAAGTTGGTGCATCGTTAGAAGGAAAAGAATTTAAAGGGTTAGATGGAGACACACCATTTTTAGATGTTACATTTGAAATGACGAGTGATGAATATTTTAATGATTTAACTGCATTTGGAGCAAATAAATTCTCTTATACAAAATCTGGTGCAGCAGAAGGTGTTGAAATTCCTGTATTTAAAGATAAATCCTTCTCTATTATTTCGAAGCATTCAACAGTTAGAGGGTATATCGGACCAGAAGCATTCTTGAATGAAGATGGGTATTTAGGTAAGAACGACTACACAAAACTAGGAGCAAAAGTGTACGTAGTTGGCAAGGATGGAAAGAAATATACAGGAACGATTGATGATCATGGTCAATTCGAAATTCATAATGTTCCTGTAAGTGATAAAGAATACGATATTTTTGTAGAAATGCCAGGTCATTTAAATAGTAAATTAACAACAAAAATAGGGAAAATGCAGGATGGAGAATTAGTGGGACAAAACTTTAGAGCTGATATGGATGACAACCTTGCAGGTGATGTAAACGGCGACAAAGTGGTAGATATTCAAGATGCTAGAATAGCAGCTTTATCGTATGGAAAAGGGAAAGTGACTGTCAAAGATGGCGATGTCAATCAAGATGGTGTTGTAAATGAAACGGATATTCGCTTGATAGAGAAGAATTTCTTGAAAAAGGGTCCAGATGCCAAAGGAAATCAGAAACCGAAAGAAAATGTGGGGCCAGTGACGTTAGATAAAATCTTGCGTTCCATTGGATTAGAACCAAAAAAATAAGTGGGCACAATTCTATAGTAAACTAAACAATAAAATAATGATTTTAGAATCAAATGGGAGTTACTAATATTGGGCCGGTAATGATTCATTGTAACATTACCGGTTATTCTTCAAGTAGTCTTAAAGCGATAGCTATTTGGATACTTAAATCTCTACATGAAGTAAATAATTTAAAGATGGTTAGTTTTCGTTACTGGATAAGGTATTTGCTTAATTATCATTGGTTATGGGATGGATATGTAGTTTGAACTTTAAAAATGGGGGGGACTTGTGAAATGAGTATTAAGAAAAAACTGGGTATGGGTGTTGTAACTGCAGCTCTTGGTCTATCTTTAATTGGTGGAGGTACATATGCGTACTTCAGTGATAAGGAAGTATCACAAAACACGTTTGCAGCTGGTACTTTAGATTTGAGTGTTGATCCTAAAGTTGTTATTGATATAGATAATCTTAAACCGGGTGACGAAATGGAACGAGGGTTTCAACTAGTTAACAAAGGTACATTAGCGATAGGAGATGTGAAGCTTCTGACTGATTACACTGTAATCGATGATAAAGGAGATAATGGAAATGCTGATTTGGGTGATCATATCCGTGTTGATTTCTTGTGGAATTTGGATAAAAATGAGGTTCCAATATGGTCGACTACATTATCTGATTTGAAGAAAGGTACACAAAATGGGAATATTCCTGATCTTGTGCAAAAAGGTATTTTAGACCGAGAAGAAAACGGACTTGCCCCAGGAGATGATGATACCTTCTATGTGATGTTCACATTTGTAGATAACGGCGAAGATCAAAATGTGTTCCAAGGAGATGCATTACATTTAAATTGGACTTTCAACTCAATGCAGACAAAAGGTGAAGAAAAGTAAAAATAATGATTGGTTTTGGTGCAAAAATAACAGAGAATAAAGCGCATATATTCCTAATGATGATCCCCACTAAAGGGGCAAGCTGACTAATGTCAGTGGCATTCTTGCTACCAAAGGCGAAGTCTTAAAAGAGACTCCGCCTTTTCAACGTACAATGAACTTCAACAATTACTAGCTACCTCCTATACATTGTTCCTCATTTATCAACCTGTTTATGCTTATTTAAAAATTTGCAACAGAACCTGAAATATGTTTTAGCCGTTCCTCATTGAAGTCATACTTACTCTTTAATATTTCTATAGTCTTACTCAAATAAACGATATTCCATAAAGTCTTAATGGCGATGGACGGGATCCCAATTAAAGTTTTTTAAACCTAATTGGACTTACCATTAAGAGAGCGAGGATTAATGTGATCCATGCATTGCTATATGAAAACAATCCCATACCAGCCAATGTTAATCCAGCAGCTGGAATAGGTAATCCCTTAAAATATCCAATAGTTGGTTTAACACTAAATTTAGCTAATCTTAAAGCACCCATCGTTGGGAAAAGGATAAATGCCAAAGAAGTTAAAATAGATGGTGTTGCTATCGAATGAAATAAAAGTGCAGGAGCAACTCCGAAACTAACAATATCAGCTAAGGAATCTAATTCTACACCAAACTCACTGTTCACTTTTAATTTTCTCGCAATCCTTCCATCAAGAAGATCTAGAACAGCTGACAAGAAAATGAAAATGGAGGCTACTACCAAATAGTCACTCATATTCATGGTAATTGAAAAAACACCGCACAATAAATTTCCAATCGTAAATAAATTCGGTACAGCTTTTACTACCTGATTGAACAAGGTTGTCCCTCCTAAGTTGATCAAACTTCACATTTATGTAGCATTTTCTATATATTCTTCCGTTATTCTTAAAAATATATGACCACTGTACGCTAAGTAAATTTCGACAAGAGAAAAGTCGATTTCCTGTACGTTATATTGGATTATAAAAATGTTGGATCATTTTCGGTACGCGTTGTTGAACATTAGCACCCGATAGTTGAAGTATTGGGTAGTCAAGCATTTTCCTCCGGTTGGTAGATAAGACCAACCACTCTCGTTTTAGATGTATTGGTTTTTATAAGTTTAAGATTGATCCTGTCCGTAATTTCTTTAAATAAAGGTAGTCTACTGCGTAGAACTACAGGAAACACATTAATCCAGGTTTTGGTGCAAAAACTTCAAGGTAATTACAAATCATCTCTAAAACTTGGACATACAGATACTATTGCTCTAAATAGGTGTGTAATCGGTATGGAAAAGAAAAATTGGTTCAAATGGAAGCACTATCAGCCTGATATTATCTTATTAACGGTAAGATGATACTTACGGTACAACCTAAGTTTTCGTGATTTGGTGGAAATGATGGAGGAACGGGGTTTATCCATTTCTCATACAACGATTATGCGTTGGGTTTATCAGTATGGTCCTGAATTGGACAAACGGATCCGACGTTACCTCAAACAAATAAATGACTTTTGGAGAGTCGATGAAACATATATCAAAGTAAAGGGTCAATGGATGTACCTGTATCGTGCTGTTGATTCGAACGGAATCGATTTTTGCCTAAGCAAAACAAGAGATCATAAGGCTGCAAGGCGCTTTTTCAAGAAAGTTTTACGGTCTTTTCATGTTTCAAAGCCACGTGTAATAACAGTCGATAAGAATCCAGCTAATCCTATAGCAATTGAACAGTTGAGAAAAGAAAAAAGCATACCTAACGGTATGCGACTTAGACAACAAAAGTACTTGAATAACATAGTAGAACAAGATCATCGCATTATAAAGAAGCGAATCCGTTCTATGCTAGGTCCTAAATCTTTTGACATAGCTACATCCATTCTTTCTGGAGTAGAAGCCATGCATATGATAAAAAAAAGAACAGATTGCTTTACGGAACCAGTTTGTCAAAAATCAAAAAGAATTCATCCATCAATTGTTTGGACTTGCAAAAAAAGATACGATTCCGTTAGGAATATATGTGCTTTATTCTCTTTTGTTTTATGTTTGCACCAGAACCTTAATTGTCATGAGTTATTATTTATAAAAATCACTAGTGCTAAGGAACAACTATATATTTTTAAATGTAATATAGCTATTTAGAAAGTAAGCAAATATTATTTGATATGAGAAACCCTGTTTTGATAAACAGGGTTTTATCTTTTTAAAGAGGTCCTGCCCTATCTCTATAAACTTCAAATTTTTTTGCATCCCAAAACGAAGAATTTTATGACTTTTATAGTAATAAGATTCATTTTCATCGTTTTGGGGATAACTTGTTTCCCTAAGTTGATGTGCATGGACGCTACCCCTAAAACTAGTAAAAAAGTGTTAAATTAACGCTTTTTTATTCTTTCTTTAATTACAGATTATTTTTATCATTGTTTAAAATGTGTTATAAACCTGTTCACAAGTTGCGGCTGTTGGTTGAAAAAAACAGTGCTTTTTAAAACGCCCCACAAAAGGCTGATTATACCATTGTTGAGGACAATCACCTGGTGGCCTAAAATACCACAAACTAAATTTCCCAGGCCAGAACCTCTCTCCATTGATTACTCGACGAGCTAAGCTTTTTTCACTTTCTCTTGCTCTTTGATAGAAATAACCGTGAGTAACAGCTTCAAACGCGTGTTCTTGGAAAATCATTTGTCTAATGGTACGAAGGTTTTTAAAGTCGGAACAATTAGCTCTTATTCGGTTAATTCCTACATTTCCGACGAGCAACATACCCTGGGTTCCTTCTCCTTCGGCTTCTGCTCTCAGTAATCTTGCTAAAAGTGCAATATCTGCATCTGTAGCGTTAACAACTCCCATGACTTCACCTCCATTATATTTTCTTCTTATAGTATTGTTTATTAGTCAGGATAATGACTTTTTTACATAATATAAGTTGTTATGTCTACGAAGTATGAAAGAGAATTACTCTTATATATAAGGGGGATGATAAAATTGTTATGCAAAATATTTTTTCGTACAATTGGAAAGAAAAGCTAACAAATCTTTTATTATCTGTGTTTTGAGGATATTAGGAGATTTGTTGTGCAGTCAATGAATTTGGGGTATTGAATGTGAACTAATATTTAAAGGTTTACTTTCAAATTAAACCGAACAGACCAAAAATAAGGAAGTTCTTTTACACTACAAAATGAATTTATTTTAAAAGCGCAGATGTATTTTTATGAATTTCATTGGAAATTAAATGTAAAAATGGGTTATCATCGTACAATAAAGTTGTATAGGTGTATTATAATGAAAAAACTTTCTTTCGTTTTAGTAGTACTATTAACTTGTATACTAGTATTTAATGTTTATGCTAGTGAAGTAGATACAACTAAAAGTGCTACAGAATTACGTGAAGAACGTATTGCAACAGCAATTGAAAACGTTTGGGACAAATATGATTTAGCTAGTTTTCAAATTGGTATCACTGATCCAATAATTTGGATTGAAACAGAAAAAATGGACTATAAGAAGGAATGGTTGACATGATTGGAAAAGAATGTAAGTAACTCTGGTTTAGAACACTATAATATTGAAATTTCGGAGAGGAAATAATACGTAATTTCATTAGACAAGAAATAAAAGGCATTAACCAATACAGTGTAGAGGTTAATGCCTTTTATTTTAATTTAAATGTAATAATTTAGTTGAAAACATGTCCATCAGATAAAGAAGCACTAGATGTACTATTATTTTGTAATTGTAGTTTGAATGCTGTTCCTGATTTAGTTAAAATCCTGTATTAAAATAAAAACAGACTACTGGTCGGGTTAAATGTTCCAGGTTATAATGGTTAGGGTTTATGCCTGAGTAAATATTTTTATAAGAAGTGAGGTAGTGTATGAAAAAAAGAACCATAGACATTATTTTTATTATTATTGGTGCATTCCTTTTTGCGTTAGGTGTGAATTTGTTTGTTATCCCGAACGAGTTCGGTGAAGGAGGGGTAACGGGTATCACGATTATTACCTACTATTTATTTGAATGGTCACCAGGCTTAGTCAACTTAATTTTAAATGCGATTTTGTTAATAGTTGGCTACAAATTTTTGAATAAGGTAACAACAATTTATACGATTATTGCTGTAGTTACCAACTCGCTTTTTCTTCATCTGACAGAAGGCTGGAATATTGCTTCGAATGAAATGCTGGTAAATGCCATTTTTGGAGGAGTATTTATAGGATGCGGGATTGGTCTAATCATTCGTGTTGGCGGAACAACAGCGGGTACTACCATCTTAGCAAGGATGACGCATAAGTATTTAGGATGGAGCATTAGCTATGGTCTGTTGTTTTTCGATTTAATAGTTGCTTTTTCATCTTATTTCATCATTGGTGCAGAAAAGCTGATGCTGACAATTATTATGTTATATGTAGGAACAAAAGTGATGGAATTTGTAATCGAAGGTTTGAATCCGAAAAAGGCCATTACGATTATTTCTGATAAACCGAATGAAATTGCCGAACAGGTGACTACCTTAATGGACAGAGGGGTTACCGTATACTCAGGTCATGGTTATTACACAAAAACCCCGAAGGACATTCTTTATATTGTTATTAATAAGCAAGAAGTAATGAAGTTAAAACGGATTGTTCAATCTACTGATACGAGTGCTTTCATCGCTATACACGATGTTCGTGATGTGTTTGGGGAAGGATTTGTTGATATTTCTAAGGCTTAATAAGAGGTTATTTTAAAAGAGTTAGAATTTGTAGAGTTGGTATTAGCTAGATGCCTACCTGTTTTAATTAATCGTTCGTTATCGTCAATATAAACGACACAATTTAAAATTTTGTTTTTTACAATACGTTTATGAACTAAGTGTAAATTGAATTATATAGCGAATAAGATATAATTTTATTATAAGCAACATGTTTTCGTTATAAACGATTCTGGTGTAAAAACGATAAAACTTGTGCAATGAATCTTCAAATTTTGGACATATTGATAATACAACTCTTTGAACTACTCACCACTTAACGTCCTTACGGACTGTTTGAAGTGGGAGATTCCTGCGAACACCGATGTATCCACCGGTTATCTTAGCAGGCTCTGCCCGTAGTCCCTACGGTGAAAACATAAGTATCTTGTACGTTGACTCACCACGCTTCCTACTTTAGCCTGATTTTCGCAACTTCGGCAAGCGTGGGGCGATAGAACGTTGAAGATTTTACGGTTGCAACGTTTTTCTGCAACCAACCTCATATCTTCAGTTTTCAAAGAGCAATCTGTACAAA
This sequence comes from Bacillus cereus group sp. MYBK30-2, assembly GCF_051915945.1. Lineage (NCBI taxonomy): Bacteria > Bacillati > Bacillota > Bacilli > Caryophanales > Bacillaceae > Bacillus > Bacillus cereus group sp. MYBK30-2. The sequence continues at coordinate 151,847 of NZ_JBQAFR010000005.1, forward strand.
TATAGGATAGCAAACATGTTGGCTTATGCCAACCGACATTCATCTCCCACCTAAAATTGGTGTTTCACACCTTCACATTTTTGAGGAAGGAGTCTTCTGTCGGAAAACGATAAAAGGTGTGCGATCAGTATGGAAAAGGAAAATGTATTCAAGTGGAAGCATTATCAACCCGGTATGATTTTATTAACAGTACGTTGATACCTGCGGTACAATCCCAGTTTTCGTGATTTGGTGGAAATGAGGGAGGACCGTGGATTATTTTTAACTCATACAACGATTTTGCGGTGGGTACATCAGTATGGTCCGGAGTTGGATAAATGAATTCGACAGCATCTCAAACAAACGAATGCTTCATGGAGAATAGACGAAACATACGTAAAGGTAAAAGGACAATGGATGTATTTATATCGTGCGGTTGATTCCAAAGGAAACACAATTCACTTCTACTTGAGTAAATCTCGCAATCATAAAGCTGCAAAGCGATTTTTTCAAAAAGCTTTGCAGTCTTTTTATGTCTCTAATCCTCGTGTGATTAAAGTTGACAAAAATCCAGCCTATTCAATTGTTATCGAAAAACAAAAAATGAAAAAAAGATGCCTGAAGGCATCAAAACAAGACAACTCAAATATTTAAATAACATAGTAAAACAAGATTATCGTTTTATTAAGAAGTGCGTACGTTCTATGTCGGGATTTAAATCGTATCGCACGGCTGTGGCTATTTTACTTGGTGTTGAAGCGGTGCACATGATAAAAAAAGAACAAATTGCTATACAGAATCAGTCTGTCCAAAATAAGAATATCTTTATTCACCAATTATTTGGATTAACAGCATAAAGAAAGATTCCGATAGGAATCATTACTTTTTTGAAATTTATTATTCTTTGCACCAGAATTAAACAACTTAAATACTTTCTGAAAGTGTTTTAGTTCAGTGAAAAAGGATTTATTTTCCTGTTATCGCCTCTTTCAGAAATTCATGAAGGTATGCTTTTAAACAACTTATTTAATTTAAACCAACCTTAAACATTAAGTGATTTAAGTGCATGTTGTTAATCTGCTATCTTTGATTTATGTTTGTTTCAATGTGAAAATCTCCTTTGTTTAGGGAAGACTTTTAGAAGCTCTTTATAACAAGACCTATTGTTTATAGTACATGCCATACATATTAAAAGGAGGAGAATTATGTTAAGAAAAACAATCGCTGAATTTATTGGTACATTTGTACTTGTATTATTCGGAACTGGAGTAGCTGTCATTGGTGGCGGAATTGAAGGGATTGGAACACTAGGTATCGCTATGGCTTTCGGGTTGTCTATCGTGGCTATGGCATATAGCATTGGAACAATTTCTGGATGCCACATTAACCCAGCGGTATCAATCGCTATGTTCATCAACAAAAGAATGAACGCTATGGAATTTTTCTATTATGTATTAGCTCAAATCTTAGGTGGTTTATTAGGAACTGCAACTTTAGTAACAATTTTAGAATCTGCTAAAATACCTTTAGATAATTTAGGACAAAATAGTTTTGGAACTCTTGGTTTATCAGGATCATTTTTAGTAGAATTCATTTTAACTTTCGTATTTGTTTTAGTTATAGTTTCTGTGACAGGTAAGAAGGGAGACTCTTCTTTAGCTGGATTAGTAATTGGTTTCACATTAGTATTAGTTCACTTATTAGGTATTCCGTTAACTGGAACATCTGTTAACCCAGCTCGTAGCATTGCCCCAGCTTTATTTGCGGGCGGAGAAGCAATTTCTCAATTATGGGTATTTATCGTTGCACCAATCCTTGGTGGTGTCGTAGCCGCTTGGGTAGGTAAATACGTTTTAAGTACTGAAAAATAGAAAACTTACAAATTGCTAGTATAAAAATACGAACACTCTTTATTGGGGTACGACCTATGTATACATTTATTTGGGGCGTATCCCCATGCCCATCATACCATATAGTATATTAGTTCTATATGGTATTTAAAATACGGAAGGTATCTATGTATTAAATAATCCGCGATAATGTCATTTTAGATTAAAGTATGAAAATTATAGATAATCTAGTAAAAGGAGGGACGGGAAATAATGCCAAAGATAGAGCCCCTTAAAATACCGAAACAGACTCTGGCAAAAATTTTGGCGCAAACAGTTAAAACCGGGATTATTAAATCAAATCTGATTCCAATGTTAGCTGGATTGACATTGGCATTATATACATATCAGATTAGCTTGTTTGAGAAACTTCCAGAAATAATATTTGCTTTGACTGGCTCTATTTTAGTAATGGGTGCAGCAGGAGCTTTTAATAACTTGTATGATCGTGATATTGATTCTATTATGGAGAGAACAAAAAATAGACCAACTGTGACAGGAGAAATAAAACCCAAAGCTGTATTATGGCTAGGCACTTTAATGACCATCTTGGGGTTGTTTTCTCTTGCATTAACAACTCTGCTAGCAGCATTCTTAGGGTTTTTAGGCTTATTTTTTTATATTGTCCCATATACAATGTGGAGTAAAAGAAGAACAATTTATAATACGGAGGTTGGAAGTATTTCAGGAGCAATGCCCCCCCTCATTGGATGGGCTGCTATGTATCCAGATATTACACATCCTGCTATTCTTGGTCTTTTTGTGATTACAGTTATTTGGCAAATGCCTCATTTCTATGCCATAGCTATTCGCAAACACGATGAGTATAAGGCTGCTAAAGTTCCTATGCTTCCAGTAGTCAAAGGTTTTAAAAGAACATATATGCAAACCAATATTTATTTAATCATTTTAATTGCAATGAGTTTCCTTTTTGGTTCTTTAAGCCTTGGCCTTATGTTAGTAGCACTTCTTTTAAGTATTTTATGGCTCGTCTTAAGTATCTTCGGTTATAAAAAAATGGGTTCAGAGAAATGGGCAAAATCAATGTTTGTTTATTCCCTTCTTCATATGACTATCTTGTTTTCGACTGTAATTATATATTCTCTTATGGGCATTTTTTTTGATTTATAAAAATTATAATTTTGTAGTCGTAACACGAAAAAAACACTATTCTTTCGGTAGAGTATAGGAACGGGTGGTGTTTTTGATATGAATTTATCGATTGTTGATGAACTAGAATTGTTTTTTAAAGAGTTGCAACAATATATGTCATCACATGCTTTGGAGCAGTTAGCTAGAAAAGCAGGATTTGTTTAACGAAAAAGTAAATACCGCGCACAAGATTTAGTGGCCCTATGTATTTGGTTAAGCCAAAACATAGCTCATACTTCATTGACATAATTATATAGTCGCCTAGAAGTTAACACAGGCATTTCTATGAGTTCAGAAGGACTTAATCAACGTTTTAATCCCCAGGCTGTTCAGTTTTTACAACAACTCTTAGCACATTTACTTCACCAACAATTTTGTTCTTCTAGTAAGATTTCAACTTTGTATACAAACTATTTCAATTTCCTGTTTCTTTATAGGTGTCATTCCATAGAGCAAGAAAATGGTTAAATACAAAGCGACTGCACCCAATCGTTTTAGCAATTAATATTTCTTGTTTCTTATGTGGATAGATACGAAATTTATATGCTTTATTTACTAACATGGGTTGCACCTCACTTTTTTTTGTAGGATGCCTACAGTATACTAAAAGATGTAGGCTCACGCCTACCGACCTTCACACGCTTAAGGAAGGAGTATTCTGTCAGAAAACGATAAAAAAAAGATTCCTATTGGAATCTGAACCTTTTTACTATGTATCATTTTTTTGCACCAAAACCCATTTTATTTTGTAATAAGGTTATCTAATTATCTTCCTCTTCTTCAATAAATAATTCACTTTCTTCATTATATAATTCACCTGCTTTATATACACAAAAAGACAAAACTATTACAGATAAAATAACCAAGACTACCCAATAACCAATATTATATACCGCAAGTGTTACTGCTATAACACTTAATAGTATAGTTGAAATAAAACCCCACATTATTTTTTTATCTTTCAGAACTTTATAATTCATGATTCTTTTATTTATCTCCTTTCATCTCCATCCAATTTTGTTCAATGTTATTCATGATAGTTTGCTGCATTTGCAGGTTAAAATCATGAATAGCATTAGGACCAAGCATGGAGTTATAAAAGTCTGCATGTTTTGCTATACCCTCAAATAGGGAGTGCATAATTCCCTCAAATTTCGAAAGATCTATTTGGTGTCCCTGCATATGAGCATATAGAACCATCTTACTCGTCAAATCTCCTAGTGCTTCTTCACAAGACTTTGTTAATAAATCTTGTTTATCTTTGTAATGCGAGTGAAACGTTGCCCGATTAATCCTCAAATCCGCTTTTTTCAACGCTTTACACCTCCTTGTTCGTTATCGGTATAATAAACGACAAGTTTCAATCTTTTGTTTTTTATTTTACATTCTCGTCTTAAATGTAAATTGAATTGTGTAGAAAAAACGATATAATTTCATTATAAACAACATTGATTAATTGTAAACTACAAGTTGTTAGTTATCTATATTTACTGTTGTATAAATACTAGGAGGAATAATTTAAAATGTTTACAGTCAAGCAATTTTTCAAACAAAAGATGGTTCTAGGTGGCCTTTTAGGCATCATGGCTGCTGTTATCATCGCTAGTTTTGCTTTTATGGGTTCAACTGTTAATCCTGTACCAAAAGACTTGCCAATTGCTATGGTAATACAGGATACCGGTACGAACCTACCAGGACAAGGGAGTGTAAATTTAGGAAATAAAATAAAAGAGCAAGTCTTACAAAATAAGCAAAACATAATTAAATGGACGTTCTTACAAACGAAAAAAGATGCATTGCAAGGGATGAAGGAGAAGAAGTATTACGCTGCCATTATATTTCCACCAGAAATGTCCCAGCAACTTGTATCACTGACCACACCTAAGGGACAACAAACTGAGGTGCAAATTTTGGTGAATCAAGGGCTAAACTATAATGCCTCAATGATTTCGAACCAAATGATCGATAAGCTCATTGGAGAGATAAACGAAAATATCCGTCATATCTTGCTTGATCAACTTTCACCCCAAAATACGACACTAACAACTGAACAGGCAAAATTATTAGCAAGCCCATTAATTGTTAAGACCGAGTTGATTCATCCAGTTCAATCACATACAGGAAATGGAAATATCCCTGTTATGCTGACACAAATTTTATGGATTACTACTCTTATCAGTTCCTTAATCTTATTTATGGCTACCGAAAAGTTTACAAACGGACGCATGACAGGTAAATCAGTTCTATCACAGATCCTTGCAGGTTCTGTTTTCGTGATAGTAATTGCAAGTTTAATCCTTTTCATTGCTCATACCATACTCGAGGTAAACATACCAAACCAAGGAGAAATTCTTCTATTGTTCTTTTTCTTTGGCTTCATGTTCTTCCTGTTGCAAAGTGCATTACTGAACTGGGTTGGGCGTCTTGGGGTACCAATATTAATGATAGTCTTCTTCTTTTCTATGCCAATTTTATCATTGGCATACGAATTTCTTCCCGATGTGACAAAACACTGGTTATATTCTTGGAGTCCTTTTAAGTACAGTGTAGAAGCATTGCGTAGCAGTTTCTTTTTTGAAGGGAATGGAATGAGCTCATATGTTCAGACGATGGGGCTCATTGGGCTTGTATCTCTTATAATTATGGTACTGTCTGTATTCAAAAAAGATAAACAAAAAGGTTCTACATCTACTGAGTCAGTGTAGATGGAATAAATCTATAGCTAAAGAGATACAAGAGAAATCCCTTGTATCTCTTTGGCTTTTATGCTCTCGACTTTATTCAGTGTCATTAAAAAGGAATTAGAACACCATATGATTCCATTTATCGAATAATAAATAAGTGAAAACTTGAAGAAACGAGTCTTAGAAACCCCATAATTTATTAATCCATTACATTTTATATAAATGATATGACGGACTAAAGCACCAACCCTATGATTATCCCTAATAGAAATGTTAGGTTATAGCTTCCATATACGAATCCTATATTTAAGAAAGAATAGGTGAATTTTATAAAGATGAAAAATCCTAAAGTTCAATTATTATTTGTATTTACAATTGTCTCTATCATTCTCTTTCTGTTGGATACATCCATTATCTCACTATACAACTTTGTCGACGTACTATGGTCTATCACAATAGTAGGAATTGCCTTCATTATTTTTATCGAAAACCGTTCCCCACAAAGTACCTTAGCGTGGTTTTTAGTATTAGCACTTTTTCCTGTTGTTGGTGTACTTTTGTACGCTCTTTTTGGTCGAAGTCGCTGGAGAAGAAAGAAGCATCTACATCGTTCAGAAGAGAAAAGAAAATTATTCCGTGAGATTTTAGAAGAAAAACGCCTAGATTTATCATTCACTTCCTCATTAAGTGAGCGCTCTACTCGTTTAACACAGGTTGTACAAAAATTCGGTGGCGGTCCTGTTGCTAATAATACTACAACAAAACTCTTAACAAATGGGGATCAAACATTTACAAACATTATACAAGCTATTGAAAATGCTACACATCATATACATATTCAATACTTTATTTATCGAGCAGATGAAATTGGTACAAAAATTCGCGATGTATTAATAAAGAAAGCGAAATCTGGTGTAACTATCCGCTTTCTTTATGATGGCATTGGAAGCAATTCATTACGCACTCGTTTTTTAAAACCCATGAAAGATGCAGGAATTGAAGTTGTAACATTTGATCCCATTCTTTCGCCATGGCCACTTGAAACCGTAAATTATCGTAACCATCGTAAAGTTGTCATTGTAGACGGAGAGATTGGTTTTACAGGTGGGCTCAACGTAGGGGATGAGTATCTTGGTCGTTCTAAAAAATTCCCAATTTGGCGTGACAGCCACTTAAGAATAGAAGGAAAAGCATTGTACAAATTACAAGCAATATTCCTTGAGGATTGGCTCTATGCCACTAATGGTTTAAATACTTATTCTTGGAATCAATTTATGAATACAAAATACTTCCCAGGTAAAGAAAATTCTCATGCAGAAGGTGCTGTTCAAATTGTAGCAGGTGGACCAACTTCAGATGATACAAACATTCGTAATACTTTACTTGCTGTTATAGGTTCTGCTAAGAAATCAATTTGGATCGCAACACCCTACTTCATCCCGGATCAAGAAATATTAACATTACTACGTTTAAGTGCAATGGCTGGAATAGATGTCCGTATTCTATATCCAGGTAAGAGAGATAGAATCATTAGTGATCAAGCATCTCAATCATACTTCACACCTATTCTAAAAGCCGGTGCTTCAATTTACAGCTATAAAGATGGGTTTATGCACGCTAAAATTGTACTTGTAGATGATGAAATTGCAACAATTGGCACAGCAAATATGGATGTCCGTAGCTTTGAACTAAATTATGAAATCATTAGCGTACTTTATGAATCTAAGACAGTTCTTGATATTAAACGTGATTTTGAAAAGGACTTTAATTATTCAACTGAAATTCGATGGGAATCGTTTCAAAAACGTAGTATTCAAAAACGAATACTGGAATCCCTAATGCGTCTAATCTCCCCATTATTATAATTTCTAAAAAAGTAGTCAAAATAAATTTGATTACTTTTTCTTTTTATAATCAACCCTTTATCTAAAACAATAAAAATATACTTAGGGACGAAAAAGAAAAGTAAAACCTGAACAAAAGGCGTTATTTTGTAAGGAAGTAAATGAGATATACAAGAAATCATCCGATATATATAGAAACAAAAAGTAATCATTGGATAGGAAGACAAAAGAATAGCGTATTTTTCATTTTAGGGGTATTTTGTTAGATTGATAGCGATGTGGCAGTACTTCAATTAGAAATATACATAGAAAATTCGGTACTGGTAAAAATATTCTAAATTTCTTGCACCAGAACTGATTTTTATGTTTGGAAATTTGAATAATAATATTAACAAATATCGATAATTCGTTCTTTATTATAAAAGTAAAGAACACTTTTCATCTTTTCGTTTTTTAAATTACATTTTCATCTAAAATGCAAATTGAATTATGTAGCAAAACGATATAACTTTATTATAGACAACACGGTGTTATTATAATGTACATGTTGTTGTTATTATTAGGCTTTTTGTTAACTTGATATTAAGGAATAATTTAAAGATATAATAAGCAAATCACATTTATCTTTAGATGAATGATAGGAGGAATAATTTAGGATGAAAATGGAACAGGAACAGACAGGCATAATTCTGCAACCTAAAACATATGGACCACTGGGCAATTACCCTTTATTCGACATGAGTCAACCTACTATTTCTTTTTGCGAGATAGCAAAAGAATATGGGCCAATATTTCGGTTGACTGCTCCAGGTTTTAAAACAATATGTCTATCTGAACACAAACTTGTAACGGAAGTCTGTGATATTAATCATTTTGATAAACATGTCGCAAATGATATGACGCATGTACGCCAATTTACGGGGGACGGTCTGTTTACAAGTAAAACATCGGAGCCAAACTGGCGAAAAGCCCATAATATATTGTTGCCAACATTCAGCCAACAAGCCATGGAGGGCTATCATACTATGATGTTAGACATCGCTTCGCAGCTGGTTCAGAAATGGGCTCGCTTGAATCACGATAGTGATTCTATCGATGTACCGGGAGACATGACCCGCCTTACTTTGGATACGATTGGTCTTTGTGGTTTTAACTACCGATTTAATAGTTTTTATAAAGAAAAACATGATCCATTTATCGACAGCATGGTACGTGCACTTGACGAAGCGATGCATAAAGTTGCCCGCTCGAAGGGCATGGATACTCTGATGATTAGAAAAAACAGACAATTCCAAGATGATATACAAAGCATGTTTTCGTTGGTAGATAAAATTATTAAAGAGCGTAAGGCGAATGGAAATAATGGAGAGATAGATCTGCTGGCCCGCATGCTAAACAGTAAAGACCCTGAGACAGGGGAAGTGTTGGATGATGAGAATATCCGATACCAAATTATTACCTTCTTAATTGCGGGGCATGAAACAACAAGTGGTTTATTATCCTTTACGACTTATTTTTTACTGAAACATCCGGAAGTTCTGAAGAAAGCATACGAAGAAGTGGATCAAGTCCTTGGTGATTCCACGCCATCTTATAAACAAGTGCTAAACCTTAAATACATTCGCATGATTCTAAACGAGGCCATCCGATTATGGCCGACCGCGCCATCTTTTGATGTGTATCCAAAAGAAGATACTATAATCGGCGGAAAGTATCATGTGAAAAAAGGAGAAGGTTTGACCGTACTTCTTCCCGCGCTTCATCGGGATAAAGCAGTGTGGGGGGAGGATGCAGAAGAATTCCGTCCGGAACGTTTCGCAGACCCTTCTAAAGTACCAAATCATGCATATAAACCATTCGGGAATGGTCAACGTGCTTGTATTGGTATGCAGTTCGCACTTTATGAGGCGACGCTGGTGCTTGGGATGATTCTTCAAAAGTTTGAATTAATTGATCATGAAAACTATCAGTTGAAGATTAAGCAAACATTGACCATAAAACCAGAAAATTTAAGAATTAGAGTTAAATTAAGAGAAGATAAGGAAGTCGCACCTTTACTGAATCTTCCATTGGTTGATGAAAAGGAGAAAGTGACTTCTCCATATTCAAAACAAGAAGTACTTGTAGGTGCTGAAAACGTACCTCTGCTTGTATTATATGGTTCAAATCTAGGAAGAGCGGAAGAGTTTGCTAGAAAGCTCGCAGACCAGGTAAGGTTACTTGGTTTTCATAGCTATGTGGGGACATTGAACGATTATATCGGAAAGTTACCTAAAGAAGGTGCGGTACTCATTGTAACGTCTTCCTATAATGGTCAACCTCCTGAGAATGCCGCTCAGTTTATAAAATGGCTGGAACAAGCAAACACAGAGGAATGTGCAGGAATCAGGTATGCAGTTTTTGGCTGCGGAGATCGAAATTGGGCGAATACTTACCAGAGTGTTCCGAAATTCATTGATAAAGAGCTGGAACAGAAAGGTGCCATAAGGTTTACCGCAAGAGGTGAAGCTGACGCGGGAGGAGATTTTGAGAATGATTTTGCTCAATGGCAAGAGGTCATGTGGAAAGAGCTCTCAAATACTTTTGGCCTACAGATGCAAGAAGGAAAAGAGTCGGCATCTCATCAATCATCGCTTTCTGTTCAGGTGATTTCAGGTCCTCCAGTTAATCCGATTGCTCAAAATAACAATGCTGTCCATGCAACGGTAGTTGCGAACCAAGAACTTCAGTCAGCTGAAAGTGAACGTAGCACTCGATATATTGAGATAGCCTTACCAGAAGGAGTTACGTATCAGGAAGGAGATCATCTTGGAGTGCTTCCAAGTAACAGTCTGAAAAATGTCAATCGAATTTTAAAACGATTTGGGTTAAATGGTAAGGATCAAGTCATATTGAGTACAAGTGGAAGTAGTACAGTTCATCTTCCTTTGGACCGTCCTGTTAGTTTAATTGATCTTCTTAGCCATAGTGTGGAGATTCAGGAGGCAGCAACTCGAGTACAAATACGAGAATTGGCAAAGTTTACGGTTTGTCCTCCCCATAAATATGAATTGGAAGCATTAGTGGAAGATGGCGTTTATCAGGACCAAATTTTAAAGAAACGCATTTCCATGTTAGATCTTCTTGAAAAGTATGATGCGTGTGAAATTCCGTTTGAAAACTTTTTAGAACTTTTTCCTGCGCTCAAACCGCGTTACTATTCTATTTCAAGTTCTCCACTTGTTGCGCAGAATCGTCTAAGTATCACAGTCGGCGTAGTGAGTGAAGCAGCTTGGAGCGGACAAGGAGAATATAAAGGTGTCGCTTCTAATTATTTAGCTCAGCTCCAAAAGGAAGAAGAGATTACTTGTTTTATTCGAACTCCAGAATCAAGATTCCAATTACCTAAAAATCCAGAGACCCCAATTATTATGGTTGGACCTGGAACTGGTGTTGCACCATTCCGTGGATTTTTACAAAGACGTCGTGTGCAACAGCAAAAAGGGATGAAGTTAGGGGAAACACATCTGTATTTCGGCTGTCGTCATCCTGAAAAAGATTATCTATATCGTACAGAATTGGAAAGAGATGAAAATGATGGCTTACTATTTTTACACACAGCTTTTTCTCGATGGGAAGGACACCCAAAAACATATGTACAGCATGTAATGAAACAAGATGGGGCGAAGTTAATTTCGCTATTATATAACGGTGCTCACCTTTATATCTGTGGTGATGGAAGTCGTATGGCTCCGGATGTAGAAGATACTCTTTGTCATGCGTATCAAGAATTTCATGGAGGCAATGAACAAGAGGCGAGAAAGTGGCTGGATCAGTTACAACATGAAGGACGATATGGAAAAGATGTTTGGGCCGGACATTAAATGCATTCAACATGAATCAGCAGTAATATTCTCCCATCTTACAATGTAATGAAAGCAAAGAAGTTAGGTGGGAATTCATCAGATTGTAAAAGTCTATTTCGTTCAGCTACTAATCAGTGGGGCTGAAAAAGGTCTCACTGATTATAGTTGAACCATATATTCAATGTTACAAGCAATAATTTTAGGAGGAACTATCATGACAACTAGTACTACTTACAAATTTTATTTAAACGGAGAGTGGAGAGAGAGCACTTCGGGAGAAACAATCGAAATTTCATCTCCATACTCACACGAAGTAATGGGTCAAGTACAAGCAATTACTCGTGGAGAAGTAGATGAAGCAATTGCATCTGCAAAAGAAGCTCAAAAATCATGGGCTGAAGCTTCTCTACAAGATCGCGCAAAATACTTATACAAATGGGCTGATGAGCTTGAAAATATGCAAGATGAAATTGCCGATATCATTATGAAAGAAGTTGGTAAAGGATATAAAGATGCGAAAAAAGAAGTTGTTCGTACAGCTGACTTCATTCGTTACACTATTGAAGAAGCTCTTCATATGCACGGAGAAAGCATGATGGGCGATAGCTTCCCTGGCGGAACAAAATCTAAACTTGCGATTATCCAACGCGCACCACTTGGTGTTGTATTAGCAATCGCACCATTTAACTACCCAGTAAACTTATCTGCTGCAAAACTTGCACCAGCATTAATTATGGGTAACGCTGTTATTTTCAAACCAGCAACTCAAGGTGCAATTAGTGGTATTAAAATGGTTGAAGCACTTCATAAAGCTGGCCTTCCAAAAGGTCTTGTAAACGTAGCTACAGGACGCGGTTCTGTAATTGGCGACTACTTAGTAGAGCACGAAGGCATCAATATGGTATCGTTCACAGGTGGTACAAACACAGGTAAACATTTAGCGAAAAAAGCTGCAATGATTCCACTTGTATTAGAACTTGGTGGTAAAGACCCTGGTATCGTTCGTGAAGATGCTGACTTACAAGATGCTGTAAATCATATCGTAAGCGGTGCATTCTCTTACTCTGGTCAACGTTGCACAGCTATTAAACGTGTACTTGTACACGAAAACGTAGCGGACGAGCTTGTTGGCTTATTAAAAGAGCAAGTAGCTAAATTATCAGTTGGATCTCCAGAACAAGACAGCACAATCGTTCCATTAATCGACGATAAATCTGCTGACTTCGTTCAAGGTTTAGTTGACGATGCTGCTGAAAAAGGTGCAACAATCGTTATCGGTAACAAACGTGAGCGTAACTTAATTTACCCAACATTAATCGACCACGTAACAGAAGAAATGAAAGTTGCTTGGGAAGAGCCATTCGGCCCAATCCTTCCAATCATCCGTGTTTCTTCCGATGAACAAGCAATTGAAATTGCTAACAAATCAGAGTTCGGTCTGCAAGCAAGTGTCTTCACAAAAGACATTAACAAAGCATTTGCAATTGCTAACAAAATCGACACTGGTTCTGTCCAAATTAACGGACGCACAGAGCGCGGCCCTGACCACTTCCCATTCATCGGTGTAAAAGGTTCAGGTATGGGCGCTCAAGGTATTCGCAAGAGCCTTGAGTCTATGACACGTGAAAAAGTAACGGTATTAAACTTAGTTTAATTACAAAAAGAAGCCAATCTAAATTTTAGAGTGGCTTCTTTTTATAATAATTGTAACAACTCGTACAACCAAGTACCAGTGTTGTTGTGACCGAAGAAAAGTTATTTGTCCAAGTTTAGGAGATTAATTGCAAGAACTTTAGAGTTTTTGCAGCAGAACCTAAAGGAGCTATAACTAATTGAGATAATAATTGGAATTAGGAAGAGACCAAATCTCAATTATTAAGCATAAAATCATTAACCGGCACCTTAACTTTTAAGGTGCCGGTTAACTTGTACGCAATTTGTGTCTACACGTGCGAATTTCCTGAAATGATAGGATGATTCTTCACAGTACAGTTGCTTTTTCTAGACCTCGTGAAAAAAAAGTAAAACCCAATGCACAAAAGGGGCCTTTAGTAAAAAGCTTCGCTGCTTGTTCTGCAGTATATTTAGGTGAATATTTCATGTCATTTTGAAGCCACCAAATTGCTATCCCAATAATAGAGGAAGTGATGAAATGCAATACCATATCTTTCGGAATATCTAAGTCATGTTCTCCAAGTGTAAGCTTAATGGAATTTTGTTCAAGGTTATCCATGATAGCCTGCTGCATTTGTAGCTTAAAATCATGAATGCCATGAGGCCCAAGCATGGATTTATAAAAGTCTGCATGATTTGCGATACATTCAAATATGGATTGTAAAATTTCCTCGAATTTCGAAAGTTCTATTTGATTTTCCTGTACATGGGTATAAAGGACCATCTTACTTGTGAATTCTCCTAGAGTATTCTCGGTAAGCTTTGTTAACAAATCTTGTTTATCCCTGTAATGCGAGTAAAATGTTGCCCGATTAATGAGTGCCTCATCTGTGAGGTCTTGAATGGTAATAGCGTCGTATCCCTTTTCCCCTATCAGCTTGATAAAAGCATCATATATAAATTTCTTTGTCCGAATAATCCGTAGATCCGATTTTTTCAATACCATATACCTCCGTGTTCGTTATTATCATTGGAAACAACAGATCGCCTCTTTTTGTTTCTTATCTTACATCTATGTCTTAAATGTAAATTAAACTGTCTTGAAAAAATGAGTCTTTGAAACTCCATAATTTATTAATCCATTACATTTTATCTATATGATATGATGGACTAGAATAGCAACCCTGTGATAATGCTCCAAAAGGTGTACCTTGTGAAGTTCAAGGGATTCTTGCAAATACTGCTGTGAGATAGGAGCTTTTTATGCACTATTAAAAAGAATTTGTAATTAAAGTATTGAGATACATTTTACTTTACACTAACACAAAGACATTGTACAGTTAACTTAACTTAATTATATACAAAAGCGAAAAAACAGCGTACAGTGCAATAATAAAATGAGTGGAGGAAGAATCATATGACTAGTTCTTATAAAGAAGTAATTACCGAAATGAACCGGGCCTACAATGAATTAAACATTTTAATATCTCAGGAGTTAAAGACTGAGTTCGGTCTAACAGGACAGCAAGAGAACATGATATTCTATATCAATTTAAATAAAAATACTACAGCAAACAACATTGCGAGCACTTTTAATATATCCAAAAGTGCTGTCAGTCAAGTTTTATCTAAATTGGAAAAACATAAGATGATTTCGAAACAAGTAAATCCTAACAATAAACGTGAATATTTCCTTACACTTGGTCCTAACGGTAGCAAGTTTATAGAACGGTTGTCCCAGCTAGATGATTTACTTATTGAGAAATACTTCTCTAAAATTGATATCGAATCTTTGCAGCAAATGACCGATACCTTAATTAAAATAAATCAAATTATACGGGAAGAAAAAAAGAATACCCTTGAGACCAAATAGTAATAAAGTCTTTATGGAGTGGCTTTTATTAGAGAAGCTGCATATGTTCACTGACTTTTAATTAACTTTTTTGAAACGTAACTTGGTTAATTGAAAGAGGGGAACACGTTATTTCCTTATTTAAAAAAACATATGTCAGATGAAATTGGGTCTGAAAGATGGAATTAGTACCGCAGGTTATAGCGGACTATGGCTTCCTTGCTATTTGTTGGATTCCTGTTCTTGGAATTACAGGATTACTGTGATTTTGAAAGAAAGTTGCACCATTTTGAAAAAAGTCGTACCGTTTAAAATAAAGTTTAACCGTTTGTAAAAAAGTTTGATCAAAAATTCTATATGAAATGCAGCATTTTTTCTTTTTTTGTATATCTTTAAAACAGAAAATCAGTCCCCGACGGAATATGAAATTTTGAATAAACTATTCAAAATTTCATATTGGGGCAACATTTTAAACAGTGAAAAGCTTGCAAAATTCAATCATGACGCAAATTGTATAATTGGTATGGTACTTGCAATAGAGGAGAGTGAGTGAAATCGCTCTAAAAAGACTGAATTTTCAAAATAAAAAGAAAGGATGGAAACAAGCTAAGAAGATATACAAAGTACAGGAAAAGTGGAAGGAGGCTTTTTATGCACACAAAAGTCAAGAAGGAAATGAATAACGTGCAGCAATATCACTACAAGCAAGAGTTAAAGAGGTCTTTAAAATTTTTTAGTTCCTTTGCAGTCGCGTTTTCATTTATGTCCATCACAACGGGCATTTTCACGAATTTTGGGTTTGTTTTAAACAATGCGGGGCCCGCAGGTATTTGGACGTGGCCAATCGTATTAGTAGGTCACCTGCTTGTCGCTCTTGTTATTGCTGAATTGGCAGGGAGAATGCCACTCAGCGGCTACTCGTATCAATGGGTGACGCGGCTGGCAAATCAAGGATTAGGGTGGTTTTCCGGCTGGCTCGGATTTTGCTTTTTTGTCATTGTCATTCCTGCCGTCGATTTTGGCCTGGCTCCACTCATTGCGGATGTGTTTGGCTGGAATATAGGTGGGAAGACCCTTTTGTATATTGTACTCACAACCTTACTGCTACAGGCTGTCCTCAACATTTTCGGCGTAAAACTGGCTTCTCGTCTCAATGACATTGCGGTATATACCGAAGTAATCGGTATGGTAGGCATTCTTGTCATTCTTGCTATCGTTGCGCTATTCACAACTCCGAATTGGGATATGCTAACAAATATCGGCGAGCAAAAAAGCGGTACGTACCTTGGTGGCTTTGTGATCGCTATGCTGATGGGGTCGTGGACCATGGTTGGCTTTGAAGCCGCGGCGAATCTTTCGGAAGAAACAATTGACGCGAGCAAAAATGTACCACGTGCTGTATTTTTCGCATTGCTGATTGGCGGTATCATTGGATTTGCTTTTCTTTTTACTGTTACAATTTCCATTTCAGATTTAGCTGATGTGACAACTTCTGTTAACCCGCTTCCACTTATTATTAAAACAAAGCTCGGCCAATTCATTGGCACTTTGTTTATGCTTCTTGTTATCATTTCCATTTTTGCATGCGGCTTAATCGGAATGGCTTCTGCTTCCCGTATCATTTATGCAATGGCGCGGGATGATGTATTTTTTGCTTCGCGTTATTTTAAAAAGGTAAACCCAAGAACATCCGTACCGGTAAATGCAATTGTGCTTGTATTAGTGCTCGATATTATAGCGAGCCTATTCTCTGATTCTTTGACTTTGCTAGTCGGATCAACATCCGTTGTTCTTACAGCTTTATACTTCATAACAGTTTTGGCTTACTATTTGCGTAGAAAAGATTTACCTGACGCAGAGGCATTTAATTTAGGGAAATGGAGAGCACCTGTCACGTACGGCGCTTTAATATGGCTCGTGTTCGAAATGGGGGTATTGACCATCCCTGATATGTTCCATGAAGTAGCAATTGTAGGCGGAACACTGTTTTTAACGGGAACTCTTGTATACTTTGCGCTGTTCCGGAGTAAGATTAAAGCAGGAAAAATCGGGATTCAAAATACAAACATTGATGCAGGGCACTCGTAATCAGCCTCGTCTCTCTTACTGAAGTGAGTTCGGAAAATGGGACAAACATCAAAAATTTATTCAAAATGGAGTTTTTTTGTAGGTTAATAAATAAGAATTTGTGATTTCGTTTTGATTAAACTTTTTTACAAAACGGAGGATACATTCAAAAAGAAAAGAAACCATTTTAATTAATCTTTTTTCAAATTGGATTTGTTTTATTTTCCGTAGAATATGGATCCGTGAGCTGTTTTTAATTAAACTTTTTTCCAAAATTACATTAGGTAAAACTATATCATACAGATATACTCATGAGTGGTTCTGATTAGTCGAATACATTTCAATTAAAGAATTCTAAGTGAGTTTTAATCAAACTTTTTTTATAAAAACTGTACACACAATCCAAAAGAAAGAATCGATTTTGATTAATCTTTTTTCAAAATCGATTCTTTTTGTGTACCATAGAATGTGAGTTTGTAAGAAGTTTTTGATCAAACTTTGTTCCAAAGCAACAAAAACTGCATAATTTTTAAAAAGGATGCCTATCTAGGTTTGTTTGGTATGTTCATTTTTAAGGGGATAAAATATTTTAAGAGCTTTTTCGTTTATATGAACGAAAAAACTCTTAAGTTGATGGGCATATATGATGATCCCTTCACGGCATAGTTGCCCTTTCTATCCTTCATTAAATAAAGTAAACCCCACTGCACACAAGGGGCCTTTAGTCAAAAGCTTCACTAATTTTTGTGCAGTATATTTCGGTGAATATTTCATGTCATTTTGGAACCACCAAATTGCTATCCCGACAACAGAGGAAGTGATGAAATGCAAAACCATATCATTTGGAATATCTAAGTCCTGTTCCCCAAGTTTAAGTTCAAGACAATTTTGTTCAAGGTTATCCATGATAGTCTGCTGCATTTGTAGATTAAAATTATGAATGCCATGAGGACCAAGCATGGTTTTATAAAAGTCTGCATGTTTTGCTATACACTCAAATATGGATTGTAAAATTTCCTCGAGTTTCGAAAGATCTATTTGATGTTCCTGTACATGGGCATGTAGAACCATCTTACTTGTTAATTCTCCTAGTGCATCCTCACTAATCTTTGTTAACAGATCTTGTTTATCTTTATAATGTGAGTAAAATGTTGCCCGATTAATAAGTGCCTCATCTGTGATGTCTTGTATGGTGATAGCATCGTATCCCTTTTCAGCTATCAGCTTGATAAAAGCATCATATATAAATTTCTTTGTCCGAATAATCCTCAAATCCGCCTTTTTCAACGCCTTACACCTCCTTGTTCGTTATCGGTATAATAAACGACAGATTTTAATCTTTTGTTTTTTATTTTACATTCCCGTCTTAAATGTAAATTGAAATGTGTAGAAAAAACGATATAATTTCATTATAAACAACAATACTTTATTGTAAACTACATATTGTTTGTTATTAATCTTTTTGTTAGATAAATGCTAGAAAAAATAAGTTAAAGTGCTTACAGTATAGCGATTTTTTAAACAAAAGATGGTTCTAGGTGGCTTTTGGGTATCATGGCTGCTGTGATCATCGCTAGTTTTGCTTTTATGGATTCAACTGTTAATCCTGTACCAAAAGACTTGCCAATTACTATGGTAATACAGGATACCGGTGCGGACTTACCAGGACCAGGGATTATAAATTTAGGAGATAAAATAAAAGAGCAAAGTTAAATGACCGTTCTTACAAATGTAAAAAGATGTAATGCAGGGGATGAAGGATAAGAAGTATTACACAGCCATTCTGCTTCCACCAGAAATATCTCAGCAACTTGCATCGTTTATCACACATATGTGACAACCAATTGGGGTACAAGCCTTGGTGAATCAAGGAATGAACTATAATGCCGCAATGGTTTCAAACCAAATGATGTTGTGTTGCATTGAAATACTCTTACCGGTGTTAAAATTGCTTATTTTCATATTAAAATTTATTTAGCTTGTTTTTTCCACTTTGCTGGAGATACTCCTAATAGTAGAAGGATATTACAATATTTAGAATAGGGGTGGCAACTATGAGAAGTTTTGGTACAGTAGTAACCTTTACCATCTGTTCAGCAATTCTTTCAATTTTAAATTTTTATTCTTGTTATGATAAATACACAACAGGAAACATATATTTCTGTGTTAATGCTGCTCTAGCTCTTTTTTTTCTTATATTCTTTATGAATAAAGTACGCGATATCATTAGAAAGAACTATATTCCATCAGGGGAATAAAGATTGGCATCCACTTTAAAGCGGCTTAGAAAAATAAAAAAATTCTATTCAAAAATCAAGTGATCCAGAATTCCAAGGGCTCATGACTCGGGAGGTTTTTACATGGAAAATAAAATAAAAGTAAGAACGGGAGAGTATGTTCGATTTCCTTATCGTAAGAATCCGTCTTTGCAATTAACAGGATATGTGATTAGTGTTTTAAATAATACAATCGTTGTAGATGTTTCTGAAATACCAGGAATTGAAGAAAGTGAGATAGATGTTAAGCAGGTAGTAAAACATGGTAGTTACAGTAAGGTGGTTCGGGTGTAAAAAAACTAAAGGTTGTGCAATGAATCTGCAAATCTTGGACATACTGATAGTACTATTTTATAAAAGGTGTGTAATCAGTATGGAAAAAGAGAACATATTTAAGTGATAACAGATTTACTCCATTCGCTTTCTACATAAAAAACCTCTCAAAATATTTTTAAGAGGTTTTCACCAGCTAGGAACTCATAGATTTTAATAATAGTATATAGAAGTTCCGTTTAATATTTTAACAATTGTTCAGTTCCTAATCTTTAAAGTACTTTTTCAGGTAATTGAGAAAGGTGTTCAAGAAAAGAAAGCGTTATTGTGATGCATGGAAGTGATTCACAATAACGCTTTCTTTTAATCCTTTCCAAATACGTTCCAATAAATCATGTGCAGTTAATCCGTATTTTGTCGTCCCGTATAATTTAACCATTGTTTATCCGCTCCTTATCTCTGTTGATAAAGAACAGTATAGATACTTTACCGATGTGAAAACATCAAATGGACTTTATATAAATGTAGTAACTGATTGTGCGAATAAAATCATAATATTCGTAAAAATTCATTGGATTTAATAATAATAAATTATAAAATGAAACAATATATAAAACTATACGTAATTCAAAAAGACTTCTGTTATCCCTCATAATGAAAGGAGTTATTACAATCAAAAACAATAATGATCGTCATCCTCTGGACAAAATCGAGAAGTGGTTGGTTTTTACTGGTTATGCAGCTTTTGTTTGGTCGACTCTATTCGGGTTAATCCACATTTACTGGGCTGCAGGAGGCACTTTAGGATTTGAAGGCAGGACGATGGGCGAAGTGTTATTCATCATTAATCTGGTTGCAATTGCCCTATGTATAATTTCTGCATTTACTGCACTTGCACTTGTTCAAGCATGGGGTCGAAGGTTTCCATCCTGGTTGTTGCTCACTTCAGCATGGGGAGCGTGTGTGGTTTTGGGTTTACGCGGTAGTGTAGGGATAATTCAAAGCTTGTTGGAATCAGAATCACTTTCTTTACTATTAGTAATTGTTGAACCGTTTTTCTTGTTAGGAGGAATCTTATATGGACTTCTTGCTTTTCTTTATATTTATACCTCCAATAATGGGAAAAAAATAAAACAGAACGGGATAAATATGAGGTAAACCTATAGTTATTCAAGAAACGGGCGCTTTAATGGAGGGAAGATCACAAAAATGATCAAACTTTTTTATGAAAGATAAATAGTCAATCTCAAAAGTGGAATCCATTTTGATCAATCTTTTTTCAAACTGGTTTCTTTTTCTTTACCGTAAACTATGAGTTTGTGAGGTATTTTTAATCAAACTTTATTTCAAAGCTACAACAGAACAGGGGGACATCATGAATCAGACGTTCAATAAAGCTGATACATTAATCCCTTTCAAGAATGGTTATGATTGCTTGGAGATATCATAGGTATTTCGTCTAAAAAAACAGGTCACAGATTACACTTTGTGACCTGTTTTTTAGAATTTTGAAGCGAGTTGAGTTTGTTTATCCGTGTTTCTTGGCTGTAAGAGTAGGAAAAAGTCCTTTTTAAATTAAAACTCTAAATTCATCATTTTGTATGAGAAAGGAATTAAATTTATGCACAACTTTAATTTCATTTGTGATCAATTTGCTACAATTCTTAGAGGGAAAAGTAAAATAAGTCAAGGTGGTTGTTCGGTATCTTTTCATCGCGATTTTAGGGTGCTTGTTCAAGGGAAGCCAAGTGCCTATGTAGTACCCGTAGGAGTAAGTTTTGAATCGTTGGATCAAAATGGTAATGCATTAAATTTAGGAGAAATTGCTGTTCTGCAAGAAGAGATCCCTTCATTTATCGTTTTCTGATAGAATACTCCTTCCTCAAGCGTGTGAAGGGCGCTAGCCCAACGGTAGATGGGAGATGAATGTCAGTAGGCGTAAGCCTACGTTTTTTTGTATACTGTAGATATCCTATAACAAAGTGAGGTGCAACCTATGTTAGTAAATAAAGCATATAAATTTCGTA
>NZ_JBQAFR010000006.1:0-152919 GCF_051915945.1 Bacillus cereus group sp. MYBK30-2
CATACTTGTACGCTGCTCCGTTTGCATCGTATGCTTGTAGCTTTTCAAACGTATACTTCCAGTTTGTTTCTGCTGTTACTTCTTTTGTATCTACTACTTTACCGTTTTGTAAAAGATCTACTTTGATCATTGTCGGACGATCTTTCGCGTTATCGTCTTTCCATGTTTTCGTTCCTTCTACTTTTGTTTCGCCTACTTTTGTATTTGTGATGTCATAACCATTTACTTTGGATTCATATCCTGGTACTGCTTGTTCTTTCACTTCATACTTGTACGCTACTCCATTTGCATCGTACGCTGCTAAATCTTTGAATTCATATTTCCAATCTGCTGCTTCGCTTACTTCTTGCGTCGCAATCACTGTACCATTTTGTAAAAGGTCTACTTTAATCATTTCCGGACGATCTGTTGCGTTATCATCTTTCCACGTTTTCGTTCCTTCTACTTTTGTTTGACCTACTTTTGTATTTGTGATGTCAGTACCACTTACTTTGGATTCATATCCTGGTACTGGCTGTTCTTTCACTGTATACTCGTAAGCCTTTCCTTCCGCATCATATGCTTCTAGATCTGCGAATATATATTTCCAACCCATTACTGCGAGTACGTCTTGTGTTTGAATCACGTTTCCGTTTTGTAGTAAGTCCACTTTGATCATTGTCGGACGGTCTATTGCATTTCCGTCTTTCCATGTCTTCGTTCCTTCTACTTTTGTTTTGCCTACTTTTGTATTTGTGATGTTAGTACCACTTACTTTGGATTCATATCCTGGTACTGCTTGTTCTTTCACTTCATACTTGTATGCCGCTCCGTCTGCATCATATGCTTGGAGGTTTTCGAATGTGTACTTCCATTCTGTTGCTGCTGTTACTTCTTTTGTGTCTACTACTTTACCATTTTGTAAAAGGTCTACTTTGATCATTGTCGGACGATCTTTCGCATTATCGTCTTTCCATGTCTTCGTTCCTTCTACTTTTGTTTGACCTACTTTTGTATTTGTGATGTCAGTACCATTTACTTTGGATTCATATCCCGGTACTGCTTGTTCTTTCACTTCATACTTGTACGCTGCTCCGTTTGCATCGTATGCTTGGAGTTTTTCAAACGTATACTTCCAATTTGTTGCCGCTGTTACTTCCTTTGTATCTACTACTTTACCGTTTTGTAAAAGATCTACTTTGATCATTTCCGGACGATCTTTCGCGTTATCGTCTTTCCATGTTTTCGTTCCTTCTACTTTTGTTTCGCCTACTTTTGTATTTGTGATGTCATAACCATTGACTTTTGATTCATATCCATCTACCGGCTGTTCTTTCACTTCATACTTGTATGCTTTTCCATTTTCATCGAACGCTACTAAATCTTTAAATTCATACTTCCAACCTGTTTCTTTGCTTACTTCTTGTGTCGCAATCACTGTACCGTTTTGTAATAAGTCTACTTTGATGGCTTTATGCTCTTCCTCTGTGCCACCTTTCCACGTCTTCGTTCCTGCAACTGATGTCTTGCCTACTTTTGTATTCGTGATGTCATAACCATTGACTTTTGATTCGTATCCGTCTACTGCTTGTTCTTTCACTTCATACTTATATGCTTTTCCGTCTGCATCGTTTATCGCCAAATCTTTAAATTCATATTTCCAGCCTGTTGCTTCGCTTACTTCTTGCGTCGCAATCACTGTACCGTTTTGTAGTAAGTCTACTTTAATCATCGTTGGACGACCTTCCGCATTTCCGTCCTTCCATGTTTTCGTTCCTTCTACTTTGGTTGTTTGTACCACTTTTGTATTTGTAATGTCATAACCGTTTAC
The DNA here is from genome assembly GCF_051915945.1 of Bacillus cereus group sp. MYBK30-2. Taxonomy (NCBI): domain Bacteria; kingdom Bacillati; phylum Bacillota; class Bacilli; order Caryophanales; family Bacillaceae; genus Bacillus; species Bacillus cereus group sp. MYBK30-2. The sequence goes on from NZ_JBQAFR010000006.1 coordinate 1,811, forward strand.
TTCTGTTGTGTATCCATCTATCGGTTGTTCTTTTACTTCATACTTGTACGCTACTCCATTTGCATCATACGCTGCTAGGTTGTCAAATTTGTATTTCCAACCATCTGCCGCTGTTACTTCTTTCGTGTCTACTACTTTCTCATTTTGTAGTAATTCTACTTTGATTGAACTTGGACGATCTTTCTCGTTATCGCCTTTCCACGTCTTCGTCCCTGCAATAGATGTAGTTTTCACTTTATTCGGAATTGGCAACTTAACTCCATTTACAGCATCTGATTTAACTTCAAAAATTACTTTTGCTTGAGGGTCGAAATCAACATAGTCTGGAGCTGAAACTTCTTGCACATAATATTTACCTGGTTGTAAATTAGGGATTTCAATTATCCCTTTTTCATCTGTTTTATATACATCTCCAACTTGTTCATCAGGCTCTTTATACAACTTAAACGAAACATTTGGGATTACTTTTTCTTCATCCCCTTCAATATGCTTCACAATTTTTAGTGTTCCTCTTGGAGTCACGTTACCTTCAGCACCACCGCCAGCTGTCATATTTTCGACTGGATGAGTACCCGATTCAGTAACTGGTTCTTTGTTTAGAACTTGGTAATCAATCGTATAATCATTCTTAAAAAACTCTTGCTTCTTCCCAGCTTCCGTTATAGTAGATGTATAACCAATCGTAAAGGAGGCAAGACGTGCTTTATCCTTATTAAGTACAACTTTAAATGATCTGTCTCCAGTAAAGGTAATCGTTCCGTAACCTTGCTTTTCAAGCTCTTGTAGCGTTAAAGATCGACGACCTAGATAATCATCTACACTTATATAGAAGCTATCCTTATTAAGTGTTTGACCTTCCTGTAAATTATCAGTCACAACAATATCACGACTTAACTCTTCTTTATTTAAGTTTATATTTAAGAACCAACGCACCTCACCTGGCTTACCTCTCATATCACCAGTTTTATAAAAAAACGGACCCTTTCCAGGATCTGTACCACCACCGCTTGTTGGACCGGTAATTATTACAGCTTGCTTATCTACATTTGTACCGAAATTGGTTTCAATCTCTTTCTTTTCATCCGTTCCTACATTAGCAGCTTCCACGAAAAAGTTTAAATACCCTTTAATATTTTGATGTGTACTCACTTTATCATTAAATGTACATACCACAGTACCTGCTGTAACTTTACAAGTACCATAGTCATCTAATAGAAACTCTGTATCTAATCCTTTTAATTCTGGAGGCAGTGTTAATGTTAGTGTGTCTCCAGGCTTCAGCTTAAGGCCATCTTTTTCACTGAAGTTTACAGTGACTTTAGTCTGTTGTCCGATAGAAAGATTTGTTTTATCAATCTTAAAACTATCCACAAGTCCTGCTGTGTTTAACTCTTGTGCATTTGCTACTATAGGTAAAAGACTCTGGCCTATAGTAAACATGAAAATCATTATAATCGAAAAAATCGAAGTTATTCTTTTTAAATACATACTTGTGTAATTCCCCCTATAAAATTAAATACAGATAGATTCTGGTGCAAACATACTATGACAAAGATTCTACTATTCAATGTCATTAAGCCACTTTACTAAAATGTGTTTGATAGCTATTATCATCTTTTTCTCTTTTTTCAACCCTTCTATTGCTTAGAAACTTGAAGTTTGAAGTCTGACTTTTATATAAATTCATCTCATTTCCCCGACATGCCTAAACTATGCTATTTCTGGCCTATACTGTTTAACAAGAACAGATACAGGACAGGAAAAATTTTGATAAAGAAATTCAAATTACAAGTACACATGAACGGACCACAGAATAACTTCAAAGCTAGAAGAAAACAATTCGAAAAGCACTCACGATAAAACCCATGACGGCCATTGTCTTATTATGCTGTAGAGTTTCCGAAATTTCTTCACACCCGACGCAAACGTTTGCTCTATAAATGTAAAAATTTCATTGCCGACAAGTATGGAAGAGCTACTTCACAGTAAATATGCATTTGGTCAACTTCCTTACTTATCCCCCTAAAGAATAACAAGAAGTACAATCTATAATCGAATTTAGCATATCCGCCGAAGAAGGTTACGACTGTGAAACATGCTAGGATACTCGTATTCTAAAAGATGTCATTGAAGATGCGTTTTCTGTCATTATGAGTTGAGGTGAAATTGGCCATATGTTAAAACGTTTTGTGTTTAGTTACACGACCGACCTACACACCGAAACAAGTAGAACAAGAAGCATTCCACCGCCATCATTATATAATTAAAAACGCTCTGGATGAAGTATTGGTTGCCTATGCAAGATGAAAGTCATATTCTCCAAATTTGAATACAGTGGAACGAATTTGGGGGTAACTAAAAAAGAGTATGATTGTCAACTGATTTCATATAAATCGTATAGAAATACGAAATTCAGCCTTTTCATTTTTGGAGTATATAAATGAGTGTCGAGAAAAAACACTTTGCCTAATGGGTTCCATGGCTATGTCGAAGAATTAAAATGAGCTTATATGTGATGATAATATCAAAACCGAGAGATTTATATCCTTTCATTATTTTTTATCAAATCATGAAAACTTTAATTGTACTATATGTACTATTGTAAACATACCACCCCTAGTTTCTTGACTAAGTTGGAAGTTTTCAAGATTGATTACTAATTGTTTAGATACTTGGTTAGATGCATTGTTATTTTAGTATTTGGCATAGCTGTAACAATATTTTTCACAACAATCACACCATTTCCTAGTAACATTCCACCAACTAATAATACATATATGGATTTTAGATAATCTTACCCCCAACAGTCTATTATTCTAGAATCGTTCCTAAAAATCAATAGTTAATTGGTATTTTTCTATTTTCACTTCATCACCATAACATATATTTAGAGCAAAAAACTGCAACAGAAAAAGAGATAGCTTTGCCATCTCTTTTTCTGTTGCAACTTCCCTTCATCAAGCCGTACGTGCGGTTCTCCTCATACGACTTTTCGGTACTTTTCTTTTTTCTATTACATTTTCTCTGGTGCAGATACTCCTACGATTGCTAGTGCATTTTGAAGTGTAGTGCGTACTGCTTTCATTAATTCGTAACGAGCTTTACTTAATTCTAAGTTATCTTGGTTTAATACTTTTTCTGCATTATAGAAGCTGTGTAATGCTGCTGCTAATTCAAATGCATAACTTGTAATGCGGTGTGGCAGACGTTTTTGCGCTGCATCCGCAACTACAGCTGGGAATTCACCAAGTTTTTTTAGTAACTCTACTTCTTTCTCAGAAGTAACAAGTTTGTAATTCACGTCTCCGCCTGTAGCTAATCCTAACTCTTCACCTTGACGAAGGATACTGCATACGCGAGCATGAGCATATTGCGCATAGTATACTGGGTTTTCATTAGATTTTGATACAGCTAAGTCCATATCGAAGTCTAAATGAGAATCACCACTACGCATTGCGAAGAAGTAACGCATTGCGTCCACGCCTACTTCTTCCATAAGCTCACGAAGTGTAACTGCTTTACCTGTACGCTTACTCATCTTCATTTTTTCACCATTTTGGTACAGTTGTACCATTTGGATGATTTCTACTTCCAGTGTTTCTTTATCGTAACCTAGCGCTTGAATAGCAGCTTTCATACGAGGAATGTAGCCATGGTGGTCAGCACCCCAAATATTGATTAGCTTATCGAAACCACGCTCTAATTTGTCGCGATGGTAAGCGATATCTGGCGTTAAGTATGTGTAAGAACCGTCGTTTTTAATTAATACACGGTTTTTGTCGTCACCGTAAGTCATTGAACGGAACCAAGTTGCCCCGTCTTCTTCAAAGATTTCTTCACGCTCTTTTAATACAGCAAGAGCCTGATCAATTTTTCCGTTTTTGTATAATGATGTTTCTGAGAACCATACATCAAATTTAACACGGAAACTTTCTAAGTCTTTTTGAAGTTTTGCTAACTCATATTTCAAACCATATTCACGGTAGAATTCATAGCTTTCTTCAGCATCAGCTTTTGCATAACGATCGCCAAACTCTTCTGCTAAACGTTTACCGATTCCAATGATGTCCGCACCATGGTAACCGTCTTCTGGCATTTCTTTCTCTAAACCTAAAGCTTGCATGTAACGAGCTTCAACCGAAAGAGCTAAGTTATGAATTTGGTTACCAGCATCATTAATGTAGTACTCACGAGATACATCGTATCCTGCTTTTGCTAATACGTTACATAAAGTGTCACCTACTGCCGCACCACGTGCATGTCCTAAGTGAAGGTCACCTGTTGGATTCGCAGATACGAACTCAATTTGTACTTTTTCACCTTTACCAGTATTCGTTTCACCGTAAGCTTCACCAGCGTTGACGATTGTTGGGATTAAGTCTGTTAAGTAGCTATTATCCATGTAGAAGTTAATGAAACCAGGACCAGCGATTTCAATTTTTTCAATGGAAGCTTTTGCTTTATCAAAGTTTGCAACTAATTCTTCTGCAATCATACGAGGTGCTTTTTTTGCAACGCGTGCAAGTTGCATTGCCATATTTGTAGAGAAGTCACCATTTGTTTTATCTTTTGGAGATTCTAATACAACGTTTGGAATTTGTTCTTCTGTCGCTAATTCTGCTTTTAATACAGCAGCTTGAATTTCTTCTTTAATCAATCCTTTTACTTGTTCTAAAGAATTCATTATTTTGCCTCCTTCAAATTAATTGTAATTGTATATCTGCCAGCTTCTTGTTCACTTAGAAGCAATGCGTACGTTAAGAAAAGTTGTCCTTTTTTCTTTTCATCCGACCATTTAAAAAGAACGTTATCAGTCTTTGTTTGCAATGCAAACGTACCAAGTTCACTCGTATATGTACCAGTTGTCCATTCACCTTTCACATGCGTCTGACGCATAGAAATAGCACCTGAACGCATAATGAGAACTTGTTCATCTTGAATTTTAATAATTGTTTTCACTTCGCCTTGTTCGTTCGGCTCTTGGAATGTTACATATGTACCTTGACCTTTTACATAGTATTGACCATTTGCTTCAAAAGCAACGGTTTCCTTCCTCGCCCCTTCACGGATTTCTGTTACGAAATGAACGTGTACCGGCAAGCCTGCAAGTTGTTTCTTCACGTCTTGCACACCTTTCAAATGTTATAGATATTAAATACTACTTATAATAAATCACTTTTCCTATCATATCAAAAAAAGACTCTGTCTGTCTGCTGAAAAATCAGGAAAACTCCTTTTCAAAAAATAATTCACTTTCGCTTTATTTCATATGATAAAATATTTTTTAAATCTAAATATTCTTTCATTTTAAGGGGCGAATCTAATGTTACCAACAAAATTAAAAAAAGGTGATGAAATAAGGGTTATTTCACCGTCTTGCAGTTTAAGTATTGTCTCCACCAGCAACCAAGAGCTTGCTACGAAAAGATTGACCGACATGGGATTTCACGTTACGTTCTCAAAAAACGCTGATGAGATAGACCGCTTTTCTTCATCCTCTATTTCTTCGCGAGTTCAAGATCTTCATGAAGCATTCTCAGACCCTAATGTAAAAGCAATTTTGACGATACTTGGAGGATACAACTCTAACGGTTTGTTAAAACACCTCGATTATAATTTAATTCGTGAAAACCCAAAGTTTTTCTGTGGCTATTCTGATATTACAGCTTTAAATAATGCTCTTTATGCAAAAACAGGCTTAGTTACATATTCAGGCCCTCACTTCTCTTCATTTGGAATGGAGAAAGGAATCGATTATACGACCGATTACTTTTTAAAGTGCTTAACTTCTCATGAACCTATTGAAGTACTGCCGGCTGAAACGTGGAGCGATGATTCTTGGTATATTGATCAAGAAAATCGAGGGTTTATTAAAAATGAAGGATATGTTTCGATTCAAGAAGGAGAAGCAACAGGAACTATTATTGGTGGCAATATGAGTACATTTAATTTATTGCAAGGTACACCATATATGCCAAGCTTACGAGATAAAGTTTTATTTCTTGAAGAAGATAGTTTAACGGGAAAAGCTACACTTAAAACTTTCGATCGATATTTACACTCTCTTATGCAGCAAACTGATTTTGAATACGTAAAGGGCATTGTTATAGGAATGATGCAAAAAGGAGCGGAATGTACGATAGAGGACATCCAAGAGATGATTGCTTCAAAACCTGAGCTTAAACATTTACCTATCATTGCAAACGCAAGTTTCGGACATACAACTCCAATTTTCACTTTCCCAATTGGCGGGCATGCAAAAATTATTTCTAACAAAGAAAATACATCTATCACTATTTTAACGCACTAAAAAAGGAGCGAACGATTCGCTCCTTTTATGGTTTTTCTATTTTTTGCATTGCTTTTTGTGGAATCGACTCTTTCGGGATTTCAGCCCACCCTTTTCCCTGCATACCTTTTGCATAAATTTTTATAAAAGCACCTGTATGCAATTCACGATTCACCATTCTTTTAATAACTTGTAGCTTTCCGTCTTCTGTATATCCATTAAATGTATACAAATATTCATCGTCTTTTTTCTCACCTTTATCTATAACTGCATAATAATCTTGTATTTCTTTATTTGAAAAGAAGTTGTCTACAAAAGCCTCGACGCCCTCTGTTTTTGTCTGTAAATAATACGCTGTACCACCTAAAATAATGGCGAAAACAGCTAAAACTTTAATTACTAATTTCATACATGCGCCTCCTGTTTACACTTCTTTCTCGCTATTCGTATGTCTATACCTGTATTATACGAAAAATGGCATACTATACTCTATCGAAATGTCTTACACTTCCCTTACATTATTGTAAGGGTCTTTCACCTTACAGCAATTTCCCAATAAATTTTTTTCCGTTTAACGAACTTTTATATTATTATTGAATGATACAAATTTTTATTACAAAAATCAAAGGAGACAGTTTTCAAATGGCTATCTTGCAAGGTTTAGCACTATTACTTGTTGTACTTTGTCTATTTACACTTTTTAGTTACCGTGCTCCTTACGGAATGAAAGCAATGGGTGCTTTAGCTAATGCAGCAATCGCGAGCTTTCTTATTGAGGCATTTCACCGTTATATCGGTGGAGAAATGTTTCATAATGACTTTTTACAATCAGTAGGAGAAGCTTCTGGTAGTATGAGTGGTGTCGCAGCGGCTATTTTAGTAGCGCTGGCAATCGGTGTTTCACCCGTATACGCTGTTTTAATCGGTATCGCTACTAGTGGATTCGGCATTTTACCAGGATTTTTCGCTGGATACGTTTGTGCATTCGTCGTGAAATTTCTCGAAAAGAAATTACCAGCTGGTGTAGAATTTTTAGCAATCTTATTTATCGCTGCACCAATTTCACGTGGAATGGCGATGCTTATGGATCCTCTCGTTAACGCAACGCTCGGAAAAATCGGTTCTATGATTTCAATTGCAACTACAGAAAGTCCTATTATTATGGGCATTATGCTTGGTGGATTAATAACAGTTATTTCTACATCTCCATTAAGTTCTATGGCACTAACTGCAATGCTTGGACTAACAGGTTTACCAATGGCCATTGGTAGTCTTGCCGTAGCAGCTTCTGCCCCAATGAATTTTATTTTCTTTAAACGACTAAAAATTTGTTCAAAGAAAGACACAATCGCTGTCGCAATCGAGCCTTTAACACAAGCCGATGTTGTCTCAGCAAACCCAATTCCTATCTATATGACAAACTTTGTTGGCGGCGCGCTTGCCGGTATTATTACGTCACTATTCCAGCTCGTTAATAATGCACCAGGAACAGCATCACCAATTCCCGGGCTTCTCGTCTTATTCGGATTTAATGACGTTATAAAAGTAACGATTGCTGCCGTATTATGTGGAATCGTTACCACGATTGTCGGATACATCGGATCAATTGTGTTCCGCAAATATCCAATTCGTTCTGCTGATGAAATTCGTGGAATTACTTCGAAAGAAAAAGTTGCATAAGAAAAAAGAGCTAGTCTCATCCAGTGAGATTAGCTCTTTTTTTATGTCGCGTGACGGTAAGTAAAATTATATCGGCGATTTTTTAAATATATCGACTTACCGACACATAACGACAAAAATAAAAGCCTCCTAGTCGTCTAGGAGGCTTTCGCTTTCGCTTTTACTTCTATCCAGCTACAGCGGCTAGAATGCTCGGTGGCTTCGCTTCTTCCTTCGAGGCAAAAAACGCCTCTACGTCTGAAGCTCCATCCCCCTCACATTCTAAACGAGCCGCTTCCGCTTTTACTTTTATCCAGCTACGGCAGCTAGAATCTCCGGCCATTTCACACTCTCGGTCGAAGCCAAAAGCGCTTCTCGATCAGGTGCTCCAATACCCTGCGATTCTGAGCGAGCTGCCTCCGCTTTTATTTCACCCAACCGAGCAGCATTTCCCGCACGAATTTACTTGCTGCGATTGGTGTTTGATCGCTATGATCGTAGACTGGAGCTACTTCTACTAAGTCTGCTCCGACTACTTTTATATTTGAATTTGCAATTGCTACGATGGACTCTAATAGTTCTTTAGATGTAATACCGCCAGCTTCTAATGTTCCTGTTCCAGGAGCATGGGCTGGGTCTAACACATCAATATCGATTGTGACATAGACTGGGCGTCCTGCAAGTTTCGGTAGTACCTCTTTTAACGGTTCTAATACGTTAAATTTATATAAGTTCATACCTACTTCTTTTGCCCATTCAAATTCTTCCTTCATTCCAGAACGAATTCCGAAAGAATATACGTTTTCCGGACCAATTAAATCGCACACTTTACGAATCGGTGTAGAGTGGGATAAAGGCTCTCCCTCATACGACTCACGTAAGTCAGTATGAGCATCCATATGGATGATTGCTAAATCCGGATATTTTTTTGCCATTGCCTTAAAAATTGGCCAAGACACTAAGTGCTCACCGCCGAGACCTAGTGGAAACTTACCGGCATCTAATAGTTTTGCTACATATTCTTCAATCATGTCTATGCTGCGCTGTGGATTCCCAAATGGTAATGGAATATCACCCGCATCAAAATATTTTACTTCTTCTAGTTCACGATCTAGATATGGACTATATTCTTCTAGTCCAATCGATACTTCACGAATACGTGCAGGGCCGAAGCGAGAACCTGGACGGTAACTTACTGTCCAATCCATTGGCATCCCGTAAATAACTGCCTCTGACTCTTCAAAACTTGGATGACTTTTAATAAATACTTTACCTGAATAAGCTTCATCAAAACGCATATTCTTTTCCTCCTTATGTGGAACTTAAGGTATCCCAACCTTTCATTATTTCTCAAATTTGGAGCCTATAGCTCCTCTTTCTCGATTTACCTGCGCCTTCTTTTTATCATAAGAAGACTACTTCATTTGTAGCAGTGTAAGTAACTAGCATGTTCAAGCCTTCTAGACAAACACCTTAAATGAGTTACTTACACTTTATTTATTTCAATTTAACGCCCTTACTTAATTAAATCTCCAACAAACTTAGGTAATGCGAATGCTGCATTATGCAGTTCTTTTGTGTAATATTTCGTTTCAATTTCATGGAAACGCTCTTCACTTACTTCTAGTGGATCATGTTTTTTAGATCCGATTGTGAATGTCCAAAGTCCACTTGGATACGTTGGAATGTTTGCTGTGTATAAGCGAGTAATCGGGAAGATTTCTTTTACATCTTTAAACACAGTTGTAATTAATTCTGGTGTAAACCAAGGGTTGTCCGTTTGTGCAACGAAAATACCATCTTCTTTTAACGCTTTAGAGATTCCAGCGTAGAAGCCTTTTGTAAATAAGTTTACTGCTGGCCCTACTGGCTCAGTAGAATCTACCATAATTACGTCATATTCATTTTCGCTTTCTGCGATGTGTAGGAAACCGTCTCCTACTTTTACTTCTACACGCTCATTATCTAATGCACCTGCAATTGATGGTAAGTACTGTTTAGAGTACTCAATTACTTTTCCATCAATTTCAACAAGAGTTGCTTTCTTTACACTTGGGTGTTTTAACACTTCACGAATAACACCGCCATCGCCGCCACCAACAACTAATACGTTTTCAGGGTTTGGATGTGTAAATAAAGGTACGTGCGCTACCATTTCATGATAAACGAACTCATCTTTTTCTGTTGTCATAACCATGCCGTCTAAAATAAGCATGTTTCCGAACTCTTCCGTTTCAACCATATCAAGTTTTTGGAATTCTGTTTGCTCCGTATGTAATGTGCGGTTAATACGCGCCGTAATTCCAAAATGTTTTGTTTGTTTTTCAGTGAACCATAGTTCCATCGTACAATCACGCCTTTCGCTGCAAATTTATAATAGGGACATCATTAATGTCCCCTAACAAAAATAAAACAAAACATCCAAAAAGTATAGTTAAAAGTACAAAAATACCGAAAATATATTTTAGTCAGAGCGTTCTAACATCTATGTGAAAAGGGGTTGTCCTGTAATAGGAAAGAAAACCCTTTCTTAAGAAAGGGTTTTTGTCTCTACTTCTACTGGTTTACGAATCGGAATTAAGATTATAACGCAACCAACTAACACTACAATTCCACCAACTAAAAATGGGCTTTGCGGCGAAACTATATGACCGATGACTCCTGATAAAATTGGAGCAATCGCGCCCCCTAACCAACGAACGAAGTTATAAACACCTGATGTAACAGATCTTTCATAAGGTGAAATATCCATTACATAACTTGTATATAATGCATTATTTAATCCTGATGTTAATCCAGATAGAACAATTAATACGATTTGTAACCACATAACTTTTACGAAGAATAGTGCAATTAATAACATTGCAAATACGAGCAAACTACCTTTTAACAATGTTTTCGGTTCATATTTACCTTCCAGCTTATGTGCTAATATGGCTGAGCCGTAGGCTAACGCTAATCCCCATCCACAAAATACAAATCCTAATTGAATAGCAGATAAATGCATAATAAGTGGTGAATATGCTAGCACGACGAAAAATCCGTAGTAGTATAACATCCCTGAAATGGCACCTTGCATAAATGGTTTATACTTCACTAGGTTAAGTAACTCTCCCACACCCGCTGCTTTACGCTTCACTTTTCGCTCCGGTTCTTTTACAAAAAAGAATACTAAAATAAATGCTAAGAAAATTAAAATACTCGTCGCAAAAAATGGGTAGCGCCAAGAATGTCCACCTAATATCCCGCCTAATAATGGTCCACCTGCCATCCCTAAACCAATGGCTGCTTCATATAGTCCTACTGCTTCATGAACTTCTTTACTTAATGCAATTAATAATGTCATTGCCGTTGCAAAAAACATTGCATTTCCTAATCCCCATCCTGCACGGAAAAGAGATAATTGAGCAATCGTTTGCGATATACCGCATATAAATGCAAATACAGTCACAATTGCAAGACCGATTGTCATCATTCGTTTATCACCAAATCTTGATGCAAATATACCGGCTGGCAACATCATAATTGCCATCGTTAAAATATAGGCTGTAAATAACATCTCTACTTGCCAATGCGTTGCACCAATTTTCTCAGCAATAATTGGCAAAATTGGATCAACTACCCCTATACCTGAAAAGGCAAGGAAGGTAGCCACCACCGTAATCAATCTCCCTAATTTTTGTTTGCTCTCCATTTTGATTACTCTCCTTTTGTATTCTCTAAAAATGTAACTGCTCGATTTAAACTATCTTCTAGCTCCGCCTTTACGCGCTGCATTTGCTCCATTTTCTCGTCTAACGTTTGCACTTGTTTTTCAAGCATCTCTTTAATTTCTTGAATAACTTCACGGTCACGAGGATTCTCACTATTTCTTCTGTGTTCCATTCTTTCTTTTAACGATAAGAAATGCTGCATTTCTTGAAGCGTGATTCCTAGTACTTCTTTCGCTTCCACAATCCTTTTAATTCTTGCAATGTCCTCATCTGTATACAGGCGAATGTTCCCCTCACTACGCTCCGGGGGATGAATTAAACCAATTTCCTCATAATAACGAAGTGTACGTTTTGTTAAACCAACTTGTTTTGTTACTTCATCAATTTTATACATGTTTATTCCTCCCTTCACTTGATTATTACATTTTACGTTAACGTTAACTTTTGTGCAACTGTTAGACTTTTGTAAATGTTTTTCCTATTCAATTGTATTTTTCCCAAAGCAGTTTCATAATGAAAGAAAAGAGATGATAAGGAGATTTTCACATGAATAAACCACTAATTTTCGCTCACCGCGGGGTAAAAGGAACACACCCAGAAAATACGATGATCGCCTTCCAAGAAGCTGAGCGCATTGGTGCTCATGGAATTGAACTTGATGTCCACCTATCAAAAGATGGTGAACTTGTCGTGATTCACGATGAAACAGTCGATCGTACAACAAATGGTGTGGGACTTGTTTCCGAGAAAACTGTAGAAGAATTACAAGCTTTAGATGCCGGTAGCCATAAAGATCCTTCTTTCCATGAAGCAAAAACTCCAACGTTACGCGAAGTATTCATTTGGCTGTCTACAACAAATTTACAGCTCAACATTGAATTAAAAACAGATGTCATTCACTATCCAAATATCGAGGAAAAGGTTGTTGCCCTTGTTCGTGAGTATCATCTATCCAATCAAATTACATTTTCATCATTTAACCATGATTCTATTTCATTATTAGCAACAATTGCTCCAGAAATTCCAAGAGCGATTTTGTACGATACACCACTTGCCGATCCTATTGCTGAAGCAAAAAAACGTGAGGCAACTGGATTACACCCAAACTTTCAATTATTAACGAAAGAGTTTGTCCAATTAGCACAAGGGCAAGGATATGTATTCCGTCCTTACACCATTAATGAATATAAAGATTTACAAACTATGATTGATTATGGCGTAGATGTCATTATTACCGATTGGCCAGCACGTGCTTTTGAGCTCCTTTCTTAAATGAAGGGGCTCTTTTTATTTTAGAAATTTCATTGTTTAAAATAAACCAAAACCCTCAATACTAATACAATAATGCTTGTATTAATGAGGGGCTGAAAAAGATGGATCAAACTATGAATCCAAAACTTAAAAAATATAAACGTCTTTTCTTCACCGTAATGTTCTCTTGTGTTCTTTTTTTCGTCTTTTCCTTTTTCATTATCATTATAGCTGCAAAAATCATGGGACCTCCCCCTGTTGCGGTTCCGCAAACAAGTGTCTTTTATGCTAACGATGACACTGTTATAGGACAAAGTAATGAAATGCAAAAACGCTATAATGTAGCTCTCGATGAAATTTCTCCCTATGTAAAAGAGGCGACACTCTCTATTGAAGACCAACGTTTTTACAAGCACCATGGCTTTGATATGAGACGCATTGCCGGTGCCATTATTGCTGATTTAAAAGCAATGGCAAAAGTACAAGGCGCTAGTACTATTACACAACAGTATGCTCGTAACCTTTACTTAGATCATGATAAGACTTGGAAACGTAAACTATTAGAAGCAATGTATACCATTCGTCTTGAAGTAAACTATAATAAAAATCATATTTTAGAAGGATATTTAAATACAATTTATTATGGGCACGGCGCTTACGGAATCGAAGCTGCTTCTCGTCTATATTTCGATAAAACGGCAAAAGAATTAACATTAGCAGAAGCTAGCATGCTAGCAGGTATTCCGAAAGGCCCTAGCGTTTACTCTCCTTTTTTAAAAGAAGAGCGTGCTAAAGGGCGTCAATCTCTCATACTAGATGAAATGGTAGAACAAGGATATATTACAAAACAGCAAGCAGCCTCGGCAAAAAAGGAAACTCTTACTTTTGCCTCATTAGATACGAAAAAAGTAGCAGAGATTGCACCTTATTTCCAAGATGCTGTACAAGCTTCTCTTCTTCGTGATATCGGATTAGATGAACAAGCTTTACAACGAGGTGGTTTGCGGATTTATACGACATTAGATCCTAAATTACAATCTGTAGCAGAGCAAGCTGTAAAAGATCATATTCCTGACACAACAAACATACAGACCGCCCTCGTCTCCATGAATCCAAAAACGGGTGAAGTAGCTGCTCTTGTAGGTGGAACCGATTATGCTACGAGTCAATTTAATAGGGCTACACAAGCCGCTCGTCAGCCTGGATCTACATTTAAGCCATTTCTATATTACGCAGCCTTAGAGCGAGGATTCACCCCTGCTACGCGCTTAAAAAGCGAATACACGGTATTCACCTTAGGGGATGGCGTATCAAAATATAAACCGAAAAACTATAAAGATTATTATGCAGATGATTTTGTGACGATGGCACAGGCCCTTGCAGTCTCTGATAACGTATATGCTGTGAAAACCAATTTATTTTTAGGAGAAGACACACTCGCGAAAACAGCGAAGCAATTCGGAATTACAAGTGCATTAAAAGACGTTCCCTCCCTTGCTCTCGGCACATCTCCTGTAAAACCAATTGAAATGGTCAATGCTTATAGCATGTTCGCAAACGGTGGAAAAGAAGTAAAACCTGTTTTTATTCGTCGTATTATGGATCATGAAGGAAACATGTTGTACGATGCTCATTTGGAAAGTAAACAAGTTCTCGATAAGAGCAAAGCTTTTGTGATGGAAGAAATGATGACAGGTATGTTTAATAAAAAACTAAGCAGTTATGCCGCTGTAACCGGTCAATCAATGTTATCAAAACTATCAAGAACATATGCTGGAAAGTCTGGTTCTACCGAAACCGATAGTTGGATGATTGGATTTACCCCCCAACTCGTAACTGGTGTATGGGTTGGATACGATCAACCTAAATCAATTTCAAACCCAGCAGAACAAGGATATGCGAAAAAAATATGGACCGATACGATGGAAAAAGGCTTAGATGGACAGCCTAAAAAGGATTTTAAACGACCAAGTGATGTCGTAGCGGTCGACGTTAACCCTGAAAACGGCAAAATCGCTACAAAAAACTGTCCAATTTCTGTAAAAATGTATTTCGCAAAAGGTACAGAGCCGACTGAATATTGTATGGATCACGTTGATGATAAAGAAGAGTTTGAAAAGGCTAGTGAAGAAAAGACTAAAGCAAGTTGGTGGAAGAAATATCTCCCGTGGTAAAAAAATAGCTGACGGAAATCCGTCAGCTATTTTTATTCACTTAATAATGCATGACGCAATTCTTCACTAGATTCGTTCCAAATTGCTTCATTATGCTCTTTTAAGAATGTACCAAGTACTTTTTTAGATGATTCATCCATATGGTCAACCATAATGTGACGCTTTAATGATTTATCCATTTTGTTTACATGCTCTGGAAGTGATTTATATCCGCGGCGAATTTCACGGTCTACTGTCATTTCACAAGCTGTTACACCTGCGTAATAAGCACCAGTTGCCGTTCTTTCAATTGTTACCCAAACAAGCCAAAATGGTTTTCCGTTTGGAACTTCATCTTTATTTGTTAAAAACTTAATTCCTTTTTCTACTGTGCTACGCGCATGCATCGCACCAATGTCAACGAACGCAGTTTTTTCTAATACATCAACAAATACAGGTGAAATATTTTCTAGACTTAATGCTCCAACACCAAATCCACCATGTCCATCTGTTGAATCATTTTTCACGATATTAAAACCGATTTTTTTCTTTTTCTCTGTCATATGTAAGTTCCTCCTCGCTTAATGATTATAAAAGCCCGAAAATAGGCGCAATGATATTTTGTAAAAATACTAATACATACGGAATAACAACATTGAAAATAGGCTGAATTGTGTAATTGCTAAGCGGTGTAATAACAAGAATTAACAAAGCAATTGATCCATACTTTTCATACTGTGTCATTTTCGCACGAATATTGGCTGGTGCTAAATCTTCAACAACGCGATATCCATCAAGTGGTGGAATCGGTAATAAGTTAAATACAAGTAAAACAATATTAAGCATAATAAAAATTTGGAAAAATTGAGCTAACGTATCTGCTACTGCAAATGGAATGGAATCTAATACTCCAAATGTTAATAGGCTATACCAAATAATTAAACCTATTGCACTTAAAATTAAATTACTTATCGGTCCTGCAATAGAAACTAATATTCCAGCAAGACGCGGTCTTTTGAAATTATACGGGTTAACAGGCACTGGTCTTGCCCAACCGAATCCAAGAATTAATACAGCAATCATCCCGATAGGATCTAAATGAGCCATCGGCGATAATGTTAACCGTCCCTGTTTCTTTGCTGTATCATCTCCAAATTTATATGCAACATACGCATGTGCAAATTCATGCACAGATAGCGCAATAATAATTGCCATTGCTACCAACGGAATTTGGTGCAACGGGTATCTAAATAACTGATCCATACTTCATCTCCTCTTCCATATGTCAAAAAAAGAAAATATTTGTTTTTTCGATTGTTCTTCCTCATAATCCGCTATAATAAGAGTGTAACTTACATAAAGGGAGCGATTGTACATGCCATACGTAACAGTGAAAATGCTAGAAGGACGCACAGAAGAACAAAAGAAAGCTCTTGCTGAGAAGGTAACCGCAGCAGTAAGCGAAACAACTGGTGCTCCTGAAGAAAACATCGTTGTTTTCATCGAAGAAATGTCTAAAAACCATTATGCAGTTGGTGGAAAACGCTTAAGCGACAAATAATTTCAAGTTTTTCATAAGAAGCAGCCATTAGCTGCTTCTTATTTTTTTCCTTCTAACAACTCGATAATTCTTTCTTTATATTTTCCTTTTCTTCCATCTTCATAGATTAAATCATGCGGATAAAATAACTTTTGATCCGTTCTCTTCTTACCCGTAATCGCCTCAACAATATCTGATTCACGTGAAAGCTCTCTAAGTTCCCCGTTAGGCATAAGGAGTAAGATTGGCAGACGCTCTTCTTCTTCTCCTGCGCGGTAAAAGTCATACGGTAAATCCGATGTTGAATCAACAACTAAATAATACTCTGGATCTAATCCAATCTTTTTAAATAAGCTACTTAGCTCCATCCAATTATCTAAACCGTGCTTATCCGTAAACTCTACATACTTAAATAGATTTCGATTCATAAATCGGCGGCATAAATCACTTAAAATTGGATCTTCTTCGTCTTGCCATACTTGGAAGTAATAATACATAACGTTCTCGTCTAGCTTTAAATAATCCTCTACTGTTACCTCTTCTTCAAATAAAGAGTAGAAATGAACAGGATGATATTTAAAAGTATAGTACTTCTCATGCAATGATTTAGCTCGATGTAAAATCTTCGTTAAAATAACTTCTGCACTACGCGTTACCGGATGGAAATATACTTGCCAATACATTTGATAACGGCTCATAATATAATGCTCTACAGCATGCATACCACTATTTTTAATGACTACTTGATTCCCATATGGACGCATGACACGCAGTATACGTTCCATATCAAAGTTGCCATACTTTACACCTGTGAAATAAGCATCTCTTAATAAATAATCCATACGATCAGCATCAATTTGGCTTGAAATCATACTAATCGCTAGTTTATTAGTAGATGTTTTTGCAATTACATCTGCTACCTTTTGTGGAAACTCCTTATCAACACGGCTTAACACATCATTAATTTCCGTATCGCCAACGATAATCTTTTGCGTAAATTTCTCATGATCTAACGAAAATACTTTTTCAAACGAGTGAGAAAATGGGCCGTGGCCGACATCATGAAGTAATGCCGCACATAAACATAATAATCTATCTTCAGCATTCCAATTTGGTCTGCCATCAAACACATCATCAATCATACGACGAATAATTTCATATACACCTAACGAATGAGTAAAGCGACTATGCTCTGCACCGTGAAATGTAAAAAATGTCGTTCCAAGCTGCTTAATACGGCGCAAGCGTTGAAATTCTTTCGTTCCGATTAAATCCCAAATAACACGATCACGCACGTGCACATATTTATGTACTGGGTCTTTAAACACTTTTGTTTCGCTGAGTTTGTCGTTTAAATATACCACCTTCCGACATCCCCCTTTCTTTACTGCATTCTTACTATATATTATAAACGATATAGGAAACAGAAAGAAATGAAAGACTATATTAATTCCTTGCATATAAAGAAAGATCACTTTTACCGAAGTAAAAGTGATTTCTTTTTGTATATTATTTTCCTAAAACGAACTCAGCAACTTCGTCTAAGATCATTTCTTTACCTAGTGGGAAGTATCCTTTGTTTAGGTCTTCATTGCTAATTGTGAATACGTGATTGTTTTTAACAGCGTTCATGTTTTTCCAAATTGATTCTTCTTGGAATTCTTTTAGACGCTGAGAACCGTCACCAGTTGTAAATACGAATAAGTAATCTGGGTTGTAATCGATTAAAGCTTCTTTTTGTACTTGTACTAGCGGTTTATCAGTTGGTGTACCTTTAACTGCTGGTAATTTTAAGTCATTAAAGATTACGCTACCGTAACCGTAGTCACCGTATACGCGGAATGCATTTGGATATGCAGCCATTTTCATGAATGTTGCATCGCCAGTTTTGGCGATGATTTTGTCATGTAATTTGCTTGCTTTTTCATCATACTGCTTGAACCATTCTTTTGTTTCTTTCTCTTTACCGAAGATTTGACCTACTTCTTCGAATTTTGGACGCCATTGGTCTAATGGAGTTTTTAACATAACTGTTGGTGCAATTTTAGATAATTGATCGTAAATCTTTTCTTGACGATTGTTTACAAGAATTAAATCTGGTTTTGCAGCAGCTACTGCCTCGATGTTAATTTTATCGCCCCAAGCAGAACCAACTGGTTTTACACCTTCTAATTTCTTCGCGATATGTCCATCAATTTTTTCTTGTGTTGTATTTGCAGTAATAATCGGTTTCATACCGAAAATTAATAATTCTTCTGTTGAACCACTAAGGTCAGCGATTTTCTTTGGATTTGCAGGAATTTTAATTTCCCCTTTTGCGTGTTGTACAGTGCGCTCTTCAGTCTTCGCATCTGCTTTCTTTTCTTCTTTGTTAGAAGAACAAGCCGCAAATAGTACAGAAGTAACAACTAGTACCATTGCTAATAGTGCCGTTTTAAATTTCTTCATATTCCCACTCCTTCTAGCTGTATTTCTCTTATAATTTGCATTTAACTATAAGAAACAAAAACAACATTTAATTAATATATTTTTATTAATTGTTGTTTATAGCCCATTCTAACGGGCGTTCAACTTCCCATTCATCAATAAGAAGCTCAACGTCCATTAGAATCCCCCCTCTTACCTCTTTAAGAGGGGGACATTCTATTAATTATGCTTTTTTACGCAATTGATTACTAATCATCGTTAAATCGTATGTTAAGCAAATTGGTTTACAGTTTACTGGACATGGAACGATTTGCGCTTCAATCTCAAATACATTACGAAGCGTTTCACTTGTCATAACTTCATCTGGTGTTCCTTGTTTCATTAACTTCCCAGCTTTTAATGCAATCATATGATCAGAGAAACGAGAAGCATGATTTAAATCGTGAATGACCATAACAATCGTTCTGCCTTCTTCTTGGTTTAACTTCTTCAGTAAGTTTAATACTTCAAGTTGATGAGCCATATCTAAGTATGTTGTTGGTTCATCTAACACGAGTAAATCTGTTCCTTGTGCAAGAGCCATCGCAATCCATACACGTTGACGCTGACCACCTGATAAAGCTTCTGCTGGACGATTTGCGAATTCTGTCATTCCCGTCACTTCAAGTGCCCAATGAATGTAGCGATAATCCCCTTCTTTCAATGTTCCAAATCCTTTTTGATGAGGAAAACGTCCATATGAAACAAGTTCAAACACAGTAAGGCCCGTTGGCACTTCTGCAGTTTGTGGTAAGATCGCCATTTTCTTTGCGATTTCTTTTGTTGGCTGTTTCTCAATTGCTTTTCCATCAAGATAAACAGTACCTCGTTTTGCTTTCAAAATACGAGAAGCCGTTTTTAATAATGTGGATTTCCCACAACCATTTGGTCCAATAATCGTTGTAATTTTCCCTTCCGGAATTTCAACTGTTAATCCATCTATAATTAACCCTTCATTATAGCCAACAGATACCGAATCAACTGCTAAAGTTGCCATACAAAAAGCCTCCCTTTATTTTGTCCTCATAAGTAAATATATGAAATATGGTGCGCCAATTACAGAAATAACAAGACCGACCGGTATTTCTGAAGTTGGTAACACACTTCTTGAAATTACATCTGCAAATAAAAGCAAGAACGTTCCTATTAATGCAGCTGTTGGTAACATAATTTGATGTTTACCACCAACGAGGCGTCTCGCTAAATGCGGAGCCATTAAACCGATAAAGCCGATTCCGCCCGCAACAGCAACAGATGCACCAGCTAAACAAACTGCAATAAATAATAATTTACGTCTTTCCTTTTCTACGTTTACGCCAAGGCCAACTGCTGTAGAGTCGCCTAAATTCATTACATTTAATATGTGCGCTTTACTAATGGCAAGTGGTAAGAAAATAACCATCCACGGAAGTACACTTAGTACGAATTTCCAATCTGTACCCCACAGACTTCCCGCTAGCCAAATCGTGGCAAAGCGGAAATCGTTAGATGTCATCTTCATAGAGAAAATTAAACTAACAGCACCAAATCCCGCTGCAACCGCGATACCTACAAGTATTAATCGAGTCGATGAAACGCCATCTTTCCATGCAAGTAAATAAATAATAACCGCTGCTAATATCGCTCCAACTAGCGCGAAGAATGGAAGGATAAATACAGATAAAAGTGTACCAGTTCCAACTTTTCCAAAGAAAAAGTAGACGAATACAACAACTGTTAATCCCGCTCCAGCGTTAATACCTATAATACCTGGATCAGCGAGTGGATTTCGTGATAACCCTTGCAAAATCGCACCTGACATAGCTAATGCAGAACCAACTAATATAGCAATAACCATACGTGGCATACGAAATTCAAATAAAATAACAGACTGATCTTCTGCACCTAATCCAACTAATGACTTTAATACATCCATTGGAGGTATTTTAAATGTTCCTGTATTTAAGCTTACTAAAAATACAGCAACGATTAATCCTACTAAAATCGTTAAAATTGAAACATTCTTTTTTGTTAAGACACTCGTCCTCACATTTTTCCTCTCCCTTCGTTACGTGCTAAGTAGAGGAAGAATGGAACCCCAATTAGCGCTGTAATTGCTCCAATTGGGGTTTCAAATGGTGGATTAATAATACGAGATAACATATCTGCACATTCAATTAACAATCCACCTAAGACCGCAGAACACGGGATAACCCATCTATAGTCTGAGCCTACAAGGAAACGAGTCATATGCGGAATTACAAGTCCAACGAATCCAACCGATCCTGCCATAGAAACTGCAGAACCTGTTAATACAAGAACAAGTACTGTTCCGATAAATTTAATTAATGTCGTATTTTGACCAAGTCCAATCGCGATTTCTTCACCAAAGCTTAAAATGGTAATATATCTCGACATCATGATTGCAATAATGAGACAAACTAGACCAATCGGCACTAACATATTAATACTTTGCCATTTCACTCCGGCAACACCGCCTGCATTCCACATACTCACCTCTTGGGCAAGGTTGAAGTACAGTGCAATTCCAGATGAAATTGCCCCTAATAAAGCACTAATTGCCGCACCAGCTAAGGCTAATTTTACAGGCGTTAATCCACCTGGTGAAGAAGACCCAATACCATATACAATGCTCGCACCAAACGCAGCTCCAATAAAAGATGCGATAACAAACATTAAATAGGGTGAATTAGGGAAAAATGCATACATAATTGCAATTCCAAATACAGCTCCATCTGTAATTCCCATTAACGATGGTGATGCAAGTGGATTTCGTGTCATGCCTTGCATAATTGCTCCTGATACCGCTAAAAAGGCACCTGCAACTACGCCCCCTATTGCTCTAGGCATGCGTAATTCTTGAATTACGTTATGGTGCGTTATAGAACCGTCAAACTGGAACACAGCTTGCCATACAGTCTTTAAACTAATATCCGCTGCACCAAATGAAATAGAAACCGCCATACTTAAAGCTAACAAAATTGTGCCAACTATTAATATAATAGAAGCAATGAGCGGTCTGCTCTTAATCTCTTTAACATTCACTTCTTGCTGCTCTATACTCCTTGCGCTCGCTTCCATCCCTCAACCATCCTAACCAACAACATATATTTAATAAAATGAAATTTATTCTCAAATAGTAACAAAAAAAATAGGTGAATCGACCCTTTCTTGATAATGATTCTCAGAATCACACTTTCTATTCTACCTACCGCTCCAAAAGGCTGTCAACCATTATTTTGAAATATGAACTCATACAAAGCACTATCTTATGGGCATAAAAAAAGAAGAGTAATCGGTTCACTCTTCTTTTTCTTACTTATTTAACTTTGTTTCAATTTTTGTAATTAATTCATCTTCTGTTGGAGCTGCAACCGGACGATTATTTACAAATGCGAATGATTTCTTACGACCAGGTCCGCAGTAAGACTGACATCCAACTTCAATCGTTGCACATGAATCTACTTTTTTTAACTTCGGAATTAGCGTTTTAACGTTCGTCGCCTGACAATCATCACACACACGAAATTCGTTTCCCATTATATATAACACTTCCTCTATTTTAAACTTTTCACAAGTACATTTAAAAATAAACACTAAATGGTATTTTACCGCTCTTTGAAGCTTGTTGCAAGTCTCGGGGCATAGCTCCATTCCTATATAAAGCTACATACTTTTTATATTTTCTCCTTCAAAAGCTCCCATCATTCATAGCAAAATTTCTTCTCTTCATTGAAATCTACCATATTTTTAAAAGCTTTGTATAAAAGCTCGTTTTTTTGCCCATTATAAAAATAGGAAGTTCATAAAAAGAAAGGGAGTTGAATCTATGAAAGTAAGACAAGATGCTTGGACAGACGAGGACGATTTATTACTTGCTGAAACGGTACTTCGCCATGTTCGAGAAGGAAGTACTCAATTAAATGCATTTGAAGAAGTAGGAGATCAGTTAAATCGCACATCAGCTGCTTGTGGTTTTCGCTGGAATGCTGTTGTTCGCTATAGCTATGAACAAGCTCTTCAACTAGCAAAAAAACATCGTAAAGATAAAATGCGTGCTGCGAGCGGTGAACAAGCAAAAAAACGTTTACTTTATACACCACCAGCTTCAGAAGCGGTAAATGATTATGAAGAACTAGTACCATACGAAACAGCTGTTCAATATAAAGAAACTATCCCATATCAAGAACCGACTGTTCCTGCTTCAAAAAGCTCAATAACAATGCAAGATGTTATTTACTTTTTACAAACAGTTGGATCTTCAAATATAAAAGTAACAGCTCTTGAAAACGAGAATACGAGATTGAAACAAGAAATAAAAGCGCAAATGCTACGAAATGAAGAACTAGAAAAGAAACTAGAAAAATTAGAAAAGCAATCTCATACTGTACAAGAAGATTACGAAACACTTATGAATATTATGAACCGCGCTCGCAAATTGGCAGTAATGGATGATGAGGAACGCTCACAAACATCTTTCCGAATGGATCGAAACGGTAATTTAGAAAAAATCGCAGAATAAAAAGGATGCATATGTGCATCCTTTTTTATTTCACTTCAACTATGTGTGCTTCTTCGAATTTAGAATCCCCCTTTATCATTCTTAGCCAAGAAGATTCCTTTCCAAAACCTTCTTCCTTCTTTTTTGCTATAATAGAGATTGTCATTTTAAAGATAAGGGGTTAGTTATATGAGCAATTCCCGTTCGATTTTATCTCAACCAGAGTGGCGTATTGTGGATCAGTCTAGTTTAGGACCAACATTCCATGCATTGCAGTCATTCGCAATGGATGACACATTATGCACAAGTATTGGAAATGGCGAATCAGCTGCGACAATGCGCTCTTGGGTTCATCACAATACAATTGTTCTAGGCATTCAAGATTCACGCCTACCACATTTAGAAGAAGGTATTTCCTTTTTAAAACAAAACAACTTTAATGTTATCGTTCGTAATTCTGGTGGACTTGCGGTCGTACTTGATGAAGGTGTTTTAAACGTATCACTTTTATTCCAAGAAACAGAAAAAGGTATTGATATTGATCTTGGGTACGATACGATGTGGCATTTAATTAAGGAAATGTTAAACGATTACGATGTTACTATCGAGGCAAAAGAAATTGTTGGTTCTTACTGTCCTGGTAGCTACGATTTAAGTATTCGTAATCAAAAATTCGCTGGTATTTCACAACGCCGTATTCGCGGTGGCGTTGCTGTACAAATTTACCTATGTGCTACAGGAAGCGGTTCTGAGCGTGCCGCACTCGTTCGTGATTTTTACAACGTAGCAATTCAAGGAGAAGAAACGCGATTTACGTATCCTGAAATTGTGCCGAGCACGATGGCTTCACTATCTGAATTACTTGGCGAAACAATTACAGTGCAAGATTTAATGATGCGTCTTTTAAAAACGTTGCAGCAATTCGCTCCAAAGTTAACACCATCTCAGCTAACATTAGATGAAATTCCTTTATACGAGACGAACTTACAACGTATTATTGATCGTAACAATAAGGCACTTGGCTTAGAAAAATAGAAACCGTCGCTATAATAGCGGCGGTTTCTATTTTTTATATAAATGCTTTTATTTCTTAACCACAACAAATTGTTTATCTTCTAAGAAAAATGTATCCCCTAATAATTTAAAACTACTTAATTGTTTAATAAAAAACAAAAATGACCATCCTATTCCGTTATACACGAAATAGGATGGTCATTTTTCATATCAATTCGTTATAGAATTAAAGTGCTTGAGCCGCTGTAATTAAAGCTAACTTGTACACTTCTTCTTCGTTACATCCACGAGATAGGTCGTTTACAGGCATGTTTAAACCTTGTAAGATTGGTCCTACTGCTTCGAAGTTACCTAAACGTTGAGCGATTTTGTAACCGATATTACCAGCTTCTAAGCTTGGGAATACGAATACGTTAGCATCACCTTTAATTGTAGAACCTGGAGCTTTTTTCTCAGCTACAGATGGTACGAATGCCGCATCGAATTGGAATTCTCCATCTAAAGTTAATTCAGGAGCCATTTCTTTTGCAATGCGAGTTGCTTCTACAACTTTTTCTGTTTCTGGAGATTTCGCAGAACCTTTTGTAGAGAAGCTTAACATAGCAACGCGTGGATCAATACCGAATAGTTCAGCAGTTTTCGCGCTTTCGATACCAATTTCAGCTAAATCTTGGCTGTTTGGTGCAATGTTAATTGCGCAATCAGCGAATACATATTTCTCTTCTTCACGTACCATGATGAATACGCCAGAAGTTTTTGTAACGCCTGGTTTTGTTTTAATAATTTGAAGTGCTGGACGAACTGTATCAGCTGTAGAATGAGCTGCACCACTTACTAAACCGTGTGCTTTGCCCATGTATACAAGCATTGTACCGAAGTAGTTTTCGTCTTTAAGGATTTTGCGAGCGTCTTCTTCTGTTGCTTTACCTTTACGGCGTTCAACGAAAGATGCTACCATTGCATCCATTTCTTCGTATGTAGCTGGATCGTAAATATCAACGCCTGCTAATGTTAAGTTCATGCTAGCAGCTTTCGCGCTAATTTCTTCTTTATTACCAACTAAAATTGGTTTTACTAGTTCTTCTTTTGCTAAACGCTCTGCAGCGCCTAAAATTCTTTCATCAGTTCCTTCAGGAAGTACGATAGAAATGCCTTTTCCTTGAACTTTTTCTTTTACTGTTGTAAATAAATTGCTCACGAATAAACCCTCCTACAAATGTTAAAAAACTCTACCTTTAAGAATACTTCTTTTCATCTATATTTTAAACTTATAGCCCCCAAAAAATAGATAAAATAAAAATGATTATATTTTCATAAAATTCAGCCTGGAAAATAAACCTATTTAAGCCTTATTTTCTCCCGTTTTTCATTACATATAAATGTGACAATTTTATGCGCCGAAACTTTATATAGATGATTTTAAACCTATATATGCTATAGTTAACGTGTAAAAATATCATTAACTGAGGTGAATAGAATGAGTGAAGCAACAACAACGTTAGATGGCTGGTATTGTTTACATGATTTACGTTCTATTGATTGGGCAGCATGGAAAACATTATCTAGCGACGAACGCGGACAAGCAGTGTCTGAATTTTTAAATGTCGTTGAAAAGTGGAACGAAGTAGCTACTGCAAAAAAAGGTAGCCATGCAATGTATACGGTTGTTGGTCAAAAAGCAGATATTATGCTTATGATCTTGCGTCCAACAATGGAAGAGTTAAATGAAATTGAGACAGAATTAAATAAAACAACATTAGCTGAATATATGGTTCCTGCATATTCTTACGTATCTGTTGTTGAACTAAGTAACTACCTTCCAGCTGATGAAGATCCATACCAAAACCCACAAATCTTAGCTCGCTTATATCCTGAGTTACCGAAAGCAAATCACATTTGTTTCTATCCAATGGACAAGCGTCGCCAAGGTAATGACAACTGGTACATGCTTCCTATGGAAGAACGTAAGAAACTTATGTACAGTCATAGCAAAATCGGTCGCCAGTACGCAGGTAAAGTACGCCAAGTTATTTCAGGCTCAGTCGGATTCGACGATTTTGAGTGGGGTGTAACATTATTCGCTGACGATGTTCTTCAATTTAAGAAACTTATATATGAAATGCGCTTCGATGAAGTAAGTGCCCGCTACGGTGAATTTGGTACATTCTTTGTCGGAAACATTTTACCAGACGAAAAAGTAGCGAAATTTTTACACGTATAATATCGAAAAAGGAACGAGATTCGTTCCTTTTTTTCATATTTAATATATTTCTCCCGAAAATCCCCTTTTTTCATCAATTACCAACAAAAATAGACATATTTTTCCAAATTTCTTGTGAAATTGTAACCTTTCCATATCCAAATTTATGCTAAAATGGTACGAGCTACATGCTAATAACGATGCGAAGGTGATAATGTATATGAAGAAAATCTTGTCTATTTTACTATTGTTTCTATTGTCATTTTCTTCCTTAGGAGTAACAACATCCCATGCAGAAGAAAAAATACATATAGAGGCAGCTGCTGCACTTCTATTTGATGCAGATACAGGAAAAATACTGCATGAACAAAATCCAGATGAATTACTAGCTATTGCTAGTATGTCAAAATTAATTGTTGTTTATGCCGTTTTAGAAGCGATTAAGGAAGGTAAAATTACTTGGGATACGAAAGTAAACATCTCTGATTATGCTTATGAAGTCTCACGTAATAATGAATTCTCTAACGTTCCATTTGAGAAAGGACGCCAATATACGGTAAGAGAATTATATCATTCTATTGTTATCTTTTCTGCGAATGGATCTAGTATTGCTTTAGCGGAACTTCTTGCAGGAAGCGAGAAAAACTTCTTAAATCTTGCAAATGAACATGCGAAAAAACTAGGGTTAAAGAAATATAAATTTGTAAACGCTACTGGATTAAATAATGCTGATTTAAAAGGAAAACATCCTGAAGGAACTGATCCGAACGGAGAAAACTCTTTATCAGCTCGCGATATGGGTATTCTTTCAAAAACAATTATTACAAAGTATCCAGAAATGCTAGAGGATACAAAACAAAGATTTAGAAACTTCCCAGATAATCATCCAAAACCAATTCGTATGGAAAATTGGAATTGGATGTTACCAGGTGCTGCCTTCGCTTACGAAGGATCAGATGGTTTAAAAACAGGAAGTTCCGATACAGCCGGCTATGGTTTTACCATTACAGCAAAACGCGGTGATTTACGTCTTATTTCTGTTATTATTAAAACGAAATCAATGGACGAACGTTTCACAGAATCTCGCGCATTAATTGAATATGGATTTAATAACTTCGAAAAACAAAAACTAAAAATAGATAAAAACAACAAAATTTCTGTGGTAAAAGGAAAAGAAGACTACGTAACAGTTGCACCAGAAAAAGAAGTGACAGTAGTTACTGCAAAAGGTAGCAAACCATCTTACAAAATTTCAGCTGAAGCCGATAAATCACTTGCTGAAGATGGATATTTAGTTGCCCCTATTAAAAAAGATGAAAAAGTAGGTTCAATCGTTTTAGAATCAACTGATAAATACGGTTTCTTAGACGGAAATAAAAGTATGAAAGTTACTGCAAAAACGACTGAAGAAGTAGAAAAAGCAAATTGGTTCGTATTAACAATGCGTTCCATTGGTGATTTCTTCTCAGGCTTATGGTCTAAAGTGTTTTAATAAAAAAGCTAGCCCGTGCTAGCTTTTTTATTTTCCCCTCTAAATGTAAAACTTCGTTTGGTTGTCATATCCGAGTCCTTTTTCTCATACGTATGAACTAGTAATTATTCCACACTTCATCTAGAAATAAACCTCTTTCTACAGTGCATTCCCAAAAGAGAGGTGACACATAATGGGTGTTATCGCGTATAACGAAGAAGATGTAAAGTTATTAGCTAGACTGATGCGTGCTGAAGCCGAAGGAGAAGGGCAACAAGGAATGTTAATGGTCGGAAACGTTGGGGTAAATCGTGTCCGCGGAAATTGTTTAGATTTTAAAAAAATACGTAATTTACGTCAAATGGTTTATCAAAATCCTGGTGGTTTTGAGGCAACTCAAAAAGGGTACTTTTATCAACGAGCAAGGGAACAAGATATCGCCTTGGCAAGGCGAACCATTCAAGGACAACGTTTTTGGCCTGCCAATTTTGCCCTATGGTTTTTTAGACCTGAAGGTCCTTGTCCACCAACTTGGTATAACCAACAAAATTCTGGTCGCTTTAAAAAGCATTGCTTCTTCCAGCCATCTGGTGAGGATTGTCCTAGCGTATATTAAGGAATGAAAATGAGGAGGGGTTTTTAAATGGCACAGCAACAAAATCCATACAACGGAACAGGTTTTTATCAACCATCTGGAACTTATATGCAACCGCAACAAATGACTCCACAACAGCAACAACAGCAACAGCAAGCAATGCAACAACAAGCTGCTCAAGCTCAATATGCAGTGTCTCAAGGTATGTTGCCAATAGAGCAATCGTATATTGAAAATATCCTTCGTTTAAACAAGGGTAAACCAGCTACAGTTGTAATGACTTATGAACGTGGTAGTTCGCTTGGTACACAATCTTATACAGGGATTATCGAGGCAGCTGGCCGTGATCATATCGTTATTAGTGAGCCGAAATCTGGAAAGCGCTATTTACTACTAATGATTTACTTAGATTATGTAGAATTCCCAGGAGAAATTGCGTATTTACCTGGTCAACAAGCAACTTATGCTCCAAGGCCATAAAAAAAAGCTGGCAAATGCCAGCTTTTGTTTTTTTATAACCCTTTTACAACTGCAGTTCCGACTAAAACCCACGCCACAATAAACGCTACACCACCAAGCGGTGTAATTGGACCAAAGAACTTAATGCCCGTTGTACTTAATGCATAAAGACTGCCTGAGAACATAATAATCCCGGCTACCATAAGCCAACCAGCAGTGCTTAAAAGCGACGATTGAATCTTGTCCATTAATAAGGCAACTACGAATAATCCCCCTGCATGAAACATTTGATATGTAACGCCCGTCTTCCACACTTCTAACATTTTTGCAGAAACTTTATTTTCTAAACCATGTGCTCCAAAGGCCCCTAACGCAACAGATAGCCCCGCTGCAATACAACCTAGTAAAAAGAAAATTTTCATCTTAATTCCCCTTTTTTACCTTTATCATAAGCAATTTTCACATATAAGCCAAACGATTTTGCTTTTAAAAATCAAATAAAGAATTACCGTTTGCATCACTTTCTTTTATATATACTTTTTCTCCAGAAACTGGCATAACCGGTTGAACTGTCGTCATAGGTTGAGATCCGATTACTTGTGATTGAACTTGTGGTTCTCTATACGTATGTGACTCAACTTGTTCCTCCAATAATAAATCACATAAAGCACGTACAACTAATAAATGCTCTTTTGATTTTTGTCCTTCACTACTTTTGGCCCTTGCAATTTCATTCGCCATTTTATTTAAAATCTTATCACTAGATACTTGCATTCCTTGTCACCTCTTACTTTGTAATTCTTTCTCAAATTGCCCCAGTTTCTCAACTGAACCAAATACTATTATCATATCATGTTCTTGCAGTTTTTCCTGCCCTGTCGGATTATGGATAATTTCCCCATTTCTTAAAATCGCTAAAATCGTTACATCAAATTGATTTCTCACATTACTCTCTAGTAACGATTTGTTGGCTAAGATAGAATCTTTACCAACTTGAATTTCTTCAATTACAAATGATTGCTCTACTCCATACAATACTGTATCAATATAATGAACTGTTAACGGATTCGCAATACCTTTCGCTATATGAATTCCTGCCATACTAGATGGATTAATAACCTTATTTGCACCAGCGCGCCGTAATTTCTCTTCTGTTTCTGGTTTTTCAGCTCTTGCTACTATTTTAATTGCATCATTGAGCCCTCTTGCCGTTAATGTAATAAATACATTTTCAGCATCGTTTGCTACGATAGCAACTAGACCAGCTGCCTTTGAAATCCCAGCATTATGTAAAACGTGATCTTCAGTTGCATCTCCATGTACATATAAAAGTTTTTCCTGTTCGAATATACTTTCATCTTTATCCACAACTACAAATGGGATTTTCTTTTCTTGTAATTCATGTACAACTTGAAGCCCTACTCTTCCGCAACCACATACTATAATATGATTTTCTAACTGCGCTATTTGTTTATCCATCTTCTTCCTCCGCACTGCATGAAATAAATTCCCTTCAATAATCATAGCTGCTACTACCCCAATTGCATACGTAACGATGCCGACACCAACAGGTATAATAAGAAGCGCAAAAACTTTTCCCGCCTGTGTCACAGGAACCGCATCACCATATCCAACAGTTAATACCGTAATCATCGTCATCCAAAATGCTTGAAACAAGCTAATCTCTTCAATTGTCATAAATCCTAGCGTTCCTAGAATTACAACAAAGGTCATACATATAACTGCTATCCATAATTGCTTACGTGCATTCATATTATGTTTCAACTCTTTTCTCTATCTACAATCTTTGCCAGAGGAAATGAAATACGTATATACTAGAAACGGAATCTATGAAAGAGGTTGATATTAATGAAGCTATTTCTTCCTGCCTTACAATGGGCACTATTTATTTTAGCTGGAAGTCTTATTGTACCAATTAGTGTCGCAACTAGTTACGGTCTTGATGGTGCTGAAGCTATCGCGTTTGTACAAAGGACATTATTTGTTCTCGGTTTTGCCGGCCTCTTACAAGCTATATTCGGTCATAAACTTCCTATTCAAGAAGGCCCTGCAGGCCTTTGGTGGGGAATTTTCTCCCTTTATGCAAGCTTAGGTGTCGTATTATTTGGATCAAGTAATGAAACACTTAAGGTCCTTCAGTACGCTTTCCTATTAAGTGGCATCATTTGTATTATTCTTAGTGTTTTTGGACTTATTGATAAACTAGTTCGTTACTTTACACCGACAGTAATTGGAACGTATTTATTCCTTCTTGTCGCACAACTTAGTGGCTCCTTCTTAAAAGGCATGTTTGGCCTTGATGGACAACATACAGAAGTACAGCCAAAGGTATTTATTCTTTCACTCATTGTTATTTTACTATCTTTTTTCATTATGAAGCTACCTATTATTGGACAATATTCCGTTCTTTTCAGTATCGTCTGCGGCTGGATATTATTCGCGTGCTTCGGATTATCTAATCCAGTAACACCTGTGACAGATATAATTCGTCTTCCATCTCTATTTGTTTTCGGGATGCCCCGCATTGAATGGAACATGGCAATTACAGTAGTTTTCGTCACGCTACTACTTCTAACAAATATGTTAGCAAGTATTCGCGTTGTACAAAAGGTTGTTTCTAAGTATGAAGAAGATGCCGCTCCAGACCGCTTCAAACAAGCTGGCATTATAACAGGGATAAATCAATTACTAGGTGGTCTATTTTCAGCCATTGGTCCTGTTGCCATTTCCGGATCGGCAGGGTTTATCGCAACGACTAATATTTATAAACGCCTTCCATTTATGTTAGGGTCAAGCTTTATTATTCTTGTTAGTATATTCCCAAAGATTACTTCATTCTTTGCAGCAATCCCTGTCGCAGTTGGATATGCTGCAATTTATCCTGTATTTGCAAGCATGATTGGTCTCGCTTTTCGCGAATATGACACTGTACAAAATAAAGAACAATTATTTAAAGTAGCAGGTCTTTCAATCTTTACAGGAATCGGAGTTATGTTCGTTCCAGCAGGAGCTTTTTCTACACTACCACCATTTTTAGCATCATTTTTGAGTAATGGTCTTGTTCTTGGATCTGTAATGGCTATCTTACTGGAAATACTATTTTCTCGTTCTAACGAAAAACAACTATCGTAAATTGGAAAACTTCCATTATTGCACTCTACCTTTAGAGTTGTTACGATAATAATAAATTATCATGGGCAACACGCTCATGATAATTTATACTAACAATGCAGAACTTCACCTAATTCCATGCGAAGAGGTTCGATGTCTTACTATATATTCCCCAATACCTTCATAAAAATTTATTTCTATTTAAACAAAGAAAGAAAGGAATTTTCCATATGACTTATAAAATGATTGTTTTAGATTTAGATGATACTTTATTACGCGATGACCATACAATTTCACCTCGTACGAAAGAGGCTTTAATGACAGCACAAGAGCAAGGAGTTAAAGTTGTACTTGCTTCTGGGCGTCCAACGTTTGGTATGCGCAACGTCGCGAAAGAGCTTCGTTTAGAAGAATACGGTAGCTTTATTCTATCTTTTAACGGCGCAAAAATTATTAACTGTAAAACAAATGAAGAAATCTTTAGTAGTACTCTATCTCCTGAAATCGTTCACAACCTATTTGAAATTAGTAAAGATGAAGACGTTTGGATTCATACTTATATTGGCGATGATATCGTAACAGAAGAAAATAATCCTTATACTGAAATTGAGGGCGAAATTACTGGTATGCCAATTATTGAAGTTGATAATTTCAAGGCTGCAGTCAAAGAACCTGTAGTAAAAGTATTAATGAACAAAGAGGCTGAACGCCTTGTTGAGGTAGAAAAGAAACTACAAAAACAACTAGAAGGTCAATTAAGCGTTATGCGCTCAAAACCATTCTTCTTAGAATTTACTGAGCATGGTGTTACGAAGGGAACGAGCCTAAACCAACTAATCCAAACACTTGGCATTAAACGCGAAGAAGTAATCGCAATGGGTGATAGCTATAACGACCAAGCGATGATTGAATTCGCTGGTCTTGGCGTTGCAATGGGCAATGCACCAGATGATATTAAAGAAATTGCAAACTATGTTACAGATACAAATATGAACGATGGCGTTGCAAAAGTTGTAGAGAAATTCGTACTAAAAAGCGAAGCGCTTGTATAATATTTTCATTCATAAAACCTATTTGAAGTCAAATACTTCAAATAGGTTTTTGTTTAAATTGCCATGCTTTTGTGACTATATTTTGAACTTTGCACTATTCTCGTAGTGTAAACTTTCTTTTTGTATATAATGGAACAAAATAGACTATTTCATTTTGAAAAAGAATACAAATTTACTATATACAAGCATACGTTAAAGGAGGCTATTTCATGTTATCTACACCAATCGGACGATTAAGAGCAATCGGCTTAATTGAGGGGATTTCTTTCCTATTACTATTATTTGTAGCAATGCCGTTAAAATATTTCGCGGGGTTTGCAACAGCTGTTAAAATTACAGGTATGGCTCATGGTGTCTTATTCATACTATTCATCTTTGCGGTAATTCAAGTAACAATCGTACATCGTAAATCAATTTTATGGGCACTTGGCGCACTTGCTGCATCAGTTATCCCATTCGGCACTTTTGTACTAGATGCAAAACTTAAAAATGAACAGTAATAGTAAAAAGGTAGTTAACAATTGTTAGCTACCTTTTTAGCGCTTATATATTTGGAATTTGCCAATCGATTTCTTTTTCATCCATATTAGATAAAATCTCATTTACTTTAGAGTACGGCTTACTTCCAAAGAAACCACGTCTTGCTGATAATGGACTTGGATGTACGGATTCAATAATATGATGATTCGTATTCGTAATTAACTTTTTCTTCGCCTGTGCATGGCGTCCCCACAATATGAAAATAACTGGCTTTTCACGTTCATTTAGCAGTTCAATCACGCGATCTGTGAAATGCTCCCATCCTTTCCCTTTATGAGAATTTGCCTCACCTTGGCGAACCGTTAATACAGTATTTAATAATAATACTCCTTGCTCTGCCCACTTTACTAAATAACCATTATTCGGAATTTCATAGCCATATTCATCTCGCAGTTCTTTATACATATTTAACAGCGATGGCGGTGTTTTTATACCCGGTTGTACAGAAAAGCTTAAACCATGCGCTTGATTCGGTCCGTGATACGGATCTTGTCCTAAAATAACAACCTTTGTATTTTCATAACTTGTATACTGCAGAGCGTTAAAAATATCTTCTACTTTTGGATAAATAACATGCGTATTGTACTCTTCTTTCAAAAATCCGGCTAATGTTTGATAATATTCTTTTTCAAACTCTGGTGCCAATAATGGTCCCCAATCATTCGTTAAAACATTCTCCATACATTCACTTCCTATTCAATTAATTCACCATATCTTGTTTTGTAAATACCATAAATGAAATGATAAGAGAAACAACTGCCCAAACCGTTAAATTCATTAACGAAAACCCCATTGATAGCCCTTGTAAGGCAGGCAATTTTCCTGATAAATAATCCGTTAACGATAAGTTGACACTAAAAATATATTTTGCACCTTCCCAAGACGTTGCAAAAGAACTTAAAATGCCGCCAGCAATTAATGCAGCTAACATAACGCCCATACCAGCTGGTGTATTTCGAATTAAAACAGAAACCATAAATGATATAGTTCCTACAACAATAGCCACAAACCAAGCTAGTCCGTACGCCATTAATATGTATTGCCACTGCGGGATAAGATGTACAAAGTTCGTATTTAATGTCTCCTTATCAATGACGAATCCTGTTAAAACAGGCAAATTCCATCCTGAGTATCCAAATACAAGCCCCGATAATGCGTAAGCAAACACACCGACAAGAAGCAATATGAGCGAAATGAAAAATAACATCGTCACATATTTACTAAGGAGTATTTTCCAGCGCCGAATCGGCCTCGTAAGAAGCATTTTCATCGTACCGTCACTTCGTTCTCCTGAAACGATATCAATTGCGACAATCATAACGAGCAATGGAATAAATAACGTTATTCCTTGTTCAATAAACGCCCTCACAAATGTCGGGGCTCCTGGTGCAGTCGGATTAATATCATGATCCAAATAATATTGTTGCTGTTCCACCCTCACCTTTAACCAATCACGCCATTCTTCTGGCAATCTTGAGTTGTTCAAACGGTTCTGAGAATCAACAATTTGTTGTTGCAACGATACTTTCCAATCAGTTGTGCCGAGTCTTTTTTGGGTTGTTTCTATTTCACGATACTGGGCGTACACAAAAAGTGGGATCAAAATTGCTAAAATAAGCATGACAACGAAAATACGTTTCTTACGGTAAATCTTTTCTGATTCGTTTAAAACTAGATTCGCAAATTCACGCATGTTGCTCACCCCTTGTGAGTTCAATAAATAAATCTTCTAACGTAAATACGAGCTCTTTAACGCTATGTACATCTATCCCGTTTTCTACAAAACGCTTATTCCAAACATTAATAGACGTAACATCCATACGACATAGTAAACGCTCATCTTCTATACTAACTTCCCCTATTTCCTCAGCGGCATCTAGCATGTCTTTCGCCTTGGAAATCGGTGTAACAACCCACTCTACACGATCACTCGCCGTTTTGATCAATTCTTCTATAGGTGCAACTGTTATCATTTTCCCTTTATGAATAATAGCGACACGGTCGCATATCATTTGTACTTCACTTAATAGGTGACTCGAAATAAATACACTCATGTTCTCTTCTTTTACAAGCTTATGTATAAATTCTCGCAGTTCTCTAATTCCAGCTGGATCTAAGCCGTTCGTCGGTTCATCTAATATAAGTAATTTCGGATTTCCAAGAAGCGCCTGTGCAATTCCGAGACGCTGCTTCATACCGAGGGAATATGTTTTTACCTTATCGTGAATACGCTCGTCTAAATGAACCATTTTCGCAATTTCACTAATACGTTCGTCGGGTATATCACCAAGCATACGTGCAAATTGCTTTAAGTTTTCCCATCCAGTTAAATATGTATAAAGCTCTGGGTTTTCAACGATACTTCCAATTTGACGCATCGCTTCTCTGAAATTTTCCTTAATAGAATAACCACCAACAGATATAGTACCTTCTGTCGCTTTAATAAGTCCGACTAACATTCGAATAGTTGTTGTTTTTCCAGCTCCGTTTGGCCCTAAGAAGCCGAAAACTTCCCCTTGTTTTACATCAAACGAAATGTTTTCTACAAGTGTTTTCTTTCCAATTACCTTCTTCACGTCTCGTACGGAAAGTATCGTCGTCATTTTACCCCTCCTTGTTCTAGTTTTAATTTACTTACAACATTTTGGACTAATCGCTCTGCCATGTATGTGTAACCTACTTCATTCGGATGAAAATGATCGGAGTATAATAAATCTTTTCCACGATTTTGGAATAAATCGAATGTAGGTGTAATATATACATTTTTATCATTTAATGCTAACTTCTCTAAAGAAGCATTCCAATCAACAACTATGTTCGATGACCCTTTTAAATCTTCTACATCCTCAAAAGGATTGTATAAACCTAGCCAAAAAATAGGGCTATCTGTATTTAATTTACGGATTTCTTCTATAATTTTCTTTGCTTCATTTTGAAACGTTTCAGTATCAGGACGATACGTCTCTAAATCTATCTTTCCGAGCGATTCCCATCCTGGGAATAAATCATTTCCTCCAATTGTTAAAACAATTACATCGGCTTGCTTAATTGAATATTGAGCTCCGCTGCTTTCAATTTGTTTTAATAAATCAGGCATTTTCGCACCACTAACTGCTAAGTTGGTTAGTGCAACTTTTTGTTTATAATCTTTTTGTAAATCTTCTTTCATTCGTCCAATATAGCCAATTCCTTCTTTATCACCAACGCCGCGCGTTAACGAATCACCTAAGCTAACTATTTGTAACGTTCCATCTTTCTTCTTTTCTTTCTCCACTACGTCAGTTTTCGTAATTAATTTTGAAGCTTTCGGATTCAATACATCATTCACACCTGAAAAAAAACCATATGCAAATAAACAGAAAGACGCAATTGTGATGAGTAGAATCACTTTTACCAATTTCGATCTCATATCAAAACCCCTTTTAGCCCTCATAGATTGTCCATAATTATACCAAACGAATTTTTGAAAAGCGATTTTCACACCTTCCCTATTATGTCGTTTCCCTATCTACCAAATTCGGTAATAACTCTACATGTTTCACATCTATTTCTTCATCATTAATCTTTTCATATAATAATTCAAATGCTTTTACACCAACGTTTTTACTGGAATGTGAAATCGTCGTTATACCTAATATATCTGCCACCTCTTGATCATCACATCCAATAAGCGTAATATCCTCTGGAATACGAATTCCTTGTTTTTTCGCCTCCGTTACCATACCCGCAGCAATATGGTTGCAAGATACGAGAAACGCCGTCGGTTTTACAGGAATATGAGTCCACTCTCGCACTACATCACGCCCATCTTCCACCGTAAAACACCCTTTAAACTTCCAGGCTTCTAACGGTGTTACAGCAATCTGTTGAAGTGAATCCTCATACGCTTGTTTTCTTCTTTGACTATTAATACTATTACTTCTTCCAATACAATATCCAATACGCGTATGACCTGCGTCTATTAAGCTTTTCATCCCTTGTGAAAACACTTTATAGTAATCAATATGTACACTCGAAATAAAATTTGAATCTATTTCCTCACACATAACAATTGGACCAAATTTCGTATACTCTTCAAGTTTGTCCTTACTATTTGTTCTTGAACATATAATTACTCCATCAAGTTTTTTCATTTTCAACATATGTAAAATTTCCAACTCTTTTTCTTCACTATAATTCGTTTGGCAAAGCATCATATTATAATTGTTCTTCGCGGTTTCTTTTGATATACCCTCAATAATAGCACTATAATATTGATCATTTACGTGCGGTAATAAAACACCAATTACATTTGTTTTCCCTTTCACTAAATGAATAGCATTTACATTTTGCGTATAATTTAATTCTTCTATAATCTTTAAAATTTCTTTTCGTTTTTGCTCATTTACATACGGATGATCATTAAGTACACGTGAAACAGTTGAAACAGATACCCCAGCAAGTTCAGCGATCTTTCTTATATTAGTCATCTCATTCTCCCCTTTTCGTAAAAATTCTTACTTGACCTGGTAAGCTTTCCACAATATATCCTTTCCTAGCAAATACGTTTAGAAAGGATACACACTATATGCTTCAATTCAAATTAGAATATATATTTTTCATTGGCGGTTTACTCATTCTCTCCGTCGGTATTAATATGATGACGACAATTACTTCCTTTGGACTTAGCCCTTATGATTCCTTCTTTATTGCACTATATCAAAATTTCGGGGTAAGTATTGGTTTTTGGATTTTCATGATTAACTTTGTTTTTACACTTATCGTACTCTTTTGGGATAAAAAACAAATTACAATCGGCACGATTGTAACGATGATTCTTATTTCTCTTTTTGTTGATTGGATTGGTTCCATTACAACTATTATGGACTTTATCCGCTCTCTTCCAAAATATATAACACTTATTTGTGGAAATCTATTCGTCGGAGCTGGAATCGGTCTTTACGTCTCTACAAACCTTTGCGCTGCGCCTCAAGAGGCTTTCGTTTTAACTGTTGCCGAGAAAAAAAAATGGACATTCAGAAGAACTGAAATTTCATTAGCTCTTTTATTTTTAACATTAAGCTTCTTATTAGATGGACCAATCTATTTCGGAACAATTATCTTATCCTTTACAACAGGTTGGATTATTCAAGCATTTATACAAGTTGGCACGCAGATTTTAAATAGAAAAAAACCTATTAAGCAAGCTGCTTAATAGGTTTTTTCGTTTTTTTATAGGAAATACTACTTAGCATCTCCTTCAATTCGATAGTTTGCTTTCACACAATCTATTTCTTCATACGATTGCAATGTATGTAAAATGTAATCGTAATCTGCAAGAGAAGCACGATGTGTTACAATTACAATTTCGGCTTTCCCTTTCTCTTCAAGTGGCATTTGAATAATCTTTTCAAAGCTAACACCGCGCTCAGAGAACAAGGATGTAATTTTTGCAAATACACCAATTTCGTCTTTGACATGCAGTCTTAAAAACTTTTTCACAACAATTTCATCTGGCTCTTTTAATACTTTTTTATATTGTGGGGATACGGCACTATTTCCGTTTACACCTAACCTAATATTTTGCATTACAGCAACTAGGTCAGAAACAACAGCTGTCGCTGTCGGTAAGCTTCCTGCCCCCGGTCCATAAAACATCGTTTCTCCTACTGCCTCACCATACACATAGACAGCATTATATTCATTTTGCACCGCTGCAAGAGGATGTGTATTTGGAAGTAAAGTTGGCTCAACTGTAACCTCTAATTTCTCGCCATCTCGCTTTGCAAGACCAATTAATTTAATTGTATATCCTAAGCTCTTACTATATTCAATATCTTCTTCTGTAATAGAAGTAATTCCTTTTACCTTCACATCTCCAAGCTCTACATTTGTAGAGAAACCGAGAGTAGCCAAAATCGTCATTTTTCTTGCTGCATCTAAACCTTCTACGTCTGATGTTGGATCTGCTTCTGCAAATCCAAGCTGTTGGGCTTCTTTTAACACGTCGTTATATGCTCTCCCTTCGTCTGACATTTTCGTCAAAATAAAATTTGTCGTTCCATTTACAATTCCCATTACTTTCGTAATAAGATCTGAAGAAAGCCCCTCTACGATGCTTCTTAAAATCGGAATACCTCCAGCTACACTAGCTTCATAAAACAAATCAGCCTTGTTATCTTTTGCCACCGCCAGCAATTCTGCCCCGTGTAACGCCATTAGATCTTTATTTGCAGTCACAACGTGTTTCCCACTATTTAAAGCTTGTAAAATATATGCTTTTGCATCATCGATTCCACCCATTACTTCGATGACAACATCAATATTAGGATTATCTAAAATTTCACTCGCATTTTGTGTTAATAGAGTAGAAGGTACCTCGACCTCTCTCTCCTTTTCAATATTTTGCACCAACACTTTCGTTACTTTCACTGGACAACCTACTTGGTGTATAAGTCGTTCTTGATGATCTGCAATAATACGAACTACACCACTACCAACTGTTCCAAGACCTAATAACCCCACTTGAATTTCTTTCATAATACTGTCCACCCCTCAAAAATTGTGTTTAGATGCCATTATATAAACAAAACATCTGAAAAACAATGTATTTTGAACATTCGGAAAAATATAGGTTAATCTTTACCAAGAAAACGCTACCA
This sequence comes from Bacillus cereus group sp. MYBK30-2, assembly GCF_051915945.1. Lineage (NCBI taxonomy): Bacteria > Bacillati > Bacillota > Bacilli > Caryophanales > Bacillaceae > Bacillus > Bacillus cereus group sp. MYBK30-2. The sequence continues at coordinate 42,487 of NZ_JBQAFR010000006.1, forward strand.
CGTGTTACACAATCATTATTTACAATAGATAAGGGGTTTCTTGATACACGTAATAATTCAACCAATTAGAGAATAATAAATTCCCATGACTCCTCCACCTAACAAGCGGCTTTTCATCTGGATTATTATGTTTAAAATAATTTTTTGGCACATCAATATTTAACCCTTTTTGGCTATCTCGTTCATATTCTTGTTTTAACGTATCACAGCTATATTCACTATGTCCGAGTGCGAAAACTTGCCTTCCCTCTGAACCAATAACAAGATGAACACCCGCTTCTTCAGAGTTTGCTAATAACGTTAATTCTTTCACCTTTTCAATATCACTCTCTCGTACTTCTGTATGACGAGAATGCGGGGCAAAAAACAATTCATCAAACCCTTGTAACAATTTCACATGTTGCTCGCGAACCTCATGTTCAAACACACCAAACATTTTTTCAGCAAGAGGATACTTCGGAACACCATAGTGATAATACAAACCTGCTTGTGCTCCCCAGCAAATATGAAGCGTAGATGTTACATTCGTTTTTGAATACTCCATAATACGTTCAAGCTCTTCCCAATAATCTACTTCTTCAAAAGAAAGAGTCTCAACTGGTGCTCCTGTAATAATGAGTCCATCAAATCTTTCGTTTTCAATATCACGGAAAGTTTTATAAAAGCTCGTTAAATGTTCCTGTGCTACATTGCGAGATAGATGTGATTCCATATGTAATAAATGAACATCTAATTGTAACGGTGTATTTCCAATTAAACGAAGTAATTGTGCTTCTGTTTCTTGCTTTGTAGGCATTAAATTTAATATGGCAATTTTCAAAGCACGTATATCTTGTGTTTCTGCTCGCTCCTTCGTCATTACAAAAATATTTTCTTCTTGTAGTACTTTGCGAGCTGGTAAATCTTTATCAATTATGATCGGCATGTTGTTTGCCTCCGACTAGCGCTGCTTCTAAATCTGCAATAATATCAGAAACATCTTCTATACCGACCGATAAACGAATTAAATCAGATGTAACACCAGCTAAACGTTGAGCTTCTGCACTTAATTGTCTGTGTGTCGTACTAGCGGGATGTATTACACAAGTTCTGGCATCAGCTACATGCGTTACGAGAGTTGCCAATTTCACACTTGCAATAAATTCTTTTGCTGCTTCTAATCCGCCTTTTATACCGAAAGTTAAAACACCACTAGCACCTTTTTTCAAATACTTTTGTGCTAACGAATAATTTTCATTGCTATCTAATCCCGGATAATTCACCCATTCAATACGTTCATGATTAGCAAGCCACTTAGCAACTGCGAGAGCATTTTCACTATGACGCTCCATTCGTAAATGCAATGTTTCCAAGCCAATATTGCTAATATATGCATTGAATGGGCTCATACAGTTTCCATAGTCTCTTAATAATTGAACGCGTGCTTTCACAATATAAGCTGCTGCTCCAAAATTTTGAACATAACTTACGCCGTGATAACTCGGGTCAGGTTCAACAAGCTCAGAATATTTTCCATTTGTCCAATCAAAGTTCCCTCCGTCAATAACAATGCCGCCTAATGAGCTCGCATGACCATCAATATATTTCGTCGTAGAATGAACGATAATATTTGCCCCATGTTCAAACGCTTGGCATAAATATGGCGTCGCTAATGTATTATCAACGATAAAAGGTACTTCTAATTCTTTTGCCGCTGCTGAAAATTCTTTGAAATTTAAAACATTCATCGCTGGATTTCCTAATGATTCTGCATAAATGAGCTTCGTCTTATCGTTAGCAAGTGCCGCAATTTCATCGGCCGTTAAATTGGGATTAAAGAACGTAACATCAATACCAAGCTTACGCAAACTCACTCCAAATAAATTAAATGTCCCCCCGTAAACTGTTGAAGAACAAAGTAAATGGTCTCCGCTACTACAAATATTTAAAACTGCGAGCATAATAGCTGCCTGCCCAGAAGCTGTTGCAACAGCCCCTACACCGCCCTCTAAATCTGATAACTTCTGCTCAAATGCAGCTAGCGTAGGATTTCCAATACGCGTGTATATATATCCCTCTGCCTCCAAATTAAATAGCGCTGCTAAATCATCTGAAGTATCGTATTTATACGTTGTACTTTGATAAAGTGGCAAAACACGTGGTTCACCATTCTTTGGCGTATAGCCACCTTGCACACAAATAGTTCCTTTCCCCCATGATTCTCCCATCTCTCGTTCTCCTTTCTTTTATGAAAAATAAAAAACTGCTCCTTTCTTGAATAAGAAAGGAGCAGTTTGAAAACACGCTCTAAAGGCTCTTTCTTATCTCTCAGGATTATTACCTGCAGGATTTGGCACAATTCCGTTATTCGGCTGTTGCCAAGGTTTCATCGGGCCTGTCCCTCCACCTTTTCTTGATAAGACTATGCAATTACCGTTGATTTTATAGCAATAATTTCCTGATGTCAAATGGTTTTTCTGAATGTTCTAAATTAAATGTCGGTAATTTAATATAAATAACAAAAGAAATATATTCCATGTTCATATGAAAAATATCTTTCAAAAACTCGAATCACTATATACACTTAAATAAGTGCTTTAACCGTGCAGACTTCAAATTCTCATGAAATCGCAATGTATAAATTGAATAAGCCGACCTCTCAAAAAGATACTATATATATTCAATTCATTTCATACCAGCATATCTAACCCTTTCTATATCAAAACCTACATAACGGAGGTATAACATGACAAATAAAAAGGACATGAACTATATACTCGTCCTATATGGCATTCTTCTAGGCTCTATAGTAGGAGCTACAGTCTGGCTATTTTTAGTTACAATAAATTTTGGAATCCACTTTATTTGGGGATACTTACCTAAAGTATTTTCTTCTCCCCCTTATTACACCATTTGTATAACAATAATCGGTGGTATTCTCGTTGGTTTAACACAAAAATACTTCGGTACATATCCACGTCTTATGCCGGAAGTTATGGCTGAATATAAAAAAACAGGGAGAATTGAATACCGTTTTGTTCATAAAGCTACTTTAACTGCGATTATCGTTTTAATATTTGGAGCTAGTCTAGGCCCGGAAGCAGCGCTTGTTGGAATTATCGGTGGACTTTGCACATGGGTAGGGGATCGCTTTAAGTTCGCTTTAAAGGGAATGAATGAACTAACAGAGGTTGGAATTGGTGCTACTTTAAGTGTCATTTTCAATGCACCATTATTCGGTTATTTAGCTCCGAATGAGAATGAGGGTGAGGGTGAACAAATTGCTGAGTTTTCTAAGGGAAAAAAAGCAATCGTATATTTAGCTACCACTTTTGCTGGATTTTCCGTTTATTTATTGCTTAGTAAATTAGATAATCGTGGATCTTTTATTGTTAATTTTGGAGAAGGTTCTCTTTCTCTCAATGAATGGATCGCCTTTCTACCACTTGCAAGTATCGGTGCCGTGGTCGGTTTCCTTTATTTCAAATTAGAGTTTACATTAGAGAAAGTAATTCATCCTTTCCGAGAATACAAACTATCACTTGGAATTATCGGTGGTATTTTATTAGGAATTGTAGGAACAGTTCTCCCATATACATTATTCTCAGGGGAACATCAGTTAAAAGATTTAGTCGTCGAATGGAGCCATTTATCTTTTTGGGTATTACTTCTTTCAGGAGTTTTAAAATTATGCATTACTGCCGTTTGTTTAAATACGGGGTGGCGCGGCGGACATATTTTCCCCATTATATTTGCTGGATCAAGTATTGGATATGCTATAGCTTCTATTGTCCCTATAGATCCAATAGCTTCTGTAGCCATCGTAACGACAGCTATTTCAAGCTATGCATTAAGAAAACCAATAGCTATAACATTACTATTACTCATGTTTTTCCCGCTCAATTTATTATTACCAATGCTCGGGGCGGCGGCCATTGGTAATGCATTTCCGCTTCCTAAACATAATGAAGCTACAAACTAATATAAATAGGCAGTGGGGACAAAATCTCCACTGCCTATTTATATTACACAAGCTTCTTTAATAGTGCGTATAACTCTTCAAAATTATGTACCTCATACGTTGGCACAATCCCATTTTCATTTGATTTCTTTTCTGGATTAAACCAACAAGTATCGATTCCCGCCAAATATCCGCCTTTAATATCGGCACTTAACGAATCCCCAATAATAAGTCCTTCTTCAGAAACGAAATTAGGAATGCGTTCAAAAACATAATCAAAATACTCTTTCATTGGCTTTTGGAAGCCCGTATCTTCAGAAACGAAAATATCTTTAAATTTTGAATGTATTCCTGCATTACGCAGACGCTTATCTTGTGTTTTTGAAGCACCATTCGTCACGATATATAAATCATACTCACTTTGAATATTTTGTATAAATTCAAAGGCCCCTTGTATAAGTTGATTACCTTTTTCTAAATAACTACGATAATTATTTTCAAATAATATCCCATCTACTTCTTGACCATACTCTTTAAACAAAATCGAAAACCGTGTATTTACCACTTCATCACGGTTTATTTCGCCTTCTTCAAAAGCATCCCAAAGACTTTTATTAACTTTTTTATAATGCGCTTCAACCTCGCTAGTTAGAGGAATCCCTTTCTCTTCAAAAAGCATACGTAATGCCACTTTCTCCGCCTTCTGGAAATCTAACAATGTATCATCTACATCAAACAACAATGTTTTATATTTTTTCATAAGCCCTTCACACTCTCTTTTCTACAAAAACAAATTTAAATAAATCGTATCATTCTTTCTTGTAAAAATAATAAGAGATATCTCATACTAAATATGAGGTGAAAACATGAAAATCAGCAAAAATAGCGAAGAAATCTCTCATTACATGCAAACTTACAACTTCCACACTCTTTTTTCTTTTGATGTCTTACCGTATGCCGAACTACATTCCTTTCAAAAGAAAGAAAGGATATGTAATGAAGGAGCTGATTTCCCTTATCTTTATTACTTAATTTCTGGGAAAGCGAAAATATATATGAGTCACAAAAACGGGAGGGTCTCCTTAATTAACTTTATTCAAGCACCTTCGTTCATTGGGGAATTAGGATTAATTGGCGTAGAATCCGTTACGAAAGCGGTTGAGGTAATCGACGATTGTATTTGCTTAGCCCTTCCTCTTAAAAATTGTCAGCATCTTTTATTGCAAGATGCTACCTTTTTACAGAAACTATGCAAATTTATTGGCGAAAAAACAATTATCCGAACAGAAAGTTACGCCAAAAACTATAGTTATCCGTTCGAAAATCGATTAGCTGCGTTTATTCTATTAACGGAACAAAATAATTGCTATACCGAAAAACATACCGAGGCCTCAGAATACTTAAACGTCAGTTACCGGCATCTTCTATACGTATTAAACCAGTTTTGCCAGCAAAATTATTTAAAAAAAGAAGGGCGCACCTATTACATACACGATCGAATTCAATTAGAAAAACTTGCTAATGAACTTAAAGCATAAAAAACAGCATTAACGTTTATGTTAATGCTGTTTTTTCGAGTGACGATTATAATTTTAATTAAAATTTACTTGCTACTTTAGCTGCTTCTTCAAGACCTGTTGTAATGATCTCTTCTGCTTTATCTGGGAATTGGTTATGTCCTTCAATAACTACTGTTTCCATGTTTGTTGCACCGAAGAAGCCCATCATGCTTGCTACATATTTAACAGCCATTTCTACTTCAGCTGCTGGTCCTTCAGAATATACGCCGCCACGTGCATTTAATAACGCAATTTTCTTATCTCCAATAAGTCCAACTGGACCTTCTGGTGTATATTTAAACGTTTTACCAGCACGGTTTAAATAATCAATATACGTGTGTAATACTGCTGGAATCGTTAAGTTCCATAATGGGAAACCGAAAACTACTTTATCAGCTTCTAAGAATTGATTTAAATACTTATCAGCAACTGCTACTGCTTTTGCTTCTTCGTCTGTTAAATCAAATCCTTTACCAGCTTTGAATGTACCATTAATCATGTCTACGCCTACATATGGTAATTCTGCTTTATATAAATCAAGTTCTACTACTGTATCATTTGGATGTGCTTCTTTATAGCTTGCTAAAAATGCCTCATATAATTTTACACTAACTGCTTGGTCCGCTGGGCGGTTGTTTGCTTTCACAAATAAAACTGTTGCCATGATTCTTCTCCTCCTACTACTCACTCTTACGTTGTTATATATTACTTACGAAAAAGGGTTACTCCCTTGTAATTGTTGTTGCTTACAAATACATTTTATCTTTATATCAAGACAATTTCGTCCTCACATAGACGTATTTTTCCATAAAAAAAGTCCACCTTCTAAAGGCGAACTAGGTCTTACGACTTTAGTCTTATACAATTCCATTTTTCACTGCATATAATGCTGCTTGTGTGCGATCGGATAAATTTAACTTACTCAAAATACTACTTACATGAGCTTTAACCGTTTTTTCGGTAATAACTAAAACCGAAGCGATTTCTTTATTACTCATCCCTTTCGCTAATAGCTGCAATACTTCATTTTCCCTTGCCGTTAGTACATCTACATGAACGAAAGATTCTTCCTCTTTCTCTTCTTGAGGTAATGTTTGAGAGAGAAGAGCATTTGCTATATCGGGATGTAATTGAATGTTACCTTTATACGCACTTCGAATAGCTTCAACAAGCTGATCTGGTTCTACATCTTTTAAAATATAGCCACTTGCTCCAGCTTTTAATGCTGGCAATACATGTGCTTGATCCGAAAAACTAGTTAATACAATTACCTTCACATTTGGATATTCTTTTTTAATGCAAGCTGTCGCCTCAATCCCATCCATCTCAGGCATATATAAATCCATTAATACGACATCTGGATTCGTTTCGCCTACTTTCACTAACGCCTCTTTTCCATTATTCGCTTCCCCAACTAATTCAAAATCTTCCTGCGTACTTAGAAAAAATGCTAATCCTTTTAAAACAACTGTATGATCATCAACTAACAATACTTTTATTTTCACAAACTTCCCTCATTTTCACGTCATAATGGTACATTTACTTTTACACTTGTTCGTTTTTTGCTGCTTGCAATTTTAATCGTCCCACCAACTAATTCTACTCTTTCACGCATCGTAGTCATACCGAGCGATTTTTTTTCTTTTACATCCTCTTCTACAAATCCATTTCCTTGATCGACTATTTCTAATGATACATTCTTCTCCGTCACTTTGAAATAAATTGTCGCTTCGCTTACATTGGCATGCTTACTTACGTTATTTAAAGCTTCTTGTCCAATTCGCCATAGCGCTTCTTCTACTACACGCGGCAAATCACGCACACCTGTAACTTGTTCCCGAATTTTTAATCCTAAACTTTCACCGTAGTGCTTTAAAGCTGGTAATAATCCTTTCTCTAGTCCCGCTGGACGAAGTTGCCAAATCAATGTCCTCATTTCTTTTAAAGCACCTTGTGCTAATCCACGCATCTCATACAAAGACTGATCTACCTTTTCATTTTGCCCCTTTAAGACCGCCTCAGCGCCTTTCGTCATAAAGGTTAATGAAAATAACTTTTGCGAAACAGAATCGTGTAAATCTCTAGCTAATCGATTACGTTCTTCCATTCGTACAAGTTCACGGCGTTTCTCATTTAATCTTAAGTTCTCTATTATTAATGAAATATGATTTGCTAACGCTTGTACTACATCTATCGTATTTATATCAAATTCCCCATTATTAGAACTTACACTCAACACTCCAAATATATGATTTTGAATATGTATTGGAATAGCAATAACTGCCCTATTAGGATGTACTATATTACCAACCTGACGCTTCAGCAAGACAGACTCTTCTTTTTCTAGCGCATCCTGTGCTGCCAACTTCAAATCTTCTTGTAGCTCATCCTTCTTATAAGAGGCTCTCACAGTTAGTTCGTTTTCTTCTCTAATAAAGAATACAACTTGCTCCCATAGAAATAAGCTCCCTACCTGCTTTACAACTTCCTCAGGTAATGTACTAAATTTATGAATTGCTCTTAAAGCTTGAATAAAGCGTTCTAGCTTTACATAATAATGAGCTCTTCTCTTTTCATTTTCATACAATTTTGTGCGCTTTAGCGCTGTTCCAATTTGAAATGCAACTGATTGTAATAGTACTAATTCCTCTTCAGAAAAATGTGTTTTACCTGGGCTAGCCACATTTAATACGCCAAATTCGTCTCCATCTGCTTTTAGCGGTACTGTCGCATGATGCACGATTCCTTCTGTATCTCCCCAATTGTATTCAATTGCATTATTAATTCTCTTACATTCAATAATATTAACCGCTCGCTCCAGTTTCCCTTCCACAAAGCGGTGTAAGCACCAACAATTCCCCTCACACATCGGTCGTTTATTTTCGAATGTCAATGCCTCCGGTAATTGGTAATCAATTAACTTCGTATATCTACCATTTTCATCCGCAAGAAAAATCCATCCTGTTGTTAAACCAGTTACATTCAATAATTTTTCTAGCACAGCCTGAAGTACGTGATATGTATCATTTGAGGTATTCAGCGTTTCTGCAATCTCTTTTAATATAACTAATTCATTTGTACGATTCTCTTGAAACATCCTTCGTCTCCTACATACAAGATTTTAAATAGTACTTAACATAAATCATCTACTTTTCACTTTGTACTTATTCGTAACATTGATATAATAGTGAAAACGTAGTTTTCATTATATCACCTAAGGGGGCTTTCCTAATGACATTAAACAAAGCACTTACAATCGCTGGTTCTGATACAAGTGGCGGTGCTGGTATACAAGCAGATTTAAAAACATTCCAAGAACTTGGCGTATACGGAATGACATCTCTTACGACAATCGTAACAATGGATCCACATAACGGTTGGGCACATAACGTATTCCCAATCCCAGCTTCTACATTAAAACCACAATTAGAAACAACAATTGAAGGCGTTGGCGTAGATGCTTTAAAAACAGGTATGCTTGGATCGGTAGAAATTATTGAAATGGTTGCGAAAACAATTGAAAAGCACAATTTCAAAAATGTAGTAGTTGATCCTGTTATGGTATGTAAAGGGGCAGATGAAGCGTTACATCCTGAAACAAATGACTGCTTACGTGACGTTCTTGTTCCAAAAGCATTAGTTGTTACTCCAAACTTATTTGAAGCATATCAATTAAGTGGTGTGAAAATTAATTCTCTTGAGGACATGAAAGAAGCTGCAAAGAAAATCCATGCTTTAGGTGCTAAATACGTACTAATTAAAGGTGGTAGCAAATTAGGTACAGAAACTGCTATTGATGTGTTATATGACGGCGAAACATTCGATCTTCTAGAATCCGAAAAGATTGATACGACAAATACACACGGTGCAGGTTGTACATATTCTGCTGCAATTACAGCAGAGCTTGCAAAAGGAAAAACTGTGAAAGAAGCAGTCAAAACTGCAAAAGAATTCATCACAGCTGCAATTCGTCATTCATTCAAAATTAACGAATATGTAGGACCAACACATCACGGTGCTTACCGCAAATTCGTTGCACCCAAAGAACTTGTCTAAATAAAGCTACCTATTAATAGCTTTAAAAGTATATTAAAACCCACAGGAAATTTATTCTCCCTGTGGGTTTTAATCATTTACAAGGGTATTTGAGAGAAACCAACTTCTCTCCCCTCATCCTTATGATGCCGCACTAACCTTATTTCTACCATTTCTTTTTGAATAGTATAATGCGTCATCAGCTAATTGAATAAATTGCTCGGGTGATTTTTCATACTTAGAAACCCCAACCGAAACTGTAATTTTAATTTCTTCCCCACTTAACAATTGGAAGGAATATCTTTCAACAGCTAGACGAATTTGTTCCCCTATACGAGTTCCATATGCCAACCCCTTTTTTGGTAATAACAGGGCAAACTCCTCGCCACCCTTTCGAAAAACCAAGTTTGAGAATGGTGCATTCTCTAGTAAAATATGCCCTACTTGTTTTAATACCTCATCCCCAGCCGGATGACCATACGTATCATTTACATGCTTAAAGTGATCAATATCAATAAGTAATAAACAAAGCGAATCATTTTTCATATGTTTGTTACCAATATGACGATTCATCTCTAAATCAAATTGTCTTACATTTCCTAGACCTGTTAATGCGTCCATCGTTGCATACTGCTTCATCGTTTGAAATAATTCATTCGATTGCAATACGTAGCTTGCACTTACAAATGTGATGTATGCCGCAATAATACTACAAACTAAATATAATACCACTACGGATATATCCTTAAATAAAATAGAAAGTGGTATTGTTAAAATAGACAAACTGTACACATTAAACCATACCCATTTTGTGAATACAGAAACTCTCATCCGCCAAATGAAGATAATACCAATCCCTATTGCCACGATAGTATAGCAAGCCAATTCAGAGGCTAAAGAGTACTCAGTAAAAAATAGCCGAGTGATTAAAATAATAGTAACTGTTATACTACTGGCTATCGGACCTCCAATTATAATTGCCAAAATAACAGCTAAATAACGTAAATCCAACATAATATCTTCAATATGTACACCAAAATGCATCAATAATATACTTAGTATTCCAGCAAAAATACCGACTACACATTTTTGTCCAAAAGAGAATTCCTCTTTTAATGACTTATCTCTTAAAAGCTGACCACCTACAAAGATAAAGGAAAGAATAATTGTCATATTTACAAATAGATCTCTGAACATAAAATAATCTCCCTACTTTTTCTTTTCCATCTATCCCCTTCTATATTTTATTGTATTACGAAATCCCTATAATTCCCAAAGTTTTTTATTTTGTTGTTCCACGTGGAACAACAAAATAAAAAAAGGGACGAAATTTCGCCCCCTTCCATTAACAACATCGTGATATTTTTCCGCCTTTTGCATTAAATCTAGCTTCTTGTGCCTCAGCAAAAAATTGTTTTTGACATAGAATTTCCTCTTCTGGATGATGTACTTTCATATGATTTACATATGTTTCATAACTTGGAACTCCGACAAGTAAACTAATAAATTGTTTTCTCTTTCCCCATACCTTCCGTAATCTTTTAAGCATAGTTCCTCGACTCACTTTCATCTCTTGGAATATATGGTGCCTCTTTTAACGGCATTGACTTATTTCTTAATACTTGAATCCAAATTCGAAGTGCAGAAATTAATACAGCAATTACAACTATCATAAAAATCCCACAAAGCGTTGCATCAATATAGTCATTAAAAATAATTTGTTTCATTTGTGCAACGTTTTTAGCTGGAGCTAATACCTTCCCATCATCTAATGCTCTTTGGAACACTTTCGCATGGGATAGGAACCCTATTTTAGGATTTTCATGAAATAACTTTTGATAACCAGCTGTCATCGTTACAATCAGTAATCCTACAGTCGGAATAAGCGTTACCCAAACGTATGCCTTTTTCCCCATTTTGAATAAAATTGTCGTTCCAAGTAATAATGCAATCCCCGCTAACATTTGATTTGCAATACCGAAAAGTGGCCATAGCGTATTAATTCCACCGAGAGGATCGACTACCCCTTGGTATAAGAAGTACCCCCAGCCTAGTACGCATAGCGTTGTAGCAACCACATTCGCTAATGTAGAATCTGTTTTCGCAAACGGCTTATATACATGGCCTAAAATATCTTGAATCATAAATCGACCTACACGTGTTCCAGCATCAATCGTTGTTAAAATAAATAGTGCTTCAAAAAGAATAGCAAAATGATACCAAAACGCCATCATCGCCGTTCCACCTATTACTTGTGAAAATATATGTGCCATACCAATTGCTAATGTTGGTGCGCCACCTGTACGTGATAAAATAGTCTGTTCTCCGACGTTAACAGCAAGTTCTTTTAATTCATTCGGTGTAATAGCAAATCCCCAGGAAGAAATAACTTGAGCCGCTTGTGATACATCTGTTCCGATTAGTGCTGCTGGACTATTGATTGCAAAATAAGTTCCTGGTGTTAATACACAAGCTGCAATCATAGCCATCGCTGCTACAAATGATTCCATTAACATTGCCCCATAACCAATTGGTTGTGCATGACCTTCTTGCTCAATCATTTTCGGCGTCGTACCTGATGAAACGAGAGCATGGAATCCGGAGACAGCACCGCAAGCTATTGTAATAAATAAAAACGGAAATAAATTCCCAGAGAAAACAGGGCCTGTTCCATCAATAAATTGAGATACTGCCGGCATCTTCAAATCTGGAGCTACAATTAAAATACCAATTGCTAATCCAACAATCGTTCCTACTTTTAAAAATGTACTTAAATAATCACGTGGTGCAAGGAGCATCCAAACTGGTAATGCCGATGCAATGAATCCATATACAATAAGCATAATAGCAATTGTTTCCCCACTAAAAGTAAACATACTTGCAAGCGTTGGATTTTCCGCTACATACTGCCCTCCAATAAGAGATAGGACTAGTAGAACAATACCAATTACTGATCCTTCCCCTACTCGCCCTGGTCTAATGTAACGCATGTAAACTCCCATTAAAATAGCAATTGGAATCGTTGCTGCGATTGTAAACATTCCCCATGGGCTTCCAACAAGTGCCTTCACAACTACTAAAGCTAATACTGCTAATAAAATTATCATAATACCTAAAATACCAATCATTGCAATTAACCCTGTAACAGGACCAATCTCATCTTTAATCATTTCCCCTAATGATTTACCATTACGTCTCATTGAAGCAAATAAAATTACAAAATCTTGTACAGCTCCAGCGATAACTACCCCAACAATAATCCAAATTGTCCCAGGTAAATATCCCATCTGCGCCGCCAAAATTGGTCCCACTAAAGGACCTGCCCCAGCAATCGCTGCAAAGTGATGTCCGAATAAAACCCATTTATTTGTCGGAACATAATCCTTCCCATCATTTAACGTATGAGCAGGTGTTTGCCTATTATTATCTAGGCCAAAAACTTTCCTTGCTATAAATCTACTATAAAAGCGATAAGCAATCGCATATACTGATACAGCAGCAACTAATAGCCATACAGCATTAATTGTCTCACCTTGCGATAAAGCTATTACACCAAAAGCAGATGCTCCTAGTGCTGCAATAACTCCCCAAAGTAAAATTGATTTCAATGTTTTCACATACAATCCCCCCATTACTACTTCTTAGAGGAGATTGTACTAAATTTTCTGAATATTTAACTTAAATCCTCCCTATCATGAAGGATTCTTAGGTTATTATGTTGAAATTCTCTCATTACTTGTCATAGCTCAATTTTATTTCGAAGTCGTTTTACATAATTGCGGCTTACTGGAATCGGTTGCTCATCATACCTGTCTAAATACAAATTATACGTGCCATTATAATAAGGTTTAAGCTCTTGTACATATGACATGTTAATTAAATAGCTTTTATGTACACGTAAAAAATCATATGCATTTAGTTTATTTTCTAATTCCTGAAGTGTATACGTTGAAATATACTGATTATTCGTTGTATAAATTGAAACTGTTTTATTTTCCTTATTTTTACTTACATATACAATATCTTCTGGGAAAATATATCTAATCCCCTCATGGCCTTCTATCGGCAGTTTACGCAAATGACTCTTTGCCTTCTCAACTTGTTCTTTCCCCATTTTATATAAAATGAATTGTAAATCTTCTTCACGAAATGGTCGTAATAAATAATAAAACGCTTGAAAACGAAAAGCTGTAATTGCCTCTTCTATATCCTCACCAATAAAAATAAATTTCGTATAACAATTTACTTCTCGTAATAAACTCGAGTATTCAAAACCAGTACCATCTATTAATTGCGAATTCAAAAAAACAAAATCAGGTGTATGTTTTTTCATTATTAGCAAAGATTCTGTTCCAGTTTTCGCTTCAAAACATTCTACATTTCGAATATTCTCAGTAAAGTTCTCAACTAATTTTCTTCGCTCTTCTGTCTCTTCCATGATAAGTAAAATTTTCATTTATCCAACCACCTAATTCCTTTGTCCATATGTCCTGTTGTATACATTCGCTTTAGTAAGAAACAATCCCTTTTTCTTACTATACCATTATTTATCTAAAAAAACAGAAAAAAGGAAACCACCTTGGTTTCCCTTTTCTTTTATGCTAATTCCCTCTGTTTCGTTTCTTGACCAAGTATAACTACAGCAAGTGCTCCAATTAAAATTGATCCACAAAAAATCGTAAATATTAGCGAGAGCGAAGCTTGTGAAGCAACTAAATAACCTACTAATAATGGGCCAAGAATACCACCAATACGCCCGAATGCTGCTGCCATTCCTGCACCTGTACCGCGAATAACCGTTGGATACTGTTCAGGTGTATAAGCATATAAGGCACCCCACGCACCTAAATTAAAGAAGGATAGTAACATACCAGCTACTATTAATGCTGTTAATGAATCCGCGATCCCAAACACATACGCACTACATGCTGTACCAATTAAATACGTAACCAATACAAATTTACGACCAAGGCGTTCAATAAACCATGCAGCTGTAAAATATCCTGGAAGTTGGGCTAAAGTCATAATGAGTACGTACTGAAAACTTTTTATTAAACTAAAGCCTTTCAATACCATTACACTAGGTAACCAAAGGAACATGCCATAATAGGAAAAGACAACACAAAACCATAGGATCCATAACATAATTGTTGCCTTACGATATTCTCCAGACCAAACCGATTTTATATTTTCAATAACAGATGGCCTTTTTTCAACCTTTTCAAATCGCGGGGAATCGGGTAAATTCCATCTTAAATATAAAGCATATAACGCTGGAACTGCACTTAATACCATCGCAACTTTCCAACCATATTTAGGAATAACAAAATACGAGATAAGAGCTGCGATTAACCAGCCACCAGCCCAGAAACTTTCTAATAGTACAACTATTTTTCCACGTTCGTGCGCTTCAACACTCTCCGATACAAGAGTAGATGCAACTGGAAGTTCTCCGCCAAGTCCCATACCAATTAAAAATCGTAAAACAAGAAACATCGCGAGTGTCGTCGTTAAAGCTGTTAAACCACTACCGATAGAAAATAGTAATAATGTAATAATAAAGACTGATTTTCGTCCTATTTTATCTGATAGTATCCCAAAAACGAGCGCCCCTACAGCCATACCAATTGAGTTAATACTCCCTATCCAACCCATCTCTTGAGTACTTAATCCCCAATCTTTTTGTAATGCCACAATTACAAACGAAAGCATTCCAACATCCATTGCGTCAAATAGCCAACCAAGCCCCGCTATACCAAGTAGCTTTCGCTTTGAAATTTCTTTTACCTTACCCACAAGAGGTCCTCCTTACACAGCTGTCTTTACACATCATTTTACATGTGTGAATTGTATAAGTAAAATACTTTCGCGTAAAAAATTCTCCTTCATCATTCCCAAAAAATAAAATGTTTATCAAAAATGAACAAATAAAAAAAGTAGCGATGTTCCGCTACTTTTTTGAACGCATTACTTCTTTTAAAAATTCCGCTAATACTAACTGACGGCGCCAACGTGTTGGATTGCTACATAATCTATAAAACCACTCTAAATGAATAGCTTGAATCCATTTTGGGGCACGTTTTACCTCTCCTGCCCATACATCTAAACTACCGCCTACTCCAACAGCCATTTTCGTTTCTAAACGATGCTTATTGTTTTGGATAAAGTTTTCTTGTCTTGGGAAGCCAAGCGCAACAAGTAATAGGTCTGGTTTTGCCTCTTGAATACGTGAAACAATATTCTCTTCTTCTTCTTGTTTAAAATATCCATCTTGTATACCCACAATAGATACAGCCGAATATGTCTTCGTTAAATGATCAGCTGCAGCTTGTACAACATGTGGTTTTGCACCTAATAAGAAAACAGATACTGATTTCTTATCTTCTGATAACTTTGCAAATAAATTGCTCATTAAATCAAATCCAGCTACACGCTCTTTTAATGGTGTGCCAAGCATACCACTTGCTTTTACAACCCCAATACCATCAGGTGTAATTAAGTCTGTATTTAATAATGTTTTATGGAACTTTTCGTCCTTTTTTGCGCACATAACAATTTCAGGATTTGCTGTTACCACCTGAAAAGTATGAGCTTGCTCTAATTCTAGTTGTTTCTTTAAATATTGGATCGTTTCATCCATTGTCATTGTAGAGAAAGGAACACCTAGAATATCAACTGTTTGTACTGCCATAATTAACTATCCTCTCTATTATTAAAGGTTTTTCGCTATTAATTGCTTATACGTTTCTTTCGTATCTTCATATAATTTGTGTAGTGAGAAGTTCATTGTAGCGTGTTCGTAAATATGTTTTCCCATCACAGCTAGTTCTCCTGTTTTCCACTTGTCATAAGCTTCCTCTAGTGCCTCTGCTAATGCTTTACCATTACCAGTTGGTACAATCCATCCATATGTTTCATTTACAATTAGCGGTTCGATTTCTCCCGCTCTCGTCACGATAGATGGAACACGTTGATTTGCCGCTTCTAATAGGACTAATGGGAACCCTTCACTATGCGATGTTAATAAATTTATATGTGATGATGCAAATAATTGTTTTACATCTTGACGATGTCCTAAAAACTCAACTTTATCATTAATCCCTTTTTCAGTAGCTAGTGCCTTCAGCTCATTTTCTAACGGACCATCACCAACTAATAATACTTTAATTTTCGTCAATTTCGTCTGCTTCAATGCATCGAATAAAACTTCATGTCCTTTAACAGGATGCAAGCGTGCCACTTGAATTGCGGTAAACACATCTTCATCAATATTAAACATTTCCTGTTTATTATAACCTTGTGCTTTTTCCTTATCATATTCAATCCCGTTATAAATAACATGCATCTTTTCATTTGAAATGCCTAATGCCGCTAAGCTTTTTTTCAATCTATTCGTTACAACAAAAAATAAATCTATATTTTTTAAAGCCTTTAAGTTTAATTTAGTAAAAATCCAACCCTTTAAGCCTTGTTTAGTAAAGTCTTGAAAGGGATCACTATGAATTGTCGTTACCCATTTTGCCTCGATTTTCTTTTTCATTAGTGAAACATAAAAATTCGCCCTAGGACCGTGTGTATGAACTACATCAAATTTTTCTTTATTAATGAAGTCACTTATGTTCTTTAAAATAGATAAATCATAGCGAGATTTTTGTGAAAACACATGAACTTTTATCCCTAGCTCTCTTGCTTCTTTCGCAACAATTCCATCTTCAAATACTGCTAATTCTACTTCACCGGTTGGAAACTGATCGAGAAGTGAAATAATATGTGTTTTGCCTCCCCCATCTTCTGCTCCTGCATTCATATGCAATATCCTCATATTTTTTCCTCCTTTAAATCCTCGCTGCATTTCCATCTATCTTTATCTTACTGTACTAAAAAATAAAAGCTAACAAAAGTTAGCTTTTATTTTTATCATTCAATTTCTAGATCGACAATTAGATAAGCTAACACCACTACAAAGTAAATACCAACTCCTGGTGCTGTCAAAATATGTCCTGCAATATATGCAATGCCTAGTGCTAATACTAAGCTTACTGAAATCATTCCATATTTTATATTAAATATTTCCTTAAATCTTGTAATAAATGCTAGTAGGATTCTTAAGCCGTAATAAATAAATGGAATCATTAGTAATGCAAAGCCAATAATTCCGAAATCATAAAACCAATCATGGAAGTCCATTTCAATTAACTTCGGATCTGGTTGCTTTTGTTCATTATACTTAAAGTTACCTGCATAACCCATTCCTAATAGCTTTTGTGACATTGGCGCTTCTTTAAAGAACTGATTATGTCTCTCTTCATATACTTGACGTCCGCTGAAAATAAGATTTTCTTGATTTTCTTTCTTTTGCTCTTTCTCTAGCTCTTTCTTAACTTCTGCTTCTATCTTTGCCTTTTCTTCTGGCTTTTCAACTTTATGTTGTTTTTCTTCTTTTTTAATTTTCTCTTTAATTTCTTTTTCTTTTTGACCTTGCTGTGCTACATTTTGTTCTGATAAATAGTTAGTATGAATGCCCATATTTTGTGCTAATGGTGTCATTTTAAACGTTCCGGCAACACCAGCTAATAGGACGACAGCAATGAATGCATTAAGTACAAGAGACTTCTTGTTTGGATTTTTTCTATCGAATAGTAATTGTAGTACGATAATTCCAATTGCTGCTGCTAACGTAGCACCAATTGAGCCCATTCCTACTTTTGTACCAACTTGAATTAAAGAGTAAATCATTAAAAGCGATGGAATCCAATATAAAACATGTTTCACGCTCTTTGTTTTTTGAATAGAATATAGTACCACAATAGGGAAAATGATAGCTAAGATTGATCCTAGTTCATTACCTGCATAGAACCACCCTCGGGAACCAACTTTCATCCATTCATAACTACCAAAGTCTGTAGATGTTGAAATAGAAATAACCATAACAGCGTTAATGATTAATGTAGAATATACAATGCTATTTCTGACTTTATCACTAATATTTACTGTCTTTTTCAATGATTTTAAAGCTAAAATGTATGACCCTAGCATAATATATATATATAATGCCTTCGCAACAAACTTAACTTCTTCACCCAGTACAATAGGATTCTTAACTAGTGTATTATTAATAAATCCTATTCCTAATACTACTGCTAATAATATAAGGTAAATTAAAAACTTCCTATTTTCCTTCTCTTTCGCCTGAATTAAAATGTAAATACCACCAACAGCCATAATAAGAAATCTTACTAAAATTCCAACAGTGGCATTTGACTTTAATAAAATGATGCTAAGAGACGTTAATAAATCTAAAACAGGCTGTAAAATAATAAAAAAGAGCAAAAAATGCTCAAATCTAACCCTAGCTTGATTTGCTAACATTCCAAGACCTCCATACAAAATCTTTACATTATCTTTTAATCATAGTTTTCTATCGTTTAAAAAACACCTAGCAATTATAACATAACTCATATTTAAATTGAGAACTATTTTTTATGCCGAAACTAGTCAAATCCAGCATTATTAGTAGTGGAGAATATTGTCCTTTAGCTATCCTTCCCTATCCCTATAAAAACTATCTAACACCCATTTACTTATTTTTGACAATATAGAAATATTTTTTTATCATTTTATATAAATATAAAACTGCTCTTTTTCTATTGTCCCCCCCTCCAACTAAGCCACAGCAAAAAACTACAAAATTAATCTCTCAGCACTTTTTTAATTTACTTTCCAAACATTTTCAAACGCTTTCTTTATGTATTTCATCCGTTTTTCTACATGTAACGAAAAGTAATTGTTATTTCCAAAACTTTAGTGTATATTTTTTCTCTGGAACATCTTTAAGAGAAAGGGATTAAGGCCATGTTATTAATCGATATATTTACGTTTCTTGGCATTATCGCCGCTGCCATTTCTGGTACATTAGTTGGTTTGAAAAAAGATTTAGATTTATTTGGTGTCCTTTGTTTAGCTGTAGCTACTGCGCTCGGCGGCGGTATTATTCGTGATATTATGATTGGTAACCTGCCTCCCGTCGCATTTGTAAAACCCATTTACTTTTTCGTAAGTGTACTATCAGCATTATTCACATGTATGTTTTTTGAGCGTATTAATAAACTTCAAGTCGTTATTATGCTTTCTGATGCTGTTGGTTTAGGTGTTTTTACAGCTATTGGTGCAAATGCAGCAATGTCACATCACGTTGACGCCTCGTTTTTAGTCGTTTCAATGGGAGTCATTACAGGTATTGGAGGCGGTATTTTACGTGACATTTGCGCTCAAGATATCCCTTATGTATTCCGAAAAGAAATATACGCAATTGCTTCTATTTTAGGAGCAGTTAGCTTCCTAATCACACATGCACTGGGGGCACACGTGTTAGCTTTCTATGTTTGTTTATTAATAACATTTGTTATTCGTGTCGTCACCGTAATATATAATGTACATTTCCCAGTTTTCTTTAAAACACATGCAAAGATTAATAAAGGTCATTAAGAGAATTCTATAAAGAATTCTCTTAATTTATATACAATTCTACATACTATAGGGTAATTTTATATATGTATATATAATTATATACGAACCAAAAAATGAAAACGTTTTATAAACAGGGGGAAGAATGATGCTTGGAGTTTTTAAAAAAAATAACAATAAAACAAGCGCCAGTATAATTGAATTAAGTAAAGGCCAACAAATACTATTTAACGTGCCCGTTAATTCTGAACTGAAAACTCAAATGGATATGCTGCATATTTCAAAGGAAGATTTACAAATTGTAAAAGTACTACAGCCTTTTATTTATGAGGAAATAGATTGGATCACAGAAAAATTCTATACCAATATCACAAAACAACCTAATTTAATTACTATTATTGAACGTTACAGCTCTATTCCAAAATTAAAACAAACTTTAAAGACACACATTAAAGAATTATTCAGTGGAAATATGCATGAAGATTTTATTGAACAACGTATTAGAATTGCAAAAAGGCATGTACAAATTGGTTTACATAGAAAATGGTATACTGCCGCCTATCAAGAATTATTTCGCTCTGTCATGAAGATTTTACAAACAAAATTTTCGACAATAGAAGATTTTTCTTATTCTATAAATGTAATAAATAAATTATTCACATTAGAACAAGAACTTGTTATTGCAGCCTATGAATCTGAATACGAAAGAATTCAAAAAGAGCATGAAAAAGAAAAAGAACTGACTGCTATGACGATTACACATATTGCAACAGAATTAGCAGCTGTATCTGAAAAAACAAGCTCTTCTATTCAAAAATTAACATCTAAATCAGAAAATATCGTGGGCATTGCAAAAACAGGTACATCATTAGCTACGACATCAGAAGAAAAGGCCAACAAAGGAAAGGAACAATTAAATCTGCAAAACAAACGAATGGAAAGCATTCAAACGAATATGGAAACTATTATTACAGATACTCATGAACTTCTTGATATTTCTAACAAAATTAACGAAATCATTGATATTGTGAAATCAATCGCTGAGCAAACAAATTTACTCGCATTAAATGCCGCTATTGAATCTGCACGCGCTGGCGAATTTGGTAAAGGTTTTTCAGTTGTGGCAGGGGAAATTCGAAAGTTATCAGAGCAAACGAAAGAATCCATTTCCAACGTTACAAAACTCGTTGAAAAAACCAATGAACAGATTATACACGTCTCTTCTTCCGTAGAACAAATTAGCTCTCTCGTATCTGAAGGGACAGATAGTATGCATGCGACAGATCAATATTTCCAAGAAATCGTAAAAGATATGTCTAACTCCAAAGAACAAAATAAAAAAATTGAAAATGAGTTAGAAACTATTTCACAGGTAATGAAGAATATTCAAGACGATTCCTCAAAAATAGCCATAACAGCTGATAGTTTACAGCTAGAACTAAACCGATAAGGCGACTAATAATCTATCTATAAAAAAAAGAATCCGAACTGGATTCTTTTATTTTCTGAAAAAGACCTTTTGGCAATAAAAATAACTCATATAAACACCAAAGCTTTGTAAAATAAACAAAGCTGGCATAATAATATTATAATATGCCATATCTACTTGAAAGAGCCTTAATGATACGTATCCGCCAATTAATAATAAAAACAACATATATCCTTCATTTTGTTGTTTTTTAATAAGAAAATGTAATAAAGCTATAGCCATAAATACTGTTACCGCTATATATATAAGTTTTTCACATTTAAAAAGAATCGAGTTTATTCCCTCATCTGAAAACTGGTTGATTACCGGCTTTAAAAGCTTAAATCTTTCTACTTCAATCTCTTTTAACTTTTGATCAATGTGCTCTTTTACACTTTGATTTCCAGACGTTTTTTCTCCATTTTCACTTTTTCCAATTAAAACAGATTGAACATACGCCTCATTAGAAATCGTATACTGTGACATTCCCATCGCCTTGATCCCATAGCTCACGCCAAAATGAGTACTATAAAATAGAATAAGTATTCCTATCATTTTTAATAGCAATTTTTGCTTCGTTGCTGATTGAAATAATTCAATTAACAGCACATATACAGCTATAAAAACAGGTAAAAATAAACCCAGCGGGAAAATCATATTACTAAGTGCAAATACAATAGCTGAAATCCCCCACATATAAGGATGATCTAATCCTTTATATAAAAGTATGTAACAAGCACAATAAAATAAAAATATTGCGAGCGATTCCGCCGTTAATAAAGAACTCATAAATATATTTGGAATATATAAAGCGTAAAACACAGAAGCAATACGACCGCACTCTTCCCGAAACACCATTGATGCAATACGATAAATGAAAAATGCAGTTCCGGTGCAAAATACAATATTAAATAATTGTAAGGCGAATACCGTATCACCAAATATACGAATAATGATTGATTCATAAATAATAAAAGGTAACTGAATTACATCCCCTATGTTATTACCAATTGCAAGCTGCTTCGCAGACTCATACATAGCTTTCATATCACCTATCATTGGAACATCTGCAAACAGAACCACGCTAAGTCTCACAACTATAGATACGCTTATAAGAAAAACAAGGAATTGTTTATCCGTAAAACGATATTGCAAGATCGATGCTACTAACAAAATGAGGATAATAAAAACTGCCAATACGATTGTTACACTTGTTGTACTTCCGCCAAAAAATTGCTTACTCGTTTCGAAAGCCGACCAACAACTATAAACATAAAACGCGAGCATCGCACCAATCATTATTTTACTGAAGAAAGACGAAAAATTTGTTTGTATATGATTCATATATCCATTGCACCTCTATTTCCATTCATAACAAAACGATTCTATCATGAATAGGCACACGGCTGATAGGGAATTTCTATGACAAATACATAGTCATCACTTTTTCACTTGCAATGTAAGCGAATCCTCTTTTACACTACATTTTATATACGATAAATTTTCTTTCAGTTACATGAATACAAATACAGAAGTTTTAATAAAGTGCAACTTTAATCAGTAAGGGTTTTATTCATCCCCACTAATTATTAGCCCACACCAATCGGGCTTTTGCGGGATAATCCTCTTTTGGAACACTTTACTTCATTAAATGTCTAGTATTTTTTAATAATTGAGTACTCCACTTACACATGTCACTCTGATTGAAAAGAGAAAATAGGGGCTGAATATATGGAAAAGAAATTCATGCGAGAATCAAAAGCAATTAAAACAACACGTGTTTTTCCTAATGATTTAAATAATCATCAAACACTTTTCGGAGGAAAATTATTAGCAGAAATTGATAGTATCGCTTCAATTGCAGCTGCGAGACATAGCCGTAAACATTGCGTAACAGCATCTATCGATTCCGTTGATTTTTTAACTCCAATTCACCAAGCAGATTCTGTTTGTTATGAGGCTTTCGTATGTTATACAGGAAAATCTTCAATGGAAGTTTTCGTAAAAGTAATTGCAGAGAATTTATTAGCAGGCGAACGTAGAATTGCTGCGACTTGCTTCATTACATTTGTCGCATTAAAAGATGGAAAACCTTCATCCGTACCACAAGTACTTCCCGAAACAGAGGAAGAACATTGGTTACACACAACTGGTTCAGAACGCGCAGAAAACCGAAAAAAAGGACGCTTAAAAAGTAAAGAAATGGCTGAAGTATTAACTTTAAGTAAGCCTTGGAATATGTAACATTAGACTTTTATCTTATACATGCACAGGTTTTTTCTTCCTTGCATGTATTTTTTTTATAATAAAGTGTTACTCCTTACCGCTTTTATTTGATGCCTGTTTCCTAAAATCACCCATCAGCTTTTCCTTTATTTTGTTATACTATTAATGGTATATTAAATAATGTTCGTTTAAAAATAACCATAATATGATTAAGTATATAAGGGATGGTGCGGTAATGTCTATTGAGGTACCAATTTCAATACCAAAAACGTTAATTATTATTCCAGCGTATAATGAGGAAGAAGCAATTGCAGATACATTAACAAGATTATTAGAACTAAAACAGCATTTTACAGAATTAAGCATTTGCGTTATTAATGATGGATCAAAAGATAAAACAGCTCAAATCGTAAAAGATTTCCCTGTTCATCTTGTTAATTTACCATACAATCTAGGTATTGGCTCAGCTGTACAAACTGGATATAAATACGCTTATGAGAACGGATATGATATTGCGATTCAGTTCGATGCTGATGGACAACATAATCCTGATGATTTATACAAAATTATACAGCCTATTGCCGAGAATCAATGCGATATGGTGCTAGGTTCACGTTTTACAGAAAAAACAGCATATAAAGGTAGTATTTCCCGAAGAATCGGTATTTTTTACTTTACTGCTCTATTGAAATTACTAACAAAACAAACATTTATGGATCCAACTTCCGGGTATCGTGCTATCAATCGAGAAGTAATTAAGATTTTTGCACACAATTATCCAAAAGATTATCCAGAACCAGAAGTCCTTATTCATTTAAAAAAGAAAAAACTTCGCATTAATGAAATATCTGTAAATATGCAAGAGCGACAAGGTGGACAATCTTCCATCACGCCCCTTAAATCTGCATATTACATGGTTAAGGTAAGCCTTGCTATATTGATGCAAAAAATCGTGAAAGGTTGATAATGAATGCATATAATTACCTTTTCATTCATCTTTATTTTATTGCTATTCTTCTTAATTATTAATTCCATTCGTCGTGGGACTTTAGAAACAAAATATGCTATTTTATGGATTTTCGTTTGTATTGCAATGGCTATTTTAAGTTCTACGGATAAAATTATAAATTGGATTGGAAAACTATTAAAAGTAGAATATCCTCCGTCCATTTTATTCTTATTTGGACTACTATTCTGTTTTATCTTAATTTTTGACCTGACGAGAAAAATCTCCAAATTACATCATCAACTTGTAACATTAACGCAAGATTATGCATTATTAAAACAAAAGTTAAAGATAACAGATAAAGAATAACTTCCTAACTAAATACTAATATATTAAAGCTCCTTAATTTCGTTTGAAAAATTAAGGAGCTTTTATCATTTCACATTATTTCTTTTGAATTATCGAGGTACCACAATAGAAAGTTGATTTACAAAGTTTATATGCGTTAAACTTATACAGATGTTCTTGTAATCTTCTTCCTTTCAAAAGGCTTGTATATATGATACAAAACATAAAAAATTTGAGGAGATAAAAACTCTATGATGGAACAAAAACAACTCGTTTCCGTTGTCATACCTCTGTATAACACGGAAAAGTATATTGAAGAAACGATGCAATCAATACTAGATCAAACATATAAAAACATTGAGATTGTAATTGTAGATGATGGAAGCAAAGATCAATCACCTTCCATCGTAAAAAATCTTGTACAAAAGTACCCAGGACGAATAAAATACGTCCCACAAGAAAATCAAGGCGTTTCAGTTGCTCGTAATACAGGAATTGAAAATGCTAGCGGAGAATATGTTGCTTTTCTTGATAGTGATGATTTATGGCACCCAACAAAAATAGAAAAACAAATCGAGAGCATGCATAAAAACAACATGAACGCTTGTTATTGTGGCTATATGAACTTTTACGAAGAGACTGGAGAAAAAGTTGAGCACACAACAAACTTTATTAAAGGTGATATGACAAAGGCTTTCTTAACGCATCAAGTTGTTGCTCAAACAAGTACTTGGATTTTCAAAAGATCTATCGTAATGGATCATAACATTCGTTTCACACCAGGGTGTAGCTGGGGAGAAGACTTAGAATTTCTATTTAAATTAATGAGCGTTACAAATGTATGCTATGTAGATGAATATTTAACATATTATCGAATCTTATCAGAAGGAAATCTTTCTTCAAAGTATAAAGATTATGAATTAAAAACAACAAAAGAATTAGAAGTGTTTAATCGAATGAAGGATTGGGTTCATACTAAGTCAAAAGATTTAATTGTGAATGATTCTACAGAAATTATTGAAATCCTTGAAACTTATCTATTCCCATATACAGTCATTAATAATGCTTGTATATATATTAAAGGCAGCTCTAAATTAGATAAATCACAAGTTCAACTAATCAAAAGCGATATAAATAAATATTGCCGCAAAATTTATTCAAAAAATGGAAAACGAAGCAAGAAGTTATACGCAATGCTTTGGTTTGTACGAATCAAGTTTATATTTTCTTAAATAAAAAATAAGCTTCTAAACATTCTTTCAGTAAACAAAGCAAATTTACAAATAGGACGAAGTACGTCCTAAAGAATAGAAAGGTCTTTTTCCATGAAAACAAATAAAATCCTTAAAAACGCCTCCTACCTCTTTGTAGGAAATATTACTGTTCGATTTGTACTTGCTATTGCCACCATTCTCTTTGCAAGATATGTTTCACCAAAGGAGTATGGGATGTTTACAACTGCATTAGCAGTTTCCGCTGTTATTTGTTATTTTACAGATGCAGGTTTGACACATACGTTTATGCGTGAAGGAACGAAAAACAACGCTAACATTAGCGTACTAATTAGTAGTTATTTACGTATTCGTTTAGTATTAGCTATCGTAATTTCCGTGCTCTTCGCTATTTTTGCTCAGTTCTTCTATACTGATGCTTACTTACGTGCAATGGTATATTGGGTCGTACTACCAACCATGTTTGGAGCAACTTTACAAGGTGTTGGGATGGCTTATTTCCAAGTAACAGAACGTATGCAATTTACAGCGATTATTTCTGTGCTACAAGGGGTAACAGCCGCAGCTGCTCTCCTGCTAGGGATGTCATTTAAATGGTCCCTTATGATGGTCGCTGCCATGTACGGAATATCTAGCCTTGTAACAGGAGTCATTGCCTTTATAATGACAATCCGCTATACAACAATTCATAAGGGCTGGGATAAAGGCATTTTAGATCAATTACTTATTTTCACAATCAATGGCATTATCATTATGCTTTTGCCACAGTTAGGTCCCATTATATTACAAAAAGTTTCAACATATGAGCAAGTTGGATTCTTTGGAGCTGCTTCCAAAATACCTGCTGTACTTTATCAAATACCCGGCGTAATTGCAGCAGCCTTTTATCCAAAATTATTTGCTTTTGGAAATGAAAAGAATATTGATGAACATAGAAAACTATCTCAGTTCGAATTAAAACTTATGTCTTTCTTAGGAATGGGAATCTCGATTCCATTTATCGCCGATCCAAGCTTTTGGATTGTTACTTTATTAGGCGAAGAATATGCACCAGCTGGTGATGCTCTTGCAATTTTAGCCTTTATGGTCATTTTACAATCTATCAACTATCCACTTGCTGATAATTTAACGACAATTGGTCAACAGTGGAAACGCGCAACAACGATGGGGATTGGATTAGCTGTCGCTATCATAAGTTACATCATATTAGGTAGCCATTTTGGAATGATGGGAGCTGCTGTAGCTGCTATCCTTACCGAGATTACACTATTAATCGGATTTACTTTATTCGTTCGTAAAGGCTTTACATTACTATTCAAAGGAATAATATTCAATACACTAGCATTTATAATCAGTTACGCTCTATATCACACAGTGTTAATTAACTTACCACCACTAGTAGCTTTAATACTTACTGGTATATTGTACGGCATTATCGGCCTTGCCATTGATCCACAAATACGTGGATTGATTTTAGGGTTTTTAAATAAAAAGCTAGGTAGATAAACAGTAAAAAGGACAAGTTTCTCTTCCAAATTGTGAATAGAAACTTTCCTTTTTTACTTATATACAATTTTCTTTCATGTGCACAATAGTTTTCTTTAATCCTTCATAATAAGAAGTTCTAGGCACAACCCCAATATGTTTCTCGTATTTCTCTCCGCTTAATACAACTGGGCTTTCTGTCAAATATAGCATTTCCACAAATTCCTTCATCTGCCTATCAAATAGTCCAATGAAATTTATCATACCTTTTTTTACTGTCATTACTGGTTTTGTATATCCCGTTAATTCCCGTATATGTTGAATCATCTCTTCTCCTGTAATAACACCATAACCTGGTATATTCCAGTTTTGTCCGTATGCCTCATCACGTAATGCCAATTCAACCATTGCTTTTGCACCATCTGGTGTGAAAATATATTCGCGTGCAATCTTTTTATCTCCAACAAAGCTAGACAGTTTATTTGCAAGTACGCCCTTTAAAGTATGATGGACAAGCGTACTTTCTGCATTTGGGCCATAAAAATCTGGGAAATGGGCAATAAACATTTTTACATTAGCTTGTTTTGCCATCTCTTCAAGCTGCAAACGAATTTTTCCTTTCTTTGTATGCGGTCTCTTTTCAGCATTTTCTTTTACAAGCTCTCGTCCTTGTTTCCCATACGCATAAATATTATCAACTATCCCTAACTTGATACCATAATATTTTGCTACCTCTAATACGTTTGTCAATAGCTTTGATTGCTGTTTCTCCCACTCCGAATACGGAATATTAACAGCATGAAATATAATATCAACACCTTTAGCGGCATTCATTATATCCTCTTGTATAAATACATCTCCCGCTACAGCTTCCACATTTATCTCATTAGAAAATAATAAATCTAACTTCTCTTTATTCCTTGCAAAAGCCACTACATGAATTCCTCGTTTGCATAACTCTTTTACGATGGCATATCCCATTGACCCAGATGCCCCTAGTACTAAAGCTTTTTTCATTATAACTCCCCCCAAAATTAATTAACCACTGTTCAATTAATGTTAAAAAGAAAATCACTTACATAAGAAGCGATTTTGAAATAAACTCTACATGCACCTTAGCCAAACCTTGTAGTTCTTCAAACGTTTGACCACTTCCGCAATAATGCGCTACAAACCCATGTAATGATAAAAAGACAGACCATATTATCATTGCATTTATTGTTGAATCACATAAAGAAAAGATGACGCTTGCAAACTTTTCATAACTAACATTTGGACTATCCGCCAAGCACTCTTTTAACTCATCGTCTTTAATTAAAAACATGATTTCATAATGACTCTGATTTCTTAGGCCGAATTCAATAAAACCGAATAAAACTGCTCTTAATTGTTCTTCTCTCGGTAATTTTTGATTACAAATTTCATCTAAATTTTTATTTAATAACCGAAAATCTTGTTCCACCATTGCATAAAATAGCTCTGCTTTATTTTTAAAATGATAATAGATCGAACCATGGCTATATCCAAGTTCCGTTGCAATTTTGCGCATTGAAGTATGTTGATATCCTTGTGCTATAAATAATTCCCTTGCTACATTTATAATCATTTCTCTCGTTAGTTCTTGCTTAACCGCTTTCCTTGGTGACATATTCCATACCTCACACCTTTAATTAACCACCGTTCAATTATATTATATATTTTCAAAAAATTAATGCAACATAATTCTTGAAAAAATATACATTTTGAAATGATAGCATTATATGAAAGAATTTAGTATCATGATTCAAGGTACTATTTCAAGTTGGACGGAGGATACTATGAGCTTATTAACAGTCGAAAAACTAGGACATACATTTGGTGATCGTACATTATTTAAAGATGTATCTATGCGATTACTAGCAGGTGAACACGTTGGATTAGTCGGTGCAAATGGTGTTGGTAAATCAACATTTATGAATATTATTACTGGACAGCTTATTCACGACCAAGGTCGTGTAGAGTGGACACCAGGCACACATTACGGTTACTTAGATCAGCATACAGTTTTAACACCTGGTCGTACAATTCGTGACGTATTAGCTGATGCATTTTTACCTTTATTTAAAAAAGAACAGGCGTTAAATGAAGTTACAGAAAAAATGGGAACTGCTACACCAGAAGAATTAGAGGACCTTCTTGAGCAGATGGCAGAAATACAAGATGCACTCGAAGCAGGCGGTTTCTATTTACTAGATATGAAAATCGAAGAAGCAGCACGAGGTCTTGGAATTGATGCGATTGGTTTAGATCGTGATGTTTCAGCACTAAGTGGTGGACAACGTACAAAAGTATTGCTTGCAAAACTTTTACTTGAGCAACCAGAAGTGTTATTACTCGATGAGCCTACCAACTATTTAGACGTTGAACACATTCATTGGTTAACGAATTATTTAAAAGAATACCCGCATGCATTCTTATTAATTTCCCATGATACAGAATTTATGAATAAATGTGTTGATGTTATTTTCCATCTAGAATTTACGAAAATGACGCGCTATACAGCGACATACGAAAAATTCCTAGAACTAGCAGAAATCAATAAAAACCAACATATAAACGCTTATGAAAAGCAACGCGAGTTTATTAAAAAGCAAGAAGATTTCATTGCGAAGAACAAGGCTCGTTATTCAACTACAGGTCGTGCAAAGAGTCGTCAAAAACAGCTTGATCGCATGGAGCTTATTGATCGTCCTGAAACAGCAATTAAGCCAGAATTCTCATTTAAAGAATGTCGTGCAAGTAGCCGTTTCGTTTTTGAAGGCGAAGATGTAGAAATCGGATATACACACCCATTATTACCAAAACTAACAATGACAATTGAACGCGGTGAAAAAATTGCTATCGTTGGATGTAATGGTGTTGGTAAATCAACATTATTAAAAACGATTTTAGGAAAAATTAAACCTTTAAGTGGTAAAACGAGTCTTGGTGACTTCTTAGAACCTGCATACTTCGAACAAGAAGTAAAAGCTGATAATATAACACCAATTGATGATGTTTGGAACACATTCCCTAGCATGGACCAACATCAAATTCGTGCAATGTTAGCAAAATGTGGCCTGAAAAATGAACATATCTCTCGCCCACTAAATCAATTAAGTGGTGGCGAACAAGCAAAAGTACGTTTATGTAAGCTAATGGGTGAGGAAAGTAACTGGCTTTTATTTGATGAGCCTACAAATCACCTTGATGTTACGGCAAAAGAAGAACTTAAAAAGGCCATGAAAGCATATAAAGGAACAATTCTCCTTGTATGTCACGAACCAGACTTCTATGAAGATTGGATTACAAAAGTTTGGAACGTGGAAAATTGGGCACAGCAAAACTCTTAATTACCTAAATTCCGCCCTTTATACTGCAATGTAGTTTATAAAGGGCGTTTAATTTAAACTAGTTATAAATTTTGATAAGGAGTTTTTAAGTATAATGCAAAGTACACTTCCTCTAAAACTTAATACATTTTTCGTTAAATTTTTATTAGTACTATGTTTAATTATTTCTGGCGCTATCACATGGCATTCAGTATCAGTGATTCACGAACATGATGACACGCGTCTTCTTGTTCTACTACCTACTCTTCTTTTAATAGGTAGTATATTTTTGCTTTTTGGCTATATCTCTAATAAATATATGTCAAAAGTTACATTTTCTATTTCACTACTCATTTTGGCTTTTTCTATTCGATTAATCTGGGTTCTTAATATTCAAACCCCTGTAGAAACAGACTTTGAAATGATGTACAATAGCGCCGTTCAAGCCGCTAAAGGAGATTTTAGCTTCACACAAAATACATATTATACTTCATGGGTTTACCAACTTGGATTTACAATGTACCAAGCTTTTATTATTAAATTATTTGGTGAAGGAACGTTTTTCCTAAAGTTTTTAAATATACTATATTGTACAGGAACAACATTCCTAATTTACAAAATAACTTCTCATATATTTAATGAGTGGTCTGGACGAATAGCTGGGTTACTATATGCAGTATATATTCCAAGTATTGCATTGAGTTCCGTACTAACAAATCAACACATCGCTGTATTTCTATTTTATCTAGGTTTCTATTTATTAATTACAAAAGGCCTAAGCCATAAATATATGTGGATTTTTATCGGGACTTTCCTATCTTTAGGAGACATCATGCGTCCACTTGGCGCTATAATTTTAATTGCAATAACTATTTATATCTTTTTACAAGGTATATTAGGAAAATCGAAACAAGAAATTTTAATTGCTATAAAAAAGCTCGCTGGCATTCTCATTGTATTTTATCTTATGCATCAAATTGTAAGTTATTCATTTATATATTCTGGAATCACAAAATATCCTCTATCTAATCGTGATCCACTCTGGAAATTCACGTTAGGATTTAATCATGAGACAAAAGGCGGATATTCTAGTGCAGATGCAGAATCTGTCATGTCCCTGGAACTTGGTGAAGAGCGAACAGCTGCTCACAAAAAGCTAATTAAAGAGCGACTATCTGATCCACAGGAGGTTTTATCTTTATTTGGCGATAAATTTGTAATTATGTGGGCTGATTATGACTCTGCTCCATTATGGAGCCTAGTAACACTAGAAAAGACAGATAAGGATATGGTGTCGTTAAAAGATGACCTTACAAAATATGAAAAGTACATGTATACTGCAGCTATGCTATTTGGTACATTATCACTCCTTTATCTCATCATGACTAAACAAGACAAAACACATTACACACTATTTTTATTATTAATAATCGGTTACATAGCTATTCATTTCTTAATCGAAATCCAAACAAGGTACCGATACTTCATTATTCCTAGCTTTACAATAATTCAAAGCTATGGAATATATATATGTTATAGTCTAATATCGAAAAAGAAGGTCTCATAAAAATAAAAAGCTCCCTTTCAATGAATTTATAGTTGCCCCAAATTTTACGCACAAGCTAAAGTTTGAGGGCAATTTTTATATGATTAAATTTGCTTAAAAGTTGAAAATATGGTATAATCTTCATTTGTTATGTATGAATAATCCTTCTGCATTTCTTGTTTTATTTATATATTATTATAAAGATGAGGATATTATTATGGAAAAACTCTTAAAGTTTGGTTTAGTAGGAATCTTTAATACACTCATTACAATCGTTAGCTATTTTATTTTGGTAAAACTAGGGATAAATTACCTAGTTGCTAATATACTATCCTATTTAATTGGTGTTGCTAATAGCTATTATTGGAATAAAAATTGGGTATTTCAATCTAGCGGGAAAAATTCATCAATATTTATCAAATTTTTAACCGTAAATTTACTAGTACTTGCTTTTAATACGTTGAGTTTGTTTATATTAGTAGATAAATTTTCAATCAATGAATTTATTGCACAGATTTTCGCAATCGGTATTGGTATGATGATAAACTTTTTCCTAAATAAAGTATGGACTTTTAATCAAACTGAAACAAGCCTATAAACAAAATTATTCACACTATAGGAGGATTAAGCATGGAAAAATTAATTTCGGTTGTAGTTCCTATGTACTTCGAAGAAGAAGTAGCACAAGAATGCTATAATCGTTTAAAGTCCGTTATGCTTCAAAATAATATTAATTATGAGTTTGTCTTTGTAAACGACGGTAGCACAGACCGTACAATGGAAATTCTGTCTGAGATTGCAGTAAATGACCACCGTACTAAAATCGTTAACTTCTCACGTAACTTTGGACATCAAACGGCCGTTACAGCTGGTATCGATTGTGCAAAAGGTGACGCTATCGTCATTATAGATGCAGACTTACAAGATCCACCTGAAGTTATTCCTGAACTTATTGCAAAATGGGAAGAAGGATATGAAGTTGTTTACGCAAAAAGAAAGCAACGCAAAGGTGAAACTTGGTTTAAACTTTTAACAGCTAAATATTTCTATAAATTCTTAAACTACATGTCTGATATCGATATTCCAAAAGATACAGGTGATTTCCGAATTATCGACCGTAAAGTAGCCGACGTATTTAATAAAATGACTGAGCGTAATCGTTTTATCCGAGGCATGATGTCTTGGGTTGGATTCCGTCAAACGTATGTTGAATATGAACGCGATGAGCGCTTTGCTGGCGAAACAAAATACCCATTAAAGAAAATGATCAAATTTGCATCCGACGGAATCATTGCATTTTCGACAAAACCATTACGAATCGTTATGTCTTTAGGCTTATTATCAGTTCTCATTTCCATAATTGTCTTGCTGTATACAATCACTGTGAAAATCATCGGAACTGGTACTCAAACAGGTTGGGCATCCATTATGGTCGCTATTACATTCTTTAGCGGCATTCAGTTACTTGGTCTTGGAATCGTCGGTCAGTATATTGCTCGTATTTATGACGAAAGTAAAAACCGTCCAATTTATATCGTAAAAGAAACAATCAACATTGATCAAGAAGAGACTACACTGAAAAAAGAAAAAGTGAACGCATAATAAAAAAGGTAACAATGAAAACTATCATTGTTACCTTTTTATATTGTAATACCCCATAAGTCGTAAGCGAAATTCTTTTAAATTTGGATATGCCTCTAAATTAGATAACATCCCTTGAATGACTGGAATCCTTGGGTTTGGTAACCTCATTTCCGCTTCTAAAACATCTAATGTAACCAGTAGCTCATCATCTTCTAATTGATCAGCTAATGTACGTTTAAATACAATAATTTCTTTTAAAAAATGCTCTTTAACCTGTTCCTTAATGAGCTCTGATTTACAAAGAAATTCTCCAAACCTTTCTTCATGTAAAATAGGTTCTTCCGAAGATTCTACCAGGCCATCTACTAAATTATCTACCCTTTTTAAAATAAAAACTGAGACATACGATAAGTCAATTTCTGGCGCTTGTAAAATAATTAATTCTAAATATCCACGGCACATCCCTTCTACCATAATTACTAAATCTAATAAATATGGTAGAATTTTTTCACCATAAATGGACAATAGACTATTCCGATAAAATGCATGAGATTCTAATTTCATCCGCATCATAAATTCTTCCACTTCTTTATTAAACGGAATAGCATTTTCTCTCGCATGCATAATAATAAATTCCTTATGTTTCTGTATATCATTAAACTGACAATGCAATTGTTTTGCAAATTTTTCACGTGGTAACAATGATTCTTTATCAATATCCATCATTTTATTTTGAATCTTGTCATAATAATACCGAAGGGTTGCTAATAACAACTCATCTTTCGATTTAAAATATAAGTAAAAAGCTCCCTTAGATATACCACAAGCTGTCACAATTTCCTGCACTGATGTCGCATTTACACCCTTAGTAGCAAATAACTTCATAGCCGATTCTATAATTACACGCTCTTTTTCTTTCATATCTTCTCTCCTAAATTAATCTCGCATCTTATTATGAATTTATTATACCATCCCTTTTCATTGACGACTGACCAATCGGTCAGTTATATTATGTATTAGACTGACCGATTGGTCAATACAATAAAAAGGGAGCGCAAACATGAACAAAATCATCAATTTCTCGTTAAAAAATAAGTTCGCAGTTTGGCTACTAACCATTATTGTTACTATCGCAGGTATTTATTCTGGACTCAATATGAAGCTGGAGACAATTCCTGATATTACAACACCGATTGTAACAGTAACTACGGTTTATCCTGGTGCTACACCAGCTGAAGTAGCTGATAAAGTGTCAAAACCGATGGAAGAGCAACTGCAAAATTTAAGCGGCGTAAACGTTGTTAGCTCATCATCTTATCAAAATGCCTCTTCTATTCAAATAGAATATGATTTTGATAAAAATATGGAAAAAGCCGAAACAGAAGTTAAAGAGGCACTCGCAAATATGAAACTGCCGGAAGGTGTGAAAGATCCGAAAGTCTCTCGAGTAAACTTTAATGCCTTTCCAGTTATTTCATTAAGCGTAGCAAGTAAAAATGAATCTTTAGCTACCTTAACTGAAAATGTTGAAAAAAATGTTGTTCCAGGTTTAAAAGGACTTGATGGTGTCGCATCTGTTCAAATCACAGGTCAACAAGTAGACGAAGTACAGCTTGTCTTCAAACAAGATAAGATGAAAGAATTAGGTTTAAGTGAAGATACTGTAAAAAATGTGATTAAAGGATCGGACGTATCTTTACCTCTTGGCTTATATACATTTAAAGACACGGAAAAATCAGTTGTTGTAGATGGAAATATCACAACAATTAAAGCATTAAAAGAACTAAAAATCCCAGCTGTACCTTCATCACCGAGCGGCCAAGGTAGTCAAAATGCTGGAGCTGGTGCACAAACGCCGCAAATGAATCCAGCCGCTATGAATGGAATTCCAACAGTTACATTAGACGAAATTGCTGATATTAAAGAAGTCGGAAAAGCAGAATCTATTTCTCGAACAAATGGAAAAGAAGCAATTGGAATTCAAATTGTGAAGGCCGCTGATGCGAACACAGTTGATGTTGTAAATGCAGTTAAAGATAAAGTAAAAGACCTTGAGAAAAAATATAAAGACTTAGAGATCATTTCAACATTCGACCAAGGTGCACCGATTGAGAAATCAGTTGAAACAATGCTTAGCAAAGCAATTTTCGGGGCTATCTTTGCGATTGTTATTATTATGTTGTTCCTAAGAAACATTCGAACAACACTAATCTCTGTCGTTTCTATACCACTTTCTTTATTAATTGCAGTCTTAGTAATAAAACAAATGGATATTACACTTAACATTATGACACTTGGAGCAATGACGGTCGCTATCGGACGCGTTGTCGATGATTCAATTGTTGTTATTGAAAACATTTACCGACGTATGTCGTTGTCAGAAGAGAAACTACGCGGAAAAGATTTAATTCGTGAAGCTACGAAGGAAATGTTTATCCCGATTATGTCTTCTACAATTGTAACAATTGCTGTATTCTTACCTCTTGGACTCGTAAAAGGTATGATTGGTGAAATGTTCTTACCATTCGCCTTAACTATCGTCTTTGCTTTATTAGCATCCTTATTGGTGGCTGTTACAATCGTACCAATGCTAGCTCACTCCTTATTCAAGAAAGAGAGCATGAGAGAAAAAGAAGTGCATCATGAAGAAAAACCAAGCAAATTAGCAAACGGATATAAACGCATACTTCGATGGGTGTTAAATCATAAAATTATTACATCAAGTATCGCCGTCCTTCTATTAGTAGGTAGCCTTGCATTGGTACCAATTATCGGTGTCAGCTTCTTACCATCTGAAGAAGAAAAAATGATTATTGCAACATACAACCCCGAGCCAGGTCAAACGTTAGAAGACGTTGAAAAAATTGCAACGAAAGCTGAAAAGCACTTCCAAGATAAAAAAGACGTCAAAACAATTCAATTCTCATTAGGTGGCGAAAACCCAATGAGCCCTGGTAAAACAAATCAAGCTATGTTCTTCGTTCAATATGATAACGATACGAAGAACTTCGAAAAAGAGAAAGAACAAGTCGTTAAAGATTTACAAAAGATGTCTGGAAAAGGCGAATGGAAAAACCAAGATTTCGGAGCAAGTGGCGGTAGTAACGAAATTAAACTATACGTTTATGGAGATAGCTCTGAAGAAATTAAGCCTGTCGTTAAAGATATTCAAAATATCATGAAGAAAAATAAAGACTTAAAAGACGTAGACT
This sequence comes from Bacillus cereus group sp. MYBK30-2, assembly GCF_051915945.1. Lineage (NCBI taxonomy): Bacteria > Bacillati > Bacillota > Bacilli > Caryophanales > Bacillaceae > Bacillus > Bacillus cereus group sp. MYBK30-2. The sequence continues at coordinate 79,882 of NZ_JBQAFR010000006.1, forward strand.
CTAGTATTGCGAAAACATATGCAGAATACACTTTAGTCGCAGATCAAGAAAAGCTAAGTAAAATGGGGCTAACTGCTGCCCAAATTGGAATGGGACTTTCTAATCAACACGACCGCCCTGTTCTTACAACAATTAAAAAAGATAATAAAGATATAAATGTATACGTAGAAACTGAAAAACAAAACTATGAAACGATTGATGATTTAACGAATCGTAAAATTACAACACCACTTGGTAATGAAGTTGCTGTTAAAGATGTTATGACTGTAAAAGAAGGTGAAACTTCTAACACCGTAACGCATCGAGATGGCCGTGTTTATGCAGCAGTAAGTGCAAAATTAACATCTGATGACGTTTCAAAAGCATCGGCTGCAGTTCAAAAAGAAGTGGATAAAATGGATCTTCCTTCTGGTGTAGACGTTTCTATGGGCGGTGTTACAAAAGATATTCAAGAATCATTTAAGCAACTTGGCTTAGCGATGTTAGCTGCAATTGCCATTGTATACTTCGTCCTTGTCGTTACATTTGGCGGTGCTCTTGCACCATTTGCAATCTTATTCTCGCTACCATTCACAATTATTGGTGCACTTGTTGCCCTATTAATCTCTGGCGAAACATTAAGTGTATCCGCAATGATTGGGGCTCTTATGTTAATTGGTATCGTTGTAACGAATGCAATCGTACTTATTGACCGCGTTATTCATAAAGAAAACGAAGGTCTATCAACACGTGAAGCATTACTAGAAGCTGGCGCAACACGTCTACGTCCTATCTTAATGACTGCAATTGCAACAATCGGGGCTCTTATTCCGCTTGCATTAGGATTTGAAGGTAGCGGCTTAATTTCTAAAGGACTTGGCGTAACCGTAATTGGTGGATTAACAAGTTCAACGTTATTAACACTTCTTATCGTACCAATCGTTTATGAAGCACTAAGTAAATTTAAAAAGAAAAAAGCAAAATAAAAAAATAACCTCGCTAACTGCGAGGTTATTTTTTATTGCCAAACAAAATTAAGAAATCACCATATCCCTCTTCTTCTAATTTCTCTTTTGGGATAAATCGAAGAGCCGCTGAATTAATACAATAACGAAGGCCATTTGGCCCTGGGCCATCTGGGAATACATGCCCTAGATGTGAATCTCCTTCTTTACTTCTCACTTCCGTACGCGTCATATTATGACTAACATCCATTTTTTCTTCCACACTTGCTGACATAACCGGTTTCGTAAAGCTAGGCCATCCGCATCCGCTATCGAATTTATCTATAGAAGTGAACAATGGTTCACCAGAAACAATATCTACATATAAACCCTCTTCTTTATAATTCCAATACTCATTCTGAAATGGTGGTTCTGTCCCATTTTCCTGGGTCACATAAAATTGCATCTCGTTTAATCTTTCTTTTAAATGAGCATTGTCCTTCGGCCAATGCTTTTTAATAAAAGCATCGCGCCCTGAGCCCTTGCGGTATAGTTCATAGCGGAATGTATTTTTCTTATGATATCCTTGATGATATTCTTCAGCTGGATAAAATGTAGCAGCTGGCAATATTTTTGTAGCAATTGGCTTTGAAAAACGTCCACTCTTCGCAAGTTCTTCTTTTGAAGCCTCCGCTCGTCTATGTTGTTCTTCATTATGGTAAAAAATCACCGTTTCGTAAGATTGTCCACGGTCGTGGAATTGCCCTCCAATATCAGTCGGGTCAATTTGTCTCCAATATATATTTAACAACTCTTCATACGGCATTTTATTTGCATCAAATGTAATTTGTACTGCTTCATAATGTCCAGTAGTTTCCGAACACACTTCTTTATACGTCGGATCCTCTTTATGGCCACCTGTATAGCCTGAAACAACCTGTATAATTCCTTCCATCTCTTCAAACGGCGAAACCATGCACCAGAAACACCCACCAGCAAATGTAGCTAACTCTCTCTTTTCATTTATAGCCATTATTTCACCCCAATTGTATATTCTTCTTACAGTATGTCATAAAGTACCATAATTTATAAAGTGAAACTTTAATCAGTGGGGGTTTTGTCCATCCCCACTGATTATTAGCCCGTCTCCCACCTAACTTCCTCGCATTCGCCAAATTTTGAGGTGGGAGTCTTACTACCCGCAAATAGCGGGGTAAAAGAAAAAGCATCGAATATCGATGCTTTTTCTTTACTTTATTTTTTAGAAAAATCCTTCTCATTTTCATCACTTGTCACATCTAAAACATCTAATAAGAATATGAAGATTGGAATACCGATAATTAGTCCCCATACACCTAAAAAATGTTCAGAGAAAATTAATACCATAAATGTGTAGAAGATTGGTAAGTTTGTTTTTTGTGACATAAACTTCGGATTTAATACATAGCTCTCAAGCGCATGAATTACTGTTACAATAACTATAATATAAACGACATACATAATACCGCCGATATTGTAAGCAATCATACAGAGTGGGAATAACGAAATGATAACACCTGCTACTGGAATTAAACCAAGTAAGAAAATCATTAACGCTAAACCTAGCAATTGTGGAAATCCTAATATCCATAATGCAATAACAGATAAAATACAGTTAACAATTGCAATTAAAAATTGTGCTTCAATTACTTTTCCGAATGAACGTGCAAACTTCTTTCCGAAATACTCAATCTCAGTATAGAAAATTGCAAGTCGGCTTTCTTTAAATTTCGCAGTAAAGGCAAAAATACGAGCCTTTTCAAGTAAGAAAAATAAACTTAAAATTAAAGAAAGTAAAACTTGAAGGCCAAATTTCCCAACATTCGTAATAGATTTATACAAAATGTCTACGCCTTGCCCTACATATTTAGAAAGCTCCATATGATTAACAGCATTAACTGCATATTTAATTAATTCACTATCCGGCGGATTTCTTAAAAATACATTAAATTGATAAATTAATTGTGAAATTTGTATTGTTAATACCGGTAAATATTTAAAGAGCGTAATGGCGATTCCGGCAACTAACATTACATATAAAAACGCTATAATAATTTTCCGGTTAATTGGCATGAAATGATCTAATTTACGAGAAATGAACTTTTGAAATCGATCCATTAAATACGTCAACATAAACGTAATTAAAATTAAATTTAACATACTTTGCAGCCCATACAATATGAGAGCAAGTAGCACTAATACGAGTAACCTCTGAAATCCTTTGCTTTGAAACAGGTTTTTTATTTGCATAATCGACGAGTACTCTCTCCTGTCCTATAAAGTAAAACTTTTATAAGTATATTTTCTCTATATCCTACTTATAATTAATCCTTAATATTAGTATTACAAGCAATTTATCTCTTCTATAATTGCTCATTAATATGTCCTATATTATGTTACTTCTTATTTTACAATACAATGACCTATTTCAAAACGCATTATGCATAGTATTAATGAAGATTTAAGGAAACTTTTATTCTAATACAAGTAGGTCTTACCACTACTGTAACATAAAAAGCAAGCTATCAGTAGAAATCCGTCCTACAAATAGCTTGCTTTTATAATTTTTTAAGTAAGTTTTATTACCCAATGAATGGCATGAACATCGGAATAACAACCACTGTTACAACACCCACTACTGTCACAGCGATACTCGCCATAGCCGCTTCTACTTCACCCATTTCAATCCCTACCGCAACCCCTAACGCATGCCCTGCTGTTCCGAGTGCTAACCCTTTAGCGATCGGGTGTTTCACTCTAAATGTTTTTAAGAATAAAGCTCCCAATGCGTATACGATAACTGCGTTAAAGATAACTGCAAACGATGTAATTGCTGGAATACCACCAATACTTTCAGATATTGGTAATGCAATTGCTGTTGTTGCTGCCTGTGGTAACATTGAATTCATTACAGATGTATCTAAGCCAATTGCTTTTGCGACAATGAATACGACAACCACTGAACAAATAGATCCAACCACGATAGCCGATAAAATTTGCCACCAATATTTTTTTAATTTATCAACTTGTTTATATAACGGAATTGCAAAGGCAATTGTTGCTGGCTCTAAGAAGAAACTAATCATTTTCCCGCCAGTATTGTATTCCTCAAAAGTAAAGTTACCTACCTTTAAAAAGACGATCCCTAATACCATTGCTACAAATAGTGGTGTAAATAAGAAGAATCCTTTTGAGTGCTTGAATAAAAGTGTTCCGATTCCGTATGCAATTAATGAAACGACGATTCCGAAATATGGAGTCATTGTGCTTGTCATGTTCATTACCTCCTAACCATGTAATGGTCTAAAATAGTTACGCAACTTTCCCTTGCTTGCGTCCTTTATTTACTACTTTCAATTCTTTTGTATCTTTTGTTTCTTTGTCATCTTTACCTAAAATCAATTGTGCAAATAAACCTGTTACAGCAAGTAAAATAATTGTTGCGACAACGATTACAGTTATGATTTGTACAAAATATTGGCTCATTACACCAAGGGAGTTAATAACTGATATACCCGATGGGACGAAAAGAAATCCGATAATACCTGTTAAAGCTGTTCCGAGTGATTCAACTTGCTCTAATTTAATAACCTTTAAACATAATAGACTAAATAAAACGACTAACCCGATTACTGATGAAGGCATCGGAATTGGTAAATGTGTTGAGATAATATTAGAAACTAACATAATAGCTGAAAAAACGAATATTTGTGATAGAAAACCATATACTTTTTTTGTGCTCATTTTGGCCACCTCTTTTGATTTGGTACCTTTATTGTATAGGATGTAAACGGTTAAGTAAGCGCTTACATAACAGAATGTCAAATATATACAACCAGTTACAAAAATCATAGAGTGAAATACAAAAGCTGCTCCTTAAATACGAAGCAGCTTTTTAAGTTCTTTTGCATATGTACGACTAACTGGGACTTTAGACCCCTCTTTCATAATTAAATTATAAGTCGAATTAAACCACGGCTGTATCTCAGAAATATGATTAATATTAGCAATGAAACTACGATGAACACGCATAAAAATTGTTTGCGATAATTTTTTTTCCAAAATCACAAGTGTATCATGTGTTACATATGTTTCTTTCATTGTTTTTACAGTTACTTTCCCATCTACAAGTCCTACATAAATAATATCTTCAATATTAACAAGTACAATTGATTCCTCAATTGGTAGTGCTAATTTATGCATCTCGGCCGTTACATCTATACTCTTTGCATCTTGCTTTGTTTCTATTTTTGTTTGCTTTTGTTTCTTATATTTCTTTAATGTCTGTACGATACGCTCTTCATCAAATGGCTTTAAAATGTAATCTAACGCATCTACTTCAAAGGCTTGTAGTGCATATTGATCATATGCAGTTGCAAACACGATTGAAGGCGGATTTTTCATCTTCTTTAATATATTTGCGATTTCAAATCCGTTATCATCAGATAGTTGAATATCTAGAAAAACTATGTCTGGCTTGTTTTTCATTAATTCTTCTAAAGCATCCTCTACACAATCAGCCTCGCCAATTATCTCCACTTCTTTCGTTCGCTCTAATAAATATTTCAATTCATCCCGTGCTAACATTTCATCATCAACTACTAATACCTTTAACACTCGTTTTTTCCTCCCCTACTTTTTTTGGAATTATAAAGAGGATCTTTGTTCCTTGCTCCAATTCACTTTCAATTTGAAGCATTGTCTCTTTTCCAAATAACCCGATAAGCCGTTCATTAATATTATATAAAGCTGTTCCAGTCCCTTTCTTTGATGGAACCACCATTTTTCCTAATTGCTCTAGACGCTCGTTCTCAATTCCTTGCCCATTATCCTTCACCTCAAAGTAAACCATTCCCTCTTTTTCAAACACATGTACCTCAACTTGGCATACTGATTGCTTTTTTGGAAAAGCATGGCGCAATGCATTTTCAACTAATAACTGAAGCACGAATGGTGGAACTAATGTTGTCTTTAATTCTTCTTCAATGTACATCTTTACTTCATACTTATTCGGAAATCTTGCTTGCTCTAACGATAAATATGCATGTACATGATTTAACTCTTGTTCTACTGGAATAAGTAATTGACGTGCCCCTTGCAAATTACAACGGAAATAAACGCTAAGCTGTAGCAATAATTTTCTTGCTTTCTCTACATCTGTTCGGCATAAAGCTGATACTGTATTAATCGCATTAAATAAAAAATGCGGATTGATTTGTGCTTGCAGCGCCTTTATTTCAGCATCTTGTAATAACTTACTTTGCAACTCAGCTTCACCTAACTCAAGCTGTGTGGAAAATATTTTCGCCAGTCCTTCCGCTAATTCTTCTTCAACACGACTTAATTGATTAGGGGTTTTAAAATAAAGTTTTAATGTTCCTATCGTATTTCCATGTGAAGTCAATGGAATGACAACTGCCGCTTGCAATGGACACCCTTCATGTTGGCAATTAATCATCTCACGTGATTTCGCTTTCATTATTTTCCCTGTTTTTAATACTTCTTTTGATAAACCTGTGATTAAGCTATGTGAAGGAATATGATGATCTGATGCTAATCCAACATGAGCTAAGATTTTCTCTGTATCTGTTAAGGATACCGCATCTGTTCCCGTAAAGCGGTGAATAATTTGTGCCACATGCTTGCAAGATTCTTCTGTTAACCCTTGGCGAAAATATGGCAACGTTTTATCAGCAATTCGTAATACTTTATGTGTTTGCAGAGCTTTTGCATTCTCTTCTTGACGCAAAATGGCCTGTATCATAGAAAGTAAAATAAAGCTTCCGAAACTATTTACAAGGATCATTGGGATCGCAATTGTTTTCACAATACTGATTCCATCCTCTACAATTAATAAAATCATAATCATTTCTAAAGAAACGATAAAAACACTTAAAGCCGCTGAAAATTTAGGGGTAATTGTACGATTATATTTTTTGAAAATGTATCCAATATAACCTGTTATAATTCCTGCTAAAATTGATGAAATTGCACAACTTGCCGCTGTCGTTCCGCCAAGCATATAACGATGAATACCAGCAATAGACCCTACTCCAATTCCAACGATAGGCCCACCTAACAAGCCACTAATTCCAACCCCCATGATTCGTGTATTCGCAATCGTGCTAGATGAAGAAACACCTTGTAGCCAATTTTCATTCATAATAGTATTTCCTGCTATTTCAATCCCTGTGTAATTGCTTACAATTGTAAACACCGAAAAAATACAAATAAGCTTAAGCTTATCTACATATCCGTCCTGTTTATGAAGAAGGCGTCGGAACGTTTTAATATGAGAAAGTAAAAATCCTAAAATAACAATAAGTCCGACGCGTTCAATCATCATAAGTACTAAATTTAGCATCTGTGATTCATTCCTTTTTTATTTAGTTAGTGTTATTATCGGAAAATAACAATGGAATCGTCAAGAATAATGGGTATATTTTGAAGTTACGTGTGATATTGGACGACAAAGAAGCATTGAACAACTCTAGTTCAATGCTTTTTCTTTATTTATGAAAGAAATTCGGTGTAAGAACATCATTCGGGTACGGTTTGTGGTAAATGTGAGTTGTAGCAGGTGATAGCGGCGGGATTAACCATACCCAATTTCCCGTAACAACTCGGCCACAAGCAGCTTCCTGCTTTTCAAACTGTTGAAATTGTTGTGCGGCAGTATGGTGATCTACAATACTAACTCCTTGTTTTTTAAAAGAATGTAACACCGCAATATTCAACTCAATCAGTGCCTTATCTTTCCATAACGTACTATTTCTCGAAGTATCTAAATTCATCATCTCTGCAACTGCCGGAAGTAAATTATAACGATCATGATCCGCTAAGTTACGAGCACCAATCTCAGTTCCCATATACCATCCATTAAATGGAGCTGCTGTATAAGAAATGCCGCCAATCTCTAAACGCATATCTGAAATCATCGGTACTCCATACCATTTTACTTCGAGCGTTGAAATTGGGTATTCTGGATGTTCAATTGGTACCTCTTTCACTTCTTTTTTAGGAATTTCTCTATATACAGGACCTTTTCCATCAACAGAAAATACAAGCGGTAATACATCAAAATGTGTACCTTCGCCTTGCCAACCAAGCTCCTGACATAAATCAGTAAATGTAGCGGAGTGAGAATCACCAATTACCCCCATTTCCGTCTTATATCCTGCATATCGAATTAATTGATGATTATAAATCTGAATATTATTTTCTTCACCTTGATATTGCTTAAAAATTGTAATTGTCGGTTTAACTTTTCCATCATTCGTCGCATATTTAATATGATGAATTAATGCATTATATACACCTTCCTCATCATTTACTTCACGCGCATCTAATATGTGCATCTTATTCCAAAATAGTCTTCCGATACATCTATTACTATTGCGCCATGCCATTCGTGATCCATGAACAAGTTCTTCAAATGTATGCTCATACGTTCCGGTCTTTTCTATCTCTATTAAAATTTCTTTCATACGCTCTTCTATTAATTGCTCTTTATTAAGCTCTTTATAGCAAATCCTAATAAAATTACTTGCTTCCTCTATTAATTGTTTCGTTTTACTCATAAACAATCTCCTTCTATCTCAACAAGACACTACTACTTTACAGTATAAGCAAAAAGGATAAGAGTCACAAACGAAATCAAAAGTGTTACTTTTATCGTAATATTTTTCAGAAAATTATTAGAATTGTTATTGACTTTCGAAATAAACAAGTGTATTTTTGACTTAGGTAAAATATTTTTACCCAGACCAACTTTTTGAGTGGAAGGGAGGTAATATCATGTCTTCATTTCAATTGCCCAATCTTTCATATGATTATGATGAACTAGAGCCATATATTGATGGTGACACATTAGCCATTCATCATGGCAAGCATCATGCGACATATGTAAACAATTTAAATGCTGCTTTGGGGGGCTATACCGAATTACATAATAAATCGTTAGAAGAGTTACTATGTAATTTAAACACCTTGCCAAAAGAGATTGCTACAGCCGTAAGAAATAACGGCGGTGGCCATTATTGTCATAGCCTTTTTTGGGAGGTGATGAGTCCGAAAGGTGGCGGCGATCCTAATGGGGACGTTTCAAAAGTAATTGATTATTATTTCAACACCTTTGACAACCTAAAAGATCAACTTTCTAAAGCTGCAATTAGTCGTTTTGGAAGCGGATATGGATGGCTTGTTCTTGATGGTGAAGAACTCGCTGTTATGAGTACACCAAATCAAGACACACCTTTGCAAGAAGGAAAGATCCCATTACTCGTTATCGATGTATGGGAACATGCCTATTATTTAAAGTATCAAAATCGGCGCCCAGAATTTGTTACCAACTGGTGGCATACAGTAAACTGGGACCGAGTAAACGAGAAGTATTTACAAGCAATTCAATCACAAAAACATTAGTCGTGCGTATAAGGTAAATTTGGTAATGTAAAACTAGTATTGTCGAAATCCTCCAGAATCCCCCGGATTGCCACCGGGGGATTTATGATTACTTCAGTGTATTTATGTAATGCTGTAAAACATTTTCCATTTCTAATTTCAATTCGCGGAACGGAAACCCTAATTCGCGAGCCTTTCTATTATGTAACGTACAATTAGCCACTTCATTATAAGGTGCTATATTGTCTCCTTCTTCTTGAATAAGAGCTTTTGTCCCACTATGTTCTTCTATGAAACGAATAACTTCTCCCATAGAGATCACTCCGTTACTACAAGCGTTAATTGGACCTTCTATGTTTTCCATTCCGCACCATGCTAAAAACTCTCCTGCTTCTTTTTCATGTATGAACGATAACTTTCCATCTAAATGCCCCATAACAATAGGCTCTTGTTTCACAACATTTTCAACGTAAAACTGTAATCTCTTCGTATAGTCATTTTCCCCAATAACAACCGGAAAACGTACTACAACGACTGGGAATGTTGCAAGTTGAAACAACACCGCTTCTGCTAATCGCTTTCCTTCACTATAAGTAAAATCTTTCCTATCTCCATACGTGATTGAATACTCATACGGGTTAAAATCCTCTTCTTGCAGGTCTAATGCAGGTTCATAGACAGCCATTGAAGATGTCATAACATATCTTTTCACCCTATCACGTAATACTTTACATATAACTTCCGCAGCATTTGAGCTATAGCATAAATTATCGTATACAACATCATAGCTTTTACCTTCTAAACGCTCTTCCAGTAACTTTTCGTCTTCTCGATCTACTACAATTCTTTTTACCATATCCCCAAAGGAATCTTCGGTAATTCCCCGCGTAGCAATCGTTACATCATATCCTTCTTGCAAAAGTGTTTCTACTAATTGCTTACCAAAAAACCTTGTTCCCCCTAGAACCAACACCTTTTTCACCTTTATCATCCCCATTTTAGAAATTGTAAAATACTACCTCTATTATAAATGCTACTATATAAAAAGCATGGAATCATTATAAAGATTCCATGCTTTCCTACATGCTATAGATTAACGCACTCGGTATTTAAAAATACAATAGCAAAAATATAAAATTGAAACTACCGATACATAGACCGATATTTCATATACTACTGACTCTCCCCATATTCCCATAAAATAAAAAAGAGAAGGAAGTGTAAGTGTTACCCATGATTGTACGAATGCTATTCTACCAAGATATTGATTAATATTTTTCTTTTGTACATTTAGTACAAAGAATAAATACCAAAGTAAAGCCCACATAAACCATGTTAGCGCATTAAGAACATCTTGAAATTGAACAAATGATACGACCATATAAAATAAAGCGATAATAACTACCCATAGGCAAAACCATCCTAATCCAGTACTACTCATCCCTGTAATAAAGGTAACCCCTACGTACAAATACGTTAAACCAAATAAAAAAGTAGCTGCATATGAATATACCGTCCAATTACTTTGATCAGAGATCATAATTAAATAAAACGGAATGATAATTTGTAATGCCCCCACAAATAAATTAAAAACACCTGCACTCTTCATCTCTGCTTTGCCTAGTATGACAAGGCTATTTAAAAATAAGGCTGCACCTGAAAGTAATAATCCTACATAACCCATATATACTCGTGTGAAAATCTTATGTTTTCACACTGTAACCTCCCCACCATATAAAAAATCATATTATTTATTATCTTTCTTCTTACTTAAAACTACATACATAGTTTTTTATACAACAAGTCAGACTTCCTACCTTAAAAAGTAAAATAAAACTCCCTTTAATAACTGCTATACAGCAATATTATTTCTTGTTTAATCCCAGTCAGCTTTTCAGTATTTGAAAGTAACAGTATTCCCCTAATACCACGAATTAAAAGCGCTTTCAATAAGAAATAATCCTACCAAAAAGTTAATAGGATTACTTGATTATAAACGCACTCTAACAACAAGACAAGACCTGGGATGATTTTTAAATTATTCCCTTTTATTTCTATGAAAGTTAATAGAATGCTTCATTTATACTAGTTCATTCTACTAATCCTTCACATAAAATATTTTAAATTCATATTAATTTCTTTAGAAAGGTAAGATGTATATGTTTCATCATGGAATTTCTCGATATGTAGTTCCATAAACAGCTCGTTCGAATTCTTAATTCTCTTATTACGTAATAGGGGCTGGCCAGTAATACATTTATCTTTATGAGAGAATTGTATTACTGACCTAAAACGTCATAATTTCCCCTGATATTTCTTAGTTCGGAACAACTGCTATTTATCATAAATATCATTCGGATTTATTGTAGCAATAAATCCATTTGTAAAACTATATTCTTTAGATACATTATCTGGAGTTACCGTAAACGTTACAATTTTGTTGCTTTGCTGTTTAAAATAGCGCATCCAATTTTGACTCCATTTATCATTTGTAATAACTTGTTTATTGAAGTCTTCCCATAATACACCATGTATAAGGTTCAAAGATGTATTTTTAATTGTTTCAAATCCCCAATTCTGTATAAGAAATAGGTTAGAATCAATGCTTTTAATTTCTTTTAATACATTTGCATATGCCTCTCTAAATTTCTCTTGTGTAGCTGGCTGATTATAAAAATAATCATCAATATCACCAGCTGTATCTAAAAACACCCCATCTATACCTTTTCCAATAATTTGCTGTTTTACTTTATTAACAACAATCCCTCGATAATGTTCGTCAGCTAAATTCATAATATATGTATCCCACTGCTCTATTTTCATTTTCTTGCCGTCTCTATAATAATAATCAGATTCTACTACTTGTGGTTTATGCCATGCTTCTAATTCTAAAACACTTACATACCCAAGAACCAAAGTTCCCGATTTTTTTAATTGTTGAATTTGTTCTTTCGTAAATGCATATGGCTCAATAATAACCATGTCGTACTTTGAAAGTCTCTCAATTACTTGCTCATTCGCTTCACCATAATAAATTTTATAACTCTGTACATTTTTCAGAATCGGATTCACAACATTCGCTTGAGCGGATGTATTTGAAGAAAAAACAAAAGAAAATATAGCAAAAAAACACATGGAACGTTTCCAAATCATAATGATATTCTCCCCTATAAAATTGTAATTTTCCAACGCCTTAAATTTTAACATCTTACAATACAAATAACAGTAAGTATATGCTATTTTACATTTTTGTGAGATGGATAATTTTATATAAATCCAAAAAAATACAATGTATTAACAAAAATTAGAATTTATTCCCCTTGAATTTACTATATTCCTATTGATAAAATGATTGGGGCTCTAATTATGATATATCCTAAAATAGTTCTTTTAAATTACGCATTTCGCTTCAATGTATTATTCCTCAAAACTAAATTTGCAAACGGAAGAAGGGATTTATTTTTATGTACTATAAGCAATCCAATTTATTTCAAAAAATGATTGAACCTACAATTCTCTTTATTGCATTATTTTTTCTCTCAATACTAACTGATTTTTTAACACCTACGTATGAATACTTCATACTCTTATTTATTACTTTAATTATTTCTAGCCGATACGGTATATCTATTGCGCTTTTCGCCTTCCTGGAAGCAATGGTTTACATTTTTCTAAGCGGTATATATAAGGGAGACGATATTTTACTTTATTTCTTCTCACAAGATCATTGGATAAGTTGGATCTTCTTACTTGTTATTAGTTTATATTGCGGATTAATGAGTACTTCACAAAAAGAACGTTATGAAGATATACATATGATAAATAAAGAACTGAAGGCTGAAAGTAAAGAATTAAAATATGTTATTAAGCAACTAGACGAAACACGTATTACACTGCGTTCCCGTGTGCTTGAATCAAACAATCATTTATCTAAAATGTATCATATGTTTAAAGCTTTAAATCATACACATCCTGAAATTGTATTGGATGAAGGAATGAATGTATTAAAAACATATTTCGGCGCGAAAAAAATTGGTATCTATCACGTTGATAATAATAAACAATCACTTCGTATTAAATTAAGATCAGAAGCTGGTGAAAGTACATTACCTCAGTCCATTTTTGTTAAAAACTCTTCATCAGTCATCAAAAATGCACTAGAGCATAATCGACCTTTTTTCCGTACAGATGCAGATTTTCAAGATGCTCCACTTCTAGTTGGTCCCGTCCTATTCCAGGATGATGTGCAATACGTCATTATATTAGACGAAATTGAGTTTTCAAAAGTAACTTCTGAGCAATTTGAACTTTTCACGTGGTATTTACGCTGGATGGGCGATCGTTTACAGAATGCTTCTAATCTTTGGTTATCAAGTCAAGAAGATCGTACATTCCCTAAAACGAGCATTTACTATGAAGATGAATTTGAACATTTATTAAAAATTGAAAAGAAACGTTACGAAACGTTATCTTACCCATATTCCTATTTTGAGTTCAATGCACCACAAGACTCCTTACAAATGATAAATTCTGTTTTAAAAGACCATTTGCGTGATATTGATATATTCGGTTATAACGCTATCAAGCAAAAAATTATGATTTTATTACCTGGCACGGAAGAAAAGTTTTTATTACAAGTTAAAACTCGTATACAAAATGCGCTCTCTTCTGAAGGAGTGACATTCTAATGATTTTACTCCTTCTTTATGTTATATATGCTATTTTGATTTTTATCTTATTTCGATTTACGAAAAGTTTAATTACAGAAAATAAGAAAGGAATTATTGAATTTTGCTTGATTATCTCTCTTCTTTTCCCAATCATTGGACTTATTGTATCAGTAATCATGTTATTACTTAATATAAAACGATCCAAAACCGAGTGGTTACAGCAATACTCTGATTATCTTTCCTTTCAAGTTGATAATTATGAAGATATTTTAGAATCGTCTAAACAAGATCTGGACCTAATTTCATTTTCGTCTGGATTAGAACTCGATAAGCCTGAGCTGCATAAACAACTCATTGTACAGTTAAGCTCATCCTCTATTTCTAATGAAGGGAGCTTATTGAAAGAAGCAATTCACCATAAGGATCCTGAAACCGTACATTATGCAGCGACTACTATTAATTTGCTAAACGAACGATACGAAAAACAGATCGAATACTTAAATAAACAATTTCTACAAAATCCACAACATGAAATTGCGCAAGAACTAGTCTCTAATTATTTAAGATATATAGACAGTGGTCTTCTTTCTAATCAGCAAAAAGAAAAAATAATTGATGACTTTATACATTTTATTACACAAAGTGTAGAACTTTTCCCTAAAGAATCTCTTTACTCTTTCCAACTTGGAAATCTGTTTCTATACAAAAAACAATATGCAAGATCTGAAGAACAATTTTCAAACCTTATTAATTTCTATCCCGAATCATATTATGGTTATGTTGGATTACTTGAAACATATTATGAACAAAAGTTATGGGACAAGCTTTATGATTTAATCAATAACCTAACAGATACGAAGAGAATTCATATGCTACCGCGCAAATATCAATTATTTGTAGGGCAGTTTGGAGGCGTACACATTGAAAAAGGGGATTAATATATATATTGGGATTATTATTATCATTTTATTTCTCTTAATTTTATCCATCCTTATATACAGAACAGATAATTTTTATCAAAAATTTTCTGTTCCTAAAATTAAAGAAACAGATACCGTTAAAACACTCAATGCAAAAGATGTCACTCAAAGTGGACATGAAATGCAATTATACGTTTTAAAAACGGATAATAAACTAGGCGAACAAATCGCATTTAATACAGAAAAGGCAATGGATTACGCACATCTACACTATAAAGATATTACAGCTAATGAAATTAAGGGACTTACCCCTTCTCCCTATACAGGGATTATTATTACAGGTGAAATAATAGGGCAACTTTCACAAGCTGACATTCAAAATTTTGTACAAATGGGCGGAAGACTTATCATCGCAAACCGACTTGATTCAGATCCTTCCTGGAATGCTATATTTGGTATTACCAAAAAAGAAGGCTTCAAAGACGCGAAGGGATTAACTTTTGAAGAGGTTTTATTCCCTGGTTACCCAGATATCCCAAGCTCTTCAGGTTTGTTTACCCATAGCGCAATGAACATTACGCTAGATGAAAATACAACTACGCCTTGGATTACAGCGGAAGATACTCCTATCCTTTGGACTAATGACTACGGTCAAGGAAAAGTCCTATATTGGAATACAACAGCATTAGAAGATAAATTAGGTAGGGGTATGTTTGTTCAATCACTTGGGACTATTTTCCCTGCTTTCGCTACAGCACAACTTGGCGCAGAAATTATGTATATTGATGATTTTCCATCTCCAATTCCAAGTGGAGAACTAAAGAACTTAACGACGGAAAAAATTTCTGTTGAAGAATTTTATAAAAAGCATTGGTGGAAGAAAATGAAGGATATCTCCGATGAACTTCATATTAAATATACAGGTGTTGCGATTGGGACATATCAGGATAAAGTGACACCACCTTTTGAAGATTTCACAGATAAAAATAGAAATACCTATTTATTATTCGGGAGAGAATTATTAGCTCATGGCGGAGAAATTGGAATCCACGGCTATAACCATCAACCTTTATTATTACCACCAGATCCGGTAGACAAATCACTTGAATATGTTCCTTGGAATTCAAAAAAGGATATGGAGAGCTCTTTAGATGCTCTACAAAAACTCGTGTATAACTTCTTTCCAAATGAAAAATTAAAAACCTATGTACCACCATCCAATATTATAAATACAACTGGATTAAGTGCATTAAACGACGCTGTCCCAACTCTAGAAACGGTCTCCTCTCTATATATGGGGAGTAAAAGTAACGGCAGTTTAATTCAAGAATTTGGACCAGATGAACATAACAAAAACATTTATCACTTCCCGCGCATTACTAGTGGCTATGCTATCACAGATGAAGAGCAATTTATCTTAACTGATGTTACCGCAAATCTAGGCGTCATCTCACATTTCGTCCATCCAGATGATATCCTTGATGAAAAACGCTCAGGTAACTTAACATGGGAAGAACTATTTAAAGCTTATAAAACGACAATAACAGAAATACGGGACAGATACCCTTATATAAAAAGTATGACTCAAAGTGAAGCAACTGCTTCCATGAAAATTTATCAAACCGGTGACCTAGCCGTTTCTTATGAGGATGATGCTGTTCATATTGCATATAAAGGGTTGCCAAGTCACGCTTCAACAATTATACGTGTACAAGAAGGTAAGAAAATACAAACTGGGACATTCCCTTACGGTACCGTTAAAAAACTTGATTCCCAAATTTATAGCGTTACATTAACGAAAGCTAGCGCTACAATTCCAATTAAAGGAGCATAACATATGAGAATAGGTTTGGTCGTTGAAGGTAGCTATCCCTTTGTAAGTGGAGGGGTAGCAAGCTGGGTCCAAATGATTATCCAGCAATTTAAAGAACATGAATTTACGATTTTTGCGATTGTCCCGCAAGTAAAAACAGAAGAGGAATATCAGTATGAAATCCCAAACAACGTAAAAGATATCATTCTCATCCCTCTACAATCTGAAAGCGAATTAAAACGTATAAAAACAAATTTAACTGCTGAAGAAGTACAGACACTTCAAAAGTGGTTTACCTTTCAGGCTAACGATACAACAGCATTACGCATATTAGGAGATAAACAAAAGTTAGGAACACTCCATTCCTTCTTTGAAAGCCAGGAGTTTTATCAAATTGTTAAAGAAAGCTATTTATTTGAAAAGAGTAGTGGATCTTTCTTAAATTACTTTTGGATGTGGCGATCTATGTTCACACCAATCATTCAAATTTTACAAATCGATTTCCCTGAATTAGACCTTGTTCATTCCGTATCGACAGGATATGGCGGGCTGCTTGGTGCTGCAATTAGCGCCAAATCTGACATACCATTCCTTCTAACTGAGCATGGTATTTATTCTCGGGAACGTGAAGAAGAAATACTACAATCAACATGGATACCAATTGAATACAAAAAAAGATGGGTTTCTTTCTTTCATCATTTGTCCCATCAAGCATATAAACAATCCGATGATGTAATTACGTTGTTTGGCCGAAATAGTACGTATCAAAAAGAATTAGGTGCCCCGGCTCATAAACTAAAAATCATTCCAAATGGCGTTACCCTATCAGACTATAATGGGCTCCGTAAACCAAAATATAATTCGGATAAACTCGTTATATCCGCTATTATACGTGTTGTACCAATTAAAGATGTGAAAACGATGATTTATGCAGCTAAACTATTATTAGAGAAGGAAATCCCATTCGTATTTTATTTGCTAGGTCCTGATACAGAAGAACCAGAATATGCCCAAGAATGCCGAGATTTAATTCAGCAATTGGAACTAGAAGAATATGTAATCATGACTGGTAGAGTAAATATTAAAGATTACTTAAAACAAACAGACATTCTCGTGTTAACAAGTATATCTGAAGGACAACCACTAGCTATGTTAGAAGGAATGGCATCAGGATTGCCATGGATTGTTACGGATGTTGGTTCTTGCAAAGAACTAATTTATGGACAAGATGGTGACCCATACGGCCAATGTGGATTTGTTGTACCACCTGTATCTCCTGAACAAGTTGCTATTTATTTAGAATGGTATTATCGTCATCCTGAATCCATTCAACAGTTCGGGGATAATGGTCGAAATCGTATTGAGGCGTACTATCAGTTATCGGGCGTCGTTGATAGTTATCGTAAGCTTTATTTAGAAAGAGGCGAAAAAACATGGCCGGAATAGGATTTCGTTTACAAAAATTATTTCAAGAAGACTATTATTCTTCGAGAGTAAAAGCATATGGATTTTCATTATTTGTTACAGCTGGTCCTTGGTTAGTCGTTATTTTAGCAGTAACAACTATTGGATATATTTTAAGTTTGTTCCATTCTATTTCAATTGAAGAACAGCGTCTTTTCACAATTTCAATTTCATATTGCTTTATTTTTTCCCAAATTATATATGGGGCTCTGCAGCTCATCGTCACAAGATATGTGGCTGACCTTTTATATGAACAAAAGGCTGACAAAGTATTTTCTTCATTTTTAGGAATGACGAAAATTACGCTCTTTTTAGCTATCGCCTTATGGCTTGTTTTTGCATTTGTTACTCCACTAGCCTTTTATTATAAAATCGTGATGCTATTTTTATTTTTAGCTTTAAATATTATTTGGATTCAGTCCATTTATTTAACAGCAGCTAAAAATTATCAGTCAATCGCTCTTGCATTCTTAATTGGTTCAATTTTTTCCCTATCTGGAATTGCGCTTATAGCTTACTGGCATCCAACACTTGGACTAGAGCATGGATCCGCTTTATTACTCTTAATTTCATTTACAATCGGGACATTTATTACATTAGTATGGTTAAGTATAGTCATTGTACGAATGTTTCCAAACAGTGATGCTACTGAACAATTTACCTTTCTTTCTTATTTAGATAAATATCCAGAACTATTTTGGTCAAGCCTATTTTACAACATTGGCATTTGGGTATGTAACTTTGTTATTTGGTTCGGAGAAGGACGAGGAAACATTGAAAATACATTTATTTATCATAAAGTTTATGATACTTCTGTTTTCTGGGCGTATTTAAGCATTATTCCGACCTATATTTTCTTCGTAGTATCCATTGAAACAAGATTTTATGAAAGATATAAAAGGTTCTTCGGTTCGGTGAACAATGGAGGGACATTAAATACAATTTTACAATTAAAAGATTCGATGAATTTTGTTCTTAAACAGGAAATAGAACGCATACTTCGTAATCAAGGTATTTTTTCTTTACTTATTATTTTTATAATATGGATATTTAGTTCACAATCAGGAAAAATGACCCTTGAATACTCTATTCTGCAACTAACTATAATAGGTGCTTATGCAAATGGAATGGTCCTCGTTATTACGTTACTACTCTTATACTTTGAGGATCGTAAAGGTGCCTTCCGAACATCAGCTTTATTCTTTTTTGCAAACCTGTTATTAAGTATTCTTCTACTTCCATTTGGATTCAATGGCTACGGTATTAGTTTTGCAATTGGGTCTTCTATTACATTCTCATATGCTATTTATCGACTCTTTGCTTACATTAAAAATATTGATTACCACACATTTTGTCAGTCCAATGCTCCTATGAAACAACGAACTTTCTTTACTAAATTTGCTAATAAACTTAATGGAAAATAAATAAAAAAATGACCTTTTGCTCCTGCAAAAAGGTCATTTTTTTATCTGTATATTAAACTTCTAGATAGCCATTTTTGTTATTTGATTGCCATCTCCAAGAATCTGCACACATCTCTTCTAATCCACGTGTTGCTTCCCATCCTAGTTCACGCTTTGCTTTCGATGCATCGGCAAAGCATACTGCTACATCACCAGGACGACGCTCCGTAATTTTATAAGGAACTTTCTTTCCTGAAACCTTTTCAAATGCTTCAACCATTTCTAACACACTATAACCAGTACCTGTACCGAGATTATATGCATCTATCCCAGTAGTGCCAAGTACTTTTTCAAGTGCCTTTACATGGCCATTTGCTAAGTCTACAACGTGAATATAATCACGGACGCCTGTACCATCCTTTGTTGGATAATCATTTCCAAATACACTTAATTCCTTTAGCTTACCTACAGCTACTTGTGTTACATATGGCATTAAATTATTGGGAATTCCATTTGGATCTTCTCCAATACGCCCACTCTCATGTGCACCAAATGGGTTGAAATAGCGAAGTAATGCGATACTCCATTCCGCATCAGCAAATGCTACATCACGCATAATTTGTTCAATCATTAATTTCGTTTGACCATATGGATTGGTTGCACTTAATGGAAACTCCTCCGTAATTGGTGATGTTTCTGGGATACCATATACCGTTGCAGATGAGCTAAAAATCATCTTCTTCACATTATGCTTCTGCATCACTTCACATAGCACCAATGTGCTTGTAATGTTGTTATGATAGTATGTTAATGGAATTGCTACTGATTCTCCTACAGCTTTAAAACCTGCAAAGTGAATAACAGCCTCAATTGTATTTTCTTCAAAAATTGTATCAAGTGCCTCACGATTTAAAATATCTTCTTTATAAAACTTAAATTGTTTTCCTGTTATTTCTTTCACTCGATTTATAGACTCTACTGAGCTATTCGAAAGGTTGTCTACTACTATAATTTCATAATCGTTATTTAGTAATTCCACGCATGTATGACTACCAATATATCCTGCTCCACCTGTTACAAGTATTGCCATAATTATAGTCCTCCATATTTCATTCATTATAAGCTTCTCAAAGTATATCACATATTTCTTACCATATGTTTATTATGCGAACACATAAAATTACATTTTATCCCATAATTATTTTGCATAATAAATGATTCCACTTGTGCAATCAAAAAAGCCACATAATAGAGGTAATGTGGCTTTTTTCATTAAATTACGTAACAATATACACTTAGAAAATGGGCAAGACTACCTAGCAATACAAAAATATGAAAAATTTCATGATGCCCTATATGTTTAAATTCTAACCATTTCGGCTTTGCACCATAAATAAACCCACCAATTGTATAAAAGATACCCCCAAGCACTAAGAAAACGATGCCCCCTGTGCTTAAATTCTTAGCTAACGGTGCAAAGAATAGAACAATTAACCAGCCCATCGTAATATAAATTGCTGTCGATAACCATCTCGGACAATTAAACCAAAACATTTTAAAAACAATACCGCAAATCGCAGTTGCATAAACTAAGCAAAATAATAGCAAGCCATTTGCGGAATGTAATGTAATTAAGCAAAAGGGTGCATATGTACCTGCAATTAGTATAAAAATCATCGAATGATCGAGCTTCCTAAAGAAATAAATAACACGTTCACTCGCTACAACACTATGATATACAGCTGACGCTGTATAAAGGACCATCATCCCGATACCAAACAAAATAATAGCTGTAATTGCAGCAAAAGATGGCATCTTAACAGAAACTTTCACAAGCATAGCTAATAATGCAATAAATGATAATACAGCCCCCCCTAAGTGGGTAAATGCATTAACCGGTTCTCTTACATAAGCATTCATATAAACACCCCTCATATAATTACATGTAGTTTCGATAACTACATGTAATTATATACATAATGTTCATATAGGTCAACATTTACAATTCATTTGTTTCGTAATACCATATTTAAAGATATATCAAACATTAAGTTCCACCATGTTATAAAAGTGAGGGGTTCTACGTGGAAAATATAAATAAATTACTGGAAACATTACGTTTAGAAAAGAATATTAAACTTGAGGATATCCCAACTGTCGACTTATATGTAGACCAAGTTGTCCAACTATTTGAGAATACTTATGCAGATACAACGAGAACCGATGATGAAAAAGTATTAACAAAAACAATGATTAACAATTACGCAAAAGGAAAATTGTTCATCCCTATCAAAAATAAAAAGTATTCAAAAGAGCATATGATTTTGATCAGCTTAATTTATCAATTAAAAGGAGCCCTCTCCATTAATGACATAAAAAGTTCCTTAGAAAATATAAATGAACCTTTAATAAACGACGCTACATTCGAATTAGATACTCTATATAAAGATTATCTTGCTCTAACTGAAACCAATGTTGAAAACTTTAAACACGACGTAACTAACCGTGTTACGGAAGTAAACGAGGTTTCTTCCTTAGAAGATCCAAAGCTAGAAAAGTTTTTATTACTAACATCTTTCGTGACTATGAGTAATATGTATAGACGTTTAGCGGAGAAATTAGTTGATGACCTAAAAGAGTCTTAAACAAATAAATGGCACCCTTAAGGGTGCCATTTATTTCATTTATGCTTTGCTAAAAATTCTGTTATACGACGATATACATATATCTCATTTTCTTTCTTTGAAAATCCATGCCCTTCATCTTCAAGTACAATGTATTCTACATCGACTTCTTTTTCTTGCAATGCTTGAAAAATTTGATCCGATTCTGTCTTTACAACCCGAGGGTCATTTGCCCCCTGAGCGATAAGAAGTGGCTTTTTCATTTGATTCAAATATGTGATTGGTGAATCTTTCATAAGCTTATCTTTATCTTTCTCAACATCACCAATAAAACTAACAGCAATTGGCTTCCATTCTTCTGGCATAGAGTCAATAAAGCTAAATAAACTACTAGGTCCAAAAAGATCAATGGCCGCCCGAAAATATTCTGAATGGCGCCCATAAAGTAATAGGGTCATATACCCACCATAACTTCCACCCATAACAAATAATTTATCTGCAGTTGAAATACCTTGTTCAAACAACCACTCTATTCCTGCTACACAATCTAAGCGTGGAGCCTCTCCCCAATCACCCTCGATCATTTTCGTAAATGTTGAACCATATCTCGTACTTCCTCTAAAGTTTGGTGCGAAAATATTATATCCTTGTCTTAATAAATATTGAAACAATGCAGTAAAGTCCTTTATCTCAGCCCATTGTGGACCACCATGGGGCCAAAATATTGTATATCCGTTTTGTACCTCTTCCTTCGCTCGAAATAATAATGCCTCTATATTTAATCCATCAAATGAAGAATATGTAATAACATCTGGTTCAACAAAAGAAGATTCATGTAGACCAATAACATAGTTTTTTGTCAACATCTCCCACTCTGTACTTTCATTTTCCTTACAATAAATGTTTGCTGTTTTCGTTGCACTTTCACCTAATAAATATAAATTTTTAGATTTGGAAATATCTATTTGTTTTATCGTATCTACTGGAGTATCTAATAGAATTAATTCCTTTGTATCCCATACAAATCTGTATAACCTATCTTCAACACCTTTCGCTGTAACGATGTAACCAGTTTTCGTTTCTTCATGCCATTTTATAGTGGATACTTCCTCATTCTCTATTTTACATATTGGTTTGAATTCCTGTTTATCCAAATCAAAAGAAGCCACATAAGAAAACTCTTCTTCATAATTTGTAACAAAAATCACCGTATTTTCATCGATATAGCAAATGGAAGTTATAATATGTTCTTTTTCGCTGGAGGGTACCATACAAATAAGTTCCTCTCCCTTTTTCACATATCCTACATTATATGTATTTCCATACGATTTTAAGACAATAAAGCTTGATTCATTTGGACTCACTGCACTCAAATATGTAGGTGTCTCTACGCCCGTACAAAGGAGAATATCCTCTTTTGTACGCAAATTATAACAACGAGAATTAAAGAATCTTGGGTTATCTTTACTCGTAACATAATATAATCGTTCTCCATCTTCTGTTAAATGTACATAATAATCCTTTTCTTTCTCTTCTGCTGGAATCAATTCAAGCAATTCTCCACCCTCTGGTTTTAATGCATAAATATGATAATTTTCATCACCATCTTTATCAAATCCAGCTAAAATAAATCGATTTAAAGGATCCACTTTAATAAAATTGCTTGATTGATTACAATATGTTAACGGATACGGAGATAAATTTGGTAAATCCATCGCCCATAAATTGGAATGACCATTTAAGTTTGTACTGAAAATTAATCTTTTTTCATCTTCACTCACTGTAAACTTGCCAATACGATACGATCTAAAAAATTGCTCAGCATCTGCTTTTGGAAATTGAATCATCTTTCTTCCCCCGCTCTGTTTTTATCTAAAAATTCAGACTTACATATATATAAACGTTCTTCATTTTCCTATTTATCCCTTTTTCTTTTATTTAGATTTACTTCCACCTTCTGTTTTAAAATTTCATGTGCAAGTTCTATGATTCATCATTGGAGTGAATGAATATAGATATCCAATTTCCCTAAAATACTCCGCTATCCTTATGCCCCTTTCTTTCGGGCGAAACAAAAAACTATCCACCTGTTAGAGTGGATAGTTTTTTGTTTACTTAATTGCTTCATGAACCTTTAATTGTTTCCCTTTAATCGTTGTATTTTTCATGACCTTTAATACAAGCGGTCCTTTTCCATTTAATATTTCAACGTAAGAAACATTGTCTTGTATTGTAATGATGCCTATATCTTCAGCTGTAACACCTTTAATTTTAGCAATTGTACCGACGAAATCTACCGCCCTAATTTTCTTTTTCTTCCCGCCATTAAAGTACAATTTCATAATCCCTTTATTTAGGTCTGCATTTTTATCTTTCTTTATAATTGGTTTAGCATGTATTTTCTCCTCAAATACATCTTTCCCTTTCATAACTTCTTCTTTTGAAGGTGCATGCGCCCTTTGAATTTCAAAACCGATGTACTCCTCAATCTCTTCTAAAAACCTATTTTCATACGGTGTTATGAATGTAATAGCTTTTCCATTCTTACCAGCTCGTCCCGTTCTTCCTGTACGATGTACATAACTTTCCTTTTCTAATGGGATATCATAATTAATAACATGTGTAATATTATCAATATCGATCCCTCTCGCAGCTACATCTGTTGCTACTAAATAACGGAACTTTCCTTTTCTAAAATCGTCCATAACCTCAAAACGATCTTCTTGTACCATACCACCATGTATTTTGTCGCAAGGATAATTGACACGTTTTAATTGTCTAAATACGTGATCCACGTTTTCTTGTGTACGGCAAAAAATAATACAACTATCTGGATTCTCAATCGTTGTTACATCTTTAAGAAGCGAAAGCTTCTCCTCTTCTCTTACCTCAAAAAGGGTATGCTCAATTTTGTCTGTTGTAATCCCAGCAGCCTTAATTTCAATATGAGTTGGCGAATCCATATATGTAAGAGATAACTTTTCAACATCTTCTGGGAGCGTTGCTGAAAATAGCATTGTCATTCGTTTCGTAGGTAATTCGTCAATAATTGCCTCTACTTGATCGATAAAACCCATATTTAGCATTTCATCTGCTTCATCAATAACCAAGTACTTCAGGCGTTCTAAAGAAAGAGTACCTTTTTCAATATGATCTAACACACGTCCAGGGGTCCCAACTACAATATGTGTCTTTTGCTTTAACTCTAATTTTTGACGTGCAAATGGAGATTTACCATAAACCGCAGCGGCCTTAATTCTTTTGAAGCGGCCTATATTCGTAATATCTTCTTTTACTTGCACTGCAAGTTCTCTCGTCGGTGTTAAAACTAACGCTTGTGGCTTATTCTCTTCCCACTCCACCATTTCACAAAGTGGTATACCGAATGAAGCTGTTTTTCCACTTCCAGTCTGCGACTTCACAACAAGGTCCTTCTTTTGCAAGGCAACCGGAATAACCTCTACTTGCACTTCCGTTGGATTCTCATACCCTAAACCAGTAAGTGCTCTTACAATTTCTTTACTTAATGTATAATCCGCAAAACTTTTTTTACTCATGTAATAACCTCATTTTTATTATGTATTTAATAATTATATTTTTTATATCCTACGTTCAATTATACTAAAATAATATATTAACCCAATTTTTATAGTTCATTAAAGTACCAACTTATTCTAAGTATAATTCTTTATATTTTTTTTTGAAACAACATAATAGAGGGCAGCCTTAATAATAAGTCTGCCCACCTAAACAATATATTTTTGTAGAAGAAATATCTTTACGGAACTAGTCTCTTTACAACCGGTATTCTTTGCAATACTAAAGTTATTACCATACTAAGGACCAGTGTAATAATTACATTGATAGGTATTGCCAATATTGCATGTACATGTGCATTCACCTTTGGAATGACTATGTATAGATAATTATTTAATAAGAAAAAGTGAAGAATATAAATTCCAAGACTTGCTTGGTTTATGCCACGCAATAAAAATGGTAATTGTCTGTCTGAATTTTGGAAAGTATACCTGAAAAATACAAATAGTCCAATTGCCATAAGTACAACACCTGGAGCAAAATATTCATACCAATATTGATCCAGCTGTCCATTAGCTTTGACTGTATAATGGTATGTAATAAAGAATGTACCAATAAATCCTACAAGTCCCCCAATATAAGAAATGTTCCTCCATTTTTTCGCAATATCATAATTCGATAAGTAATAACCAAGTAGAAAATATCCTACATAATTTGTAACGTAAAATAGTTCGATATTAAAGTTGATAGGATAATAATAATTTACTAGTTTGACTATAACAGATGCATATAGCCACAAAATTAAAAAATATTCTATCTCTCGCTTCTTAGCATTTTTCACAAATACTTTCAGTAAAGGTGTGATTAAATATATTCCTACAATCATGTATAGGAACCACAGATGTAACCCGATACTATTTGTTAAAAAGTACTTTATCCCTTGCTTTAAAGAAGCGGGAAAGTATCCTACGCACGCTCCGTATATGTAAAATATAGCACTCCAACCTACAAAAGGTATGATCACTTTACTTGCACGTTTCTTTAAAAATTCCCCAATAGAAATATCTTTTGTTCCCTTTAATAATAAGGCTCCACTAATCATTACAAAAATCGGAACACTAGCACGCGAAAGTGAATCGTAAAAATTACCAGCCAACCAACGCGATACGTTATTTGAATCTAACATAGAAACATAACCAGCAGCAACGTGAATTGTAACGACCGCAATTGTCGCTACTACACGTAGCCAATCCATATATACTAAACGCCCCATAAAATCTCCCCTAAATCAATATACTTATCTATTATTTTCCATATATAATTCTACATTAAATCATTACATATTATAACCATATAAATCCAATAACTATTAAATAAACTTTAATTTTTCAAATTAAACATTAAAACCTTTGACTTATTACTAAAAATACTGTAAATTATCATTTGGACGAACGTTTTTAAACAAACTTAGTAAAATATTCGTGTTTTAGGGGTGTAAATGATGGAAAACGTATTTGACTATGAAGATATTCAATTAATTCCTGCAAAATGCATTGTAAATAGCCGATCTGAATGTGATACAACTGTCACTTTAGGAAAACATAAATTTAAATTACCTGTCGTACCTGCAAATATGCAAACGATTATTGATGAAAGAATCGCAACTTATTTAGCTGAAAATAATTACTTCTACATCATGCATCGTTTCCAACCAGAGAAACGAATCTCATTCATTAGAGATATGCAATCACGTGGATTAATTGCTTCAATCAGCGTTGGTGTTAAAGAAGACGAGTATGAATTCGTACAACAATTAGCTGCTGAGCAACTTTCACCTGAATACATTACAATCGATATCGCGCACGGCCATTCTAATGCTGTGATCAACATGATTCAACATATTAAAAAGCATTTACCAGAAAGCTTCGTTATCGCTGGAAACGTTGGAACTCCAGAAGCGGTAAGAGAATTAGAAAACGCTGGTGCTGACGCAACAAAAGTTGGTATTGGACCTGGTAAAGTTTGTATTACCAAAATTAAAACAGGCTTTGGAACTGGTGGTTGGCAGCTAGCTGCACTTCGTTGGTGTGCAAAAGCTGCAAGTAAGCCAATCATTGCTGACGGCGGTATTCGTACGCATGGCGACGTAGCTAAATCTATTCGATTTGGGGCGACTATGGTTATGATCGGTTCTCTATTCGCTGGTCATGAAGAGTCTCCAGGGGAAACAGTTGAGAAGGATGGAAAACTTTATAAAGAGTACTTCGGCTCAGCTTCTGAATTCCAAAAAGGTGAGAAGAAAAACGTTGAAGGTAAGAAAATGTTCGTTGAGCATAAAGGTTCTTTAGAAGACACTTTAATCGAAATGGAACAAGATCTTCAATCTTCTATCTCTTATGCTGGTGGAACAAAATTAGACTCAATTCGTACTGTAGATTATGTTGTCGTGAAAAACTCTATTTTCAACGGTGACAAAGTATATTAATTCTTAAATTTAACTCGAAGGACAAGCATTTTTATGCCTGTCCTTTTTTTCATGTATAAAACCGTTAAATATTTTCATTTAACTGAATTTTCTAGTATCATGTTTTTAAATACTTAAAATAAGGAGGATACATTAAATGAAAGATGTAATTGAGAAACGCCCTATTCGCGAAGAAGTTCCTACTGAACTAATATGGGATCTTTCTGATTTGTATAAGTCTGATAATGAGTGGCACACTGCATTAAATGTATTAGAAAATGATATAAAAAGACTCGATGCATTTAAAGGACAATTACATACTAATCCCACCACTTTATTAAATTGCCTACTTTTAGAAGAAGAGCTTTTAATGAAGTTAACAAAACTCAGCACATATGCAAATTTAAAAGAATCTACTGATCGTACAGATCCAGTTATTCAAGCGAACTCTTCCAAAATTTCAGCTCTAGGAGCGAAATTGCATACCGCACGATCCTTTATTCATAACGAAATTCTTTCATTTGGAGAAGGAACGATTGAAAAATATTTAACTGAGGAAACAAAACTCGAACCTTTCCGTAAATCATTATTAGAAGTACTCAAAAAGAGACAGCATACTCTCTCACCTGAAACAGAGGAGGCCCTTGCTGCACTCGGCGAAGTTCATAGTTCCCCCTACAAAATTTACGGCATGACTAAATTGGCGGATATGGATTTCACTCCTATACAGGACGAACAAGGAAATGATTTGCCTGTATCATTTGCATTATTTGAAAGCAAATATGAATTTTCTCCAAGCGTATATATACGTAGAGAAGCATATTCATCATTTGTTTCCACATTGAAACGCTATAAAAATACAGTTGCAACAACATATGCTACTGAAGTAAAAAAACAAGTGACACTTTCTCGTTTACGCAAATATGAATCCGTTACTCATATGCTTTTAGAGCCTCAAAAAGTTCCACTTGAAATGTATCACAACCAACTAGATATTATTTATAACGAATTAGCGCCTCATATGCGCCGTTTTGCAGATTTAAAAAAGAAAGTATTAGGGCTTGATCAAATGCTTTTCTGTGACTTACACGCACCTTTAGATCCTGAATTTAATCCGACAATCACATACGAAGAAGCTGGTAAACTAATTCAAGAGTCTTTAAAAGTATTAGGAGAGGAATATAATGCTATTATCGAAAAGGGGTTTAAAGAAAGATGGGTAGACCTTGCAGATAACGTTGGAAAATCAACAGGTGCCTTCTGCTCTAGCCCATACGGTTCTCACCCTTATATTTTAATTACATGGCAAAATACGATGCGCGGATGTTTCACATTAGCTCACGAATTTGGGCATGCTGGTCATTTTTATTTAGCAAATAAAAATCAGCGTATTATGAACGTACGTCCATCTATGTACTTTGTGGAAGCACCTTCAACAATGAATGAATTGCTATTAGCACAGCATCTACTCGTGACAAATGAAGATAAGAGAATGCGTAGATGGATCATTTTGCAACTACTCGGCACATATTATCATAACTTTGTTACTCATTTACTTGAGGGTGAATATCAACGCAGAGTATATTCCTTAGCAGAAGAGGGGCAAGCGCTTACTGCTACAACTTTAACTGAGATAAAAACGAATGTCCTTTCTACATTCTGGGGAGATTCAGTAGAAATTGATGAAGGCGCCGGTTTAACATGGATGCGTCAACCTCACTATTATATGGGCTTATATTCTTACACATATTCAGCAGGCCTAACTGCATCTACCGCTGTAGCCCAAATGATTAAGGAAGAGGGGCAGCCTGCTGTTGATCGCTGGCTCAATGTACTTCGTGCAGGTGGTACAATGAAACCACTCGAATTAATGAAACACGCTGGAGTAGACATGTCAAAACCAGATGCAATCCGTAAAGCTGTTTCTTATGTCGGTTCATTAATTGATGAATTAGAACGTTCTTATCAGGAATAAAGTGAAACTTTAATCAGTGGGGTTTTGTCCATCCCCCGCTGATTATTAGCCCACACCAATCGGGATTTTGCGGGATAAAAATAAGCCCTCGCTTTATGAGGGCTTATTCTATATCTACTTTCCAAATCTTTTGCGGTATCCGCACTTTCTACATAATTCTTCTACCGCAACCCTTTTTGAAAATCCATCTACAATATTTTTCGCTCTATCGCCCTCAATAATATTAGAGAATGAATCATTATTAATATTCCCAAGATTAATAATCCCCTCACCATCTAAACAACAAGGAATAACAGTTCCGTTCGCTAAAATTCCAGCCTGATTACGTAAGCCATGACAGAAACCTTTTCCATCATCCTCTTCTTCATGTAATGCTGGCCACTGGAATTCATAATCTTGATTAATAAATACACGTTCCGCAATTTTTATACCTTTTCCTGGTGTAAGCTTCTCTTCAATTTTATAAGAAAGATCAAATTCTTTTTCGATAATAGATAATAACTCTCTATTCCGCTGAATTTCAAGATTCGTTTTGTTGTCCTGAGTTAAATTCCATAATCTTAACGAAACAATTAAATCCGATTGACTTGTCGCCTCTCTAATGAAAGAAAGTATGCTCCTTACATAGCCCTCTTTATCTTGCGAACCTGGGTGTCCATCAAAACTATGCAGCGAAAAATTCATTTGTCTTAACGCAGGCTTATTTAACAGTCTATGCCTTCTCTTATTAATTAACGTCCCGTTCGTTGTAATATTAACTTTAAACCCTTTTTCATGGCTTAAGTCTAATAGTTGATCTATTTTCGGATGGAGCAACGGCTCACCCTTCACGTGCAAATAAATGTAGTCTGTGTGAGGCTTAATTTGGTCTAATCTTTTAGCAAAATCCTCCACAGAAATGAATTGCTTCTGCCTTTCCGTCGGCGGACAAAAGCTACACGCAAGATTACATACGCTCGTAATCTCCAAGTAAAACTTCTTAAACTTCTTCACCTTTAATTCCTCACTTCTCTAACTACTTATACTTTTTCCTCTTCATATTACAGCATATTTTTATGGAAATAGAAACATACTTATTTTAGGAAATCTACATACCACCTAGTAATGTTTAAAAGACCATCGGTGATTTTTATCCAATGGTCTTTCCCACTATTAATTATCTTTAACCTCTTTTACATACTCCCATGTTTCACCTTGATTTTTTGATTGATAAAGTATACTACTATTACCATTGTAGTCTCCATCTGCTCCTTGCCCTACTAGCATGTTAAAAACTCCATCCTTCTCATAAGGCAGATTAGGAAAATCAAACGGATTTATTACCTGTCCACTTTCTAGTTTCACTTCATAATTCGTATAGCTCACCTTTTTAAAAGTTATACCACCATCATCTGTACGGTATAGCCTCCCTTCATTGCCAGAGGGTCTGGCTGCCCTTAAAAATCCGAGCTTTTCATTAAAAAAGATGATTCCTGATGCACTACCAACCGCTTCATTGAACGGGTCCTCATTTATAACTCCCCATGTTTCCCCACCATCAATTGTCTTGCTTAGGGAATAAAAGGTACTCCCTAATGCTTTATCTGTAACATCTAGTTTATAACCCACTTCTTTTGAAAAGTAAAATTGCTCATTATTATTAGTTAAATCCTTCTTTTTCTTTTTAGAACTACTTTCCTTACTCCAATTTGGGTCACCTAGTAAATTATATCTAGCAGGTACTATCTCTTTCTCTTTTCCAGGGATAAATATAGATACCGTATATCCAATTATTTCGGATTTTGCTTCTTCAAGCTTCTCTAATTTCCCATCTTTATTAATATTAATAATTCCTTCTCCATTGAAACCCCAGTTCCTTTTCCCATAATAAACCAGCCCATACTTATCTTCATTCCACTTACTTACAGTTTGTTTAACTGGAATAGCTTGAACTGTTTTAATTAAAGGTTTTACTAATTTATCTTCATTATAATCAGCGTTAACATACCCATTTAATCCTACAAAAATATCTTTTGATTTATTTTTATTATAAGCTATTAAGTAGCTTTCCTCTTTTCCAGCAGCATTTTTTCCATAAAGAAAAGTATCAAATGATATAATTGTTCCATCTGATTTAAATTCCAAAGTAAAATCATCCGACATATATAACTTCTTTGGCAAAGTATATTTCTTATTTATATCTTCAAAAATACCCTCTACACCATACTTATATATATTATCACGCTTAAGTTTAACTGATCTTTCGTTTTTTACGCTTTCTATAAACCATGCTAGTTTACCACCATAATTCGTTGCACTTTTATAAATTTTTATCCCATAAAAAGACGTTATAAAGATAAGGATGATAACGGAAATGTATTTCCATCCCTTTACATTTAATAATTTGGACGATTCACGTTCCCTATTTTTTATAACTTTAATTGTAGTAAATATAATGATAAGTATTAAAAATGCTATAGATAATAACCAAATATAAATATTATTATTCATTCTTCCATACATACATAATAAAGCTAACTCATAACAAAAAATCCAGTATACGATTATTACTAATGGATTTTTTAGTAATGATATCAATATTTTTTTCATATCTCTCTTAAATATGTTAAGCCCCCCTAAGTACATCTAATACTTCTTTTCTCCTATATTGAGTATACTTGATTTCACCAGGCACTTGCATACCCCCATATTTATTGTACATCTTCATTACATATCGGTTAAATCTAAAATAATAAAATGCATATAAAAAAGCACTCTATCTTGTAAAGATAAGTGCTTTTTTCTTGATTATATTTTTTATTCAATATACAGCCAATAATACTTTATGTTAATACACAAGGCATGATTAATTTCCGATTACTACTCACTATTTATGATACGGTTCACCGTAACTAATCTAAATAGGGTTATTTTTTATTATTTTCATAATTAAATTTAACAAAAAAGGTAGTGCCTTCCGATCCTGTTTGAATTTCTATTTTTGCATTATGGCGGGCGGCAATAGCATAACATACACCTAATCCTAATCCAGTTCCATTATCTTTGGTCGTGTAAAATGGAGTACCCAGTTTCTCTAATACTTCAGGCTTGATACCTTTTCCTTGATCCTGTACTGCAAGCACCGCACAATTTTGACCTTCCTTGTAGGTGCTAATGGTTAGAACTTTCTCTGTACTCATCGCTTCTAAGCCATTACGGTATAGGTTTAGTAATAATTGTCGTATCTCATTACGGTTTAAAAGTAATTCCGGAATGTCATTTGTATCGACTTGAATATATTTATTTTGATTATACGTATCAATCTTTATTAAAGGAATAATATCGTAAATAATTGAATTTAAATCTAACATCTGCAAATCTGATTTCCTTGTATTACCCATTGAGAGAAATTCAGTAATAATAGAATTGGAACGGTCAAGTTCTTCAATCATTAAATTAAAGTACTTATTATGGTTCTCATAGCTGTTCTCTTCTTTTAATAACTGCAAAAATCCTCGTACTGTTGTCATTGGATTTCTAATCTCGTGGCTAATGCCTGCTGCCATTT
This sequence comes from Bacillus cereus group sp. MYBK30-2, assembly GCF_051915945.1. Classification (NCBI taxonomy): domain Bacteria; kingdom Bacillati; phylum Bacillota; class Bacilli; order Caryophanales; family Bacillaceae; genus Bacillus; species Bacillus cereus group sp. MYBK30-2. The sequence continues at coordinate 113,664 of NZ_JBQAFR010000006.1, forward strand.
GCCCTATTAACTCTATGTTGGATAACCTTTTCAATTCCTGTTCATATTGCTTTTTTTCCGTTATGTTTTTAAAAATACAACAAATACCATCATCATACGGGTATGCAATAACTTCGTGCCAATATTCATCAGGGGTAGAAAGAAATTCGAAATGAACTGTAGTTCGCTCTGACATTGCACGATGAAATTCCTTATACATAACTGTGTCGGCGCTACTCTGGAAAACCTCCCATACATTCTTGCCTAATACATCTTTTGCTGTTTTTCTTTGTGGAAAATATTGATGCTTATTTACGTACGTAAATTCCCATTTATTATTCAAAGTAAAGAATCCATCCGTAATACTTTCAATCACACTTGTAACTTTTTTATTAGCAGCAGCTAGTTCTCTCGTTCGCTCTTCCACCCTGCTTTCAAGTTGATCCATATATAACAAGTTTGAAAACGTAGGAGCTGTGGCATCAACGATAGATTTTGCCAGTTGAATTTGGGAATTATCGTAATTGTGAGCTTTTCCCTCTTTGCCAACGACGATTACCCCTAATACTTCTCCCATTGAAACCAATGGAATCATCAGTAGACCCTTACTATCTATATTTTTTGTTTGAATAACCTCTTGGATCTTGGCTTCATAGCTTTTCTCCATCCAATCCGCTTCTGTCCAATCACAGTCCTTGCTTAACTTCGTTGTTTTGTCTAGCGGGTCTAAAAGGTGGGCAGCCATGTTTTTACTCTCTAAAATCTGTCCTAAGTAAAAAAAACATTTATCAAAACTCTCCTGTATCGAGGAACACATTGATAAATCACGGGTAACATTTAGTAACAGCTGCTTCTCGGCAATAAGGTTTTCCTTTTGTGTCAAATTATTTGCGTTTTGAATTGCGACCGCAGCCATATTTACATACGCTTCAACACTTTGAATTTCTGAATCTGTTAAGTTCATTGGAGCTCCATAATCAAATAAAAAAACCAGACCAAATAACTCTTGCCCAAATGAGATAGGCAGGGCTAATAAGGACTTAATTTTGAACGCATCAACTGGTCTCGGATCCAGCCGATGATCCTTTGAGGTATCAGGGATATAGATGGTTTTTTGGGTTTCAATAACTTCTTTTGCCAGTAAGTCTATTTCAGGATCAATTACCTGAGTATCGAGCGTTACGCCATTTATGGTCTCTGGTTTTCCTGCAAACCCTCTAAATGTTCCATCTTCCTGGGGTAAATAAATTCCAACAGCGTTGCATTGAACAATCTCCTCTGATATCGCCATTGTTACACGCTGCAATACTTCACGTAGTTCTAATTTTGTATTTATTATTTTTGTTATATTCGCGAGCCTAGAATATCTCGCCTGATCACTTAACATTCACATAGCCTCCAATTATAGGCATAATAAAATAAACATGATAATATCAGTGAAAATCAAGACCAACCTACCATTTTCGATTTTCTCCTGTATTCTTTTCTTACCCTTGTTTTACATAGAATACTTCACTTACTTATGATACGGTTCACCGCGATTAATCCGAAACGCCCTATATACTTGCTCAAGCAATACTAGACGCATTAATTGATGTGGTAATGTCATCTTTGAGAAAGAAAGAGATTCGTTTGAACGCTTCATTACTTCTGAGCTAAGTCCAAGTGATCCACCAATTACAAACGCTACTTTACTCTTTCCATATGTAGCAAGACGATCTAGACTTGCTGCAAACTCTTCTGATGATTTTTGTTTTCCTTCTATAGCTAGCGCAATGACATGCGTATCATCAGAAATTTTATCCAGTATACGTATACCTTCTTTTTCTTTTACAATTAACATTTCTGCTTCACTTAAATTTTCTGGTGCCTTTTCATCTGGTAATTCAATTACTTCTACTTTTGCATAAGAAGATAATCGTTTTAAGTATTCTGCTATACCTTGCTTCAAGTATTTTTCTTTTAATTTTCCGATTGAAATAATCGAGATATTCACATTTATTCCCCACCTTACAAACATGTTATCCACACAACTTATCCACATATCCACAAATGTTACCCACATATTGTGTGAGAATCTGTGTTCGATACAACATATGTCGCCTCATTTTGACAAAATTCACATGTTTTCTTCTCTTTTTCAGAGTTATCCACATTGTTAATAACTGGCGCAACTTCACACTCATCCACAATGATATCTAGTGCTAATTCAACATGTTCTAAACAACAAGGTAAATTCATATTCTTCACCTCACTTTTCTACAATAGAAAACAGGAGGTAGGCCCTCCTGTTTTTAATACTTTTGAATGCCTAATTTCACCGTTGTTGTCGCTCGTTTTGTGCCACGATAAAACGTAAGAGTCATTTTATCGTTAATTTTTTTATTATATAAGGCCGTGCGGAATCCAATAATATCGCCAATCGGTTTTCCATCTACTGCCACAATAACGTCATGTTCTCGCAGACCAGCATCCGTACCTGGCGAAGGACTTTTTACATCTAAAATGCAAACTCCTTCCGTTACGTTGTCTGGTAAATGTAACGTTTTTGACCAATAATAATTCGGAATCTCGTTTAATGATCTTAGTTCAATTCCAACATAAGGTCTTTTTACTTTACCGTATTTCTCAAGTTCATTCATAACAGGGACGGCTCTTGTAATTGGAATAGCTAGTCCAATTCCTTCTACTTCTTTTGCTGCAATTTTCATTGAGTTAATGCCAATTAATTGTCCTGCTGCATTTACAAGTGCACCACCACTATTACCTGGATTAATTGCCGCATCTGTTTGCAATACTTCTACTTGCCAATCGTAATGTCCATCTTGATTTAAATCTACAGGAACAATACGCTCGTTAGCCGAAATAATACCTTGTGTGACAGTCCCGGAAAATTGTAATCCTAGTGGATTTCCAATCGCAATAACCGGCTCTCCTCTACGAACAGTATTAGAGTCGCCAATTTCAATCACTTTTTTCACATACTTCGCATCTATTTCTAGTACTGCTAAATCTGTGACTACATCGGTTCCTAATACTTTACCCTGAACCTTCTTACCATCACTCAGGCTCACTTCAATACGATTCGCTCCAGCAACAACGTGGTTATTTGTTACAATATAAGCATGTCCATCTGTCCTCTTATAAATCACACCAGAGCCTGTACCCGCTTCTGAATCCGCCTCTGAAAAATCATCTCGCTGAATATTAATAACACCAACAACTGCTTCAGACGCACGATCAACAGCATCTACAAAGCTAATCTGTTTAGCTGGAGCATTTCCAGCTTGAGCTTGAGCCATATTTTTTCCACTTGCTTCAGCTTGTGGAAGCGTACCTGCATGATTCGAAAATAAAGGGGCTCCAAATGCGAATAATGAAGCCCCTACAATTGTTCCCGCTATGCTAGAAACTACAATACCTTTATGCTTCTTTTTACCCGCACGTTTTATACGATATTTTTCTTCATCAATAAAGGACATATTTGTTCACCTATCTTCCTAAAAACAACTATATTCACCTTTATTGTTTACTAAAATGAAGAATTATACGTATTGAATTTTCGTAGGCATTTTCGGGTCTGTATCATGTATTTCAAAAGATTCTCCAACGCCAAAACCTTTTTCTTCTAATACTTGTGATACAGACATACGCGCTAATTCTTTCATATTATTATCTAAGCTTAAATGTGCTAAATAAATATGTTTTGTCTCGTCTGTAATAACGTCCGCCATCGCTAATGCGGCGTCCTCATTACAAACGTGACCTACATCACTTAATATACGTCGTTTAATACTCCATGGATATCGTCCCATGCGAAGCATTTCGACATCATGATTACTTTCAAATACGAAAGCATTCGCTCCCTTAATAACACCCTTCATACGATCACTTACGTAGCCAGTATCTGTAATAAGAGCTAACTTTCTATTATTATTATGAAAAGCGTAAAACATCGGCTCTGCTGCATCATGAGAAACACCAAATGATTCAACTTCAATATCGCCAAATGTTTTCACATCCCCAACTGAGAAAATAAATTTTTGATCAGTTGGGATATTGCCTATTAAGTGTTCCATCGCATTCCATGTTTTCTCGTTCGCATAAACAGGTAAATCATATTTACGTGCCAATACACCTAACCCTTTAATATGATCACTATGCTCATGTGTTACAAGAATACCTGATATGTCATTTATATTCAGTTCAGCTTGTTTAAACAAAGCCTCTGTAGCTTTACCACTTAAACCCGCATCGACGAGCAATTTTTTTTCATCCGTTCCTACATATAACATATTCCCTGTACTTCCACTCGCAAGTACACTAAACTGCATGCTCATTCTTTCTCACTCCATTATATTCTTCAGGCACTTGATTTTCGCCTAATTCCATGACTTGTCCTTCGATTGCATTCACAAAAAAGTCCTTTTTTTGCTCTGTCTTTAAGTTCCATGTTGGGGCAAGCACTTGTATATTAGAAGAAGACTCTGCAAGAGTCGCATATCCGACCTGCGCCTCTTTCACATGCGTATTGTCCGCAATTTTATTTTTTAAATATAAATTCACTAACGCCGTTTGAGCAGTAATGATTTCTTGCTCTTTCGTTTTTTCACTTTCGCCCATTTCCTTTAAATCCGTTAACATCGTTTGTGTATACGAAACAAGCTCATTCTTTTCATTTAATTCCACAACGATCATCGCACGATCATTGTAGAAAATTGGTTTATCTTTATACTTTTGAAAGAAGTAAATTTTTGAGTCCTTTATTGCTCCAAACTCATATTTTTGTCCATCTAGCACATAATTTTTCAAAAAGTCATTATACTTATCTTTTGACAATGATTTCGTATTTAAAAAAGGCTCTTTTAATTTACTCTCTATTTGATATTCGTCTTGCAAGTGTGCCGTTTGATTTTTTAAAGATTGCACATCCTCTTCTTTGAAAACCTTATTTTTCGCCATTATAAGTGACTCTTTTTTCGGTTCTTTAGGAAAATTCCCCATAGTAATTTTTTCAGCTTTTAATTGTTGATCGATCTTTGTTTCCGCCACAAGCTCCAATTGATTACTACCTTGCTTTTGAATGAATTGAAAAATAAGAAAGAGGTCTAAAACAAAAAAGGTCACAATAAATATCGTTTTAATTCGATCCCAATCCATTTAGTCCCCCCTCACTCCACTCAAATATTTGTTGCTTACCTTCTTCATCATATTTTACATACCATATCGGCTGTAAAATACCCATTTTCCCTGCGTTGATGGAAGGTGCCAATGATAATTTATAACCAATCCCAACATCCTGAATTGAATTTTTGTCAATTTCCGGATTATTTTCTAATGATGTCATCACCGTATGACCTGATGCAAGAGAAGTTGTTGGTTGTTTATTCGGTAAACTGAAACTTAAATCATAAAGAGGTCTTTCATACTGCATGACTTCACCTGAACCCCATGCTTGTTTTAATTCAGCGATTCCATCTGCATTAAATACAGGCAAGCCGCCTTCATATAAACGGAATGAAGTTTTCCCCTTACTAATGTAATCAAAACGATAAAACTTTAAAGTGCCACTATGCCCACTTACAAAGTCAAAACTTTTTTGTAAGATTATTGCATTATCTGTAGTTTTATCGCTATGTACAGCGGAGTTTTTATATTTCAACATTGCATTCGACTTATCAATTTCCATAGAACGGATACCATCCGTAAATGTTTCCTTTGTTTTCTCAGAAATAGGACTTAAATAACGTGGATCACTAAATAAAGCATTTTTAAACGTATCCACTTCTAGTTTAGATGTAATATACTCTATCTTACTTAATTCCGTAATCCCATCTGGTAAAAAAAGTTTTTTTGTATCATTTATTTGATATTCAAAATATGGTCTTGCTACTGTTATAAGTTGATTTTGAGCATTTAAAATATCCTTTACGTAAGCACCAGCCAATGTCGCTTGATATATTTTACGAGAAGTATCATAGGAAACAAAATTAACTTTAATTTCTTGATCCTTGCTTCGAGAAGGGTCAATTATAATACGATTAAAACTTCTGTTACTTTCTATGTTTTTATCTTTAATATTAAACATACTTTTAATCGTATCCAGTGGGATATTTGTAGGGAAAACAAATTCAATTTTTTCTTCTCCGTGTACATAAGAAAGAAAATCACCTTTAGGAACTGACCCTGTTATCTCCCTAAAATCATGTAATTCTCCATTTTCAAGAATTTTATAAATTGAATCCACATTTTCCTTATTTTCGCTCACATAATGATTTTTCTCTTTATGAATAATGACAGAAGATGGGCGAACAATCTCCGAAATCTTTATTGGATTTATATCTTCGTTACCTTGAACGAATTTTGTGTTTTGCATGGAAGTAGAATCAGGAACATATGTCCATAAGTTAAAAGTAAGAAATAGGCTAATGACAACTAAATTAATTAGAACTATCGTTTTAAAGTTTTCCATGCTCATTCCCAATCGTCCTCTTCATCTGCCGCCATTGGCAATGTGAAATAAATAGTTGTCCCTTTTCCTTCTTCACTCTTCGCCCAAATCGAGCCGCCATGTGCCTCAATCATCTCTTTCGCAATAGCTAACCCAAGGCCTGTACCACCCATCTGTCTCGAACGCGCTTTATCCACACGATAAAAACGTTCAAAGATTTTCTCTACATTTTCTTTCGGAATTCCCATTCCTTGATCACTCACACTAATTTCTAATAACTCCCCGCGATCACGTAGGCGATATGTTACTGTACCACCTTCTGGTGAATACTTTAATGCATTGGAAATAATGTTATATAAAACTTGTGTAATTTTGTCCGAATCCATATCAATAAATCGAGATTTCTTAGAGAAAGATCGTTTGAAACTTACATTTTGCTCTTTAGACATTTCAAAGCGATCGATAACATTGTTAAAGAAGTCAGTAAAGTCGACAAATTCCTTCATTAAACGATGTTCAGTACTATCTAGTTTAGATAGTTGTAACAATGCATTTACAAGCCTGATCATTCTTTCTGTTTCCTCTTGTGTAACCGTTAAAAATTGTGGTGCAATATTCGGATCTTGCCATGCTCCATCAGTAAGCGCTTCTAAGTAACTACGCATCGTCGTTAACGGTGTTCTTAACTCATGAGATACGTTTGCAACAAACTCACGGCGCTCTCGTTCTATGCGCTCCTGCTCTGTTACATCATATAATACAGCAATTAAACCATTTGCCTTCCCTGTTTCTTTTTGAATAACAGAGAAACTAGCACGTAAAATATACGGTTCATTTCTCGTACTAAAGTCTAATAAAACTGAATCGGGTTCTTCATATAAATGATCCAGTGTAAATTCTTCTTGTATCCCTAGTACTTCTAATACCGATTGATCTAGCGCTGTTTCACGCGAAACATTTAACATCTTTTCCGCAGGATCATTTAATAAAATAATATCCCCTTTTCGATCAGTAGCGATTACCCCATCTGTCATATGTGATAAAACAGATGATAATTTTCGTCTTTCACTTTCCGTTGAGGAACGAGCTTGTTGTAATTTTTTAGATAAATTATTAAAAGATAATGCTAGTTGTCCAATTTCATCATGACTATGCACCTTTACTTTTCGCGAATAATTTCCTTTCGCCATTTCAATTGCTTGTCTTCGCATATCTGAAATTGGTCTCGTAATTGTTTGAGCCAATAAAATTCCAAGTACAGCTGTTACTAATAAGGCAATTACTGTCCCCGTCGCAAAAATTTGATTTATATCCTTCATTTGTTTATACACATCTTCCATAGATGCAACAATATGAATGACGCCAAGTACCTCTCCGCCCGGTTCTTTTAAAATAGGCGTAATCATAACTTGAACTCGATGGCCTGTCTGCCCATCTTTCTCAATCTTTGACTCTGGTTTCTTTTGTACCATTACCCGCTGTACAGCTCTATCTGTTGACGTTCTTCCTACTTTATTTTGCTTAGACCCGTCTGAAATTGCCATCAATTTTCTATTGGCGTCAATTACACTTACTTCTTGAATGTCTTTCTTACGGTCTGATGCAAATTTTTGAATCGATTCCTTAATAGCCTTATCTACTGATTCTGTTTTAGGACGCTCTTTTACAAACTCTTGCTTCAAGTTATAAGAAAGTAAGTTTGTTTGCTGTGTCAAGGAGTCTTGAAAACCTTTTACAAGACTTTTTTCTAATTCCCTAACGAAATATACGCCAATAACTTGCATCGCTATTAATATCAATAGCATATATATAAGCACAAATTTTAAATGAATAGATTGAAAAAAACCAACTTTCTTCATATACTATTCCTGCTCTGGGTCACGCAAGTAATACCCTACTCCACGTCTAGTTACAATTAAAGTAGGATGACTTGGATTATCTTCAATTTTTTCACGTAAACGACGTACTGTTACGTCCACTGTACGTACATCTCCAAAATAATCATAACCCCAAACTGTTTGCAACAAATGTTCACGAGTCATAACTTGTCCTAGATGTTTCGCTAAATAATGTAGTAATTCAAATTCGCGATGTGTAAGTTCAATGCTTTCTTCACGCTTTGTCACACTATAAGCATTCGGATTAATAACGATTGGTCCAATAACCATTTCAGTATTTTCTTCTTTTTCTGCTGTACCACCCTGCTGATGGCGACGTAAATTCGCTTTCACACGAGCAAGCAACTCCCTCGTGCTAAATGGCTTCGTTACATAATCATCTGCTCCAAGCTCAAGCCCTAATACTTTATCAATTTCAGAGTCTTTTGCTGTAAGCATAATAATTGGCATTTCTGAGCTTTTACGTATTTCACGACACACCTCTAAGCCATCTTTTCCCGGTAACATAATATCTAATAAAACCATATCTGGCTGTTCTTCATTTGCTTTCTCAATTGCCTCATCACCATCATGCGCCATTACAATTTCAAAACCTTCTTTTTCTAGGTTAAACTTTAAAATATCTGCAATCGGCTTTTCATCATCAACTACTAAAATTTTCTTTCCCATCATCGTCTATTTCCTCCTTATAAAAATATGGTCAATAATCCTTAAACACATTGACGTTTATATAGTATGTCCCTATATGACCGCACCTTTTGTTTAAGTATTTTCTCCTCTATTCTCATAGACTCATGTATGATCCACTTTTACACGGAATCCTATACGATCTATAGAAAAACCTCTAGCTTCAACTGCTAGAGGCTCCTCATTCTATTTTAAAATAACTACTCAATTTTGTAAAATTACATAAATAAAAAGGATATTAAGTGGGCCCACTTAATATCCTGAGAGTGGCTCGGGACGGAATCGAACCGCCGACACGAGGATTTTCAGTCCTCTGCTCTACCGACTGAGCTACCGAGCCAAAACTATATATAAAACCACTAATGGTGGTATAAACAAAAGTGGCGGTCCCGACCGGGGTCGAACCGGCGATCTCCTGCGTGACAGGCAGGCATGTTAACCACTACACCACGGGACCAAAAATGAACATAAAAAAACATGACCCGTACGGGATTCGAACCCGTGTTACCGCCGTGAAAGGGCGGTGTCTTAACCACTTGACCAACGGGCCACGAAAAATAAAATGGTGAGCCATGAAGGATTCGAACCTTCGACCCTCTGATTAAAAGTCAGATGCTCTACCAACTGAGCTAATGGCTCATACTCACCAACGTCATATTTTCGTGACGACAAGACATATCATAACATATTATCTTTTATTTTTGCAATACCTTTTTTATTTTTTTATAAAAGATAAGAAAAAACTCATGAGAGCATGAGTTTTTTCTTTAAGAAATCAATTTTTTATATTAATTAAGCTTCGTATACATTACGAACGATATTTGTTTGGTTACGATCTGGTCCAACTGAGAACATAGATAATTGAATTCCTGTTAATTCAGAAACACGTTCTACGTATTTTCGTGCATTTTCAGGAAGTTCGTCTAATGATCTTACACCAGTAATATCTTCTGTCCAACCTGGAAGCTCTTCGTATACAGGCTCACATTTCGCTAAAATGTTTAAGTTTGCTGGAACTTCATCGATAACTTCGCCATTGTATTTGTAAGCAACACAAATTTTAAGAGTTGGAATACCTGTTAGAACGTCGATAGAGTTTAATGATAAATCTGTTAAACCACTAACGCGACGTGCATGTCTTACAACAACGCTATCGAACCAACCTACGCGGCGTGGACGACCAGTTGTTGTTCCATATTCACGACCAACTTCACGAATTTGATGACCGATTTCATCATGAAGCTCAGTAGGGAATGGACCATCACCTACACGGCTTGTATATGCTTTACATACACCTACAACGCGAGTAACTTTCGCAGGACCAACTCCAGTTCCAACTGTTACACCACCTGCAATTGGGTTAGAAGATGTAACGAATGGGTACGTACCGTGATCAATATCAAGCATAACACCTTGTGCACCTTCAAATAATACACGATGATTGTTATCTAGTGCATCATTTAATACAACAGACGTATCACATACATATTGCGCGATTTGTTGACCGTACTCGAAGTACTCTTCGAAAATTTCTTCTACGCTGAAACCTTCTGTATCGTACATCTTTTCAAATAAACGATTTTTTTCTACTAAATTGCGCTCAAGCTTTTCTTTAAATGCTTCACGGTCTAAAAGATCAGCCATACGGATACCAATACGAGCAGCTTTATCCATATATGCAGGACCGATACCTTTTTTCGTTGTACCGATTTTGTTATCACCTTTACTTGCTTCTTCTAACTCATCTTGTTTTAAGTGGTAAGGTAAAATAACGTGCGCACGGTTACTAACACGTAAATTATCAGTACTTACACCACGATCGTGTAAGTATTTTAATTCTTCAAGTAATGCTTTTGGATCTACTACTAAGCCGTTTCCGATTACACAAATTTTCTCTTTATAGAAAATACCAGATGGAATTAAGTGTAATTTATATTTAACTCCGCCGAAAACAATTGTGTGTCCTGCGTTATTTCCACCTTGATATCTTGCAACTACTTCCGCATGCTCAGAAAGAAAGTCAGTAATTTTACCTTTTCCTTCATCGCCCCATTGTGTTCCTACAACTACTACTGAAGACATTATTAAAGCACCTCCGCAATTTTCAAACGAACTTTTCAAACAATATAATTGTACCAAAACAGAAAGAGAAGTCAACCAAAAAGCGAACATTTTTTTATCGAAAAACGTTTTCGTTCGTAAGAATTACATATTCATCTTATGAAAGCCCTATCTTTTATATAAAAAAAAAGAAACACATCTTATTATAAGAAATGTGTTTCTTTTTTATACTGCCTTTATGCGGGCGGCGCATGTCCATCATCAAAGCGACGTTCTAAGTTAACGAACTTATTAAACTCTTTAACGAATGCAAGCTCTACTGAGCCTACTGGACCGTTACGTTGCTTTGCAATAATGATTTCAATGGTATTTTTATTTTCTGTTTCTCGATCATAGTAATCTTCACGATATAGGAAGGCTACAATATCAGCATCCTGCTCGATACTTCCTGATTCACGAATATCAGACATCATCGGGCGCTTATCTTGACGAGATTCAACACCACGGGATAGCTGCGAAAGAGCAATAACAGGTACTTGTAATTCACGCGCAATTCCTTTTAACGTACGCGAAATCTCAGATACTTCCTGCTGACGGTTCTCGCCCGATTTCCCGCTTCCTTGAATAAGCTGTAAGTAGTCAATTAAAACCATACCAAGACCTTGTTCTTGTTTTAATCTACGGCATTTTGCTCGAATTTCATTCACCTTAATCCCTGGTGTATCATCAATATATATACCGGCATTTGAAAGGCTACCCATCGCCATTGTTAATTTCGCCCAATCATCAGAAGTTAATGAACCGGTACGAAGTCTTTGTGCATCAATATTTCCTTCCGCACAAAGCATACGCATAACAAGCTGATCCGCACCCATCTCCAAACTAAAAATCGCTACATTTTCATCAGTTTTCGTCGCTACATTTTGTGCGATATTTAATGAAAATGCCGTTTTCCCTACTGATGGACGTGCTGCCACGATGATTAAATCATTTCGTTGGAAACCAGCTGTCATCTTATCTAATTCGGTAAACCCAGTTGGTATCCCGGTAACTTCACCTTTTTGATTATGCAAAAGTTCAATTTTATCATAAGCATCTACAAGAACATCTTTAATATTTTGGAATGCTTTTGCGTTCGTTTGATGAGATACTTCTAATATTTTTTTCTCAGCCTCATTTAAAAGGCCGTCCACGTCATCTTCTCTCTCGTATCCATCCGATACAATATGAGTCGCTGTTCGAATTAAACGACGTAAAAGCGCCTTTTCAGCAATGATACGTGCATAATATTCTACGTTAGCGGCAGTTGGAACAACTTCTGCCAACTCTGCTAAGTAAGAAACTCCACCAACCTCTTCTAGTAATCCTTGATCAGCCATTGCTGATGTCATCATTACTAAGTCAATCGGTTCTCCCTTATCAGACAATCCAAGCATAACTTCAAAAATCTTTTGATGTTTCGTTCGATAGAATGAATCAGGTACCAATAGCTCTGATGCTGACGTTAACGCATCTTGATCAATTAATATGGCCCCTAAAACCGCCTGCTCAGCCTCTATATTATGCGGAGGGGTACGATCAGCAAGTACATCACTCATACGCAATCCTCCTTGCTTAATTTATTTTTATTGTTCAATAACATGAACTTTTACTGTTGCTGTTACTTGCGGATGCAATTTCACTGTTACATTTGTATAGCCTAATGCACGGATTGCATCGTCCATTTCAAATTTACGTTTATCAAGTTTAATTTTATGCGATTTTTGCATTGCATCTACGATTTGTTTGCTTGTAATAGAACCAAATAAACGGCCACCTTCTCCAGATTTCGCCTTTAATTCTACAGTTAATTTCTCTAAAGTTTCTTTCAACTCTTTTGCATTCTCAACCTCTGCTGCTGCGTCTTTTTCCTCTTTACGCTTTTGAGCTTCTAAAGTTTTCATACTGCTGTTTGTCGCTTCGGCAGCTAACCCTTGTTTTAGTAAGAAGTTATTTGCATAACCATCTGGTACGTTTTTTACTTCTCCTTTTTTCCCTTTACCTTTTACGTCTTTTAGAAAAATTACTTTCATGATTGTGTGCCTCCCTGTAAATAGTCATCAATAACAAATCGAAGCTTCTCCTCAGCTTCATCTACCGTAACATTTTTCATCTGTGTGGCCGCATTCGTTAAATGCCCGCCACCGCCTAAATTCTCCATAATTAGCTGTACATTCACTTCACCTAAAGATCTACCGCTAATTCCAATGAAATTTTCTCCACGCTTCGCAATAACAAACGATGCAATAATACCCGTCATTGTCAATAACGTGTCTGCTGATTGTGCAATAAGTACTTGGTGATAATATTCATCACCGTCAACTTTAGCAATCGCAATTCCATTTTTATAAATGTACGCATTTTTTATAGCTTTTGCAACTCGTAAATACTGACCCATATCTTCTTTTAACAGTTCTTGTACAAGTACCGTGTCTGCACCGTGCGAACGTAAATAAGAAGCCGCATCAAATGTACGAGCACCGGTACGGAATGTAAAACTTTTCGTATCAACAATAATACCCGCTAACAATGCCGTTGCTTCTAACATTGTCATTTTTAAATTTTTCGGCTGATACTCAAGTAATTCAGTAACAAGTTCTGCCGTTGAAGAAGCGTATGGTTCCATGTAAACAAGCAATGGATCTTCAATAAACTCTTCTCCCCGGCGATGGTGATCAATAACAACTACATTTTCAATTTTATGTAGCAGTTTTTCTTCCATCATCATTGAAGGCTTATGCGTATCAACAACAACAAGCAATGAATCATCATTCGCAAATTCCATCGCTTGCCCTGGTGAAATAAAATGAGACCATAACTCTTCATTTTGTTTCACCTTATCCATTAATCGCTTGATTCCCTTATCGGAATCATTTTCGTCCAATACAATATATCCTTTGCGCTCATTTAATTGAGCTACCTTTAAAATACCAATTGCAGCACCAATTGCATCCATATCAGGAGCCCTATGCCCCATTATAATGACATTGCTACTTTCTAATACTAAATCCTTTAATGCGTGCGAAATGACTCTAGCACGTACACGAGTACGCTTTTCGACCGGATTCGTCTTACCACCGTAAAATTTAACTTTACCCGTTGCTTGTTTAATAGCTACTTGATCTCCACCCCGGCCCAGCGCAAGGTCTAAGCCAGATTGGGCCATCGCTCCAAGCTCCGATAAAGGTAAATCACCCGATCCAACACCAACGCTTAATGTAAGTGGTATATTCCTTTTTGACGTTTCTTCACGCACCTGATCCAAAATACTAAATTTCCCTTTCTCCATTTGCGCCAAAATACTTTCATTTAGTACAACGAAGAATCTTTCTGAAGATGCACGTTTTAAATACGCACCATACTTAACAGCCCATTCATTTAGGCGTGATGTCACAAGACTTGTTATATTCGTGCGTAATTGATCATCTAACCCTTGTGTAACCTCATCATAGTTATCTAAATAAATAACAGCTAAAACAGTACGCTGATCCTCATACATCTTTTCAATTTCTGTTTGCTCAGTTACATCAAAGAAATAAATTAATTTTTCTTCTTTCCTTACAAACACACGAAACTTTCGATTATTTAAAGATACTATATCATCGGAAGTCTCTCCCTTAATAAAAAGGAGTAATGTTTCTGATACATCGTACAGATGCCACCCAGCTAGTGCATGTTGCCCTAAACATGAAGATAAATAAGGATTTGCCCAATCAATCCCATAGTCCTTATTGTATAACAAAATACCAATAGGCATTTGGTTGAATGCTTCATTGCTTACTTTTTTTACCCTTGTAATCATATCTGTCGTATGTTTTTCAAAGTTCCTTTGAAAGGTAAGTTCAAATCGTATAACTAAAAAAAGAACGATACAAAAAACAAAAAAGGCGGCCATTCCCACAATTAAATGAAAATAACAGAGAATCGAAATTAGCACAAACACAAAAAATGCCAATACGTAAACAGGATATAAAAACCACTGTTTCTTATAAAATTCAGGCATGTATACAACTCCTATAAAGTAAAACTAACTCAACTTCTAGTTAGTTAAACAGATTAAACACCTTAAAACAGTATAAATAATACTATTTTATCCTCCATTTTTCATTCCATTTTAGAACGCAATGAAATCCCTAAATCAATTATACCTAAGATTGTCACGAGAGGAAACAGCATTGGAATAAACATACATACAATAAAACTAATAATAGGAACCCCTTTCGTAAAACCTTTTCTATGCGCTACAAAGGCGATAAATGTTAATCCTTGGAATACGAGTAGCATAGCAAAGATTACATATAGATTAGAAAATACCATATGTAAATATGATGTTGGTTCAACTTTCATGAAAGTTGATAGCAAGATAAATATGACGTAATACCAAACAATACTCTTTGGTAATTGTATATCTTTAAACTTAGGCCAAGCTGTAATATCATACTTTAATTTTCTCAAAACACTACCTGATATCATAACTGTAATCCACGAGAAACATAATGAAACCATTACAAGTAAACTTGGAAATAGCGTTTGTAACATATCATTAAATTGTCCTAATAACTCTTTTTGTTCTTTACTAATCGGCATACCAGCGGCACTTACTATCTTTTCACTTTGCGCCATACTTTCATTAAACATATTTTGCATTTGCTTCATTAAATCTATGTTGAAAAATTTTATACTTCCAACATAAATGAGCATAATACCAATTAAATATGCAAGTGTTCCAGCTATCAATATCTCCACTGGTTTTTTTCCTTTTTTATACATGTATCCTAATACAACACCTATTAATCCAAACATGACCGTCTTGATAAGACTAATCGGTTGACTTACAACAACTGTAATAAAAAGTGCCGCTACAAAAATCACGAGTACATTAGATAGTTTATACCTTACTGTTAATAATATAAATGGTAACGGCAGCGCAAACGTCACAACTGCACCTAAAATCGGAACATACATAGATATAAGCAACAAAATTGCATATATCGCTAACAATGCTGCACCCTCAGTAATAAATCTCGTACTTTTCATCATCTAACCTCTCTTTCAAAAAGAAAAGCATAGCAAAATGCACAGTAGAGTCCGACTCTACTGTGCATTTCATACGCTATTATTCACCAACATATGGTAAAAGTGCCATTTGACGAGCACGTTTAATTGCAACTGTAAGTTTGCGTTGGTATTTTGCGCTTGTTCCTGTTACACGACGAGGTAAAATTTTACCACGCTCAGAAACGAAACGTTTTAATAAATCAACATCTTTATAATCGATGCGAGTGATGCCGTTAGCTGTGAAGAAACACACCTTACGACGTTTCGCACGTCCACCTTTGCGTCCTGCCATGTCTATTTCCCTCCATTCTTTGTTAAAACTAACAAATTTACACGATTAGAACGGTAAATCGTCGTCGGAAATGTCGATCGGTTGACCTACATTTGAAAATGGATCGTCATTCTTCGTAAATCCAGAGTTACCTTGGTTACCTGAATTACTAGATTGACCAAATGGGTTAGAGCCTTGGTTACCGAAACCAGCTCCTGATGGTTGCTGATTGAATGAACCACGTTGCTCCCCACCGCCATTACGCGGCTCTAAAAATTGTACGCTCTCCGCAAGAACTTCTGTTACATATACACGTTTACCATCTTGTCCCTCGTAATTACGAGTTTGAAGACGTCCATCTACGCCTGCTAAGCTACCTTTTTTCAAATAATTTGCCACGTTTTCTGCTTGTTTACGCCATATTACACAATTAATAAAGTCAGCTTCACGCTCACCTTGTTGATTCGCAAATGCGCGATTCACAGCTAACGTAAAAGTAGCTACTGCAACACCATTGGGCGTGTAACGTAAGTCAGGGTCCTTAGTTAAACGACCAACGAGGATAACACGATTCATCAATCGAACCACTCTCCCTTATATATCAATTATTTTTCTTCTTCTTTAACAACGATATGACGAAGGATGTCTTCGTTGATCTTAGCTAAACGGTCGAATTCGTTAATCGCTTCTGCGTTAGAGTTCACGTTTAAGATCATGTAGAAACCTTCACGTAAGTCGTTGATTTCGTAAGCTAAACGACGCTTACCCCACTCTTTTGTGTTAATGATTTCTGCACCATTGTTTGTTAAAACACCTGCAAAACGTTCAACTAAAGCTTTTTGAGCTTCTTCTTCAACGCCAGGACGAATGATGTACATAATTTCGTACTTTCTCATTACACTTTCACCTCCTTTTGGTCTAAACGGCCCATAATGGGCAAGGAGCAATTAATTATATAGTAATTACTCACGAGTTTAGATTATATCATAGTAAGTTAGATGAATCAACTAACCGCTAAATAAAAACTTGGCAAATATATAATATATTTGCCAAGTTCCTATCTTTATTTTCCTAGGAAATATCTTTATTACACGTTAAAGCGGAAGTGCATAACATCTCCGTCTTTTACGATATACTCTTTTCCTTCTAGACGTACTTTACCAGCTTCTTTTGCAGCTGTCATAGAACCGTTTGTCATTAAATCATCATAAGAAACTGTTTCTGCACGAATAAATCCACGCTCAAAGTCCGTATGAATAACACCAGCACATTGTGGTGCTTTCATACCTTGTTTAAACGTCCATGCACGTACTTCTTGCACACCGGCTGTGAAGTAAGTAGCAAGTCCTAATAAGTCATATGCAGCACGAATTAATTGATCTAAACCAGATTCTTCAATTCCTAGTTCTTCAAGGAATACTTTTTTCTCTTCCTCATCTAACTCAGCAATTTCTGATTCAATTTTTGCACATACAACAATTACTTGTGAATCTTCATTTGCTGCAAATTCTTTTACCATTTGTACATATTTATTTTCAGAAGGATCCATAATATCATCTTCACTTACATTTGCTACGTATAGCATTTCTTTCGTTGTAAGCAAATGAAGGCCTTTAACAATCTTCATTTGCTCTTCTGTAAATTCAACAGTACGAGCTGGTTTTCCCTCTTCAAAAGCTTCTTTTAAACGAACTAAAATTTCATGCTCATATACAGCTTCTTTATCTTTTTGTCTTGCTAACTTCGCAACTCGTTCGATACGTTTATCAACAGATTCTAAATCCGCTAAGATTAGCTCTAAGTTGATTGTTTCAATATCGTCAATTGGATCTACTTTTCCTGAAACGTGCGTAATATTTTCATCTTCAAAACAACGAACAACTTGGCAAATTGCATCTACTTGACGAATGTGAGATAAGAATTTATTTCCTAATCCTTCACCTTTACTCGCACCTTTTACGATACCTGCAATATCAGTAAATTCGAATACAGTCGGAACAGTTTTTTTCGGTTCTACTAATTCCGTTAATTTATTTAAACGCTCATCTGGTACTTCTACAATCCCTACGTTTGGATCAATTGTACAGAATGGATAGTTCGCAGATTCTGCTCCTGCTTGTGTAATTGCATTAAATAAAGTGGACTTTCCTACGTTAGGTAATCCAACAATCCCAGCCGTTAATCCCATATTTTTCACTCCTATGTCTCAATCTTTCATCATTATAGATAGTAACGAAAAAAATGACAAGTTTCCACCAAATGAAAAAAAGCAACGGCTGTCTACTGCAGCTGTTGCTTTTTCACTATTCTTCATGCTTCACAAGTATTTTTTTCACCTTACGGTCAAACTCTCTTCGAGGAATCATTACCGAATGGTCACATCCCTCGCACTTAATGCGGATATCCATTCCCATACGAATAATCTTCCAGCGATTTTCACCACATGGATGGGCTTTCTTCATTTCCACAACATCGTACAAGTTATATTGCTTTTGCTCCATTCTCCAAACCCCTCCTACTACTAATTTGCTTTTTCACTAACTAATTCTTCACGACTATATAAAACCATACGTGGGTATGGAATTTCAATCCCATGTAAATCAAGGCGATTTTTAATCTCTTTGCGAAGGGCCCTCGCAATACTTGCATGCTGCATCGGCTCTACTTCAGCAATAACACGTAACACAACTTCAGATGCTGCCAATGTTTGAACACCTAACAATTGAGGTGTTGTTACCATCTTCTCATATTTTTCTGGTAATTCCACTAATAAATCTTCAATAACTTGCTCCGCTCGTACTATATCACCTTCATAAGAAATAGATACATCAACAAATGCTACACTATTACTAACGGAAAAGTTCGTTACTTGTACAATACTGCCATTTGGCAAAATATGAATCTCACCTGTCCAGCTTTTCATCTTCGTTGTACGTAGTCCTATTTCCAAAACTGTTCCTTCAAATTGGCCTATTTTTACATAATCACCTACTGAAAATTGATCCTCTAACAAAATAAATAATCCTGTAATAACATCTTTAACTAAACTCTGTGCACCAAAACCGACTGCTAAACCAATTACCCCAGCACCGGCTAATAGACCTGACGCATTAATATCAAACACACCTAAAATTGCAATCAACATAATGAACATAACAACATATGCCACAATATTTTCAAGCAACTTCGCTACCGTAACTGTACGACGTTCTGAAATTTGAATCGGCGAACGACTTCCCATACGAAATGCATTTCGTACAATTGCCCTTGCAATACGAACAACGATTGCACCAAGTATTAAAATAACGATTATTTTAAGTGATTTCACTCCTATATTCGTCCAATCTACGGACTCGAACCATTTTATTGCTAAATCCATACTCCTCTACCTCTCCAGCAAAAATTTCTTTTTAGTTATCCTTATTATTGTATCAGAAGTCTTACTTATTTCTGAAAAAAATTTATGATTTTAATTACATCTGTTCGCTTACATCTAGGTATAAAATGGAACAAAAATATATATACTAGTACTATTATTTCCATTTTCATTCACAGTTTGTAAAAAGCATGCACTTATAATTTTCCATTTCACTTACTATATAACATATTGTGAAAATTTATTAAAAGGATGGGTGCTTCATGAATATTAGAAGTTTTCGCTTACCTTTTTTTGAAAAAGAAACTCAAAATGTTATGCATCAGGACTTAGAAGCCTCTGAGGTAATCAGTAATTTCTTACTTTCTCATATTCCCATTAAGACTAATATGCCACTCATTCTCGTTTGTATCGGAACAGACCGTTCCACTGGTGATGCACTTGGTCCATTAGTTGGTACTAAACTGGAACAAGTAGAAATCAAAAACTTCCAAGTGTTCGGCACACTAGATGAACCAATGCATGCGCTAAATTTAGAAGAGAGAATTCAGAATATACAGAAAGATAATCCAACTTCTTTTATTATCGCTGTTGATGCATGTTTAGGAAAATCTCAAAGTATCGGTTCGATCACTACCGGAAAGGGCCCTAGTAAACCTGGAGCAGCGATGAATAAGAAATTACCTGCCATTGGTGATTTGCATATACATGGCATCGTCAATTTAAATGGTTTTATGGAGTTTTTTGTTCTTCAAAATACGAGATTAAGTTTAGTGATGAAAATGGCCGATGTAATCGCACAAAGTATAAAAGAGACGGATCAAAAATTATCTGCATTAAAAAAAGCAAACCATCTATAAGTAATAAGATGGTTTGCTTTTTAATTTTCCTTTGATAGTAGCTCTAAAATGCGATTTAAATCTTCTTTATTGAAAAATTCAATTTCGATTTTACCTTTTTCTTTTTTCGTTTCTTTAATCTTCACATCTGTACCAAATTTTTCTCTTAAAAACGTTTCGCGTTCTACAAAAAATATATTTCTTTCTTTTTTCACTTGTATTGTTTCACGTGAAACGCGTTGATTAATCTCCTGGACAATTTGTTCTAATTGGCGAACGTTCAATCCTTCTTTTTCGATTCGTTTTAATAGAGCTTTCAACTGTTCCTCATCTTTTATCGTAAGTAAAGTTCTTCCATGAGCCATTGAAAGCTGACCGTTTGCAATCATATCTTGAACGAATGAAGGGAGGCTTAATAACCGGGTATAATTGGCGATGTAAGGCCTGCTTTTACCAAGACGTTTGGCTAATTGTTCTTGCGTTACATTTAGCTCATTCATTAACATCTGATATGCCATTGCCTCTTCCATAGGATTTAAATCTTCTCTTTGTAAGTTTTCAAGCAAAGCAAATTCCATCATTTGCTGTTCATTTAATTCCCTTACAACAGCAGGTACTTTTTCAAGTCCAGCCTCTTTAGCAGCACGATATCTTCTTTCACCTGCAACAATTTCATATCCTTTAATACTCTTTCGAGCAATTAAAGGTTGCAATATGCCGTGTTCTTTAATAGAAGCCGCTAATTCCTGAATCGCTTCTTTATTGAAATGTTTACGTGGTTGATATGGATTCGGCCTTAATTCAGTTACTACAATCTCCTGAATTGTTTCTTCTTCTTTCACATCTAAATCAGGAAAAAACACATTGATTCCTCTTCCTAACCCCTTAGCCACCTGCAATCACTTCCTCTGCTAAATCTATATATACTTCCGCCCCTCTTGATTTAGCGTCATACTGCATAATCGGTTTTCCATGACTTGGTGCCTCACTTAAGCGAACATTGCGAGGAATAATTGAACGATACACTTTATCCCTAAAGTATTTTTTCACTTCATCTATAACTTGAATTCCTAAATTTGTACGAGCATCCAACATCGTTAGCAATACACCTTGAATTGCTAAATTTTTGTTTAAATGCTTCTGTACAAGTCGAACTGTATTTAATAGCTGACTTAACCCTTCCAGCGCATAATATTCACACTGTACAGGAATAATAACAGAATCTGCTGCTGTTAACGCATTAATCGTTAGTAATCCTAAGGATGGGGGACAGTCAATAATAATATAATCATATTCGTCACGAATTGGCTGTAATGCTCTCTGCAAGCGTACTTCCCGGGAAATGGTTGGTACCAATTCAATTTCGGCACCAGCCAATTGAATTGTAGCGGGTAGAACATCTAAGTTTTCAGTTGCGGTTTTCCGTATAACACCTTGAACATCTGCATCTTCCACAAGAACATTATAGATACATTGATCTAATTCAGATTTTTCAATTCCTACACCAGTCGTTGCGTTTCCTTGAGCATCAATATCTACAAGAAGGACTTTTTTTCCTACTTGTGCCAATCCGGCTCCTAAATTAACGGATGTTGTTGTTTTTCCAACACCGCCTTTTTGATTGGCAATAGCAATGATTTTTCCCATGATGTCACCTACTTTCAACCTTTCTTTCTTATTCTAGAAACAATTACGTTTATTGTAACATGAAATAAAAGCTTTTCTTTTACGTCCTTATTAAACTTCAAAATTTATTTCTAAACTCCTTCTTCATTTAACAAGAAAATATAGTAAAAGAGACCTCTCCAACAGGATAAGGCCTCTAACACACAATTATTTTTTCTTAGGAATTTTAATTGTAATTTGATAATACTCATCAAATTCTTCTTCCTCAGAATTAACATTCAAACCACTACTAGCAACCATTTGCAATGATTGTCTAATTGTATTCATAGCAATTCTCGTATCTCGACTTACTGCTTTTTGTTTCGCTTTGCGCTTTGGCTTTACTTCTTCTAGTAACTTCGCAATTCGTTCTTCTGTTTGCTTTACATTCAATTGCTTCTCCACAATTTCTTGTAAAACCTTCAGTTGTAATTCCTCATTTTTCAAAGGAATAAGAGCGCGAGCATGACGTTCTGTAATACTCTTTTCTAATAACGCATTTTTTATTTTTTCGGGTAACTTTAATAATCGTAATTTATTTGCGATTGTGGATTGCCCTTTTCCAAGTCGTTGTGCCAATGCTTCTTGTGTTAAATTATGTAACTCAATCAGCTTTTGATATGCCACAGCTTCTTCGATTGCTGTTAATTCCTCACGCTGCAAATTTTCAATTAACGCTACAGAAGCTGTCTCAGTATCATTTAAATTTTTAATTATTGCAGGAACTTTTTCCCACCCTAACTTTGTTGCTGCGCGAAAACGCCTTTCCCCGGCAATAATCTCGTACTTATCATCCTCATATTGTCTCACAACAATCGGCTGGATAAGCCCATGTGTACGAATCGTTAAAGCTAGCTCATCAATACGTGCATCGTCAAAAACTGTTCGTGGTTGATAGCGGTTAGGGGTAATATTTACTATCGGTATTTCTTGTATTTCTTCATATACCTTTTTATCTATTTCTTCATGGCTTTCGTCTTGTAATTCGAATTCGCTCTCTTTATCTCCAAAGCCAAATAAACGAGAAAACGTATTTTTCATACATATTCCACCACCTTTTAGGCCTATTGACTGTTCTACATAAAATGTTCCCTATGAAACATTTACGTTTTCATTTATATAATTTAATCTTACGTCTAATAAGATTTATTTTTCAATAGGTAATTTATTGGGTGTTCCCGGTTTGCGTGGATATTTCTTTGGTGTCTTGCGCTTTTTCTCGATTAATAAAATATTACGCTCACTTTCTTCAAACGGCAATTGGAATGTAGACATTTCCTTTAATTCTCCGCCAAGTACCTCTAAAGCATACTTGCCATTTTCAATTTCCTCGTTCGCTGCTGCACCTTTCATGGCAATGAATGTTCCCCCTACTTTTACAAGTGGTAAACATAGCTCACTCAGTACAGAAAGACGCGCAACTGCACGTGCCATTACAATATCGTATGACTCACGTACACCTTCTTTTTTCCCAAATGTTTCAGCGCGATCATGGCAAAATGCAACATCACTTAATTCTAGCTTTTGTGCTAAGTGATTTAAGAAATTAATACGTTTTTGCAATGAATCTACAATTGTTACTTTTAAGTGTGGGAAACAGATTTTCAAAGGAATACTTGGGAATCCAGCTCCTGCACCAACATCACAAATAGAGAATGGTTTTGAAAAATCAT
Organism: Bacillus cereus group sp. MYBK30-2; assembly: GCF_051915945.1. NCBI lineage: Bacteria > Bacillati > Bacillota > Bacilli > Caryophanales > Bacillaceae > Bacillus > Bacillus cereus group sp. MYBK30-2. Next base: position 137,661 of record NZ_JBQAFR010000006.1, read on the forward strand.
AATAAAAAGCAGCTGTAATGGAATCAAAAAAGTGTTTTAAGTATACTTCTTCTTTCTCCGTAATAGCTGTTAAATTCATTTTCTCATTCCACTCTACTAACGTTTCAAAGTAGATTTTGAACTGCTCTAACTGTCTAGAAGAGAGGGAAATCCCCTTCTCTTCTAGCATAGATTGAAATTGTTCTATGTTCATCTAGCAATATCTCCTTACTATTTATTGGTTCGATACTCGTGCAATTTTTCCTTGTTCAATGTACACAAGCAAAATGGAAACATCAGCTGGATTTACGCCCGAAATACGTGAAGCTTGCCCCATCGAAAGCGGACGAACATCTTTCAGTTTCTGTCTAGCTTCTGATGCAATTCCAGAAATCGCATCATAATCAATATCCACAGGGATCTTTTTGTTTTCCATTTTCTTCATACGTTCTACTTGCTGTAGAGATTTTTCAATATATCCTTCGTATTTAATCTGAATTTCAACTTGTTCTGTAATCTCATCATTTAATTCTACTTCACTTGGCACTAAAAGGTGGATATGCTCATACGTCATCTCTGGGCGACGTAATAAATCACTTGCACGTATTCCATCTTTCAATTCGCTTCCACCAATACTACGAATTAATTCTTGAACTTCAGGACGTGGTTTAATAATAATGCTCTCTAAACGCTCTTTTTCCTGATCAATTTGTAGTTTTTTATTTGTAAATCGCTCATAACGATCTTCTTTAATTAAGCCAATTTCACGACCAACCTCAGTTAGACGAAGATCCGCATTATCGTGACGTAATAATAAACGATATTCTGCACGAGACGTTAATAAACGATATGGTTCATTTGTACCTTTTGTTACAAGATCATCAATTAAGACACCGATATAAGCATCAGCGCGACCTAAAATAACTTCTTTTTTACCTAAAGATCGACATGCTGCATTAATCCCAGCCATAAGCCCTTGTCCCGCAGCTTCTTCGTATCCAGAAGTTCCATTAATTTGTCCTGCTGTATATAAATTTTTAATTTTTTTCGTTTCAAGTGTTGGCCATAGTTGTGTTGGTACAATTGCATCATATTCAATGGCATAACCTGTACGCATCATTTCAACATTTTCTAGACCTGGAATTGTTCTAAGCATTTCGCGTTGTACATCTTCTGGTAAGCTTGTTGATAAGCCTTGTACGTATACTTCTTGTGTATTACGTCCTTCTGGCTCTAAGAAAATTTGATGACGTGGTTTATCATTAAATCTTACTACCTTATCCTCAATCGAAGGACAATATCTAGGTCCTGTTCCTTTAATCATACCAGAATACATAGCTGAGCGATGTAAGTTTTTATCTATTAAACGATGTGTTTCTGTACTTGTATACGTCAACCAGCATGGAATTTGATCCATAATAAATTTCGTTGTTTCAAAAGAGAAAGCTCGTGGCTTGTCATCACCTGGTTGAATTTCTGTTTTGCTGTAATCAATTGTATTACTGTTTACACGAGGAGGTGTACCTGTTTTAAATCTAACTAGATCAAAACCAAGTTCCTCTAAGTGTTCAGATAATGTAATGGATGGTTGCTGATTATTTGGACCGCTTGAATATTTTAAGTCTCCCATAATAATCTCACCGCGTAAAAATGTTCCAGTTGTAATTACAACTGTTTTCGCTGTGTATTCAGCACCAGCTTGTGTAATTACCCCTTTACATACACCGTCTTCAACGATTAAACGCTCTACCATTCCTTGGGACAACGTTAAGTTTGGTGTTTCTTCAATCGTTTTCTTTAATTCATGCTGGTAAGAGAATTTATCAGCTTGTGCACGAAGTGCGCGTACAGCTGGACCTTTACCTGTATTTAACATACGCATTTGAATATGTGTTTTATCAATATTGCGTCCCATTTCTCCGCCTAATGCATCGATTTCACGAACAACAATCCCTTTTGCTGGTCCACCAACAGAAGGGTTACATGGCATGAACGCTACCATATCTAAATTAATTGTTAACATTAAGGTTTTTGAGCCCATTCGTGCTGCCGCAAGACCAGCTTCACATCCTGCATGACCTGCACCGATTACTATGACATCGTATGAGCCGGCATTGTATCCCATTGTTTATTCCTCCTAAATAATCTCTGTATTATTTTCCTAAACAAAATTGAGAGAACAATTGGTCAATTAAGCTTTCATGGACGGTATCACCAGTAATTTCACCAAGTATTTCCCACGTTCTTGTTAAATCGATTTGTACCATATCAATTGGCACACCATTTTCTATCGCTTCAATTGCATCACCAATTGTTTTTCCTGCTTGTGTTAATAGCCCGATATGTCTCGCATTAGAAACATATGTCATATCTGCAGAATCAATTGCTCCTTCAAAGAATAAATCAGCAATAGCCTTTTCAAGCTCATCTATTCCTTGCTCTTCAATTAAAGATGTTGTAATAACACGATTCCCCGCAGCTAACTCTGCAACACGTTCCATATCAATTCCTTGCGATAAATCTGTCTTATTCACAATAACAATGAAATCTTTTCCTTGTACGGCACGGAATAAATCTTCATCTTCATTTGTTAAAACCTCACTATAGTTGACAACAACTAACACTAAATCAGCTTGGCTCATCATTTCTTTTGAACGCTCTACACCAATTCGTTCAACGACATCTTCCGTCTCACGAATGCCGGCTGTATCTATAAGTTTAAGTGGTACACCACGCACATTAACGTACTCTTCAATAACATCACGAGTTGTTCCTGCAATATCAGTTACAATTGCTTTTTTCTCCTGAACAAGACTATTTAATAGCGATGACTTCCCAACGTTAGGTCTACCGATAATTGCGGTTGCAATACCTTCACGTAAAATTTTTCCTTGCTTCGATGTTTCTAATATCTTTGCAATTTCAGCACGGACATGTGTAGCTTTCTCAATTAAAATATTATGCGTCATCTCTTCTACATCATCATATTCTGGGTAATCTATATTTACTTCAACATGAGCTAGTGTTTCTAATATTTCTTGACGCAGACGACCAATTAATTTAGATAATCGTCCTTCCATTTGGTTAATTGCTACATTCATTGCACGATCTGTTTTTGCACGAATTAAGTCCATAACGGCTTCTGCTTGTGATAAATCGATACGTCCATTTAAAAAAGCACGTTTCGTAAATTCACCAGGCTCAGCTAATCGTACTCCTTGTGCTAAAATAAGCTGCAATACTTTATTTACCGAAACAAGTCCACCATGACAGTTAATCTCTACTATATTTTCACGTGTAAAAGTCCTTGGTGCACGCATAATAGACACCATAACTTCTTCAATAACTTGATTTGTATCTAAATTAACAATATGACCATAATGAATAGTGTGAGAAGGAACTTCTGTTAAATCCTTCCCTTTAAAAATGCGATTCACTTTCTCAACCGCATCATCCCCACTTACTCGAACAATGGCAATTGCACCTTCCCCAAGCGCTGTGGAAATCGCGGCAATTGTATCAAATTCCATGTCCTTTCACCTCACTTGCTTATTTATCTCTATTTCAACATGATTTTTTCCTTCACTAAATTATTAGGATACCATAACGAACCTATCTACAAAAGAATAATAACTCATTTTATTATGTCCTCATGTAAAAAACACTAAACTTATTCACAGTGGATAAGTTTAGTGTTTTTTAGTTATCCACAATCATTTTTGCCTCAAAAAAACCGGCACTCAATTGAGTAACCGGTCATTTGGAAGATATTACAACATGCCGATGTGGTTCTTTTCCTTCAGAAGTTGTAATGATACTTTGATGATTAGATAATGCTTGATGAATAATTTTCCGTTCAAAAGAAGGCATTGGTTCTAATACAACTCTTTTTTTCGTACTCGCCACTTGTTTTGCTAATCGATAAGAAAGCAATTCTAACGTATTTTTCCTTTTACTACGATAGTTTTCAGCATCTAGTGTGATACCAATATATTGCTTTGTATTACGATTCGCAACAAGTTTTGTTAAATATTGCAAAGAATTCAATGTATTACCTCTTTTTCCAATTAAAACACCTACATTTTCACCAGAAATTGTAAATTCAACTTCGCGTCCTTTTACAACTTTTCTAATCTCAACTTCCACACCCATATTGCGAATAACATTTTTTAAATATTCTTCACATTCTTGGATTGGATCCTTCTTCAATACAACTTCTACTACAGCAGGACGATTCCCAAATAAACCTAGGAATCCTCTCTTACCCTCATCGATAATATTTATATCCACTCGATCTTTCGAAGCATTTAGTTGTCTTAAAGCATCTTGTACTGCCAGCTCGACTGTTTGTCCTTTAGCAGTAATTATACTCACTTGCTTGATCCTCCTGCCTTACTAGCCTTAATTTCAGGCCCTTTGATCATATACATTTGAGCGATACCAAAGATGTTACCAACTACCCAGTACAGTGATAGTGCTGCTGGGAAGTTAATTGCAAAGACTAAAATCATGATTGGCATAAGCCAAATCATCATTGCCATTTGCGGATTTTGTCCAGCTGTTCCTGCCATTGCAAGTTTTTGCTGAATAAATGTCGTAATAGCCGCAACAACCGGAAGGATGTAGTACGGATCTGCGTGCCCTAAATCAAACCATAGGAATGTATGCTTACTAATTTCTGATGTTCTCATAATCGCGTGATAAAAAGCGAATAAAATAGGCATCTGAACAAATATTGGTAAACATCCTGCTAATGGATTTACACCATTTTTTTGATATAACTGCATCATTTCTTGTTGTAATTTTTGCTGTGTTGCTTGGTCTTTCGAGCTATATTTCTCTTTTAACCTCACCATTTCTGGTTGTAACGCCTGCATCGCTTTCGTACTCTTCGTTTGCTTAATCATTAATGGTAATAATGCAAAACGAATAATAAGAGTCGTAACAACGATCGCCAAACCGTAATTATCACCAAGCAATTTCGCGAAATACGTGATTAACTGAGAAAGCGGGTATACGAAATATTCATTCCAAATCCCAGTGCTCTTCGATGTAATCGGCTGATTCGTTTGATTACAACCGGTAGCAATTGCCATTAATGCAACAACCATGGCTAGTAAACCTATTTTCTTTTTCAAAGCCTGCTCCTCCTTGTTTCGGTATGTATATAGTGTAATTCATTTCCTTACGCTACTTTTTTATTCTTTTCATACCAGAGCGTTTAAAGACATGAATTAAGCTTTTCTTTAACTCTTCATATGTCATCTCTGCACAAGGCTTCCTTGCTATTATAACAAAATCTTTTCCAGAATCTATCTCATCTTTTAATTCTATAATCGATTGGCGAATCATACGCTTAATTCGATTACGAACTACTGCATTTCCTATTTTCTTACTAACAGAAAGGCCAATGCGAAAGTGTGGCTGTTTTTCTTTATCTAATTGGTATACAACAAACTGACGATTAGCATTCGACTGTCCTTTTTGGAAAACAGCCTGGAATTCATCATTCTTTTTTATACGATTTTTTTTCTTCATATCAATTGACACTCCTGTATTTCATCAGTGGAAATTCATTATTATTAGAAAAAAAGACCACTGAACGATCAGTGGTCTACGCAGATAATACTTTTCTTCCTTTACGACGACGAGCTGCTAGCACTTTACGTCCGTTCGCTGTGCTCATACGGCTGCGGAAACCATGTACTTTGCTGCGCTTACGTTTATTTGGTTGGTAAGTTCTTTTCATTATATGACACCTCCCTGAGGAATATCTGTTAAAGACAGTCTAATAAATTATAGTAAATCAACTAGGAAAATGTCAATGGTTCTCGAAATTTTCATCAAATATTCATTTTGAATCTATTCACACACTTTTTCACAACCCCTACATTTCCTTGTGGATAAATGCATTTCCTCTTTTTTTATATCCACAAACCCTTTTTTCACTTTTACACAGTATATCGTATTGTGGACAAGTTTATTCCACAAGGTATTGATTTTGTGGATAACTTTCTTAATTTCATTGCTATAGCCACTTTTTTTTGATATTATAGTTGTGTTTTCACTTTGAATAAGTTTTCCACATCATTATTTTATCCACAATTTGTGTATAACATGTGGATAGTTTAAATCACATGTGGGTAAATAGTTGTCCACATTTGTTTTTTTATCGAAAACTCTATCTCGGATACAAACAACGTTTTTATATTTTAAAATACGTTTCGTATAAATATGCATTTAAAATATTTGTGGGTTGTACAATTGTTGCGCAACCTCATTCTTTTACCATCTTTGTAAAGGAGGGACACCTTTGGAAAATATCTCTGATTTATGGAATAGCGCCTTAAAAGAATTAGAAAAAAAGGTGAGTAAGCCAAGTTATGAAACGTGGTTAAAATCAACAACTGCTCATAACTTAAAAAAAGATGTATTAACTATTACAGCTCCAAATGAATTTGCTCGTGACTGGCTAGAATCGCATTATTCAGAACTAATTTCAGAAACACTTTATGATTTAACAGGGGCAAAACTAGCTATTCGCTTTATCATTCCCCAAAGTCAAGCAGAAGAGGATATAGATCTCCCTTCTGTTAAACAAAATCCAGCACATGATGAATCTAACCATTTACCACAGAGCATGTTAAATCCAAAATATACATTTGATACGTTTGTTATCGGCTCTGGTAATCGTTTTGCACATGCTGCTTCTTTAGCTGTAGCCGAAGCGCCGGCTAAAGCCTATAATCCGCTCTTTATTTACGGGGGCGTTGGACTTGGAAAAACGCATTTAATGCACGCAATTGGTCATTATGTAATTGAACACAATCCAAATGCAAAAGTTGTATATTTATCATCTGAAAAATTTACAAATGAATTCATTAACTCAATTCGTGATAATAAAGCTGTCGATTTTCGTAATAAATATCGTAATGTAGATGTCTTATTGATAGATGATATTCAATTTCTTGCTGGAAAAGAACAAACACAAGAAGAGTTTTTCCATACATTTAATGCATTACATGAAGAAAGTAAACAAATTGTAATTTCAAGTGATAGACCTCCAAAAGAGATCCCAACTTTAGAAGATCGCCTTCGTTCTCGCTTTGAATGGGGTTTAATCACAGATATTACGCCACCAGATTTAGAAACTAGAATCGCAATTTTACGTAAAAAGGCAAAAGCAGAAGGTCTTGATATACCAAATGAAGTTATGCTTTATATCGCAAATCAAATTGACTCAAACATTCGTGAACTAGAGGGTGCACTTATTCGAGTTGTAGCTTATTCATCTTTAATTAATAAAGATATGAATGCTGATTTAGCGGCCGAAGCACTTAAAGATATTATTCCAAATTCTATACCTAGGATTATTTCTATTTCTGATATTCAAAAGGCTGTTGGGGGTGTCTATCAAGTAAAATTAGAAGATTTTAAAGCGAAAAAACGCACAAAATCCGTTGCATTCCCTCGCCAAATTGCGATGTATTTATCACGTGAACTTACGGACTCATCTTTACCAAAAATAGGTGAAGAATTTGGTGGTCGCGATCATACAACAGTTATCCATGCTCACGAGAAAATTTCGAAGCTACTAAAAACGGATACTCAATTGCAAAAACACGTTGAAGAAATTAATGATATTTTAAAGTAGTAGTAGCTGAATAGTGTGAATAACTTACTTTGTTTTACGCACAGTCTATCCACATGTAGATAGACTGTTTTTACATCTCTAAACAGAGTTATCCACATATCCACAAGCCCTATTACTATTACTACTACTTTTTTATCTTTATTAAATAAATAAAATCTTATACTTACCGGAGGTTTTTCGTTATGCGTTTTACAATACAAAAAGACTATCTTGTAAGAAGTGTACAAGATGTAATGAAGGCTGTTTCTTCCCGTACAACCATTCCAATTCTTACAGGGATTAAAGTTGTAGCAACTGAAGAAGGGGTTACTTTAACAGGTAGCGATGCAGATATTTCCATTGAGTCATTTATCCCAGTTGAAGATGCTGGAAAAGAAATTGTAGAAATTGAACAATCAGGAAGCATTGTTTTACAAGCAAAATATTTTAGTGAGATCGTAAAAAAATTACCTAAAGACATTGTCGAAATTTCTGTGGAAAATCATTTTATGACAAAAATAAAATCTGGAAAATCAGAGTTTAATCTAAATGGTTTAGATTCTGCTGAATATCCGTTATTACCACAAATCGAAGAACATCATGTATTTAAGATTCCAACAGATTTATTAAAGCACATGATTCGTCAAACTGTATTTGCAGTTTCAAGTTCTGAAACAAGGCCAATCTTGACAGGTGTAAACTGGAAAGTATATAACAGCGAATTAACTTGTATTGCAACAGATAGTCACAGGCTAGCACTTCGTAAAGCGAAAATAGCAGGACATGATATTGCTGATGAATTTCAAGCAAATGTCGTTATTCCTGGTAAAAGCTTAAATGAATTAAGTAAAATTCTAGATGAGTCTGAAGAAATGGTAGATATCGTTATTACGGAGTATCAAGTATTATTCCGTACAAAACATTTATTATTCTTCTCGAGATTGTTAGAAGGAAATTATCCAGATACAACACGTTTAATTCCAGCTGAGAGTAAGACTGATATTTTTGTAAATACAAAAGAGTTTTTACAAGCAATTGATCGTGCTTCACTATTAGCAAGAGATGGTCGTAACAACGTTGTTAAATTATCGACGTTAGAACAACAGATGCTAGAGATTTCTTCGAATTCGCCAGAAATCGGAAAAGTAGTAGAAGAGGTTCAATGTGAAAATGTAGATGGAGAAGAATTAAAAATATCTTTTAGTGCAAAATATATGATGGACGCATTAAAAGCTTTAGATAGTACAGAAATTAAAGTTAGTTTTACTGGGGCAATGAGACCGTTCTTAATTCGTACAGTAAATGATAATTCCATTATCCAATTAATTTTACCGGTCCGTACTTACTAAGTAAGGATTAAGGGTTGCTAGTTTAAAGGTACTAGTGACCCTTATTTGATTTGTAGGGTATTACTTTCCTAATGCTGGTTTATTTAGTACAATGAAAGAATGAACACTTTCAGAAAGTGAGCGATTTTATGAAACTTATTAAGATTTCAACAGAATACATTACACTAGGACAATTTTTAAAGTTAGCTGATGTAATTGATACAGGTGGCGCTGTAAAATGGTTCTTACAAGAATATGAAGTATACGTGAATCAAGAACTTGAAAATAGAAGAGGCCGAAAGTTATATGCAAATGATATTGTTGAAATTCCGGGAAGCGGAACTTTCCAAGTTCAATCATAAAGGGGGATCCCTTTGTTTATTACAGAAATACAATTAAAAAACTATCGCAATTATGAGCATTTAGAGCTTTCCTTTGAGGATAAAGTCAATGTAATTATTGGGGAAAATGCCCAAGGGAAAACGAATCTAATGGAAGCTATATATGTACTGGCGATGGCGAAATCCCATAGAACTTCGAACGATCGTGAACTCATTCGTTGGGATGAGGATTATGGTAATATAAAAGGTAGATTACAAAAGCGAAATAGTTCTTTATCTTTAGAATTAAATATTTCAAAAAAAGGTAAAAAGGCAAAGTTGAATCAGTTAGAACAACAAAAATTGAGCCAGTATATTGGTGAAATGAATGTTGTTATGTTTGCCCCAGAAGATTTAAATCTTGTAAAAGGAAGCCCTCAAGTACGAAGACGCTTTTTGGATATGGAACTTGGACAAATAGCTCCTGTCTATTTGTATGAATTAAGCCAATATCAAAAGGTACTCACGCAACGAAATCATTTACTTAAGAAGATGCAAGGAAATAGTAAAAATGAGGAAACGATGCTGGATGTATTTACACTTCAACTTATCGAGCATGGTGCGAAAATTTTGCGGAAACGTTTTGAGTTTTTACATTTACTACAAGAATGGGCTGCTCCAATTCACCGTGGAATTAGCAGGGGATTAGAGGAGCTAGAAATCGTGTATAAACCAAGCGTAGATGTATCAGAATCAATGGATTTGTCGAAAATAAAAGAAGTATACTATGAAAGTTTTCAAGCTGTGAAACAACGTGAAATTTTTCGTGGTACAACTTTACTCGGTCCTCATCGTGATGATTTACAATTCTTCGTTAATAGTAAAAATGTTCAAGTCTTTGGCTCACAAGGACAACAACGAACAACCGCACTATCCCTAAAATTGGCTGAAATTGAATTGATATACTCAGAGGTTAAGGAATATCCAATCCTTTTACTAGATGATGTGTTATCAGAATTAGATGATTATCGTCAATCGCATCTGCTAAATACAATTCAAGGAAAAGTGCAAACATTTGTGACAACGACGAGTGTCGACGGAATTGAACACGAAACATTGAAAGAAGCGAAAACAATTCATGTAACGAACGGCACGGTAGATTGTGAAATGGACAGAAAATAATTTCTGTTTAAATGGAAAAGTAGGTGATCTTTGTGTCAATGGAACAAAAGCAAATGCAGGAAAATGCATATGATGAAAGTCAGATTCAGGTGTTAGAAGGACTGGAAGCGGTTCGTAAGCGTCCTGGTATGTATATCGGCTCTACAAGTGGAAAAGGTCTTCATCACCTCGTATGGGAAATAGTTGATAATAGTATTGATGAAGCTTTAGCCGGATATTGTGATGAAATTAATGTCAGTATTGAAGAAGATAATAGTATTGTCGTAACAGATGATGGCCGTGGTATCCCAGTTGGTATTCAAGAGAAAATGGGACGACCTGCTGTAGAGGTTATTATGACGGTTCTTCATGCTGGAGGAAAATTTGGCGGTGGCGGTTATAAAGTCTCCGGTGGTTTGCACGGAGTAGGTGCATCTGTTGTAAATGCTTTATCAACAGAATTAGAGGTATTTGTACATCGAGATGGAAAAATTCACTATCAAAAATATGAACGTGGTATCCCGGTTGCGGATTTAAAGGTAATAGGTGAAACAGACCGCACAGGAACAATAACACGATTTAAGCCAGATCCAGAAATTTTTCAAGAGACGACAGAATATGAATTTGATACATTAGCTACCCGTATGCGTGAGCTAGCGTTTTTAAATCGCAATATTAAATTAACAATTGAAGATAAGCGTGAACATAAGCAAAAGAAAGAATTCCATTATGAAGGCGGAATTAAATCGTATGTTGAACATTTAAATCGTTCAAAACAACCAATTCATGAAGAACCGGTATATGTAGAAGGTTCAAAAGATGGTATTCAAGTTGAGGTTTCCTTACAGTATAACGAAGGATATACAAATAATATTTACTCATTTACGAATAACATTCATACGTATGAAGGTGGTACACACGAAGTAGGATTTAAAACAGCTTTAACTCGTGTGATTAACGATTATGGTCGTAAAAATAGTATTTTAAAAGATGCGGATAGTAATTTAACCGGTGAAGATGTTCGTGAAGGTTTAACAGCAATCGTGTCAATTAAACATCCAAATCCACAATTTGAAGGACAAACAAAGACGAAACTTGGAAATAGTGAAGCGAGAACGATTACAGAGTCTGTATTCTCAGAGGCGTTTGAGAAGTTCTTGCTGGAAAATCCAAGTGTTGCACGTAAAATTGTAGATAAAGGGACTATGGCAGCGCGTGCACGTGTAGCGGCTAAAAAAGCTCGTGAATTAACGCGCCGAAAGAGTGCTCTAGAAGTTTCAAGTTTACCAGGGAAGTTGGCAGATTGTTCTTCTAAAGATCCAGCAATTAGCGAAATTTATATCGTAGAGGGTGACTCTGCGGGGGGATCTGCAAAACAAGGGCGTGATCGTCATTTCCAAGCGATTTTACCACTGAAGGGTAAAATTATTAATGTTGAAAAGGCACGCTTAGATAAGATTTTATCAAATGATGAAGTTCGTACAATTATAACAGCAATTGGTACAAATATTGGTGGGGATTTTGATATTGAAAAAGCCCGATATCATAAAGTTATTATTATGACAGATGCCGATGTCGATGGTGCGCATATTCGTACCCTATTATTAACGTTCTTCTATCGTTATATGCGTCAAATCATTGAGTATGGTTATATCTATATTGCGCAGCCGCCACTATTTAAAGTGCAACAAGGTAAGAAAATTCAATATGCTTACAACGATAAGGAACTTGAAAAAATCTTAGCTGAATTACCAGCCCAACCTAAGCCGGGAATTCAGCGTTATAAAGGTTTAGGGGAAATGAATCCAACTCAGTTATGGGAGACAACAATGGATCCAGAAGTACGTTCGTTACTTCAAGTTTCTCTTCAGGATGCAATTGAAGCGGATGAAACATTTGAAATTTTAATGGGAGATAAAGTAGAGCCGCGTCGTAACTTTATCCAAGAAAATGCAAAATACGTGAAAAACCTTGATATTTAAGTGAGTAATGACAGGAATCTAAGTATTCCTGTCTTCTACATATAAATCAATGTATGTGTAACGGAAATGTAAGAGGAGGTGCTCGTTGATGTCAGACAATCAACAACAAGCACGAATTCGAGAAATTAATATTAGTCATGAAATGCGTACCTCATTTTTAGATTACGCAATGAGTGTTATCGTATCTCGTGCATTACCAGATGTTCGTGATGGATTAAAACCTGTGCATCGTAGGGTTTTATATGCGATGAACGATTTAGGGATTACAGCTGATAAAGCGTATAAGAAATCAGCACGTATTGTCGGTGAAGTAATCGGTAAGTATCACCCTCACGGTGACGCAGCCGTTTATGAGACGATGGTACGTATGGCGCAAGATTTTAGTCAACGTTATATGCTTGTTGATGGGCATGGTAACTTTGGTTCTGTTGATGGAGATTCAGCGGCAGCAATGCGTTATACAGAAGCAAAAATGTCTAAGATTTCTATGGAATTAATACGTGATATTTCAAAAAATACAATTGATTATCAAGATAACTATGATGGTTCTGAAAGGGAGCCCATTGTATTACCAGCCCGTTTCCCTAACTTATTAGTAAATGGTACAACAGGCATTGCGGTTGGTATGGCAACGAATATTCCGCCGCATCAACTTGGGGAAGTAATTGATGGTGTATTGGCATTAAGCCATAATCCCGAAATTACCATTGCTGAATTAATGGAATGTATTCCAGGACCGGATTTCCCAACAGCAGGTTTGATCTTAGGAAGAAGTGGGATTCGAAGAGCTTACGAGACAGGTCGTGGTTCTATTATAATTCGTGCTAAAGTTGAAATTGAAGAGAGAGCCAACGGTAAACAATCTATTATTGTAACTGAGCTACCTTATCAAGTTAATAAGGCACGTTTAATTGAAAAAATCGCAGAATTAGTTCGTGATAAGAAAATTGAAGGTATTACAGATTTACGTGATGAATCGGATCGAAATGGTATGCGTATTGTTATGGAAGTACGTCGCGATGCAAATGCCAATGTACTATTAAATAATCTATATAAACATACAGCACTTCAAACAAGTTTCGGTATTAATATGTTGTCTCTTGTAAATGGAGAGCCACAAGTTCTGAATTTAAAACAAAATTTATATCATTATTTAGAGCATCAGAAGGTCGTGATTCGTAGACGTACTGCTTATGAATTAGAGAAAGCGGAAGCGCGCGCTCATATTTTAGAAGGATTACGAATTGCTTTAGATCATCTTGATGAAGTTATTACGTTAATCCGCAGTTCAAAAACAGCCGATATTGCAAAACAAGGTTTAATGGAACGCTTCGGCTTAAGCGAAAAACAAGCACAGGCGATTTTAGATATGCGTCTGCAACGCTTAACTGGACTAGAACGTGAAAAAATCGAACAAGAATATCAAGACTTAATGAAGCTAATTGCAGAATTAAAAGCAATTTTAGCAGATGAAGAGAAGGTTCTTGAGATCATTCGTGAGGAATTAACGGAAGTAAAAGAACGTTTTAATGACAAGAGACGAACTGAAATCACAATCGGCGGTATGGAATCTATCGAAGATGAAGATTTAATTCCAGAGCAAAACATTGCAATTACATTAACTCACAATGGCTATATTAAAAGGTTACCAGCGTCCACGTACAAAACACAGAACCGTGGGGGACGTGGTGTACAAGGAATGGGTACGAATGATGATGACTTTGTTGAACATTTATTAACAACGTCTACCCATGATCATATTTTATTCTTCACAAACAAGGGTAAAGTATACCGTACAAAAGGATATGAAATTCCAGAATATAGTCGTACGGCGAAAGGGCTACCTATTATTAACCTATTAGGAGTAGATAAAGGGGAGTGGATCAACGCTATTATTCCAATTCGTGAATTTGGTGACGATCAGTTCTTATTCTTCACAACGAAACAAGGTATCTCTAAGAGAACACCACTTTCATCATTTGCAAATATACGTACGAATGGTTTAATTGCAATTTCTCTTCGTGAAGAGGATGAAGTAATCTCTGTACGTTTAACATCTGGCGATAAGGATATTATCGTTGGAACAAGTAACGGTATGTTAATTCGTTTCAATGAGCAAGATGTGCGTTCTATGGGACGTAATGCGGCTGGTGTAAAAGCAATTACATTAGGCGATGAAGATCAAGTCGTAGGTATGGAAATTGTCGAAGAGGATGTAAATGTTCTAATTGTAACGAAAAATGGTTATGGAAAGCGTACACCAATTGATGAATACCGCCTGCAAAGTCGTGGTGGTAAAGGTCTGAAGACTTGTAATATTACAGATAAAAACGGTAAATTAGTAGCGGTTAAGTCTGTAACAGGTGAAGAAGACGTTATGTTAATAACAGCAGCGGGTATTATTATTCGTATGCCAGTTGATCAAATCTCCCAAATGGGACGTAATACACAAGGTGTTCGTCTAATTCGATTAGAGGATGACCAAGAGGTAGCGACAGTAGCAAAAGCACAAAAAGACGAAGAAGAAGAATCTGGCGAAGAGGTTACTTCTGAAGAATAAGAGAGGGGAATTTCCCCTCTCTTATTTTTTATATAATAATACTTGCATAATAATAATAAAGTCTATATAATAGGCAGAGTCAGCAAATGAGCGATACAAATCATCAAAAAAACTTGTTGACGAAAATAATATACTATGATATATTATAAAAGTCGCTGAAACGCGATGTTGAACTTTGAAAACTAAACGAAACAAACAACGTGAAACGTCAATTTTTATTTTTAGATGCTAGACAAACTAACTTTATTGGAGAGTTTGATCCTGGCTCAGGATGAACGCTGGCGGCGTGCCTAATA
>NZ_JBQAFR010000007.1:0-122432 GCF_051915945.1 Bacillus cereus group sp. MYBK30-2
AAGCTAGTAAGATCCCTGAAAGATGATCAGGTTGATAGGTTCGAGGTGGAAGCATGGTGACATGTGGAGCTGACGAATACTAATAGATCGAGGACTTAACCATATAATATGTAGCAAATGTTATCTAGTTTTGAAGGAATATGCCTTCATAGTTTGGTGATGATGGCAGAGAGGTCACACCCGTTCCCATACCGAACACGGAAGTTAAGCTCTCTAGCGCCGATGGTAGTTGGGACCTTGTCCCTGTGAGAGTAGGACGTCGCCAAGCAAAAACCTAAGTCGTTTCGACTTAGGTTTTTTTGTGTTTATTTTTATTTACCAAATGTTAAAATCCATAAGTTTAATAACGCTAAAGACGAAAAAAGAATGAAATAGAGGCTATTTAAAATAATGGCAATGATTTTTTGTACTCCCGGTTTTCCGAATGCTCCTAAAATAATGCCTAAGATAGGACACATTATTTCTATCACAAGTATATATTTAAAATAATGAGAGTAGAAAAAATGGGATGATATAAATAAGTATTCAATAATTACGGCAATTACTGCGATAGAGAAAAATAAATAGGATAATAGCATAGTCCTTTTTTTCACAGTTATCCCCCTTAGAAATTAAATTGCTACAATATAAGTTCTATTGATGTATAGAACACAAGAGTGTATATATTTTGATTTAAAACATACTGAAGTACTATATAAACAATTATACGTAAAATAGATCTCTAGAAATATATATTCTAATTCCCTTTCCATCTTGCATATAGTTGCAATTCTTCTTTTGAATATAACTAAAACACGAACGTTAACGATAAGTAATAAAAAAACATTCGATTATTTATTGACATTGTTTATGAAATATTGTTAATATAGCCATAGAAACAATAATATATAAGACCTCATATAATCGCGGGGATATGGCCTGCAAGTCTCTACCTAACGACCGTTATTCGTTAGACTATGAGGGAAAGTCACTCGGTATTTTTCTATTCACAAGGGATACGTATGCCTGAGTAGAGCGCTTTCTCTCATAGTAAAAGAGAAACTGTTCTATTTCAGGCTTTTTTTATTTGAATCGGGGGGATTCTAATATGAAATCACTAGTTGGAGTCATAATGGGAAGCACGTCAGACTGGGAAACAATGAAATATGCTTGTGACATTTTAGATGAATTAAATATACCGTATGAGAAAAAAGTTGTATCCGCTCATCGGACTCCGGATTATATGTTTGAATATGCAGAAACAGCTCGTGAACGTGGATTAAAAGTTATTATTGCTGGAGCTGGTGGAGCAGCGCATTTACCAGGAATGGTTGCAGCGAAGACAAATCTTCCTGTAATCGGTGTTCCAGTTCAATCAAAAGCATTAAACGGCTTAGATTCATTATTATCCATCGTCCAAATGCCAGGAGGGGTTCCAGTTGCAACTGTTGCAATTGGTAAGGCTGGTTCAACAAATGCTGGATTACTTGCTGCACAAATACTTGGATCATTTCATGATGACATACATGATGCATTAGAACTGAGACGAGAAGCTATTGAGAAAACTGTGCGTGAAGGTAGTGAGCTAGTATGACGAGAATCATTTTACCTGGAAAAACAATCGGCATTATTGGAGGCGGCCAGCTTGGAAGAATGATGGCGCTGGCAGCTAAGGAGATGGGATATAAAATTGCTGTTTTAGATCCTACAAAACATTCACCATGTGCACAAGTTGCTGATGTCGAAGTTGTTGCACCGTATGACGATTTAAAAGCAATTCAGCATTTAGCAGAGATAAGCGACGTTGTCACATATGAATTTGAGAATATTGATTATAGATGTTTACAATGGCTTGAAAAACATGCTTACTTACCACAAGGTAGTCAGTTGTTAAATAAAACGCAAAATCGTTTTACAGAAAAGAATGCAATTGAGAAAGCTGGGTTACCAGTAGCAACGTATAGATTAGTTCAAAATCAAAATCAGCTTACTGAAGCGATTGCTGAGTTATCATTTCCTTCCGTCTTAAAAACGACGACAGGTGGATATGATGGGAAAGGGCAAGTTGTTTTAAGAAGTGAAGCTGATGTTGAGAAGGCACGAGAGCTTGCGGATGAAGCAGAGTGCATTCTAGAAAAATGGGTGCCTTTTGAAAAAGAAGTATCGGTTATTGTGATTCGTAGTGTAAGTGGTGAAACGAAAGTATTTCCGGTAGCGGAAAATATTCATGTAAATAACATTTTGCATGAATCTATCGTTCCAGCTCGCATTACAGAGGAACTTTCTCAAAAAGCAATTGCTTATGCAAAAGTGCTTGCGGATGAACTAGAACTTGTGGGAACACTAGCGGTAGAGATGTTTGCTACAGCTGACGGTGAGATTTACATTAATGAATTAGCACCAAGACCTCACAATTCAGGACACTATACACAGGATGCATGTGAAACGAGTCAATTTGGTCAACATATTCGAGCAATCTGTAATTTACCTCTTGGAGAAACAAATTTGTTAAAACCAGTTGTCATGGTAAACATTTTAGGCGAACATATAGAAGGGGTCCTAGGACAAGTGAATAGATTAACCGGGTGCTATTTACACTTGTATGGAAAAGAAGAAGCAAAAGCGCAGCGAAAAATGGGGCATGTTAATATTTTAAATGATAATATTGAAGTCGCTCTAGAAAAAGCAAAGAGTTTGCATATTTGGGACCATCAAGAACAACTGTTGGAGGGAAAAAGATGATTAATCGTTATACACGCCCTGAAATGGGTGCAATTTGGACGGAAGAAAACAAATTTAAGGCATGGTTAGAAGTTGAGATTTTAGCTTGTGAAGCATGGGCTGAGCTTGGCGATATTCCAAAAGAAGATGTTAAAAAAATTCGTGAGCATGCATCATTTGATATTGATCGTATTTATGAAATTGAAAAAGAGACACGTCATGACGTAGTTGCATTCACTCGTGCTGTATCAGAAACACCAGCATTAGGCGAGGAACGTAAATGGGTTCATTACGGTTTAACATCTACAGACGTAGTAGATACAGCGTTATCTTACATCTTAAAACAAGCGAATGAAATCATATTAAAAGACTTAGAAAACTTTGTAAGCATTTTAGCTAACAAAGCAAAAGAGCATAAATACACGATCATGATGGGGAGAACACACGGTGTTCATGCAGAACCAACAACATTTGGTTTAAAGCTTGGTCTTTGGTATGAAGAAATGAAACGTAACGTAGAGCGTTTTAAGCAAGCTGCTGATACAGTTCGCGTTGGTAAATTATCTGGTGCGGTTGGTACATACGCAAATATCGATCCATTCGTAGAAAAGTATGTTTGTGAAAACTTAGGATTAGAAGCAGCACCAATTTCAACACAAACATTGCAACGTGATCGCCATGCTCATTACATGTCAACACTTGCACTAATTGCAACATCTATCGAAAAGATGGCAGTTGAGATTCGTGGTTTACAGAAGAGTGAAACACGTGAAGTTGAAGAGGCTTTCGCAAAAGGTCAAAAAGGTTCTTCTGCAATGCCACATAAACGTAATCCAATTGGATCTGAAAATATGACTGGTTTAGCTCGTGTTATCCGCGGTTATATGATGACAGCTTACGAGAATGTTCCATTATGGCATGAGCGCGATATCTCTCACTCTTCTGCAGAACGTGTAATTTTACCAGATGCTACAATTGCGTTAAATTACATGTTAAATCGCTTTGGTAATATCGTTAAAAACTTAACTGTATACCCAGAGAATATGAAACGCAATATGACAAGAACATACGGCTTAATTTACTCTCAGCGCGTAATGCTTACACTAATCGACAAAGGTATGGTACGTGAAGAAGCTTATGATATCGTACAGCCTAAAGCGATGGAAGCTTGGGAAACACAAGTACAATTTAAAGAGCTTGTAGAAGGCGATGAGCGTATTACGAGCAAGTTAACGCAAGAAGAAATTAATGAATGCTTCAACTATGAGCATCATATGCAACATGTTGATACAATCTTTGAACGCCTAGGATTAAACGAAGCGTAAAATTTCATATGGCACAGAATAGAGTCATTCTGTGCCATTCTTTATAAAAATATTATTCACATTTTTCAAACTACAGGGGGCTTGCGAAATGCAAAAGCTAGAATTGCTGTATGAAGGTAAGGCAAAGAGAATTTATCGTACAGAAGCAGCAGATATGGTTTGGGTAGAGTACAAAGATAGTGCGACTGCTTTCAATGGGGAGAAAAAAGAGACGATTACAGGAAAAGGTCGTTTGAACAATGAGATTACAACTTTATTGTTCAGAAAGTTACAAGAAGTGGGAATAAAAACACACTTTGTTGAGAAGTTATCTGAAATAGAACAACTTGTAAAAAAAGTGAGTATTATTCCTTTAGAAGTTGTCACAAGAAATGTAATTGCAGGAAGTCTTTCAAAACGATTAGGAATGGAAGAGGGAACTGTACTTGCAGAACCAATCGTAGAATTCTACTTCAAAGATGATGATTTAGGAGATCCGCTTGTAACGGAAGATCATATTCGTGTATTAAACGTTGCATCGCCAGAGCAAGTAAGCGTATTACGAGATATGGCTCTACAAATCAATCAAGTATTGATTGAGCATTTCGCAAGCTGTCGTGTAAGATTAGTAGATTTTAAATTAGAGTTTGGCGTAACGGAAGAAGGAGAAATTATTTTAGCGGATGAGATTTCACCAGATACTTGCCGTTTATGGGATGAAACGAGCAATGAAAAGTTTGATAAAGACGTATTTCGTCGAGATCTTGGAAATTTAACAGATGCTTATGAAGAAATTTTAAAACGTTTAGGGGGAATTTCACATGTATAAAGTTAAGGTATATGTAACGTTAAGAGAAAGCGTATTAGATCCACAAGGAACAGCAGTAAAAGGGGCACTTCATAGTCTTTCATTCACAGAAGTACAAGACGTTCGAATCGGAAAGTACATGGAACTAACAATTGATAAATCTGTATCTGACCTTGACGCAAAGGTAAAAGAAATGTGTGAAAAACTATTAACAAACGTTGTAATGGAAGACTTCCGTTATGAAGTTGAGGAGGTTGTCGCACAGTGAAATTTGCCGTAATAGTATTTCCAGGTTCGAACTGTGATGTTGATATGTTCCATGCAATTAAAGATGAGCTTGGCGAAGAAGTAGATTACGTTTGGCATGATACAGAGAACTTAGATGAGTATGATGCGATTCTATTACCAGGTGGCTTCTCTTACGGTGACTACTTACGCTGTGGTGCTATTTCTCGCTTTGCTAATGCAATGAAAGCAGTGCAAAAAGCTGCTGAGCAAGGAAAGCCAATTTTAGGTGTATGTAATGGATTCCAGATTCTTGTTGAATCAGGATTACTACCAGGAGCATTAATGAGAAACGAAAACTTAAAGTTTATGTGCCGTACTGTTCAGTTACGTGTTGAAAATAATGAAACGATGTTTACATCACAATATGGAAAAGATGAAGTAATCAACATTCCAATTGCACATGGCGAAGGAAATTACTATTGTGATGAAGCGACTCTTAAACAATTAGAAGAGAATAATCAAATCGCATTCCGTTATGTAGAAAATCCGAATGGAAGCGTTTCAGATATTGCTGGTATTGTAAATGAAAAAGGAAATGTACTTGGTATGATGCCACACCCAGAGCGTGCTGTAGATGAATTACTTGGCGGTGCTGAAGGGTTAAAAGTCTTTCAATCTATCTTAAAACAGTGGAGGGAAACATATGTCGTTAATGCTTGAACCAAATCCAACACAAATTAAAGAAGAGCGTATATATGCGGAAATGGGGCTAACAGACGAAGAGTTTGCCATGGTTGAAAAGATTTTAGGCCGTTTGCCGAATTATACAGAAACAGGGCTATTCTCTGTAATGTGGTCTGAACATTGTAGTTATAAAAATTCAAAGCCAGTTCTTCGCAAGTTCCCAACAACAGGTGAGCGTGTCCTACAAGGGCCTGGAGAAGGTGCTGGAATTGTAGATATCGGTGATAATCAAGCTGTTGTATTTAAAATGGAAAGTCATAACCATCCTTCTGCTATTGAACCATATCAAGGAGCAGCAACAGGTGTTGGCGGTATTATTCGCGATGTATTCTCTATGGGAGCACGTCCAGTAGCTTTATTAAACTCACTTCGCTTCGGTGAATTACAATCACCACGCGTGAAATATTTATTCGAAGAAGTAGTAGCGGGAATCGCAGGATACGGTAACTGCATCGGTATTCCTACTGTTGGTGGAGAAGTACAGTTTGATCCATGTTATGAAGGAAATCCACTCGTAAATGCAATGTGTGTAGGCCTAATTAATCATGAAGATATTAAAAAAGGGCAAGCACATGGTGCTGGTAATACAGTAATGTACGTAGGAGCATCAACTGGTCGTGATGGTATTCATGGTGCAACATTCGCATCTGAAGAGCTATCTGAAAGCTCTGAAGCGAAACGTCCGGCAGTTCAAGTAGGAGATCCATTTATGGAGAAACTTCTTATTGAAGCTTGCTTAGAACTTATTCAGTCGGATGCACTTGTTGGAATCCAAGACATGGGAGCTGCTGGTTTAACGTCATCTTCTGCAGAAATGGCAAGTAAAGCAGGTATGGGTATTGAAATGTACTTAGATGATGTACCACAGCGTGAAACAGGAATGACACCATATGAAATGATGTTATCTGAATCACAAGAGCGTATGTTAATTGTTGTGAAAAAAGGTAGAGAGCAAGAAATAGTAGATTTATTTGAGAAGTATGGTCTTGCAGCAGTTACGATGGGGAAAGTAACGGAAGATAAAATGCTTCGCTTATTCCATAAAGATGAAATGGTAGCTGAAGTACCAGCGGATGCTCTTGCAGAAGAAGCACCAATTTATCATAAACCATCAAAAGAAGCAGCATACTTTGCTGAGTTCCAGCAGATGAAAATGGAAACACCAAAAGTAGAAGATTATAAAGAAACGTTATTCGCTTTACTACAACAACCGACGATTGCAAGTAAAGAGTGGGTTTATGATCAATATGATTATCAAGTACGCACTAGCACAATCGTTACACCAGGTTCAGATGCAGCGGTTGTACGTGTGCGCGGTACAGAAAAAGCATTAGCAATGACGACGGATTGTAACTCTCGCTACATTTATTTAGATCCAGAAGTGGGCGGTAAAATTGCAGTAGCAGAGGCAGCACGTAATATCGTATGTTCTGGCGGGGAGCCACTTGCAATTACAGATTGCTTAAACTTTGGTAACCCAGAAAAACCGGAAATCTTCTGGCAAATTGAGAAATCAGTAGACGGTATGAGTGAAGCTTGTCGCACATTACAAACACCAGTTATCGGCGGGAATGTATCGATGTATAACGAGCGTAGTGGTGAAGCTGTATATCCAACACCAACTGTTGGGATGGTCGGCCTTGTACACGATTTAAAACATGTAACAACACAAGAGTTTAAGCAAGCTGGTGATTTAGTTTATGTCATCGGAGAGACGAAAGCTGAGTTTGGTGGAAGTGAATTACAGAAAATGATTCACGGCAAAATTTTCGGCCAATCACCAAGTATCGATCTAGATGTAGAATTAAAACGCCAAAAACAAGTACTAGAAGCAATTCAAACTGGCCTTGTTCAATCTGCACATGATGTTGCTGAAGGTGGTTTAGCAGTTGCAATTTCAGAAAGTGCAATTGGTGCTAACGGTTTAGGTGCTAATGTGAAATTAAACGGAGAAGCAACAGCAGTATTATTTGCGGAATCACAATCTCGCTTCGTTATAACTGTAAAACGTGAAAATAAAGAAGCATTCGAGAAAGTGGTTGAAGCAATTCAAGTTGGAGAAGTGACAAATACAAATGAAGTAACAATTCATAATGAAGAAAATGAAGTATTACTTACAGCAAATGTAGATGAAATGAGAAAGGCTTGGAAAGGGGCAATCCCATGCTTGCTGAAATAAAGGGGTTAAATGAAGAATGTGGCGTTTTCGGAATTTGGGGGCATGAAAATGCAGCACAAGTTTCGTACTACGGATTGCACAGTTTACAGCACCGTGGCCAAGAAGGCGCAGGCATTGTTGTAAATAACGGGGAAAAAATCATCGGTCACAAGGGGTTAGGTTTAATATCAGAAGTGTTTTCAAGAGGTGAGCTAGAAGGATTAAACGGAAAATCAGCAATTGGACACGTACGATATGCGACAGCAGGTGGAAGTGAAGTTGCTAACGTTCAACCATTATTATTCCGTTTTTCTGATCATAGTATGGCATTAGCTCATAACGGAAATTTAATTAATGCAAAGATGCTTCGCCGTGAATTAGAGGCAGAGGGAAGTATTTTTCAAACAAGTTCAGATACAGAAGTACTTTTACATCTAATTAAACGTAGTACAAAAGATTCTTTAATTGAAAGTGTAAAAGACGCTCTAAATAAAGTGAAAGGTGCGTTTGCATATCTTTTACTAACTGGAAATGAAATGATTGTTGCGCTAGATCCAAATGGATTCCGTCCCCTTTCAATTGGGAAAATGGGTGATGCTTACGTTGTAGCATCAGAAACATGCGCTTTCGATGTAGTAGGTGCAACATACATTCGTGATGTAGAACCTGGTGAATTACTTATCATTAATGATGAAGGAATTCACGTAGATCGTTTCACAAACGATGTAGAACATGCAATTTGTAGTATGGAATACATTTACTTTGCACGCCCAGATTCTAATATCGCTGGTATTAATGTCCACGCAGCACGTAAAAACATGGGGAAACGTTTAGCGGCAGAAGCTCCTATTGAAGCTGATGTTGTTACTGGTGTACCAGACTCTAGTATTTCAGCAGCAATCGGTTATGCTGAGGCGACAGGTATTCCGTATGAGTTAGGATTAATTAAAAATCGTTACGTTGGACGTACATTTATTCAACCTTCTCAAGAACTGCGCGAGCAAGGGGTAAAGATGAAGCTTTCCGCAGTAAGAGGTGTGGTTGAGGGGAAACGAGTTGTTATGATTGATGACTCTATCGTAAGAGGGACGACAAGTAAACGAATTGTTCGTATGCTTCGTGAAGCTGGAGCGACAGAGGTTCATGTAAGAATCGCTTCACCACCTCTGAAGTATCCATGTTTCTATGGCATTGATATTCAAACGAGAAAAGAATTAATTGCAGCAAATAATACAGTAGAAGAAATCCGTGAAATGATCGGAGCAGATTCTTTAACATTTTTAAGCGAAGATGGATTAGTAGATGCAATTGGACGTCCATATGAAGGGAAATATGGCGGCCTATGTATGGCTTACTTCAATGGAGACTATCCAACAGCTCTTTATGATTATGAGCAAGAGCTTTTAGAAAGTATGAAATAAGAAAGTGAAAAAAGCTTCTACTTCTTTTGATGTAGAAGCTAGCTTCTTTCTTAAAACGGCCGCCCTGGATGGGGAGAAATTAAAAGACGAGGTGTAAATAACGATGGCGAATGCATATAAGCAAGCAGGAGTAGATATTGAAGCTGGATATGAAGCGGTATCTCGCATGAAAAAACACGTACAAACAACAATGAGAAAAGAAGTACTAGGCGGTTTAGGCGGTTTTGGAGGTATGTTTGATCTATCAAAATTTGCATTAGAAGAACCTGTATTAGTATCTGGAACAGATGGCGTGGGAACAAAATTGATGCTCGCTTTTATGGCAGATAAACATGACACAATTGGTATTGATGCAGTAGCAATGTGTGTAAATGATATTGTTGTCCAAGGGGCAGAGCCGCTTTTCTTCCTTGATTATATTGCTTGTGGTAAAGCTGAACCTAGTAAAGTTGAAAACATCGTCAAAGGTATATCAGAGGGCTGTCGCCAAGCTGGTTGTGCATTAATTGGTGGAGAAACAGCTGAAATGCCAGGAATGTATTCTACGGAAGAATACGATTTAGCTGGTTTTACAGTTGGGATTGTTGATAAGAAGAAAATTGTAACAGGTGAAAAGATTGAAGCTGGTCATGTATTAATTGGCTTAGCATCTAGCGGTATCCATAGTAACGGTTATTCATTAGTACGAAAAGTGTTACTAGAAGATGGACAGTTATCTTTAGACCGTATTTATGGGCGTTTAGAACTACCTCTTGGTGAAGAATTATTAAAACCAACGAAAATTTATGTCAAACCTATTTTAGAACTATTGAAGAAACATGAAGTATACGGTATGGCGCATATTACAGGTGGCGGGTTCATTGAAAATATTCCACGTATGTTGCCAGAAGGAATCGGTGCGGAAATTGAACTAGGAGCTTGGGAAATTCAGCCGATCTTCAGTTTACTTCAAGAAGTTGGGAAACTAGAAGAGAAAGAAATGTTCAATATTTTTAACATGGGTATTGGTATGGTAGTAGCGGTGAAGGAAGAAGATGCAAAAGATGTTGTTCGTCTTCTTGAAGAGCAAGGAGAAACAGCTCGTATTATTGGACGTACTGTACAAGGGGCTGGCGTTACCTTCAATGGGGGCACAGCACTATGAGTAGATTAGCAGTTTTTGCTTCTGGAAGCGGATCTAACTTTCAATCTCTCGTTAATGCGGTAGAGGAAAAAAGATTGGATGCGGATATTAGTTTATTAGTATGTGATAAACCAGAGGCACGCGTTGTTGGGCGGGCACATTATCATCATATTCCGTGTTTCGCCTTTTCAGCGAAAGCATATGAGTCAAAAGAAGCATTTGAAAAAGAGATATTAAAGAAGCTAGAAGAGTATGAAATTGATTATGTTATTTTAGCTGGATATATGCGTTTAATTGGGCCGACTTTACTAGAAGCGTACGGCGGGAAGATTATTAATATTCATCCATCACTACTACCGAGTTTTCCGGGTAAAGATGCTGTCGGTCAAGCGTTAGAAGCAGGTGTGAAAGTAACTGGAGTAACAATTCATTATGTAGATGCAGGTATGGATACAGGTCCAATTATTGCGCAAGAAGCAGTAGTTGTTTCTGAAGGGGATACGAGAGAAAGCTTACAAAAGAAAATTCAACAAGTTGAACATAAATTATACGTAAATACAGTGAATCAAATTGTTCAGTCTGTGAAAGAACCAACTGTTAACTAACATACAACCAGGGGTGAAGGATAAATGAAAAAGCGTGCATTAGTAAGTGTTTCAGATAAAACAGGAGTAGTAGAATTTGTTAAAGGGTTACTAGAACAAGGGATTGAAGTTATTTCAACAGGTGGTACGAAAAAATTACTAGAAGAAAACGGCTTACAAGTAATTGGCATTTCTGAAGTAACTGGTTTCCCAGAAATTATGGATGGTCGTGTAAAAACATTACATCCAAATATTCATGGTGGTCTATTAGCAGTTCGTGATAATGAAACGCATGTAGCGCAAATGAATGAATTAGGTATTCAAGCAATTGATTTTGTTGTTGTTAACTTATACCCATTCAAAGAAACAATCGCTAAGCCTGATGTAACATTTGCTGATGCAATTGAAAATATTGATATCGGTGGCCCAACAATGATTCGTTCCGCAGCGAAAAATCATAAATTTGTATCGGTAATTGTAGATCCAGTAGATTACGATGTTGTATTAGCAGAGCTGAAAGAGAACGGTGAAGTAACAGATGAAACGAAACGTAAATTAGCAGCGAAAGTATTCCGTCATACAGCAGCATATGATGCGTTAATTTCTAACTATTTAACAGAGCAAATGGGTGAAGAAAGCCCAGAAACATTAACTGTGACATTTGAGAAAAAACAAGATTTACGTTATGGCGAAAATCCACATCAAAAAGCAACATTCTATAAAGCGCCATTTGCAGCAACTTCTTCTGTTGCATATGCAGAACAATTGCACGGTAAAGAATTATCTTATAACAATATTAATGATGCGGATGCAGCACTTAGTATCGTGAAAGAATTTACAGAGCCGGCAGTGGTAGCGGTAAAACATATGAATCCATGTGGTGTTGGAGTAGGTACGGATATTCATGAAGCATATACACGTGCTTATGAAGCGGATCCAGTATCAATCTTCGGCGGTATTATTGCAGCAAATCGTGAAATTGATAAAGCAACAGCTGAAAAATTACATGAAATTTTCTTAGAAATTATTATTGCACCTTCTTTCTCACAAGAAGCTTTAGAAGTGTTACAAAGTAAGAAAAACTTGCGCATACTAACTGTAAATATTGAAAAAGCAACGACTGCAAGTAAAAAGCTAACTTCTGTACAAGGTGGTCTTCTTGTTCAAGAGGAAGATACGTTAGCGCTAGATGAAGATACAATTTCAATTCCGACGAAACGTGAACCGACAGAACAAGAATGGAAAGACTTAAAACTAGCTTGGAAAGTTGTAAAACATGTGAAATCAAATGCAATTGTTTTAGCGAAAGATGATATGACAATTGGTGTCGGTGCTGGACAAATGAACCGTGTAGGTTCTGCGAAGATTGCAATTACACAAGCTAGTGAAAAAGCACAAGGTAGCGCACTTGCATCTGACGCCTTCTTCCCAATGCCAGATACAGTAGAAGAAGCAGCAAAAGCAGGAATTACAGCAATCATTCAACCAGGCGGATCAATCCGTGATGAGGATTCTATTAAGATGGCAGATGAGTATGGGATTGCTATGGTGTTCACTGGCGTACGTCATTTCAAACATTAATAGAGGGTGTTTAAAAAGTCCGGTCAAGATAACCTTCGCATGTCGTCGTTGCATTGCCAGTGCGGTACTCATGTAGGAAAGCTACACTCCGTGTCCTCCTGGCGAATGCGCCTCGACCTGCTCGGTTCTCTCGATCCTCCTTTTTAAACTTTTATTGATATGAAAACAAACTAGGAGCATAGCTTCTAGTTTGTACTTATTTAATTATTGGGGGATGAAATATGAATGTTTTAGTAATCGGCCGCGGTGGACGTGAGCATGCTTTAGCTTGGAAGTTTGCACAATCTGAAAAAGTAGAAAAAGTATATGTAGCGCCAGGTAATGAAGGTATGCGCGATGTTGCAACACCAGCTGATATTGATGAAAACGATTTTGATGCACTAGTCTTATTTGCAAAAGAAAACAATGTAGGCTTAACTTTCGTTGGACCAGAAATTCCACTTATGAACGGAATTGTTGATCGTTTTAAAGAAGAGGGACTTCGTGTATTTGGTCCTAATAAAGCGGCTGCTGTTATTGAAGGTAGTAAAGCTTTTACAAAAGAACTTATGAAAAAGTATGATATTCCAACTGCGGCATATGAAACTTTTACAGACTATGAGGAAGCAGTAAAGTACATTCAAAAAGTTGGTGCACCGATCGTTATTAAGGCAGATGGATTAGCTGCTGGTAAAGGTGTAACGGTAGCGATGACGCTTGAAGACGCATTACAAGCTGTGAAAGAAATGCTACAAGATGTGAAATTCGGCGAAGCAAGCAAGAAGGTTGTTATTGAAGAGTTTTTAGATGGACAAGAATTTTCATTAATGGCATTCGTGAATGGAACAACTGTGCATCCAATGGTAATTGCTCAAGATCATAAACGAGCTTTTGATGGCGATAAAGGTCCTAATACAGGCGGAATGGGCGCATATTCTCCAGTACCACAAATTCCGGAATCAGCAGTTCAAGAGGCGATTAAAACAGTATTACATCCAACTGCTAAAGCGATGATTCAAGAAAATCGTTCGTTTACAGGAATTTTATATGCGGGGCTTATTTTAACGCATGATGGTCCAAAGGTAATTGAATTTAATGCGCGCTTTGGTGATCCTGAAACAGAAGTTGTATTACCTCGCTTAGAAAACGATTTAGTTGATGTATGTAATGCTGTATTAGATGAAAGTGAATTAACATTAGAATGGTCAGAGGAAGCAGTTATCGGTGTCGTACTTGCTTCAAAAGGATATCCAGAAGCATATAAAAAAGGTGAAATTATTGAAGGATTAGATACATTGCAGGATGTGATTGTTTTCCATGCGGGTACGGTGATGAAACATGGGGATTTTGTAACAAACGGCGGTCGCGTATTATTTGTTGCTTGTAAGGCGAATAGTTTACAAGAAGCGAAAGATAAAGTATATAAAGAAATCGGTAAAATTGAGAGTGATGGTCTATTTTATCGAAGTGATATAGGATATCGTGCAATTGGACATGAGATGACGAGAAGCTAATGTATAAAAAATCCCGCTGATTTCTCAGCGGGATTTTTATACATCTTTATCTTTTTTTAATTTTCCTTTTTGCTTTGCCATTTCTCGAAGTAAATACTCGATGTGTGCATTGACGCTACGAAACTCATCATTCGCCCATTTTTCGATGACTGCGTGTAATTCAGGATCAATACGTAATGGAAAGCTTTTCTTTTTAGCCATAATTACTTACAACCTTTAGTATAGGCTTCCTGTATTAATAACTGGCTGCGCACCTTTATCTGAAACGATGGCAACTAATAAGTTGTTTACCATATTTGCTTTACGCTCGTCATCTAATTCAAGTACGCCTTCTTCATCTAACATATGGATTGAATCTTTCGCCATCTTCACAGCACCTTCAACAATCTCTTTTCTAGCAGCTAATACTGCTTTTGCTTGTTGACGTTGTAGCATTGCATGGGCAATTTCTGTTGCGTAAGCTAAATGCGTTAAACGAGTTTCTAATACTTCTACACCAGCAATTTCAAGACGGGCTTCTAATTCACGTTTTAGTTCTTCTGAAATTTCCTCAGTATTTCCACGTAACGTGATACAAGTTTCATCTTGGAAATTATCATAAGGATATTTTGTTGCAACGTGGCGGATTGCTGTTTCGCTTTGAATTTCTACGAATCGATCGTAATGCTCAACACCAAACATTGCTTTTGCAGAATCAACAACTTTGTATACAATAACAGCTGCAATTTCAATTGGATTTCCCTCAACATCGTTGACTTTTAACTTCTTACTGTTAAAGTTTTCAACACGTAAAGATACAGTTTGACGGAATGCGAATGGAATTGTTAAAAATAAACCGTTTTGACGAATTGTCCCTAAATAATTACCGAAAAACGTAATTACTTTCGCTTGGTTCGGTTGAACGATACCAATACCTGTCGCGAGAACCGCAGCTAAAATAATAGTTAACGCTGCTACTATGAAAATTTCTTGCACAAGGCAAAATACACCGATAGCGGCTAAAATCAAAATCCCAATAATACCGAGAAAACCATTTACATAAAAAACTTGTTTTTCTTTCATATAATCGCCTCCTGATATAAAAATGATATCACTTTTATATCATTATATGCAAGGGGTTTATACTTAATTTTCCAAATTTTATAAATTGATATCTTTTATGTATGTTTTAGGGATAAAACTCCGAAAAACAAGAATGTATGTTCTGTTTTGTGGTAAAATAAAGAAGACTTAGCCGCCCACTGCAGCAGCTAAGTCTCTTTGAGAGCATCTTGCATCGTGACAAATGATTCAAAGCGGTTTTGCCAGGATTAATTCTTCAATCGCTGACTCAATCTCTTTGTCAGAAGCATCATAACTTCCATTTGACTTTGGTTTGTCATGACCGGAAGCTTGATTAACTTCTTTTTTAGTATGTCCTTTTTCAGTAAAATTCATGCTAGGCATTTTAAATGCGCCCATATTCATATATTTCCCAAATTTACACACTTCAGCAATCGGGCAGAAACGAACAATTCCCTCTGCAATTTTCATTGCACCTATCCATAGCAAAACTTTAGACCAAGTGCAATGTGGTTTGCGTATGAGCTTGGCAGTACTACAACCAAGTAAGATGAATCCGAGTGTAATTCGAATTAGAGCACTAATTGTACCGATGTTTTGCTTCATTAGAAAAACACTCCTTTTAGATTAACTTCGAAATAGCAAATACTATTTCATTTGTTAGTATTCCGTATAAGTTTTTTGATATGTAATCCAACATTTGACGTTGAAAAAGATGTTGGATTGGGCGTGTGTGTAGGTAGCTTTTTTTGTTATAATGAAAGAATGCATAAAAGGGAGATCGAAACTTGACTCTCCTTTTTGAACAGATGTAGTAGAGGAAGTTCAAAAATCCTGATAAAAATTAACTGCTCTTTTGAGTAGGAATATAGATATGATTAGAAAAAGAAAGGGTGTTTTCATGTACGATATTTCCAAATGGAAACATGTATTTAAGCTTGATCCAAATAAGGAGTTAAGCGATGAACATTTAGAAATGATTTGTGAATCAGGAACAGATGCGGTAATTGTCGGCGGAAGTGATGGAGTTACAATTGATAACGTATTACACATGCTAGTTAGCATTCGTAGATATGCAGTTCCTTGTGTGTTAGAGGTTTCTGATGTGGAAGCAATCACACCAGGTTTTGATTTTTATTACATTCCAAGTGTTTTAAATAGCCGAAAAGTAGAATGGGTAACGGGTGTTCATCATGAGGCATTGAAAGAATTTGGGGATATTATGGACTGGGACGAAATTTTCATGGAAGGGTATTGTGTTTTAAATCCCGAAGCGAAAGTAGCCCAGCTTACAGATGTAAAATGTGATTTAACAGAAGATGATGTTATTGCATACGCGCGTTTAGCAGACAAGCTATTACGTTTACCGATATTCTATTTAGAATATAGCGGTACGTATGGAGATATTGAACTTGTTAAAAATGTAAAAGCAGAATTGAAACAAGCTAAGTTATATTATGGCGGTGGTATTTCTAATGCAGAACAAGCAAAAGAAATGGCACAGTATGCTGATACAGTAGTTGTTGGAAATGTTATTTATGATGATATAAAAGCTGCGTTAAAAACAGTGAAGGCAGTAAAAGGAGAGTAGGTGCAGGCACATATGAGTATGACAGATAGGTTATTAAATGGTTTAAACCCACAGCAACAAAAAGCAGTACAAACAACGAATGGACCACTACTATTAATGGCAGGCGCAGGTAGTGGTAAAACACGTGTGTTAACACATCGTATTGCGTATTTACTTGGTGAAAAAGGTGTGGCGCCATGGAATGTATTAGCAATTACCTTTACAAATAAGGCTGCTCGTGAAATGCGCGAGCGTATTGATACACTTGTTGGACCAGAAGCAGAAGATATTTGGATTTCTACATTCCACTCAATGTGCGTACGTATTTTGCGACGTGATATAGACCGGATTGGTGTTAATCGTAACTTTACGATTTTAGATGCAGGTGATCAGCTAACTGTTGTGAAGAAAATTATGAAAGAGCGCAATATTGATCCGAAGAAATTTGAGCCGCGCTCTATTTTAGCCGGTATTAGTAATGCGAAAAATGAACTGTTATCTGCAGATAAATATGCAAAAAAAATTACAATCGCTGATCCATATGAAAAATTAACGAGTGATGTATATACAGAATATCAAAAACGTCTTCTGAAAAATAACTCATTAGACTTTGATGATTTAATCATGACAACAATTCAGCTATTTGAGCGTGTTCCAGAAGTACTAGAGTTTTATCAGCGTAAGTTCCAATATATTCACGTTGATGAGTATCAAGATACGAATAAAGCGCAGTACCTTCTTGTTAAACATTTAGCAGCACGTTTTAAAAATCTATGCGTTGTGGGTGATTCTGACCAGTCTATTTACCGCTGGCGTGGGGCTGACATTTCTAACATTTTGTCATTTGAAAAAGACTATGAGAATGCGCAAGTTATTTTGTTAGAACAAAACTATCGTTCATCACAAAACATATTGAATGCAGCTAATGCTGTTATTGAAAAAAATTCAAACCGTAAACCGAAAAAATTATGGACAGACAATCAAGTTGGAAGTAAAATCTCGTATTATCGTGCTGCAACCGAAAAGGACGAAGCGTATTTTGTTGCGAAAAAAATTCGTGATGATATTCAAATGGGAAACCGAAAGTATACTGATTTTGCGGTATTATATCGTACGAATGCCCAGTCTCGTATGGTCGAGGAGATTTTCCTGAAATCTAATATCCCTTACAAAATTGTCGGCGGTACTAAGTTCTACGACCGTAAAGAGATTAAAGACATTTTGGCGTATTTGCGTCTAATTGGGAATCCAGATGATGAGATTAGTTTTGCACGTATTATTAACATGCCAAAGCGCGGGATTGGTGCTACTTCTATCGATAAAATTATTAATTATGGCGTACAAAATGGAATTTCATTAACTGCTGTATTCGATGAGATTGAGCATGTTGGAGTAAGTGCAAAAATAACAAAGGCAGTAAAAGAATTCGCAAGTTTATTACACAACTGGGTAAATATGCAAGAGTATTTATCTGTTACAGAATTAGTAGAAGAAGTTATTGAAAAAACAGGCTATCGCGATATGTTGAAAAATGAGCGTTCTTTAGAAGCAGAAGGCCGTTTAGAAAACTTAGACGAGTTTTTATCTGTTACGCAAACATTTGAATCTCAAAGCGAAGATAAGAGCCTTGTTGCATTCTTAACAGACTTAGCTCTTGTTGCGGATATTGATCGTGTAGATGAAGATCCAACTGCTGGTGAAGAAGTTATTTTAATGACGATGCACTCAGCGAAAGGATTAGAATTCCCAGTTGTCTTTATTGTTGGTTTAGAGGAAGGGATATTCCCGCATACTCGTTCTCTTATGGAAGAAGATGAAATGCAAGAAGAGCGTCGTCTTGCCTATGTAGGTATTACCCGTGCAGAAGA
Organism: Bacillus cereus group sp. MYBK30-2; assembly: GCF_051915945.1. Lineage (NCBI taxonomy): Bacteria > Bacillati > Bacillota > Bacilli > Caryophanales > Bacillaceae > Bacillus > Bacillus cereus group sp. MYBK30-2. The sequence goes on from NZ_JBQAFR010000007.1 coordinate 18,645, forward strand.
AGAGCTATACTTATCCAATGCTCAAATGCGTACTTTATTTGGTAGAACAAGTATGAACGCAGCATCTCGATTTATTACAGAAATTCCGACAGAATTAGTGGAATCATTAAATGAAACAGCACCGAAGCGTGAAACTTCGTTTGGTGCAAAAGGAAGAACGACAGGCGCAACGGCAAGTGCAACGACAACACGTTCTCGCTCAGCTTTCGTACGTCCGGCTGTTAAGACAACAGGTGGCGAGCAAATTGGTTGGGCAGTAGGTGACAAAGCTTCCCACCAGAAATGGGGAGTCGGTACAGTTGTAAGTGTAAAAGGTGAGGGAGATGCAAAAGAATTAGATATTGCGTTCCCAAGTCCAATTGGTATTAAACGTTTATTAGCGAAATTTGCACCTGTGACGAAACAATAGGAAAGGAATGAGGATATGTCAAAAGAGATAACAAAAAAGCGTATAGAAGAACTGCGTGATTTGTTAAATACATTTAACTATCAATATCACGTATTAGACAATCCTTCGGTTTCTGATGCGGAATATGACCGTAATATGCAGGAGCTTATAAAATTAGAAGAAGAGAACCCTGAATTTGTAGCGGAAGACTCCCCCTCTATTCGAGTTGGGGGAGCTGTACTTGATATATTCGAAAAGGTAACGCATAAATCACCGATGTTAAGCTTAGGAAACGCGTTTAATGAAGGAGATTTGCGTGATTTTGACCGAAGAGTACGTCAAGGAATTGATGATGCGAATGTAAGATATATATGCGAATTAAAAATTGACGGACTTGCTGTTTCACTTCATTATGAAAAAGGACGCTTTATTCAAGGTGCAACACGCGGTGATGGTATAACTGGTGAAGATATTACCCAAAACTTAAAAACGATTAAAGCAATTCCACTTCGATTAAATGAAGAAGTAACGTTAGAAGCGCGAGGCGAGGCTTATATGCCGAAGCGTTCATTCGTTAAATTAAATGAAGAAAAAGAGCAAAATGGTGAAGATGTATTTGCAAACCCGCGTAATGCGGCAGCAGGATCGATACGTCAACTGGATCCGAAAATTGCAGCGAAGCGTAACTTATCTATGTTTGTATATGGTCTTGCTAATGTAGAAGAAAAAATAATTCCTTCTCATAGTGAATCACTTAATTTCTTAGGTGAGCTTGGGTTTAAGACGAATCCAAATCGTCGTACATGCGAAACAATTGAAGAAGTAATAGCCTATGTAGAAGAGTGGCAAGAAAAACGCCCGCATCTTGATTATGAGATTGACGGAATCGTTATAAAAGTAGATGATGTTGCTATTCAAGAAAGCTTAGGAACTACAGCAAAAAGTCCAAGATGGGCAATTGCTTATAAATTCCCGGCTGAAGAAGTTGTTACGAGATTAACAGGGATTGAATTAAGCGTTGGCCGCACAGGGGTTGTAACACCAACTGCAGAGTTAGAGCCAGTGCGAGTGGCTGGAACTATTGTCCGTCGTGCTTCTTTACATAACGAAGATTTAATTCGTGAAAAAGACATTCGAATTGGTGACTACGTTGTTGTGAAGAAGGCCGGAGATATTATTCCTGAAGTTGTGAACGTTATTTTTGATAAGCGTACTGGTGAGGAAGAAGAATACCACATGCCAACGCATTGTCCAGCGTGTGAGAGTGAACTGGTCCGTTTAGAAGAAGAAGTAGCACTTCGCTGTATAAACCCGACTTGTCCAGCTCAAATTCGTGAAGGATTAATCCATTTCGTTTCAAGAAACGCAATGAATATTGACGGACTTGGAGAACGTGTAATTACACAACTCTTTGACGCAGATTATATTCGTACGTTTGCAGATTTATATTCATTAACGAAAGAGCAATTACTACAGCTGGAGCGTTTCGGTGAAAAATCAGCAACCAATTTAGTACAAGCAATTGAGAATTCTAAGGAAAATTCATTAGAGCGATTATTATTTGGTCTTGGTATTCGCCACGTCGGAGCGAAAGCAGCACGCACATTTGCTGAACATTTCGAAACGATGGATGAGCTTGTGAAAGCAACAGAAGAAGAACTAAAAGCAATTAATGAGATTGGTGAAAAAATGGCTCAATCCGTAGTAACGTATTTCGATAATGAAGACGTATTAGAGCTATTACAACAATTTAAAGAGTATGGCGTGAACATGGCATACAAAGGTATAAAAAGTGCTGATTTACAAAATGTTGAGTCGTACTTCGCAGGAAAAACTGTCGTCTTAACAGGGAAACTAGAAGTTATGGGACGCAGTGAAGCGAAGAAGAAGATTGAGGCATTAGGTGGAAAAGTAACAGGAAGTGTTAGTAAAAGTACGGATTTAGTTGTTGCTGGTGAAGCTGCTGGCTCGAAATTAGCGCAAGCAGAGAAGCATAATGTTGAAGTTTGGAATGAAGAGAGGTTCTTACAAGAGCTGAATAAGTAAGAGGTGCAAACTTACGATGAAAAAAATAGCGTTAGTGGTATTAAGTCTAGGCCTACTTGTAAGTGGGTGTAGCACGGGTACCAACAAAGATGAAAAAGTAGTTGAGAAATCGGGGAAAGCGAAAGAGCAAGCGGTTATCCCGAAATACTCCATTTCGGATGAATATTATAAGACGACGGTTCCATTTGATCCAGGTAAGGCACGTGGTTTAGTTGTACAAGGTTTAAATAGTCGTCTAGATATAGATGAGTTTGAAACGGGGCTAATGCGTATTGCGAAAGAATCGTTTAGTACGAAAGATTATTTCTTTAAAGGCGGAAATGTTCTAGATGCTCAAACTATACAAATGCTTGTAAAAAGAAAGCGTACAGATGCTGAACAAAAAGATCTAGAGGACAAGTTAAAAAAAGATGCAGTTAAATTTCCGAATATCGGACTGAATCCAGCCTTAAGTGAAGGCCCAGAGTCACTAGAAGTGAAAAATAAAAAAAATCCAATATATATATCAAATATTTTAGAGCATGATTATTATGAACAAAAAGGTGAGAACGCTGCTGCACCTAGTGGCATTGTAGTTGGATTAGCGATGAATTCTGTCCAGTATTATAATGAAGAGCATGGTTATCCTCGTGAGGCTGAAATCCCAGATCAAAAAATGTTGGCTGAAGGGAAAAGAATGGCACAAGAGATACTGAAAGTAATGCAGCAAAAAGATCCTAAAGTAAAAAATATTCCGGTTACCTTTGCAATTTACCGTCAAGGTCCAAAGTCTTCGCTTGTGCCGGGGAATTTTGTTTCTTATGCTAAGGTAGAAAAAGGTAGTGAAACGGTTGAGGATTGGAAACCAATCAATGAGAAATATTACTTGTTCCCGTCTGAACAAGCAAAAACAGATAATAAACGTGAAGACCTTGCAAGAGTAGCCAACTTTAAAGCGAAATTAAGCGAGTATTTCCAAGGTGATTATACAGCTGTTATCGGTACTGGGATGTATAAGGATGATGAATTAAAGGAAATGAAACTTGAAATTCCTGTCCAATTTAATGGGAAAGCTGAAGTAATTGGTTTTACACAATATGTAGCAGGACTTGTTACGGAATACTTCCCGAATTATATGAAAGTACAAGTAACGATTAAATCTGTAGAACGCCCAGAAGCTATTATTATACGTGAAGCGAAGCAAGATGAACCGTTTGTGAAAATTTTAGATTAAAGATGGAGCTGTTCCTTTCTGGAACAGCTTTTTTTTGGGAGGAATTTTGTTATAATTTAAAATGTTATAAATAAAGGGATAAGGGGCAAAGTCATGGAAGAACTAAGTTTTCAAGTCATTATTTTATTAATTGCATTCGGTTTTTTAGCGGCTTTCATTGATTCGGTTGTTGGAGGTGGAGGGCTAATTTCGCTTCCTGCACTTATGTTCGTTGGGTTACCACCAGCTTCGGCAATCGCAACGAATAAATTAGCTGCAACGATGGGGACGTTTACGAGTGCAATTTATTTTATTCGATCAGGAAAGGTCGATTTTCGGATTGTAGGAAAGTTAATCCCGTTAACTATTATTGGAGCGGTCGCAGGTGCTTTAGTAGTAAAGTTTATTCCGCCTGATATTTTGCGTCCATTAGTGCTTGTAATGTTGGTTTTTATTGCCATTTATATTATTGCAAAAAAAGATTGGGGAAGTGTATCTACCTATAAAAAGATGACAAGAGGAAAAACATTAATGTTTTTCTTTGTGATTTTAATTATAGGATTCTATGATGGTTTTTTTGGTCCAGGAACAGGATCCTTTTTAATTTTTGCATTTTTATTAATTGGTTTGGATTTTATTCAAGCGGCAGCATCTGGAAAACTTTTGAACTTCGTTAGTAATATCGTATCTTTAATTACTTTTTTATTTTTAGATATAATTCATTTTGAATACGGTATAATTATGGGATTATCAATGATTTTAGGTGCTTATTTTGGATCGAAGTTTGCAGTTCGAAAAGGCGTTGGATATGTAAGGACTTTATTTTTGTTAGTTACTATTTTATTAATTGGGAAAAATGTTTTGGAATATACTCATATTTTGTAGATTCATACGTATGTATGAATCTTTTTTTTTATTATATTTTAAAAATTTATTAATTTTTAAAATATAAGTCTAGGAATATTTGAATAAATCTAAATTATCGTGTAGAATAATGTTGTAAAATGTAAACGTTTTTCTAAGGGGAGGCTAAAAAAATGGTAGTAGCATACAAACATGAGCCATTTACAGATTTTTCAGTAGAGGCTAACAAATTAGCGTTTGAAGAAGGTTTAAAGAAAGTAGAATCTTATCTTGGACAAGACTATCCATTAATTATCGGGGGAGAAAAAATCACTACAGAAGACAAAATTGTTTCTGTAAACCCTGCAAATAAAGAGGAACTTGTTGGTCGCGTTTCAAAAGCAAGCCGTGAATTAGCTGAAAAAGCAATGCAAGTAGCGGATGAAACATTCCAAACTTGGAGAAAGTCAAAACCAGAAATGCGTGCAGACATTTTATTCCGTGCTGCAGCAATTGTTCGTCGTAGAAAACATGAGTTCTCTGCTATTCTTGTAAAAGAAGCAGGTAAACCATGGAACGAGGCAGATGCTGATACAGCAGAAGCAATCGACTTTATGGAATATTATGGTCGTCAAATGTTGAAATTAAAAGACGGTATTCCAGTAGAAAGCCGTCCAATTGAATATAATCGTTTCTCTTACATTCCATTAGGAGTAGGTGTTATCATTTCTCCTTGGAATTTCCCATTCGCAATTATGGCAGGTATGACAACAGCTGCTTTAGTTTCTGGTAACACAGTATTACTAAAACCAGCTAGTACAACTCCTGTTGTAGCAGCGAAATTTATGGAAGTATTAGAAGAAGCAGGTTTACCAGCTGGCGTAGTAAACTTCGTTCCAGGTAATGGTTCTGAAGTTGGTGACTACTTAGTAGATCACCCTCGTACACGTTTCGTTAGCTTCACTGGATCACGCGATGTAGGTATCCGTATTTATGAGCGTGCAGCAAAAGTAAACCCAGGACAAATTTGGTTAAAACGTGTTATCGCTGAAATGGGCGGTAAAGATACAATCGTTGTTGATAAAGAAGCAGATCTTGAATTAGCTGCTAAATCTATCGTTGCATCAGCATTCGGATTCTCAGGGCAAAAATGTTCTGCATGTTCTCGTGCAGTAATCCATGAAGATGTATACGATCATGTATTAAATCGTGCTGTTGAATTAACAAAAGAATTAACAGTTGCTAACCCAGCTGTATTAGGTACAAACATGGGTCCTGTTAATGACCAAGCTGCATTCGATAAAGTAATGAGCTATGTTGCAATTGGTAAAGAAGAAGGTAGAATCCTAGCAGGTGGCGAAGGAGACGATTCTAAAGGCTGGTTCATCCAACCAACAATCGTTGCTGACGTTGCAGAAGATGCTCGCTTAATGAAAGAAGAAATCTTCGGACCAGTAGTAGCATTCTGTAAAGCAAAAGACTTTGATCATGCACTTGCAATTGCAAACAATACAGAATACGGTTTAACAGGAGCAGTTGTTTCTAACAACCGTGACCATATTGAAAAAGCACGTGAAGACTTCCACGTTGGTAACTTATACTTCAACCGTGGATGTACTGGTGCAATCGTAGGTTACCAACCATTCGGTGGCTTTAACATGTCTGGTACAGACTCTAAAGCTGGTGGCCCTGATTACTTAGCACTTCACATGCAAGCAAAAACTACTTCTGAAACTTTATAAGAAATAGTAGAAGAGATCTTCACATCCCGTGAAGATCTCTTTTTTGAGAAACTCTCTATAATAGAGGTAACTAGTTAATTTGAAGTAGGGAAAAATTACTGCATATTACCATTTATTCTTTAGAACTAGCTAAACCCTATTAATAGCAGGATAAACATGTAAATAGAAACAAAACAAAGAGAAAAATTGACTTATTAGTCATATTTTTTAGTATTTATTTTTAGGATTTCCTGTATAATACAATTTGAAAGAAAATCTATGGTTAGACAAGAGAACACTCCTTTCGGTTTTGCTCACTGAAAGGGGTGTTTTTTATTTTTTAGCACATACACCTTGTAACAAATTATGGTAAATGGTAGTATTTTATTTGGAGTATTCAGAAAAAATGAATTAGTACTGATTAATATACAGTACTAAATAATAATAGTTATATGGATAGTAATTGTAGAAATTCAATTTTTAACAACTGTAAGACGATATGAAAATGATAAAAAGGAAGTGTTATCGTATGAAGATGGTAATTTTAGTCGCATTATCATTGCTTGTTATTGGGGTAATTGGAGTTGGCGTGATGACTGTTTTTGGAGGAGGTTTTCATAAAGTTGAAATTCATAAAAAAGAAATGGTGGCCGGTGGGAAAATCGATGAAAACGTCTGCTGCTGATGTTGAAGTTGTGACAGTCGATTCAAAAGAAATTGAAGTGTCACTAGATGGGAATATGAGCAAAGGATTAGTAGATAAATATAAATTTATGGTAAAGGAAGAAAATAATCGTTTAAATGTGGAGTTTACTAAAGATGGGAATTCAGTTGGTTGGAACGTTGGCACTACTGCAGATGTAAAATTACAAATTAAAGTGCCAAGTAAATTGTATGAAAATATGAAAATAAAAACGTCATCAGGGGACGTTCTAGCAAAGGATATGGAAATAAAGACAGCAGAAATAAAAACATCATCGGGAGATATATCGTTATTACAGTCTAAAATAAATGAGAAATTAACAGCTAAAACATCTAGTGGAGCAATTGAGACTAATAAAAGTGAAATTGTGGCAGCAAATTTAACTACGAGTAGCGGTGAAATTAAAGCAGATGGCCTACACTCTGATGAAGTGGCATTTACGACGTCATCAGGTAATATTGAATATAATGATAAAAGTTTGCAAGGTGAGGTAGAATGTAACACCTCAAGTGGTGATGTTCATATGAAATTTGATACACTTCCTGAATCTTTGAAGATTAATTTTGAGGGAGGTTCTGGTAAACCTCATTTGAATGTACCTGGTCTATTGTATGAAGAGAAAACAAAGCATAAATTAATTGGAGTAAAAGGTTCAGGAGAACATAAAGTGCAAGTAAAAACAAGTTCGGGAGATTTTAAGTTACAATAGTTTGAGAATAAAAATAAAAATCATGTCTTTCTCTTTAATTGATGAGGAAGACATGATTTTTTGAATTTTAGTTAGCTAAAAACTCTTCTGTACTCATTACATTTGCATACACTCCATTTAAACTCGCCAAAATTGTATTGTGAATATAAACAGCCGGTATAGTAGCGTTCTTAAATGAAAGATCCTTTGTAGCGCAAGCATCATGTATAACGGTACAATGAAAGCCAAAATCAAAAGCCGCTCTTACTGTAGCATCAATACACATATGAGTCATCATCCCACATATTACGATGTGCTCAATATCTAAACGTTGTAATTGCTCTAAAAGATCAGTTTCTCGGAAGCTATTTGGATAATGTTTGAGTATAACGGTTTCTTCTCTAAGTGGACGGACATTTTCATGAATATGGACACCTTCTGTATTTGGTAGGAAAAAAGTAGCATCATCTTTTATAGCTACATGTTGGATATGAAAAATAGGTTCGTTTCTTATTCTAAAATGTTGTAGTAGTTGAATAGCATATTCACTTGCTTCTACTGGATTACGTAATTCCATCTTTCCACTTGGAAAATAATCATTTTGAATATCGACGAGCAAAAGAGCTGTTTTCATATATTTATCTTCCTCCGATTTCATATTCAAATTATGTTATTCAATGAATAGAGAGGATTTCCCTTTCTAAAAGTGTGAGTGATAAGAATTTTACATAACTATAAAAATCGCTATTGTATTATGATTTCTGATTTGAAAATTTAAATAGAGAAATAATTAATATTTTTCTAAAAAATGTATTGACTCTCATTATTCTGAGTTCTATAATGAGAATTAATTAAATGACAACTAAATCGATGCACTCTTATCCAGAGAGGTGGAGGGACTGGCCCTACGATACCTCAGCAACGGGTTTTTTAATACCGTGCTAATTCCAGCAAGCCTAAAACAGGCTTGGAAGATGAGAAGATGTGAACGAGTACATATTAGTGCTCTCCTTCTTATCTTTTATTAATGATAAGAAGGAGAGCACTTTTTATTTTACCTCGAAAGCTCTACTTCAAGTTTCTAAAGCATATAGGAGGGAAGAAAATGATTTCTTTTAACAATGTAAGTAAAGTATATGAATCAGGCGGACAATCAGTTCATGCCGTGGAGGATGTAACGTTGTCAGTTGAAAAGGGTGAAATTTTTGGCATTATCGGATTTAGTGGTGCTGGAAAGAGTACGTTATTACGTCTAGTAAACATGTTAGAAAGACCAACTGCAGGAACGATTTCAATAGATGATAAAGATATTACATCATTATCGACGAAAGAGTTACGGAAACTAAGACAAAGGATTGGGATGATTTTTCAAAGCTTTAATCTATTTAATTCAAGAACAGTATTTGGGAACATTGCTTATCCATTAAAGTTAGCAAAATTGCCAAAGAATGAGATAAAAGAAAGAGTGAATGAACTACTAAAATTTGTTGGTTTAGAAGATAAAGCAAACTATTATCCAGAGCAGCTATCAGGCGGTCAAAAGCAACGCGTTGGGATTGCAAGGGCGCTTGCCACATCACCGGATATTCTCATATGTGATGAGGCAACATCAGCTTTAGATCCGGAAACAACGACAGAAATTTTAAATTTATTAAAGAAAGTAAATCGAGAATACAATTTAACGATTCTACTTATTACACATGAAATGCACGTTGTGAAAGAAATTTGTCACCGCGTAGCCGTTATGGAAAAAGGAAAAGTAATTGAAGAAGGAAAACTGTTTGACGTTTTCACACAACCAAAAACAAGAACGACTCAAAATTTTGTACGCTCTGTTATTAATGATCACTTACCAGAAAGTGTTCTAGCGAAAATTCAAAATGGAGGTCAGATTTATCGCCTGACTTTTACTGGGGAAGAGACAGGGCAGCCTGTACTATCATATATTGCGAAAAACTATAATGTCGATGTAAATGTTCTTTACGGAAATATTATTGAACTCCAAAATGTTTTATTTGGAAATCTTCTTGTAGAACTACAAGGTGAACAAAGAGAGATTCAAAAAGCACTACAACATCTAAGACTGCAAGTGCAGCTGAAGGAGGTAGAAGCTCATGCGAGTTGATTGGAGTATATTTTGGCCTCGCATTTTAGATGCGACGGGGGATACCCTTCTAATGGTAATTGTTACCCTTATATTTGCTACAATTCTAGGTATACCTCTAGGTTTACTATTATATGTGACGCGGAAAGGGAATTTTTTAGAAAATAAGTGGGTCTTTTCTATTCTTAATATCATTATTAATACAATTCGTCCGATTCCGTTCATTATCTTTTTAGTAGCCTTAAGTCCAATAACAAGAAGTGTTATTGGAACTACAATCGGAACGGCAGCAGCAATCTTTCCAATGACGTTAGTTGCTTCAATTGGTATTGCTAGAATGGTTGAAACAAACCTTGTTTCTGTTCCGAAAGGAGTAATTGAAGCTGCACAAGCAATGGGTGCTTCACCACTTAGAATTGTTTTTGAAATTCTCGTGCCAGAAGCGTTAGCGCCATTGATCTTGGGAGTTACGTTTATGACAGTTGGTTTAATTGAATTTTCTGCAGTCGCAGGACTTGTCGGTGGTGGAGGCCTTGGCGACTTAGCAATGACATATGGCTATCAACGCTTTGATACATCAGTTATGTTCGTAACGGTCGTTTTACTTATTATTCTTGTACAGTTAGCTCAAAATTTAGGAAACTACTTTGCGAAAGTCTTTTTACGCAGATCATAAAAGGAAGAGGGGAAAATAAAATGAAGAAAATTTTAGCATTTGCATTATCAGCAATCGTAGGAATTTCAGCATTAAGCGGCTGCTCAGGCGGAGACACAGGTGCAGGAGCGAAAGAGAAAGTAGTTCGCGTCGGTGTAACTGGAACAGATGGAGACGCTTGGGAAATCTTAAAGAAAAAAGCTGAAAAAGAAGGCATTAAAATTAAACTGGTTGAGTTCTCTGATTACACAACGCCAAATAAGGCGTTAGCTGATGGAGATATTGAACTAAACTCATTCCAGCATATTGCTTTCTTAGAACAATTTAAAAAGGAGCATAAATTAGACATTACAGCTGTTGGTACAACACAAATTGCACCGATGGGCTTATACTCTGAAAAATATAAGAAAGCAAATGAAATCCCAGATGGTTCAGAAATTGCTATTCCAAATGATCCAACGAACCAAGCACGCGCATTAAAACTTCTTGATGCAGCTGGATTATTAAAGCTTAAGAAAGATTTCGGTCTATTTGGAGATCCAAGTGGTATCGCTGAAAATCCGAAGAAGTTAAAAATTACACCGGTTATCGCACAGCAAACACCTCGTGTATTAAAAGACGTAGCAGCTTCAGTTATTAATAACGGTGTTGCTGGTCAAGCTGGATTAGATCCAGCGAAGGACCCTATTTTCCTAGAAGATCCAAAGAATGAAAATGCGAAACCATATATTAATATTTTCGCAGCTCGTACGAAAGACAAAGATGATCCAACACTGAAAAAAGTAATCGAATTGTACCATTCAAAAGAAGTAACAGATGCAATTAAGAAAGAAACAAATAATGGTTCAATTTCAGTAGATCTTTCACTTGATGAGCTTGCAAAAATCGTAAAATAACATTGAGTTTAACGGACTAACAGTAGGAACCCCTCCGCTGTTAGCTCGTTCAACATATAATCTACTTAACAAACAAAACCCTAATTCTGTACCTTCCAATTTTGTATAACGTAGAATCCAATGTTTGTTAAGTAGAGTGATAGACCAGGAATTTTCTTGGTCTTTTTTTATTGTTGAAAGCAGCTAGCGAATAGTAAGGTAATCCAAATTATAATTGGGTAAGAAAGTAAACTGAAAATGAGTGTAATTACTAATCCCTTTTTATGGATTAATAGTTTCTTTGATGAAAATAAGAAAAGAGAAAATAGGATAATGATAGATGCTGTTATTACTCCTGGGTTATAAGAACGATAAATAACAAATAAAATAATATGTTGAACAGAGTTAAAGAAAATGGCTCCTTGTATAAAAATAATCCAGTAAATAGAAGAGATAATTTGTAATTGGTATAGAATGACTATGAGTAGGACAAAGGTTGTTAATATAGTAATTGCAATGAAAAATTGTTTGTTAGTTATAAAGTGGATCGAAAATTGATTAGCAAGGTATTGTGGCATTTGAAAAGCCTCTTCAAGGTTATGAATGAAAAATAAAAAGGGGATTAGCTAGATTGTATTAGTGGCGAAATATCTTGTTGAAGATGTTTTTATCAACTTACATCAGCTCCAATAAAGGTATAGAAAGCCTATAAAAAACAGGCCTTCTATACGGATAGGGTTATTCAATGATGATACTTTTTAAATTACCTTCAGGATGTGGTTGTTCTCCCGTATAAGAAGAGAGCTCCTCCTGTAAAATGTTTAGTGCTTGCTTAACTGATTGCTGAATCGGATTTGGTAGCTCTTCTAATATACGCATACCAACTTTTAGTTTTGTACGAATTATTCTCCGTAAAAGTTCATCATGCATGTACTACACCTCCAAACCGAATGTTTAGTACATCTTCTTCAAACTTTGCTCCTTGAATAGAAAGGTGTGTTAATGTTTTTGGCAAAGTGATATTTCGCTTAACAGAACCAGCACGGATAATAAGTTCATCACCTTTTTGATTTAATGAAAGCTCACTTTTGTTTGAGAAGGGGATGGACAGAACGAAAATATATTCATCACCATCTTTTTTTACATATTGCGTGCGACCGTTGAATTTCACTTCAGTAGGACAAGGATCAGTTTTAAATAAAGCATCTCCGACACGTTCTAACATAGACAGCCCAACAACTTCTTGCTCAAACATCGGAGCTTCATAAATAGGTAGTGGTTGAAAGCTATTTTGAATTAATGTTTTATATTTCTTTTGTGTATCTTTCCATGCCTGAAAATAAGGATCGGTGACAGTGTTAGGGATGACGCGGTTAATCATAATAGCATCTACGTTATAATCGTATAAGTTTAAATACGTAAAACTGCGCTGAGCTTCTTTAATAACCATTTTTTCAGGATTTACAACAACGCGAATACTTGTTACTTCTCGGTTTGATAAAATATCTCTCATTTCTCCAAGTTGTTCAAGCGTATTCGTTAATTCGTCCATAATATCATCTGTTGGGAGAGGGACGCCGAGGAGTGGTTGTGCTACAGGACGAACAACTTTTAAAACCTTTCTTTTAATAGGAAATAGTTTTTCCATCCACCAGCCGAGCATATCTGGAAAACTAAGCATTGCTAAAGTTTCTCCTGTTGGTGCGCAATCAATAATGATGACGTCGTAAGTGTTTTGTTTATAATAATCGAGTACTCGAAGTAAGCTAATTAAATCTTCCATACCAGGAAACATCGTTAATTCTTCTGTTGTAATATCGTCAGCTGCTTTGGAAGTGAAGAGTAGTGTAATATATTTCTGCAATTTCCCCCAGCCTTTTTCCATTTCATAAATCGTATTAATTTCTTGTGCCCACAAGTTTTCGCGAATTTCTAGTGGTTCAGAAGATAGTTTTATGCCAAATGAATCTCCTAAACTATGGGCAGGATCTGTGCTCATTACTAATGTTTTTAATCCTTGCTTTGCACTTTGAATTGCTGTTGCTGCTGAAATGCTAGTTTTTCCTACGCCGCCTTTACCTGTATACAAAATAATTCTCATCATTATATCCCCTTTGTTTCGATTGTCGAATATTACGAGTGTCGAAATAAATATTTGAATAAAACCCAGCTAGGGTTTTATTCAATCGGAATGTTTCTCATTTTAGATGTAGAAACCTTTTCTTCTGTTTTTTGTTGTGACGTAGCGATGTGATTCATGATCTTTTGGAAGATTTGTAGTAAGAATGCTTTTTCTTCTTCTGACAATGCTTCTGTCACTAGGCTAAAGTAATGGGCCGCATTCTGTTTCACTTCTTGAACGAGCATTATGCCGTTTTCTGTTAAGCGAATTAATACAATGCGTCGATCCTTTTCATCTCGATAACGTTCAATATATCCCTTTTTTACAAGGCGATTTACAACACCTGTCGTTGTACTCATCGGTATATCAAGAAGGTCAGCAATTTTTGTCATTGTAATATCTGTATTTCGCTCCATCCAAAGTAAACAAAATACTTCTGTCTTGGAAAGTGTTAGATCAAGGCTTACCCATTCTTCAGGATAGAAAAGTTTCTTGGCGTTATCTAGCAGTAAGTCTAAAAAATGTTCATATTGCAGCAATTATTTCCACTCCCGTATATTTCGAGATTCGTAATATTTGTTTTTATATTATGTTGATTTGAAATAAATGTCAATCATTTTAATTGTTTTTTTAGACTAGTCGGAAAATATTATTCAAAATAGAGACTTTTTGTGATAGATTAATAAATAGAAAAAGATAATTTACATAAAAATCCATAATGATAAATATATTTATCTATAATGGGTGTACAGCTAACGAGGGGGAGAACGATGAGGAGAAGAAATACGCAAGCGTTCACGTTTTTAGCATGGACTTCATTTGTTTGCGCGCTTTCTGGAATGTTAATAGGTATATATACATTAGATGAAACGCTTAGTGTAAAAGGGTACTATTTACTTGGGACATTATTTTTAACGATGTCTTGTTTTGTATTGCAAAAAACGATTCGTGATAATGAAGAGGATAATGAAAGATTTCCAAAAAATAAACCGTTAGATAAAGAGTAAATTGTAAAGAAAGGCATTTGCCTTTCTTTTTTTGTGTAAAAATGCTGTAAGTGCCGTGTGTTGACTTGCTTGAAGTACTGAAAATTTGGTATCATCAATAGTATTGTAGATTGAACGATATATTATGGAGGTGGCCTAGCCGTGTCAAGAATTTCCGTTGAGAATGTAAAGCACGTAGCACATTTAGCACGTCTTGCAATTACTGATCAAGAAGCAGAAAAATTTCAAAAACAACTAGATGCAATTGTTACATTTGCAGAACAGTTAAATGAATTAGATACAACAGATGTAAAACCAACAACTCACGTATTAACTATGAAAAATGTTATGCGTGAAGATGTGCCAGAAAAAGGTTTACCAGTAGAAGAAGTATTAAAAAATGCACCGGATCACAAAGATAATCAAATCCGTGTTCCAGCAGTATTAGAATAGAGGAGGGGAATTTCGATGTCATTATTTGATCATTCTGTATCAGAGTTACATAAGAAGTTAAACAACAAAGAAATTTCCGTTACGGATTTAGTAGAAGAATCTTACAAACGTATTTCGGATGTTGAAGATAACGTAAAAGCTTTTCTTACATTAGATGAAGAAAATGCACGTGCGAAAGCGAAAGAATTAGATGCAAAGATTGGTGCTGAAGATAATGGTTTATTATTCGGTATGCCAATCGGTGTAAAGGATAACATTGTAACTAACGGACTTCGTACAACTTGTGCGAGTAAAATATTAGCAAACTTCGACCCAATTTATGATGCGACAGTTGTGCAAAAGCTAAAAGCTGCTGACACAATTACAATTGGTAAATTAAATATGGACGAGTTCGCAATGGGTTCTTCAAACGAAAACTCAGGCTTCTATGCTACGAAAAACCCATGGAACTTAGACTATGTTCCGGGTGGATCTAGTGGTGGTTCTGCAGCTGCAGTAGCAGCAGGAGAAGTATTATTCTCTCTAGGCTCTGATACGGGTGGTTCTATCCGTCAGCCAGCTGCATATTGCGGCGTTGTAGGTTTAAAACCAACTTACGGACGCGTATCTCGTTACGGATTAGTAGCATTCGCATCTTCACTTGACCAAATCGGACCGATTACACGTACAGTAGAAGACAATGCATACTTATTACAAGCTATTTCAGGTATTGACCGCATGGATGCAACTTCTGCAAATGTTGAAGTTGGAAACTATTTAGCTGGTTTAACAGGCGATGTTAAAGGTTTACGCATTGCTGTACCGAAAGAATACTTAGGCGAAGGTGTTGGCGAAGAAGCTCGTGAGTCAGTACTAGCTGCTTTAAAAGTATTAGAAGGTATGGGCGCAACTTGGGAAGAAGTATCTCTTCCGCACTCTAAATACGCTCTAGCAACGTATTACTTACTATCTTCTTCTGAAGCATCTGCTAACCTTTCACGCTTCGATGGCGTACGTTACGGTGTTCGTTCTGATAATGTAAATAATTTATTAGATCTTTACAAAAACACGCGTAGCGAAGGTTTCGGTGATGAAGTAAAACGTCGTATTATGCTTGGTACATTTGCTCTTAGCTCTGGTTACTATGATGCATATTACAAAAAAGCACAACAAGTACGTACATTAATTAAAAACGACTTTGAAAATGTATTTGCTAACTACGATGTTATTATTGGACCAACAACGCCAACTCCAGCATTTAAAGTGGGCGAAAAAGTGGACGATCCAATGACAATGTATGCAAATGACATTTTAACAATCCCAGTAAACTTAGCGGGTGTTCCAGCGATTTCTGTTCCATGTGGATTCGGTGCTAACAACATGCCACTTGGTCTACAAATCATTGGTAAACACTTCGATGAAGCGACAATTTACCGCGTTGCACATGCGTTTGAGCAAGCAACAGACTATCATACAAAAAAAGCAAGTCTGTAAGGAGGCGAGCATAGATGAATTTAGAAACAATTATTGGTTTAGAGGTTCACGTTGAGTTAAAAACAAATTCGAAAATTTTCTCTGCGAGTCCAACAGAATTCGGAGCGGAGCCAAATACACAAACAAGTGTAATTGACTTAGGATACCCAGGGGTACTTCCTACTTTAAATAAAGAAGCAGTTAACTTTGCAATGAAAGCTGCAATGGCATTAAACTGTGAAATCGCAACGGACACGAAGTTCGACCGTAAAAACTATTTCTACCCAGATAATCCGAAAGCATACCAAATCTCTCAATTTGATAAGCCAATTGGAGAAAATGGTTGGATTGAAATCGAAGTAGACGGTAAAAAGAAACGTATCGGTATTACACGTCTTCATTTAGAAGAAGATGCTGGTAAATCAACGCATACAAGTGAAGGTTCATTAGTAGACTACAACCGTCAAGGTATGCCTTTAATCGAGATCGTATCAGAGCCAGATATGCGTACTCCAGAAGAAGCATACGCATACTTAGAGAAGTTAAAATCAATCATTCAATATACAGGTGTATCTGATTGTAAGATGGAAGAAGGTTCTCTTCGTTGTGATGCGAACATTTCACTTCGTCCAGTTGGACAAGAGAAGTTCGGTACAAAAGCAGAACTGAAAAACTTAAACTCTTTCACTTACGTGCAAAAAGGTCTTGAGCATGAGCAAGTGCGCCAAGAAAAAGAATTATTATCTGGTGGTATCATCCAACAAGAAACACGTCGTTATGACGAAGCAACGAAGAAAACAATCTTAATGCGTGTGAAAGAAGGATCTGACGATTACCGTTACTTCCCAGAGCCAGACTTAGTTGAACTTTACATCGACGATGAGTGGAAAGAAGAAGTTCGTGCTTCTATTCCAGAACTTCCAGATGCACGTAAAGCTCGCTACGTTGCAGAACTTGGCTTACCAGCTTATGATGCACACGTATTAACGTTAACGAAAGAGATGTCTGATTTCTTTGAAGCAACAGTTGTAGACGGTGCTGATGCGAAATTAACATCAAACTGGTTAATGGGTGAAGTGCTTGCATACTTAAACAAACAACAAAAAGAATTAAAAGACGTTGCATTAACACCTGCTGGTTTATCTAAAATGGTTCAATTAATTGAAAAAGGTACAATTTCTTCTAAAATCGCGAAGAAAGTATTTAATGAATTAATTGAAAAAGGTGGAGACCCAGAAGAAATCGTTAAAGCAAAAGGTCTTGTTCAAATTTCTGACGAAGGAACACTTCGTAAGGTTGTAACAGAAATTCTTGATAATAATGAGCAATCTATCGAAGACTTTAAAAACGGTAAAGACCGTGCAATTGGCTTCTTAGTTGGTCAAATTATGAAGGCTACAAAAGGACAGGCAAATCCACCGCTTGTTAACAAAATCTTACTTGAAGAAATTAATAAGCGCTAAAAATAAGAGAGAAATTCTTATTTTTGAACGTTAAAATAGTATAGATTCTTAAAGATTAAACAGAAAAAACACCCGTATTTGGGTGTTTTTTCTGAGTTAATCAAACGTTTGTTTAAATGGTAAAAAATAATTTAAATAAACGTTTGATTAACTGTCAAAAGTGAAAAAATGTTTGTATAGCAACTATGGTATGATAGTTGCAAAAAGGTGGGAATAATGATAAATCTAGACATAGAGAGTTTTTTCATCTCATGAAATAATAGATAATTATTATTCGTTATATGTAAATTGATGTGAGAGAATGGATAGACATAAATTTCTTGGTCAAATAAAGCAAAACCATCATGAGTGAATAGTTACTTTTGATGGGCTACACGAATCGGGTTCTTACTGCCTGTTTGAGCGGGATAAAAGAAGGATAGGAAGATGAGAGGAGGTAGGCATAGGGATACTGAATAAGGGTTCGGTGTATTCTTTTTTAATGAATAAGGAATTTCCTGTGCTAATAAATGATGAAACGAGCAAGAATTATTTATAATCCTACTTCTGGACGTGAGCTATTTAAGAAGAGCTTACCGGAAGTATTGCAAAAATTAGAACAAGCTGGATATGAAGCATCTTGTCATGCGACAACTGGTCCTGGAGACGCAACTGTGGCGGCGAGGCAAGCTGCGGATCGTAAGTTTGATGTTGTTATTGCGGCCGGTGGTGACGGTACGCTAAATGAAGTGGTAAATGGTTTAGTGGGACATGAACATCGTCCGAAATTTGGAATTATTCCAGTTGGAACGACAAATGACTTTGCACGTGCAATTGGTGTTCCGCGTGCTATTGAAGAGGCAGCGGATATTATTTGTGAAGGGAAAACAGTTCCTTTAGATCTTGGGAGAGCAAATGATACATATTTCATTAATATTGCTGGTGGTGGCCGTATTACAGAATTAACATATGAAGTACCAAGCAAGCTAAAGACAGTATTAGGTCAACTTGCTTATTATTTAAAAGGAATCGAAATGTTACCATCATTACATCCAACATATGTTGAAATCGAGTATGATGGGAAGTTACTACAAGAAGAAATTACGATGTTTTTAATTACAAATACTCGTTCAGTTGGTGGATTCGAAAAAGTAGCACCATATGCATCTATTAACGATGGATTATTTGATTTATTAGTGCTGAAAAAAGGTTCTATCGCTGATTTAATTAAAGCAGCAACACAAGCACAACGCGGTGAACATATTAATAATCCGAAAGTGTTATATACACAAGCGAACCGAATTAAAGTTCATTCACCTGATAAATTAATGATTAACTTAGATGGTGAATATGGCGGAGACGCACCGATGGAATTTGAAAATATGTATCATTGTCTTGAATTATTCGTTCCAGAACATCAAGAGGATGCCCTGTAAAGGCATCCTTTTTCGTTTTTATACAGATGAATTGTAAATTGGAAGTTAGTTTGATTTTTATGGTATTTTTACAATTCATTTATTTTATATCCATACTTTATTGATACACTGGAGGAGAGAAGAAACGAGAGGTAGGGTGCTATGGAGAAGGTAAAAGCAATACTATTTGATAAAGATGGGACATTAATGGATTTTCATTCGATTTGGATAAAGGTAGCTGAAGAGCTTGTTTCTGAATGTATAAATGTATATCAATTACCAGAATCAATGCAACCAATTTTATTAAAAGAGATTGGTGTAGAGGGAGCATTTGTTAACCCACGTAGTGCGCTTGCTGCTGGAACGAGTCTTGATGTGGCAAAGGGGCTTTGTAAGTATATTGCAGCATCTAAAGAAGAAGAGATGCATCAATGGGTAAGTGAAAAGTTGTTTGCTCTTATGTATGAGCATCGTTCACATATGAGAATGACGGCAGATTTACCGAAAGTTTTACAAGCGTTAAAGGATAGAGGATTTATTCTAGGTGTTGTTACAGCTGATGACTTCGCGCCGACAGAATTATTTTTAAAGCAGTATCAATTGGAAGCTTTTTTTGATTGTGTGGTAGCTGCAGATACATTTCCGGCACAGAAGCCAGATAAAAGAATTATAGAATCGTTTTGCGAGAGATTCGATTTAGAAACATGTGAAGTAGCGGTCGTTGGGGATACGCCGACGGATCTACATTTAGCGAAAAATGGTGGCGATTGCTACGCAATTGGAGTACTATCTGGTACGGGTGATCGTCAAACGTTAGAACCACTTGCAGATTTAATATTACAATCTGTTGAGGGTTTAATTTCTCATTCAGGTGAGTTTATTTGGGAACAAGGAAAGTCTAACGTATAAAAAAATAAGTCTATAAGGACTCTTACCGAGTCCTTATAGACTTATTTTTTATGCGAAGATATTAAGAGAATGGGATGAACACTAAATAGGGTGAGTTGGCACACATCTTGCAATATAAAGAGAAAACATTGTATAGAAAAGGATGGGGTACGCAATGAACACAAAAAAATTTGCTAAAGTAAATGAACAAATTCCAGGACCGAAAGCAGCATCTTTATTAGAACGCCGCCAAAATATAGTGCCAAAAGGGGTAAGTAATGGCATTCCAACATTTGTACAGTCTGCAAATGGCGCACTTGTAACAGATGTGGATGGAAATCAGTTCATTGATTTCGCGGGAGCAATTGGGACAATTAATGTAGGGCATTGTCATCCTGCTGTTAAAGAAGCGCTTCATAAACAAGTAGATCAATATATTCACACTGGTTTCAATGTAATGATGTATGAGCCGTATATTGAATTGGCGGAGAAGCTTGCAGCATTAGCACCAGGGAGCTTTGATAAACAAGTATTGTTTTTAAACAGTGGTGCCGAAGCGGTCGAAAATGCGGTAAAAATCGCTCGTAAATATACGAAACGACCTGGTATTATCGCATTTTCTAAAGGGTTTCACGGCCGTACATTAATGACAATGACGATGACAAGTAAAGTAAAACCATATAAATTTGGATTTGGCCCATTTGCTCCAGAAGTATATAAAGCGCCATTCCCATATGAATACCGCCGTCCAGAAGGATTAACAGAAGAGCAGTATGATGATTTTATCATTGAAGAGTTTAAGAATTTCTTTATATCAGAAGTAGCACCAGAATCAATCGCAGCTGTCGTAATGGAGCCAGTTCAAGGGGAAGGTGGATTTATCGTTCCAAGTAAGAAGTTTGTTCAAGAAGTTCGCCGCATTTGTTCAGAACACGGCATCTTATTTGTAGCGGATGAAATTCAAACTGGTTTTAGTCGTACAGGAAAATACTTTGCCATTGATCATTATGATGTCGTTCCAGATTTAATTACGGTATCAAAATCATTAGGCGCCGGCGTACCGATTAGTGGTGTAATTGGGCGTAAAGAAATTATGAATGAGTCTGCGCCAGGAGAATTAGGAGGAACATATGCTGGAAGTCCATTAGGTTGCGCTGCAGCATTAGCTGTTCTTGATGTAATAGAAAAGGAAAAATTAAATGATAGAGCTCTTGAACTCGGAAAAGTAGTAATGAATCGATTTGAAGAGATGAAAAATAAATATAATTGCATCGGTAATGTACGAGGTTTAGGAGCGATGTGTGCATTTGAACTTGTTCAAGATCGCAAGACGAAGGCACCAGATAAAGCATTGACGTCTAATTTATGTGCAGAAGCAAATAAACGCGGGCTTCTTCTATTATCAGCAGGAACATATGGAAATGTTATCCGTGTGTTAATGCCACTAGTGATTACAGATGAGCAACTTGAGGAAGGTTTAACAATAATTGAAGAATCATTGCAAGCTTGTTATGAGCAAGCAAATATCGCTCGTGTATAAAGAATGGAGATAACTTAAAAAGGGTATAAAGCTTTTCTTTTTAGGCAGAAGGGGGGTCTGGCCATGTATAGAATCAGTCAGCTCCTTTTCTGTCCCATATCATGCTAAAACAAAGTGAAGGTATGGTTGCAATCACGTTCTGTATTTTTCAAGGCAGCGAATTATATGCTGAAAAATATAAATAGATTTGTATAAATAACAAATTGAAAACATTCTAGCTTACTCTATATAAAATGCAGAAAATTCGATTTATAATAAAGGTAGTAAAGTGAATCGATGGATATGAGGTAGGGAGTGGCTAGGATGGTTGCGGAAAAGGAACGAGTGTTGATGGATTTACAAGATGTATTTGAATATGCATTTGACGAAATTTTTGTTACGGATGACAAGGGAATCGTTGTACGCGTAAATAGCATGTGTGAAAGACATTACCAGCTCTCTGCTAAGGAATTAGTAGGAAAGCATGTACAAGAACTACAAAAAGAAGGGATTTTTTATCCATCTGCAACGTTAGAAGTAATTGAAAAGAAACGGCCTGTAGAACTCGTTCAAACAACGAAATCAGGAGAATATTTACATGTTCGTACAAGGCCTGTATTTGATGAACAAGGTGATTTAAGACGAGTTATTAGTTATTCCCGAGATCTTACTGAACTCTACCAATTACGTAAGAAGGTAGAGGAAATGGATAATCAGTTAAAGACATATAAGAAAGAATTAAGAGAAACGTATGAACATGAAGGACTTATTTTTAAAAGTATCGCTATGCAAAAAATAGTCGAAACAATCAAAAAAGTATCTGTGGTGGATAGTACGGTTCTCGTACTAGGTGAGACTGGAGTAGGAAAAAGCCGGTTAGTACGCCATTTGCATGAGGTGAGTCACCGGAAAAATGAAAGCTTTTATGAAATTAATTGTGCGGCATTGCCGACGAATTTAATTGAATCTGAGCTTTTTGGATATTCAGGTGGATCTTTTACAGGTGCAAATCGTGAAGGGAAAAAGGGGCTTTTAGAATCAGCACATAAAGGAACTCTTTTCTTAGATGAAATTGGTGAAATGCCGCTTGAGGTTCAGGCAAAACTTCTACAAGTATTACAGGAGAAAACATTTCGGCCTGTAGGAGGAAGAGATTTAAAAAAAGTAGATGTTCGTATAGTCGCGGCCACGAATAGGGACTTAAGCGAAATGGTAAAGGAGGGGACATTTAGGAAGGACCTGTATTACCGCCTAAATGTAATACCAATTTCAATTCCTCCACTTCGTGAGCGGACAGAAGATATATTGCCCCTAATCTATCATTATTTACATCATTTTAATAAAAAGTACGGACGTGACGTGAAGCTAGCTCCTAGTACGTTACAAATGTTTGTCGGATATCCATGGGAAGGAAACAATAGGGAAATAGAGAATGTAATTGAAAGAATTGTTATCACTGCAGATGATTTTGTAACGGTAGAAGATTTGCCACTATCTATGCAAGAGGCGACAGTTGAACAATCTGGGCAAAGTCTTTATAGAATGTTGGAAGAGGTAGAGAGAAATATTATTCTTAAAGCGTATAAAACGTATGGATCAAGTTATAAAGTGGCTGAGTTTTTGCAAATAAGTCAATCTGCTGCCACTAGGAAGATTAAGAAGTTCATAGAGGAGGAAGAAAACATTGGATAAAAAAGCGACGTTCGTAAACTTAGATAAAAAGGCGATGTATATAAATGGCGAGTGGATTACGTTACAAGAACAAATTGAAATTAGCAATCCAGCAACACAAGAAGTATTTGCAACTGTACCTAGAGGCGGAGTAACAGAGGCAAAGCAAGCTGTTGACGCTGCACATGAAGCCTTCAAATCATGGTCAAAATTAACAGCAGCAGATCGTGCAGCAAAGTTAAAAAAGTGGTTTACACTTATTGATGAAAATAAAGAAGAGATTGCAGCGATTATGACGAGAGAACAAGGGAAACCATTTGCGGAAGCACTTGGTGAAGTGAATTATGCAAATAGTTTTGTTGAGTGGTATGCAGAAGAAGGAAAGAGAATATACGGTGAAATGATTCCAGCTTCTCATCCAGATAAACGCATTCTAGTAATGAAACAACCAGTTGGAGTAATGGCGGCTATTACACCGTGGAACTTCCCAGCTGCTATGATCACGAGAAAGGTAGCTCCAGCGCTTGCAGCGGGCTGTACAGCAGTTGTGAAACCAGCGAGTCAAACACCATTAACTGCATTGAAGTTAGCTGAATTAGCACATGAAGCAGATATTCCAAAAGGTGTAATAAATATTGTAACAGGTAGTGCAAAAGCAATTGCCGATACGTGGATGGAAGATGATCGCGTTCGAAAAGTTTCCTTTACAGGATCAACTGAAATTGGGAAAGAATTAATGGCTAGTGCTGCGCAAACAATGAAAAAGGTTTCGCTTGAGTTAGGTGGTCACGCGCCGTTTATTGTTATGAATGATGCTGATTTAGATAAGGCTGTAGAAGCGGTAATTGGTTCGAAATTCCGTAACGCAGGACAGACGTGTATATGTACGAACCGAGTATTTGTCCAAGAAGGAGTGTACGAAGAATTTGCAGGAAAGTTCCAAAAAGCTGTAGGTCAACTTAAAGTTGGAGATGGATTCGGCGAAGGAACAACTGTAGGACCACTTATTGATGCAAAAGCAATTTTAAAAGTGCAAGAACATATAGAAGATGCAATTCAAAAAGGTGGCGAAGTTTTATATGGTGGCCACAAAATTGCAGAATTAGATGGATATTTCATTCAACCAACTGTAATTGGATTGGCGAATGATACAATGCTTTGCATGAATGAAGAAACATTTGGACCAGTTGCACCGGTTGCGAAATTTAAAACAGTTGAAGAAGTAATCGAGCGAGCGAATAATACACCATATGGTTTAGCTGCGTATATTTTCACAAAAGACATTAGCCAAGCATTCCAAATTAGCGAGGCGTTAGAGTATGGTATTATCGGTTTAAATGATGGCCTTCCATCAGTTGCACAAGCGCCATTTGGTGGCTTTAAAGAAAGTGGTATCGGCCGTGAAGGAGGCCATTTTGGTATCGAGGAATATTTAGAAATTAAATATATTTCATTAGGACTATAAGTAGTATACTAGAATCTCGATAAGGTAACAGAGAAGGAGATTCTAGTATGGTATATTGGCTATTATTACTCGTAACAATTATTTTTGAAGTAGCTGGAACAATTGCGATGAAATTATCGAACGGCTTAACAAAGCTTGTTCCAAGTGTACTTATTTTCGTATTCTATGGTATTTGTTTCAGCGTGTTTGCCATCGTTGTTAAAAAGATTCATTTAAGCATTGCTTATGCAATTTGGTCTGGTGTAGGAACACTCCTCATTACAATCATTAGTGTGTACTTCTTTAAAGAGCATATTAGCTTATTCCAAGCATTTTGTATTCTCTTTATTGTTTTAGGGGTAATTGGACTTAAAGTGTCATCGGCATCATGAAAGCTATCTTTTGTAGAAGATAGCTTTTTTCTTTGTGACAACTTTTTGGGGGACGGTACGATGATAAATGAAATTATATCGGCGATTTTTCGAATATATCGACCGCAACTCCAAATATATCAGCGGTTTTTAAAATATATCGACCGTAACTCAATTTATATCAGCGATTTTTGAAATATATCGATTTACCGACAAAAAATGACATAATAAGAGGAGGCTACCCATTGGGGCAGCCTCCTCTTATATTAAAACGCCCAGTTACCTTTACGGAAGATCGGCTCATGTCTTCCATCAGCTGTAATACCGTCGATATCAAGCTCAGCTGAACCAATCATGAAGTCTTCGTGTGTAATACTAGCGTTTGCACCATTTTCAGCAAGTTCTTCTTTAGACATTGTTTTCCCGCCATCTAAGTTAAATGCATAAGCATTTCCAATTGCAAGGTGACAAGATGCGTTTTCGTCAAATAGTGTATTGTAGAATAAAATATTTGTGTTTGAAATTGGTGAGTCATGAGGTACTAAAGCTACTTCTCCTAAGAAGTGAGAACCTTCATCTGTTTCTACTAAATGTTTTAAAGCTTCCTCGCCAGCTTCAGCTTTATAGTCTACGATACGTCCGTTTTCAAATGTTAACGTAAAGTTATCGATAATGTTACCTGCAAATGCTAACGGTTTTGTGCTAGACACTTGGCCGTTCACACCCGTTTTAAGTGGCATTGTAAACACTTCTTCAGTTGGGATATTAGCCATAAATGGTACGTTCTTTTCATTTAAGCTACCAGCACCAGCCCATACATGCTTTTCTGGAAGTTCGATCGTTAAATCTGTTCCAGGACCTGTATAGTGAAGGGCTTTATAATGCTTTTCGTTTAAGTAATCTACTTTTGTATGTAGCGTTTCGTCATGTTCTTTCCATGCTTCCACAGGATTTTCTAAATCAGCACGAGTAGCTTTGAAGATAGCATCCCATAGTTTTGCTTCTTGTTCCTCTAGTGCTACATCAGGGAATACTTTCGCAGCCCATTCTTTCGTAGGAACAGAAATTACACACCAGCTTACTTTATCTGCTTGTACGTAATCACGGTATACTTTCATTGCTTCACCAGCTACTTTATGAGCTGTTGCGATGCGCGTTGGTTCTACGCCTTTTAATAAATCAGGGTTTTCTGCATAAATAGACATAAATGCAGCACCTTCTTTTGCTAATTCTTCACGAGCATGTGCTTTCCAAGAAGGGAATTCAGAGAAAGCTTCTTCAGGAGCTAGATCGAACTTTAAGCGTGTTAACGTCTCATCATTCCAATCAACATATACGTGTTTTGCACCAGATTTATATGCTTTTTCTGTAACGAGGCGTACAAATTGTACAGCTTCTAGAGGTGCACTAATTGATAAAGTTTGTCCTGGCTGAATATTAACACCAACATTGACTGCAAGGGCAGCATATTTCTCTAACGTTTGTTCAAATGACATATGTATAATCTCCTTTAGTTTGAAAGATTTCTTACTATATATAATACAAGAAAATTCAAAAAATATATATAAATATAACGTAAAAAGAGAGCTCAAAATGTATTGAGCTCTCACATTTATTTAATTGAAGAAGCGAATTGTTCAACTGTAGTTGTATGGTGTATACGAACGCGCTTCATTTTTAACAACTCATCCGGTTCACCTTTTGTAATGAATTGTCCAGGCTTCGTTGTCGTTGCAAATTGATAGTATTTTTTTGTTTCTGCGACAACTTTAT
Source organism: Bacillus cereus group sp. MYBK30-2 (assembly GCF_051915945.1). Classification (NCBI taxonomy): domain Bacteria; kingdom Bacillati; phylum Bacillota; class Bacilli; order Caryophanales; family Bacillaceae; genus Bacillus; species Bacillus cereus group sp. MYBK30-2. The sequence goes on from NZ_JBQAFR010000007.1 coordinate 45,396, forward strand.
CATCTACATGACCGAATGGATAAGCGATTGCGATAACAGGTTTACCTGTTATTTTCTCTAGCTTTTCTTTTGATCCTTTTAACTCTTCTTCATAGTTTGTAATTTTCGGCAAGTCTGCGTGTGTTGCTGTGTGAGATTGTACAGAGAAAATGCCAGAATCGACCATTTCTTTTATTTCAGATGTAGAAAGAGCGCCTTCTACATCAACGTTATCAACAATCATATATTCTGTTGCCGCTGGTTTAAATGTATCGTCTTTTAGTTTTTGTAAAATGCGAAATGCATTCATATTATTTTTCATACCGTCATCAAATGTAACGAAAATCGGCTTGTTTACTTTATTTATATCGCCCCAGCGTTCAAATGTTAATAATGTATAACCGTTTTCTTTTAAATACTTCATTTGTACTTCAAAATTAGCTGGCGACACGAATAAGTCTTTAATGCCTTGCCCGTGATAATCATCAATTGCATGATACATAAGAACAGGAACTTTTTGCTCGAAAGTAATAGTTGATTTTGTGAGCGGAATAGTTTTTCCACCCTCTGTTGTTCCTGATGCTTCAATTTGATATTCACCGCGTTTTCCTTCAAATTCTTTTATATCAAAAGGAATTGCGAATTGTTTCTCCTTTTCTTTAGAAGAAAAAGATTTAGTATTTTCTTTTCCATCAGCAGTACGCCAAATTTTATATTGTACTTCGGTTAAAGTATCTTTTATATCTGTAATATGAATATTTGTGTTTGTAGATTCGTGCGTAATTGGATTATAAGAAATTTTACCTTGTGATTGTACAGTCTCTTCTTGTTTTTTTACTTCTTGTACTTTTTTCTCTTTTGGAGGTTCTTGGCTAGCATTATTCGTGTTACAGCCTGTTAGAATGGCAGACGTACATAAAGCAATTACTGCGTATTTTTTCATAAAATCACCTTCTATTGTGTATTATGTTGCATATTTACATTAAAATCCCCACCGCTATAAGAGTGGTGGGGATATACCCTTGTTTATCATATCATTTGAAGAAAATGAGGGAAATATGATTTTTAGGAGGAGCTATTAGAGCGATAGATTAGTGACTTTGAATAGATGTATTCTTTCGTTTCTTATTAGAAGTGATAATAATATAACCGACTACAAAAATAAGAGGAATAATGAAGACATAGATAGGCATTCCCCATACATAATAACTTTTCATGCTTAAAACTAGTAAATGTAAAAAATCGACAAGGGCATGAATTTTCATAAGGTCCTCCAATGCGTTTTTACAAATTATAACATTCGACGTTTATAATTTGTATATTTTGGTAAATGTTTTAAGTTAATTTTAAAATAAGAGAAAGGCTTATTAATATGCAATTTTGCATATAGTGGTAGTTTTCATTAAAACATCTAGATTTTGGACTATAATAAAAACCGCTATAAATGTAAGTAAGAATGATGTACGGAGTGGAGAACAGAAATGAAGTATAAAAAATTAGTATATATTCTTTTCATAATGCTATTTACAGTCGGCTGTCAAAGTGAAGTGAGTAAAGCGAATAGTGTGGAGGAGTATATTCCGGCACACCTTATGAATGCGGAAGTAACGGCGGATATTATGACGATTGAGATGGATCGTGATACCTTAAAAAAAGTAGAGGTTATTACTAAAAAAATGAGTGATCATGTGAAAAATGATAAAGAATGGTATGTAAACTACATATCGGGGCATATAGATAAACAGGTGAAGCCGTATCATCCTAATTTTGGTATTACAGAAGAAGAATATAATTTTTTTAGGAATGCCGTTGAGAATAGTCGTTTATCTAATACAAGTGATGGGAAACTTCAATTTAAACAAAAAAGTAACCATGAAATAGAAATTGTTTCAAGTAAAAACCTAGAGCTATTTCGAAATATAGTAATTGATACGGAGAAAAATATAGTGAAAACTTCGTTTGGAGAATGTCAGTATGTTGGAGAAGAAAAAACATCTTTGGAACAAAAGATAACGGGGCCCTGGCATGGCAAGCAATGGATGCTAAAAGAACAAAATTTAATTTATTTATTTTCTTTGGGTAAGCTTGAAGGAGAGAATAAATCCATTATTGATATTTCAGTAAAAGGTATACACGAAGGAAAGCTTATTAGTAAAGAGGAAGTAGTTGAATTCCGTTCTATTTCATAAAGAATCAAAAAAATCACCTTACTTTAACGAGTAAGGTGATTTTTTATTAAATAAACAATCCAGCGATTGTCGCAGATAAAATAGAAGCAAGTGTTGATGCAAATAGCATTTTCCAACCAAACTGAGATACGACGCTTCCTTGCTTTTCAGAAAGGGCACGGATTGTACCAACGATTGCACCAATTTGGCTAATACTTGCGAAGCTAATTAAGAATACGGTAACGATTCCAACTGTACGTGGAGATAATGTTGCAGCAGCACCTTTTAAATCAAGGATTGCTACGAATTCATTTAAGACAATCTTCGTACCCATAATACCACCAGCTGGGATAATATCGTGAGTTGGGATACCCATTAAGAATGCGAATGGAGCAAGTATATAACCGAAGATTTGTTGTAAAGTAACAGCGTATCCCATCGCACCTGAAGCAGCACTAATTACATAGTTGATAACTTCCATAACACCGATGAAAGCGATCATTAATGCGGCAACGATACCAGCTACTTTTAAACCATCAAGCGCACCATTAATCATAGCGCCGATAAAGCTATCTCCGAATAGGTTTCTATCAAATTTTTGAATTACTTCGTCTTCTTTTTTCGTATCAACTGGTGTTAATAACGAACAAACGATTAAGCTTGAGAATAAGTTTAGCGGAAGAGCTGCTAGTACATATTTCGCATCTAGCATCATTACGTATGATGCTGTAACAGAAGCAGAAACTGAGCTCATTGCTGAACAACAAATGATAAACATACGGTTTTTATTGAAATGTTTTAAATCATTTTTAATAACGATTAACGCTTCACTTGAACCGAAGAATACAGAGTTTACCGCATGGAATGATTCAACGCGTGGTAAACCAGTAATTTTTGAAATCGCCCCGCCGACAATGCGAACGATAAATGGTAAAACACCTAAATAACTAAAGATAGAAAGTAGTGCTGAGAAAAATACGATAATTAATAATACGTTTAAGAAAAAGACAAAATCTCTTTGAATTCCATTAAAGAGAAAATCGACACCTGTCGTACCAAGTTTGATTAGTTTATTGAAAACTTTACCAATGAAAATAATAATTTGCTGTCCAATCTTTGTGCCAAACATAAACCAACCGATTAAAATTTGGAAACCAATCATAATAGCAATTGCACGGAAGTTGATTTTACTTTTATCGTTTGACAAAGCAAAGCATAAACCTAAAACGGCAAGAATACCGATAATGCTCATTACATATTGCATGTAGTTGCCCCTTTCAGAAGTTCGTATAAAGTTTGTACATAAAACGCTCGTTATATTACTAAAAATAAAGTAATGGGAGTTTCATGTCATACGTAAGATGTCTGACCTTTTTGAAAAATAAAAATAAAAAAAGACCCATATGGATTCACTTTCATCTATGAGAGAAAGCTAATCAATATGAGTCTTTTTATACATAGGCTAATATTCATTAGTTTTCCCCATAGTCCAGCAATTTAAGGTTGCCGGGTAGAAACTCTCGATCCATATTATCAAGTATATATGAGGTAACATCGTCCGTATTAAATTAGTAGTAGCGTAACATTACTAGAGAACTATCGTCAATAGCTTTTTTTCTTCCAATAGAAATAGACCATATAAGTATGATAAAATGTAACGCAGTGTTATGAAAAAGAGAGGTCGGAAAATGAGTACAAAAATGACGCCACCAGTTGAAAAAAACGAGTTTATAGATGTAGTGTTCGAAGATTTAACACATGATGGTGCCGGTGTTGCGAAAGTGAAAGGATACCCTATTTTCGTTAAAAACGGATTACCAGGTGAAGAAGCGCAAATTAAAATTATTAAAGTGAAGAAAAACTTCGCATTTGGTCGTTTAATGAAGCTTCATCAAGAAAGTCCATATCGTAAAGATGCAGAATGTCCCGTGTACAACGAGTGCGGCGGTTGCCAGCTTCAGCACTTAACATATGAAGGACAGTTAAAAGCGAAAGAAAAACAAGTACGTGACGTTATGCAGCGCATCGGAGGACTAAGTGATGTTCCTGTTCATCCTGTACTTGGCATGAAAAACCCGTGGGTATATCGTAATAAAGCACAAGTACCAATTGGAGAACGTGAAGGTGGACTTGTAGCTGGCTTCTATCGTCAAGGAACGCATGACATCATTAATATGGAATCATGCTTAATTCAGGCAGAAGAAAACGATACATTAATTCAAGAAGTAAAACGTATTTGTGAAAAGCACGGTATCTCGGCGTACAACGAAGAGCGTAACAAAGGAACACTTCGCCACGTAATGGCTCGTTACGGACAAGTAACAGGGGAAATTATGCTTGTCTTCATTACACGTACAGCGGAATTACCAAATAAAAAAGCAATCATTGAAGAAATTGCAGCGAAATTCCCAGAAGTAAAATCAATCGTTCAAAACGTCAACACGAAACGTACAAACGTTATCTTCGGAGATACAACAACAGTATTGTATGGATCAGAATATATTTATGACTTTATCGGTGACATTAAATTTGCGATTTCAGCACGTTCATTCTATCAAGTAAACCCAGAACAAACGAAAGTACTATACGATAAAACGTTAGAATACGCAAAATTAAATGGTAACGAAACAGTAATCGATGCATATTGCGGAATCGGATCAATCTCCTTATTCCTAGCGCAAAAGGCGAAAAAAGTGTACGGCGTTGAAATCGTCCCAGAAGCAATCGAAGACGCAAACCGTAACGCAGCACTAAACAATATGACAAATGCTGAATTCGGTGTAGGAGAAGCAGAAGTAGTCATTCCAAAATGGTATAAAGAAGGCGTAATCGCCGACACAATGGTCGTTGACCCACCGCGTAAAGGCTGTGACGAAGCTTTACTAAACACAATTATCGACATGAAGCCAAAACGCGTCGTATACGTATCATGTAACCCAGCAACATTAGCACGTGACTTAAAAGTACTAGAAGAAGGCGGATATAAAACGCAGGAAGTACAGCCTGTTGATATGTTCCCGCATACTACGCATGTGGAGTGTGTGGCTTGGCTTAAGTTGGTATAATAGAAAAGCAGTTGATATAGAAAAATCTATACCATCTGCTTTTTGGTTTATCCCGCATTAACGGGCAGTAAGACCCCTACCTCAAAATTCAGCGAAAGCAAAGAAGTTAGGTGGTGGATCCACTGCCCGTAAAAGCCCGATTGGTTCAACTAATAATCAGTGGGGGATGAAGAACCCCCCCACTGATTAAAGTTTCACTTTATAAAAATACCATTTAGAAACGATTTTAGTTAAAATAAATATTACTGATTTTCACAAATTATAAATGCCAAAATGTACTGATGTTTGAGAACAAGCTATTGTATCATTTGGCTTTATATTTTTGGACCGAGAGTTTGAAGTTGTATTCATAGTGAGAGGATTTGAGTTTGAAATGATAGATAATTTTTGGCGTGATTTACCACGACCATTTTTCGTACTTGCACCAATGGAAGATGTGACAGATGTTGTTTTTCGTCACGTAGTAAGTGAAGCCGGTCGACCGGATGTATTTTTCACAGAGTTTACAAACTCGGATAGCTATTGTCATCCAGAGGGTATGAAAAGTGTGCGTGGCCGTTTAATTTTTACAGAAGATGAACAGCCAATGGTGGCACATATTTGGGGGGATAATCCCGAATATTTCCGTCAAATGAGTATTGGCATGGCAGAGCTAGGATTTAAAGGTATCGATATTAATATGGGCTGCCCTGTACCGAATGTGGCATCAAGAGGAAAAGGCAGTGGCCTTATTCTGCGTCCAGACGTTGCGGCAGAACTTATTCAAGCTGCAAAAGCAGGCGGACTGCCTGTAAGCGTAAAAACACGACTGGGCTTTAAGGAGTTAAATGAGTGGGAGGAGTGGTTAACGCATATTTTCAAACAGGATATTGCGAACCTTTCTATTCATTTACGTACAAGAGAAGAAATGAGCCAAGTAGATGCGCACTGGGAGCTAATTCCGGAAATCAAAAAATTACGTGATCGCATCGCACCAAATACGCTACTAACAATCAATGGAGACATTCCTGACCGTCAAACTGGGATGGAACTTGCTGAAAAATATGGTATTGATGGCGTTATGATTGGGCGAGGTATCTTTAAAAATCCGTTTGCTTTTGAAAAAGAGCCAAGAGAGCATAGTAGTAAAGAGCACCTTGATCTTTTAAGACTACAGCTTGATCTTCAAGATCAATATGCAGAAGTACTACCACGTTCAATTACAGGACTTCATCGCTTTTTCAAAATTTATGTAAAAGGCTTCCCTGGAGCTGCTGAACTAAGAAATCAATTGATGAGCACGAAATCAACAGATGAAGTGCGTGCATTGCTTGATAAGTTTGAAGAGAGTGTTGATGAGATTGGGGATAGTGAAACGGTGTAATAAAGCGACCAACCCTTTGTTTTGATAAATACACTCTGCAGGTGTGGCTTGGCTTGAGATAAATAGCTAAAGAATATAATCAAAAGGTAAGGCATCGTTATTGGTGCCTTACCTTTTCGTTTTTAGGTACATTGAAGAGGGAATTTAGAATTAATCCGAGTTGTATTTATTGAAACCATTCTGCTACTTTTAAGTTTATTGTTATGATAAAATATTAAGAAATAATATTTTATAAATAGAGGTGGATAATGTATCATTTGCCAGAACTTAAAGAACAATTAGGTGTGTATTGGGATTTAATAACGTTATTTTTAGGGGCAGTCTTAGGAATAATGCTTCCAGCTATGTATAAAAAGATATGTCATTACTATAAAAGATTAAGAGTAAAATTAAAATTAAAAAATTTGGCTGGAATAGAGGATTTAAATATTTTAAAGATAAGTAGTGCGAATCCTTACTATGGGAATAATGATATAAAGATTAATGTTGGTAAAAGGTGTTTATATATTGGATTTCCAAAAAAATTGTTAAATCAGGTTTTAAAACACGATGAAAAGTTCGATATACATGAAGATTGCTCATTTGACGGATCAAAGATGTTTGAAGATGTTATAAAACAGACTGGAATTTCTGATTTGAATGCTCTTATTGAGAAACATAAGGATATTGTTGCACGACAGTTTGTTAATCAAGGGGAAGGATGCTTGTTTAATAGACCTAAATTTGGAGTTTATAATATGAACACAGATCAACGAAAGGGCTATGAGGAAGTACCAGAAGTGAAAATGGAGTTGTTTCATACTGATTATTTTACTCATCGGGTTGTTAGATCAATTTATCGTGAATTAAAAGAGCGTGGAGATATGATTTTAGATTTAGACCAAGAAAATATTAAAGAAGGCTTGAAAAAATATAATTTCTTTACAACTTCATTGGGTATTAATGCCTTTGTTATAAGCGATTCTAAAGATGGGGAAAGTATTATTTTTAGCAAACGTGCCCAAGGAGCTGCGTATTCTGAAAATGCTTATAAATATAACTCTACGGTTATGGAAGGGATATCCCGAACTGATTATAATTCGTATGAGGTATCTTTGAAGAAAGCACTAGAGCGAGGAGTCTACGAGGAATTGGGGATATCCTCTAGTCATTGGGATAAGTTTGAAGCTGATTATAGATTTTTTGATGTTTTCTTGGAGAAAAATTACTTTGAAATTGGAATAACAGCTTCTGTTAGATTAAATACTTTATTTGAAGAATCGATTAAAGATTTACCTGGTCAGGATAAAGAATTAGAAATAGGTAAATTAGTGGCTATACCAAAGCGCAAAAGAGAATTAGAGAAATTTATAAATGAAAATGATATTTATAATCAAGGGTTATTTACTTTGAAAATGATTTGTGCGAGAGATTTATTGTTTTTAATGTTGAAAAGAAAATCTTAAAGTTTGGAAGGGTTAACTATAGGTGGGAAGAGAGATTTATTGTATTAATAAATTCTCATATAAAAGGTAGACATATGTTATAGAGTGCCTACCTTTTATATAGTGAGTAATTAATAATAAATAGCATGTTAATTCCGAAACAGTTTAGGTAAAAAAGGTGCTTATAAGCAAACATTCAGGTTTAACAAATATAGAACAGATTTATAGGCGTAATGAAAGTGAAAATGATGAATTTAAAAAACGAATTTTTCCACAATTCAAGGGCTTCTTGGGATTTTGTATACCTCCCAAAGCATTAATCCACCTAAGACTACAAAACCTACCTCTAAAATGTTAAAGTAGTAACTTAACGACATTAATTTATACATGCTAAAAGCATTACTATATTCAACATTTCAGGAGGTAAAACAATGGCAATGAGCAACAACGATATATTAAAAAGAGTAAGATATGCTATGGATATAAAAGATATAGATATGGTGGAAATCTTTAAACTTGGTGGTATGGAAGTAACGAAAGAAGAAGTAGTTGATATGCTTACAAAAATAAAGAAAGCTCCTCAGCATGAACCTGAAGATGCTGATGTAATTGAAGATGAATACGTATTAACATGCGATATGATGATGTTAGAGGCATTTTTAAATGGATTTATTACTTTAAAAAGAGGAAAGCAAGATCCGAAACCAGGACAACCGGCACCTGTACAGAGCAAGGAGAGTGCCAATAACCTTCTTTTAAAGAAAATGAAAATCGCACTATCTTTAACGAGTGAGGATGTACTTGATATATTAGATAGCGTGGGCGTTACGGTAACAAAAGGAGAGTTAGGCGCTCTGTTAAGAAAAAAAGGCCATAAAAATTACAAAGAGTGCGGCGATAGATACGCAAGGAATTTCATTAAAGGATTAGCTGTAAAGTATAGAGGATAATGAGTTCGTTAAAGCAGTAAATGATATAATAGGTAGAGTAGGACGTTCGTATCCTACTCTTTTTTATTTGTAAAAATAATTATGAACGAATACGTTAGGTGATGAAATGGTACATACATATTTAGGTGAGACAATTAATTTTCATATAACTTATAAGAAGAAAAAGTCCGTGCGTCTTTTTGTAGATTCGTATGGAAATGTGGAAGTGCAGGCTCCAAAAGGGACACCTGTTGAATACTTAGTCCAGTTGTTAGAGGAGAAGTGGGATTGGATTCAGACAACACGTAAGGAGATGCAAGAGCGAGCGCTTGGACCACAGGAAAAGGATTATGATCAAGGAGAGGGCTTTTTGTATTTAGGGAATACGTATCCGATACAGATTTCCCAAGATGCAAGTATTACGCAAGACAATGCGGTGTTTGAAGGAAATAAGCTACATATTTATGTGAAAGAGCTGAAGGATGAAAAAATACAGCAAGCTTTAAAACGATTTTATTATAAGCAGTGTAAAACTTTAGTAGAGAAGAGTATTAAAGCGCATCAAAGCAACTTTAAGACAAAACCACGTTCTATTCGTATTACAGATAGTAGCCGTACGTGGGGAACTTGTGATTCGAATCTACAGCTAACATTCAATTGGAAGCTAGCAATGGCACCACAGCGGGTAATTGACTATGTAGTTGTTCATGAAATGTGTCATATGGTTCATTTAAACCATGATCGTTCTTTTTGGCGACTTGTCGGGAAGATAATGCCTGATTATAAGGAAATGGAAAACTGGTTAGCGTTATCGAGTTGGAAGATGACGGTTTAGTAGTGCATATTATTGCTTAAAGTAGAAGAAGCTGTCTGAAAAGACCTTTTGGAACAGCTTCCTCTTCTTTTTGCATATAAATTAACGCCCAAACTTCACAACAAAATCTTCGTCTATTTTCTCCATTGCGTATCCACGATAATCTTTTGAAATTAACGTCTGCTGTTCACTGGCATCACTCATCGGAACACTCTTAACATCCGTCCAATCGCTTTCTTTATCTATACGCAACGCTTTCACAAAAACATACCGCATACTACCGCCATATTTCTCCTTCAGCGCAGCAATTTCCATTCCTTGCGCAAACTTATCCTTTAAACTAGGAATGTTAAAAGGTGCAACGGTGCAGCAAACGTAATCGTATTTGCTGTCTTCTTTTTGTAATTTGTCCATGATGACTGTCGCTAATATTTTTTGCATGCCATTTCCGCGACAGTTCGGGTGAACATTTGAGATTTCTTGATAGATAACGCGGTGTAGTTCGCTTTCGGATAGGCCGATATCAAGTCCTAAATGCTCATCGTCAATAGGAGGGGCGAGTAGGGCACGAAATGCGATGAGCTCTTTTTCTCTAAAGGCTCCGATCATCATGCCGTTTCCTTCTAGAATGTATTGAAACTCTTCTAGCGAGAGTGGTTGTAAACGACCTTTATCTTCTAATGCTTCAATTACAACGTTTTGTAGTGATAAGATTTGTTCGATATGTTCTAGAGCTAATAATGTAACGTGAAATGGCTCGCTGTTTTGTTTTAATGTTCCTTCGTATAGAACCGTCATGCGTTAGTCCTCCTTTAGCGTACAACGTCTTGAAAGACGGTTAGTTCTTGTAATGTAGTTTCGTTTATTTCAATGCCTAATCCTGGCTTTTCGTTTAAGCGAATAAATGGTACGTCGTAATGTAAGTCCCCAATGTCTTTGGTAAATTTTAATGGTCCTGTTAGTTCGACGCTAGTAATGACTTTTTTTGAGAAAGCGACATGGAATCCTGCGGAAGAGGCAACGGATGATTCGACCATAGATCCAACTTGGCATTCAATGTCTGCCATTTCCGCTTGATGAGCAAGTTTTACAGCTGGGTATATGCCGCCGCATTTCATTAGTTTTATATTCACTTTATCAGCAGCTTCTAATTTAATAATTTGGCGCATTTCACGAGAGCTTTTTAATCCTTCATCAATCATAAGTGGAAGGTCTGTTTTAGAACGAATATGAGCCATTGCGTCAATATCATCCGCTATAACAGGTTGTTCAATCCAGTCGATGTTTAAATGTCCTAATGAACGAAGTGCTGTTAATGTGTTCGCGCTATTTTTCCATCCTTGGTTTACATCAACGCGAATAGCGATATCATTTCCTACACGCTCACGGACAGCTTCAATTCTTTTTACATCTTCTTGTACATTCGTACCGACTTTCATTTTGAAAGATTGGTAACCTTTTTTAATCATGGAAGCAGCTTCTTCGGCCATATCTTTAGGATCGGCGATACTTAAGACGTGAGTGACAGGAAATTCTTCATGGTATCGTCCGCCAATTAATTGATATACAGGTTGGTTTAATTTTTTGCCCATTACATCAAAACAAGCGATATCAATTGCAGCTTTCGCTGTAGGAACACCGTAAATCGTATTGTTCATCATATCGTGTATTTTTTCGATATTCATTGGATTTTGCCCGATAAGAGCAGGAGCTAGCGTATGTTTTAAAACATGGAAAGTACTTTCCCATGATTCACCTGTAACGTGATCATCGGCAACACCTTCACCGTAACCGACAATGCCTTCATTTGTTTCCATTTTGACGATAATAGAAGGCATATCAGGGTAAGAGCCATAACTAATAACAAATGGATTGCGAAGCGGTAAACGAATTGCATAAATATGAATAGCTGTAATTTTCATTGTATAGTTCCCGTCCTTTTTAGTATCTGTAGATTTGAAGTTACATATATTAATAAGAGGCTGAAGCTAATGATGAATAATTCATAAAAAGAATTTTCTGAATTATAATCTTAATTACCTTATTATATTTCAAAAGAAATGTAGGGACAATCTCTTGACATTTGAGTGAATGTTCAATATATTCTTCAAAATGGGATTTTTTATAAATGATTAAACTGCTTCGAATTTAGGAAGGAGAATGGAAGTTGAAAACATTAGAACTACAAGAGCGTTTAACGGAAATTTTTCAGCATTTACATGAAAACCCTGAAGTGAGTTGGAAGGAATATGAAACGACAGCTTATATTACTAACTTTTTAAAAGAAGAAGGAATTTCATATAAAACATTTGACGATTGTCCAGGCATAATCGCTGAAATCGGAAGCGGTCATCCAGTTATCGCGGTTCGTGCTGATATGGATGCACTCTGGCAAGAGGTGGACGGAGAGTTCAAAGCGAACCATTCGTGTGGTCACGATGCTCATATGACAATTGTGATGGGACTTGTTTTACAATTGAGGAATATGAGATGGGATAGCGGTACGGTTAGATTTATTTTTCAGCCGGCTGAAGAAAAAGGAAATGGTGCTTTAAAGATGGTAGAGAAAGGTGCTGTGGATGATGCTGATTTCCTATTTGGTGTTCATTTAAGACCGATTGAGGAATTGCCTTTGAAACAAGCGGCACCATCTATTCGTCACGGAGCAGCAGGTTTTTTAGAAGGTACGATTCATGGAGAGGATGCACATGGAGCACGCCCACATCAAGGTATAAACGCAATTGACGTTATTTCAATGATTAATATTGGATTGAAAAATATATGGTTACCACCGCAAACATCGCATTCTGTTAAGATGACGAGATGCCAAGCTGGTGGTGATAATTTAAATATCATTCCAGGAAACGGTCATTTTAGTTTAGATGTAAGGGCAGAAAATAATATATTACTAGATGAGTTGAAACAAAAAATTGAGCACGTAATTACGTCTACTGAATCAATGGGATCCAAAATTTCTTATGAGTGGATTGACCTTGCGCCAGGAGCAGAGGTATCAGAAGAAGCTGAACGCTTTATGCGTAAAGGTATTCTTGAAGTATATGGGGAAGAGGGATGTACGGGACCTCTGTATACGACGGGAAGCGATGATTTCCATTACTATACAGTGAAAAGACCGCATTTAAAAGCAGTTATGCTAGGACTAGGGGCAAATCTACAACCGGGATTACACCATCCGTATATGAAGTTTGATCATAGCTGTATCATGGATGGAGTAGAGATATTAAAGCAAACTGTGTTGAAAGTATTAGAAAACAGGGGCTAGAAAGTTCTTGTTTTGTCGATAAGTCGATATATTTCAATTGCTGAAAGCCTGATGAAAAATCAGGCTTTTTCTGTGGTGTATAATAGTAAATATAATTTCTTAGTAGGAGAAAACAAATGAACGAACAATATTACGACGCTGTATTACATATAAAAACTGTCGGAGAGCAAAAAGGTTTTAATAAATCTTTACATTACCACCGTTATGAGCCGACACCATATAGTGGATTAGAGGAACTGTTGAATCAATACGAGATTAAAAGTTGCGATCGAATTGTAGACTTTGGATGCGGAAAAGGAAGATTGAATTTTTACATGCATCATAAGTGCGGTGCTTCAGCTGTTGGAATTGAAATGAATGAAGAATTTTATAAAGAAGCGATGGAAAACCTTGAGCGTTATGCAAAGAAGGTAAGAAACAGTAAAGATAAAATCCAATTTGGATGTTGTTTAGCACAAGAATATGAGATTGATCCGCGTGATAACCGATTTTACTTCTTTAATCCGTTTTCAGTACAAGTGTTTATGAACGTAGTGAATAACATTTTGCTTTCGGTAGAAGAAACGGAGAGAGAAGTGGATATTATTTTATATTATCCTTCTGAAGATTATATTTTCTTCTTAGAGAACCAGACTGCGTTTGAGCTGAAGAGGGAAGTAAGGTTGCAGGGTGCTTATGAGAAGAATGGGAATGAGAGATTTTTAGTTTATACATTAGGATTATAAAAAAAGCAGGTGCCAAGGCACCTGCTTTTTAAAAATCACGTCTCTATAATTAGTTACGGATTAAGTAATCAAATGCACCTAAAGCTGCATTCGCTCCTGAACCCATAGAGATGATAATTTGTTTGTATGGATTATTTGTACAGTCACCTGCAGCAAACACTCCTGGTACATTTGTAGCACCGTGCTTATCTGTTACGATTTCACCGCGAGCGCGTTCAACAGTGTCACCTAACCAGTCTGTGTTTGGCACAAGACCGATTTGAACGAATACACCTTGTAATTCAACATGGTGAACTTCTTCAGTTTCACGATCGATGTAAGAAATACCGTTTACTTTGTCAGTACCAGTAATTTCTTTCGTTTGAACGTTTTTCAGAACAGTTACGTTAGGTAGGCTGTTAAGACGCTCTTGTAATACAGCATCAGCTTTTAATTCTGGCATGAATTCAAGAACAGTTACGTGCTTAACAATACCTGCTAAGTCGATAGCTGCTTCAATACCAGAGTTACCTCCACCAATAACCGCTACATCTTTTCCGATGAATAATGGACCGTCACAGTGTGGGCAGTATGCTACACCTTTGTTTTTGAACTCAGCTTCACCTGGTACGCCAACGTTACGCCAGCGAGCACCTGTTGAAACGATTACGCTCTTACTTTTCAGAATAGCGCCGTTTTCAAGTTCCACTTCAATAAGTTCTTTTTTCTCTAAACGTTTCGCACGTTGTAGATTCATTACATCGATGTCGTATTCTTTTACGTGCTCTTCAAGGCTTGCTACTAGCTTAGGACCTTCAGTGCGTTTTACGCTGATGAAGTTCTCAATACCCATAGTATCCATTACTTGACCACCGAAGCGCTCAGCAACGATACCAGTGCGGATGCCTTTACGTGCTGCATAAATTGCTGCACTTGCACCAGCTGGGCCGCCACCAACAACAAGAACATCGTACGGATCTTTATCAGAAAGCTCTGATGCATCTGGACCGTTACCCATTTTAGCTAGAATTTCTTCAAGTGTCATACGACCACTTCCGAAAGATTCACCATTTAGATAAACAGTTGGTACTGCCATAATGTCTTTACTTTCTACTTCCTCTTTGAATGCAGCGCCGTCAATCATAGTATGTGTAATACCAGAGTTTAGAACGCTCATTACGTTAAGAGCTTGTACAACATCAGGACAGTTGTGACAACTTAGGCTGATATAAGATTCAAAATGATATTCGCCTTGAATGTTTTTTATTTGATCAATTAATTTTTGTTCAACTTTTGGAGCGCGTCCACTCACTTGTAGTAAAGCTAACACTAATGAAGTGAATTCGTGTCCTAATGGAATACCAGCGAATAATACACCAGTGTCTTCACCAGGGCGATTTACGCTAAAGCTTGGTGTTCTCTCTAGTTCAACTTTTTCTACTGTAATCTTAGATGACATAGTAGCTAATTCATCTACTAGAGATAACATATCTTTAGATACGTTATCGTCTCCTGCGCTAACTTTAAGTAAAATATCGTTCTCCATTAACTGAAGGTATTGGGATAGTTGTGTTTTTATATCTGCATCTAGTATCATTTTGATCGAACTCCTTAGATTTTGCCTACAAGGTCAAGGCTTGGTTTAAGTGTTGCAGAACCCTCTTGCCATTTAGCCGGGCAAACTTCACCTGGGTTGTTACGTACGTATTGAGCTGCTTTAATTTTGTTAACAAGAATGCTTGCATCACGGCCGATACCGTCAGCGTTGATTTCCATAGATTGGATAACGCCGTCTGGATCGATGATGAATGTACCACGAGCAGCAAGACCTTCTTCTTCCATTAAAACGTTGAAGTTGCTAGTGATTGTGCGAGTTGGGTCACCAATCATAATGTATTCGATTTTGCCGATAGTTTCTGAGCTATCATGCCATGCTTTATGTGTGAAGTGAGTGTCTGTAGATACAGAGTATACTTCAACGCCTAGTTCTTTAAGTGTTGCATATTGATTTTGTAAGTCTTCAAGTTCAGTTGGACAAACGAATGTGAAGTCTGCAGGGTAGAAACAAACTACGCTCCATTTTCCTTTTAAACTTTCATCAGTAACTTGGATAAATTCTCCATTATGGTAAGCATTAGCTTTAAACGGTTTTACTTCTGTGCCGATTAATAACATATTAAAATTCCTCCTAAATGTTGGTTTTGAGCATCGGAAATTAGTTTGCTCATAAAATATATTTTTTAATTAACTATAATAATTCTAATTCAATATTAATTATCATATAGAAGTGGTTATTTTGTCAAGAGAATAAAGCAACTTTATTCCAATTTAATTAATATTTATTCTCAATTAAAGCTGCTAGGGAATTGAACGGTAATTTTTAGAGTATTCATTTTAAAAGAGTAGATGAAAGATTAGTATGTAGTTTAGAAATATAGTGTAAGTATAAATTCTTAGGAAGGAAATATTTCTTAGAAGTTGTGCATTTGAAAAGGAACTGCTTACTTTTATTTTACAAAGAATTACGCAATAAATAAAATAAAATGAATCGGAATCTTTTTGAACAATTTTTGTCATCTTAAATATATAATTAAGCAGTATAGTGCAATGATAATTAGAAACATTGACTCAAGGTATTAACGAGATATAATAAAACCTAGATATGCCTTTTAAAAAGAAGAATGTATATAATAGGATAAAAATTTTCACCCTATTATTTTTTTATAGCTTTTAGAAAACGCTTACAATTAGTGTGGAGGGGAAACCATGTCTAAGTTTACGAAGTATTTTTTAATGGAAGCTAAAGATGTGATTGCATATGTGAAAGAGAAATTATCTAAGTTTGAGGTCGCAAAGGGGTTACAGTGTAAAGAAATCGGTGATGGCAATTTAAATTATGTGTTTCGTGTTTGGGATGAGGAGAGTAATAATTCCGTTATCGTAAAGCAGGCTGGGGATACAGCTCGTATTTCAGATGAGTTTAAATTGTCGACAAATCGTATTCGTATTGAATCTAATGTTTTGCAGTTGGAGGGAAAATTAGCACCTAGACTTGTTCCAACGGTGTATTTGTTTGATAGTGTGATGAATTGCTGTGTGATGGAAGACTTATCAGATCACACAATATTACGTACAGCACTTATAAATCACCAAATATTTCCGAGGCTTGCTGACGATTTAACTACCTTTATGGTAAATACACTTTTATTAACATCGGATGTTGTAATGAATCATAAAGAGAAGAAGGAGCTTGTGAAGAATTATATAAATCCTGAGTTATGCGAGATTACAGAAGATCTCGTATACTCTGAGCCATTTACAAATCATAATAAGCGTAATGAGTTATTTCCATTAAATGAGGGATGGATTAGAGAGTATATTTATAGTGATAAAGAGCTTCGTATGGAAGTAGCAAAGCTTAAATTTTCTTTTATGACGAATGCACAGGCATTGCTTCATGGTGATTTACATACTGGTTCTGTTTTTGTGAAAAGTGATTCCACAAAGATTATTGATCCTGAGTTTGCCTTTTATGGACCTATGGGATATGACGTTGGGAATGTAATGGCGAATTTAATGTTTGCTTGGGTGAATGCAGATGCGACCATGTCGTCTGGAGCTGAGAAAGATACGTATATGGATTGGTTACAATCTACAATGATAGAGGTAATTGATTTATTTAAGAAGAAGTTTTTAGATGCTTGGAATATTCATGTGACAGAGATTATGGCGAAGGAAGAAGGATTCAACGAAGTTTATTTACAATCTGTATTAGAGGATACGGCTGCAGTGACAGGTCTTGAGTTAATTCGCCGTATTGTTGGGTTAGCGAAAGTAAAGGATATTACTTGTATTGAGAATGAGGAAGCACGTGCTAGAGCGGAGCGAATTTGTCTTCAAGTAGCGAGGGAGTTTATTTTACGAGCGAATCAATATAGAACAGGTACAAGCTTTGTAGAAACGTTAAAAGAACAGTCAATGCACTATGCGAAGTAAGGGGAGAAAATGATGGAAGAGCAATTAATACCAATTCAGTGGAAAGATGATGCTTTAGTTTTATTAGATCAAACGTTATTACCGAATGAAGTTGTCTATGAATCTTTTAAAACAGCTGAAAGTGTATGGGATGCAATTCAAGTAATGAAAGTACGCGGTGCACCGGCGATTGGTGTTTCAGCAGCTTATGGCGTGTATTTAGGGATAAAGGAAGTTACTCAAAGTACGGGGGAAGAATTTCTAGAGGTAGTAAAAAAGGTATGTGCATATTTGGCAACATCAAGACCGACGGCAGTAAACTTATTTTGGGCACTTGAAAGAATGGAGAATGTGGCGACAGAAAATGCTCACTTATCAATCGCCCAGTTGAAAGATAGATTATTAGAAGAGGCAAAAGAAATTCATAGAGAAGATGAAGAAATTAACCGCCAAATTGGAGAACATTCATTAACATTATTCCAAGATGGAATGGGAGTATTAACGCATTGTAATGCAGGTGCTTTAGCGACGACTAAGTATGGTACTGCGACAGCGCCAATGTACTTAGCGAAAGAAAAAGGATGGAACTTGAAAATTTATTCGGATGAAACACGCCCTAGATTACAAGGTTCAACGTTAACAGCATTAGAACTGCAGCGAGCGGGAATTGATGTAACAGTCATTACGGATAATATGGCGGCCATGGTCATGTCACAAGGGAAGATTGATGCGGTAATTGTTGGATGTGACCGAGTAGCAGCAAACGGTGATGTAGCAAATAAAATTGGAACATTAGGCGTATCTATTTTAGCTAAATACTACAACATTCCTTTTTATGTAGCAGCGCCAACACCGACGATTGATTTGAAAACATCGACAGGAAAAGAAATTCCAATCGAAGAAAGAGATGCTTCTGAAGTGATTAATCGTTTCGGACAATATTCGGCTCCGAAAGAAAGTAAAGTATATAATCCGGCATTTGATGTCACGCCACATGAAAATGTAACAGCGATTATTACGGAAAAAGGGATTGTGAAAGCACCGTTTACGGAGAACTTAAAACAGCTATTTCAATAAGTAGATAGATTTAAAAAGTCAGTCATCATAAGCTTCATACTTAGGGGGATGTATATGTTATTACAAAAGGAAAGAGAAGAAATTGTAGCGTATGGAAAGAAAATGATTTCTAGCGGTTTAACAAAGGGGACGGGCGGTAATATTAGTATCTTCAATCGTGAACAAGGTCTTGTTGCGATTAGCCCAAGTGGTTTAGATTATTATGAAACAAAGCCTGAAGATGTAGTTATATTGAACTTAGATGGTGAAGTGGTAGAAGGAGAGAGAAAACCATCAAGTGAATTAGATATGCACCTTATTTATTATAGAAAGCGTGAAGACATAAATGCGCTTGTGCATACACATTCTCCTTATGCGAAGACGATTGCATCATTAGGATGGGAGCTTCCTGCCGTGTCATACTTAATTGCTTTTGCAGGCCCGAATGTTCGTTGTGCGCCGTATGAAACATTTGGTACGAAGCAATTAGCGGATGCTGCTTTTGAAGGCATGATTGATCGTCGTGCCGTGTTACTTGCAAATCATGGTTTAATTGCTGGTGCAAATAATATAAAAATGGCATTTACTGTTGCGGAAGAGATTGAGTTTTGTGCTCAAATTTATTATCAAACGAAAAGTGTTGGAGAACCGAAGTTATTGCCAGAAGATGAGATGGAGAATTTGGCGAAGAAGTTTGAAGGGTATGGGCAGCAGTAGAATGAAATGAAAACACCCTCAAGATTTCACTCTTGAGGGTGTTTTTTATGCTTTCTTAAGCAACAAATACATAAAGTAAGGAGCACCAATTAAAGCAACAACAATACCTGCTGGGATACCGTTAGGTTCAACGATATTTCGTCCAATTGTGTCTGCTAATAGTAATAGCCATCCGCCTATTAAAATGGCGATTGGCATGAAGATTTGATGTCTTGGGCCTACTAAAGATTTGGCGATGTGAGGAGCCATAAGTCCGATAAAGCTAATTCCTCCTGTTACGGAAACGGCTGCGGCAGCAAGCGCAACGGCAGCAATTAATAAGTATCTTCGTTCTTTTTCAATTTCGATACCGACTCCAATTGCTATTGGTTCGTTTAATGCAAGGATGTTTAATCGGTTTGCTTTATAGAAGACAAATGGGATTAATACGATTAGCCATGGAAGCATTGCTAAAACAAATGTCCAGTCATCTCCCCAAATGTTTCCGGCAATCCATTTTGAAATAAAGTCTACTTTCATACGATCTGCTGATGAGATTAGTACAATCATTGTTCCAGATAGTGCAAAGGCAAAACCGATACCTGTTAATGTTAATCGTATTGGCTGAAGTCCTTCTGTTTTACTGTATGAAAATACGTAAATGAGACAAGCTGTCAGAAAAGCACCGATAAATCCAACGACTGGTAGTAGATAAAGAAATGAACCTACATCTATCGGGAAGTATAAGAAGAAAACTGCAACTGCAACACCAGCACCAGAGTTGATTCCAAGAATACCGGGTTCAGCTAAATCGTTTCGAGTAATACCTTGTAATATAGCACCTGATAAAGCGAGTGCCATACCAGCTAATAATGTAATGACGATTCTAGGTAGTCTTAAAGAATATAAAACGAATTCCTCTTTAAATGTACCTTGTCCCATAAGTGTTGGGATTAATCTGTCATAGGAGAGAGAGGCAGAACCGAGTCCCATTCCGATCACAATGGTTGTGATAGTAAGTATAAGTAATGCAAGTATGATAAGACGTTGTTTCTTTATAATAGATTGTTGCATCATGAGAACGTTCTTCCCCCTTTACGAACAATAAATAGGAAGACTGGTAATCCTACAATAGCGACAATTGCAGCAACTGGTGTTTCGTACGGAGCGTTAATTGTACGCCCAATTGTATCTGCGAGTAGCATAAAGGAAGCACCAGCGATTGCTGACATCGGTATGACAAAACGGTAGTCTGGCCCAACGATTGGACGAACCATATGCGGTATCATTAAGCCGATAAATGCCATATTCCCGACAAGCGCTACAGAAGCACCAGCAAGCAAGATAATAATGATAAATAAAATCGTTTTAATGACGATAATTTTTTGACCGAGTCCAATGGCAACTTCTTCACTGAAACTGAGGACCGTCAATTTCTTTGCAAGTAAAATAGCGATAAAGATACTTATCGAAATAACCGGAATAATAATTTTTAATTGGCTCCAAGTCGTTCCAATTACGCCTCCGGCCGTCCAAAGTGATACATCTTGTGAAATTTTAAAGTAAATGCCAATACCTTCTGAAATGGCGATTAGGAATGCTGAAACAGCAGCACCAGCTAATACAATTCGAAGGGGAGAAAGTCCGCCCTTTTTCACCATGCCAATTCCAAATACCATAATAGCGCCAATTGCAGCACCGATAAAGCAAGCTAACGTTAAGTAAAGGTAGCTAATGGAAGGATTGAAAGCGAGTGTGAGTGCAAGCGCAGCATTTGCACCACCAGTTAGGCCGAGTAATCCAGGATCAGCAAGAGGATTTCGTGTTAAGCCTTGCATAATTGCACCAGAAACAGCGAGTCCAGCTCCTACAAAAATAGCAGCAACTTCACGTGGTAAACGTATTTCGCGAAGAATAGATAGCTTGTCTCCTTTAGCAGAGGAAGTGAGTGCTAACCATACATCTTTTATAGAAGTATCTGCAGCACCGAATACCATTGCCACCATAAAAATAAGAAAGAATGCAATAACGCTCAAAATTAATTTGTACGTAAAAGCGGTGGAACGTAGATTGTCTTGCTCTTTTGTCATCAATTTCACATCTTTTCTTTTCATAGAATAAAGGAAGAGGAATTCTTAATTTAAGAATTCCTCATTGTTGTATTATTGACCGAGAAAGCTTTTCTTGAAGAAATCTAATTGGAAGTCTAATGTAAGTGGATCATTAAAATAGAATTCCATCATGTTTGCTTCAAATACACGATTATTTTTTACTGCTGGAATGTTTTTATATGATTCTGTCTCTTGGAATGAGTTATCAGTATCTTTGTTTTTACTTACGATTAAGTAATCACCAGCAAACTCAGGTAATACCTCAGTAGATAATGCGTAGTAACCTTCTTTTAATGCCTTTTCTTTTACTTTTTCAGGCATTTTTAATTTCATTTCTTGGTAAAGAATTTCTGTTCCACGGCCCCAGTTATCGCCATATACATAAAGCTGTTTGTTGAAGTTTTCAACAACAGAAACGGTCGCATCTTCACCGATCTTCGCTTTAATTTCTTTTCCAGCCGTTTGTGCGCGCTTCTTGAAATCATCAACCCAAGTTTTTGCTTCTTTTTCTTTGTTTAATAACTTACCGATTTCTAAATGTTGTGTTAAGTAATCAACTTTTCCATATTTAAATGTTACAGTAGGAGCGATTTTCTTTAACTTATCGACATTTTTAGTATTTGATAAACCAATGATTAAGTCTGGATTTAATTCTGCGATCTTTTCAACATTCTCATCTGATACTTCAGCGACGTTTTTAAGTTTGCTATCAAAGCGTGGGTTTTGTTTAGACCATGAATCTACCCCAACAAGATTAACCCCTAGTGACATTACGTTACCAGCAAATGATGATAGGACAACAACACGCTGTGGGTTTGCTGGAACTTCTACTTTACCATTTTCAGATTGGTATGTAATTGTTTCTGATTTGTTACCTTTTGCATCGCCCTTTTTGTCTGTAGAGCCATTACTACAAGCACTCATAACAAGGACGAACAGAACTGTTAGTGAAATGAATAATTTTTTCATCGTCTTGCTCCTTTTGATAGATGATATGTAATACATAATAATTTGTTTAACTTTGATTTTTTGAAAAGCTGGTGGTAATACAAAATTCTTATTAACAATCTTGAATTTGATATTTCACTATAGAGTGTTCACCATAATTAATGAAAGAAGATGCAATCTACAACTTGCTAATAATTAACAAGTTGATAATGATTATCACTATCGATTCTTTAAATAATATAATTGTATATAGATGTATTGTCAATAGTAATTTTGATTGTAAAATTCATAAAAACAAGTTATATTTTATTGAGAATGATAATCAATGATTAGTAGCTGAGGAGTGAGCATGAGTGAATCAAGAAGAATTGTTTGATGTAACCGTGATAGGCGGAGGACCTGCAGGGCTTTATTCAGCTTTTTATAGTGGACTAAGAGAGATGAAAACAAAAATAATAGAATTTCAACCACAGTTAGGTGGAAAAATACATGTGTATCCAGAAAAAATGATTTGGGATATTGGCGGATTGTTACCAGTTACTGGTGAAAAATTAATTGAACAACTTGTACAACAAGGATTAACATTCCAACCAGAAGTTGTATTGAATACAAAAATAGAATCGATTATTCGTAATCAGGATGGCATTTTTACATTAAAAACAAGCACTGGAGAAGAACATTTTTCAAAAACAGTGATCGTCGCAACTGGGAGTGGTATATTGAAGCCACAAAAGTTATCAATTGAAGGTGCTGAGAGATTCGAAGTCTCAAATTTAAATTATACAGTTAAATCTTTAAAGCGTTTCAAAGATAAAACGGTAATTATTTCAGGTGGGGGGAACTCTGCAATTGATTGGGCGAATGAATTAGAACCAATCGTAAAAAAAGTTTATTTAACATATAGAAAAGAATCATTATCTGGCCATGAAGCACAAGTAAAACAACTTATGAACAGTTCAGCAGAATGTTTCTTTAATACATCAATTACAAAATTAATTGCTAGCGATAGTCATGAGGCAATTGAGTATGTAGAATTAACGAATCATGAAACTGGAGAGGTTTCTCATTTATCTATAGATGAAGTTATTATTAATCATGGATATGAACGCGATATAACATTATTAGAAAATAGTGAGTTAGATGTTGCTATTGTTGATAATTATTATATTGCAGGGAATGCAAATAGTGAGTCCTCGGTAGATGGATTATATGCTGCTGGAGATATTTTAAAGCATGAAGGGAAATTACATTTAATAGCTGGGGCGTTCCAAGATGCTGGAAATGCTGTGAATAAAGCGAAACAATTTATTCAACCAGATGCAAGTGAGTACGGAATGGTTTCTTCGCATAATGAAGTATTTAAGAAGAGAAATCGAGAATTGATTAAGCAGATGATGAAATAAGAAAGGATCCAAGTATACCCCCATTTACATCTCTATTTCTATGAATAAGAGGTGTAAATGGGGGTTTTCCTGTTTACTATATTTTCAATCATTATCATGACACCGTTTTCATTAGTTCATGTCATATGAATGTATTTCTGTAAAATGGGAATACAAAGACTTGAACGTTTTATTTGTAAATCTTTCTTGAAAACAATGAATCTATGCTTGATTTGTGCTGGTCAATATCAAATTATGCTGTCCCTTTTGCCTGTTCATTAGGGAAGGGCATATTTTGTATAGAAGCAATATATTGTTTTCCATGTTTTCGAGCTAATGATTCTAATATTTGACGAACACGTTTTGTAAGATGACCTTGTTTTTTTATAGCCTCACAATATGCGTCATAGAAAGCGTATTTAGCCCAAAGGAAATCATCTTGTTGGAATATGAAATGATTTTTGTACCATTCACCAATCGTATGGTAGCAATTATTTTCATGTACTGCTGCACTTTGTGAAAGAATACGATCGGATAAAGACTTAGATAGATGAGAAATTGTGTTTTCTGTTTCAACTCGTAATGTTTTTTCTAACATTGTAATGATGTGATGAGTAGCCATAAGTTAACTCTCCTTTGTGTAAATGGGTAATACCATTATATATTTAAAAAAATACTTACTATATTATTATACAATATATGGAATGCATCTACCTGCTTTTTGATTTGTATTTACAAAATCTTTTTTATTTGTTTACAAAAATAAAGTAAGATACAGTATATATATGAAAAAACTATAAAGGAATGAACACATTGTATATAACGATAGAAGAGGCTGCAGAATATTTGAATTTACCAAAATCGTATGTTGAAGATTTAATTCAGCAAAAGAAAATTCGTGCGTTGTTCGATGGGGAGCAATATTTATTAAATAAAGAACAATTTAATACACATTTAGAACAAATGGAGAAATATAAACAGTTAGTGGAAGAAATATTAAACGAGCCAATTCCGGAAGATATGGATGTTAAAGACGAAGATTAAATTTATGAAAAGATCCCGTATTAAGATATACAGAAATGTATCTTAATACGGGATCTTTTTGTATAAAGAATCTTTGGAATCCTGTGATTTAGTTGGTGTGTTACTTGTTTATGAAAATAGCGAGACATACATGTATAATGTAATGAATAGTAGCCAAGTCTTTCAAAAATATAAAACAAATGCAACTTACTTCCAAGTAGGATGTGGGATTTATGCTGGCTTGTGTAGTTTACTCTTAGATACTTTTGGACAAGGTGCTTATTATGTAGAAGAATTATTATTAAATACTGAAAGTAAGTATGGGGAATATTTACATTTTTATATGAAAGATTTTGTAATAGGGCATAATAATTTTACAGATGAACTGCTACATGATAGGGTAAGATGGCTATAAATTGTGACTGAAAAGGAAGGAGTTGTATCTCCTTCCTTTTAGTATTAGAAGGTTACATATTGCCCTGAAAGCAATTTCATAATTATAATTTAAAGGGATAAAATTTGAAATATTTTTGGGGTATTGATCAAGAGGAGTTTTTATATGAACAAATTCAAAAGCTTGGTTTATGAAGAAAGAGAAGCTTTAAAAGTATTTTTATTATTATTCTATATTATATTCTTTTTATATGACGTTATCTATTATTTTGTTTATCCTGCTATGGATATTAATGAGGCAATGATAGGTTGGCCAGAAGGTGGCATGGGGATAGGTGTATATATATTAGTAATATCTTTATTTCCTATTTCAATATATCTTCAAAAACAAGGGTATGTTTATTTTGTAAAATATTTATTTTTAATTGGGTACATGCTTACTGATCTTATTAATAACCTAATGATTTATCTACACAGTGATCGTGTTTTTGAAAACGGAAATATGGTTGAAATACTATTAATTTTATTTGCACCGATTTTTGTGAATAGAAAATATTTTTATTTAGTTTCCTTTAGTGTAATTGGAAAATATGTATTTTTTACGTTGGTATTACAAGATATAAAAGTTGTGATTCCGCTTGTTTTATGTGTATTCTTTTCTATTATTTCACATTCTTTGTTAAAACGATTTCAGTCTTATGTAAGAACAGTTGTTGAGATGATGAACATTATGAAAGAGACCGAAAATTTAGCTGTAATTGGGACTATGTCTACAACAATTGCTCATGAAATTCGAAATCCATTAACAGCTCTAAAAGGATTTACACAAATCCAAAAAGAAAGAAACCCTGCTGATGTGATGAGCTATGAGATTATGCTACAAGAAATTGAGAGGATTAACGGGTTTGTTAGTGAATTGATGTTATTGGGAAAACCGAAACCGATTAATTATGAATGGTGTAATATACGAGAAATCCTTTTATATGTTGTACAGTTAATGGAAAGTTATGCGGCTCAATATAAAGTGAAATTCCACTTGCAAGTAGATGGAAATTTACCAGCTATAAATGGCGATGATAAGCAATTAAAACAAGTGTTGTTAAACATTATTAAAAATGGAATAGAATCGATGCCAGAAGGTGGAGACATTCATATTCGTGCATTCAAAAAAGCTGGAGATAATTTGTGTATTTCTGTCGAAGATCAAGGTTTTGGTATAGAGAATGAGAAAATAGAGAAAATCGGAAAGGCATTCTATACAACAAAGGAGAATGGTACGGGTCTTGGGTTAATGATTACATATAAAATTATTGAAGAACATCAAGGGAGTATCGTAATTCAAAGTAGTATGGGCGTAGGAACGAAAGTGAAAATTTATTTACCAACAGCGTAGTGCATTAGAAGAAAAAATTTTTCAGAAAAGTGCTCTTGTTGTGTAAATATAAACATTTTATAAAATGTTTCAAGAAGGGTTTTTTTTATAAAACACTTCGTTTATAATGGAGGAAAATATCGACATGAAGCTTTGAGCTCGTGTAACGGTTCGGTAGTGTTATGAAAAGAAAAGAAGGGGTGCACGCGCATCCTTTTTTCTATGCAGATATGATGAAAGGGGTGGTATGATGGAATTAACATTAAATTCGACTGTATGTTTACACACGATTCAATTTCGAAAAGAGCAAAAGAATTATATTGTAAAAGATACGATTACAGGAGAAAAATATGAAATGCCGCCACTTTGGATTGATGCACTAGCGATGATGCGTGACGGTTTTTTATTGGGAGAAATTGAGGAGAAATTAAAAGAAGAGTATCCGGCAGAAGAAGTAAATATGTTAGCATTCACGAGGCAACTGTTAGAGCTAGAACTTGTCGGAATGGTAGATGGAGAAGAGATAGCTTGTACAAAGAAGAAAGATAAAGATTATTTAGCTTGGGTACGTCCACGGGTGGAACAATTCTTTCTTAATTTAAATAAAAAATATAGAAGCAAAGGTCAAAAGTGATCTTTGCTTTTTTTGTTGTCCTCAAGTAGTTCTTATTTTAAAAAATAACGGCAAATGCTCTGGCAAAAGCACCATCACTATTTTTAATTTTTAAAGGTGCTGCTGAGAAAAAGAAGCGCTTCGTTTTAATGGAATCTAGATTTGTTAAGTTTTCAATTAAATAAATGTTATTCCCTAGTAATATGTGATGAATAGGCGATGTTTCTGTAGTTACTTCATCAGGAGAAATAAAATCTAAACCGACAGATTTTATTTTTAATTTAACTAGTTCTTCAGCTAATTCTTCGGAAAGATAAAATGCTTCTTTCGCATAAGATTCCGTGTTCCATTTATTAGATAGATTGGAATGGAAAATAACAATATCTCCTTCCTTTATGTCGGTAGTATTTAGTACTTCCTTAGGCAACTTTCGTTCTTGAACATGAGTTACATCGATAAGAACAGCTTCGCCTACAAATTGATCAAGGGGTAATCGATCAATTGTTGTTGCACCAGAAATAAAATGCGCAGGAGCATCGCAATGCGTGCCGACATGAACGACAGAATGAAAATCTGTAACTTGATATCCTGTCTCTTCAACACTTGTAATTGCTTGTAGTTGGATTTTTGGTGTTCCAGGAAATTGAGACATATTGTTTTCAAACGTTTGTGATAGGTCAATTACTTTCATCCTAAATACCTCCAATATATGTTTTTAAAATAATAAAAAGCTCATCTTCCATAATCAAGAAAGATGAGCTTTACATACAGTAGTTAAGTTTTATCTTCCAAAATGCAAAGCATTTTGCAGGAATTAGCACCTATTCAGTTTTTATAAACTGAGGTTGCTGGGCTTCAAAGGGCCGGTCCCTCTGCCTCTCTTGATAAAGGTATATTTAGTTTTAAGGTTCGGAATTTTTTGTTTATTTAATTGTAATTCATTTCCTTTTTTAGTGCAATACAAAATAGGTATTCACCCAAATAAAGTATCTCGCATATTGTAGCTTATGTAAGTAGAATGCTGCGAAGGGGTGGGTGCAGTGACAGGGAATGTATTGAACTATTTTGCTGGTGGAAATACAGCTAGAGGATTTTATAGCTTGTATGAAGAGAGTTTAAAAGGGCTAGATAGGTTGTTTATTTTAAAAGGCGGTCCAGGAACAGGGAAGTCTTCTTTAATAAAAGTAATTGGGCGTGAATGGACTGAAAAAGGATATAATATTGAATTTTTACATTGTTCTTCTGACAATAAGTCAGTTGACGGTGTAATTATTCCGAAGTTAAATGTAGGAATTGTCGATGGGACATCGCCACACGTTATTGAGCCGAAAATGCCTGGAGTTGTAGAAGAGTATATAAATTTAGGGGTTGCTTGGGACTCAAATAAATTAAGAAAGCAGAAATTAGAGATTGAACGATTCGTTTCAGAAGCAAGTAAAGCCTTTCAAGCAGCTTATGGATGTTTTAAAGAAGCGTTAGTTATACATGATGAGTGGGAGAAAATATATATTAATAACATTGATTTTAATAAAGCAAACGAATTAACAGATCAGCTTATACAGAAACTATTTGCAGATAAAAGTGGAGATAAATCGATTGTGAAACACCGTTTTTTAGGGGCTGCTACACCGAAGGGAGCGGTTGATTTCGTTCCTAATTTAACAGAAGGACTGCCGCATCGCTATTTTATAAAAGGTCGCCCAGGTTCCGGGAAATCAACGATGCTTAAAAAATTAGCCAAGGCAGCAGAAGAAAAAGGTTTTGAAGTAGAAGTGTATCATTGTGGATTTGATCCAAATAGTCTCGATATGATTATTGTAAGGGAACTAGGATTTGCAATTTTTGATAGCACAGCACCGCATGAATATTTTCCAAGTCGTGAAGGTGATGAAATTATTGATATGTATGATCTCATTGTTACACCAGGGACAGATGAGAAGTATGCTAAGGAAATTCGCGACGTTTCAATTCAGTATAAAACAAAAATGAATGAGGCGATGTCTTTCTTAGCAAAGGCAAAATCAGTTCGTGATAAATTAGAACGAATTTATATTGCTGCTATGGATTTTTCAAAAGTTGATGCATATAAAGAAGAAATTCAAAAAGAGATTGAACGAATTGCAGTTGCTGTAATTAAAAAGAATAAATAAGTGTTTTGTTAGGCTGTCGGGAATTTTCTGACAGCTATTTTAGTATGTAGTAAAATTAGAAGTATATTTGTCGAATTTCCAGGGAAATGATCAAAAAATAGGGAGGGTATGAAATGAAAGGGAAAATTGAATTAGAATTAGAAAGAATTGAAAAAGAGAATGATGTGAAAATTTTATTTGCTGTAGAATCAGGGAGCAGGGCGTGGGGATTTCCGTCGAAAGACAGTGATTATGATGTTAGGTTTGTCTATATACGTCCTGTAGATTGGTATTTATCAATTCATGATAAACGTGATGTAATTGAATATCCAATTAGTGATGATTTAGACATAAGTGGCTGGGATATTAAAAAGGCATTGCAACTATTTGCAAAGTCAAATCCAGCGTTACTTGAATGGATTCGATCACCGATTTTTTATTCGAAGAACTCTAACCTTCCAGAACAACTTCAGCAAATGAGTGAAAAGGATTTTGATCCGAAATCAACAATATATCATTACTTACATATGGCTTCAAAAAACTATCGTGAATTTTTACAAAGTGAAAATGTAAAGTTGAAAAAGTACTTTTACGTATTACGTCCTATTTTAGCCTGTAAATGGTTAGAAGAGAAAGGCACATTGCCCCCAGTAGAATTTGACCGGTTAATTACGGAACTATCAGTAGAGCCTATTGTATTGAATGAAATTGAAAAGTTGCTAATAAAGAAAAAAGCGGGTACTGAATTGGATATTGGTCTAAAAATTAATGTGTTAAATCAATTTTTAGAAGAACAAATTGATTATTATCAGCAATACGTGAAAGGGATTGAAAAGGGACTAGGCATCGATATTGAAAGTTTAAATACATTATTTCGAAATATGTTGTTTGAAGTATACAAAAAAGAGCACAAGTAAGTTTATG
Organism: Bacillus cereus group sp. MYBK30-2; assembly: GCF_051915945.1. Classification (NCBI taxonomy): domain Bacteria; kingdom Bacillati; phylum Bacillota; class Bacilli; order Caryophanales; family Bacillaceae; genus Bacillus; species Bacillus cereus group sp. MYBK30-2. The sequence goes on from NZ_JBQAFR010000007.1 coordinate 75,747, forward strand.
CTCTTTTTTTGTTTGTAGGAATAAAGAAAACAGAGATAGCTGCGATAAGACCTGCAAATGAGAATAAGTAAAAATTCCATGCCAGGTCATATTGCATTGTCATAATAATACCAACAAGAACCGGACCGGCGATTGCGCCAATTCGTCCAAGGCCAAGTCCCCAGCCTAAAGAGGTAGCTCGGATATGCGATGGGAAGTATTGTGTTACATACGCATTTAATATTTGAGTAATACCGACTGATCCAATTCCAGCAAGACCAATTAAAAGATAAATGATTGTAATGGATGGTTTAATTGTTAATAGTCCGATACATATGGCCGCCATAAGATAGGAGATGCTGATAACAATTTTGGCTCCTATACGATCCGCGATTGCCCCAGCACATAATGCACCGATAGCTGCAGTAATGTTTAGCATAAGTAGAAATGATAAACTAGATCCAAGTGGATATCCTGCTTGGCGCATCATCTGTGGTAACCAAGTGTTTAAACCGTATATTAAAAACATTCCCATTATATAAGTGGTCCAGAAAAGTAGAGTTGCTTTCATGTATTCTTTTGAGAATAATGTAAGGAATCCGTTTTTCTTTTGTATATTAGATGATGTTTGAGGAATTTCTTTTCTTACATGTAATTCAATTTGAAAACGATCATGAATTTGTTTCGCTTCTTCTTGCCGATTACGTGACAGCAAAAATTGAATGGACTCAGGTAAATAACGAACAATGAAAGGAATGAGAAGTAGCGGAATCATTCCGATGCCAACCATAATTCTCCATCCGAAATTTTCTAACATAAACATGGACAAAATGGCGCCTAGTACGATACCTAAAGGATAGCCGGTAAACATAATTGCATAAATAAAAGATTGTCGCTTTTGGGGTGAATACTCAACAGTAAGTGCCGAAGCTGTTGGGATAACACCACCCAATCCAATTCCTCCGATAAATCGAGATAACCCGAATAATTCCGGAGAAGGAGCAATTGCAGCTAAGCCCATTGTAATAGAAAAAAGGGCTAGACAGCATATGAGTGTCCATTTTCGTCCAATTAGATCTGTAATGGTTCCAACTAGAATAGCACCAATAAACATCCCAAATAAAGCATAGCTGGCAATTGTTCCAGCGTGAGCTGGTGATAGTGCCCAGCTATTGTCCTCTAGGAGCTTTGGTAGGACGGCACCGTAAATACCTAAATCATATCCGTCAGCTAGAATGGCTAGCCAACAAATAAAAACAACAAGTTTTGTAATAGAGCTTGAAAAGGTAGTTTTTGTAGATTCTAGATGAGGTGGAGCAGAAGGTTGCATAGTATTCACCTCTTTTTTGTAAATTAATATATTATTTTGTTGAATATTAATATTTTCCTTCTCATGTCGAAAATTATCTGAAAAATCTTCATAAAAATAAAGAAGTTCAACGGGATTTCCGTTGAACTTCTTTATTTTTTACTCGTTATCAACTCGTTTCAATGGCTGATCTGCTGGACCTTCGATAACGTCCCCATCAATTGAAAAGCGAGATCCATGGCAAGGACAATCCCAAGTGCAATCACCGTTATTCCATTCAACTTCACAGCCGAGGTGCGTACAAGTTGTATCGACAATATGTAATTCTCCTTCTTTGTCTTTATAGGCACCTGCGCGTTTACCGTTGACACGTACAACAGATCCTTCACCAACTTCAAGATCTTCTGGTTTACGTAAAGCAATTTCAATTTTTCCTTCAATTAAATGTTTAGCAACATCAATGTTCTGTGTAAGGAATGACTGTATGTCCGGGTTCGAGTGGAAGCGTGATGGTACAAAAAGTTCTTTATAAGGGTTGTGAATTTTTGTGATTGAATCTTTTAGTAAATGAGCTGCTGCAGTTCCAGTTGTCATACCCCATTTACGATATCCTGTTGCAACAAATATATTTGGATTACTTTCATTAATATGTCCGATATAAGGGAGTTTATCTAAAGTAATTAAGTCTTGTGCAGACCATCTATAAGGAACTTCATCTACTCCAAAAGTAGCTTCAGCAAAGGAATATAGTGCTTCATAATGAAGCATCGTATTAATCCCTTGTCCTGTTTTATGGCTTTCTCCACCGATTAAAATTAGTTGTTCACCATTGTCTGTTATATAGCGTAAGGAGCGTTTTGGATCATCAATACTTAAATACATGCCTCCTGGATAATTTGTTTTCGCTTTTATAGCAAGAGCATAGGAACGTTCTGCATACATTCGCGTAAAGAAAAAGCTATTAGCATCATAAAAAGGGAAATGTGAGCAAGAGACGACATATCCACAAGTGATGCGGTGACCACTCTTTGTAATTACTTGTGGATAAATCCCTTTTTCAATATCTAACGCTGTTGTTTGTTCATAAACTGTTCCACCCATTTCCACAAACTTTTCTAAAAGTGTTTTTAAATAAAGGAGAGGATGGAATTGCGCTTGATTTTTCATTACAAGTGCTGATTGTACTGGAATAGGTAGGGGTAGGGATTGAACATAGTCACAAGGAATATTTAATTTTTGATAGGCTTCATATTCTTTCGTTAAATTTCGTAATCCATTATTAGTAGTTGTATATAAATAGGAATCTTCATTTGTGAAATTACAGTCAATTTTATATGCTTGCACAGTCTCGCTTATAAATTGTAGAGCTTTATTATTTGATTCGTAGTAAAGCCGAGCTTTTTCAACACCAAAATGATTTATTAATTCGTCATAAATAAGATCATGTTGTGCTGTTACTTTTGCAGTTGTATGTCCAGTTGTTCCATTTAAAATAGAGCCAGAATCAATTAAAACAACTTTCAATCCTTCTTTAGCGAGTAAATAGGCAGTGGTAATACCTGTAATACCAGCACCGATGACAGCAACATCTGTCTTTATATTTTCGGATAAATGAGGAAAAGTAGGAAACTGAGTGGATTTAATCCAATAGGATGATGGCAATTGTGGAAATGTGTCATCTGTCATTACGAAAACCTCCTGATTTAGAACAATTTTCCTTTTAATATCTCCATATTATATGGAATTCATGTGTGCTATTTTTGAAGGATTTTAATTTTCATGAACGAAAGATATAATTATTCTAAAATAATTATTTTCGGGGATTATTATGAAGAGGCATGCTTTATATAAAACTAAATTCAAGTGATCGTATTTGTTAATACGTAGAGAGTTCTTGAGTGAGATAGAGTTTGTAGCTTTTAAGTATATTTATATATATAACGGATAAATCCTTATAAAACCTATACTTTCTCTTTATTGAAATAAGGTATAATTATAAAAATATAACCAACTTTTATTACTAGGTCATAAAAGTTGTTGACAATATAGAAAGTCTATTGTTATGATTCATCATGTGGAAAGGTTGATAGAGAGTAAAGAGAGAAATGTTTTTCATTGATAATAAAAGCGAAAAATAAGTGACGATAGAGTGAGTATATTTTCCTTATGATAAATGCTTTTTGGATCGCCTAGTAAAATCAATCTGGAAGCAAGAATTGATATATGCAAGTTGCGCAGGGCGCGGCATAAGAAAGGGGCAAAAGGATGAAGGAGCTTCATACGTTTGGGTGGTATGCAGCGCGTGTATCACCACATTTGCCAAAAAAAGCATTTAAACCAGTTCCTACTCGTTTATTTGGTGGACTGGCTTATTTACTTGTGGCATTGGCGGGGTTAATAACGATTGGTGTATTTGAATTGAATGTGTGGGCAAATCTAGGAATTGCAATTGTTCTTGGACTATGTTTTGCTTCACTTGGATTTTTAGGACATGAAATTTTACATGGAACGGTTGTAAGAAAGGCATGGCTTCGTGATTTTTTAGGTGCGATTGCATTTATGCCATTATCAACTGGTCCAAAACTTTGGAGAAAGTGGCATAATGCAACGCATCATGTTCACACACAGCATGAAGAGAATGATCCAGATGCATGGCCGACACTTGAGAAACTTAAAAAGAGTAAATTTTTGAGCTGGGTATATCACATGCCTCTTCATGTTCGTTCATTCTTTAGTTTTCTGTCACTAACAATTCAATTTACATTGCATTCGACTCGAATGTTCTTTCATTTTATTAAGGAATTTAAGTCATCCAATCAAAAATCTGTATGGCTTCAACTTCTTTTGCCTTGGACGGTTTGGATTAGTCTATTGTTTATTATGGGACCTGCAAAGTGGTTATTTGCGTACGTGATTCCGTTGTTAATTGCTAACTTTATTGTAATGGCATATATCGCAACAAATCATCGCTTAAATCCAATTGTTCCAGTAAATGATCCATTAGCAAACTGTTTATCAGTAACAGTGCCGCGCTGGGTAGACGTTTTACATTTCAATTTCTCATATCATACAGAACATCATCTGTTTCCTGCTATGAGCTCTAAATACTATCCGTTAGTAAAAGAGAAAATTAAAGAAATGTGGCCGGAACGTTATCACGAAATGCCAATGACAAAAGCATTGGCAGCGCTTTGGAATACACCACGTGTGTACTATCAAGGAAGTGAGTTAATTGATCCTCATAAAGAACATTTCTACGGTTCTTTAGGAAATGGACTAGACCCTCATAATATTTCATATCGTGAGGAACATATAGAGGAAAAAGAGGCTATTAAAAAGGTAAATCAATAAAATTAGATATATTTTAAAGTGAAAAAGCAAGCTCTCTTGGAGCTTGCTTTTTATTATAAAGAAACTTCTTTCTTGTTCTTTGTATTGACGTGGACAGAGTTATTTTCTTTTCGTTGTAGTCGTTTTTCTAGAAGACTAACAAGATAAGTAAATAGAAGAACAAGTGCGAGATAGTATACACCAACAATGATATATGTATCTAATTGTTGGAAGTTACCTGCGGCAATCGATAAACCTGATCCCCATAATTCGGACATCCCTACGTAAGCAACAAGGGAAGAATCTTTCAATCCAATAATAAATTGATTCCCTAGAGGAGGAAGAGATAGGCGAAATGCTTGCGGTAAGATAATACGGCGCATCGCTAAAGGATAAGGCATGCCTAAAGAGCGAGCAGCTTCCAATTGTCCCCGGTCAACGGATTGAATCGATCCGCGGAAAATTTCTGTAATATATGCCCCATTATGAATTGCTAAAGCAATTGCTCCTGCCCAAAAAGGGGTAAAAACAACAACAGATGTAATCCCAAAATAGAGAATTGCGATTTGAACAATTAAAGGTGTACCACGAATAATGGCGATGTATACATGAGCAATACTATTTAAAACCTTATTGTTAGAGATTCGAAAGAAAGCGAATAGTAATCCAATTAGTGAACCTAGTAATAGGGATGTTAATGTTAATTGTAATGTGACAATAGTAGCCTTTAAGAGTGTAGGATAGGTAGAAATAAAAATTTCAAACATATGTGTCACCTCATATTGTATGGATTTTAGTAGGGAATGAAATGCCCCACATGAAAAGTGGGGCATGATTTATGGAATCATTGAATAGCTAACTTACTTTGTTTTTGCCTCTTCTCCAAGAATATTACGTCCAAACCATTTCTTACTAATCTTTTCGTACGTACCGTCTTTAATGATTTCATCTAGCGCTTTATTTACCTTTTCGACCATGTCTTTATTGTCTTTACGAATAGCAATTCCCATTTCATCAAGGTTCAACGGTTTGCCAGCTTCTTTTATATTTGATTTACCTTCTTTTATCATACGTAGGCCGACCATTTGATCAGTGATTACTGCGTCAACACGTCCAGGCTCTAGGTCCATGAGTGCGGTAATATCACTATCGTACTCTGTAATTTGATCTGTATATTTTGCAACAAGGCTTTTAAAGGTACTAGCCTTTACAACACCAATTTTCTTACCCTTCAAGTCCTCTGGAGAAGAGATAGATGTATTCTTTTTAGCTACAAAAATTTGTGCACCAGAGCGATAATATGGATTTGAGAAATTTACGGCTTTTAATCGTTCTTCTGTGATTGCCATACTTCCTAATATCACATCATATTTTTTTGATTGTAGGCCTTGAATCAATGTTTCCCAAGGATTTGTAACAGGAACAGGTTTCATTCCCATCTTTTTTGCGAGAGCTTCACCTATTTCTACATCAAAACCGACAAGTTTCCCGTCATTTTCTTTATAGTTAAAAGGTTTGTATAAGCCACTCATCGCGTAACGAAATTCCTTTTCACCGTTAGATGAAGTAGTAGAACTTTCCTTACTACAGGCTCCAAGTATGAAGGATGTACATAGTGTAATACTCGCAATAATTGTTAGTAATCTTTTTCTCATAAAAACCCCTCCTATATATTAATCATGCACATACGAGTAGTCTCAAATATGTTACGGGGATATTTTATTTTGGTGGTCACATATTACTCGTATGAATGTATTTCTTCATGTATAAGGTAGTAGTTTCGTCTTATAAAACATTGCGTAAAAATTGTTTTGCACGTTCATTTGATGGAGCTGAAAAAAATTGCTCTGGCGGAGCATCTTCTACAATTTTTCCATCATCCATAAAAATGACGCGATCCGCTACATCTCTTGCAAAATTCATTTCATGAGTGACAATGACCATTGTCATTCCTTCTTCTGCAAGTTCTTTCATAACTTGTAACACTTCTCCAACAAGTTCAGGATCTAAGGCTGAGGTGGGTTCATCGAATAACATAATTTTCGGATTCATTGCAAGCGCTCGTGCGATTGCAACACGCTGCTTTTGACCACCAGAAAGTAGGTGAGGTGTTACATCCGCTTTATCTTGTAAACCAACTTTTTCGAGTAGATGCTTTCCCGCATTTTTAGCTTCTGTTGCATTTAATTTTTTAACATGAATAGGTGCTTCTATGATGTTTTCTAGTGAGGTCATATGAGGAAAGAGGTTAAAGTGCTGAAAAACCATACCGACATTTTCACGGACTTTGTTTAAATTTGAATGCTTTGGATCAATTCGTTCACCCTGAAGGTGAATTTCACCTTCATCGTACATTTCTAAAAAGTTAAGACAGCGAAGTAATGTACTTTTTCCGGAACCACTGGCACCAATTAAAACAACAACTTCTTTTTCTTTTACTTCTAAATCAATTCCTTTTAAAACATCAAGTGAGCCAAATGATTTTACTAGATTTTGAACTTGAATCATACAAAACCTCCAGTCAAAAATATATTTTACAAATGTTGCCCCTTATTTCTGTTATTAGTCATAAATTGTCAGAATCCTTTATTTTTTTCGGTGGATTTGATATTCAAGGAAATAATGATTTTTAAAATCCCTATATCTTTCTATAACGAAAATATGGATAATAATATATAGGTAGTACTTATATTGCTTATAAGAAGGGGGAAAGAAGAGATGGAAAAAGAAAGGAAAACATTTTCCTTTGGCTTGCGTATACAGCTTATGCTATTTACTACAGTTTTAGCTTTAATTACATATTCAACAAGTTTATTTTTTATTTACGTTATATATGATTATTTTCAAAGTTATGTAAGTCAAACTGTTTATAATATTATCGTTATGTTATTAGGTGTAGTATGGTCTGGAATTTTAGCATATGGGGCAGCAATATTTTTAATTAAACCACTTCGAAAGTTAGAGGAAGCTGCAAGGAAAGCGGCTGATGGTGATATTCGTGAAGATGTCCCATTGCCAAATACAGATGATGAGATTAAATCTTTAAGTGTTGCATTTAATATGATGTTAGGAAACTTAAGGGGCATGGTAAAAAATATTGATACTACATTTTCGTATACAAATAATCAAGTTCAGCAAATTAGAAAACAAACAGGCGAAGCGACTAAGCAAGCACAAGGTGTGTCTGAAACCCTTGCAGAGATTTCTTCTGGTGCTGAGCAATCAGCAGCATCAATTCAGGCGATTGTTTCTGCCGTTGATACAACGGCTTCTATTGCGAGTGAAGTAGAAGAAAAAGCTAAACAGTCTGACGAGTTGTCTTCAGAAATGGTTCAAGCTTTAGGACAAAGTACACGTGTCTTTACCTCTTTAATTCAAGGTATTCAAACATTGGCGAAAGAAAATGAAGATTCGATGCAAAATGTACAGAAGTTAGAAGAACGAATGAAACAAGTGGAACAAATAGTTTCTGTGGTAAGTGAGATTGTTAGCCAAACAAATTTATTAGCATTAAACGCTTCTATTGAGGCGGCTCGTGCAGGAGAACATGGAAAAGGCTTTGCAGTTGTAGCAGAAGAAGTACGCAAACTTGCTGATGAAAGTGATCATTCTGCCAGAAACATATCGCAACTATTACGGAATATGCAGGAAGAAGTGCAACAAGTCGCCATGAAAATGACCGAGCAAGTGAAAACAGCTAAGGAAGAGGCGAAACGCGGAGAAGCTACAGAATTAATTTTAAAAGAAATGTCATCAAGTATTATGGAAGTCGCCGATGCAACCAAGCAAATTAGTAGTTATATGAATGAACAAGTGAGTCATATTCATCAAACGGGAGCACAAACAAAGGCTGTAGCAGCAATTGCTGAGGAAACGTCAGCTGGGTCACAAGAAGTGGCACGTGTGACACTACAACAGTCTAAAAATATGGTAGTAATTGATCAATTATTAAAAGATTTAGAGAAGCAAGCAGCTGATTTGAAACGAACAATTGAACGGTTTTCAATGTAAAAAGGGGGAATGCTTTGTTGAAAGTGAAAAACGTTGCAAGGGTCATATAAGGTTTTCACTTTACGCAATCTTTGAAAGTTAGAGCCATAATAACTAGTTTGCCAATTCTTAATGTCGATATCGGGCCAATTGACATAGTCACCTAGTGTATAAGGATCTAAGCTTTCTCTTAAACCTTTAACCCAGCGTATATTTTGATTTTCTCCATCATCGCATTTCCAAGAGGTAATGTATTCTTGAGCAATAATTGCTTTGCGATGGAAATAAGCTGTTTCAGTAGGTGAAATATTTTCAACAGCACCTATGAGCGATTGATGCCAAATACTCGCATCTTTATTTGGTGCATGAGAAAGAAAATATTGCATAATTTGAATGCCTTTAAGAGGAATAGGTTTATATACGTAGGAACCGGAGCGCTTGAATTTTTCAGGGATGTTACCGCTGTTAAAGAATTCAACAGCCTTTATATAAGGAACTTCATCTATAAAGAGAGAGGGGCTACCAGTTTCAAGAAGAGGAGATAATAAGGAATGGAGTTCAGAGGGAGAGCCAACAAACTCACCTTGTGCTTCGATTTTATTTCGTTGCTTTGCAAATAATTCAATTGATGAAGTGAGACGTTCGTCTATATAAGGCGCCCAGTTTTGCCAAGCTTGAAAGGCAGCGATAAAGTCTTGCCATTCCCATGTGATTGAGAAGATTGATACATTTTTTATAGGATGTACTCGAAAAGTTAAGGATGTAACAATTCCGAGGTTTCCACCACCACCACCACAGCATGTCCAAAATAAGTTAGAGTTTTCTTGCTCGTTTGCACGAATGAGTTTTGCGCCAAATTTTCCGCACGCTTGTACCATTTCAACTTCTACTAATTGATCACATGTTAATCCAAATAAGCGTGAAAGCATACCGATGCCACCGCCAAGTGTTAATCCAACAATTCCAACGCTTGCACTTGTACCAGCCGGTATTGTAACACCATAATTCCAAAGCTCTTTATAAACAGTGCCAAGATTTGCACCAGCTTCAATTGTTGCTGTTAATTTATCTGTATTAACAGTAATGCGATGCATTTCACTCACATCAATAATAAGTCCTCTATTTAAAAGAGAAAAATTTTCATAGCTATGACGTCCGCTTCTTAAGCGAAACGGTATATGACGTTCACGTGCCCATTTTAAGGCGTTACACACATCATTTTTATTTTGGCAAAAAACAATAATACAAGGGAGTTTTGGAATACTTAAATTTAAATTTATTCGGGCTACGTCGTAGTCAGGATCTGAGGGAACAACGATACGACCTGTTAATTTTGTTTGTTTCAATTTATCACTCCTTTCTAAAATAAACAGTGCTTTTTATTAATATATGAAAAGCGTATGTAACGTGTGTGGACAAGAGTAGGTGAGGAATGAGATTTTCCTTTGTGAGAAATAAATAAAGCATAAGAATAAGGAATCTACATAGAGTTCAATGAAAACAGTTGCAAACTATTCATATTTTGTTATGATAGTGTTACGAAAACGTTTGCATAAATTTTCCGATGGGATGCAAAAGGAGAGAATGACTATGAATAAGACATGGTGGAAAGAAGCAGTTGCTTATCAAATTTATCCACGAAGCTTTATGGATTCAAATGGTGATGGCATTGGAGATTTACAAGGTATTATTGCAAAACTGGATTATTTAAAAGATTTAGGTATAGATGTAATTTGGATTTGTCCAATGTATAAGTCACCTAATGATGATAATGGTTATGATATTAGTGATTATCAAGATATTATGGATGAGTTTGGTACGATGGAAGATTTTGATGCTTTACTAGATGAAGTTCATAAGCGTGATATGAAGCTTATTATTGATTTAGTTATTAATCATACGAGTGATGAACATCCGTGGTTTATTGAATCACGTTCTTCTAAAGACAATCCGAAGCGTGATTGGTATATTTGGCGTGATGGTAAAGATGGCGTGGAACCAAACAATTGGGAAAGTATCTTTAATGGTTCTGCATGGGAATATGATGAAGTGACAGAGCAATATTATTTACATTTATTCTCGCGTAAACAACCAGATTTGAACTGGGAGAATAAAGAAGTTCGTGAAGTTTTATATGATACTGTTAATTGGTGGCTTGATAAAGGTATTGATGGTTTCCGCGTCGATGCGATTAGCCACATAAAAAAAGAAGATGGTTTAAAGGATATGCCAAACCCAAAAGGGTTAAAGTATGTGCCTTCCTTTGACAAACATATGAATGTCAATGGTATTCAGCCATTACTAGAAGAATTAAAAGAAAACACATTTGCTAAATACGATATTATGACTGTTGGAGAAGCAAATGGTGTGAAAGTTGAAGATGCTGATCTTTGGGTTGGAGAAGAGAACGGTAAATTCAATATGGTATTCCAATTTGAGCATTTAAGCTTATGGGATGCAGAAAAGAAGAAAGATCTTGATGTTGTTGAGTTGAAAAAAGTATTAACAAAGTGGCAAAAAGGTTTAGAAAATAAGGGCTGGAATGCTTTATACATTGAGAATCATGATAAGCCACGTATTGTGTCTACTTGGGGAAATGATAAAGAATATTGGCGTGAAAGTGCAACAGCTTTAGGAGCGATGTATTTCTTTATGCACGGTACACCGTTTATTTATCAAGGACAAGAAATTGGTATGACGAATGTTCAATTCCAAAATATTGAAGATTATGATGATGTAGCAATTAAAAATTTATATCGCGAGAAAATTGCAGAAGGAGTATCTCATCAAGATATGATGGAAATTATATGGGCTTCTTGCCGTGATAATTCACGTACACCTATGCAGTGGAATGCTGAAAATAATGCTGGCTTCACAACAGGAACACCTTGGTTTGGGATGAATCCAAACTACAAGGAAATTAATGTTGAAAAGCAGAAAAATGAAGAGGACTCTATTTTCAATTTCTATAAAAAAATGATTGCCTTGAAAAAAAAGCACGATGTATTGAATTATGGTACGTATGATTTACTTTTAGAAGATGATTCGCAAATTTATGCGTATACACGTACATTGCAGGGTGAAAAAGTAATTGTAATTAGTAACATTTCGAACCAGGAAGCTGTATATAATGAGAGTACATTCGCACTAGAACGCAAACGTTTGCTCTTAAATAACTATGAAGTTGCCGAACATGATCAATTAACTACAATTACGTTAAAACCTTATGAAACAAGGGTTTATCGCATTTCATAATAAAAAAGGATGCTCCTTGAGCATCTTTTTTTATGAAAAAAAATAAATTTCTATTGCAATGTGAAAACGCTTTTATTAAAATAGATTTATGAAAACGGTTGCGTAATAAAAAAAGATAAAGCAATACGAGGAATCGTTTTCATAAGAGAAACAGAAATTATAATTTAAATCATTATGTTGTTATAAATAAAGGGGAGGAAGAACAGATGAAAATTACGTCTTTTGATTTTTGGCAAAAGTTCGGGAAAGCGTTACTAGTTGTTGTAGCTGTAATGCCAGCAGCTGGTTTAATGATTTCCATCGGTAAGTTAATTGGGATGTCTGCTGGGGATGTTAACGCAGTTCATACCATTGCTCGAGTAATGGAAGACATCGGTTGGGCAATTATTACAAATCTTCATATTTTATTTGCAGTAGCAATTGGGGGATCTTGGGCGAAGGATCGCGCAGGTGGTGCATTTGCAGCACTATTAGCATTCGTCTTAACAAATCGAATTACAGGAGCTATATTTGGCGTAAACGCTCAAATGTTAACGGATTCAAAAGCGACAGTTTCTTCATTTTTAGCAGGAGATTTACTTGTAAAAGATTATTTCACTTCTGTACTTGGTGCACCAGCATTAAACATGGGAGTTTTCGTAGGGATTATTACTGGTTTCTTAGGGGCTACTTTATACAACAAATACTATAACTATAATAAACTACCACAGGCATTAGCATTCTTTAATGGAAAACGCTTCGTGCCATTCGTTGTAATTGTTTGGTCTACAGTTACTGCGATTGTATTATCACTTTTATGGCCATTTATCCAAAGTGGATTAAATGAATTTGGTCGCTGGATTGCAGCATCTAAAGATAGTGCACCAGTTATTGCACCATTTGTATATGGAACATTAGAACGTTTATTATTACCGTTTGGATTACATCATATGTTAACAATTCCGATGAACTACACAGAGCTAGGCGGAACATATACGATGTTAACTGGTTCAAAAGTTGGACAAGTTGTAGCAGGACAGGATCCATTATGGCTTGCATGGATTACAGATTTAAATAACTTGTTAGCAAATGGAGACACGAAAGCGTATAATGATTTATTAAATAATGTTGTACCAGCTCGTTTCAAAGCTGGACAAGTTATCGGTTCAACAGCAGCATTAATGGGTATTGCGTTTGCAATGTTCCGTAACGTTGATAAAGATAAGCGTGCAAAGTATAAACCGATGTTCTTATCAGCAGCATTAGCGGTATTCTTAACAGGTGTTACAGAACCAATTGAATTCATGTTCATGTTTATTGCACCAGTATTATATGTTGTGTATGCAATTACAACAGGACTTGCATTCGCATTAGCGGATTTAATTCATTTACGTGTTCATGCATTTGGATTTATTGAGTTAATTACACGTACACCAATGATGGTCAATGCAGGTTTAACGAGAGATTTAATCAACTTTGTCATTGTTTCATTAGTGTTCTTCGGTCTTAACTTTACATTATTCAACTTCTTAATTAAAAAATTCAATTTACCAACACCAGGGCGTGCAGGTAACTATATTGATAATGAAGATGAGTCATCAGAAGGAACAGGAAATGTACAGGATGGTTCATTAGCAACAAAAGTTATTGATTTATTGGGGGGAAAAGATAATATTGCTGACGTAGATGCTTGTATGACACGTTTACGTGTAACAGTAAAAAATTTAGACGTTGTTGCGCCAGAAGCACAGTGGAAACAAAATGGTGCTTTAGGACTTATCGTAAAAGATAAAGGTGTACAAGCAGTATATGGCCCGAAAGCTGACGTATTAAAGTCAGACATTCAAGATATGTTAGGTGCGTAATAATATGAAATTGCTAACTTTAAATTGTCACTCTTGGCAAGAAGAGAATCAAATTGAAAAAATAAAGTATCTTGCCAAAGTAATTCAAGAAGAAGATTATGATGTGATCGCATTGCAAGAAGTAAGTCAATCTATACAAGCTGAAAATGTATGCGGTAACAAGAAAAAAGATAATTTTGGACTATTACTACTAGAAGAGTTAAGAGCCTTACATGTAAAAGAGTACAATATTATTTGGGACTTCTCTCATATTGGATATGATGTGTACGAGGAAGGATTAGCAATTATAACAAAGCATAACGTTGTAAAAGAAGATACGTTCTTTATTTCAGAAAATAAGGATACAGCGTATTGGAAAACACGCAAAATTGTAAGTGCAACAATTGCTTATAATGGTAAGAATATAACGTTTTACTCTTGTCATCTCGGTTGGTGGAATGATGAAGAAGAATCATTCAAAGGCCAGGTTGATCGTTTAATAGAGCGTGTAGATAGCAATGAACTCTCCTTCTTAATGGGTGATTTTAATAACAACGCTCGTCTGCAAGGAGAGGGTTATGAGTATATTATGAAAAAAGGTTTATATGACACATATGAACTAGCAATGGAGAAGGATGAAGGAACAACTGTCCAAGGTGAGATTGCTGGTTGGGATGAAAATAAACAAAACTTACGAATCGATCTAATATTATGTAACCAAAGTAAAACGGTTAGTTCTTCAAAAGTTATTTTTAACGGTACAAATCGAAATGTAATTTCAGATCATTTCGGTGTAGAGGTACAATTAGATATATAATAGAAGAAATCCTCACAGATAATGAAAAACTGTGAGGATTTTTTTGATGAATACAAGTATTTCCAAGAGAAAATACTTGTACTTTTTATGACATTTCCTATATATTTGTTATTATTGAATGTAAAACTAATTTGGTCATTTTGTATGCATACTTTTTTTACTTCGTTATATAATGAAGTAAGTAAAGAAATTAATGGAAAAAATAGTGCATTTTCGTTTAATCCACGATGTAGAAAGTGATATAATTGCAAAATGTATGTATCATTTTCTAAAGAAGGAAAAATATATAATTAGGTGATAGCTTATATGAAACAGATTTGGCGTATTTATAAGACAGATTTACGGAATGTAGCCAAACATTGGGCTGCAATTGTTATTGTAATAGGCTTGATGGTTCTACCATCGTTATATGCATGGTTTAACATTAAAGCCTCTTGGGATCCTTACGGAAATACGAAAGGAATCCAAATTGCAGTTTCTAACCAAGATGTTGGATCAAATTTAAGAGGGAAAGATATTAACATCGGGAAAGAAATTGTAGATTCACTTAAGAAGGACAAAAATTTTGGGTGGAAGTTTGTCGATGAAAAGCAAGCAATTTATGGAGTAGAGCGTGGAGATTATTCCGCAAGTATTACTATTCCAAAAGATTTTTCTGAAAAGATTGCAACAGTCTTGAATGAAAATCCAGAGAAACCGGAAATTGAGTATTACGTAAATGAAAAGGTGAATGCCATTGCACCGAAGATTACAGCTAAAGGTGCATCAGGTCTTACTGAAGAAATTAGTAAAAACTTTGTTAAAACAGCAAACGGCGAGATTTTTGAAATCTTCAATGACCTTGGAATCGATTTAGAAACTAACTTACCAAGTATCGAGAAGGTAAAAGATCTTGTATTTAAGTTAGAAGCGCAGTTCCCAGAAATGAATACACTTATGGATAAGGCGTTAGATGATGCAACTCGAGCAGAAGATGTTGTGAAAGTAGCACAAAAAGAGTTACCGGTTGTGGAAAGTGTTATTAACGATGGGCAGGAAGCATTAACAAATTTAGATAAGTTCTTTGCGAATCAAGACCAAACATTAAAAAATGCTCCAGGGACGATAAGAAATGATTTAGTAGCAGCAAAAGGTGTTATGGATAGTGCAGCTGCATTTACTGACTTTTTAATGAATCCGGGTGTGGATTTAAATATCCCTGACTTGTCTGGAATGAATGGATTACCTGAATTCCCAGCAAGGCCAGACCTTCCGAAGTTGAACGATCAAGGTTATAGAAATATTGCGCAAAATATTAATAAAACGGTGAATAATGTATTCGATTCTGCTCGTGCAGGAAATGTATATGCGAAAAGTGTTATGGACGGATTAGAAAATGGTAATATTGATCCAGAAAAAGCGAAAAGTAATATAGATACTATTTCTAAAAATTATCAAACACATATTGATAATCTATCTTCCATTATTACAATGATGTCTACACTTCAAAATAATGCAACAACTGATTTTGGTAAGGACTTCTTCGGAAAAAGAGTAAGTCACTTAACAGCGATTAAAGATGGGCAGCAAGATTTAAATGATCGCTTTAAACATCTTGGTGATTTAATTAGTACAGGGCAGGAAGTAAAACAAGATGTAAAAGACTCGATTAACCAAAAGTTAAATGCTGTAGATGGTTTAATTACTCAAGCTGAAAAAGATTATAATGAAACATTTGTAGCGGATTATCAAAAAGCAGTGAGTACTATAGATCAGACAAAAGCTGATGCGAGTAATAAGTTAAATGAAGAATACGACAAAGTGAAGGCAGAATACGATAAAGCAAAAAATGGCCTTGAAGGCGCTAAAGCAGATTTACAAAAAGCAAAAGAAGACATACAAACTAAAGGTGTTAACGGCTTAGATTCAACAAAAGTAGCTTTAAACAGCTTAAATGGTCAATTCCAATCTGGCATCAGTTTAATTGATGATATGATTCCGGTTCTAGATAGCACAAATAAGGTTTTAGCAGATGTGAATAGTGATAAAAACCTTAATAATGGAATCACAAAGTTAAATAAAGCGAAAAGTAGTTTACAAAAAGGTGTAGATGCAACGAATAAGGGAATTACACTTATTAACAATGGTCAGAAACCTACAAAAGATGTAATTGAAAGTATTAACAATGCTGCGAAAGGCGGATCAGCTCAATTAGCAGATGTATTATCGACGTATGATGCAGAAATTGTACCAAACTTCAATACAGCAATTGCCCGTACAAAAGAGATGTCTAAAAACACATCTCAAATTTTAAACGAGACAAACAAAAAGCTTCCAGATGTTAAAAAATTACTAGAAGATTCATCAAAAGGCTTAGTAGATGGTCAAAAGAAATTAGTAGACATTAAAGCTGAAATGCCAGCTACTGAGAAAAAGATTAAAGAATTAGCAAATAAAATTCGTGATTTTGAATCAGAAGAGGATATAAAAGACATCATACGCTTATTAAAAAATGATGTTGAAAAGCAAAGTGATTACTTCGCAAATCCAGTAAATTTAAAAGAGAATAAATTATTTGCGATGCCGAACTACGGTTCAGCGATGTCACCATTCTACACAGTGCTTGCATTATGGGTAGGCGCACTATTAATGGTTTCATTATTAACGGTAGAAGTACATGAGGAGGGCGCGAATTATAAGAGCCATGAAATA
Organism: Bacillus cereus group sp. MYBK30-2; assembly: GCF_051915945.1. NCBI lineage: Bacteria > Bacillati > Bacillota > Bacilli > Caryophanales > Bacillaceae > Bacillus > Bacillus cereus group sp. MYBK30-2. Next base: position 92,941 of record NZ_JBQAFR010000007.1, read on the forward strand.
TACTTCGGACGTTTATTAACATTCTTAACGATAGGTCTTTCGCAAGCGTTTATCGTATCGATGGGGGATATATTCTTACTCGGTACGTACGTAGTCGATAAATTCTGGTTTGTGTTATTTAGTTTATTTATTGGGGGAGTATTTGTTTGTATCGTATACTCACTCGTTTCTATTTTCGGAAACGTTGGGAAATCGATGGCGATCATTTTACTTGTACTGCAAGTAGCAGGATCGGGCGGAACATTCCCAATTCAAATGACACCACCGTTCTTCCAAGCAATTTATCCGTTCTTACCATTCACATATGCAATTAGTGCAATTCGTGAAACTGTAGGTGGAATGCTTTGGGATATAGTAATTAGAGATTTACTCGTGTTAAGTGCTTTCGTAGTAGTCATGGTTGTTGCTGCGATATTACTAAAAACACCAATTAACAAATCAAGTGAAAAGTTTGTTGAGAACGCAAAAGGAAGTAAAATTATTCATTAAAAATAAAAGGTTCCTACCGAAAGTGGTAGGAACCTTTTTGTATTTAAAGATAGGTTTAATCAAATTTTAATTTCTTTAATGCTTCTGCGAATGGATTGTTTAATGGTTCTTCTTCTTTCTGCTGGTGTTTCATATATTTTTGGACGTCACGTTTATCAGCTTTGTTTCCAGATTCTTTCTTACGTCTTTCTTGGAACGTAGAAAGTTTCTCCCGATAGCCACATTTACATGCGAAAATTTGGCCAGATCCCTCACCACGTAGTTCTAGTTTCTTTTTACACTGAGGGCAGCGTGCGTTTGTAGTGCGGGATACGTTTTTACGATGACCACACTCGCGATCTTGGCATACAAGCATTTTACCTTTTTTACCGTTTACTTCTAACATTGATTTACCGCAGTCTGGACAAGACTTCGTTGAGATATTGTCGTGTTTATATTTTTTATCGCTCGATTTAATTTCAGCAACAATTTCTTTCGTATAGTTTTTCATTTCTGAAATAAATACTTCTTTTCTTAATTTACCTTTTGCGATCGCCTCAAGCTTTTGCTCCCATTCACCAGTTAGTGTAGGAGATTTTAGTTCTTCTGGCACTAAATCAAGTAACTGACGCCCTTTTGATGTAATGTGAATGTCTTTACCACGTTTTTCAATTAAGAATGAATTGAAGAGCTTATCGATGATATCCGCACGTGTAGCTACAGTACCTAATCCACCAGTTGATTTTAATGTATCAGCAAGTTGTTTGTTTTGCGTATCCATGTATTTTGTTGGGTTTTCCATCGCTGAAAGTAACGTTGCTTCATTAAAACGTGCAGGTGCTTTCGTTTGACCTGATGTTTGGACAATTAGTTTTATGTTTAATGTATCGCCTTTTTCGATGCGAGGTAAGATTTGTTCTTTCAAATCGTCTACTGCATCGTCATCTTCAAATCGATTCGCATATACTTCTTTCCAACCTGAATTTAAAATTGTTTTTCCGCGTGCGATGAACGTTTCGTCACCAATTCTTGTACGTAATGTTAGTTGTTCATATTCAAAGGCCGGGAATAAAACTGCTAAGAAACGTTTCACAACTAAATCATAAATTTTACGTTCTTTATCTGTGAAAGCTGAGAAATTTACATAGCTTTCTGTAGGGATAATTGCGTGATGATCGCTTACTTTACTATCATCAACAAATGATTTATTAGATTTTACAGGTTTTTGCAATACTTTATGCGCTAAAGGACGGTATTCTCCGACGCCACATGCCTTGAGACGCTCTGGAAGCGTTCCGACGATATCAGATGAAATGTAGCGTGAATCTGTACGAGGATACGTTAAAACTTTATGTTGCTCATATAGTTTTTGCATAATGTTTAATGTTTCTTTTGCAGAGTAACCAAAGATTTTATTCGCATCACGTTGTAGTTCAGTTAAATCGTAAAGACCAGGAGCGAACGACTTCTTTTGCTTTTTATCAATATCTACAACAGTAGCATTTTGTTTACTGATTTTGTTCACAAGTGCATCAATTTTTTCTTTATTAAAGTTGCGACTATTTCCTTTTATATCCTGCCAAGTTAGCTTTAATCTCTCCGCTGTTTGAGCTTCGATACCGTAGTATGTTTGAGCTTTAAAATTCTTTATTTCGTCTTCACGGCCAGCAATAATGGCTACAGTAGGTGTTTGGACACGACCACAATTTAGTTGAGCATTAAAGCGGGTAGTTAATGCTCGAGTCGCATTAAGACCAATATACCAGTCAGCTTCTGAACGTGCGACAGCTGAAGCGTATAAATTGTCGTATGCTTTGCCAGGCTTTAAATTTGCGAAGCCATCTTTAATTGCTTTATCAGTAACCGATGAAATCCATAAACGCTTAATCGGTTTGTTCATTTTAACTTTATCGATAATCCAGCGCGCTACTAATTCACCTTCACGGCCAGCGTCTGTAGCTATAATGATCTCACTTACATCTTTTCTAAGTAGCTGGCTTTTCACAGCGTTAAATTGTTTTCCTGTTTGTTTAATTACCGTTAGTTTTAAACGCTCAGGTAGCATTGGTAAATCTTCTAAATTCCACTTTTTATATTTTACATCATAGCTTTCTGGATCTGCTAATGTAACGAGATGGCCTAAAGCCCAAGTAACAATATATTTACTACCTTCAAGGTAGCCGTTTCCTTTTTTATCACATTTCAGTACACGTGCGATATCACGTGCAACAGAAGGCTTTTCAGCAATTACAATACTTTTTGCCATATTAAAAACATCCTTTCAAATTTCCATACGTTAAATATAGCATACATCTTTGCTGGATTCAGTTATGCTACAGGTTTGAAATATTTCTGATTAAATGAATGAGGGGGGATTTACGTATATGAATAAAAGATTGATATAAATATCAGATTTTTGAGCGTATACGTTGACATTGTAAATGAATTTCATTATCATTAAAGGAGGTTGCCAAAATATTGCCAAAATAATATATGGGAAAGTTGATTAATACATATGAATTATGTTCTTAATTGATAATGAAATTCATTTTAACCATAAGAAGGCAAGAAAAGGTTTTACCAAAAGAGTTATGATTTCTATCATTCTATAAATAGATGAGGGGGATAAAATGATAGGATTATAATCTGTTTAAAATCAGATGATGGCGACAGAACATAATCTACACCATGAATAACTATGAAAAAAAGATATTTGTTTATTATGCTTATTGTTTTATCGATTGCTTCTATTTTCATTGGTGTAAAAGATATAAGCCTCATGGATATTGTGCATTGGGATCAAGATAAAATGCAGGTTGTATTCATTAGTAGGTTGCCACGTTTAATCAGTATTATCGTTGCTGGTGTGAGCTTAAGTATAAGTGGCTTAATTATGCAGCAATTGAGCAGAAATAAATTTGTATCTCCGACAACTGCGGGTACGATGGATAGTGCAAAGCTTGGGGTGTTAGTGTCGTTAATGTTATTTACGACAGCGAGTCCTCTTGAGAAAATGCTTGTTGCATTTGTCTTTGCATTAGCTGGTACATTTTTATTTATGCAAATTTTAAAGAGAATTAAGTTTAAGGATGCGATATTTATTCCACTTGTAGGAATTATGTTTGGGAACATTATTAGTTCTGTTACAACATTCTTTGCTTATAAATATGACTTAATTCAAAATATCAATTCCTGGCTACAAGGTGATTTTTCAATGATTATGAAAGGAAGATATGAGATTTTATATTTAAGTATCCCGCTTGTAATCATCGCCTTTTTATATGCAAATCGCTTTACCGTTGCTGGAATGGGAGAAGACTTTGCTGCAAATTTAGGGATGAATTATAATCGAGTACTAAATATTGGACTTGTTATCGTTTCTTTAATTTCCGCGTTAGTTGTTTTAACTGTAGGAATGATTCCATTTTTAGGGCTTATTATTCCGAATATTGTTTCTATTTACCGCGGAGATAATTTGAAAAATAGTTTGCCACACACTGCCTTGCTAGGAGCAGTTTTCGTACTAGCTTGCGATATACTTGGCCGGGTCGTAATTTATCCGTACGAGATTTCTATTGGTCTTACAGTAGGAGTAATCGGAAGCGGAATTTTCCTTTATTTATTGATGAGGAGAAACGCATATGCAGCTTAGAAAACAAAGAAATTATAAGATGATTTTGGGATTACTAGCCCTTGTGTCAGTTATAGTCATTGGGATATTTTTATTTATTAACTTAAATATGAACACGTTAGATTATGCCTTACCAAGAAGAGGTAAGAAATTGTTAGCGATGATCATAACAGGCGGAGCGATTGCATTTTCGTCAATGATCTTCCAAACGATTAGTAATAACCGTATTTTAACACCGAGTGTTATCGGTTTAGATTCACTTTATATGTTTATTCAAACGTTTGTTGTGTTTGTATTTGGATCACAACATTTTACGATGATGAACACAAACGTAAACTTCCTTATATCAGTAAGTTTAATGGTGATTTTCTCACTATTTCTTTATAAGTTTCTGTTTAAAAGAGAAGGGAATAATATTTACTTCCTACTTTTAATCGGATTAATATTCGGTACATTCTTCCAAAGTTTATCGTCCTTTATGCAAGTGCTCATTGATCCAAATGAGTTCCAAATTGTACAAGGGAAAATGTTTGCAAGTGTAAATAATGTAAAAACAGAGCTACTTGTAACGTCTATCATTGGAATTGTATTAGTTATTGCTTATGTGTATAAAGAGCTGAAATTATTAGATGTACTATCACTCGGAAGAGATGAGGCAATTAATTTAGGAGTAGATTATGACAAAGTCGTGAAGAAGCTTTTAATTGTAATTGCAATTTTAGTATCTATTTCCACAGCGTTAGTAGGACCAATTACATTTTTAGGACTGCTTGTAGTAAACGTTGCACGTGAATGTTTGCATACATACAAACACAAATATTTAATAATAGGTTCTATCCTTATTAGTATTATCGCCTTAGTAGGAGGACAATTGATTGTTGAAAGAGTGTTTGAATTTAACACGACTTTAAGTGTCATTGTTAACTTTGTTGGTGGCGTGTACTTCATTTATCTTCTATTAAAGGAGAGCAAGTCATGGTAGAAGTAAGAAACATATCAAAGCAATATGGTAATAAAAATGTTGTTGAAGATGTCTCTATTAAAATAGCAAAAGGAAAGATCACATCTTTTATTGGTCCAAATGGAGCAGGGAAAAGTACGGTTCTTTCTATGATTAGTAGGTTATTAAAAAAAGATGCTGGTGAAATCTACATTGAAGATAAAGAAATTGGGGAATGGAAGAGCGATGAACTTGCTAAGAAAATCTCAATTTTAAAGCAAACGAATCATATTAATTTAAGGCTTAGCATTCGAGAATTAGTTAGTTTCGGTAGATTTCCATATTCACAAGGTAATCTGACAAAGGAAGACTGGAGCCATATTGAGGAAGCTATTCGCTATATGGAACTTGAGGACATCCAGCATAAGTATTTAGACCAACTTAGTGGTGGGCAGAGGCAAAGAGCGTATATCGCAATGGTTATTGCTCAAAATACAGAATACATTTTATTGGACGAGCCACTGAATAATCTAGATATGAAACATTCTGTACAAATTATGAAAGTACTGAGACGACTTGTTGAAGAGCTTGGAAAAACGGTTGTTATCGTAATTCATGATATTAATTTTGCTTCTTGTTATTCCGATCATATCGTTGCTTTGAAAGATGGAAAAGTAATGAAAGAAGGCCCAACGAGTGAAATTATTGATAAAGCTGTTTTAAAAGATATTTATGATATGGACATCCATATAGAAGAGATATCTGGAAACAACATTTGTATTTATTTTTCATAAGAGGAAGTTATTTTTGATGGTGTAAATGCGCTATCGATTTAAATAATTTTAAAAATTTTATTGAGGTGATTGAAGTGAAGAAATTAGCGATGCTATTATTAACTTTCATGCTTGCTGTTGTCGCTGTGGCATGTAGTAATAGTGCCTCTACTGACAAGAAGACCGAGGCAAGTGAAAGTAAATCAAAAGAAATTACGATTAAGCACAAATTAGGCGAAACGAAAGTTAAAACGAATCCGAAAAACGTTGTAGTATTCGACTTCGGTTCATTAGATACATTAGATAAACTAGGTGTTGACGTGGCTGGTGTGCCGCAAAAGAGTGTACCAGAATACCTTTCTAAATATAAAGATAAAAAGTATAAAAACGTTGGTGGTTTAAAAGAACCAGACTTCGAAAAAATCAATGAAATGAATCCGGAATTAATTATCATTTCTGGACGTCAAGCTGATTCATATAAAGAATTCGAAAAAATTGCTCCAACAATTTACGTAGAACAAGATACAAAAGAATACATGAAATCATTTAAAGAAAACACAGAAACATTGGCAAAAATCTTCGGTAAAGAAGATAAAGCGAAAAAAGAAATTGCAGCAGTTGAAAAAGACGTGGCAGAATTAAATGAAAAAGCGAAGAAAAGCGATAAAAAAGCTTTAGTTATTTTAGCGAACGATGGTCAAGTAAGTGCATACGGCCCTCAATCCCGCTTCGGTATTATTCATGATGTGTTTGGCGTAACTCCTGTTGACCCAGAAATTAAAGCAGATACACATGGTAATAAAGTTTCATTTGAGTACATCCTTGAGAAGAACCCTGATTACTTATTTGTAATTGATAGAGGCGTAGTAACTGGCGGGAAATCTTCTGCTAAGCAAGTTGTTGAAAATGAACTGGTAAGTAAAACAAACGCTGTGAAAAACAAAAACGTAGTTTACCTTGATGCAAACTACTGGTACTTATCTGGTGGCGGACTTGAGTCTGTATCAGCAATGGTGAAAGAAGTATCAAAAGCTATAAAATAATAGTATGAAAAGAGTGATAGTATTCCCTATCACTCTTTCTGTATAAGAAAGTAAAGAACTTGTTATTTCACTAGAATGAGAGTAGACTTTGAAGTAGATGAATAACAAAGCACATGGGAGTTTGCGGATGCAAACTGAGAGTATGACTAACCCGTCATTGACCATTTGAACCTGTTGGATAATGCCAGCGTAGGGAGAGTGTAAAAGCACATGTTCAGACACTTTGCGTACGCAAAGTGTCTTTTTGTGTATCTCCCATCATTAAAGTTAGGAGATGAATAGAATGAATGTACAAAAAATTAGTAAAGTAGTGGAACTGGTAATAGAGTCTAATCCACTCGTGCATAATATTACAAATGTCGTTGTAACAAACTTTACAGCAAACGGTTTGTTAGCATTAGGAGCATCGCCTGTAATGGCATATGCAAAAGAAGAAGTAGCAGAAATGGCTAGTATTGCTGGAGCTCTTGTTTTAAATATGGGTACACTTCGTCCTGAAGAGGTAGAAGCGATGTTACTTGCTGGTAAATCAGCAAATACAAATGATGTACCGGTATTGTTTGATCCAGTCGGTGCAGGAGCAACTTCTTATCGAACAGAAGTTGCGAGACATATTCCAGCTGAAATAAATTTAGCGATAATTCGTGGAAATGCAGCAGAAATAGCTAATGTCATTAATGAAAAATGGGAAATCAAAGGTGTAGACGCTGGTACTGGAAATGGTAATGTTGTAAGTATTGCAAAACAGGCAGCGGATGAATTAAATACAGTTGCTGTGATCACTGGAAAAGAGGATATCATTACAGATGGAGAGCGGGTAGTTCTTATTCGCAATGGCCATAGCATTTTAACGAAAGTTACTGGAACAGGCTGTTTATTAACTTCTGTAATAGGAGCATTTGCAGCAGTTGAAAAAGATTATGTGAAGGCAGCTGTCGCAGCAGTAACATTTTATGGAGTAGCTGCGGAACTGGCAGCAGCCAAAACGGTAGAAAAAGGACCTGGTAGCTTCCAAATTGAGTTTTTAAATCAATTAGCGAATACAACTTCAGAGGATATTGAGAAGTATGGAAAGATTGAATTTGTACAGTAAGGAGGGGAAATAGATGTCGCGTATTACAATGGATGAAATGTCTAAATTACTACCAGTATATTTTATTATGGGTAGTAACAATTGTACGAAGGAGCCACTGCAAGTATTGAGAGAGGCACTAGAAGGCGGTATAACACTTTTTCAATTTCGTGAAAAGGGAGAAGGGGCTTTAACTGGTGAGAAACGTATTCGTTTTGCGAAAGAACTACAAACACTTTGCAAAGAGTATAATGTACCGTTTATTGTGAATGATGACGTTGAATTAGCTCTTGAATTAGATGCAGACGGTGTACATGTTGGACAAGATGATGAAGGAATAACATCTGTTCGTGAAAAAATGGGAGATAAAATTGTTGGGGTATCTACACATACAATTGAAGAAGCACGCTGGGCGATTGAAAACGGAGCTGATTATTTAGGAGTTGGTCCTATTTTCCCAACGAGTACGAAAAAAGATACGAAAGCAGTTCAAGGAACGAAAGGGCTAAAGTATTTTAGAGAACATGAGATTACAATACCGATTGTTGGTATTGGCGGAATTACAATTGAAAATACAGCTTCTGTTATAGATGCCGGTGCGGATGGTATTTCGGCTATTTCTGCAATTAGCTTAGCTGATTCTGCGTATGAAAGTACGAAGAAATTAGCTGATGAAGTAAATAAGAGTTTGTAAGAGAAGATCATGTAGCATAAAATGCTACGTGATCTTTTGTCGTATAAAACAAAATATGCCGCTTAAACTAGTATGTATAAACATATATTGTTTCGGAGGCGAAGGTATGATTGTATTCCAGGATATTATAACTGCTTATGAGAAAATGAAGGGTATTGTACATATGACACCGCTAGATTATTCGAGCACATTTAGTGAATTATCACAGAATGATGTTTATTTAAAGCTTGAGAATTTACAAAAGACAGGTTCCTTTAAAGTACGTGGCTCTTATAATAAAATGGTTTCTCTTGAGAAAGGTGATTTAGAAAATGGTGTTGTTGCGGCGTCTGCTGGAAATCATGCACAAGGGGTTGCGTATTCTAGTAATATGCTCAGTATTCCTTGTACGATTGTAATGCCAAAAGGTGCACCGTTAAGTAAGGTGCTTGCGACGAAAAGGTATGGTGCTCATGTGGAATTACAAGGTGATGTATTTGACGATGCATTAGCTTACGCACTAGATTTAAAAGAGAAGACAGGAGCAAAATTTGTACATCCATTTGATGATGAAGCAGTAATTGCGGGTCAAGGGACAGTCGGATTGGAAATATTACAACAGCTTGAAGACGTAGAAGCTGTTATTTGTCCTATTGGAGGCGGGGGATTAATTGCAGGAGTTGCGATGGCAATTAAAGAACAAAAACCATCAGTAAAAATATATGGTGTGCAGACACTTGCTTGTCCAGGAATGAAACAATCACTTGAGGAAAAGAAAGTAATAACGGTAGATTCGGCGCCAACCATGGCAGATGGAATTGCAGTTAAAAGGCCAGGAGATTTAACTTTTGAACTTGTACAACGTTATGTGGATGATGTGTTTTGTGTAGATGAAATGGAAATCGCTCGGACGATGTTAATGCTTCTTGAGCGGAATAAATTGTTGGTTGAAGGGTCCGGTGCGAGTTCATTGGCTGCTTTGCTTTATCAAAAAATCCCAATAAGAGAAAAAAAGGTCGTATCCGTACTAAGCGGTGGAAATGTCGATGTAAACTTTATTTCACGTATTATTGAGCATGGAATGGTTGAAGCAGGGCGTTTCGTTCATATTGCGACAACGATTAAAGATAAGCCAGGGTATTTGCAACGCTTACTCGAGGTTGTAACAAGTTTTGAAGCGAATGTATTAAATATATATTTAGAACGAATTGGTACAAAGGTATTTCCAGGATATGCGCAATTGCACTTATCATTAGAAACTAAAGATAGAAATCATATTGAAGAGGTATTGAGTGGTTTAAAAAAGAAAGGGTATGCTGTAGAAGTTATTGATTGAAATGATTTATACAAGCCTTTTTATGAGGAAGTAAATAAGAACTTATAAAAAAGATCCTGTAGTATGAATATGCTACATGATCTTTTTTATTTTCTGATTTTTCTGATGGTATAATTTAGAGAAGGGGAGGGGGTTTTTTGAAACGGAAAAGGTTTGTAGAGTTGCAAAATGAATTGTTTCGTTTATTTGAAAAAGGGGAATTTGATGCTATTTATAGATGCATAGATGAAGCAAAAAGAGAGTTTCCTGAAAGAATAGATAAAACGAGCTTTTGGGAAGCATGTGCATTTTCGGTAGAAGGTAAGTATGAAGAGGCAATTGTTATTTTAAACGAAGCTTTACAAAAAGGAATTTGGTGGAATCCACATACGCTCATATATGATGAGGATTTAAAGGGATTACGAGATAAAATAGGTTTTAAAACGATAGTACAAAAATGTGAAGAAATTTTTAAGAAACAGCAGTTAACAGCTCATCCGAAGTTATTTACTTATGGAAATGAAAAAGCGAAGGCAGGTCTATTTTCTTTACATTGGAGAGGATCAAACATAAATGATTTTGCACCGTATTGGTGTGAAGAAGAAATACTACGTGAGTATATGTTAGGTTTTTCTCAATCCTCACAAATATATGGAATAAATTCTTATAGCTGGGATAATCATGATATAGCTATAAAAGATGCTATGAAAAGTTTTAATGATTTTACAGATAAATATAACTTGGAAGACATCATCATCGCTGGAGCTTCTCAAGGGGGGAATATAGCAATAGAGTTAGCGTTAAAGAATATGTTAGCGACTCAAAAGTTTATTGCGGTTATACCTGCTATTCGAGATATAGAGGCAATTGAAAGGATTGTCGTATCAAATGATATAACGAATGTGAAAGGATATATTGTCACGGGAGATAAAGATCCATTTTATGAAAACACACTTCAATTAATGTCTATGTTCGAGAAATATAATGTGAACTGTAAATTAATTGTGAGAGAAGGCTTAGGTCATCTTTTCCCAGAGGATTTTACACAAATATTAAAGAACATAATGGAAGAATGGACGGTTAAAAGTATTTAAACAAACGTTTGATTAAAAAAGCACAAACCCCTTAAAATCATAGGTTTGTGCTTTTTCTTTAAAACATAATTGAAATTAAGAGCATCCCAATTCCGATAGAAGTAAAGGTTGCGATCAAGCCAGGAATCATAAAGCTATGATTTAAAACATATTTACCGATACCAGTTGTACCAGTACGATCAAAGTTGATTGCAGCAACGATTGTTCCGTAGTTTGGAATGAAGAAGTATCCATTTACTGCAGGGAACATCGCAATAAGTAATGCTGGTGGAATGCCAAGAGATAATCCGAGTGGTATTAATGCACGAACTGTTGCTGCTTGGCTATACAGTAAGATAGATAGAATGAATAATGCGATAGCAAATAGCCACGGTGCACTTGTTACTAAGTGTTGAATTGATCCTTGAATCATATTTAAGTTACCGTTGAAGAAAGTATCTCCCATCCAAGCGATACCGAAAATGGCAACAACGGCTGTTGCGCCTGCTTTAAAGACGTTACCAGATACAATGCTTTCCACATTTGGTTTACAGAAAATAATAATAAGAGCAGCAATGGTTAACATAACCATTTCAATTGTGTTTGGCATTGAAAGATGAACTAATTTTCCATCCACCATCCACCCTGGACGCAGTGTTTCAAATGAGCCGAGAAGTACAACAAGGAAAGTTGAGACTAGGAAAAGGATAACTGATAATTTCGCGCCCTTTGTACCTACAAACTCTTTTTTCTCTTCAAGTTTAGGAATCATTCCTTCTTTTAATCGCTTCAAGTATTCAGGGTCTTCATTTAATTCCTTTCCCATTTTACTAGCAACGAATGCAGCTACCATACAAGCGATGAAGGTAGAAGGGATACTGACTTTTAAAATATCTAATAAAGTGATTTTATAGTCGGCTAACATTGCTAAAAGCGCAACAGTTGCAGCCGATATTGGACTAGCTGTAATTGCCTGCTGGGAAGCAATTACGGCAATTGACATCGGTCGTTCAGGTCTAATTCCTGATTCACGAGATACTTCGGCGATAACAGGAAGTACAGAATAAGCAACGTGACCAGTTCCTGCGCATAGCGTAAATAAATAAGTGACAATAGGAGCAAAAAATGTAATGCGCTTTGGATTTTTTCGTAATGCTTTCTCGGCAAGGTGGACAAGATAATCCATTCCTCCAGCAGCTTGCAGGGCGCCGGCAGCTGTAATTACTGCTAAAATCATAAGCATTACATCAATAGGAGGAGCTGTAGGTTGTAAGTGGAAGACAAAAACGAGTATTGCCATACCAACTCCACCCATTACTCCTAAACCAACTCCACCTAGGCGTGCGCCAATAAAAATGCAGAGTAGTAAGGTAAGAAATTGTAGCCAAAACATGATAAACTACCTCCGAAATTCGTAAGTTAAGATATATTCGAATAGTTTAATTTGAATGAAAATTAAATAATTATTCGAAGTAATCCTTGAATTATATACATTTTTTATTATATAACACAAAAAAAGTAACATTCACGCATTTTGTTAAATTATTTCGAAAAAATAATACATTAAAACTTCATATTTATATCTCTAAATAAGTGGACATTTTAATGCTTATGTTGTAATCTTTGAAAGAGAATATTTTAATTCTCATAGAACTCCCATATCGTTCAACTCGTTCAGCGAGAAAGGCAAACTGATGGAAACATGAGGACGCAAAACTACAGGGGCTAAGGTCGAGAGGCTAAGCTAGCCAGTTACCGGACGGATAGGGTTGGTCTTGACCAATGCTTTTTACATTGGTCTTTTTTTATTTGTAAGCAAATGAGAATGATTATCATTTATTAAGGTTTATATTTTAATAGTTTTACTTTATATTAAGTTAATTAAGAAAGGTGATGTTAATGAAAAGATATTGGCACAAGATATCATTTCTTCAAAAAAATGTATTTTTAACTGTATTAGTTATTTTGACGCTTGTTGGTACTATGGGAGCGTTAAGCTTTAACATGTTTCAAAATAGTATGATGTCTTTATTTGAACGGCATTCTTTTGAAACAGGAGATACGGTATTACATAAATTAGACGCAGAAATAGTGAGAGATGTTGAAAAAGACCCAACGGCACAAAGAGAAAAGAGAGAGAAGTTAACAGAGCAATTAGATGAAGTAACGAAAGAATTGAACAGTGTTGGACAAACGTATGTTGTTGGAGCAAAAACAAATGAAAAAGGTGAGTTACAAATCGTCGGTTTGGCTACAGGATTAGCAAATGTTGTTCAAGTAAAGCCAGGAGACTATTATAAACAACCAGATCGTTGGATGAAAGCATATGATAAAGTAATGAGCACGAAAAAAGCAAACATGACAGAAGTATATGAAGACGAATTAGGATCATGGGTAACGATATTAGAGCCAATTAAAGATGGAGAAGAAAATATTGTCGCAATTGTTGCCGCTGATGTAGATGCCTCTATTGTTCCTAGTACAAAGAAAAAATTTATTATACAAGGTTTAATGTTTATTTGTATTTCTGTTTTAATTGCAACTGTTATTCAATTCTTAATTGTGCGTAACGCACTTGCTCCATTGCGAGATTTACGTGAAGGCTTGCGCAAAGTGGGGGAAGGAGATTTAAGTATTAAATTAGAGGAAAGAGCAGATGATATTGGTATTATTAATACCTATTTTAATAATACAATCGAGAAGTTTAAAGGAATTATAGATAAAGTGAAGCAGACAGCAGAACAGGTTTCCTCATCTTCACAAGAATTGTCAGTGAGTACGAAAGAGAATAGCATGGCAGTTCAAGAAATCATAAGTTCTATGGTTGGGTTAAGAGCTGGCGCTCAGTCTCAAGAAATTTCAGTACAACAGTATTTAGGTATTGTATATGAAATGGAAGATAAGATGGAAGAGATAGCGAATGCTGCAAAACAAATGGCGACAGCGTCTGAAGGTATGGAGCATCATTCAGTAAAAGGAAATGGTGTTATTGAACAGGCGATTAATCAAATGAGCATAATACAAAATGCAGTACAAGATTTATCTTCTATCATTTATTCTTTGGAAACAAGATCGAAAGAAATTAGTGATATTGTAACTGTAATTACAGGTATTTCAAATCAAACTAATTCGCTAGCTTTAAATGCTTCTATTGAAGCTTCACGTGCTGAGGTAACCGGAAGGGGATTTGCCGTTGTTGCTGATGAAGTGCGTAAATTAGCAGAGCAGACGGAAGCATCAGCAAAAGATATAGCAAAATTAATAGGAGAAACACAAGATGAAACGGAAGAAGCTGTTGTTTTAATGCAAAAAGGTTCAAAAGAAGTAGAATCTGGAATTAAACTTGTTCAAAGTAGTGGTGCTTTCTTTGAAAAAATTTCAAAATCAGCACAATCCGTTACAAATCAAGTTAGAGCTGTTTCTAGCAATTCAAGTGATATACTGCAAAATAGCCAAAATATTGTTCGTGTTGTAAATGAACTATCACATGTCGCAAATACGTATGCGAATAGTAGTAGTAATATTGAAGAGGGGATGAAAGAACAGGAAATGTCTGTACAAGATATTGCCGAATTAGCTACTTCTTTAAGCTGGCTTTCACAGGAGTTACAAGAGTTAATTGGGGAATTTAAAAGTTAAAATTTAAATGAAATGATTATGCATGCTTTTGTTTGTTCAATAAAATAAATCATGCTACAATGAAAATGAATTAATGACCGGGGAGCCAATTGGCTGAGAGGATGTAAATAAACATCGACCCTCAACCTGATCTGGATAATGCCAGCGTAGGGAGTTACTTAAAGTGATGTAGCATATGTTATTCTATAATAACTTGCATACAAGGCTTTCCTACGCAGTAGGAAAGCCTTTTCTTGTTTTAAAATTTAATTTCATAAGGGGGATTTTAATATGTCACAACAAGTTACAATGTCATTTTCAGTAGTACCGCAAGCGAAAACAAAAGATGTATATTCTGTTGTTGATAAAGCAATTGAAGTTGTACAACAATCGGGAGTTCGTTATGAAGTAGGGGCAATGGAAACAACGCTGGAAGGAGAATTAGATGTACTTCTTGATGTCGTTAAACGTGCACAACAAGCTTGCGTCGATGCTGGAGCAGAAGAAGTTATCACTTCTATTAAAATTCACTATCGTCCAAGTACGGGCGTAACGATTGACGAAAAGGTTTGGAAGTACCGTGATGAATATGCAAAACCAGAAGCGATCTAAAATAATTACAACAATTTGGCTTATCCTTCTCATTGCTATATGGGAAGGATCTGTTTCGTTATTTAAAATTGAGCCGTGGATTTTACCAAAGCCTTCTGCAATTGTACAAGAATTAATTGGAATGAAAGATTTATTATTACCAAACACAATACAAACGTTACAAGAAGTTGTTATTGGATTGTTTTTTGCGATATTACTCGGAACGAGCATTGCTATCATTATGGATGTTATTCCTTTATTTCGGATTTTAATGAATCCGTTGCTTGTTATTTCGCAAACAATTCCAATCGTTGTGCTCGCGCCATTATTTATTATTTGGTTTGGGTACGGAATGTTGCCAAAGGTAATGGTTGTTATTCTTGTTTGTTTCTTCCCAATTGCGCTTAGCATTTTAGAAGGCTTCCAAACGGTAGATAAAAATATGCTGAAGTTGTTACAAACGATGAAGGCGACAAAGTGGCAAATTTATCAGAAAGTGAAATTTCCAGCAGTGCTTCCATACTTTTTCTCAGGTTTAAAAATTGCCGTTACATATAGTGTGATGGGAGCGATTATTGGGGAGTGGCTTGGAGCGAGTGAAGGGTTAGGTGTTATGCTCACAAGAGCGACAAAATCCTTTTTAACAGCTCGTGTATTTGGTGTTGCAGCGATTATCGTCATGGTGACATTATTCCTGTACTTTATTGTTGAATTTATGGCAAGAATAACAGCACCATGGATATACAGAAAGGGCGGCAGAAAATGAAAAAAGGTTTAAAAATTATGTTAGCTGCATTATTAGCAGTTGGTGTTGCCGGATGTAATGCGGCGAAGAAAGAAGAGAGCACAAGCAAAGAAAAGAAAGTGAAAGTCGTTTTAGATTGGTTCCCAAATACAAACCATACTGGTTTATATGTGGCGAAGACTAAAGATTATTATAAAAAACAAGGGTTAGATGTAGAAATCATTCAACCAGGTGATAATGTTACGGCCGAACAAATGATAGCTTCAGGAAAAGCGGATTTTGCGATAAGTGCACAAGAAAATGTAACATTGGCTCGCGTTGAAGGTATTCCTGTTGTTTCGGTCGGTGCAATTATTCAACATAATACATCTGCTTTTGCATCGTTAAAGAAAGATAATATTGCTTCAGCGAAAGATTTTGAAGGTAAACGTTATGGTGGCTGGGGAGGACCAGCAGAAGAAGCGACGTTAAAGACAATTATGGATAAACATCAAGCTGATTTTAATAAAGTTGAAAAAATTATTCTTGGACAAACAGATTTCTTTAAATCAATCGGTCGTGATGCAGACTTTGAATGGATTTATTATGGATGGGATGGAATTGAAGCGAAGCGTCAAGGAAAAGAGTTAAATACAATTATGGTGAAAGACTTAGATCCAGCGCTCGATTTCTATAGTCCTGTCATTATTACAAGTGAAAAACATACGAAGCAAGATAAAGATTTTGTGAAAAAGTTTATGACTGCAACGACGGAAGGTTATAATTTTGCAATTAAAGAACCGAAAGAAGCTGCTGATATTTTAATTAAAGCTGTTCCAGATGTGAATAAAGAATTAGTACAAGAAAGTCAAAAGTGGTTAAGTACAAAGTATCAAGATGATGCAAAAGCGTGGGGAGTACAGAAGGAAGAGATTTGGACGAATTACATGAATTTCTTATATGACAACAAAGTTATTAAAAAGAAAATTGATGTAAAAGATGCTTTTACAAATGAATTCCTTCCAAGTGAAAAATGAGTGGATTACAAATAAAAGATATTGTAAAAGCTTTCGATGGAAAGAATGTATTAGCAAATATTAGTGCTTCCATACAAGAGGGAGAGTTTGTCTCCTTTGTAGGCCCAAGTGGTTGTGGAAAAAGCACATTATTAAATATGATTGCGAGTGTTGAACAACCAACGAACGGAGAAGTGTTTTATAACGAGAATCATGTAAAAAAACAAGATGTTGTTAGTTATATGCCACAACAAGATTTATTACTACCGTGGCGATCTGCTTTGCAAAATATAGTTCTTCCATTAGAAATCGAAGGGAAGCCTAAAAAACAAAGGCTGACAGAAGGAATGGAAGCATTAAAGCAGTTTGAGCTAGATGAATATGCAAATCATTATCCAGATGAGCTATCAGGTGGAATGCGTCAAAGAATTAGTTTCCTTCGCACATATTTATGTGAAAAGCCAATTATGCTACTCGATGAGCCTTTTGGAAAATTAGATGCATTTACAAAAATGGAAGTGCACAGTTGGCTTTTAAATTCTTGGCATCAAGAAAAGCAGACAATTGTTATGGTTACACATGACTTAGATGAGGCAATTTTGCTTTCTGATCGCGTATTTATTTTATCTCAAAGACCGGCATCAATTGTTGGAGAGGTACAAGTGAAATTACCTCGACCGCGAACGATGGATATGTTAACATCTCTGGAGTTAAAGAAAGATAAGGAAGAAATTTTAAGAGTATTGGCTCCTTATATGAAAAAATAGAAAAAGCCTCTTAACAGTTTTAGTATAATTACTGTTAAGAGGCTTTTTTGCAAAACATGAAATGAATAAGAAGGAACAAAAGGAAAAATAGCGAATAGAATATAACAGAGTAGTTTATACTCGTAATATAACAAATGTAAAAGGAGTGAAAGGATAAAATGACTTTATCGACTGTTCTTCAAATGGTTTTAGCTTGATATGGGAGAAGTCTGCCCATTTTTAAAGATTAAGCTAAATTGAAGACAGCAGGTAAAGAACCTTAATCCTTTTTTACGATAATAAATTGTAATGGGTAAGGTGTATTCACCTTACCCATTTTTATATGTACAACTAAATAAGGCTTTATACTGTTGTTCTCTCTATTTAGCTTATGAACTATAAGTAGAGGAGAGAGATAAAATGAGTATATTAACAGTAGAAAATGTAAGCCATTCATATGGTGAGAAAACTATTTTATATAATGCATGTTTTCGATTATTAAAGGGCGAACATGTTGGGTTAGTAGGGAAAAATGGAATTGGAAAATCAACATTGTTACGCCTGTTAACAGGAGAGCTTATACATGATGATGGGAAAATTGAATGGTTTCCACATGTGAAGGTTGGCTTTTTACAGCAACATATGGATTTACAAGAAGGTATAACAATTGAAGAATACTTGCAAAGTGCATTTTCTAATTTGTATGCGATTGAATGTGAAATGTTAAAAATTACAGAAGAGATGGCTACAACGGAAGAGATAGGGAAGCTATTAGTAAAGTATGGCGAGCTACAAACGATACTTGAAGGTTCTAATTTTTATCAAATTCATACAGAAATTGAAGAAGTAGCAACCGGTTTAGGCTTGTTTGAAATAGGGATGGAAAAGGATGTTTCAAAGTTAAGTGGTGGTCAGCGGACAAAGTTATTACTTGGAAAACTCCTTTTAGAGAAAGCGGATGTTTTATTATTAGATGAGCCAACTAACTATTTAGATACAGCGCATATAGAATGGTTGCAATCGTATTTAAAAATGTATGAAAAAGCTTATATTATCATTTCGCACGACGAGGCATTTTTGAACAATATTACGAATGTTATTTATCATCTAGAAGAACGAAAGGTTAAGCGCTATGTAGGAGATTATGAAGCCTTTTTGCAAAGTTATCAATTACAAAGGAAACAATTACAAGCGGCGTATGCGAAACAACAAAAAGAAATTGCACATTTAGAAACCTTTATTCAAAAAAATAAAATTCGAAAAGCGAAACAAGCAAAAAGTCGTGAGAAGGTATTAGAGAAAATGCAAAAGGTCGAAAAGGTTAACGATGTACCTCGTGCGCGTTTTGATTTTAATGTTTATACTGAGCCAGTGAGTCGTATATTACAGGTAGAGAAATTGAAAATTGGTTATGGTGAACCGTTATTTCCAGAATTGGATTTTCAAGTGAAAAAAGGGGAAAAGATTGCAATTGTTGGTCATAATGGGGTTGGAAAAACAACAGTGTTAAAAACATTACTAGGACAAATAAAGCCGTTAAGCGGTTCAGTTTTTATTGGTGAACGGGTAAAACCAGCTTATTTTGCACAAGAGGAATTCGCTTCAGAAATAACTGCACTAGAAAGAGTATGGGCAGGGAGACCAGATATGACAAGAAAAGAAATCCGACAAGCATTAGCAAAGTGCGGATTGAAAGAAGATCATGTTTTAAAACCTATCCATTTATTAAGTGGAGGGGAACAAACGAAAGTACGATTATGCGAACTTATCGTAACTCAAAGCAATGTTTTAATTTTAGATGAACCAACTAACCATTTAGATACAGAGACTAAGATGGCTTTGCAGGAAGCGTTAAAACAATATAAAGGTACGGTTTTAATTGTTTCACATGAGCCCTCTTTCTATAAAGCGTGGATAACAAAAGTATGGAATATTGAAGAATGGAACGTTTAAAAATAATCACAAAGAAAAGGCATTAGCTTTTATGAGCTAATGCCTTTTCTTTGTAATTAACATGATTTTCGAGAACTCTTACATGAGAATTGTATGAAGAAGCACTCTTATGGTGCGCTTATAAGCGTGCTTTTTCTGCGATTATATTTATAATAATACTAGATGCCTTTCCCTAATAGGCCACTATCTTTCTTTGTATATATATAGATAGTTTGAAGTGGAATAAAAATTATTCCTATATGTAAAGGATAATGTGATTAGTATGGGAAGACAATAGCAATTAAAGGAAATTCATGTAAAATTCAGCTGAGCTTCATACAAACTTCATATTAGAAACTAAATATAAATATAATAGATTATTAGAATGTTGTTTTTTTACTTTTTATAAAATTAAAAGTTTGAATTTAGGAATTAACGTTAAAACCTAAACGTAACCTTATTGAAATAATTAAATAAGGTTACGTTTAGTTTTCACTAATGACTGCATTTAAAAGTTCAGCAGGATTTCCTGTTCCCGCGCCTCTGATTGTAACGGATCCACCCGGAGGAATTTCGCCACTCCATCCTACATTAGTAATTACATAACGATTATTTGTTTTACTACTAATTTTAGAATCCAAAACTTGTGTGTCTTTGCTATTGCGTAATGTAGCAGAAAATTGCAATTTCATGTAAAATAATAGTAAAAATATGTAAAGGAGGGAATGGTGTGGATGTGTTTTTGAATATTGCTGAAGAAAAAATTCGTCAAGCAATACGGAATGGAGATCTCAATAATATTCCGGGAAAAGGAAAACCACTACAATTAGAAGACCTTTCAATGGTACCTCCAGAATTAAGAATGAGTTATAAAATATTGAAAAATGCGGGTATGATTCCACCAGAAATGGAATTGCAAAAAGATATATTAAAAATAGAGGATTTAATCGCTTGCTGTTATGATGAGGTTGAGAGAATACAATTACAAGAAGAATTAACAGCAAAAACTTTGCGTTTTCAGCAGTTAATGGAAAAGCGAAAGATTAAAGACAATTCAGCATTTCGTATGTATCAAGATAAAGTATTTCGTAAATTACGTTAAGAGGGATAAGATGAATCATTTTCAAACGGTAGAAGAATTAGCGACATATATTGAAGAACAGCAATTAGTACTTCTGTTTATAAAAACGGAAAATTGTGGTGTTTGTGATGTTATGTTAAGGAAAGTAAATTATGTATTAGAGGATTATGATTACGTAAAGAAAGTAGAGGTTTTACTACAAGACATGCAAGAGATTGCGGGTCGATATTTAGTATTTACAGGGCCGACAGTTCTATTATTTCATGAAGGGAAGGAGATTCTTCGGGAATCTCGCTTTATTTCACTTGAAAATATAGAGAGAGTACTTCAATTGTTAGAAAAATAAGGGAGGTTTTTATATGGGATTTGTTATTGCAGCATTACTATTTTGTATTTTAATTTGGATGATTGCAGCATCAGTTAAATCAAATAACCGAAGAGTAAACCTTACTAAAAAAAGTAATGCACATAATATTTCTAACACCTCATCACCATCATTTTTCTTTGCTGGATCTGATAGTAATAGTTCACATGATGGTGGTCATTCGCATGATTGCGGAGGATCTTTTGGCGGAGATAGTGGAGGTAGCTGCGATGGAGGCGGCGGTGGTGATTGATGAGAAATACGCCTTATACGGGCGTATTTCTTTTTAAACAAACGTTTGATTAAAGTTTCACTTTATTAGTGTCGAAATAATTATCGAAAGGGAGCGATATCTGCTCCCTTTTTCTTTGGCAACTTTTTGACAACTATATGTACCAACTATATACTGATGTTGTAAAAATAATTTTACAGGTTAGGGGAAATAATGTGAAAAATCAAATCTATGAATTACGCACTGAAAATAATATTTCACAAGGTGCATTAGCTGATAAGTGTAGCGTATCAAGACAGACGATAAATGCAATTGAGAATAATAAATATGACCCAAGTTTAGCATTAGCATTCCGTTTAGCCGAAGTATTAGGAACAACTGTCGATAAACTATTTTTGTATAAATTGTAGGGGGAGTAGTTGTTGGGGAAAGAGAAAATAAGTCTTTTAGTTACGGCATTAGTAGCTATAAGTACGCTAGCGTTTGCACTTTACTATTGGTTAACTGAACTTCAAGTAAACTGGTATGCACTATTTATTTGTAGTATCGCATTACATTATATGTTTAAAAGTTTGGTATCGCATAATGTTGAAGGGGCAACTGAGGAGAACGAAGATTTAGAAAAACATGTATTAAAAACAAGTGCAAATGTTACATATTATGTACTAGTTGTATTAATTTTTGGTTTGTTTTTCGCATCGGTAGGTTTTAATAAATGGATTGATTTTCATAACATACCGCTTCTGTTTGCGTTATGCGCTGCTATAGTTGTAAAGCCAGCTATAGAGTTTTTAATTGTAAGGCGTTATCGTTAAAAATAAAGAAAAAGATCCTCTTCTTGTGTGAAGAGGATCTTTTTCTTATATTGTTTTAGTTTTAGGGTTAGGTGGCGTAACGGACGTATCATTTTCAGGCACTCTAGTTAATAGGAATCCCCCGATAATAAATAGGACAATAACACTAAGGACACCAGCGTTAGTTTTTCCCGTTAATTGTGTTGTGACACCAACTAATACCGGACCCATAATTGCTGCGAATTTACCGAAGATATTATAGAATCCGAAGAATTCATTTGCAGATTCTTTCGGTACTAGTTTTGCGAAGTATGAACGGCTAAGTGCTTGAATTCCGCCTTGAGAAGTAGCAACTAGCATTGCTAAGATCCAGAAATCAAGTGTCGTTTTTAAGAAATAAGCATATGTGCAGATAATGATATAAATAATAATACCGACATATAGCATTTTTTTACCGGTAAATGTTTCCGATAATTTTCCGTATAATAAAGCGAATGGACAAGCGACAATTTGTGTTACAAATAAGATGATTAATAGATTAGTTGCACTAATACCGAGATCTGTTCCATAAGCGGTAGACATAGTAATAATTGTATCTACCCCGTCAATGTAGAAAAAGTAAGCTATTAGGAACATAAATACAGTTTTATATTCTTTAATATTTTTAAAAGTATTAGCAAGGCGTTTGAAGCTCATTGCAATTGGTCTTGGCTGACGTTCAATATAGTGTGTTTGCTCTACATTTTTTAGCATTGGAATTGTAAATAGTCCCCACCAAAGAGCTGTTATTGCAAAGGAAATTTGACTAGCAATGCCGACCGATAAGGGGATAGTTCCTTTTTGAGCAAGAATAATAAGAGCAATACAACCGATAAAAGGAATTGTACTCCCAATATAACCTAATGCAAAACCTCTCGTAGAAATTCGGTCCATTCTATCTTTAGAGGTAACATCTACTAAAAATGCATCATAAAAAATATTTGCCCCAGCAAAGCCGACTAATGCGAGCATATAGCAACCTAGTAATAAGTACCACTGAGATGTTGGAACAACTGCTAGCATACTTGTAAATACGATACCGAGTCCAAAGAAGAATGTGAAAAATCGTTTTTTAAATCCTTTATAATCAGCAACTGTGCCGAGAATAGGAGCAAGTATAGAAATTAAAAGTGTAGCAAACGAGTTTGCATATCCCCAATAAGCTGTTGAAGTTGCACCAGATAGTCCAGCTTCTTTTGCAGCTGCTTTAAAGTAAATAGGAAATACTGCAGTTGTAATGACGAGCGAATATACCGAGTTTGCCCAATCATATAATATCCAGCTTTTTTCTTGCCTGGACATTCTTTTCATATAATGTTCCCCCTTAAATTTGTTCTACTAACAGTGTACAAAAATAAAAATTGTAAAAAGAGAAACAAGGATGATTTTTACATAACTTTTACATATATACACAGTTCTTTACAATTGAAGTAAATCCTCTACAATTGCTCCGTCTGTTTCGCCTAAGTGCAAACCTAGTAACCTAGCGATAGTGGGGCCTTCATCAATAAGTCTCATATACGGGATTGTAACGCCACTTTGAATACCTTTCCCAGCAGCCATAAAAATTGTTTCATAGTTAGGTTTTGTTGGGGAGTATCCGTGTGTTCCAAATGTATATCTTTTACTAGAAGTAACATCTTTTTTAGTAATCTCTTTTATGAAATCACCTGTATAATTTTCAATGAAGTAATATCCTTCCATGGCTTCTAGCATAAATAAGCAATTACCATCAGCACCGCGTTCTTTTGCATCTTCATCGTGCAGGATAAATTCAATTCCATTTTGTTTATCCTGAAGAAGCTCTTCAAGAAGAAGTTGAATCTCTTTAATCGTTTCGGTGTCATTTTTATCTTTTACATGTACATAGGCAGATCCATCGCAGCTTTGGCAATAAGCTTTCCAATCTTGTATTTTTCCATTTTTATTTACGGATATAAGCCCTTTTTGACGGAATAGGACATTTAATTGGATTGCTTTATTTTCACTTAAAGCGCTATGATCGCCAAGTGCAATAATTGTACTTTCTTCGTATATACTACTTTCTTTTAATGCATGAATAATTTTTCCTAGACGTTCGTCGTGTCTATGGACTGCAGCTAGTGTTTCTTTAGACTCAAAGCCATGATAATGTCTTTGCGTGTCTAAATCAGTAAAATGTACAAACATAACATTAGGTTTTTTCGTCTGAATTGTATGGACAGCAGAAGCAAGGACGAAATCATCAAGCTCAGGCTGTGACAATCCATTTCGTATATGGCCAAAACGATGATTTAAATCTAATTGATATAGAGGACTACCGCTAAATAATGAAACTAGAATTTGATTTTGCCACGGTCTATTTGGAAAGATTTCTGGTAAATTGTAATCAATATTTGCTCTTCCAGTAACAGGCCATAGTAGGGCTGCTGTCGTTAAATTTGCTTTACGTGCTTCATCGTATAAAGTTGTTCCTTTAATGGACTTTCGATACCAATGCCAATCTGGTGACTCACGTCCTGGTTGAAGTAATGTATTACTGACGACGCCATGTTTATTAGGATAATTACCGGTTATAATTGTTGTATGACTCGGATATGTTACAGAAGGATAAATCGGCTCTACTTTTTCCGCAACAGCGCCCTTTTTTATTAAAGATTGGAAATTAGGGAGTTTTTGTAATATCGGAAGATCTAAAGCTGATAAACAGTCAAAAGATAATATGATGACGTGATTTGTTAATGCTTTATCCATAAAGTAGACCTCCTGATTATATAAAACCTATTCTTATATATTACTATTAATACCTGGTGATAAAAATATGTTTTTGAATAAAATTTATTGTTTATTTTCAGAAAACTTAAACATATAATGATTATAAGGGAATGAATGTAAGGAGGGAATACTATGGATTGGCTGGATGGCTTTGGTATCTTTTACATCATTGGTGGAATCACAATTTTCCTTGTATTTACAATTTCTTATTTACTAAAGAAACGTTTTCCAGACAAACAGTTTGATATTATATTTTCACTTATTTTAATACTTCTTTGTTTAGCTTTCTTTCCCGTTACAATGATCGTTATCGGTGGATGGGAAGGAATGGGATACGGATTTATTTGTTTCTTCGTTTTAATTGGTACACTTATTGGCATGGTTGCTCATCAACTTGTAAAAATCGTTCGGAAAAGTTATGTATAAAATAACAATAACTGAAAAGAATGTATAAAAATAAGAAAATTTACTCTTGTTTTGCAATAAAATTTATATTATGATATTCAACAAATTTATTTCGTTATAACGATGAAAAAGGACTAGTACATGTCTTACCTTTTTTGTAGAGAGAGAATCCTTTTGGCTGGAAGATTCTTAAAAAGGCGATATGGAACCTACCTTTGAGTTCTGCATATGCAGCGGGGAATTCCCGTTATCAAAAAGAGAGCATACTCAATTTTTTGTGTATGAATCAGGGTGGTAACGCCGACAAAGCTCGGTCCCTATTTGGGGACGCGGGCTTTTTTTATTTTCTAAAGGAGGAAGAGTGACTATGGCAAAAGAACAAGTACAGGCCATTACGAAGATGGAAGATGACTTTGCTCAGTGGTATACCGATATTGTGAAAAAAGCAGAGCTTGTTGATTATTCAAGTGTGAAAGGTTGTATGATTTTACGTCCATACGGTTATGCATTATGGGAAAATATGCAGAAAGTGATGGATGAAAAATTAAAAGCATCTGGTCATGAAAATGTGTATATGCCAATGTTTATTCCAGAGAGTTTATTACAAAAGGAGAAAGATCATGTTGAAGGATTTGCTCCTGAAGTGGCATGGGTTACTCATGGTGGGGATGAGAAATTAGCGGAAAGACTTTGTATACGTCCTACATCTGAAACTCTATTTTGTGAGCATTTTTCAAAAATTGTTCAATCATATAATGATTTACCAAAGTTATATAACCAGTGGTGTTCAGTAGTTCGTTGGGAGAAGACGACGAGACCATTCCTTCGTACAACTGAATTTTTATGGCAAGAAGGTCATACCATTCATGAAACAGCAGAAGAATCTCAAACTGAAACATTAAATATTTTAAATTTATATGCTGCTTTTTGTGAAGAGTATTTAGCAATTCCAGTTATTAAAGGGCAAAAAACAGAAAAAGAAAAGTTTGCAGGAGCGAAGGCAACCTATACGATTGAAAGTTTAATGCATGATGGAAAAGCGCTTCAGACAGGAACATCTCATAATTTTGGAACGAACTTCTCTGAAGCATTTGATATTAAGTTTTTAGACCGTAACGGTAAGTGGCAATACGTACATCAAACATCTTGGGGTGTATCAACAAGAATGATAGGTGGACTTATTATGGTTCATAGTGATAATAATGGACTTGTAATGCCACCGAAAGTGGCACCATTACAAGTTGTTATCGTTCCTATTGCTCAGCATAAAGAAGGTGTGTTAGAAAAAGCAACAGAGTTACAAGGCCGTATTCAGAAGGTTGCACGTGTAAAAATAGATGCTAGCAATAAAACACCTGGCTGGAAATTTAATGAGTATGAAATGAAGGGTATCCCAATTAGATTAGAAGTTGGTCCAAAGGATATTGAAAAGAATCAAGTAGTACTTGTAAGGCGAGATACGAAAGAAAAAGAGTTTATATCAATGGATCAATTAGAAGAACGTATTCCATCATTACTGGAGGAGATTCATCATTCTTTATTTAATAAAGCAAAAGCATTTCGAGATGAGAATACTTATAGTGTGATGAATTTCGAAGAGATGAAAAAAGCAGCTGATGAAAAGCAAGGCTTTATTAAAGCGATGTGGTGCGGAGAACTAACTTGTGAAGAAAAATTAAAAGAAGAAGTTGGAGTATCTTCACGTTGTATTCCGTTCGAACAAGAAAGTTTAGCGGACGAATGCATTTGCTGTGGTAAAGAAGCTAAGCACATGGTGTATTGGGGAAAAGCGTATTAATATTTTTGCATATAGATGATAAAAAGGACTTTGGATTGAATAATAAATTTCAATCCAAAGTCCTTTTATTTTAGTTTCATAATTTGTATCGTGTATTTTTTAGATGGAAGGATGTTGCTTTTTTATTTTGCATTTTTGCGACGAATAAATAGTACCATACCAATTAGGAATGTTGAAATCCCCATTAATACATCCTTTTGTAATATTTCATAGGGAAAAGGATTTTACACAAAAAACAATATATAGAAAAAGAAGTTCATAATTTTTATGTCCATATTCTAATATTCAAAATAAATATTCCGGAATGATATGTTAAGATTAATAGTAAGACGGATAAAAAAAAAGGGGGGCTGAAGAATATAGGATTGCTTATATTCTTATAAAAATTATGAAGCAAATAACAAAACAAATCATAACAGGTACATTTCTAGCAACAGCAGCATCTTTTGTTTCGACTCATGCCTTTGCAGAAAGTGATAATCTAGCGACAGTAAATGCAACAAACTTAAATATACGTGAACAACCTACAACTCAAGGTAAAGTTGTAGGAACAGTAAAACAAGGAACAACTGTACAAGTTTTAAGTCAGGAAAAAGAATGGGCTAAAATCTCTCATGATGGAAAAGAGGGGTATGTTTCATTACAATTTTTGAAATTGTCGGGTAAAACCCCAGGTGCTGAACAACAACAATCAACAATTAATAATGGACAAAAAGAAGAGGGAATCGTTACGGCGACTCGTTTGAATGTACGTAATAGTCCAGTTTTAGGTAGTTCAATGATTGGTTATGTTCAAAAAAATGAAAAAGTAACGGTATTAGGAAAAGCAAATGGTTGGGCAAAGATTGAATATAAAGGAAAAGAGGGGTATGTATCTTTAGAGTTTTTAAAATTTGGAGATGCAATTCAAACGCCTGACGCTTCTAGTCAAAAACAGCAGCAACCAACAATTAAAAATGGTGCAGAAGAAACAGGAACAATAAACGCGACAAGTTTACGAGTAAGAAGTGCGGCAAATACAAGTAGCGCAGTTCTAGGAAACTTAAAAAATGGCGAAAAAGTAACAGTGTTAGGAAAAGCAAACGGCTGGGCGAAAATCAATTATCAAGGAAAAGAAGGTTATGTGTCGTTAGAATTTGTAAAATTAGAAGCAGGAAAACAAGAAGAGAAACCAGCGGAAGAGATTACAAATGGGACACAAGAAGTAGGAACAATTAATGCGACAAGCCTCCGAGTAAGAAGTGCAGCGAATACAAGTAGTTCAATTTTAGGAAACTTAAAAAATGGTGAAAAAGTAACAGTGTTAGGAAAAGCAAACGGCTGGGCAAAAATCAGCTACCAAGGAAAAGAAGGCTATGTATCGTTAGAATTTGTAAAATTAGAAGCAGGAAAACAAGAAGAGAAACCGGCGGAAGAGATTACAAATGGAACGCAAGAAGTAGGAATGATCAATGCGACAAGTTTACGAGTAAGAAGTGCGGCAAATACAAGTAGCGCAGTTCTAGGAAACTTGAAAAATGGTGAAAAAGTAACAGTACTAGGAAAAGCAAACGGCTGGGCGAAAATCAATTATCAAGGAAAAGAAGGTTATGTGTCGTTAGAATTTGTAAAATTAGAAGCAGGAAAACAAGAAGAAAAGCCAGCGGAAGAGATTACAAATGGAACACAAGAAGTAGGAACAATTAACGCGACAAGCCTCCGAGTAAGAAGTGTGGCAAATACAAGTAGCGCAGTTCTAGGAAATTTGAAAAATGGTGAAAAAGTAACAGTATTAGGAAAAGCGAACGGCTGGGCGAAAATCAATTATCAAGGAAAAGAAGGCTATGTATCCTTAGAATTTGTAAAATTAGAAGTAGGAAAACAAGAAGAGAAACCAGCGGAAGAGATTACAAATGGAACACAAGAAGTAGGAACAATTAACGCGACAAGCCTCCGAGTAAGAAGTGCAGCGAATACAAGTAGTTCAATTCTAGGAAACTTAAAAAATGGCGAAAAAGTAACAGTGTTAGGAAAAGCAAACGGCTGGGCAAAAATCAGCTACCAAGGAAAAGAAGGCTATGTATCGTTAGAATTTGTGAAATTAGAAGCAGGGAAACAAGAAGAAAAGCCAGCGGAAAACATTACAAATGGAACGCAAGAAGTAGGAATGATCAATGCGACAAGTTTACGAGTAAGAAGTGCGGCAAATACAAGTAGCGCAGTTCTAGGAAACTTAAAAAATGGCGAGAAAGTAACAGTATTAGGAAAAGCGAACGGCTGGGCAAAAATCAATTATCAAGGAAAAGAAGGCTATGTATCCTTAGAATTTGTGAAATTAGAAGCAGGGAAACAAGAAGAAAAGCCAGCGGAAAACATTACAAATGGAACGCAAGAAGTAGGAATGATCAATGCGACAAGTTTACGAGTAAGA
>NZ_JBQAFR010000008.1:0-87129 GCF_051915945.1 Bacillus cereus group sp. MYBK30-2
TCTTGTGGCACACATCACGATAGAGATCGAAATGCAGCGCTCAATCTTAGAAACGAAGCAATTCGTCTCTTAACCGTAGGAACTACGGGGATAGCCTACTGAATTAGAAACTGTTAGGTTTCTGTACTTAGGAATCTCCCACTTCAAACAGTCCGTAAGGATGTTAAGTGGTGAGTAGTTCAACATATTCAATAAAATCCCTTCTAATAATTTCTTATTTTGGGATTTTCAAAGTAATCAATTTACAGAGAATTTAGAAGGACGTAAGCTATCATAAGTATCTTCCATTTCAAATACAAATGATGGTAATAGAAGTTCTTTAACTTCTATCCTTTTCAGTACTTGCATATATGTAATATAAAACATATAAGGGAGGTTGAAAAAATGGTAATTTCAAGACAAGATTCCTGGACTAAAGATAACGATTTATTTCTCGCATCAATAGTACTTCAGAATATTCGTAACGGTGGAACACAGTTAGCTGCATTCAAAGAAGTAGCAAAGCAATTAGCTAGGACACCCGCAGCTTGCGGGTTTCGTTGGAATTCATACGTTCGAAAACAATACGAAGAAGAAATACAACAAGCAAAACAAAATCAAAAAGTTGGAAACAATATTTCCTCCTCCCAACCAGAAAAAGAAACAAACTCTTTGTCTATGACATTAGACGACATTATTCTCTTTCTACAAAATTATAAAGAAATGAATGAATTAACAAATTTACAAAATCAAATTGAATATTTAGAAGCAGAGAATCAATCCCTTCTACAACGTTTAACTATGTATGAAGAAGAGTATCATATGTTACTTAACCATATCGATAAGACAAGAAATTTAATTGTAGTCGATTAAACAGAATAACCATATCAATTTTTTAATTCCAGGACCTTAGCCCGCCAAAATTACTACTTATAAAGGTATTTCAGCCTCTTATAATTGATAATAAATAAAATACACATACATAATGTATGTGTATTTTTAATTTGACTTATTTTAAAAGGAGTCTTTAGTCTACGTTACATCTTCTCTAATATTTCTTGTCTTTCACACCATTTTGTCAACTTTTCTAATGCTTTTTTAGACAGACGTTTTGTTTTATAATTACAAAATCTAGACAACGTAGATGGCGAAATACTAATTTCATCTGCTATTTCACGAATGCTTACTTTTTTTTCATTATGCACTTTCAGTATTTGGTCACGGATCTTCTTCTCTATTTGTTCGACTGATTCTACAGTCTTCCTTACCTCTTCAACAACTGTTACTTCAGGTAATTGTTCTTGTGGTTCCTCTATACTCTTTTTTCCGATTACCCTATCCATTGATAGTAACATTTCCTCAGGTGGTAAAATAGTTATTCCTAAGTTAGCGTAATAATTTTTAAACCAGTTACGTCTCCCAATTTGTTGTTCATCAAGCGGTTCACTATACTCCCAATGAGAGATTACTTTCTCATTTTCTAAATCCATTAGAACATTTTCTAACTGTTCCCTAATACGATTCGGCTTCCAATCTTTTGGAATGTCCATTACTGATAGTAATCCCTTGTCCCCTCCTATAGAATAAGGCTTTTTCAATGATGAATACATTTGTCTAATTCTCCATTGCCACGTTAAATATCGAATTAACCTTTTATGATATTTATGTCTATAACTATTGTATTCAAGTGCTTTTTTAGACAATAAAGCCGTTGTATTATTTGATCCATATAAGTAATTAGTTAAAAAGCTGCCGGGCTTAATACGACAAGATTCAATACCCATATATTCATTTGTAACACTATGTCTCCACAATACAACCGAATCTAATACAAATAACCTTTTAATAACCTCACGCTTTAATTCTAATCTTTCTCCTTCATCATCTCGATCATTTAATACTACTACCTCGTTATCATCATTTAAATAGATAAATATACTCGCTAAAGCAGCAATTCTCTTTGCTATTTTAATTTTATCTTCAGCTCGATAATATTCTTTATTTTTGACGATTGTCTTTGGGATGTTGCACATCTCTAAAACTTGCTCATAAGAAAAATCAATGAACTCATCTGGAGATTTTGCTTCGTTTATCCACTGTATTGTAATTGCATCTAAACAATCTGCCGTTAAATCATCCATATTACTCATTACATCATCAACAAGGGTATTCCATCGAGCCGCTTCTTCAGTGTTTGTAAGTCTTAAATCTTCATCTTTGTGTGAAGAAAGTTGCGCAACGCCATTAGAAGACTTCGTTTCAATGGGATATTGTAAAACTTTTCTATTTTCATCTTCTTCAAATTGATTCTTTGCAATTCCATCTCTTAGTTTATAATAAACAGCAGAGTTATTTACCTCGTAATAATCCTCATGGTTCACTATATTTGTCTTATCTATATTTTGATCATTTTCTAATATTATGGAATTTGAAGGTGCTACATTCTGAAATTCTTTTTCTATAAATCCTTCAATTTCCGTATATATTTCTTCCTTATAAGAATCAATTTTTGCATAAATTTGTAATAATGTAATTCCGGACTCTTGCTTTTTCTCTAACCACGATACTAATGCAGTAAATGAGGGGGAAGCATAAGATGAAGTTAATACTTTATTATTATTTTTTTCAACATCATTAAAGTATGCATTCCATTTTGTCCATAAAGGCTCATTTGATTTATAAATTGGCTCAGAGATCAACAAGGCATCTCGGAACATTTGTAATAAGTTATCCACTTCATACTCCTCCCTAAACCATGGATCCCAACAAATTAGTTTTGTTAATAAAAATCTGTTCTACAATTATATTTAATCTATTGTAACAGATAATCAAAAGTTTTGCGGTTTCTTCTTTTTAATTCAATACTTGCAATACGTTTGCTCTTTCTTTTCCCATTCTCCTTTACTTTGCATTCCTTTTGCGCTTTCCTCTCCTTAATTCTATAACTTGCAACATGTCTACTCTTTCTTTTCCCTATTCCTCTTTATCGTCAGGAAAAGCATTTTGAACGGATGGGAATCTTGCTATCACGACAAACGATGGGAAATTGGTTATTATATGGGGCTGATCGATGGTTAGCGATTCTGTATGAAAGGATGCATGAATATCTACTTACTCGAACCATCCTTCATTCGGATGAAACAACCTTCCAAGTCTTACGTGAACCTGGTTGGGCCGCAACAACCAAGTCCTATCTGTGGTTATACCATACGGGGCGAGAGGATATCCCTATTGTTCTCTATGACTATCAGCCCACAAGAACAGGGGAACATCCGAAGCGTTTTTTAACTGGTTTTCAAGGGTATTTACAAGTAGATGGATATAGCGGTTATCATTAAGTACCGGATGTCACTCTTGTGGGATGTTGGGCGCATGCCAGACGGAAGTTTGATGAAGCCTTAAAAGCTTTACCTGATTCACAGAAGGGGGAAAAAAGTGAAGACAAGTGAAGGCTTACACTTCTGTAATCAACTCGATTCGATTGAAAGGAAGCGCAAACATGTCAACCCTACCGAGTGATATGAGCGGCGTCAAAAAAAGCAGGCCCATTCTGGACCTTTTTTCGGCATGGCTTCATGAACAGAAAGATCTTGTTTTGCCAAAAAGCGCTCTAGGAAAAGCCATCACTTATTGTTTGAATCAATGGAATCATCATGAAGCCTTTTTATTAGACGGCCATTTAGAAATCGATAACAGCAGAAGTGAACGTTCTATTAAACCGTTTGTAATTGGGAGAAAAAACTGGATGTTCTCAAATACACCGCGAAGTGCTAGAGGAAGTGCCATCATGTATAGTGTGGTTGAAACCGCAAAAGAGAACAATTTAAGTCCCTATCATTATCTTCTTTATTTGTTTGAAACACTTCCTAATATCGATTTAAACAATAAAGAAGAAATTGATAAAGTCTTGCCGTGGTCAACGGATTTACCTCCTAGATGCAGAGTTACTTTACGTTTACCTTATTTTAATGAGAAAGGGTGACGTGCTTTTAACTTCAAAAATAGTCTAAATCCTTACGTTGATGGATGTGTGGCGGTACCGCTAATAGAAAGTGTCGTCAAAATGTAAAATATTTTTCGTTATTCAAGCAAATGCTACCTTGTAAACATCATACAAACAAGGTATGTGGTATCCTTGTCATTTTTTTAGATGTATACAGGTTCTTTAGACAATTATACAATATTGTAAAAAGTTACCACGCGTAATTATGAAAGTGTCATCAATTTACTTTCAATCATTCATGAAAACGTTCCCTTTTTTAAATATCATAAAAAGGAAAAAACAAATATGGGTACAACTGTGCACAAGGAAATCTCGCATATGAAACAAATAGCGTAGAAACTACTGGGCCATCCAATCATCAATTAATAGTTAGACAATTATGATTCAAGAAGACGATTTCCTAAATTACAAAAGGAGAGAAATATCACTATGTCTACAATAAATTCAGATGTAAGCATGAAGAAAACTCAGGAATATAGTGCCAATAAAGCAGTACCTGTTACCTTACTGTTATTTCTATTATGTTTGGTAATTGACAATTCATTTAAGATTATTTCTGTTGATATAGCAAAGGATTTTCAAATTTCAGCGACAACAGTTAGCTGGCAAGCAACATTAGCTGGCCTTGTGATTGGAATTGGAGCTGTCGTTTACGCGGCTTTAGCGGATTCTGTTAGTATTAGAAAACTTCTTAGTATTGGGATTATTTTAATCTGTGCCGGTTCAGTCATGGGATATATTTTTCAACACTCGTTTTTACTAGTCGTTATCTCACGAATTATCCAAACTGCTGGTTTAGCATCAGCTGAAACGTTATATGTCATATTTGTCACAAAGCATTTACCTATAGAGGAACAAAAGAAATATTTAGGATTTAGTACAAGTAGTTTTGCTCTTTCACAGCTTATCGGTGCATTAACTGGAGGTTATGTTTCAACATATTTCCATTGGACAAACCTATTTTTACTATCTTTAGTAACACTTTTCACTCTTCCTTTTATTTTAAAATATTTTCCTAAGGAAGAAGCGAAAAATAGTAATATAGATGTATTAGGATTATTTCTAGTTGGAATTATTTCAGCGTCCCTACTACTATATATTACAGATTTCAATTGGCTTTACCTGATCTTATTTATTGTTGCAATTACCTTGTTCCTTACATATATCAGTAAGAAATCAACAGCTTTTATTGGCATCTCATTCTTCCAAAATAAGCAGTTTATCTCATTACTTGGCGTTGCGTTTATCATTTACTCTGTACAACTAGCATATATTTTCCTATTTCCATTCTTGCTTGAAAAGATTTATGGTTTGAAGCTAGATACAATTTCACTTTTATTGATTCCAGGTTATATAGCAGCGACTATAGTTGGGGCTCTTTCTGGAAAAATTGCAAAGGTTATGGGAAGCAAGCAATGTATTACACTCGCTATGTGTATCATTATGATCAGCTTACTATTAGGTGGATTCTTTATCAAAACTTCTGTTGTTGTATTCGTAATATCTATGGTTTTATTTTCCAGTTCTTTTGCATTCTTGTATGCACCATTACTTAATTCTTGCATTTGTACAATCGAGAAAGAAAAAACAGGAACAGCAATCGGATTTTATAACTTAACACTGAATGTCGCGATGTCAATCGGAATTGCCTACACAGCTGCGATGATGGACCATTCCGCAATGAAAAAAAGCTTCCTAGGAATGATAAACAATGCGGATGCTTCCATGTTTAGTAATATCCTATTCATTCTCGTACTGATTGTCTTTTTCAGCTTATCGCTGTACTGGGTATTAGTGGGACGAAAAGCGACAAAGTAGGTTTATAAAAAACTTTAAATGATTTATGTTGGAACCCTAAGATTAGGGTTCTTTTTTATAGTAACATTTTGGATTTGTTTTGAATAAACCTTCACATGTATTATGTAAGAAGATTATCTCAGGGATTATTTACAAATAGTAGGTGGGGAATATTTGACGCTTACCTTGCAACATGTCTGCTCTTTCTTTTCCCTATTCTTCTTTACTTGCATTCCTTTTGCGCTTTTCTTTCCTTACCTCTACAACTTGCAACATGTCTGCTCTTTCTTTTCCCTATTCTTCTTTACTTGCATTCCTTTTGCGCTTTTCTTTCCTTACCTCTACAACTTGCAACATGTTTGCTCTTTTTTTCCCTATTCTTCTTTACTTGCATTCCTTTTGCGCTTTTCTTTCCTTACCTCTACAACTTGCAACATGTTTGCTCTTTCTTTTCCCTATTCCTCTTTACTTGCATTCCTTTTGCGCTTTTCTTTCCTTACCTCTACAACTTGCAACATGTCTGCTCTTTCTTTTCCCTATTCCTCTTTACTTGCATTCCTTTTGCGCTTTTCTTTCCTTACCTCTACAACTTGCAACATGTTTGCGGTATCCTTACCCTATTTCGTCCAACTTGCAACAGTATAATTTTTTCTCAACCTAATACAATACACAAAAAATTGTTCTATTTTATAATTTTCAAGTGATTTTTTTATACTTATAGCAAGTTATTCAAATAAAATGCAACATGTTTGCGGTATCCTTACCCTAACTTTTTTTCCATTTTCAATCTAATCCCTTATATATCAAGGAATTAACTGCTTTTTACTTATTCATGTACATATAACTCAGCTTGCAACACGTTTGCGGTATCCTCACCCTTATTTTTCGCATAAGATGCAACAGTGTTTGCGGTATCCTTACCCTATCGTAATTCATAAAAACCTAATTAAGCCTATCATATCAGCGATAATTGGTATATTTCATAATTAATAATTGTACTTCTTAACTTGCAACACGTTTGCGATATCCTTACCCTAACTTTTTTTCTATTTTCAATCTCCTCCCTTATATATCAAGGGAGGAGATGTTTTTTCACTTATTTTTATACATATAATTCAACTTGCAACACGTTTGCGGTATCCTTAACACAAAAAAAATTAATAAAATTCTCATATCCCTTGATACACCTAGCTTTATAAGCTGTTGCAAGTTGCTATCTTTCCTCTTAAAGGAGCACCTTGCACCAATTTTCGATTTGCTATAATCAAAATTGGTATATTTTATAGTATTTTGGCATACATTTCGAATTTTGCAGAACGGAGGTGAAAAAGATGGGGAAATCATTTATTATTCAAAATCAGCGTAGCTTAAATGGAAAAACAACAAACGCAGTTTTAGTAACACTAAAATCTTGGCAAAAGTTTGTGGAAACATTTGAGGAAAAATACTACAGCTATAAAGATACATATTTAGAAGATATTCTGCAGCACATGACATACGAAGAACGTATTGCGGATGTAGAAGGCTTTGTCGAACAAGCTAAACCATCTTTTTCACGTCGAGCAAAGTCTGTACTTACAGAGAAAACAGGAAGAAAACATAAATTATATGGAATTACGAATGCAGATCTTGAAGTGTTCTTATATCTACATAAAAAATGCTTTACAAATGGTGTCATTCCAAATGTAACAATACATATGATGTGGGAAGATTACAAGCAATATAAAGAAGAATTTGCTTATATCCAGCACTCCCAATTCTATATTGCTTTGAAAAAATTAAACTTACATAACATTATCTCCATTGAAAATGGAGTTGATGGCCGTTATACAATTAAACTCACTCATTTTATGAATGAGGAAACAGAAAAGGCAAATCCTTACGTATATATTAGTCCTGTTGTATTTACAAAAGCGTTCTTTAAGTTATCTGTAGCAGCTAAGAAACTATTCTTAGACATCGCTATGCAGCAACATACAGAAACAACCTTAAAGCGTTCTTTGGACAAGCAGGATGAAAGAGGAAACAAAACTCACTTTGGTGGAATGTATCGTTTCTTACATAAAAAATATCCGCACCAGATCCATGTGGTTATCGAAGAATTAACAACTGCATTACCATGTACGGGAAATCCCCTATTTAAAATTTGTAAAATACAAAAAGGTGTAAAGCATACCAAACGATATACAACATTATATCTATCTATCCATTCGGACTTCTTATGTACGAAAGAATCTGGAGAAGAACAACATAGGGATCCATTTACACCAAAAGCTACATATGCTCGTAAAGCGAAATTCATTGAATCAGTCCTACAAGAAATGAATATCGGTGAACTGTCTGCAGACATGAATAAATTCATTCATGTTTTAAAGCATACTTGTCATCGTCAAATTCGCAGTGTAATTCGTGGACTTCGCGACATGGTTGATCGAAAAGAAGGATATCCAAAGAAAATTGTATATACATTGAAAAAACTATTGCATCAAACATCTCAATATCAAATTCTTGATACAGCAGCAAAAGAAGGTATCTACCCTCTTATTGCGCAACATATACCAAAAGAGAGAAATAGTGACCGTGAACAAGCTGTCTTTAATTTTGGTCTACATTATTCAATGTACTCTCTTCACAACATTAAGAAGATGTTTAAAAATGTGCATGCACTACTGAAACAAAAATTTGCGGTACCAGTGACTGAAGAATCTTATCACCGTAATTATCTAAAATACCAGGAAGAAACGTTATTTAGAAAATATGCATATGATCAGGGAGTGAATCTCCATGCATATAGCGCTTTAGAAATTGAAATGCGTGAAAAATTAAAAGTTCGTGGCCATAAAGAACGCACAATTCCAAGTGATGTACGTGAATGGTTTATCGAAGCAATTGATAAGCTGCCACAAGAAAAGCTTCGTGTTATTGAGCTACCAAAACAGTTTAATTTACTAGCGTTTATGCGTACCTTCGAACGTTTAGCACGTGCTGGGGTAACAATAACAGCTCCAGATCAGGTGCTAACCGCAATGGAAATAAAATAATAGCAACGAGCTCTCTATTTTTGAAAAAATCGAAAGTGGAGGGCTATTCGTATTTGTTTCATTAACACCCCTTTTCTACTACTCTATTTATAAATACCAAATCAGAAGGACTTCATGTAAAATGGAGTCTTTTTTTATACACTTCTATACAAATCCTCTTCTACCTATAGAAGAATCTCCACACTACACATGTGAATATTCTTCATGTGTAGTAAAACATATGATTTTATATCTACAAAAAATCAGAAGGATATTTATAAAAATAGTGGATATGAGGACAAATATGATCAAATGTGAATAATATTTTCCCAATACCCTTGAGAATACTAGTGTCGTTGAATTCATCTAATAAAAATCATCAATAATAATGTGAGTTATGTGTAAATACTGAGTAATGTTAACAAATAGCTGCATTATCTGAATAAATTGTGGATAATTGAACGCTAAATACTGCTCCATTTACCAAAATAAAGAAAATAAGCCCTATTTACATGGTTGAATAAATATAATGTGATTTGTATCAATTTCTTTCCGATTTCATGTAGGAACATATAATTTTCTTTCTGCTTTTTTGTAGAATTGAAAGTCTAATAATCCTTAAATCCACGGATACATTTTCTACTATTTATGATTTTTTACGTTCTTATATCTAATTTTCCCTTGTGGGAGTAGGTCTTTTCCCTATTTTTGATAACCTATAAAAGTTTTATCTTTATTTCTTTTTAATATATAAGATATATATTTATAATAGATTTTAATATTACTAGTATGCTTGTTAATAAGATGTCAGACGCAATTGGGAGTATTTGTTGATCTAGTTATAATAATGGTAAATACATGTATCATTACCCACATAAAAAAGGACAAACCTACGTATCCCTACCAGGGCAAGGTTTGTCCTTTTTTCATTTTAGTAAACAATAAATATTGGGAGGATTAAACATGGCTGTACTAAAAGATACAACTTATATAGAAATGAATACTTATAACGAGATTAGATTTTTCAAAGGGATTTTTTGGGGATTAGTCCTTGTAATTCCTTTTTGAAGTATTCTGATAGCCTTATTCATTTGGTTTTGTAAATAATAATCAACATATCAAAAATGCAAAGGGGGGGAGATTTGGAATAATGTTTGGTCAAATGGATACTAATAGTCTTGATAAACTAGCTATATGAAGTTCTTTGATAACTTGATATATGAGGTTGCAGGAAGAAAATAGCGTGCGAAAACCAAGCCATTCGGTTCCTGCGTAAAATATCAACCGTACCAAGAGAGCATCCAAGCGTTGGACATCTAGGGGTGGAACACCCCGAAGTAACGCTCAGGGAGACGAAAGGTTACTTTCGTCGTGGAACTGAGAAGCTCCCACTTCAAGCTTTGCTAAGTGGTGAGTAGTTCACAACAAACTATACTTTCAACAAAGGGATTAACAGAAAGACAAGCTAAATATCGCCCTCTAATTATGGATAGAAACGCTTGTATAATAAATTTAGTAGTAAACTATGGATTGTCCTTGCAAGAGCTTGTATCGCTTAATATGAGTCATATACAGTTTGCTAGAAATACCTTAGTTGTTCCTGGAGAAAATGACATAAATAGATCTATATCATTATCAGAGGATGATAAGAAGCAGCTCTAAAAATACTATAAAACTATTCCGGAACCCGTAAGACCTAGACAGTATACAGATAATCCTTTGTTTATAGCATTTGATTTTAATCGGGGGAACATATCGATGGGTATATGAAAATGATGCATCAAAGGCATTATCCGACGTTGCTATACAAAAGATGATACGACTTGAAGTGAAACGAACGGAGTTAAATAGGCGTATTTCTGCCTAGCAGATGAGGAACACATTTATTCTCCGTCTTATTAAGCAAGGAATAAATGAAGATGAATTGGTAAGTAGAATGGGATTCAAAACTAAGATATCCCTAAAAAGATATTTCCGATATCTACAACAAGTGTAGCTTTGAAATAAAGTTTAATTTGAAATAACGTACGAACCTGTATTTTACGGAAGACTCAAAAAATGTATTTTGAAAAAAATCGATTAAAATAGATTCTACAGTTTTAGATACAGAGGGAATTTTTATAAAAATGTTTAATTATTCTAGGGTATGTTTTGTTGAACATTAGACACTCCAAAAATGAGAAGGGATATATCTATTATGTTAAATCATACAACAGGAGAAGATGTTGTTGTTTTATATGCTGAATTAGAAGACCACGAGCATATTATAGCGAAAGTTCAAATCAATGATAAAATAGGCATAGTTAGACTTGGTTATTGGGAACCAAGAATTATTCCTGAAACATATAGTCCTTACCGATTGGAAATTCTAATTGAACTTAGTAACTACATCGAGATGGAAGGGAAATCATTTCGTAATGAATTTGAATATATGAGGATGAAAATTTTAACATTCGGTTAAGTTGATTATTCGTTCTATTACTGTGGTAGAAGTATTTCTTCAGGTGTACCTTTAAAATAAAGTTTAATCAAAACGCACTTAGAATGGTTTATGTAGCCTTGGAATAAAGGTTGATTAAATTAACCTAATAAACCTTGATAAAAGAGGCAAATAGAAAAAGCGTGTTTTGAAAAAAAGATTGATCAAAACACACTTTTTCTATATTCAATTGAATCATCCTTTTATAAAAAATTTTGATCATTTTCTGCCTTCAATCTTCAAAAATCGCGGCAGCCGCTTACATCAAATTGGCCATATTTATTATCACCCACAGCCGTCACCGTGCTGTCAGATTTAAGTCCAACGGTATGACGACGATCCGCCGCTATGGTATCTTTAGGCCACAGTTACACCTTTCGAAGCGCCGCAGCAGTCTCCCATTTTACATTGAACCCCCTTTTACAAAATTCACCACCAAACCAAAGTGTATATTCGTATTAATAAAGGTATAATACTTTAGGAAACCTTGGGACAAGTAAGTGATTTTCCATTGTCTTTAGATGTGATACTTAGCATATACGGTACAGCAACATGTGACCAAGCTTTAGCTGTTGGAGAACTCGATACATACTCTGGTGCACATGACTGTAACATCGAAGTATGAATGCCTCCGCCTGGATCTAGTGCAACTACTGCCAGTTCTTTCGGCAATTCTAGTGCCATTGATTGGGTCAAACCCTCTATAGCAAACTTGGACGCGCAATACGGTGCAAGTTCTGCCTCACCGGACCGTCCCCAACTTGAACTAATATTGATTATGATCCCGCGTTTATTATGAATCATAGCCGGTACAAATGCCCTTATCACATTGACTACACCATTCACATTGATATTCATAACATTTGCAAATTCTTCTGAAGAAATAGTCCAAAGCGTTGTATTTTTATTTACAATAGAGGCATTATTAATAAGTAAATCTGGTGCACCGTATCGCTGAAGAATATATTCTCCCCAAGCTTTAACAGCCTTATCGTCCGAAACATCAATGGATTGAAAATCATGTTTGTTGTCAAAATGTCTCTTGATTTGTTCTATCTTACTTTTGGAACGACCACATCCAACAATCAACCAACCTAGTTCAGAAAAACGGTCAATTAATGACCGACCTAATCCTTGTGTTACCCCAGTGATTATCACAAGTTTTTTATTATTTTCCCTATCCAATTGGTTTCTCTCTCCCTTCAACATTTTGATTCTTAAATTTATTTTACATTTTTTCAATTAATGATACTTGCTACATATTGACTAGATTTTTTACAACTTTAGTAGTAGAATAAAAAAACAATAACTGGGATTTTTTTCGAGTTGTTATCCTTAGGACAGAACAATAGAAGCTATCTCAAAAGTCCTTTTTAAGAAAAAAGTTAAGCATATAAAGCAATAATAAAGTTATTGAATTTTGTTATGAAATATATATAAGCCTTGCACATTTTATTGTAGCAAGGCTCTTTAAAGTTGTTTAATTTCTATCCATTTAATTATATTTGCACTCAAAAATTAATAATAAAGTTATTTAATTCCTATTGAACTAAAGTGTTAGTTAAAGCACAACAAAATGAACTGACAAGCAATAGATATGGAAATTAGGTTAAAGAAGTTAGTGATTGCATTTACTCGCTTGATTTGCAAACCGAATTGCTCCTAATTAGCCAGTCTTTGATTAGTCCTTGTACTATTTTTCGTTTTTCTATCTGAAGCATATGACCAGCACCATCTAAAATGGAAAACGTAGCATTCGGAAATTTTTCTAGAAGAAAGAAGTGATCTTTATACCCACAGATAGAATCTTGTTTCCCTAGAATGATGAGTGCAGGTTGTGTAAGTGTACCTACATTATTAAGTGGTTCTTCAGAAAGAAAATACCCTTTCTCTCTCCAATTTGACATTAAAAAATTTTTATTAGCTAACAATCGTCCAGGTTGGATTTCATTTAAAAAGTAGTTAAGGTTCTCTTTATTTTGATAATTCATCAATGTTTCAAAAGCCATTCTTATATCAGAATCCAATTCTTTCAATAAATCTTCATCCTTTGTAACGACTATTTTTTTAGGAAGATCTCTATCTTTCAAATGAAGTGAAGTAGCCAGCAAACAAATACTCTTTACATTTTTATGTCTATGGTGCAAAACACCTTGTGCCAAATATCCTCCAAATGAAAAACCAATAAGAGAAAATGCTTGGTTAGGAATTGTCATATTGATAAAATCCAAAATATTTAAAAGCATATCATCTGAAGAGTTGAAATTTTCGTCAATTAAACTTCGACCGTGAGCAGGTAAATCTATATATATTCTCTGAAAACCCTGAATCTCATCAAAAATTGGCTCTATCCAAGCTTTCATAGATTTATGGTCTGTACCCATTGAATGCATTATTAATATTGGAAAACCATTACCTACGTTTTCATAATAAATACTACCTTTTGCAACTAAGCAATCCATCGGAATTTTTCTCCTTATTCATGTTACTTTTATCCGAACCAATTTATGTCCACCTACTATACATAGTTCTGTATTAAGTTGAAAACACCTTTTGAACTGCTTGAAAGAAAGATTTTCAAATGACTATGTTGTGTATTAAATAACTTTATTATCACAGTACAAAGAAAACAAAAAATAACTCCAAAATTAACTTTTGTCGTATATTTTGGAGTTACTTGACGTTTACATTTATGCCTCTCTTTCTAATCACAAGTTCGTTCTCACTGATTATATCTTGAAAATGGTCTTCTTTATTTTCTTCTATATATTTCATAAGTTCTTCGAATTCCATTATTATCACCTATTTCCCTTAACCTTTATTAATTGTTCTAATTCGAATACAGACAGTACATTAATGTGTAAAAAGTTTTTTAGAGCATTCCAAAACTCTCCATGATC
Source organism: Bacillus cereus group sp. MYBK30-2 (assembly GCF_051915945.1). NCBI lineage: Bacteria > Bacillati > Bacillota > Bacilli > Caryophanales > Bacillaceae > Bacillus > Bacillus cereus group sp. MYBK30-2. The sequence goes on from NZ_JBQAFR010000008.1 coordinate 14,179, forward strand.
AATTAATGATACCTGAAGAATGCTTTCCCAAACATCAATCCCAACCTCGTTATATTGAGGATTTCCTTTTATGAGGCAACCTTTTTGTATAGTAAACGAGACCGAATTTGGTTCTACAGCTTGATGAAGTTCAAGTGAAGGAACCAAATCAATCGGAGCATGTAAATGCATATTATTCAAGGATTATAAAAAGGCTTTTTGATAACAAAGAGTAATTTTTTCTATCTTTTATTCGAAAGTTAACTTCTTGTTTGTGGTGAAGTGCCCTCTCCTACTTCTGCTACTGGTTCAGTGTAAAAATTCAACTTTTTCTTTTAGGCGTTTTCTCTTGTATAGGATCATGAATTCACTTAGACAAAAATTAATGGTTGTTTCTACTAAATCATTAGTACGTTAAAAATGTGTCTACAGGTTCTTAACATATAGGTTTCATTCACATGAAATTAATCAGTTGTTAATTTTATGTGATGTTGTAATTGCTATCATCATTCCTACTACATTACGAAAACTTTTATTGTAATGTAAGTATCATTTTGATGTTAATAAGATAAGACCTGACTGTTAATAATCCAATTTGAACAAATGTTCCTTTTTCATAGCAGTGATGTAATTTTTTAGCGTAATACTATTAGAATGTCCAGGTGTAAGAGATTATTTACAGGAATTTTAAGGACTTTTGCATCAGTCAGCTTAACCTTGGACTCTCTTTTTAACATGTTGAATATAACTTGAGATGCTTTCTGTTGTTCATATGAAATTAACAACCTCTCCTAATGACTTTCTAGGAATGACTGAAATTGACAAGAAATTGAATTCAAATGAGGCACAGAGCATATTTTTTCTGACAACATATACAGTAATGTGAGCTAACAAGTACTAAGTGAAGAACAGTGCATTAACATAACATTAACAATTATCGTTCTTATAAGAGATAAATCCTGTTAAAACAACTAGGTAATAAAAAAAAACTTAGTATGAATTGTTATAAGATCTTCATGAAATCTCCTTAGTAATATAAATACATATGTCTGATAGTAGTTGTTTGAGTATTAAAGATTTCAAACGTGATTTATATAAGGTGTATAAATAAGGTTTATATATAAAGTTTGTATAAGCGGCTTATAAAAAGTATTAACATGTAATTGAGATATAATATTTAATTTATCATTGATATAACAGCACTTGTATATACGACTTATATATAAGATTTGCATATAAGTCGTATAATAATATTTGTGAGTTTCATGTTAATAAGAAGAGGTTATTTTTTATGTGTTTTTATCAATTTTATTCCGGATATTTTAGTACTCTTTATTAAAATGTAAATCACATGAAATTTAAGATTGATATAACATGTATACGCGTTATATATACGTCGTATATATAAACCCTTATAAAATATAGAGTATTTCTGATTTAGTTGTTATAAGTCTTATATATAAGTCCTATATATAAGTTTTATTTATAATGACTTGATATACAACGTGTAATGAGGTACTATATTTCTAGGAATAATTAACCAATGCTTTAAGGGGGGGACAACTTGAACGAGGTTTTAAGTGAAAAATATCAAACAATCAAGTTTGTAGATGAAGTAGTAAACATGTTTGCTGATATACTTGAACAAGATGAGATACTCTACAGTGTATTTCTATACATAGGAAACGTAGTAAATAAACAATTTCAAGAGACAAAGTACATGAGGGGCATATCTATTAATGAAATAGTGGAAAATGTAGTTATTGATAGGAGAGTAAAGAAGAAAAAAGGAAAATCCTATTCATTAGAAGTTGAACGTACAAATATATCTAGACGTTCAGCAGAAATAAGTGTGAGTACGCTATCATCAATGTCTTTAATCTATGAAAAGACTATGCACCCATATAAATTTTTAATCTCAACTTATAGAGGACAACAAGTACTTATTGAGTTAGGGAAAAGAAAAAAGGTAAATAAGGAGAGATAAAATAATGGCAAAAAACTTCTTGAAGAATGAAGTAGCAGTTAAAATGACGATGGTTGGATTTGGTCAAGCTGGTACTAGAATGGTAGATAAATTTGCGGAATATACACATACAGATGGCACAGCAGTATATAATTGCTTAGCACTAAATAGTAATGATGGAGATCTAGCTGAATTAAAAAATGTACCAAAAAGCAATCAAGTTTCACTTAAATTAGGTGGTTTAGGTAAGAACCCTGAGCGTGCGGTAAAAGTTCTTGATTCAAATGAGGAAGCAAAAGAAAAATTAAAAGAATTTATTACTGAGCGTGTAAGACCTTCTGATGAACTTGTTTTATTCTTTGCAGGTTTAGGTGGAGGAACAGGAACTTCTACAATCATTAAAGCTATTGAAGAATTTTCGGCTTTTCATAACAAGCCAGTAATCAGACAAGAATTACAAAAAGTTGCGCAGGAATATCCAATGGCTGAAATCAAAGCAAATCAAGCAAAGTTTGCGAGAATTGCCTTTGAAAATGCTATTGAGCGCAAAGACTTTATTAAAATGGGGATTGTTGTAACACTTCCTGTCCGAGCAGATGGGCCGGATGTATTACGACAAGTAAATAAATTTTCACAGGAGATTTGGAAATTAGCAAATGATAAATCAAAAGGTGTAGCATTTGTAGTATTTGCTGATAACCAGCACTTTTACGATGAATTTAAGGAATTAAATGAAAATGAGAAAAAGGGTATCGCCAATTCACGAGATTATGCAAATCAACGCATTAGTGAAATTATTCATGAGTTAAATACAGCTGCCAATGGATCTGGTACATCTGTAATACTCGATTCTCAAGACTTTAAACGTATTTTACTTGAGAAGACGGGCTGTTTAGTAATTAATAAGGTTTCACGTAATATGAACCAGATAGAAAATAGCCATGCAATTATAGAGATGTTCCAAGAATCATTAAGAGGAAGCTCTTTCCATCCCCCAATTGATTTAATGAAGAAGAATAACGACGGTTCTGTTGAAGCGTCAAAAGTACATCATTTTGGTATGCTCGCTATCTTAGATGAGCAAAAAAACATTAATGATTCCTTTATGGATGATGCTAAGGTAGAAGTTTCAAATAATCTACCTATAAATGGTACAGTTTTTAACGGATATTTGGTAAGTAAGAATGATTTCTTAGGAAGTGTATATACGTTCTATAAAACTGATGCATTACCATCGAGATTATCTAAAGGGTTAGTTGAAGAATTTAATGAGTTTAAAGAAAGACAAAGCCAAATTCAGTTTACAAAGTCTCAAATTAGTACTATCGAGAGTATAGATGAGGATGAGGATTTAGGTTTTGCATTTGGAGATTTTATCGATATGGGTAGTGACGAAGAAAATAATAATGCTGGAGCAAATGAAGATGCTGAATTAGCGGATTTTCTAGATCCAGATAAGATGTTCGGCACTACAAAATAATAAAAAAGTCTGGATCTTTATCCAGACTTTTTTATTATTCCACAGTATTCATAAGAGATTTTATGTAATCAATAATATTATCCTGTATGTACTGCTCAATGAAGAGTTGCTTTTTACCCAAATCTTCCTCTTTTTTAAACCATCCTGCCTTTCTAGTACGTTCTTCTTCAGGTTTATTATTCCATAGGCTCTCTGCTTGTTTTCTTAATTCCTGACGTGCTCTATGCTCAATAATGAAATTATCAAGTCTATCTTGGCGTTGACGTAATTTTAGGGTTTCTGCATCTTCTGGTTGCGGTAACTGTTTTAGTATACTTTCTACCCTCTCTTCATAATGAGATTGAATATGTTTTATTTTTTCTTCTAACTGTTTAGTTACCATTTTTTCAATAATTTCTGCAGTGGCTTGAAGGTTTAATTCAGTAGATACTTCACTTGTTTGATGCTCTGGTGATACTGGTCTTAAATCAAATTGGTGTGGTAAAAGGTCAATAATTGCATCTAAAGACCATTTCTCATCCCTTTTTTGCTTTATAAATAGAGCAATTTCAAGATCTAAAGTATTATAGAGTTTTTCGTTTGTATTTTGGGTTCTTAACGTTTCGTGAAGCCCTTTTTCCTCTAGAATATTGAACCAATTATAAACTGTATTATGATGACGTCCGACTAGTTTAGAGAATTCCGTTATCCGCCATGCTTTTTCGAAAACATTATCATTTAATATGTCATCATCGTTAATTTGATGGTCTTGTGTTTCGTTTTTTTGCTCAATCATTGTAACTACCTCCTTAAAAATCAACTCATGAACACCCAATTTGTAATTAACATGTGAACTGAAATTAACATGTTAGACAGTATTTCGATAATATTCATGTGAATCCCTACTTATTCAGTAACTCACATGAAATGTAAAATTGACATGTGATTGAATGTTTGTTAACAAAACATTAACTGTTGATACAGAATGTACTTGATTTGTTGATGTTATTGTTAACTCTAAGTATATAAATAGTAATGTTCTATCAATGGAAATGCCTATCTTTTATGTTTGTTACATTACTGATAGTTGCCATGAGATTAACAAATCATGTTACTTAATATTAATGATAAGGAAATATAGGTGTTTTGTAAACAAGTTATAAGGATATAATCAATGATGTTATGGAAAAACAACCAGATTAAACTAGGAAACTTAAATTATAATGTATAAAAGCTAGAAAAAAAGGCAATAATACTACTAAATTAGTAGTATTTCGTGATCTAGGACCAGAATCTACATAAATAAACTTTAAGAGTTAATTCCCGCTCTATGCTGCGATTAATATGATATGTATGAGTATTTTAATACGGTATGGAATACTTGGGGTAGATTTATGTAGTTACGTTAATACCAGTGATTTCTAAACAGCCTAATGACGTCGTTTATCTAATATAAAACAGCATTTTTTATATTAAAGGCGGAAATCATCTGATTTAGGACTAGATTTCGGCTTAGTACTGAGATTAACATGAGATATGAAATTGACATAGAAAGGATTGTGAAGTGATGATCTCTGTTAATTGTTAATGTCTTATCAACCGAAAGACTATTGGGGACTGCTGTATTTGTGGTATCTTTCTTAAAGCGCGCCCTTTTATATAGTGTGTTTAGTAATTACTTTAATTAATATGAAGTTCAAATGTACTAAAATTCTATTCCAATCAATTAAACAAGTCTTTTGATACCTCTTTAATGTTAGTTAATTAATTGTGGGTACAAATAACATAATAAATAAAGAGAATAAAACTAACATACGCATCAGTTGTCAAACGATCCTGGTAAGAATACCTATAATATTATCATTAACATGAGATTGATATTTAAACACTTCACCATATCTATTGTTAATTTCATATCAACTAAAAAGATAAAATATTAACAGTGTAGTATCCAATCTAAATTTTATGAAACTACAATGTTTATGGGAGTATGTCAAAAAAACAATTGCGAGATGTCATATAGGTTATCAATAGATTGAAGTTTGTATTTGATTAGAAGTTTTATATTTTGTTGCAAGTCCAGGTTGTAGGCTCTATAGCTATTTATAATTCTTTCTATTAAGAAGTGTTTCTTATAAGGTTGCTAATGATGTCAAATGAATATGTACACTTATTGTGTTAAAAATGTTGATATAAAATTAACAGTTCTCTTTTCGTGTATGATTACATGTTAATGTTAGTTGATATGTTAATGTGAATGTATTTGTAAAATGGATTTTTATTGTTTACATAACATTAATATGGGGGTTAATTATATATTAAGCAGTTTTAAAAAATCGGCTGCATATAAAGATTCTGGAGTTTTTGTACAAAAACTCCAGATCTCTTGTAAATAATTTCTTAGAAATAGTATTATGCTAAAACATGTTTGATTGTCATGGGGAAGTTTGTTCAAATGAAAGTGACAAGAACCTGAATGCATATTGTTAATAGTAAGAAGTTATCTATAGTGCAATTCCAAGTGTTAGGCCCTTTAGCTATTTATAATTCTTTCTATTAAGAAGTGTACCTTATAAGGTTGTTAATGATATCAAATGAATATGTATACTTATTGTATTAGAAATGTCGATATAAAATTAACATCTCTCTTCGTAGGTTTGATTACATGTTAATGCGAGTTGATATGTTAATGTGAGTATGTTTTGTAACAGGGGTTTTTATTGTTTACATAACATTAATATGGAAGTTAATTATATATTAAGCAGTTTTGAGAATTCGACTGTATATAAAGATTGTAAGGTTTTTGTACAAAAACTCCAAATTTCTTGTAAGCAATCTCCTAGAAATAGTATTATGCTAGAAAATGTTTGATTGACATGGGAAAGTTTGTTTAAATGAAAGTGACAAGAACCTGAATGCATATTATTATTAATAATAAGAAGTTATCTATGGTGCAATTCCAATTTTTATTTAGACTAATTATAGGTTGTATTTCTTATAGAACTTAAATGAGAAGAGGTATTGACATTTAAGTTTTATAAAGATAATCTTGTACATAAATATCGATTGTTTAAGATTTATATATAAATAAACAAATTTATAATTCTTGCTAAACGGACACACCGAAGGCACATAGTCTGCCATTGGTGTGTCTTTTTTGTATTTTTTGGAGGGGAGTAAAAGAAAACTGTGAATACACACATGAAATTTTCCAAACAGAATTTTAATATTCATGGGGTTAAGTTTTTTGATGGTCTATTTAACATCATCAAGCTTGAAAATGAACGAAAAGAGTTATCATCTTCAGCTTTAGCTACTTATATCTTGCTTCATTTCGAATGTAATGATATTGGAATGCTACCACGTGAATTTCAAATTATGGATCTTGCTAAGAAAAGTGGGATTCCCTACACAACAATTTATACAGGATTTCAAGTTTGCTTGGATCGTAGGCTCGTAAAAGAGACACCTGTTGGAAATCGTACTGTATATGAAATTGTAGATTATGTACTGTACAACCATACTGCTGCAGAAACGGCAAACACGACAGATATATCACTATCATATTTCCGAATTCCATTTCATCTTATTCAAACAACTATACTTAGTAGTCTTGTAAAGGCTCGTGATAACAGAGAAATTATGTTCCTGTTGGTTTACTATGAATAAGTGATGTTATGTAAGAACGTTGGTACAAGTTAATAGATGGCAATAGGTAAGATGCCCATAACGGATTGATGCAAGGGTTAATCTTATCTATTGTCATCTACATTCAAATATAAAGTATTAGAAATGATGGTTATAGTTAACTGGTATATCCATTCTAGGGAAACCGCCCATACCCATTCCAGGGAAACCGCCCATACCCATTCCAGGGAAACCGCCCATACCCATTCCAGGGAAACCGCCCATACCCATTCCAGGGAAACCGCCCATACCCATTCCAGGGAAACCGCTCATACCCATTCCAGGGAAGCCACCCATACCCATTCCAGGGAAACCTATAATACGGTGAGAATCGAATGTCATGTTGTCACCTACTTTTTATAAATATTTCATATTCTTTTACATGATATGCTTAAAGAAAATAAAGGAGCTTATTCTCCTTTATAATTAGGCAGACTAACTACTGATAACGGTGATTATGTGAACGAATATTCTCTTCAGAAGATTTGAAGTAACTCTTCTATGCTTCTAGATAGATTGACTTCCGCTAAGTGGTGTTATGTTAAATGTAATTATATAGAAAATATGTATTGTAAATCATACATTGATGTACTTTATTTTGATTTTTTTTTACAAAGTTTGTATACATTTTACGTTTTCAAACGTTAATTATATAGAAGGGAGAGTCAGATGAATCATGGTACATTTGTTCAGGCTGATAATGCTTTCATTTGAACAAACTTTCCTTTTTCATACTGATCACACACCTTTTTCTAGAGTAGTAATATCAGTATGTCCAAGTTTTATAGGTTTTTTGCACCAGAACCCACAACTTTTATTTTTAAATAAAAATCCACACTTGACTAGACTCATATACGCACACCATCCTTTCTAGACGAGCATAAGATGTACTAACGAACGAAAGGGGGTAATATTATGGGTTTTGGTTTTGGTGGAGGTTTTTGTGGAGGTTGTGATTTCAACAGATGTGATGATCGGAGAGATCATCACAGAGATCATCACAGAAAAGAAGAAAATAAAAGACAGGAGAATAAAAATCCAGAATTATTACAATTCTTAAGAACATTAACTCCTGGTACTTGTATTGTTATTCAATATGATCGTCAACCGCCTACAAGTGCAACATTCCAAGGCTTTCAAGGAAACAACGTCATTATTTTATCTGACTTTGATTGTTTCCCAGGATTAGCACGTATTGCGGTTAATAGAATTAACGTAATCTCTATAAATTCACCTGATTGTGATCGTTTCTGTTGCAAACGTCGTAGACATTGCAGAGAATGTGATGAGCATAAACATGAACGCGAACATGATCGTAGAGATGATTTTTAAAAATTAATTAATAGAAAAATCTTTCCTTTAATTTATAAGCCAATTTGCAAGAAAAACACCTATTAAAAAATAGGTGTTTTTCTTTTCTAAATTTTACTTAACTTATATGAAAGAAATTAATGGATTGGTTAGATTTCCTTCCTCTATCAAATGTCCAATTAACTAATTTATAAAAAAAAATTATTAATTTCAGCAATTGTACAAGCCATTTTTTATTACTTACATAGATTAACAATGAGATGATAATCATCTTACCATACCCCAAAACCCTAAATTACCCGTTCGGAAACTATCTTTAAAAGATAGAAAAAAGGGCAGTTTTTTAACTGTCCTTTTTTTATTATTTACAAATATATATATTAAAAATCAAATACATCTTACTAATAAATACATATATTATATAGAGCTCCAACACACTACTAAAAAACACTCCACTAACAAAAAAAGGCCTTATTTTCTATCTGTCAAGAATTTAATTTCCTTTTATATTTATAAATAGATATAATTCTTTTCTTATAATCGATACTACGCTTTTTATTCCACGTTTCCATGACCATGAAAATCCCTCTCATCTTCAAAGAACTTTTGCAACATGAGAGTTAGGACTCAGCAATTCAACATGCGGCATCACCATAATTCCTTTTTAACATTGATGTAAAAACAAGTATGAAGAGCACGTTTTAAAAAAGATTGATTAAAACTTACTCTTTAAAACATTTGCTCCTAGTCAATTATATTTCAATTGCGAATACAAAAACACAGACGTTAAAAATCTAACAATTCGTGAGTGGGATTGCCCTTCTTGTGGCGCACATCACGATAGAGATCGAAATGCAGCAATCCGTCTTCTAACCGTAGGAACTACGGGGATAGCCTAATCAATTAGAAAGCGTTAGGTTTCCGTACTTAGGAATCCCCTGTAGATTTAAAACAAAGTCGCACCGTTTTGAAAAAAGTGTAACCATTTATAAAAAAGATTAACCAAAATAATCTAATCAACATTTGAAAAACTAGCCCCTAAACTATTAATTAACAATTAAAAGCATGATAAAATTTACATATATAGGAAAGGTGAGGGTTATGAGAAAACGTTCATTGTTAGGAAAAATATTGCTTTTTTGGGGGCCGATTTTATTTGTTTTGGGACTAATTATGCTTAATATGATTACAGATATTATACAGTTTGAAAATACAAATAAAGTATTATCATTTAGTGTTCTTATTGCTGGAATAGCTTGTTGCATTGCGTCTAACTTTTTTAAAGAGCGTAAAGTATAAAATATTTTATGTATCTAAAAATGAGACTTCTATATAAGTTTTAATCAAACTTTTTTATAAGTAACCGTCAAAAGTTCACGCGGACCGGACCAGATGTCTTTCCCGTCCACCCTGAAGCACATGGTTTCCCCTGTATTATGGTAAACGTCTCCGTCAGCGAAGGATACCAATGCGGTCCGTTGATTGCACCATTCAGGCTGATATTATGTTTGACCAGCAAATACTCCCCCTGGTCGTCCTTGCTCCATTCCAGACAGGTGACGGTCGAGCCATCGCTAAACAAATGGATTAGGTTGTTACAAGGTAAAGGGAGTCCATTCTACTGGATTTCCTTTATTATCCACATTAATGTTTAACAAATCGTATTACTTAAAAATCTTTCGCAAAATTTTAATTTTGTTCCTATACGGTGGAAATACAAACCCTAAATCTATCCTTGAGCTTTTCTTTAAAATGCTTTTACGATGTGTAAAAGCATCAAAACTATGTTTCCCATGATAGGCGCCGAATCCTGCATTTCCTACTCCACCAAAAGGTAAGTGGAGATTAGCCATATGCGACATTGTATCGTTGACGCATCCTCCTCCAAAAGAAATTCGTCCTAATACCTGCTTTTCAACATTTTTATTTTCAGTAAACACATACAAAGCTAACGGTTTGGGATGGTTGTTAACCGTATGAATGACTTCATCTAAATCATTGTAATCCATAATTGGTAAAATCGGTCCGAAAATTTCTTCTTTCATAGCTGCATCATCCCATGATTTTACTTCAAGAAGTGTTGGTTCAATATATAAATGGCTTCTAGATGAATTTCCACCAAATACTATATAATTTTTGTCTTGCCCTAATATAGAAGTAAGTCTATCGAATTGTCTCTCATTAACAATTCGACCGTAATCATTGCTTTTAAATACATCTGATCCATAAAAGTTTGTAATGATTTTTTTCATTTTCGAAATCAGTTTTACCTTGACAGATTTGTGTACAATAACATAATCAGGTGCAATACAGGATTGCCCAGCATTTATGAATTTTCCCCAGATAATGCGCTTGGCTGCTATATCGAGGTTAGCAGTTTCATCGACAATAGCTGGTCCTTTTCCACCAAGTTCTAATGTTACTGGTACAAGATTTTTCGCCGCAGCTTCCATGACAATTTTTCCAACTTGAACGCTACCAGTAAAAAAGATATGGTCAAATGGTGCATGAATCAATAAAGAAGTTGTTTCCCTGCCTCCTTCAATTACACGAATGTATTGCTTATCAAACGTTTCACTTATTATTTTGTTAATTACAGCTGAAACATTTGGTGCATTTTCTGAAGGCTTGAGAACTACACAATTTCCTGCCGCAATTGCCCCAATGAGAGGTTCAATTAATGATTGGAATGGATAATTAAAAGGTCCAATAATTAGCACGGTACCATATGGCTCTTTTATTATGTAGCTTTTGGATGGGGCAAAATGAATAGGTGTTTTTACTTTTTGAGGTTTCATCCATTGTTTTAGGTATTTCATTATAAAATTGATACTGTTAAATGCGAAACCAACTTCTGCAGCGTATGCTTCAAACTCGCTTTTGTGTAAATCTTGATATAATGCGCTCAGTACTTGAGTTTCATATTTTCGAATAGAATTTTTTAACTTTTCTAACTGTTCAAGCCGAAATTGAAGACCTCTTGTATGATCATGATGGAAAAATTGTCTATGTTCTTGAATAAGTTGTTGTATGTTATCAACCACTAGGAAATCCCTCCAATAGCAAGAAAATATTTACATACCATGTCCATCAATTGTAGAGGGTATTTAATCCACATATCCTATTTACTAATGCATCCGTTTGTTGATAAAAGCTACTGTTAAACTAAGGGTGATAATCTTAGAAAATAATTTTAGACTGAAAGGGTGTTTTCTGTGTAGCATAAAATCCTTAAAAATTTCTCCAGTAGATCTGAAGGGATTTTTTGCTTACATAAGTGGGATTATTGGACTATTAATTATTACTAATTATCAGCTTTTGATGAATTAGAATTGTTTTCTAAAGAATTGCAACGATATATGTCACCTGATGTTTTAGAGCAATTAGCTAGAAATACAGGATTTGTGAAACAAAAAATAAATACCGCGCACAAGACTTAGTGGCCCTATGTATTTGGTTAAGTCAAAACATAGTTCATACTTTATTGACACAATTATGTAGTTGATTAGAAGCTAACACAGGCATTTCTATGAGCCCAGAAAGACTCAATCAATGCTTTAATTCTCAGGCTGTTCAGTTTTTACAACAACTTTTAGCACATTTACTTCATCAACAATTTTATTCTTCTACTGTGTACAAAATGCGCCAATTACTCCTCAACAAAAAGAAGCGAGAACTAAGTGAATGTAAAGCAATCTAAATCATTAAGGATTACTATTTATATTTCAATCTCTACAACAAAATGCCCAAGAACTATCAAAAATCTTCCTTTGTTTGTTCAATCTCTTGCATAAAAATGGGCGAAAGTCTCATCGCTATGAGAAGAAAACAGTCTTTGATATATTTGTAGCCTTGGAATAAAGTTTGATTAAATTAACTTAATAAACCTTGATAAGTATGTGGATAATAACTCTGTAATGGATGTTGATCCCGATGGGCACTGGGTATGGTTTGCAATAGGTGCAGGTTTTACAGCATATGATGCGTATAAAGCTTATAAGTCTGGTGCGAGTAGAAAACAAATCTTAATAGCTGGAACCTTAGGTATAGTTGGTGGAGGTAGAGTTAAAGTTAAAGCTGCCAAAGCCGTAGTTAAAAATGCAGGAAGAGCAGGGGGAAGTACCAAATTAAGACAATTAGCAACTGATTAAAAAGTTTCTAGATCTTTACGTGGATGGATTAAACAAGAGATTAATGAGATGAAGCGTAAAAAGAAAAAACATCTTCGGAATCCACCAGGATACCAATTAGCCCATCGAAGAGGAAAAGCATCAAGGAAAGAAAATTATATATTAATATGAAAATAAAGGGATATTAAATAGTTAAAAAAGAACTTAAATTCTTGACAGATAGAAAATAAGTTCTTTTTTTGTTAGTGGAGTGTTTTTTAGTAGTGTGTTGGAGCACTATATAATGTATGTATTTATTAGTAAGGGGTGTTTAATTTTTAAAATATATCTTTACAAATAAGAAAAAAGGACAGTTGAAAAACTGTCCCTTTTTCTATTTTTTAAAGATAGTTACCGAACAGGTAATTTAGGGTTTTGGAGTATAGTAAGATGATTATCATCTCATTGTTAATCTATGTAAGTAATAAAAAATGGCTTGTACAATTGTTGGAATTAGTAATTTTTTTTTATAAATTAGTTAATTGGATGTTTGATAGAGGAAAAAAGTCTAATCAATTAATTTACTTTTTTCATAAAATATGGTGTAAATAAATTTTTAGGAAAAAGGGGTTATGTTAAATGTCTTTTGAACGTAGATGTGAATGTGATGAGTGTAATAGAAACCGAAGAAGAAGAAGAGAATGTGAGGAGGTAAGAGAAGTGGGTAATTTTGAAAGACGAAGAAGATTAGATGGTATACGAGAAGGCGACAAAATTAATGTTTTTTCCGGTGGAGATCAGATTGATGGAACAGGGGTCTTTATTCGTGTAGAGGATGGATTTCTTATTTGGGTTGATGCTGGTGCGAACATTAACGTGACAAGCCTAGATGTTATTAGTGTCCGACGAGTACGTTAATAGTATTTTAAATAATGTGAATGTGATGAACGTAATAGAAACCGAAGAAAAAGAAGAGACTGTGAGGAGGTGAGAAAAGTGGGTGATTTTGAAGGACGGAGAAGATTAGATGGTATACGAGAAGGCGACAGAATTAATGTTTTTTCCGGTGGAGATCAGATCGATGGAACAGGGGTCTTTATTCGTGTAGAGGATGGATTTCTTATTTGGGTTGATAATAATGCGAACCTTAATGTGACAAGTCTAGATGTTATTAGTGTCCGACGAGTAGTTTAATAGTATTTTAAATAATGTGAATGTGAGGAGGTGAGAGAAGTGGGTAATTTTGAAGGACGAAGAAGATTAGATGGTATACGAGAAGGCGACAGAATTAATGTTTTTTCCGGTGGAGATCAGATCGATGGAACAGGGGTCTTTCTTCGTGTAGAGGATGGATTTCTTATTTGGGTTGATAATAATGCGAACCTTAATGTGACAAGTCTAGATGTTATTAGTGTCCGACGAGTAGTTTAATAGTATTTTAAATAAATACCAGTAAAAGATAAGGGAGAGGGCCCTTATCTTATTTTTTTTTAAGGATTATTATATTAATTATTTTGGGATTGATTATGTTATGTAGATTAAATTAAGTATTCAAATACTTAAAAAAGAAGGAATTTATATAAAAATAAATTCCTTTAATAAGATAATAGAAAGGTAGGGTACATTATATGTGTAGATTTTTAATTAGGTTTGTACATTTGGACATTTAAATATACGTAGGTAACTTTATGGGTTGGTGGTATAGGATCTATTAATCCTTAGTTATATAATATGAATAATTTGGTAATTGGCTTGTACATTTGTAATAAATTTATTGTTGTCAATATTTTATGTAGAAGGTGCCAAGAAATACTGTGTAGTTTTATTTCTTGGCATGGGTATTTATTTGGGTCTTTTGGATGCCGACTTTACAATAGTATATGTCTGCTTTATGGAATGGTTTGTTATTTATGTTCAGTTGGGTAACATTTAGAAAAGAAAAACACCTATTTTTTAATAGGTGTTTTTCTTGCAAATTGGCTTATAAATTAAAGGAAAGGTTTTTCTTTTAATTAATTTTTAAAAATCATCTCTACGATCATGTTCGCGTTCATGTTTATGCTCATGCTCATGCTCATCACATTCTCTGCAATGTCTACGACGTTTGCAACAGAAACGATCACAATCAGGTGAATTTATAGAGATTACGTTAATTTTATTAATCGCAATACGTGCTAATCCTGGGAAACAATCAAAGTCAGATAAAATAATGACGTTGTTTCCTTGAAAACCTTGGAATGTTGCACTTGTAGGTCGTTGAGAATCAAATTGAATAACAATGCAAGTACCAGGAGTTAATGTTCTTAAAAATTGTCGTAACTCGGGATTATGATCTTCTTTTCGATGATCTTCTTTTCGATGATCTTCTTTTCGATGATCTTCTCTTCGATGATCTTCTCTTCGACGATGACATCTATCGCAATCACAACCTCCACCAAAACCAAAACCCATAATATTACCCCCTTTCGTTCGTTAGTACATCTTATGCTCGTCTAGAGAGGATGGTGTGCGTATATGAGCCTAGTTAAGTGTGGATTTTTTATTTAAAGATAAAAGTTGTCTAATATATCATCTTTTTTTCTTTGTTTATTTCAATATATTCCAGTGTGATTTGTGGTGTACTATGTAACCCTTGTATTTTTCTATTCCACACAGTATGGTGAACCCAATCAAAGAACAGCTAAACTTTGCGATCCAAAGTAAGGGAAGTTAGTCCAGCCAGCAACCTGCAATCTTACTAGACTACCATCATCTTGGATATTAAATCCTGAAACTGTACCCTGATTTCCATTAAGGGTGTAAAATTGCCTTCCACCTTTACTCACTCCAACATCCATCGGAAGACCTGGTACTTGTACCTGACGGTGTACTGTACTGGTAATAGCCCTTACCACCGACAGTGCTCCATCGCGATCGATTCGGTAGGTGGGGATGGTGCCGCTAAAGGTTTTGATAGTGTAGGTGAAACGTTCATCCTTCGCTGTTACAATCCAACAAGCAGTTATATATCCGTTTGGTACAAAGCCGCTGATCACATGAATGATACCGTCGTTGCTCAATGAATAAGATGACAGTGTATTTGAAACTGCTTCTGTAACTAAGAGGATTCCAGACGATAAAAAATAAGCCCCCAATGGTCCTTGACTGTAAGAATCATTAACGACTGGTCTTGTAACCGTACCATTTTTATTTACATGGAATACACTGAGATGGTTTGATGTAAGCTCGGAGACAACAATTTTACTGGTTCTGGTGCAAAAAATCTCTTAAACTTGGACATATTGATAGTACTACTCTAGAAAAGGTGCGTGACATGGAAAGGGAAAATTTGTTTAAATGGAAGCATTATCAGCCTGAACTCATCTTACTAACAGTAAGGTGGTACCTACGGTACAATTTGAGCTTACGTAATCTGGTGGAAATGATGGAGGAAAGAGGATTATCAATGGCTCACACAACCATTATGCGGTAGGTTCATCAATATGGTCCTCAATTAGAAAAGAAAGTACGACATCATCTTAAATCAACAAATGATTCGTGGAGAGTCGATGAAACCTATATTAAAGTAAAAGGTCAATGGATGTACGTATATCGTGCAGTTGATTCAGAGGGTAATACAATTGATTTTTATCTAAGTAAATCGAGAGATAAACAAGCAGCCAAGCGCTTTTTCAAGAAGGCCTTGGCTTTTTCGTATGTTTCTAAACCTCGTGTAATAACAGTAGATAAGAACTCTGCCTATCCTGTAGCGATTCAAGAATTGAAAGAAGAGAAACATATGCCTGAAGGCATACAACTAAGGCAAGTTAAATATCTCAATAATATAGTGGAACAAGATCACCGGTTTATTAAAAGACGAGTTTGTTCTATGTTAGGATTAAAGTCATATAAAACAGCAATCTCTATATTGAGTGGTGTTGAAGCCATGCATATGATGAAAAAGAGGCAACTTGTTTTACCGGACAAGTCTGTCCAAAACCAGAAACAATTTATTCATAAATTGTTTGGCTTAGCTTCATAAGATAGAAATGAAGAGAAAATGTCTACTCTATGTTTCTAACAAATATTTTTGCACCAGAACCAAAAAAATTATACCAATAATGAATCAGATCGAAATCTCAAACTATATGAACAATTTTTGAAAAAGAATAAAGGTAAAATGACAGTTCACGATATATTTCATTATGCCAGAGAATTACATAAACATAAAAAAATATAAACAAGCCATTGAATTTTATAACAAGTTCTTAGACTACAAAGATATCCAATTAGAACACAGGCTTTTTGTTATGCATAAATTATCCAGTTGTTATCATCTAATCGGAAATTTTAAAAAAGAAAAAGAAATCACATTTCAGTCTTTAGAATACGATGTTCCTCAACCGGAATTCAGCTGTCGCCTAGGTGAATTCTTTCTTAAGAATAATCAGTTTTCTCAAGCTGCCTATTGGTATAAACAAGCTATAGAAGCACCTTCAGCTAATTCCGTTCATTTCATTGAACAACAACCCTTTAAAAGGTGGTTACCGCATAAACAATTAGCGTTTTGCTACTTTCAGCTAAAAGACTATAAACAGACTTATCATCATAATAAAATGGTTCTTAGTTTCTTACTAACTGATGAGGAGACCCTTAATAATATTAAAGTAATCAAGGAGTTAATGATGATTGATTAGCAATCATAGGATGTTTGATCACCTATAAAATAAATTTTTTTCAGATGGTGTAAACATCCTATAGATTTAACGAATTCTCCTTCCTCAAGCGTGTGTAGGGCAATAGCCCAACGGTAGGTGGGAGATGAATTTCGGTTTGGCGTAGCTAAAAAGCACTTGACTTTGCTAATCATTTTACCGAGAACAGACGGAAATAAAACATACGGCATCTAAATCAACGTCTACAATCTTATTAGCAACTTTTATTTTTATTTTAGCTGGAGGTCTTAAATCGTTATCTGCATTTTCCTCCTGAACATCAATTAAAACCCCTTGTATAAGGTTTTCTTCATTTTGTAGTCGAATTGTGATTTTCTTTCCAATAAATCCTTGTAAGTAAAGTGCTAAAGAAATACCAAAGAAAGTATTAATTAAAAGAGGATTTGCTGCTACTGTTTTTCCAAAATGTAATATTAAATTTTGTCGAATAGGTGGAGTAAAGTTAAATGGTAAAGGTTGAGGTATAGGATTTTGATTACAATCCCGTTTCAATAAACAAAGTTGTAGAAATGGGATCAGTATTTTTCCTTTTTTTTCGTTGGTTAACTCAATGAAATCCTTCCCTGCATTTGTTAAAGTGCCTATTTGCTTTTCCTGTGTATTGTCACATGCAATAATTGCTTGTACTTTTAAACCACGAAGTGTTAAAAGAAAAAGCTGTAAAGCTCTTGTGTTTTCTGGATCTCTTGGATTTGAAATAATATGGAGTAAGTTATTTGCTTCTTCAATGCACACTTGTAATTGATCTAATTCTTCTTGTGGAAGTGAGCTGTTAGGAGAAGGGAAGACCGGTGGGGCATCCGGAAAGCAAGTAGATAATGGAGGACAGGGAGTGGTATTAAAATAAGTTGGAGTCCATATTGGGTTTGGGTTGTCCATTTTCATAAGTTGAGGGCTCCTTTCGTTTCATAAAATATGATTAGTATAATAAATGCAGTTGTCATACTTTCTGTGTCATCATTCATCCCGTTGCATACGAAAAAAAGGCTATCACCTGCTCTTTACAAGTGGGATAGCCTGCTAGCTTAAACTCCTGGGATTTGTTGAATGTTTGGAATCTTAAATTTCCCGTCTTCAATAAAGAATACTTCAATCTCGTCAATATGTACACGACCCGTCATATTATCAAATTCATTAATATGAGTTGTTTCAATTTTAATAAAAGCGTAATCCCCCTGCACTTCAACAATGGTACCGATAATCATAAAAGGGAATTGTGCAATTAGAATGAAAACCCGAGAACCGATGTGGTTTTCAAATTCTTGTGCAACATTAGCACGGCGTAATTCATTAATTAAAGAATTGTTAACTGAGCTTCTACACACCGGAGGAAGCGGATTTTTCTCTTTAAGTTGATCTTGATTTTTCATTTTTTACACCACCTTTATTATTATGGAATTGGAAACTTAGTATTAGGATCAAAGGGTAAGAAGAAGACGATCATTTCAATTGCAAAATTGAGAGGTGTAGGGAATTGAAAAAATGGTGCATTATTCATTTTAATGATGACAGGATAAAGTGTAATGAAGCCATCTGTTACTTTTACAATTTTCCCAGTGAAAATAGGACGAAATGTTTGCCCTAAAAGATTTAGTTGATCAGAACGTGTAGACAATAAAATGTTTTTTCCTAATAAATCGACAAATACTTGATTTTCAGGCAGAGTTGCTGTATTTTCTAAAGGGATTTTTTTGGGTGGTGAACAATCTACTGTTTCAGGTGGTCGTTTTTCATGTTGTTGTTTTGATTTGTTTTTTGACATACGTATAGCGTTAAATCTCATGGTATGTACCAAGAGAAAATACGCATATCCCCCTTTCATTATGAATTTTTACTATCAATTTATTATTATGCAGGGGTTTGTACTTTTATTTCCATAAAAAGAAAAAACCACCTTTTGTTTTTGGTATGTCTCTTTTTTATTCAATTTTTCATAAGCTAAGAAGAGAATGAGTCAAAGGAGAGGTTGTCTTTTGCGGTCTGATAAACAAAATTTAAATATTCCTGGATCAGTAAAAAAGAAAGAAAGTTTAGAAGGTAAAAATCGGAAAATGGAACAGAATACTTTAGAGCAAAAAATAGAAGTCCCCATTGTTAAAGAATCACAAGTGAACAAATCGATAGGTAATAGAAATCCTATATGTAAAGAGTTGGTCCCATTGAATTTTAATGGTTTAAAGGAAAGATTAAATTTCCAGCTTTTAAAAAATATCGGAAATAGAATAGAAGTAACAATACGTTGTGATGAGAATGATGAAAAGGTTATTGTTGGGAAGATTCAAGAAGTGGGAACAGATTTTATCGGCGTATTGCAGAAACGAAAAGTAATAGTGACAATACTATGGGTAAATATAAGAGAAATTCGTTTTAAAGATGGAGATGTAATTGTGATTGATTAACCTGATGCAGAAGAAGTGATTTAGAGTGTATTTGATACAGAGAATATGAAGGCTATCCCTAAAAAGCAGGGATAGCCTATTTTTTAGGGATTTCGTAAAGGGGGGAGTTTGTTATTACTCTTTCCTAGTACCCGAAGTATCCCCCACATACCAAGTTCAATGTCCCAGCGAATATTACCCGAACGGTACATATAATCTCCAGGTCTGCCGTTTAGACCACCAGCTCCATGTGCAATGACTAAATTTGCTCTGGAACCAACGCTGTTTTCTCCTTGGACAGCGATATAGGTTGAGTCTAAATTAGTCTCATTTCGAAGCCATGAATGTCCGTGTATTGTAAAAGCATGTGCTCGTGGTTTGTCAGCAGGGAAAGTATAACGAAAGATAATTGGATCATTTACATGTGCTAAAAAGATTGGTGTAGCAGGATCTCCGTGAATTTTTGTACTAAATACTGCTGAAACATCTGGATTTTGCTTTAAGCGATGAATGATACGTTCTGAGCGGTAGTTAAAGCCGCGAGATCCTTGATCTTCTGGATCTTCTAGTCCTTCTTCCGGTGCTATAAAAATTACTTCGGGATCAATAATAAGATTGCCATTTTTATCTACAAGGCGAACACCATCATGCATTAATAAAGCAAATTCGCGAAATTCTGGGAAAAGTGGATGTGAAATAACTGCTTGATTACCCGTTCGGATTGGCGTGCGCTTTATAGGATCGAGATGAAGAGCGCCAGTTTGTTCTGTAATTAGCATACCAAAAGCTCCGTGGTGCCGGTGATTACGTAAATCAGCCATATCCCAGAGATTACAAGCACCAATATTACGATCAATAAACCAACGATACGTAATACTTTCCCCTGGTGCTACGGTTTGATCAGGGTTAAATCCAACTGTAGCACCATCTGAGCCAAGAACGTCATATGCGACCATTTGTGCATGAAGAGAAATTCGTCTGGATGGTGTGAAAATAATATCTTCATCGGGCACTTCTGGATAACCATGAAGTTCTCCTTCGTTATGAAATGGCTCTGTTAATTGATTGTGGAGAGTAACTTCTACACATTCACCGGTATTCGTACGTAATATAAGTGGTTCGGGATTTATTTTCCCGTTCTTTATATTTTCAACATCTTCTTTTAAAGCGAAAATAATACCAACGGGATCATTATCACCAGCTTTGTTATATTTAATTTTGGTTTGAAATGCAACAACTTCAAATTTTCGAACTGGTGCATTTGGTGGACAAGGCTCACCAGGATCTGTTGCTGGTGGAGGTTGCTCCTCAGTAGGTTTTGGCAATGGTTTTGTTCTTTTTGGTGGTTGCGGTCGGTCTGGTAGAGGGAATAGCTTCGGAACCCGCTCTTTAAATGTCCGGAAAATTCCCCAAGCTCCGAGCCAAATATCATCAATTCCACCGTAATAGTACAGCATATCAAAATCGCCATCGCCTTCAACCGCAAATTCCGCTGTAAAAGCTTCTGATATTCCAATAGTTTGTTGTTGAGTAAATTCTGATTCTAAATCCGGACGATTTCTACGCCAACGTTGTCTGTGTAAGTTAAAGCTATGAGATTCCTCATGGGCGCCTTGAAATAATCGAATGCGTACTGGATCACCATTATAAGTTTGTAATAATGGTGTCACAGGATCTCCATGAAGGAAAGAGCTAAAAACAAAAGCTGGGTCAGTTTCAGGATTTGTTAATCGTGCTGATAGCGGTTCATTTCGGTAATTAATTGCCATAACGCCAGGGTCACCCTCAGAACCTGAAAATTCAGGTGCATTAAGTGGTTTACCCCTACGATCAAATAAAAGCGAAAAATCATGAACAAACAAGGCAAATTCACGAAAATCAGGTATGAGTGGATTTGTAATGATTGCTTGTGTACCAGACGGTAAAATTTTTCCTGTACGAGGATCGAGAAACTGTGATCCCTTTGGTTCAATACATATTCCTCCAAATAAACCATGCTGTTGGTGTGAATTCGCAAATAAATGATCATGAAAGAAAACAGCCTTCAATTCAACATCTGCAAACCACTGCATTCGAATTGTTTCACCTCGTAAAGCGCTACTATCATAATTCCAGCCAACATTAGCACCATCGGCAACGAGAGGATCGAATTTGACGAAGTGTACGTGAGTAGCTGCTTCATATGTTCGTTCTACAAGTTGAAATGCATTTCCGCCTAATGTTTCTGGAAACTTATTTGTAAAGTTAATACGAATACATTCACCGGCATTCGCACGTATGACAAAGGGTTCTGGTTTTTTACGACCAGATAACACATCTTCTTCATCTTCTTCTAATACAAATATACGACCTTCTGGATCATTCCAGCCTTCTTCGTTATATATAATAGGTACTTGAATACCAACGACATTAAAAACCCGTTCTACTTTTGTGCCTTCGGGACAAGGGTTCACAAATACGGCACCCGGACGAGCGTTTGGATCAAATTGATTGATTTCAAGCTCTGTTGATTTGCGGCCACCTACAATTCCAAGTGGTGGACGGGGAGCTTTACAACCAAAAACACCAGGAATAAAGTTTGGAAATCCGGGCTTTTCGCGTGTAGGCGCAGGTGGAATTGGTCGATCAGGAAGCGGCTGTAATGCTGCAATAGGGACACCATTTGGATAAAATTGGTTTCCGTCTTGTAATGTATTAAAAATACGATTCATTCCCCACATTCCCTCACCAAAATGAGGATAAAGATGACAATGAATAATAACATCGCCAAATGCACCTTGTAAGCTTCCGGCACCGTATAAAGGTGAAACGGTCAACGAATTTTGTGGACTGATAGATAATGAATCGACCTCTAATGAATCGATATTGTTACGTTCAAATAGCCACTGATGGACGTGATAATGAAAGACATGTGTTTCTTTTATCCCGCCATGAATAACACGAATTTTAAGAGGGTCTCCTACATAAGCACGTAAAATAGGGCTGGCTGGATCACCAAATACCCAGGAATCATGATGAACTTCTTCACCTTCACAATCAGGACAAACAATACCTTCTTGGATAAGGCGAGCACGATTTCGCATTGGTTCAGACCGGTAGTTAACGGAGTGTGTCGCACTGTTTTGTAATGTATGGGGATCAATTGGTTTTGCTCCTGTTAAATCTTTTACTTCCATCTCATCATGAAAAAACCATGCGAACTCCCGAAATGAAGGTAATAGTGGATTATGGATATCAGCGTAAACGCCGCTGTTAATAGGTAAGCCTGTTATAGGATCTGTCCATGTAGACCCTTTTGGTTGTGCGATTAATGCCCCAAATAAGCCATGTACATTACTTCCTTCTTCGCTGGAAAGTGGATTGCCTAAATCAGAGAAAAGGTGAATCTCTTCACGGATGATTTCCCAAGTGTAGATTCGTTTTTGACCAGGTGGAACAGTAGTGTTTTTGTTATTTCCAACAAATGCTCCATCTGAAGTCTGTACATCGTACTCTGCTAATTGAATATGCATGGAAGTGCTAAAAGGTAATTGGTTTTCAAAGGTTACTTTTACGGTATCTCCTACATTGGCACGAATAACGAGTGGTTGCACGAGGTCTACTGTTGAAAAAGGATTTTCCTCTACGAGCTTTTTTACTTTACTGACATTTTCTTTTAAAACATATATCTTACCCTCAGGATCGTGATCGCCATAGTTGTTAATAACAATGCGAATTGGAATGGCAACCACATGATATTCCCTCAGCATTATATCAAGCCCCCTTCCAATTAAAAAGAATTGCGTTCTATCTCAAATATAAAAAATGATGTGAAAAAATATTCGTACTTTATTGGTGTTTTTTTACAAAAATAGATGATTATATATTCCTATCCAGTCGTGAATTATTATATTACATAATAATAGAATTGCCTGAAAACAAAGCGAAAGAAAGGTGTTTTTTTTCTGTTTGATAAACATGTATAGGTGTATCGAACAAAGGAGAATGGTTAGTAATTGAATTGTGAAGAAAGTTGCTCCAGATGTATTTAAATTTATATAAGTAAAATAAATAAACAGATTATAGGTGAATAAAATGGCTGCCAAAATACAAGCATATAGATGGAATTTAGGGAGAAGTGATTGAACAAAGAGTTGCTTTTGAAAAGCAGCCATAAATAAATAACCTCCTCCTAAAACAGTAACAATATATAAATAGATATTTTCAAAAAATATTGTAAAAGGAGATGGGAATATAGTTAAAGTATAGACTGTCATACTTTTAATAAACAGTATAAGAATTATCCATAAAATACGGACTACATTTGAGCGAGAAAGAAAGAAAAAGCCCATGAAAGCAAGTGAAAGTAAGAAAATCCAGGAAACTCCATACAATATATCTATAGGTATTGCTAATATTTTTTGATTCATATTGAAATCAATTGTATTAATAGATTGGATTATAAGTAAAAGTAATGTCACGAGCAAAAAAAATAATTGGAAAATAAACAGATTAGTTTGATATTTTTTTTGGGGTGTAGAATCAGTAGATTTAAGCAAACTTCCCCAAATAATCCATCCAATTAACATAATGATACTAACGTAATGAAATATGTTCATCAAATAAAGAAGTGTAATCCAAGTGTTGTTTGAAACGGTTGCGAAAATATTTCCGCAAAATTGAGAATCATACTTAAGTTGAAAGAGTGAAAGAAATGAAAAGATGGACTGTTTTTTTTTGTCTTTTGACAGTGTATCAATTGTAAATATGTAAGAATCACGAATTATTTCCCCATTTTGCAAAGGTATATAGTAAATAACTGTATAAACACCGCTTGTTAATGGAGGTAAATGTATAGATAAAGTTGCTTCGTTATTCGAAAATTCAATCGATTCTTTAACCCTATTCGTTCCTTTTTCATCAAAAATTTGAACAGTAGCTTTTTCTGTATTGATTTGAGCTGAAAAAGTCATTGAAAGATTTGATGGAGAATTTGTTAATTTCTGATTTGACTTAGGAGTTGTTTGTATGATGTTTGTTTCTGCAAAAACATGTTTTGTTTGAAAAAAAAGACAGATAAAACTAAATAAAATGATTATATGTTTCCATCTAAGAAGTTTGCACATAACTAAATCGCTCCTCCACTAAAAACTCGTTAATTTCGAACGGAAAAGCGTAGCAAAATGAAAGATAAAAATACGACTATAGTTGTGCAAATAATTAAGAAAGCGGGCTGTGTTGAATGTAAACCGAGCATAGGTCCCATGAGTCCAGACATAATACCGCTTGCTACACCTGTTAGCAGTGTTTGATAATCAACTAATGCTCCAAATACAATGCCAACAGTAACAGCGATTATCGTTGTGACAATTGTAATGACGCCTTCATCTAAAGGGAATTGTGATCCGAGAACGGCACCGACAGATAAACCAATAGCTGTACTAGATAACATTGCAATATTCATACCTAAGTGATAACCAATCAGATGCCGAGATTTGTATAAGTAGACGTATGAAATAGCTGCTATAAAAAAATAGCTAAATAAAAGAATTGCATTTAAAAAATTCATTTGTGTTTTCACCTCCATACTAAACTATGAGTTACCATCATAAAATATCTATGATGAATGAAGAAATAGGAGGTTTTTATGCAGAAGGACATAATAAAAGTTCGTGATAAGGATCGTCTTGTTTTCGATTATAGTGAAAAAAGAGAAGAAGGATATACATCTCCAGCTAGTGCTTTACCGACTCATGAATTAAAGATGCTCCAAGAATACATGCATGGTGCTAATTTAAAAGTACTTGGTGAATGCTTACCAGAGCGAAAACAAGTCATGATGCTAATGAAATTTTTTAAGCATAAACGTTATCAGCGCGTGGAAGTTTTTTCGAATCGGGGTGGGAGTAGCTTACATACAGTAGCGAAAGTAAATGAAATTGGCCGAGATTTTGTTGTGCTTACAACATTAATGGAGCGTATTTTTATCCCATATACAGCGATTCAAAACGCGAATATCCCGTATGCAATACCTAATATTTCTACATCTCATCAGCACTTAATATATGATGAAAATCTCCGAAAAAAATTGATGCTGCAGTTTGGAAAAACCGTAGCAGAACAAGTGAATTTAAAACAACAATTTTTTGAAGAAGCATTTATAAATCATTTGCAATTATGGGAAGGGACATATATAAAACTATACGATCAAAAAGAAGTTTATACAGGGCGGATTACAAAAGTTACGAATGAACATATTTATTTAAGGAAACGTAGTAATACACAAGAAATAGCAATAAGGGATATTACCTATATTAATATCATGCGTATTTCCACCGTTTTTTCAAGTTTTGTAAAAAGGGTGAAGAAAAGGCTTCATCAATTACGAAAAAAATAAAGTGAAACTTTAATCAGGGGGTGTTTTCTTCATCCCACACTAATTATTAGCCTTTACCAATCCGGCTTTTACGAACAGTTTATCTCCTATCTAAAATCGGGACTTTCGTCCCTTCAAGAATTTTTGAGGGAGGAAAATTCTTTTAGACAGTGCGGTTAAAAACGTTATCGATTATAATAGAAGAGACCTATTCTAGATGGAAAAATAGAGAAAATCTTTAAGGATGATATTAGAGATTTTAATAAAGAAAATGAATAATTAATATTAAATAAAAGAACGTAACTTTGAATTTTTTTCTAATTACGTTCTTTTATTTTGTAACAATTTTATATGAGTTAACTAGAACATGACTTTATCTGAAAGTTGTTCATTTGAAGAATAACAGGCCGTGACCTGTATTGAGCTAAACTCTTTTATAACCTATTTGAATTGATAATCATACAATGATACAGAAAGGCTTTTCTAACATGTAGTTACCCCTTAGATCCCGAAAGGACACCTAATTAAGGTGTCCTTTCGGGAAGAACAAGCATATATTAAAGTGTAGGACGAGTTCAACCGCTTTTATTCTATTTTGATACGCAGTTAAAACTCCTTATCAAAAAAAGAGCGCCCACTGCCATGGGTGCTCTTTTTTTATTAAATTTATTGTTGTTAATATTTTATGTAGAAGGTGCCAAGAAATACTTTGTAGTTTTATTTCTTGGCATGGGTATTTATTTGGGTCATTTGGATGCCGACCTTACAATAGTATATGTCCGATATATAAAATGGTTTGTTATTTATGTTCAGTTAGGTGTTTTTCTTGCAAGTTGGCTTAAAAATTAAAGGAAAGATTTTTCTATTAATTAATTTTTAAAAATCATCTCTACGCTCATGTTTATGCTCATGCTCATCACATTCTCTGCAATGTCTGCGACGTTTGCAACAGAAACGATCACAATCAGGTGAATTTATAGAGATTACGTTAATTCTATTAACCGCAATACGTGCTAATCCTGGGAAACAATCAAAGTCAGATAAAATAATGACGTTGTTTCCTTGAAAGCCTTGGAATGTTGCACTTGTAGGCGGTTGACGATCATATTGAATAACAATACAAGTACCAGGAGTTAATGTTCTTAAGAATTGTAATAATTCTGGATTTTTATTCTCCTGTCTTTTATTTTCTTCTTTTCTGTGATGATCTCTCCGATCATCACATCTGTCGAAATCAAAACCTTCACCAAAACCAAAACCCATAATATTACCCCCTTTCGTTCGTTAGTACATTTTATGCTCGTCTAGAAAGGATGGTGTGAGTATATGAGTCTAGTTAAGTGTGGATTTTTTATTTAATTATGAAATTTGTTTAATAAAGATCTTTTTATATATTATCCCTTAAACATTACATACCAATAATATGTTATTGAAAAAATTTGCCAACTTGTCTATTTCAATTCTTATGCTCGAACATATTCTATTTTGATAACTAATAATAAGTTAATTTAATAGAATTACATTGTTAGGTGTCCAAATTAAAAGTAAAGGAAGGTATAGAGAATGGATAATATGGATAATACTGAAATTCTAACTCTGTTGCAAGCATTTCAATTGGTAGGGGCGAGAGTTGTATTATTTTTACCATCATTTCACGTAGAAGGAATTATTACACAAATTGGAACAAATTTTGTTACTCTTCGTCGTGGTAATGGGGAAGCTATTGAAGTAGAAAGTAATGCAAATGGTGGGGCTCTTGAAAATCCAAACCAAATTAGTGTTATGATTAGTAGCATTTTAGCGGTAAGTGATGATCGAGGAGCATAATAAATTAAAAATGTACTGGGTATTATAAATACCCAGTACATTTTTATATAATGTGCTTACTATATAATACATAACTTATTATAGGGGGGATATAGATGTGTCAGTTTTGTTTAAATTCTGATAATAACAAACGTAAATTTAGATTGTTTGATATAAATCCGATTCCTCTTATCGCTCCATTTAAATCAAGAAGGAGTTTTGATACTGTATTAGAATCAGAACAATCTTCTGATGTTTTATTAAAATCAAAAATGTCCTCTAACACCTCTTTAGAATCAAAGGGATCTTCTTCTTATCATTCAGTAGTGAATAGTTCTAGTAATAATTTTGCAGAATTTACAAATGAGATTAGAGAACTTTTATATGCTTATCAGTTGCTTCATTTACGTACTGTATTGTTTTTAGAAGGAATTCATATTAGAGGTTTTATAATGAATGTGAGTCGAAATTTAGTTACTGTTATTGGACCAAATATAGAAGTAGCAAGTAATTCAACTGGTAATATTATAGGTTTTCCGAACAAAATTAATGTTAGACTTGAGTCTATTCAAGCAATTGGTGATGCAGAATAGTTTTCTCGTTAAAATGTAAAAAATAATAGGGTAACGAGTGATTTTTAATTATATTATATAGCAAAATTAAATCGAAAATGTATCAAGCATATAATAGCGGTGACATCGGGAAATATTAATCTGTACGTTAGAGTTTCCCCTTGTATTTTGAGAAGGCGCCTGAATAAGTTGTCTTTTTGTTTACACCTTGTGAGAATGACAAGCATATACTGGAGTGTGGGGGAAGCCACTTTATATATAAGAGCATCCAACAATTGTGGATGCTCTTTTTATTTGCACATAAGGAATTGTTAAACATACTATATTGAAGGGGCTATTCTACCAACTCCTTTTCAGAGGGACATGTATTCCGCAATAGAGCTGTGCCATGTGAAAAGGAAAAGCATTGCTATTTATTTTATACTCATAATCTTTCAAGGGCACTTAAGGATTTTTGTTGAATATATCTTCCATAATCAGGAATAGCTACTCCATCAAAAATAAAGTTGGTTTGTACATAATTTGTTTGGAATTGTACAGTCTGTGTAAGTTAAATGTCTCTAGTGAACTACCCCCCACTTACCGGTTATCACCGCTTGAAGTGGGGGCTTCCTGATTCTACAAGCATTGCCTATCCCTTACGAGATCCGGTCTTACACGCTCTCCACAGGCGTAGATTATACTGTTCGGACAAGACCTTGCCCTACAGTTATATAGATGTTATGTACATTTAATAAGCTGGCTGATACGCAATTTGCGTTAAGCCGGCTTTTTCAATGTGAATCGCTGCATTGTGGATGGATTTTGCTAGGTGACGGTTACGTACCATATTTTTGATTTTTAGGTCTTCTATACAAATTACACCCTAGCTGTTGGTTAATCTGAAGCTTAGTTTGTGCAAGAAATCCTTACATTGATTCGCTATCTTCGTATGAATTTGTTGTACTTTGGCTACTTGCTTGTACCAGTTCTTCGAACCTTTTTTTATTTTTGAATGTTTACATTGCGCACGTTTTAATTTACGCTCTTCTTTGCGTAGGAACGTAGGATTTTGAATTTCTTCTCCATTAGATAGAACCGCAAATTTTTTGATGCTTACATCAATACCAGTTATTTTAGTTGCATTACAAATAGAACCTTGGTTTACGTGTTTTTCAACACAAAAAATCGCAAACCAACGGTTCCCTTGATGCTTTATGACAACTTGTTTAACGCGACCATCTAATTTACGGTGCCATTTGATATCAATGACCCCTAATTTCGAGATAAGAAGTTTACCGCCTTTTGTGAGAGAACACATACGACGGCTTGTACACAACGAACCATCCTTCTTTTTATATTTGAACATACCAAATTGAGTAAGAGTAATAGAACGATATTCTTTAAAACTTTTCCTTTTTGGATAGCTAGCATCCTTTTTAAAGAACTTTTTATAGGCTTTTTCCAAGCGCGCAAACACTTCTTGAAGAGGTTGCGAAGGAACCTCTTTTAAGAAATGATATATCTTTTTATCAAGTTTTTGCTGATCTTGTAATTCATACCGTGTTAAGTCTTTTTTGTTTATAATATCGTTGTTTATCTAGCAAAGCGGAGTTATATTGCTGACGACAAATGGAAATCCATCTCTCTAATGTATGTTGTTGTTCTTCTGTAGGATAGATTTCAAACCTGTAGTTCAATTTCATTATGTCGTCACCTCCGAATGTTTGTTCCAATAACTCTACTATAAACAAATTTTACGATGCTTTACCACTCAGAAGTACTTTTGTTAGGTCGGGCCATTCATCTCCCACCTATGCTGCGCGTGGAGGAAGGAGAATTCTGGCTGAAGTTCGTTAAAATTCCTCTATTAATATATTTAAAGCTTTTGACTTTATCCTTTCATATTCCATAGCTCCAGCAAGTTCGTCAGCAAGTAATGGTGATTTTCTGACGTATTTTTCACGAATTACATCATATAACTCGTATGGAAATAGCATATCAATAAACATAATTTTCTTCTGCTCTGCTGTTAAAGGAGAAACTGACTCATATGCGTTAATCATAATTTGAAATTGGTTTTCATTCCAAACACCAGTTGTATCTAGTAAAGGAATAATCATTTTACGCAAGTCTCGAATAGGGAGATCGTAAGAAACTGTATCTAAGTCAATTACCCAAATTTGATTACTTGGATCTAATAAGGAATTTCCTGTTCCATAATCTTGATGACATAAATTTGGGAATGTTTGTAATTCATCAGTCCATTTTGTATATTCAGATTCCAATAGTCTTTGGTGTGTATGTTTTGCTTCTAAAATGAAAGCATCAATTTCAGCTAAGTACAATTGTGAAAATGGGTCATCCGGCATAGTTGTGGATAAAGTTTTCCAAATTTCCATCTGCTGAAATCTTTTAATGTAATGATTGGGCCAACGTCCCAGCTTTGTAAAGATAGGTATGCCTGGTGGCGGTTTGTAGCCAATAGAAGCTACATGAAAATCCGCTAGACCTTTCATAATCATTTCAAGATCTTCTTGCATTGTAAGCTCAAACGGTCTTCCTTCAATCCACTCATAAACAACAAATAAAAATGGACCGTGTTTTGTATATAACTGATTCAGTTTGCTTGGAATTATGCTTGGAACACGCATGCCTTTTTTGGCGAGATAATCTTGAGCATGAATGGAAAATAAGGCTTTTTTTTCAGGGCGATGAATTCTTTTTAAGCAAAATGGTCCATCTGTAGTATGAATTTTCCAGACTAAGGCCAGTTGTCCACCTTGTACTAATTCGATTGTAGTCGCATCAATATCCCAATGTTTAATCATTGTCTCTGCCAATACTACTAATTTTTGCTCCTCTTCGGGTGATAATGTATATACCGCATCTTCATTGTGATTCTCCAAATATGTCACCATCCTTTTATACTCTCTTATTACTGTATGGTATATGGCCATTTTTGTTCTAGCCATTTGCCTTTAAGAAGAAAAAGTAATGTTTACCAAATTTAATTATAAAGAATGAAAAATAATTGATAACTCACAAACATAAGGGTTTCTTCGTAATATATGAAGAGGATTGCATTTTTATGAAACAGGGGGGAGATTAAGTGAAAATTGCGATAATATCTACTGAAAAGCTACCTGTGCCAGCTGTACGAGGTGGAGCTATTCAAATTTATATAGATTCTGTTGCTTCCATTATTGCTTCAAATGGAAAAAATGTGACAGTTATTTCTATAACAGATCCTAATTTAAAACCAGAAGAAAAAAATGGTGGTGTAAGGTATATACGTTTTCCAGAAGAGGAATATCTGCCTTATATTATTAAACATTTGAAACAGGAAAAGTATGATGTGGTTCATTTATGTAATCGTCCCAATTGGATTACGATTTTACGTGAGGCGGCACCACAGACCAAATTTGTGTTAAGTGTGCATAATGAAATGTTTGCATATGAAAAGATAAGTGATAAAGAGGGCGAAGCATGTATTGCAGCTGTTTCCAAAATTGTAACAGTTAGTGATTATATAGGAAAAACAATAACCTCGCGCTTTCAAACTGCAAAACCTAAGACAAAAACAGTATATTCTGGTGTAGATGTAAATGAATATTATCCTTCATGGACCGTGAATGGTACAAAAGTTAAAAATCATGTACAAAAACTGTTAAATTTACAAAATAAAAAAGTGGTTTTGTTTGTTGGACGCTTGAGCAAAGTAAAAGGTCCTCATGT
Source organism: Bacillus cereus group sp. MYBK30-2 (assembly GCF_051915945.1). Classification (NCBI taxonomy): domain Bacteria; kingdom Bacillati; phylum Bacillota; class Bacilli; order Caryophanales; family Bacillaceae; genus Bacillus; species Bacillus cereus group sp. MYBK30-2. The sequence goes on from NZ_JBQAFR010000008.1 coordinate 46,233, forward strand.
TTTGCTACAAGCTCTCCCTAAAATCATTGAGGAAAATCCAGACATTGTAATGGTTTTTATTGGTTCAAAATGGTTTGGAGATGACAATGTAAATAATTATGTAAAACATTTATATACCTTAGGCGCAATGTTTCCAGAAAATGTAGTCTTTATTAAATTTGTTAAGCCGAAGGATATTTCAACACTTTACGCTATGTCAGATATTTTTGTCTGTTCTTCACAGTGGCAAGAGCCTCTTGCTAGGGTACATTACGAAGCAATGGCAGCGGGATTACCAATTATTACAAGCAACCGAGGTGGTAACCCTGAGGTAATTGAAGAAGGGAAAAATGGATATATTGTCAGTGACTTTGAGAATCCTGATGCATATGCAGAAAAAATAATTAATCTATTGAATAGCGAAAATAACAGAAAACAGATGGGGAAATATGGACGTGCGAAAGTTGAAAAAGAATTTAGTTGGAACCGAGTTGCCATGGATCTAATGAAAGTGTATGGGGAAATTTTATAGAATTTAAGAGGGGGCTGATGAAAATTGGAAGAAACAACTGGATTAGAGAGTGAACATTTAAAAAAGGTACTTAGCTTTTATCCATTTGAAGTAAGTAATATCATTCTCCAGTCAAGCAGAAGTGGGAGAACGATTTGGGAAGTTGAAACAGAAGAAGGATTAAAAATATTAAAACAAGCACATATGCACCCAAAAAGGATGCTATTTATTGCTGGAGCCCATTTACATCTCCTTCAAAATGGATTACCAATTACAAAAATTCACCAAACAAAAAGAGGGGGATTTTGTATTGGATCTGATGAGTATGCGTATGTACTATATGATAAACATCAAGGGAAAGAAGTCATTTATTATAATAAAGAACAATTAGAGAAGGTACTAATATATGCAGGGAAATTTCATCAAGCATCGGAAGGGTATATTCCGATGCAGGAAAGTAAAATACGAAGTCGATTAGGAAAATGGCATAAATTATTCAGATGGAAATTACAAGAATTAGAAGGAAACAAAAGGATTGCACTCTCTTTTCCAAATGATTTGTTTTCAACTATGTTTTTAGAGTACGCCGATAAAATGTTAGCACGTGGTAAGAAAGCATTACAAGAAATAAATGAGCCATATTATGACCAATGGACAAAAGAAGTTATTGCATCTAAAAGTTTTTGTCAGCAGGATTTTACTTTGGCAAGATTTGCAGAAATAGATGATGCTATGTTTATGAAAGAGCTACATTCTATTACAAGTGATTTACCCGTAAGAGACCTACGTATTATTTTAAACAAAGTAATGAAAAAAATGTCAGTTTGGGATACTAATTTAGCAATTCATATGTTAAGTGCCTATAACTCGGAAAATTCCTTATCAGAAAAACAATTTCGTGTTCTTTGGACCGATTTATCGTTTCCTCACTTATTCTGTTCAATTGCACATAAATACTATTTAGGACAAAAGCGTTCTTGGTCTGATGAAAAGTATATTTGGGCATTGCAAAATATCATTGCACTTGAAGATTCTAAGGAAGAATTTTTACAAAATTTTTCTGATATTTACCACGAAATCAAGAGCAATAGTGGGGGGAAATAAAATGAAGCCAGAACTGGAAGAGATAGTGATTCCTATTTTAGATTTAGAGAAATTTGTGTTTTCTCCACCTGGACCAATGGGATGGGAATTGTCCGAGTATGAGCAACAAAAAAATATTGTACTAAATGAATCTTCTGTACTAGAGAATTTAGTGATTATTAAAGAAATAGAATTAGTAGAGTTACCCAAAAATGGATTGATAGAGCTAGAAGAGCAAATCCCACCAAAAACTACAAAAATTGATGAAATAAATGATGAAGGGATTCAAAATGTAATAGAGCTAGAAGAGCAAAACCAGGAACAAAATGAGATCATTTTAACTGAAATAGAAGAGCAAAACCAGGAACAAGATGAGGTCGCTTTAACTGAAATAGAAAAGCCGAAAGTAAAAGTCAAAATTATTCTTCACGATCAACCATTAAAAAGTCCATGGCTAGCAGTAGAGTTACCCAAAAATGGATTGATAGAGCTAGAAAAGCAAATCCCGCCAAAAACTACAAAAATTGATGAAATAAATGATGAAGGGATTCAAAATGTAATAGAGCTAGAAGAGCGAAACCAGGAACAAAATGAGGTCATTTTAACTGAAATAAAAAAGCTGAAAGTAAAAGTCAAAATTATTCCTCACGATCAATCATCAAAAAGTCCATGGCTAGCGAAATTAGTAAAGAACGCTAAGGAAAACGAATAATGAAAATTCCGCAAATATATTAAGCTTTTCATATTCTTTCAACATAGTATATATAAATCTATATCGAAGGAGTTAGGTAAATGGCCGATGTGAAAAGAGCAAAAATAAAACTAGATGTTGAGAATGGCTTTAGTGTTAATTCGGATGAGGATATACAGGAAGTTCTAAAATCTCTAACTGAAATGATTCAATCTGGCACACATAATGGTGTAGAGGTTGAAATTCAATATCTTGATGAAACAGAAGTTATCTTTACAGACGAAGAAGAAGAGGACGAAGACGAGGACGAAGAAGACGAAGAAGAAGAGGACGAAGACGAGGACGAAGAAGACGAAGAAGAAGACGAAGAAGACGAAGAAGAAGAAGACGAGGACGAAGACGAAGAAGAAGACGAAGAAGACGAAGAAGAAGACGAAGAAGAAGAGGACGAAGAAGAAGACGAAGACGAAGAAGAAGAGGACGAAGAAGAAGACGAAGACGAAGACGAGGATGAAGAAGAGGACGAAGAAGAAGACGAAGACGAGGACGAAGAAGAAGACGAAGACGAGGATGAAGAAGAGGACGAAGAAGAAGAGGACGAAGAAGACGAAGAAGAGGACGAAGAAGAAGACGAAGATGAAGAAGACGAAGAGGACGAGGACGAAGAAGAAGACGAAGATGAAGAAGACGAAGAGGACGAAGACGAAGACGAAGAAGAAGACGAAGATGAAGAAGACGAAGATGAAGAAGACGAAGATGAAGAAGACGAAGATGAAGAAGACGAAGACGAAGAAGAGGAAGAAGAAGAGGACGAAGACGAAGAAGAAGAGGATGAAGAAGAGGACGAAGACGAAGAAGAGGAAGAGGATGAAGAAGAGGACGAAGACGAAGACGAAGACGAAGAAGAGGAAGAGGATGAAGAAGAGGACGAAGATGATGATGACGAAGAAGAAGACGAAGATGAAGAAGACGAAGATGAAGAAGATGACGAAGATGATGATGACGAAGAAGAAGAAGAAGATGACGATGATGATGACGAGTAAAATAATGAGCAATAAAAAAACGCTTGGTTTCCAAGCGTTTTTTATTCTTCAACATATACATGATAGAAATCCTTCATATATCTCTTGCATCAAATACATGTATTTATCTTTTTCCGACAGAAGACTCCTTCCTCAAAAATGTGAAGGTGTAAAACGTCAAATTTAGGTAGGAGATGAGTGTTGGTAGGCGTAAGCCTACCTTTGTTATTAATACAGGAACCTTACAAAAAAGCGAGATACAATCCATATTAATCAATAAGGCATACAAATTTCGTATTTACCCAAATCAAGAACAAAAAGCCTTAATTGCGAGACTCATTGGTTGTAGTCGTTTTGTATTTAATCGTTTTTCTGTTATATAAAGTTATTCTTATAAAAAGATAGAGAAAGGATTAACGTATCATTTTTTCTGACGAGCTTACTCAATTAAAAAAGAAAATGGTACGGGAAGCAGGTTGTAGTTGTATCAAAAACGTTTATTTCTAATCAGCTATGTTCGAGTTACATTTATCAAAATAAAGATGTTAAAAATCTAAATCTTCGTGAGTGGGATTGCCTTTCTTGTAGCACACATCACGATAGAGATGGTAACGCAGGACTAAATCTTAGAAACGAAGCTATCCCTCTTTTAACCGTAGGAACTACAGGGATAGCTTACTCAATTAAAATCGTTAGGTTTCCATACTTAGGAATCTCCTACTTCAAACAGCCCTTCGGGACGTTAAATGATGAGTAGTTCAAATTATTTGAATTTTGAGGGGGCGCATAATATTTCTAGCAGGCTGATTAGTGGATTCTGCTACTTGTTTATATACCTGATGTAGTTTTTCTGCTGTATGCTTAAATGTAAAATTTTTTTCCACAACGTTTCTGCCGTTTTCAGCAATCCATTGTGCAAATTCTCGTTGAAATAACAAGACATGGACGAGTCTGGCATACTCCATTGGATTAGTATATTGTTCTACTAGACAGCCGTTATGTTCATCTGTTATAACTTCAGCATTTTTCCCACGGTTTATTGTAATAGTTGGGATTCCTGCAGCCATTGCTTCATAATGAACGAGTGCCAATGGTTCGTTCCAATGTGAGCTACAAATAAATATATCCCCCATTAGAAACATATTATGAATTTGATCTGCCGGAATAAATTTAGTGAAAATTACGTGCTTTTTAATTGGTTTAGCGATTCTATATAATTTTCTAATATATTTATTTACTCTGTTATCACTAAACCATTTACCACCAACAATTACAAGCACCGTATCTTTATGTGTTTGAATAATTTTCTTCATAGCGTGAATGAGTAAATGTGGACCCTTATTTTCACATAATCGGCCAACAAATAGAATCACTTTTGTATCTTGGATATCGTATTTTGTACGAAATTCACTTCTTATTTTTTGCCCTGTTGGTGTCCAGATAGAAGGGGACTGTTTTAAATTAACACCAGAGTAGACAGTAGAAATTTTATCTTCAGCTTGTGGAAATCTCTCAATCACAGTTTGTTTAATATAGTTACTAACAGTCACGATGGCGGTAACCTTTTCAATAATAAGATTGCCTGCATAATACAAATTTACTGTGTGGAGAAGCTTGTTTATATAGAGGTATATTTTTGGGACGATTAAAGACATGTATAATATCAAAGGTATTGGTTTGGAGTGTCCTTATAACATTCTGCTCATATTCTTTTTGAGGAAAATACATGTAATTGACATTATCTCATGTTATTTGCTCTGGAAGACTTGGATCTGAAATAGAGAAAATGGTAAGCTCATACTCTTGACTTATATAGGAAGACACCCCATCAATCATCATTTGAATTGCTCCACCTTTAAACGCTGGAGATGGTAATTTTTCTGTACATATATATGCAATTTTAATAAATTAATCTCCTTTGTATAATTGTTTTACATAATGATATTCTGCCTCCAGACCGTCGAATAGAGAAACGGTTGGAGAATATTGTAGTAATGTACTGGCCTTAGATATATCTGCCCATGTTTGTTTCGGTTCCCCAGGAACTGATTTTAGAAAGTTTTTAGTTGCTGATTTACCTAATATTTTTTCTAGCATAGAAATAATGTCTAAAATGGATGCTTGTTCTTTTCCACCGATATTGATAATTTCACCTATTATATTTTTTTTTGTCTCTAAAGCGGCCACAGTTCCTCGTATACAGTCATCGATATAGGTAAAATCACGTGTTTGTGTTCCATCACCAAATATCGTGAGAGGTTTATCTTCTAACAATTGTTTAATTAATCTATGAAATGCCATGTCAGGACGTTGCCTTGGCCCATACACTGTGAAATATCTTAAAATAACAATTGGTATGTGGAAATTTTTGTGATAAACATGACATAAGTGTTCACCACTTAATTTTGTAACACCATATGGAGATAGAGGGGTAGGTAATAAATCTTCAGAAACCGCGCCAGATTTTTCACCATAAACAGAAGATGTTGATATATGAATAAATTTATCTAATTTTACATGTTTACAGGCTTCAAGTAAATGTTGTGTAACCATTATATTGTTTGTTACATAATCCTGAAAATCTTTTCCCCAGCTCGTTCTGACACCGGGTATAGCAGCTAAATGATAAACTACGTCTATATCTTGTAATAATTGCGATAAATCTGTAGTTAAAATGTTTTCTCGTATGAATTGAAAACGTGAATTCAATTGAAGAGATTGGATATTATCTGTTTTTAAAATAGCTGGAGTAGGACCGATGAAATGATCAATTCCAACTACATGATATGCATCATTTTTAAGTAACGCTTGACACAAATGAGAGCCAATGAAACCAGCGGCTCCTGTTACAAGGATTTTCATGACCGACCCACTCCTATATAGTGTAATCCGTATTTTTCTATTTCATCTTTTTCGATGCAATTACGTCCATCCACGATTGTGCATCCCTTCATAACTTGTTTGACTTGTTTCCAATTAAGTGTTTTAAATTCATTCCATTCCGTAGCAATAATAATACAATCAGAATTTGTAATTGAGGATTCTAGGTTCTCATGCTGTGTAACTTGTTTTTTTAAATGTGGAGGGAGAAAAGCTTTTGGGTCATAAGCATGTAGATCGTAGCCAAGAAGGATTAACTTTTCAAGAAGTAGTACAGCGAGGGAGCTACGAATATCATCAGTATTTGGTTTAAAGGAAATTCCTAAAACAGTTACTTTTTTTGAAGAGGGTTCTTTTATAGTATTTTTGATTTTTTCAACATAGAGATCTATCTGTGTGGAGTTAATGGATTGTACAGCTTGTAAAATAGGAACTGCTACGTGCCTATCATTTGCTGTATAGATGAGTGAATGTAAATCTTTTGGGAAGCATGATCCCCCATACCCCATTCCCGCTTGAAGAAAATGAGGGTTAATTCGAAAGTCATAGCCAATTCCTTTTGCCACTTCAACAACATCAATGTGATATGCATCACAAATTCGAGAAATTTCATTTATAAAAGATATTTTTGTAGCCAAAAATGCATTGGATGTATATTTAATCATCTCCGCCTCGTTTAATCCAGTGCAAAGGAAAGGTGCGCTAATCCCTTTATATATATCCTGCATAATTTCTAACGACTTTGTGTCATCTTTTTGGATACCTATAATAGTTCTATCTGGAATAAGCATATCGCGGACAGCAGAACCTTCGCGAAGAAATTCTGGATTAGAAACAATATTGAATAGGGATGATGAAACTCCACTTTTAATGAGTGTTTCATATAATTGCTGATTTGTACCTGGTGGAACTGTACTTTTCGTAATAATTGTTTTATATGATGTTATGGCTGGAACTAGTATATCAATAACGGAATAAAGATATTTTAGATCCGTCTTTCCACTTGATGTAGAAGGAGTTCCTACAGCGATAAGAATAACAGGTGATTGTCGAATAGCCTTATCGATATCACAACGGAATTGTAATCGATTTTGATTTTTTCGAATAAGTTCTTTTAAATCTGGTTCGTAAATAGGGCATTCTCCCTTTTGGAGAGAATGAATTTTATCTTGATCTTTATCTACACAAATAACATTATGACCCAATTCTGCTAATACCGCCGCTGATGTGAGCCCAACATAACCAGAGCCTATAATACATATATTCATATGATAGTCACCTTTCTGTACTTAGTACTAGTTGTTACAGTATATTGATGAACAACTTGGATTGGTGACAAGTGAAATGCCTATTCATATAAGCAGGGAAAAAGAAAAAAAGGTAAAGGCCCCTTTTGATTTCGTCATGAGCAGGTAAGGCGTTGAATGAATATAAATATATTAAATAAGTGAAGGAGAGAGGTTAGTGATTAAAAAAGCAATCATTCCAGCCGCTGGTTACGGCACAAGGAGTCTTCCAATTACAAAGGTGATTCCAAAAGAAATGTTTCCAATAGGGAATAAACCCGCGATTCATTATATTGTAGAAGAAGCTGTGAAGTCAGGCATTGAGCAAATATTAATTGTACTTTCTAGCCGAAAGGATTTAATAGTTGATTACTTTGATTATTCATTAGAATTGGAGGCTTTTTTAGAAAAAGAAAAAAAATCACATCTGTTAAAAGGGCTTGCTATCCCTAATGTTCAAATCCATTATATAAGGCAGCCATATGCGAGAGGACTTGGTGAGGCGATAAAATTAGGTGAAACATTTATTGGTAATGAACCTTTTGCTGTACTCTTGCCAGATGATATTGTAGTTTCGGATAAAGAAACCGCTTTAAATCAGTTGATTAGTATTTATAAAGAGACGAAAAATAGTGTAATAGGCATTCATACGGTACCAGATGAATGTTTAGAGAAGTATGGTATTATTGAAGGGAAGGCTGTAAAAGAAAATTGTGTTAGTATTACAAATATTATCGAAAAGCCGAAAGTAAATCCTCCATCTAATCTTGCCGTACTTGGTAGATATGTTTTTACACCTGATATTTTTCCTTTATTAAAAAATATTCAACCTGGTGTTGGGGGGGAATATCAATTAACAGATGCAATTCATTCTTTAATTATGACTAAAAAAGTATATGGAAAAATGATTGATGGGAAACGATTTGATATCGGGCAAGAGGATGAATATATGCAGCTTCTTAATCTTATATATGGACAAAACAGAACAAGTAAGAATTAATTTGTGGAAAAGGGTTCAGCCAATATACATTTGAAATCAATGAACGATTCCTGAAGAGTTGATGAAACACATGTGAAGGTTAAAAGTAATTAGGCGTATTTGTATCGTGCTTTTGATTCAGAAGGGAATACAATTGACTTTTATTTAAACAAGAAAAAAATCATATGGCTGCAAAGTACTTTTTCAAAAAAGCTTTGCGGTCTTTTCATGTTTCTAAGCCTCGCGTTATCACAGTAGGCCAGAGTTCAATCTTTCCGATAGCAATTATAGAATTGAAAAAAAGAAAAAAAGATACCCGTAGGCAGCTCAATCAGACAAGTCAAATATCTAAATAACATTATGGAGCGGGATCATCGTTTATTAAGAAACGGGATTCTGCCGACATCACCATCAACCTAAGATAAATTTATATCATAATTCACAGAAAATATGATTCTTTTTGTAGAAATATACAGATAGGAATCTATTTACAACAGAAATGGAATGCGAATGCTCTGTCATTCAAGAATCCCAGCCGTTAATTCGTTAGGATTAGGGCTCGCGATTTTAGTCGTGGAAGTCTCAATTCGGGTTATTCTCGCTATTATTTTTTAGCTACTGAGCACTTTCCTGAAGAAGTTCGTGGTACTAAGTCTTTATCTTCATAAATAGCATCTTCACACAACGGACACCGTCCAACGATACACCCTATTCCGATTAAGCCACCTCACTTCTCTACAAAATGAAACATTTGCCTATTTTTTTCACATTCTATTGAAACAAACGTATATTATAGTAGGAGACATTCCTTTCTTGCGAAACTCATAAGGGCCCTTTTTCAGGGCTTTTTTATACTTAAGTATGTCCGAAGAGTTTTGCAATTAATTGACGTTTACATGTCTAAGTAAAATAAAGATAACAAATTTGGTTATATGACGTGGGAATTTTATTTAAAAAATGATAACAAGTATATTCTTATTCATTCAACATTGTATGTTTTGTTTGTTTTATATATTAATTGTTTTATATGTTTTATATGTTTATATGTTTTAAGAGCATGAAATATCTTGATACATAAGGGATTATGACATTTAATTATAACAAAAATGGTTTTAAAGATAACAAATGTGGTTTTAACCATAACAAAAATGGTCTTAAAGATAACAAATTTGGTTGCTTAACTATAACAAAGATGGTTTTAAAGGTAACAAATGTGGTTTTAACCATAACAAAAATGGTTCTAAAGATAACAAATTTGGTTGCTTAACTATAGCGAAAATGGCTCTAAAGATAACAAATTTGGTTGCTTAACTAAAGCAAAAATGGTTCTAAAGATAACAAATTTGGTTGCTTAACTAAAGCAAAAATGGTTCTAAAGATAGCAAATTTGGTTGCTTAACTAAAGCAAAAATGGTTCTAAAGATAGCAAATTTGGTTGCTTAACTAAAGCAAAAATGGCTCTAAAGATAGCAAATTTGGTTGCTTAACTAAAGCGAAAATGGTTCTAAAGATAGCAAATTTGGTTATATACTTGTTATAGTTAGTAGAGCAGTAGAGGTAGGAAAGAAGGGACGTATGTAGATATGTCTAAAAATCAAGATTTACAGATTAAAGAGAATAATATTGTTTCAAAATCAAATACTTTGATTGAAGCAAATTCACGTTTGAATTTAGTGGAACAAAAAATGTTACTTTGTTTGGCTAGTAATATTGAACCCAATGATTGGGATTTTAAAACTTACACATTCCCCATTAAACATTTTCATGATCTACTTGGTCTAAATGGATCTACTAAATATTCGGAGTTAAGTAAAATTACAAAGGAATTATTATCAAAAGTAATTGAAATTCGGGCTGGGGAAGAGCTGATACAGGTATCCTGGCTTTCTTCAGCAATTTATAACAGGAATAAAGGAACAATTGATATGCGTTTCGATCCGTTATTAAAGCCATTTTTATTAGAATTAAGCAACAAGTTTACAAGCTATAGACTAGCTAATGTTATTAAATTGAAAAGTACATACGCTATACGTATTTATGAACTACTTAAACAATATGAAGATTTAAAGGAGCGTACAATTAGTCTCGAAAATTTAAGGTATTACTTAGATGCGATGGATATATACCCCAACTATGCAAATTTTAAGCAACGTGTATTGAAACCTTCTCAAAAAGAATTGGACCAAAAAACAGATATTTCTTTTGAATATGAAGAAATTAAATTAGGTAGGAAAGTACAAAAAATTAAATTTATTATCCGTAGCCAGAAAAAGAAAGATCACAATTTAGTTCATTTTGAAAAGAAATTAGATAAATTTCAACAGCCCAATACATTTGAACAAAAAATTAAAAGATTTGAAGAACGCTGTAAAGAAAAAGTGTTTCCTAAAGTGTTTAAAAAATGGGAGGCTCATAAAGAAACTGTATTAGAAATAATTGAGGATATACGTTTTCGTTCAGATATTGATTCTCCAATCGGTTATGTAGAATTCACTCTAAATTCCCGATTAAAAGAACTGTCTGATAAAGAAATACCAAACCCAAGTAGCCAAATTGAGAATAAGTCTCATAATAATAGTGTATTAGGGATTGATAACATTATTAATTTAGTTATCAGTAAATATTCAACATCTACAGGAGCTGTAGCTACATTTTTAGTTAAAGATACAGCAATTGAGGAACTAGTTAGAGTAGTTACATTAGAAGAAGCTGAAGCCATTTGGACAGAACATGAAGCGTTTGTCATGGATAAAATTTATGAATGCATTAAAAAGAATAGAAGACAGAAAAGATACTAGATGTAAACGATCTACAAGATTTCCTGACTAAATATTAGTAAACAGCGTTGATAAAGCCCCTAATAATATATAAACCAGATACAGCAATGGCCGACTCTGTTATGTTAAGAACGATAAGGTTTAGAGTGATAAAGTAAACCCAACTTCCAACGCTTGAAATACCAATGCTAAACAATAAGATAGGTGAATACCGCCAAGTTTCCAATGCTTTTTTAACGAATTTACCGAAAGAATTCTCCTTCCTCAAGCGTGTGAAGGGCGCTAGCCCAACGGTAGGTGGGAGATGAATTTCGGTTTGGCATAGCCAAAAACTTTTGATAAACTAGCTATATGAAGTTCTTTGATAACTTGATATATGAGGTTGTAGGAAGAAAATAGAGTGCGAAAACCAAGCCATTCGGTTCCTGCGTAAAATATCAACCGTACCAAAAGAGCGTCCAAGCGTTGGACATCTAGGGTTGGAACACTCCGAAGTAACGCTCAGGGAGATGAAAGGTTGCTTTCGTCGTGGAGCTGAGAAGCTCCCACTTCAAGCTTTGCTAAGTGGCGAGTAGTTCACACTCAATTGAATTCCTCCTAAAATATAATGCAGCATTTAAAACAAAATAAAAAACTCCTACCCCAAGACTTAATTGTCTTGGGGCGAGATTTTAGATCGCGGTACCACCCCAGGTTATTAATACGTCACCATATTAACCTTATCAGGTATAACAAAAATACTTATACCCTAGCTCTATAACGGGAGCACCCGTCACACTATCCCCCTATAGCAGGTTCCAATGGCTGCTCTGAGCCTTACTTCAATAAAGAAATTCTACCCCTTTTTCAGCTACCAGGTTCTCTGTATAGAATTCACTTTATTTACTCTTCTCTTCATTGTATTGAATTTCATATATAATAACATTATTGGATATATATCATAAATATTTTTGTTATATCTTATATACATACTTAGTCAACATAATCATCAGTTATGAACGGCTTTGGAACCTTGTATTGTTCCTCGAACATTTGGCTTATTCTGTGACTGTACCCATAAAGTTGCCGCTAAAGGAAGCATATCTTTGCTGTGGATTAATTATTAACCCATAAGCTTGCCGTGAATGCTGTTGGTTTGTAATAAAGTTTGATCAAAATTCTTGGGTTATTTGTTGCTAGTGAATAATTTTTTCATAAAAAGTTTAATCATTTTTCTACCTGTGTTTGCTCAACAATCGCGCCCGATTGTTGAAGATCATTGCTTAAATCTTATTCAAAATAAGCACCCGTTCGCTGAATATGGAATATCGTTTAACAAATCATAGGATATTGTGAATCTAACCTTTTAGAAGGTTTAAAAAGACCGTTCTAAACTCTAGAAGCGGTCTTTCCGTATATATTCAAGTGTTAACTACTGCTCTCGTCACTACATTCCTCATGAGGTGGATGATGGTGATGATGATGGTCGCTGCACTCTTCCCGATCACACTGGTAATCTAGTGTTGCGGGATTCGTATTGCCAAACGTCAGGTACCACGGTACTCCCAATGGTCCGCCCTTTTTATAAGGGGGGACCACCTCCTTGAACTTCTTGCTATGGACATTATAACTCCGTACTGAACCGGTAAATTTGCCTGTAGGGGCCCCCGTGGCATTGTCAAACGGGCCCGTAATAGGGACAAACAATTTTCCATCCGGTCCAAAAAGGAGTGCCTGTGCGAAAGCACGTGGTTTTCCTGGGGCATAGAGGTCAATCTTGCCGATAAACTTGCCCGTATCACCATCGAAGATTAGAATTTTGTCGGTGTCATTAGGATCATCAAGGTTTTTGAAACTAGTGACGTAGAGGTTGCCGTCAGGACCGAAGACTAAACCTTCGGGACGATGGAGGTTGTTCTTTTTATTACTCACAATAAACACATCGAATCCCCCTGATTTCAGGTTGAAGCGCAGCACCCAGCCTTTATTCGGATCTAAAAAGTCAATGACGGAGACATACAGCAAGCCGTCAGGACCGAAGACCAATCCGCGGGGGTGGAAAGGGTTGAAGCAGTGGTGGTCGACGTTACCTAGAAACATCCCAGTGGAACCATTGTACATCCGCACTTCTCCAGGCACTTCTATGCCCGTGTTGAAGTCACCAACATCTGCCACAAACAGGACATTATGTTTGGAGAGTACGATACCGCGCGGTGCCAACGGAGAGCCTGGTTCGGCTGAACGGACGAGTTCGCCCAGAAACGCCCCGGTTTGCCCATTAAACTTCAATACGTCGCCATTCTCGGTTTGCCCAACGTTCTGGTTAGTGACAAGGAGATTGCCCACATGGTTAAAGATAAGTCCCCGGGGACCATGCAAGTTTCCACTATTTGGTGCGACAAAAGTGCCAAGGAACTTCCCTGTTTTCGGGTCGAAAGTCTTCACGGTGTCGTCGAAGCCATCACCAATGTAGAGAAAGTCGCACTGGAAGCACCTGTCTTGATCTTTTTGATTATGCATTTTATCACCCTTTTAAAAACATATTTTAAGTGAAAAACTAGTTTTTACTTATATTAATATATGCTTACGGAGATTTCTCGTATAGGACATGCAGCTGATAATATAGCATATTTTTAAAGTTTGAAGCATATCTTTTGTTCTCTTCATAGCAACTTGCTTAATCATCTTTAGATCCACAAGTTTCTTTATTAAACGTTGCACAGTTTTATATGAAACTTCCATCTTTGCAGCAATTCTATTTTTGCATAGGAAACTAACACCTACATATTTACAGCTGTGGCGTTTTAAAATTTCAAGTAATGCAATTAGTTTAGATTGTACATCGGTACGCTTAATAGACATACGAATAGTGTCTCTGTATGTACGCACAGTTTTATTTAATTCTTCTACTTCTTCAAACGTAGAAAGGTTGCAATATGATTCTTCACTTACGATAACATCGATACGAGTTTTCATTATTCGGCTGCTTTGGTAAAACAAAAAAGCAACGTCACCAATGTGGTAAACGTTACTTAAGAAACCCTACATGATGTACAATAACTCCTGAGAGTATGGCAAGTGTTTACCTGGGTGTATCAGGTGGACGGTATATAAAGTGTTGGCGCACGATATATACACGTTATGCTCTTTTGTTGTATTTGTTGTATTTGTTGTATTTGTTGTTTTGCCCACATACTTTTCCTTTTATAACGTTTTTTATCAATAAAGAAAAAATATAGATGAAATGCGGGGCTTGTTGTATAAACGTTTTTAACTTTTTATCGTCTATTATCTGATGCTGGATTAAAATCCATCATTATCAGTAGTCAATAATGAATAGCAATTTCGTTATAGGGGATTTTGATTCTTTAGGTTGATGGCGATGTGATGGGACCCCTATTTTTATAGCCAGACTGAACTTTTATTGATGGTATTTTAATTTATATCTATTCATAAGAATAGAACTAGCATAGTATTTACTGGAGGGATTGAAAATGAATAGGAACGAAGCCTCATTACATCCTGATACGGGTGTTACATCTGGAATGTTTGTTGAACGATCATTAAATGAAATCCGTTTTTGGTCTAGAATCATGAAAGAGCATTCTTTATTTCTTCGATTGGGGTTTAGATGTGAGGATACTCAACTAATCCAAGAGGCTAATCAATTTTACCGATTGTTTGAACACATCGAACAAATTGCACATTCGTATACAAATCAAACAGATCCTGAACAAATAAAAAGATTTAATTCAGAAGTACAACAGGCTGCAACTAATATTTTCGGATTTAAACGAAAACTTCTAGGGTTAATTCTTACATGTAAATTGCCAGGGCAAAATAATTTTCCACTGTTAGTTGATCATACAAGTAGGGAAGCTGATTATTTTAGAAAACGTTTAATTGAATTAAATGAAGGTAAATTGAATGCTCTTCCTGATGCTATTATTCAAGAAAATGTTTTCTTTTTAAAGATTATGGCAGACCATGCTAAATTTATTGGTCATCTTCTTGATCCATCGGAAAGAAAGCTTGTAGATACAGCCCGGAATTTTAGCAATGATTTTGATGAATTGATGTATCAAGCGATTGACTTAGAATCTATGAAGCCACAATCTCAAACAGTTCCTCTTTTAGATCAATTTTTAGATCAAAATCGTGTGTCAGTCACATCTCTTCGGGACTTTAAGAAAACGGCACGTGATTTAATTGAGCAATGTAAAATAAAGAGTATCATTCATCCATTATTAGCAGACCATGTTTTTCGTGAAGCTGATAGATTTCTTGAAATAATTGATATGTTTGATGCTCATCTTACAAATATTAAATCACAATATAAATAGTAGAAGATGGGGAAAAGTACTGTTTTTTCGAGAAGCTAACAATTTATTGCTAGCTTCTTTTTCTTGAGATGGTATCATATTCCTTATTCAACGAACATGTTCTATAGTGAAGTAACGGTTCTGGTGCAAAAACTTCAAGGTAATTACAAATCATCTCTAAAACTTGGACATACTGATACTATTACTCTAAAAAGGTGTGTGATCGGTATGGAAAAGAAAAATTGGTTCAAATGGAAGCACTATCAGCTTGATATTATCTTATTAACGGTACAACCTAAGTTTTCGTGATTTGGTGGAAATGATGGAGGAACGGGGTTTATCCATTTCTCATACAACGATTATGTGTTGGGTTCATCAGTATGGTCTTGAATTGGACAAGTGGATCCGACGTTACCTCAAACAAATAAATGGCTCTTGGAGAGTCGATGAAACATATATAAAAGTAAAAAATCAATGGATGTACCTGTATCGTGCTGTTGATTCGAATGGAAACACAATCGATTTTTGTCTAAGCAAAACAAGGGATCATAAGGCTGCAAGGCGCTTTTTCAAGAAAGCTTTGCGGTCTTTTCATGTTTCAAAGCCACGTGTGATAACAGTCGATAAGAATCCAGCTTATCCTATAGCAATTGAACAGTTGAAAAAAGAAAAAAGCATACCTAACAGTATGCGACTTAGACAACAAAAGTACTTAAATAACATAGTAGAACAAGATCATCGCATTATAAAGAAGCGAATCCGTTCTATGCTAGGTCTTAAATCTTTTGACACAGCTACATCCATTCTTTCTGGAGTAGAAGCCATGCGTATGAATAAAAAAGAACAGATTGCTTTATGGAACCAGTCTGTCAAAAATCAAAAAGAATTCATCCATCAATTGTTTGGACTTGTAACATAAGATACGATTCCGTTAGGAATATATGTGCTTTATTCTCTTTTGTTTTATTTTTGCACCAGAACCGTTTTAGGCATATTTGGGGTTGAACTTCATATAATAGTAGTAAAAGGTCCTATCTCACATGTTACCTTAGACGATTTACGAGAGAGTACTTAAACTGGGAGTACTCTCTTTAGTTTGCACCTTCTGAAAAAGACAAACATATAATTGGAGTATAAGATATAAGTTTAGTCGTTTATATCTTATTCAACGTTTCTGGAAATTAACTCCTTATCACACGTTTGGGCATTTACGATTGTAGATGTCCTTTTTTATATAAACTAACAATTTTTTGTTAGAACATATGTATTAAGTGTCAGTCAACGGTAAGCGGAACGAAGTGAGCATTAAAGAGTTGACCGATTTATCTATCCCGGACCCTTTGTAGGCTGTCAAACGGATACGGTTTGACCCTGCCTACCGGCTCGATTTGCTTTTATTGTCAAGTCGAGAGACCTAAAAGCAAGGAGCATACCAACATCAAAAAACAATAGAGAAATACTATGTTAACTTATTACGTTCGCCAAATGGTCGCAAAGTTAGAATAATAATGTTTTGCGATTTTTCATGTTGTATATTTTATAAATAAAGATCTCTACAGGCTGTTTTTGAGCAATCGTAATTTTTTTAAAAGGGATTAATCTATCAGATTTATTAAATGAATAAATTATGATGTCTCCTTTCATGATTATATTTTGGGAAATCTTATCTAGTAGGCTGTTATATATTTTAGTGTATGCAGTTTATTAAAATGTGTATATAACTAGATAAGTTTTTTTATTGTATTGATGCATAAAAAAGAACTTCGTCGAAATGATGAAGTTCTTTTTGATTTCAGTTGAAGGACTCTTTTTCACCACAATTTATTGTTTTCATATAATCATATGAAGACCTCTCTATTTTAAAACAATTTTATTTGAAAGTTGGTGTCATAATGGATTAGAACCATTTGTTGTTAATATCAATGAAGCAACAAAGCAAAATAATACGTATCGTACTCTTAAAAGACTATATGGCATTTGAAGAACAGCTTAGAACAGAGGGAGGATAAAATATGGCTCAAACTTATTGGGGATCTGAGGTAGCCAAGAAATTAGGGATTGGCTCAAGTACTTTGCGTAAATATTGCCTTGCCCTGGAGGAAGTTGGGTATTTTTTTGAGCGTGGCAACAATAATTCTAGAATTTTCTATCATAAAGATATAGCAACTATAGAACGGTTGGTAGCAGCTACGAACAAGAAAAACATAACGCTAGAACAGGCTATAAATCTAGTAATAACGAGTGTTGCAGAAAATGGGGTAGCAGCTACTGTTACGGATAGCGTAGCAGATTCAGAACACATAAAAGCATTAAGAGAACGTATAGAACGATTAGAACAATTTAATTTAGAGTTAATTCAAAGGTTGGATCGACAAAGTGAAATTTTACAGGAAACCAATAATCAAAGAATAATGAAAGAAGAACAAAGAGATGTTCAATTAATGCAGGTATTAATTGAAATACAAGATAGCAAGCGCTTAATAGTAGCTTCAGAACAGAAGAAATCATTTTGGATTCGTTTGTTTGGTAAATAAATTTAAATTTAATATGTTATTTGAATTAATAATGTTGTATGTGGGTAAATTATTATTAATTATTTTTTAAATTTTTGATAATGATAATTTTTTTGTACCAGAGTTATTGGCTAAGCGTATATTGTAATATTGAAATAGATTTCACTCACTTATTTCATTTTATCAATGATTTACCCTGTTAAGAGATAAGAGACTTTTCAGTTGAAAATCTTGCTTTTACTTCGCTATTAAAAGTATCTCAGTCTATTTTGGTAAAAATAAATAAAGTTCCATAAACGATTATTTTTAGTTTTTATGTTGAAATCCTTTTTGTATCAAAGGTTACAGTCTTAGCGTACAGAATCCGTGAAATATTGGTGTTACTCTAATAATAAAAAATGACAGCTATTTTAGATGTCATTTTTTATTGACATCTTTTTTTGTTATTTTACATTTTTTGGGTGTTCCCTTTTAGGTACACCCTATATCTTATAAACCCTGACTATTACTGGCTTTCTTCACTTTTCTCCTCTCACTCTTATATATAGGGCTAAAAGTTCCGCAAGGAACAGGTTGTATTTTCTTTCGCTTTGCTACATCCTTGCAAAACTTTTTTCGGCTCGAGTTTTGGCGGCACCAAACCGACAAATCCAAAAGCAACTATCTAGGTTTATCGGCTTGAATTTATTATTATACGAGCCAAACCGCTAGTGCTCTCGAATAATAATTTCATTTACCATATGGATAGATACGTAGTACGTGGGATTTCGCTCCCACACGACGAACCAGCCTCTACTTCAAAAGTTAACGAAAATCCTTGGAAGATAGATCCAGTTTATGTTAAATTAGATATAGATTTGCTTTTCTTTTTTTATTTCGTTTAAACATTCAAGAGCCGTTTCGCGGTTCAGATTCAGACACTTGTATTGTGTCTATGACTCTGAGTCCGAAACGGCTCTTTTTATATATAATTATTTGTTTGTATTGAGATCATGAAAATGAATCAATGTATTTTGGATTGGTATTAGACGATTTAATAGGCTGTACAAATAGAGCCGAAGAAATATTTATTGCTAACACGTTAGCTGATCTGGTTAGCGAATTTTATTTAAGAACAATCCTTCAATGGATTGGTGCTTCTAAATGGATAGTACGTTCATTAAAACAAAATGACCAGAAATTCACTGATCATTTTGTTGAAGCCTTTGATGTTTTATATAAAACAGGTGATAAAAATAAAGTTGTGCAATTGGTTAATAAGGTCTTGGAACCATATGGTGGACAGTTGTTTGATGGCTTTTCGTTGTGCAAAAATTAAGCTGAATAATAAACGTAATTTGTTCAACTAAAAGGTGGCGTTTCTTTTTTAGCTAACGGGCGCAATCCTCAAATATTTAATGCTCTACAGGCATCCTGAGAGCGTGCCGGTGGAAGGAATGGAAAAAGATTAGAACGAAACGCTAGGTATCTCAAGGGAAAAAGCATGGAAAAACTCCAACACCCGCAAAGGATACTGGTGAATTTCCAACAGCCCTATTATTAGTCTCGATCTAAATAATCAATATTGGCAAGAGACTGGTTTGAAATCCCTACACAATGTGATTTCATAAACTTTCGAACCGCCGTATACCGAACCGTACGTACGGTGATGGAGAGGTCGGCGCGGTAACGCGCCTCCTACTCGATTATTTGATTTAGTTTTACCTTCATTTAAATATAAGAATCAATCCACTTAATAAGATGATTATGGCCATCACAGTTTGAAGGGGGGTGGTAGGAATTTTATTGGACAGCCTACTGCCTATAATCACTCCTGGAATAGATCCAAGTAACAAATTTGCCGCAAGAATATAATCCACATTTCCGAAACTAGCATTAAGTATACCTGCTGTGGTTACTAAAAGAAAAGCATGTGTAATATCAGTTCCAACCAAATTAACTCCCTTCATTCTAAATAAGTACATCATTGCAATGGCAAATAAAGATCCAGAACCAATAGATGTAAGTCCAACAATAAAACCTAGGATTACCCCGGTAAGAATCGTTAACCCTTGTTTTTTTTCAATAGGAAGTACTTGCCAACGGTTAGGTCGTAATTTTTTAACTAAAAGATTTTGAATAATAATGGAAGCAGCCACTAAGATCAAAACATATCCTAGTGCATATTTTATAATTTCTCCTTGGTTTTGGTGAAATGTTGGAAAATAATGAAGAGTGACTATAGCTATAGCTGCACTAGGAATACTACCTATTGCCAGATATTTGACTAATTGAAAATTAATCGTTTTTTGTTTCCAATGCTGAACGGCCCCAAATAGCTTTGTAATGGAATTATATACAAGATCTGTTCCTACCGCGATGGAAGGGTGTATTCCCGCTAATATTAAAACCGGAGTTAAAAGCGCAGCCCCTCCTACCCCTGTTAGACCAACTAACAGCCCTACCAGTAACCCCATAATTGTAATACCTATACTCATTTTTTATTCCTACCTTTTTACTAGATTATAATAAATTAAACTTAAAAGTTTGCAAGTTGATAGACTCAATGAATAATAATTTATGTTACGAACAAGAATTTGTATTGGACATATCACCAAAATTACATAGTTGTATGAATAATATTTCGTTTGATGCTCAAAGTTCTCATTATTGTTATTCAACATATGATAAAGAAAGAATTCCTAAAAAGATGGTATTATTGCATCTGATGCAATTTACTAATCAAGTGAATATGAGGAACTATTCTCTTTAAAATCGTTGTTTGTCCAAACACTTTCAAACTCTTTCTCATATTATTTAATGATAGGAAGGAGTGGTACATGTATGAAAGGGATTATCTTAGCGGGTGGAACAGGTACCAGATTGAGACCCCTAACGCGAATTATTAATAAGCATTTGCTTCCCGTTGGTCCGTATCCAATGATTTATTGGCCGATTAAAAAGTTGAAGGAAGCAGGTATTCACGATATTTTGATTATTACCAATAAGCATGATCTCGGATCCTTTATTACCCTACTGGGACTTGGTGAAGAATTAGGTGTTCATTTAACGTACAAGATTCAGAATGAGGCTGGTGGGATTGCTGAGGCTCTAGGCATCGCAGAAACATTTATAAAAGATGAAAAATTTGTGGTGCTGCTAGGGGACAATATATTCCATGATAGTTTGACTTCATATACTCATGCTTTTGCGAAGCAGACGGAAGGAGCCATGATTTTATTAAAGCGTGTGAGTGATCCGCAAAGGTATGGAATTGCTACTATAGATTTGATACATCATCGTGTCAAGAGTATAGTGGAAAAGCCTGAAAATCCAATGTCTGATTACTGTGTAACAGGCATTTATATGTATGGTCCTGAGGTATTTTCGTATATCAAGTTTCTCAACCCATCGGAAAGAGGGGAATTAGAGATTACGGATGTTAATAATCTCTATATTAAAAGAAACAGCCTGCAATTCGATGTTTTGAGAGGGTGGTGGATTGACGCCGGAACTCACGAATCGCTTCATCAATCCAATCAACTTGTGTTCAAAGATCTATCCGGCGAGTAAGCAGAAAATACCTATGCATGGGCGGACCAAACATTTCACTTCAATCAAGCTCCTATTATGGTGCATCATGAAAAGCCTTGGTAAATGAGATTTTCTTTGATGAATCACATCATAATAATACTGCAAATTCATGTAGAGGAGCTACGGAAGACTCCATTTCTAGAGTAATGAAAGGTGATGAAAATGAAAGATTGCAACAGCCTGCTAAAAATACATCTCCATATGCCAAAAACCGCTGGAACCACTTTAAAAGTGCTAATGAGAAAAAATTATCCTCCTGAAAAGATCATCGATTTATACGACTCTTTTCGAAGCCATGAAGAAGTGGTCAAGAAACTGAATAGTTTGCCGCTAGAGGAAACAGAATGGATCAATTGTCACCTTTCTTTTGGTATACATGAACATTTATCACGTCCAGCCACTTATGTTACCATTTTGCGCGATCCTATAGAGAGAATTATTTCTGATTATTTCTTTATTTTGAATAACCCTGGTCACGGATTGCACAAAGAAGTGAGTCGAATGGATCTTCTCGATTTTCAATCACAAGCCATTCATACAAATAAACAGTGTAAAGTCATCCTAGGATTGCCTCTAGCGGAAAGTGTCAACAGAAATGATGTAAAAAAGGCCCAAAAAATCCTTGAAGACTATTTTTGTTTTGTAGGAATAACAGAGCTCTTTACAGAGTCCGCCTTTTTAATGAAGGAACTGTTTAATTGGCCTAGGATAAAAATCAGTAACAGAAATGTGACAATAAACAGACCTAAAGCAACAGAGATAAGCGATGAAGTGATCCAAAAGATAAGAGAAAACAATAAAGTTGACATTGCTTTATATGAGCATGCAAGACAAGAAGTGGAAGAAAAAATAGCAGGACTGGATCCCACTTCAAAACGACAATTGAAGGCTATATTGTCAAGAACCAACCTTCAATAAATTTCAACTTCGTAAACAAGGTGATGTGATGTGTAATGCTAGAATATGATTATTTAATTGCGGGTGGGGGCATTATCGGTCTTGCGATTGCCCGAGAGCTAAAGAAGAGATTTCCCGATAAAAGCGTTTGTATTATAGAAAAGGAAGCTGATGTTGCTTTTCACTCTAGTGGAAGAAACAGTGGAGTGCTTCATGCTGGATTTTATTATACAGCTGATAGCTTAAAAGCCAAGTTTACTAAAGAAGGCAATAGGGCGATGAAAGAATATTGCCAATTTCATAATTTACCTGTTAATGAATGTGGAAAACTTGTTGTTGCAACTAATGAAGGAGAACTTGAGGGTCTGAAAGAATTGAAAAGAAGAGGAGACCAAAATGGTGTGGAACTTCATTGGATAGACGAGGATGAAGTATTTAAAATCGATCCAAATGCCATGACGTTCCAAAAAGCTTTGTATTCACCGACTACAGCATCTGTTGATCCTATCAAGATTTGTAAAATGATGAGAGAAGAATTGTTGGATAAAGGTGTGGATTTTCACTTTCGAACACAATACAGAAAAAAACACGGAAATGTTATTAAAACAAATCATCAGCCGTTTCATTGCCATTATTTTATTAATGCAGCAGGATTATATGCAGACAAAATTGCAAAAGACTTTAATTTTGGAAAAAATTATACCATCATTCCTTTTAGGGGTAACTATTTAAAATACAATCACGGCCAAGATGAAGTGAAAACAAATATTTATCCGGTACCTAACTTGAAAAATCCTTTTTTAGGTGTGCATTTTACCAAAACGGTAGATGGTACAGTTAAAATTGGCCCCACAGCCACACCAGCTTTTTGGAGAGAAAATTACCATGGTTGGAAACGGTTTAAACTAGAGGAATTTGTTAACATAATTTATTTCGAAGCAAAACTGTTTCTAAAAAATGCTTTTCATTTCCGAAGGTTGGCATTCGAAGAAATAAAAAAATATCGAAAAAAACATTTTGTGAATCTGGCCACAGGTTTAGTGAAACATTTAAACAGCGGAAATTTTGAACAGTCCGTCAGACCGGGGATTCGTGCCCAGCTTTTGAATAAGGAAACATTGGAATTAGTGCAGGATTTTGTTATTGAAGGGGACCATCAATCCATCCATATACTTAACGCTGTATCGCCGGGATTTACTTGTTCCATTCCATTTGCAAGCTACGTTGTGGAGGAAATGATGAAAAAGCAAAAAGGAGATGGAATGGATGAAAAAAATTAATACAAAGCTAGTCGGAGTCTATATCATCGAACCAGATGTATACGGTGACCACCGCGGTTTTTTCATGGAAAGCTACAATCAGGAAAAATTCAAAGAGTTAGGGATTCATTACACTTTTATTCAAGACAATCATTCACTTTCGGAACAGGCAGGAACGATCAGGGGACTTCATTATCAGCTGAATCAAAGAGCCCAGACAAAGCTTGTGAGGGTATTGTCCGGAGCATTATACGATGTTGTTGTCGATATCAGGGTAGGTTCTCCGACATTCGGTGAATGGGTTGGAGTTATTTTAAGCGAGGAAAATAAAAGGCAGCTCCTTGTCCCAAAAGGTTTTGCTCATGGTATTTGCACATTGGTGAACAACACACAGATTCTGTATAAGGTCGATGAATATTATTCGCCAGAGCATGACCGGGGCATCTATTGGAATGACCCTCAATTAGACATTAACTGGCCGGTAGCTAATCCGATTTTATCGGAGAAAGATCAACAACTCCCGTTGCTCGACAATGCTGAAAATAATTTTATCTTTAAGGAGGAAGGCTAATGAAGCAAATTCTCGTAACAGGTGCCGGCGGTTATATAGGGAGTGTGCTAGTTCCCAAGCTTTTGAAAAAAGGATATAAAGTAAAAGCTGTTGACCGCTATTTTTTTGGCAAAGATATGTTAAATACCCATGAAAATTTAACGGTTATTCAAGAGGATACCCGCAGAATGAGGCCCGAGCAATTCGCAGAAGTAGATGCCGTTATTGATCTTGTTGCGATTTCAAATGATCCAAGCGGAGAAGAATTTAAGAAAGCGACATATGAAATCAACCACATTTCCCGCGTTCATACTGCGGTGACAGCAAAACAAATGGGTGTTAAACGATATATATTGCCATCATCTTGCAGTTTATACGGTTTTCAAGATCAAGATGTAATAGTAGACGAATCCTCTCCAACCAATCCTCTTACAGTGTACTCAAAAGCAAATGAAAAAGCCGAGTTAGGTGTACTACCTCTCGCAGACCACAAATTTACAGTTACAGTCATGAGGCAGGCAACGGTATTCGGATATTCACCAAGAATTAGATTTGACTTAGCAATCAATGGAATGACATATGGTGCATGGGAAAACGGAGTAATTCCATTAATGCGTGATGGCAAACAATGGAGGCCCTTTATTCATGTGGAAGATACAACAGATGTGATGTGCCTGATTCTTGAAGCTGACGAAAATTTGATCAATGGCCAGGTTTTTAATGTTGGTTCCAATAAAAACAACTATCAGCTTGGAAGATTAGCCGAAGAAATAGTGGATGCTCTCCCCAAAGCCGTTAATATACAGTGGTATGGAGATACCGATCATCGGTCATACCGTGTCAACTTTGATAAAATTGAACACACACTGAACTGGAAAGCAAAGTGGTCCGGTGCAGACGGAGCGCTTGAAATATATGAGAAACTGGAAAGAGGAGAACTGAAGAAATCCGTGCATACCATCACACTGGATTGGTATAAAGAACTAATCAAATGGCACCGTATAATTCAAGAAGTCGAAAAACACGGTGGGATAATTGATATATGAAAAAGATACTTCTTCTAGGAGCGAATGGCCAGCTTGGCACAGACATTTGCTTTGTATTTTCCTCTTTCCCTCAATATAAAATCATAAAAGTTTACCGTAGAGATTTGGATGTGGAAAAAAATGACATCCATTCTTTCCTTTCTCAAATTGAATTTGACATTATTATTAATTGCACTTCCTATCATAAAACGGATGAGTGTGAGGACTTTCCGGCCAAGTCACTTGTGATAAACAGCCTTGCGATAGGGGAGATAGCAAAGTATTGTCGCGAGCACGATAAGGTCCTATTTCATTTTACTACAGATTATCTTTTTGACGGAAAAAAAAGTCAGCCCTATAGAGAAACGGATACTCCAAACCCGCTTAATGTTTATGGTATTTCTAAGCTTACCGGTGAACATTTTATCAAAAATCATCTTGACAAATACTTTATTTTCCGGGTTTCTTCATTATTTGGGAAAGCGGGGGCAAGTGGGAAAGGCGGGAATTTTGTCGAAACGATGATTCAGTTAGGCAAACAAGGTAGCACTATTAAAGTCGTTAACGATCAAGTGATGTCACCGACTCATACGCTCGAAATAGCAAGAGCAGTTTTCGCCTTTATTGATCAAGATATACAGGAATACGGCGTCTATCACTGCTCAGGAGAAGGAGAGTGCAGCTGGTATGATTTTGCAAAAGAAATTTTTGACCAATTAAATATGGAAATAGACTTAGTTCCGGTTTCCCATTCAAACTATCCAGCAAAGGCGAAAAGGCCATCCTACAGTGTGCTTGACAATGTGAAAATAAACGAAATTTATCAAATGGTAAACTGGAAGAGCTCATTGACAGAGTATTTGTCCCGAAAAGGGCATTTATAAGGCCATTACATTTTACGTGAACTACTCGCCACTTAGCAAAGCTTGAAGTGGGAGCTTCTCAGTTCCACGACGAAAGCAACCTTTCATCTCCCTGAGCGTTACTTCGGAGTGTTCCAACCCTAGATGTCCAACGCTTGGACGCTCTTTTGGTACGGTTGATATTTTACGCAGGAACCGAATGGCTTGATTTTCGCACTCTATTTTCTTCCTGCAACCTCATATATCAAGTTATCAAAGAATTTCATATAGCTAGTTTATCAAAAG
Source organism: Bacillus cereus group sp. MYBK30-2 (assembly GCF_051915945.1). Taxonomy (NCBI): domain Bacteria; kingdom Bacillati; phylum Bacillota; class Bacilli; order Caryophanales; family Bacillaceae; genus Bacillus; species Bacillus cereus group sp. MYBK30-2. Next base: position 72,707 of record NZ_JBQAFR010000008.1, read on the forward strand.
TTTTTGGCTATGCCAAACCGAAATTCATCTCCCACCTACCGTTGGGCTAGCGCCCTTCACACGCTTGAGGAAGGAGAATTCTTTCGGTAAATTCGTTAAATTAAAGAAAAAGAAATCCGCTTTTAAGAAGAAGGGCAGAGTTGGACTTATCCCTGTTAAGTAGACAACTAAAAAAGGCTATGCTGCCATCTGGCATCGATATTCAATCGGTGCGAGGTGGCAGAGTCGTTTTTGGAAACGTTGATAGTTATAAGAATAAATATAATCTTCAATGGCTGCTTTTATTTTTTCTTCAGATTCAAAGTGATTTAAATAAATACATTCTGATTTCACATGCGAAAAGAATGATTCAATACAAGCATTATCATGGCACTTTCCCTTACGGGAGTGGCTGTCAATAACACATAGGTGTGCTAACTGCTTATAGTAGCCGTGAGATGTGTACTGAAACCTCTGATCCGAATGGAGAATGGTTCAGTACACATTTCTTTTTTCTGCTACCAAATCTAATGTATCCATCACAAGCTGTAAATCATCCTGTGAAGACAGCTTCCAAGCAATAACCTCATTGTTATAAAGGTCTTGTACGTCCGATAAATAACGAAATCCATCCTTCCATCGAATATAGGTGATATCTGTTACGAGTACTTCGTTTGGCTGTATATTCTGAAATTTTCGTTTTAATACGTTTGGATAGGTTCTAGAGTATTGCCCTTTAAAGAAACGTCGTTTCTTCCGAATAATGGACTGTATCTGTAGTTCACACATTAAGTGATATACTTTTTTGTGCTTGACGAAAAAGCCTCTTTCACGCAACGTAATTTTTATCAGAGGGTATCCAAATTGCTTATGCTTTTGAAGAATCACTGTTTTCAGCTGCACTTCTGCTTCAGCACGTACTATACACGACGATGTACGCCTCCATTTGTAGTAACCTGAACAATGTACCTTCGCCATTTCAGTAAGCCAAATAACCGGATATTTCTCTTTCATTTCCTCAATAATTTCATAATGTGCTTTGTGTGTCGGAACTACTCCATTTGCAGTTTTGGATAACGCTTTTTTAGGTATTAAACCTGTGCTTTGTAGTAGTCACGTTCTTCTTCAACGCTTTTAAAATGAATTTTCTTTCCTTTGAGTGGATTAGGAATTCCCTTACCGCCTTCCCCTGGTGAATCCGTTTTTTTAAAAAGCATCTATACTTTCCTGTTTCACGATATTTCTCTACCCAACTTTCTAATTGGGTTTTGCATTTTACCATACATTTGGGCAACTTTGACATAACTTCCTTCACCATTTAAATAATTTTGAACTGCTTGTATTTTTAACTCGTAAGAGTAGCTGTTATTTTTCTAGACATAGTAAGCTCCCCTTCAAGTATGAGTGTATTATCTACAGATAAACTGTAGCCTTTTTACACTGTCTTCTTAGAGGGGATAATATCAATTTCCCTAAAAGATTATTGCTCATGTAAATTAATGATTCGGGCTGCTGACAGTTTCCAGCAATCTGTATAAAGCATAAGATAAGATAGAAGTTATTAAAACAAGCGGAAAAAAGGAGGTTAAGTGATGATACAAGACTATGAACTTTGGTTAAAATACAATGTACTAACAGAGCACAAAAAGAATCAGATGACTAAGAAATTAGAAGGCTTGACGGATAAACCATTATTTTCAATTATTTCAACAGCGGAAAATGTTGATCTTCAAATGTTGGAGTGTTGTATAGAGTCTGTGAAAAAGCAAATTTATCCCAGGTTCGAACTCATCATTACCATACCAGAGAAAAATAAAAATTTATTTCAAAGTCTTAAACCTTTAGCCTCTCAAGACCATAGAATCAAACTGTATAAGATCAAGGAAGAAAGTGATACCTTGGCGAAAAATGTTGCTCTGCAAAAGGCCAGTGGAGATTATATCACTTTTATTCATATGGAGGACGAATTAGCGGAAGATGCATTGTATGAAATGGTTAGCTTCATAAATCAATGTCCTGATGCAGACATGATTTACACCGATGAGGATAGTATAAGCCGAAACGGAACGAGGCATTCTCCGTTTTTTAAACCAGATTGGTCTCCGGATACCTTTCTTACCTACCCGTATACTTCCAATTTAGCCGTTTTTCGAGTAACTATGATTCGTAGACTAAAAGGATTCAAGGACAGATATGTAGGCGTGGAAGATAAGGAAATTGTTTTAAGACTAAGTGAGCAAACAAAAGAAATCTATCACATTCCAAAAGTTTTATACCATAAACGTGATCATACAGAGGAAAAACCAATAGATAGGTACCTTTATGCTGAAGCAATAAAAGAAGCGCTAGTTCGTAGAAAAGAAGCGGCGTCTGTTCAACCAAGCAGTCAATCACCTTCGCATTTCACAATCCAATATTATCCTATAAATACACCCCTTATTTCTATTATTATCCCGACACGAGATCATATCGAGCTATTAGATAAATGCTTACAATCGATTTTTGAAAAAACATCTTATAACAACTATGAAATTATCATTATCGATAATGGAAGCACCAAACAAGAAACGCTTGAATCTTTAAAAAAATGGCAGACCCTCTATCTAGACAAAATCACTGTACAACGTTTGGATATTGCGTACAATTGGTCACTGCTAAATAATAAGGCAGTCCAAATAGCAAATGGTGAGCTATTGCTCTTTTTAAATAATGATACTGAAATTCTGAGTTCGCATTGGCTGGAGGAGATGGCCGGCTATGCGTTAAAAGAGCAAGCAGGAGCAGTAGGAGTTAAATTGCTTTATAAGGACACTACGATTCAACATGCGGGTGTGATACTAGGGGTTCATGGGCTTTGTGACCATTGTTATAAAGGAAAACCGCAGGACTACCCGGGCTATTTCGGCAGACTTCTAGGGGCTACAAATTTTTCAGCGGTTACGGGAGCTTGTCTCATGGTACGGAAGAAATTATTTGAAGAAATAGGAGGTATGGAGGAAGGGCTTTCCATCGAGTTCAATGATGTGGATTTTTGTTTAGAACTTTTAAAAAGAGGCTATTACAATGTACTGCTTCCTCAAGTTGTTTTATTTCATCATGAATCTAAAACCCGTGGATTGGAAAAAAACCCAATCAAGAAGGAAATCAGCCAAAGAGAAGCTGAATTTTTAAAGAAAAAATGGCGTTCTTATATTGATAAAGACCCTCATTATAACGTTAATCTAGAACTTATTCGAGGAGACTTCGATATTACATTAAAAGTCGGTAACCCAATTGAAATTAAGCATTTTGTTAAGCGCTATATAAAAGATAAACAAATTATTGGGCGAATGAATGCTCGCATAAATGCTCAGTGTCTCGAACTTTTCGGCTGGGCTATCAATCAATCGAATTCTGCTAAGAAAATGGAAATCATAGTCGTGAATCAAAGTCAATACGTAATTGCGCACGCAAAGATAAATGGAAATAGAAAAGATATTGCTGAAAAGTACAAGAGTGATAGTTATTTAGTTTCTGGGTGGGTAGCAAATTGTGATCTTTCCATCTTGTCTGAAGGCAGACATGTGCTAACAGGTTACGCGTACTTTCCTGAAGACCAAACTGCTGTAAAGTTGATGGGAAATGCAGAAATTTCAATTTGAAAATAAATGAATAAAAACAATGGATTTTTTGGTCTCTAGATTATATGAATGTCATAGAAGGGTGAGGTGCTAGAGTGAAAGAAAATTATGATCAATCAAAACAGGTATTGATTTTCAGTCATATACCCAAGACTGCTGGTTCGACAATTCGGCAGATTATTCAAAATCAGTACGAAAAGAAAAGTATAATCAGATATTTAAAAATGGGTGAGGTTTCTGAAGAAAGGTTAGCTCGGATGAAAGTACTTTACGGCCATTGTAGATTTGGTGTCCACCACCATATTTCACAGCCTTTTAAGTATATAACCATGCTGCGCGATCCTATCGAAAGAGTTATATCCACCTATTATTACGCACAAAGAAAGCCGGAGAATCGAATGCATGCACGAGCGACAACAATGGATTTTATGGAGTTTATCCAGGAAGAAATAAAGCAAAATAATCCTGCAATGGTTAATCATCAAACTCGTTTTGTTTCTGGGGAAAAAACCCCTAATTTGGAGATGGCTAAACATCATATCCAGGAATATTACGCAGTCGTAGGATTAACAGAAATGTTTAATGAATCTATTTTTCTGATGAAAGAGTCTCTTGGCTGGGACAATATTGATTATATAAGTTCAAATGTCACAAAAAACCGTCCAAAACAGGAGGATTTCTCCAAAGAAGCAATCTCTCTCATCCGAGAACACAATCAGTTAGACCTTGAGCTATACGATTACGCAAAACACATACTTCTTGATAGGCTATGTTCACTTCCAACGAAAGCCAAGGAAGAATTAGAGAACTACAGTACAAGAGTCTCCATACAAGGCAAAGAGGAGTGACATTTAGATGACGGAAGAAAAACGTTTGCTTATCTATTTGCATATTCCCAAAACTGGGGGAACGACCTTAAAAAACATTATTAAAAGACAATACCATCCCAAGGAAGTTTGGTTTCATATGGAGAAAGATATGATCCCTAAAATGGAAAAAAGGGGAAATGTTGATCAATTAAAGTGTGTCGGCGGTCATTGTTGGTATGGTCTTCACGAGTACTTTGAAAAGCAGTTTCAATATTTCACAATGCTAAGAAATCCAATTGATCGAGTCATATCCGAATATTACTACATTTTAAGAAGACCAAATCACAATGCCTATCCGCAAATAAAGAATATGACTCTTATGGAGTTTATCCAAAATTTCTCTCTAAAATCATCTAATCAGCAAACGAGAAGAATTTCCGGTTCCATTCATAATCCTAATCTGGATCACGCCAAAACGAATCTTAAAAACGATTTTGTCGTTGCGGGCCTTTCTGAAATGTTTGATGATTCCATTTTCTTAATGAAAAAGGCATTTAATTGGCAAGACATTTCCTATTCAAAGGAAAACGTTACACAAAAGAGGCCAGCTATTGATGAGATATCAAAAGATATCTTAAATGAACTAAAGAAAAGAAATGCAATGGATATAGAACTTTATGCGTTTGCAAAAGAGCTGCTAACGGAAAAGCTAGAAAGTTTGGATTCAGTTTCTAAACAAGAATTAGAACTATTAAAAACTAGTAAATATAGCTAAGTTGAGAGGAGGCATTTTCGAAAGGAATCCCCATGATTTGACAACCGATTCAATGGTGAAAATTGTTGGTTCCAACATTAAAAAGGAGGATATTTAGTGAATGCTAATGAGATTAACAAAATTCGAGTTTCTAAAACAAAACAAGGCGAAAGGGTATTAGTGGTAAATCCGACTGATTTTCCGCTAATTGGTAAAGGGATGCAAGGTGCTGTTTTTAAACTCTCATCGAATAGATGTGTGAAAATTTATTGGAATCCGAAACTTGCCAAAAAAGAAGCTGAGGTTTTTATGAAAGGGAAAGGCTATTCCTTCCTTCCTCAGGTATACGAGATAGGAGATAATTATATTATTATGGAATATATCCAAGGTTCTAGCCTACAGGAGTTTGTATTAAGAGATAACCTTCCCGTTGATTTAGTAATGAAAGTTATGGAGATTTTCAGAGAAATGAAAATGTTAGAATTTACAAATGTGGATGCAGCTACTCGCCATATCATCGTTACAGAAGAGGGAAATTTAAAAGTGCTTGACCTTGTAAATGCGTATTCAAAAAAGCAACCATATCCACTAAGATTCCTAAATCGTTTAAGGAAATTATCTCGCCTGGAATCATTTTTGAACGATGTGAATACAATAGATGCGGAAGTCTATAAAGAATGGAAAGAAAACATCCCTGAGTATTTTACTACGAACTAACGAAGGAGTCACGATAATGAAAGAACATAAAAATGATTTACTCATATTTTTGCATATCCAAAAAACAGCCGGCAGCACGCTTCGCACGTTTGTAAAAAAGCAATATGAGGAGGGAGAGACTTGGTTTGGCAGAACACTTGAGGACTTAAAAGACATTGAAAAAGACAAATATCAATGCCTTGGAGGGCACTTTCCATATGGGATACATGAAAACTTTAGCAGGCCTTATTCCTATTTCACTATGTTAAGAGAACCGATAGATCGGGTTATCTCATACTATAGCTTTATTCAAAACAAAGAAACCCATGGAAAACATGATCGCAGTGTCGGCATGGATTTAAAATCATTTATGAAAACCTTCGATTCGAAAACAGAAAACTTTCAAACAAGGCGTATTACTGGAGGTAAGCCGAATTTGGAAAAAGCAAAGGAGCATTTGCTTCGAGACTTTTCTTTCGTGGGCTTAACAGAAAGGTTTGAGGAATCATTATATTTAATGAAAAAAGAGTATCAATGGCCAACGTTTAGTTATAAAAACCGAAATATCACAAAAACGAGGTTGGATAAAAGTGAAATTCCTGAAGAAATTACATCATATATTGCAGAGAGAAATGAGCTGGATATAGAGCTATACCGATTTGCAGTAGAGTTGTTTGAAGCGAAGTTAGATTCCTTGACTTCGCAGGAAAAAGTAGAAATGAATGATTTCTTAGAACGGGCCAACGAGTTGGACAAGAAATGAGCTCATTTTTACGTAGGGAAGAAGATAAAGGAATAGATATACAAGGTATTGTAAAGGCAGGCTCGTTTGATTTACATTTGCACACCACAGCATCTGATGGAGAGTACTCTCCAAGAGAGATTGTGCAAAAAGCCCATCAGAAAGGATTGAAAACAATTGCCATAACCGATCATGACACATTGGATGGAATAGAGGAAGCGGTTAAAGCAGGAAATGAGTATGGTATACAAGTGATTTCAGGAATTGAATTAAGCACCAAATACAAAGGGAAATCAGTGGATATTTTAGGTTACGGCATCAAAGCTACAAAGGAATTGACTAAAGTGTTAAAGAAAATACGAAACGAAAGAGAAACTCGTGCGTTAAGTATTATTCAAAAGTTTAGAGACATTGGTATGCCCATATCCATGGATGATGTTCTCAAATATAGCCAGGGGGAGGTTATCTCAAGACCGCATATCGCAAAAGCGATTATAGCGGCAGGCTATTCCAGTGACTATCAGGAAGTTTTTGATATGTATTTGGCGGACGGAAAGCCTTGTGCAGTTGATAAAATGACTCTTACCCCTGAAGAAGGTATTGGTCTGATTCATGATGCGGGAGGTCTTGCTGTGTTAGCACATCCAATTTTTCTAAGAGACCATCTAGTGTTAGAACTACTGAAATTCCCATTTGATGGAATTGAAGTTTGGCATCGAAAACACGCAAAAGAAGATAGTCAACGTTATAAGGAATATGCTAATGACCACCAGCTCTTTATGACAGGCGGCTCAGATTTTCATACAGAAGATCATCCACTGGGGGAATTTGGGTACGATGTTTCTATATAATCATTATTTGGAAAGTAATTTTTTGGAAAGTGATTTTTTGAAAGTGATGGTTCAGTCTAGTCCATCTTTCTTTTACATGAATACACTATCGTATGAAGAAGATGGGGAAAACATCGGGGAGAAATGAAAAAGTAAAAAGAATGAAAGCAATAAAAAAATGAAAGAAGGGGTAAAATTGAGCAAAGAAACTGTGAAAAATGAAGAGAAAGAAAAACAACGTACTACTATAAAAGAGGAAAAAGAAAGCAAACGTACTGCTAGAAAAGAGGAAAGAGAAAGCAAACGTACTGTTAGAAAAGAGGAAAGAGAAAGCAAACGTACTGCTAGAAAAGAGGAAAAGGGTCTAGAAGCAGCTGAAACAGAAAACGAATAGTAAATGAAGAAACAAACAAACACGAAAAAAATGATTTACTTACTAATTCAATAATGCAACGGGGCTGTTTCACGGGTAAACAGTAAATGTTTGCGAAACAGCCCCTCCCTTATTCGCATAAATAATATACCAGATGATCATTTCAGATTATTATAGGATGTTTAAGATATTCATTCCATTATTTCCCGATAATATCCCCGATAATCATGTTGGTATCACCTCTAATTTATATACGAATCGTAATAAACACATTCTCCCAATCAAAAACCAGATGATTAACTAAAGAATTTCTTTCTCCACCTTCTTATCCCTTTCCGAATGATGATATGTCGGAAGGAACATTACTAGTTTAACTAGTTTTAAAAATCTATTAATATTCACTACATTCTTAAGGTAGTAATCTAGATTGAAAGGATAGTGAAAATGACACATCATGGACAAGACAATCATATTGTCTGGCATCAAAGTACTGTTACAAAAAGGGATAGACAATCGCTAAATAAGCACAGGAGTATGATGATTTGGCTTACCGGATTATCAGGCTCCGGAAAGTCAACCTTGGCCAATTTGCTTGAGAACATTTTATACACTGAAGATGTAAGGACATATCTACTAGATGGCGACAACTTGCGCCACGGAGTGAATAGAAATCTCGGATTTGACACCGAGGATCGCAAAGAAAATATTCGAAGAGCCGCAGAAGTAGGGAAGTTATTTGTTGATGCGGGGGTAGTGGTTATAGCGGCAATTATTTCACCCTTTGATGAGGATAGACAGGTAGCACGAAGCATTTTTGAGGCTGGTGAATTTGTTGAAGTGTATGTAAAATGCACACTCGAGGAATGTGAATTGCGTGATCCAAAGGGACTTTACAAAAAGGCGAGAACTGGTGAAATACAAAACTTCACAGGTATAACTCAGCCATACGAAGAGCCAATGAACCCAGAACTGATCTTGGATACATCTGTCCTTTCATTGGACGAGGCATCAAAAAAACTGTTGGAATTTATCAGGTTCAGATTGTAAAGTGATGTAGTGCTTGATTTAAATTCATCCTTAAATGAAAAAAGGAGTGATTGCTTTGTTAACGAACATTCCCCATGGAGGGAAACTAATCCAACGGATCAATTTCGATTATGACTACTCAATATTGCAAAAAGAGGTCTTAATTGATACCACTGCACTATCAGATCTTGAGCTCATTGCAAATGGAGCCTACAGTCCTTTAACAGGGTTTCTGGGAAGAAAGGATTATGAATCCATTCTGTTCAACACTAGATTGTCAAATGGTCTTGTTTGGAGCATTCCGATCACATTGCCCGTAAGTGAGATTCAAGCAAATTCAATTCAAGTTGGGGATGTTGTTAAACTGATTCATGGAGGTACAGTTCACGGAATATTAGAGCTTAAAGAAATGTATATGCCTAATAAAGAACGAGAAGCAGAACAAGTGTATCAAACAACTGATGTGGCTCATCCCGGTGTTAAAAAGCTGTATGAAAGAGGAGAAGTTTATCTATCGGGACCCGTCACACTCGTTAAGCACCAGAAAAAAGCGCATGCAGGTACATTTTACTTAACTCCTGAACAAACGAGAAAGGAATTCCTCATAAGGGGCTGGAAAACGATTGTTGGTTTTCAAACAAGAAATCCTGTTCATCGCGCACATGAATATATTCAAAAATGTGCATTAGAAACAGTTGATGGTTTATTTTTAAACCCACTGGTGGGAGAAACAAAAGCTGATGACATACCAGCAGATGTAAGAATGGAAAGTTATCAGGCTTTATTACATTCATATTATCCAAAAGATCGTGTTTTTTTAGCTGTATTTCCAGCGTCGATGAGATATGCGGGGCCCAAAGAGGCAATTTTTCATGCTATTGTCCGCAAAAATTTTGGCTGCACACATTTTATTGTAGGGCGGGACCATGCGGGGGTAGGAAGCTATTACGGAACTTATGATGCACAGCGAATCTTTAATCAGTTTTCACATGATGAACTTGGGATTACTATCATGTGTTTTGAGCATAGTTTTTATTGTAAAAAATGTGGCAATATGGCATCCACTAAAACATGCCCTCATGGAAAAGAAGACCACCTCATCTTATCTGGAACAAAGGTACGAGATATGCTTCGTAATGGACAAACGCCTCCTCCTGAATTCAGTCGCCAAGAAGTAGTAAATATCCTTGTAAAAGGAATGAAAAAAGATTAACTAAAAAGCCTTATAAGAAATATGTTGAAAATTTTTCTTTCATGGATTTATCGAATTGATACACTGCTTTGCGGGTATGTGGCGGTACCCCACATCCATTAACTTAAGGTATATTTTTATACAAAATGCGGTCTTTCCATATAGTTTTTTATTATCTTTTATAGATTTTATAAAAGTAGGCATATCAAATAAACCCTGGCGGGTTTCAATTTTTTTACTATGCTACCTGATGAGTAGAAGTGGTATACTCATAAACAACACCCAAAATATCAAAGACTGTCTTTTTCTCATATCGATGAGATTTTCGTCCGTTGTGCTGTAGGAGGTTAAACAGACGAAGGAGAACCTTTGATAATTCTTGGGTGTTTTTGTGTAATGCTTGGTAAAAAAGTAAAAAATAATCCTTAATTATGTACATCGCTTTATATTCACTTAGCTCTTTCTGTTTCTTACGTAACAGGAGTTCTCGCATTTTAAACATAGTAGAAGAGCATAATAGAATACTAATGAGTTGCCCATAAAGGTGACATTCTAATCGTTCTTGTTTAATAGATTTACAACGATGAATTTGAAACCAAGATTTCCATATTTTAAATAACAGCTCAATTTGCCAACGCAGTGAATATAGATCATAAATTTTCTCTTTTGGTACCCATTCCGTAGGAATGTTTGTCATATATACCGTAATATCTTGTAAAAGTTTTGTACGCTCTGTATATGTAATTCCTTTTTTCTTTTCGCGAATAGCTCGATCACGTAGACGTTTCTGTTTTTGCTCCTCGGTACATCTATAAACCACAATGCGAGTAGGCAGTTTGTCTTTACTCCCTACATATACATCATGTAATTCATACACTTGGCCAGGTTGTAATTGTTTCATGATGTCTTCCAAATGAATTTGTATATATACCGGTCTCAAATGAGCGGGTTTTGTTTTAAATACCACTGTTTCGAATTCTTTTCTATATATTTTAGTTGGTAACTTAAGACGTGATAAATAATATCCTTGCTTATCTTGAATAGACTTAAAGTCTTGTAGACGAAAATATCCTAAGTCACGAATATATAGTTCATTCTTTTGTGCCATGCCTGTTCGAGTCGCACTATATGCCTGATCACTTCGTTTTCCTGGTTCAATTTCCACATCAGAAAATGTTCCACTCAACAAGTCATACTCTAGTTGAATTTTCACACCAGCTGTATGACTACATCCTCCGGCACCAGGATAAGTAGTTGCGAATCGATCTGGAACTTGGAAGGTTGTAGAATCAAGGACGAGAATCCGTTCAAAATAAGAAGAAATAAAATGAGAAATCTTAGATAATCCTCCAATTTTAGCTTGTAGAAGTGTAGTACATACAGTGCGAAAGAAGGCTACTGAAGCCGAATTAAATCGTCGATTAAGTCCCTCCGGACTTAATAAAATTCCTGTTGAAGTTTCTAATTGACTACAAAGTTGAGTAAGAGAGGTAGTAGCGATTTGTTGATTTAACCATACACACAAAGATAAGAAATGGTGCCCGTGGCACTTGCGTTTTCGTTTCATTCTGCCTGCTTCTATAGCTAATTGATTAAGTATAGCGGGAGACATATATCGATATAACTCTTCGGCAAATAAAGATAACTCTTGTTTTTGGTGCATATTCATAAAAAGCACGTCACCCTTTCTCATTAACATAAGAAAATAGTAACGTGCTTTTAACTTCAAAAATAGTCTAAATCCTTAAGTTGATGGATGTGTGGCGGTACCCCATGCCCATCAACTTAAGAAATCTCTTGTTCTCCAAAATGAAAAAATGAACTGAATTTTCGTAGACAACTATGCATTGTATGAAAGTTTGTTATCCCTATTAAGTAGAAACTTGCTATATAGAATGATTTTTTTATATGATAAAGTAGGCTTATGCTTAAATGAAAAAAGGAGAGTGCCCCAGATGACAAACCAAAATGAAACGAACGCTTTACCTCCAAAAACATGTACGATTGAACGTCTCATCACGATTCAGGAGGACATTGAAAAAGTGCTTGCAGGACAGAAAATGGCTACTCGCCGCAACGGGAGATATGCGGATGTCGGGGAAGTGATGGAGCTTCAAGGTCACCGGTATGTTGTGGAGAAGGTCTATTCGCAGTCACTTGGCGAATTGACTGATGAGCATGCCCGTCAAGAAGGCTATGCGAATGTGGAGGAATATAAGCAATCTATCCTGTCTCTTCACCCTGGCATGCCGTGGCTGCCAAATATGAGAGTTTGGGTTCATGAGTTCCGTCCCATCGAAGGTTAATGTGATATAAGGATGGACATGTTGTATCGACTGCTTCTGTATGTACATATTTTCAGTGTAATCTTATCCATCGGCCCGTTTTTTGTATTGCTTCCGCTCATCAAAAAACTGCGGGCTTCAGAGGCCCGAACACAGCAGGCTTATTTGGATGTATTCCGATTTACGGTCAGGTTGGCCAAGCATGCCGGGCATGTGCTGGTTGCATCCGGGGTTCTGCTTGTACTGGCGGGCCCTTGGACTTGGAAGACCCCTTGGATAGTGATGACCCTTATTCTCATGGCGAGTTCATTATTTTTCCTGGCCCGCGCCTTTTCGCCGACCATTCGGAAATTCAGCGAAACGGGCCAAGACAAGGACGCCTTGATTCAATTGTTGCGGCGTTCTGTTTGGATTTACATTGTTCTTTTAATGGCGATGCTATGGTTCATGGTGACAAAGCCTGCGTTGTGGCAGGGGTGATAGATCTAGGGCGAATAGCGGCTTTGTATGATTGCCGTTTGAATTCGCCGGGCGGCATGGAACAAGGACAAGCCAAAACTGGCTTGTCCTTATTGTAGTTACGCTTTGAAGATGTGATGGAATAGCCTTTTACGATCTGGGCCTATTACCCCAAAGCAAGGTTTTTGCCTGAGTTGCTCAGTTTTATCATTTTGAGGTAGTTTATTTTTGTTAGGTTGATGGGCATGTGGTACCGCCACATACTCATCAACCTAGAAAATCAAAATTCCCCCATAACGAAAATTCTATCCATTGTTGACTACTGATAATGTCATCTTATGTTAATTAGAGCTGTATGGAATCTCCTTCATCTTGTGCAACTAATGAACAGGTTAGTTGCACAAGATGAAGGAGATTTGTTAATGTTTATCCAATATTGAACAATATAAGTAAAACCATTCATGTAAAGGAAAACATAGTAAAAAATTTATAAAGACAAAGGTGAGATTATTGAATATTTCAGTTCTTGGTTGTGGACGTTGGGGTACTTTTATAGCTTGGTATGCTACCAAAGTTGGTCATAATGTAATGTTGTGGGGGAGAGAAAACTCAAGAAATTACATTGAATTAAATGAAACAAGAAAGAATGATTATCTTAAGCTCTCAGAAGATATCGAGCTAAGTAATTCTCTACATAAAGCAATTTCATTTGCGGAGATTATTATTATATCGATTAGTGCACAGGAATTACGTTCATTTGCGAATCAATTAAACTTAATTAATGAAATACAAGGAAAAACCTTCATCTTATGTATGAAAGGACTTGAAGCAACAAGTGGAAAGAGGCTTTCTCGGGTATTTGGTGAAATCGTTGGAAAAAATACCAATATAGCTGTTTGGGTAGGACCTGGGCATGTACAGGATTTTGTGAATGACATTCCGAATTGTATGGTGATTGGATCTGAGAATATTGGTATCACTAAGAAGATTGTACAAGAGTTTAATAGTGATTTAATAAGGTTTTACTACGGACAAGATTTGATTGGCAATGAAATAGGAGCTGCTACAAAAAATGTTATGGGAATCGCCGCAGGAATGTTGGATGGATTGAATTACAGCAGTTTGAAAGGTTCACTAATGGCTAGAGGGACCAGGGAACTTTCACGTTTGGTTACAGCTATGGGAGGAAATAATTTAACGATATATGGATTGAGTCATTTAGGAGATTATGAGGCAACATTGTTCTCATTACATAGTCATAATCGAAAATTCGGAGAAGCGTTTGTCTTAGGTCAAAAGTTTGAAAAATTGGCAGAAGGAGTTTCAACAGTAAAAGCATTGAAAGAACTATCTAAACAATATGATGTTGAACTTCCAATTAGTAACGCTTTATATGAGATTTTGTTTGAAAGTAAAGATGCAAAAGATACATTAGAAGAACTTTTTTTAAGACCTGTTAAATTTGAATTCTAATGATAAGATGTTTTTTATCGTTTTCTGACGGAATACTCCTTCCTCAAGGGTGTGAAGGGCGCTAGCCCAACGGGAGGTGGGAGATGAATGTCAGTAGGCGTAAGCCTACGTTTTTTTGTATACTGTAGATATCCTATAACAAAGTGAGGTGCAACCTATGTTAGTAAATAAAGCATATAAATTTC
>NZ_JBQAFR010000009.1:0-75434 GCF_051915945.1 Bacillus cereus group sp. MYBK30-2
TGGAACGCAAGAAGTAGGAATGATCAATGCGACAAGTTTACGAGTAAGAAGTGCGGCAAATACAAGTAGCGCAGTTCTAGGAAACTTAAAAAATGGCGAGAAAGTAACAGTGTTAGGAAAAGCAAACGGTTGGGCAAAAATTAACTACCAAGGAAAAGAAGGATATGTATCATTAGAATTTGTAACACTCGGTAAAGATTCAACTGATCCAACGAATCCAGAGCAAGTAACAGAAGAACGAGCTGTTGTAAATGCTTCCCTATTAAATGTTCGTAAAGGCCCATCAACAGGTGCGGCAGCTGTTGGTCATTTAAAGAATGGAGAGACTGTTACAATTATAGGGAAAGAAAATGGTTGGGCAAAAGTCCATTTTAATGGTGGTGAAGGTTACGTTTCATTACAATTTTTAAAGGTTAAACAAGGTTCAACCTCTTATGAAATTGTTACTTCATCACAAAAGGTTCAAAAGCCAAATGAAGTAGAAGCAACGCAAATTATGCAAAATTTGAAAGAAGATGCGTATATTAAAAGCGACGGTAAAGTTGTAAATATGAAGCAAGGTTTCGTTCGTGCAAATGGTGTTATTAATATTTATGATATTGCGACAGGGAAGAAGCTCACATATGTAAAAGGTGGGGCCGACTTGAAATTTGTGAAAGCTGCTGGTGATCGTATTCATGTCCAAATTGATGGTATGACAGGTTACGTGAATATAAATGATGTTACATTACATCCGGCAATGACTGGTGAGAAAACATCGTATTATGCAACTAAAAATGGCAAGTTATATCATTATGTATACAACCCTGCAAATGGTAAATATGCAACGTATCAAATTGGTAATGCTCCGAAACATTTAAAAGAAGGAGAGCGTTACGAAGCTTTCGATAAGAAGCAAATCGGCGGACAAGATAGTTATCAATACTTTGAATATATGCCACTCCGTGCAACATCTACTTATACAGGAGATGAAATTGATAACTTCTTAAGCAAATCTAATGCAAATAGTCCACTTATTGGATTAGGAAAATATTTTGTAAGTGCAGCAGAGAAGTATAAGATGAATGCAGGATACTTAGTGTCACATGCAATTTTAGAATCTGGCTGGGGAACGAGCCGTATTGCACAAGATAAGAAAAATTTATTTGGTTTTAGAGCAGTAGACTCAGATCCATATAATGGTGCAACGGGATTTAAAACATGGGAAGAAGGCATTGATTTTTGTGCTGCATATATAGATAAACATTACTTAACACCGGATGGAAATACATACAATGGTGGAAACTTAGGTGATAAGGCAGAAGGAATGAACGTCATGTATGCAAGTGATGAAAACTGGGGTCAGCAAATTGCCTCACTTATGCATAGAATTGATTCCATGAATGGAAGTAAAGACTTAAATAAATATCGACTTGGAACGTTGAGAACAGGTTCCCCAGTATTCAAAAACTTAGCTGAAGGCCAGACTGGAACGACATCCCGGAACATTATGGTAGCTATTAAGAAAACAATTAACACACCACAAGGATTATATTATGAAATCGTTTCAGATAATAAAGAATACAACAGTGTCTACGTAAAAGCTGGGTCTGTAAATCTTGTAAATTCTTATTAAAGGAAAGCATCATCATTTCAATGTAGAAGAATGAAATTCATAATGTTAGAGGAAGTGGCAGTGTGAAAAAATATATCGCATTTGATATTGGTGGTACACAGATTAAATATGGGATTGTTTCAGAACTCGGGATATTATTAAATCATAAAACTATATTAACAGAGGCTCATTTAGGCGGAGAACAAATCGTTCAAAAGCTTATTAGTTTGGCGGAGCAATTAATGAATGAACATGTTGTTTCTGGAATTGGTATTAGTACAGCTGGAATTGTAGATATTCATAAAGGAATCATAACTGGCGGCGTGGATCATATTCCACGCTATGCCGGTATTCCTATTATTGATAGATTACAAACAGTATTAAAAGTTCCTATATCCATTGAAAATGACGTCAATTGTGCTTCATTTGGAGAACAGTGGCAAGGTGTTGGAAGGGATGAAAGTAATTTCATTATGCTTACCCTTGGAACGGGAATAGGGGGCGCAATTGTTATTAATAAGAAACTGTACAGAGGTCATTCATTTAGTGCTGGTGAATGGGGAAATATGTTGATTGAAGGGAAGCCATTTGAAGAAGTTGCCTCGATTTCAGGATTAATTTATCTTGTGCGGAAGTATAAAGGTAGCGGTAATTGGAATGGTGAAATAATTTTTGAATTATATGATCAGAAGGATAAAGAAGTTATACACGCCGTTCAAATATTTTTTAAACATTTAGCAATTGGAATTAGTAATCTGGCTTATATCTTTAATCCACAAGCAATTATTATTGGTGGGGGGATTACTGATAGAGGCAATCGATTTTTAGAAGAAGTAAAGGCAGAGGTACGAAAATATTTGAATCCTGAAATTTATAGTAATTGCGAGATTAAACTCGCGCAAAATCGTAATCATGCAGGAATGATTGGTTCTATTTACCACTTCTTACATCATCATAAATAAATTATATGAATGTTTTCATATAACTGAGAATTTATCCTTTTTCTCACTAGATAAATAATGCTACAATATAAGAGAAGAATACAATATTTTCCGATTCGGAAAATGCTTTGTAGAAAGGAAGAAACTTCATGCCTATTATTTTAGAAAAAGGACAAAAGATCGATTTAACGAAAGGACAACCGAGAGTAGCAAAACTGCAGGTTGGCTTAGGCTGGGATCCAATTGGGCAATCAGGTGGGTTTCTGTCTTCTTTATTTGGAAGTAAACCAAATGTAGATTGTGATGCATCTGTTGTTATGTTAGAAGGGGATCGTTTTTTAAACAAAAATGATCTAGTTTACTTCGGCAACAAACTTTCTACTTGTGGTAGTATTATTCATTCAGGAGATAATTTAACAGGTGAAGGTGCTGGTGACGACGAAACAATTTTCGTAGAATTACATAAAGTTCCGAGCCGTATTAATCGTTTAGTATTCGTTGTAAATATCTATGACTGTGTAAATCGTCGTCAGGATTTTGGGATGATTCGCAATGCATATATTCGTATTCAAAACCCGCAAACAGGTGAAGAATTAGCACGTTATAACTTGTCAGATAATTATGCTGGTAAAACGACTTTAATTGCAGGGGAAATGTATCGAAACGGAAACGAATGGAAGTTTTCAGCAGTTGGAGAAGGAACACAAGATAAAAACTTAAGTGAGATTGTATCACGTTACCAATAAGATAAATCGAGGAGGAATAGTATATGGCATCTATTTCATTGAAAAAAGGACAGAAGGTAGATTTAACAAAAACAAATCCAGGCCTTTCGAAAGTTCTTGTAGGACTTGGTTGGGATACAAATCGTTATGACGGACAAAACGATTTCGACTTAGATGTTAGTATCTTCTTAGTAGGTGCTAACGGTAAAGTTTCAGGAGCAGAGGATTTCGTCTTCTATAATAATCCAAAAGGTGCGAATGGTGCTGTAGAGCATTTAGGAGATAATCGAACTGGTGAAGGTGAAGGCGATGATGAATCTATTAAAGTAGATTTAAAAAATGTCCCATCACATATTGAACGTATTTGCTTCACTATTACAATTTATGATGGAGAAGGCCGTAGCCAAAACTTTGGACAAGTTTCTAACTCTTTCGTACGTATTCTAGATGAAGAAAAGAATGCAGAATTAATTCGTTACGACTTAGGAGAAGATTTCTCTATTGAAACTGCTGTAGTAGTAGGAGAGTTATACCGTCATGCAGGTGAATGGAAATTCAATGCAATCGGAAGTGGATTCCAAGGTGGATTAGCGTCTCTATGTAATAACTTTGGTTTAGATGTAGAGTAATAGATTTATATATCCATCGGTGAAACACATGTTTACCGATGGATATATTTTAAAAGATTAAAATATAGAGGTGAATATACATGGTTATTCAGTTACAAAAAGGACAGAAGATTGATTTAGGTAAGACAAGCCCAGGTTTAACAAAAGCAGTAATTGGTCTTGGATGGGATATTAAGTCTTATGATGGCGGAGCCGATTTCGATTTAGATGCATCTGCCTTTTTATTAGATGCGAACGGAAAATGTACGAAGGAAACTGACTTTATTTTCTATAATAATTTACAGTCTCCTTGTGGATCTGTTTTACATACAGGAGATAACCGTACAGGTGAAGGTGAAGGCGATGATGAACAACTTGTTGTGGATCTGAAAAAAGTTCCAGCAGATGTGCATAAAATTGCTATTACAGTTACTATTTATGATGCGGAAGGCCGTAATCAAAACTTTGGACAGGTTGCAAATGCATTCGTTCGTCTAGCAAATGAAGAAACGAATGAAGAAGTTCTTCGTTTTGATTTAGGAGAAGATTTCTCCATCGAAACAGCAGTTGTCTTTTGTGAATTATATCGTCATAATGGACAGTGGAAGTTTAATGCAGTAGGAAGCGGATTCCAAGGTGGATTAGGTGCGCTTGTAAGAGCCTATGGCTTGGATGCATAGAAAGGAAACGAAATTCGTTTCCTTTTTTTGACCTTTCTATAAATCTAGCAAAGAATAGGGGATAAAGGTAAGATGAGTATTTTGCAAGGAATCCTTGATACGTATGCTCAGTTTTTTGACTTGGACATGTGGATTAAAGTGTTGCAAGATCCAGTATCTTGGGGATTAATTGGTACACTTGTTGTACTTGAAGGGTTGTTATCTGCTGATAACGCACTTGTGTTAGCAGTAATGGTAAAACACCTTCCGGAAGAAAAACGTAAAAAAGCATTATTCTATGGACTTATTGGAGCTTATGTATTCCGTTTTATTGCAATTGGAATCGGAATGTTCTTAATTAAATTATGGTGGGTAAAACTTCTTGGTGCACTTTACCTTGCTTGGTTATCAGTGAAATACTTTATTGATAAGAGAAAAGGTGGCAGTGAAGAAGAAGAAGCTCATGGTATGAATCAAAATAGTATTCTCTTTAGAATGTTCGGTGTCTTCTGGGGAACGGTTGCGATGGTTGAATTAATGGATATCGCGTTCTCAGTAGATAGTGTACTTGCTGCATTTGGTGTATCGAATGAAGTTTGGATTCTGCTATTAGGCGGAATGCTTGGTATTTTAATGATGCGCGGTATTGCTGGCGTATTCTTAAAATTGTTAGAGCGTATTCCAGAGCTTGAAACAACAGCATATATTTTAATCTTAATTATCGCAGCAAAAATGCTACTGTCTCTAATTGGATTTGAGATTAGTCATACACTGTTCTTTATTATTTTAGTTGTAGCATTTGGAGTAACGTTTATAATTCACTACATGAAGAATGGTGGACAAGCAAGAGAAGAAGTTGCAGCTACTAAAAATGAACATAAATAATTGAAATGGGTTTGCTCGTTATGCGAGCGCCCATTTTTTATAACTAAAAATAGTTTATAATAGAAGAAAGACTTTAGAAAAAACGTAAATGTTTTTGGAGGTGAACTGTTGTGTTTTCACGTTTTACACTTCAACCATGTGCATTAAAAGATGAATCAGATTTAAAACAATTTGAAACGCTTTTAGAAAAACGCCCACAATATGAACTGACAGAGAATGAGATGAAATTTAGTTATTTAGCAAGTCGTATTCTTGGTGTTCCAAATGATGTAGATGAATATTTCAATGAGCTATTTGATTATAGTGAGGCGAAAGGGATCGAGGTTTTGCATGAACAAAATTTAAATAAGGTGATTGATCCCGAAAAACTGCGCCATATTCAAGAAGTTTTTGCATTACATCAAGAAGCGCCAAATGGACTTACAGTAAATAGGCTTGTAGCCCATTTGTCTGGAAAACAACTATTACCGCAAGTAGACAATCCTGATTTGCAGCATTATATACATACGACATTTATTTCTGTATTGAAATTGTATGAAAAACAGCATAATCAATCATTAAAAACAGAAGGGTTCCGTCGTTTCTTAATCGATATTATTAAATTAAGCGAAAATTACGTAGCGAAGTGGTTCTCTACGATTAATTATAAGAAACAAATGCCGCGTATTGTTTGGTATGGTGATGCAACGGAGAGTCGTATATATTTCTTATACTTTCTTATTATGATCGGTTGCGATGTACTTTATTATCACCCAGAAGGAAAAGATGGATTTGAAAGTGTAGATGAGGAAGGAAGGACCTTTGTCGTATCTCATCCGAGCCGTATTTCACTGGAGCCATTTCCTGATCGACGTCGTGAACGCGTCGCGACAGTAGCTTATCAAGCTTCAAAGGAAATTGAGCAAGTACTTCATCACGATAATTCATTATTATACAAACCGTGGCAATTCCGCTCGTATACACCAGTAGCGCGTACTCTCAAAACGACGTACGATGAACTCTTTTTAATTACGAAAGAAAAGGCATTTGTACGCCCAACATTCTTTGTTGAAAATAAGCATATTTATATTCCTTCTTTATTTGCAAAAATATCAGGCGTTTCAAAGAATGATAAAGAATATTTTCAACGATTAAAGGCTGTTACATCATTTGATAATAGTTTATTAATTAATACATTTCCGTTTACGAAAGAACAAAAAGCAAATTTCCAATATCATTATCGAGATGCATTAGATCGCGCAGGGAAGTTGCATCCTGATTTAATTATGAACAGCCACTGGTGGCCACATAAACGTTTACCTGAAGGTTTACAACATGGTATTGCAGAGGCAATCATCCATACGTGCGAAAGTGAAATATGTAAACCAATCGCGAAAGAGACGAAACAAGATGTAGCACTGTATGTTTTCGCGCAACTCTCTCAAATACCACCGAACATTTTAGAGCAGCTTGAGAAATTTGATTATTCGCAAGAAGTGCCGAAAATTGTTATATTTAATAATGAGAAGAGCGGAGAATTAAGTCGTTCGGATGCTGTTTTATTACTATTTTTAAATCAAATTGGAGTAGATGTATTCCACTTTAATCCAACGGGGAGAAACGATATTGAACCGTATATTGAAGCAGGAGCATTTGATTCACATTGGCTTGAAGAAGTTAATTTCGATCTTGAGTTTCATGGTTCATCAGCCTATAAAAATTTATCACAAACAATAAAAGGACTATTTCGTCCGTTTTTATAAGGAAAGGGAGAATGTCATATGAATAACCCAGTCGTACTAGATTCGAAAACAGAATTGAATGAGCAAACGGCACAAGATGTTCGCTTGCAACTTAGACAAGATGCGGAAGTACAACGTATTTATAACGCAGTAGATATTAAAGACCAATTAGAATTAATCGAGCTTGGAAAAGAGCCTTCTATGGAAATTTCACGTTTCGCGGATCAAATTTTACATACAATGTCTTTATCGAAAATAGAAGACTCTGGTGAATTATTAAAACAGCTTGGTAAAATTATGGATCGATTTGATAGTAAAGACTTTGCGGAAGAGAAAAGTGGTTTCTTCTCACGCATGTTCAAAAAAGCGGATAAAATGATTGAACAAATCTTTAGTAAGTATCAAACGATGGGTCGCGAAATCGATAAAGTTTATGTGGAGATTACGAAGTATCAAGATGAAATGAAAAAATCAATTGGTACGTTAGATGGTTTATATGAGCAAAACTTAAAATATTATTTAGATTTAGAGAAATATGTAGTAGCGGGAGAAATGTTATTAGATCGTTTAAATACAGAGTTAGTTCCGATGTATGAGGAGCGCGTACGCAATAATGATCAATTAGCAGGTATTGAATTAGAATCGCTTAAAAACTCTGTTGAAATTTTAGAGCAGCGTATTGATGATTTAGAAAAGGCACGTATGGTTGCGCTATTAACAGCGCCACAAATTCGTATGATTCAACGTGGTAACAATAAATTAATTGGTAAGATCAATACAGCATTTATTACAACGATTCCTATCTTTAAAAATGGTATCATTCAAGCGGTAAATGCGAAGCGTCAAAAGCTTGTTGCAGACTCTATGGCTGAACTTGATCGCCGTACAAACGAATTACTTAAGAAGAATGCACAAAATATCGCGACTCAAAGTGTGGAAGTAGCGAGATTATCAGGTTCTTCTAGTATTAAGATGGAAACACTTGAGGAGACTTGGAATATTATTTCAAGAGGTATGCAAGAAACACAACAAATTGAAGAACAAAATAAACGTGAACGTGAAGAAAGCCGTAAGCGTATGGCTGCATTAACGGAGAACATCAAAAAAGAATTACAAGGATAAATGAAAAGGCAATGAGGAATATTTCTCATTGCCTTTTTTGTTTCGTTATTTGAAGGCAGTAAGAATCCCATCTCAAGATGTGGCTGTAAAGCAAAGAAGTTAGGCGGGAATCGGGCTTTTAATCAGTGGAGGAAGGAACAAAATCCCCCTGCTGATTAAAGTTTAACTTTATTTTCTCTTAAATAATTTAATGATTTCATTCACAACAAGCGGAATGATACTTAATAAGAGAACAAATCCCCAATCTTTTATCGTTAATGCGTGTACACCAAATATATTTGCAAGAGGAGGGATGGAGATAATACAAACTTGCATAAGAACACCGATAAGAAGTGAGAAAACTAAATATTTATTTGTAAATATCCCGATTGAAAAAATTGATTTCGTTCTTGAACGTAAGTTGAATGAATGAACGAGTTGAGAAAAACTAAGGACGACAAATGCCATCGTTTGAGCATGTAATAGAGCGTCTTCATCAATTTGATCTGGGAAGAGAGGAAATAAATTAGTATCTCCTGCATAGAGCTTTGCCCCAACGATAAAGGCTGTTAATGTGAGAAGTCCAATTACAACGCCATTGAAAATAAGAAAAGGAACGCTACCGCTAAATAAGCTTTCTTTTGCATGACGTGGTTTTTCCTTCATTACATCAGGATCTTCGGGATCAACACCGAGTGATAATGCAGGTAGTGTATCTGTAATTAAATTTACCCACAGAATGTGAATAGGGCGTAGTGGTGTTGCCCAGCCGAGTAAAATAGCTAAAAATAAAGTGATAATTTCTCCAAAGTTACAAGAAAGTAGGAAGAGAATAGACTTTTTAATATTACGGTAAATATTTCTACCTTCTTCAACAGCTTTCACGATAGATGAGAAGTTATCATCTGTTAAAACTACATCAGCTGCGCCTTTTGCGACATCTGTTCCTGTGATTCCCATTGCTACCCCGACATCTGCTTGCTTTAAAGATGGAGCATCATTTACACCATCACCAGTCATGGAAACGATATTTCCTTTAGCGCGTAATGCTTTTACAATCTTCACTTTATGTTCTGGAGAGACTCTAGCAAAGACATTTAAATGATTAATTTTACTTGCTAGTTCTGTATCTGAAATGTTATCTAATTCAGTTCCAATCATAATTTCAGATTTTTCTTCAGTAATACCAAGTTCTTTGGCGATTGCAAAAGCGGTATCTTTATGATCACCAGTAATCATGACAGTGCGAATACCAGCTTTTTTACATTCTGTAATAGAATCTCTTACTTCTGTGCGTGGAGGATCAATCATACCGACAAGACCGATAAATATAAGGTTTTCTTCGAGATGATCTATATCCACATGGTCCGTCTCATATTGTTTAAATGCGAATGAAAGTACTCTTAAAGCTTCTTGTGACATCGCTTGTGCAGCTTCTAATATTTGTGTTTTATGAGAATCTGTTAGGACCTCAACTTTGTTATTTATAAAGATATGGGTACAGTGAGGTAAGAGTTTATCAATGGCACCTTTAGTCATGCTATAGTAGCTTTCATCGTATGTATGTACTGTTGACATCATTTTACGATCAGAATCGAAAGGCAGTTCGTTAACACGTTCATGTTTATTTTCTAAATTATCTTTTTGAATGTTAAAAGAGCTTCCGGCAACAAGAAGGGCAATTTCTGTAGGATCCCCTGTTTGTGATTCGTTACTATAAGAGGCATCGTTGCATAAAACCATATTTTCTAATAATAGACGGTGTACATCGTTATTTACGTTCAAATTTTCTAGCTGATTGTATGTTTGATCGCTATAAAAATGAGTAACGGTCATTTTATTTTGAGTTAATGTTCCTGTCTTATCTGAGCAAATAATTGTAACGGAACCAAGAGCTTCAACAGCTGGTAGTTTACGAATGATAACGTTTTGTTTAATCATACGTTGAACGCCGATGGCAAGAACGATAGAAACGATAGCTGGTAAGCCTTCTGGAATGGCTGCAACAGCTAAACTAATAGCAGTCATAAACATTTCTAAAGTATCTCGTCCTTGTAAAAAACCGATGAGAAACATAATGACACAAATAGCTACAGCGACAAAGCCTAAATATTTTCCTACTTGCGCTAAGCTTTTTTGAAGTGGTGTCATATCATCTTCAGCTTCATGCAAAAGAGTTGCGATTTTCCCAATTTGTGATTTCATTCCAGTTTCAACAGCAACACCGACGCCGCGCCCGTATGTTACTAGCGTTGACATAAAGGCCATGTTTTTTTGATCGCCTAGTGGTACTTGCTCATCACTTTGCATGGAAGGGTGATAGATTGCATCTTTATCGACAGGGACAGATTCACCAGTTAGAGCAGATTCTTCAACTTTTAAGTTCGCAGTTTCAATAAGCCGTAAATCACATGGTATATATCGTCCGGCATCAAGCATAACGATATCACCTGGAACGACGTGCTCAGATGGGATCTCTTTTAGTTCACCATCTCGTTTTACGATAGCTTTTGGCGTGGCCATCTTTTTTAATGCTTCTAAAGCTTGTTCTGCTTTAGATTCTTGGATTACACCGATAACAGCGTTTAAAATCACAACGAGCGCGATAATACTTGCATCGGCCCATTCACCTACAAAGGCGGAAATAAGGGCAGCTATGATAAGGACATATACGAGGACGTCATTAATTTGGGCGAAAACTCGCTGCCATAAAGTACGTTTTTGTTTTGTAGCTAATTCATTAGGACCATATTGCTTTAAACGTTCATTTACGATTTCATCGGTTAAACCGTAGTGTTCATTTGTTCCTAAATCGGTTAATGTTTGATCTTTCGTCTTACTGTACCAATTGCTCATAAGTAAGCACCCCCAGTAAAAACAGTTAGCAATGGTAGTGTGGCAATTTTGTTAGAGTAGTATGTATGGAGAAATAATCTAAGGTGAGGTTCTACTTTCATTGTACAGTATTTTAGAATGGGATGAGGAAAAGGGAAAAGTTGTCATGAATTTGTTGAAATTAAAAAGAGCCTCTCTTATGAGGCTCTTTGCTATTTTTTAATTAATGTACCTAATTCCTCTGTAATAGCTTGCATTTCACTAATGCTGAATGTTTCGCGCTTCATAACATGCTCATAAATGTCACGTAAGTCTTCGTACATTTCTTCGTTAAAGCTAGCAGCTCTCATTGCTCCAGCATTAACCATGCGTAATTTTTCTTTAATAGCTTCTACCATATATTCAACGTTTTCTTCTGATTTTACGGATAAATCCACCGAAGTGTCCCCCTTTAAAATAACATAAGGATATCTTAACATTTTTTATCATTTTCGTTAATGAAACTTTTCAATCCTATTAAATTAGTAGGGATTTCCTTTATAATTAATAATTGGTTGTTTATACTATAAGTATATATTAAGAAATGCACCAAGAAGGGAAGAAACAAAAATATGGTTCAAGTATTGTTTGTTTGTCTTGGGAACATTTGTCGTTCTCCAATGGCAGAAGCAATTTTTCGAGAACTTGTCGTAAAAGAGGGACTCGAAGAGAAAATTGTCATTGATTCTGCCGGAACTGGAGATTGGCATATTGGTCATCCACCACATAAAGGAACACAAAAAATTTTAAAAGAAAATGAAGTCTCTTTTGAAGGAATTAAAGCACGTCAAGTAGAAAAAGAAGACTTAACAAAGTTTGATTATATTATTGCCATGGACAACAAGAATATAGCGGATTTAAAAAGTTTAGGTAAAACTGGAGGCTATATTGGTAGGCTGTCCGATTTTGTTCCAGGCGGTGGCTGGACAGACGTTCCTGACCCTTACTTTACAGGGAACTTCCAAGAAGTGTATGACCTTGTAACAGAAGGGTGTGAAAAGCTATTAGCTTTCATTCGAAATGAACAAGGAATATGAGGAAGCTTAGAAAGAAATACTTTCTAACATAAGAAATGAAAGGGTGAAGGAATATGGCAAAGAAAAATAATATTGCTCGAAACATTGCGATTGGTGTAGCTGCAGGTGTAGCTGTATCCATGTTAAAGAAAGAAAATCGCGAAAAAGTAAAAAATACAGCAGAAAAAGCAAAAACAAAGATGATTGAAATTGGTGAAAATGCGAAGATAAAAGAAAAAGTGCAAACTGTTACAGATAAAGGACGCGAACTGGCTGATTTCAATGTAGTAAAAGCGAAAGTAGCAGAAATTAAAAAATTGACGCCGTCTGTTGTAGAAACGTTAAAAGAAACGAAAGAAATTTTTAGTAAGAAAAAAGTTGAGCGAGAAGAAAAGCCAGAAACGATTGAAATTCAAGCTGTGTCTCCAAAGGTAGATGAGCTTAAAGCTGAAGAAGAGCCAGTGGTAGCTGAAGATGGCGGTATGAAAGAGGCACGTGAATTATTTATGAAGGACTCAAATGCAGAGGAAAAAAAAACTGAAGCATATATTGAGCTAAAGCAAGATAAAGAAGAGAAGAAAAGCGTTTAAAAATATATGAGAAAATTTTTAGAAAAAGCAAAAAGAAATCGCACTTTTTCGTTTGGGAAAGACTTATATGATCGAACGATGCGCGATGACGTAGCGGGCTTAGCAGCACAGCTCGCTTATTTCTTCTTGCTTGCGATTTTTCCTGGGCTTGTTTTCTTAATTACGCTTCTTGGATTTATTGACCTTCAAACAGAAAGTGTGCTCAACCTATTAGAACCGTACGTACCGGAAGATGCGATGAACTTAATTGAAGTAAACGTAGATAAAGTTGTAAATGAGCAAAACGGTGGTTTACTATCATTTGGTTTACTATCGATGCTATGGTTTGCTTCAAATGGAGTGAATGCGGTTATGAATGCTTTTAACCGTGCTTATGATGTAGCAGAAACCCGTTCCTTTATTAAAACAAGAGCTTTATCAATTGTGTTTACACTAGCGATAATTTTTATGATTGTGTTTGCGCTGATTGTCCCGGTGTTTGGGCAAGTAATTGGGGCAGCTGTGTTTAAAGCAATTGGTTTATCGGATAGTTTTTCTTACGTTTGGAGTATTATGCGTTTAGTAGCGAGTTTCTTTGTTTTGTTCGCTTTATTTAGTTTCTTATATACGTTTGCACCTGATCGGAAATTAAAAAGAAGAGAAGTTATTTCAGGAGCAGTATTTGCTACTGTAGGATGGATTGTGGTATCGTACTCATTTGCCTATTATGTAGATAAATTTGCAAATTACGCTAATACATATGGTGGTCTTGGTGGTATCATTATTTTAATGTTATGGTTTTATTTGACCGCGTGGGTAATTTTACTTGGTGGAGAAATTAACGGTTTACTTCATCACTATAGAACGAGTGACAATAATTCCCGTAATGAAAAATAAACTTCTGTTCCATAATAAAAGGGAACAGGGGGGATATTTCATGAGCAATAATAAAAAGAACCACAATAATAAAAATAACACTAAGAAAAAGAGCAGTTCGCATCCAAAGCATAAAACAAGCAGCAGTGCGAACGGTCATAATAGCTACCATTAAAAAAATGGGTCCCTTATCAGGGACCCGTTATTTGTTTCCTTTTAATAATCGTAAGCCATTCAAAATTACAAGAATGGTACTTCCTTCATGCCCAATCACACCGAATGGAAGAGCTAAAAACTGTAGAAAGTTTGAACAAATTAGCATTGCAATGACAGCTAAAGAGAAGACAACGTTTTGCTTAACAATGCGATTCATTCGCTTTGATAGACGAATTGCTTGAGAAAGACGAGATAATTCGTTTTTCATAAGAACAACGTCTGCAGTTTCTAAAGCTACGTCTGTTCCTTCCCCCATCGCAACACCTATACTAGCGGTAGCGAGTGCGGGTGCATCGTTTATACCATCTCCAACCATTGCGACTGTGCCGTATTTTTCTTTTAATTGTTTTATCGTTTCAACTTTCGTTTCTGGTAGACATGATGCGTAATATTCTTTTATATTACTTTCAGCAGCAATTGCTTTTGCAGTTTCTTCATTATCACCAGTAATCATGATTGCTTCTACACCAATACTTTGTAAATCGCGAATAGCAGCTATTGTTTCTTCGCGAAGGGTATCTTTTAAAGCAATAAGCCCAAGAATACCATCTTCATCACTAATATAAACGACAGTTTTCCCCTCTTTTTCAAGTGAGGCAGAAATGCCATTATGGAATGTTTTTGTTTCTTCACCGATAAAATCAGCTTTCCCGATTTTATAAGCTTTGTTTTCTAATACTCCTTTTAGTCCAAAACCAGTTACATCTTCAACATTTTCTGGTTTTTTTAGCGTAATATCATAAGCGTGTCTTGCATATTTAACAATTGCTTCTGCTAAAGGATGTGTAGAGTGACTTTCAATCGTTGCTGTAATAGAAAGTACTTCACTTTCTGCTATGCCTTCTCGAACGTATACATCTGTTACAGTAGGTTTTCCCTGTGTTAATGTTCCAGTTTTATCAAAGGCAATCGCTTTAACTGAAGCTAGACGTTCTAAATGAATACCACCTTTAAAGAGAATCCCGTTTCTTGCTCCGTTAGAAATTGCTGATAAAGTCGCTGGTGTAATGGCAGCAACTAGTGCGCAAGGAGAAGCGACTACAAGCAAGATCATAGCGCGATAAAATGTTTCATTCCAACTCCAGTCAAGTAAGAAATGAGGAATGAACATCATAAGTGTGACAACGATTAATACACCTTTTACATATGTTCCTTCAAACTTTTCGATAAATAGTTGTGATGGTGATTTTTCACTTTGTGCACTTTGAACGAGACGAATAATCTTTTGGAATAATGTTTGATCGCTCGGCTTTGTAATTTTAACTTCAATAGCACCACGTAAATTTACGGTGCCGGCAAAAACTTCATCACCAAACTTTTTCTCATTTGGAATAGGTTCCCCTGTAATAGCTGCTTCATCAATATTTGTTTCACCATTATGAATTGTGCCATCAGCAGGAACACGCTCACCTGGCTTAATTAAGATAATATCGTTAATTTGTAATTGTCCGACTGGAATGCGTTCTTCTATGCCATTAGAAATACGCAATGCTTCTTCGGGTTGTAAGTCAAGAAGGGCTGAAATTTCTTTTTGGCTTTTGCTTAGTGTATAAGATTCCATTGCTCCACTTAATGCAAAGATGAAGATTAAAATCGCACCTTCTGCCCAGTAGCCAATAATTGCAGCACCGATAGCTGCAAAGAGCATGAGCATTTCAACATTTAGCTCTTTCTCTTCAATTGTGTCTTCGATACCTTCTTTCGCTTTTGCAAATCCCCCAATTATATAAGCAAGGATATAGAAAGTAATACCTGCATTTATTGCCTCATTTTTTGTGAATAACCAACCAGCTAAAATGAAAATACCAGATGCGATTGCAAATATAAGTTCATAATGTTTCTTTAATGTGTCCCATAAAGAGGGATGAGAAATATCTTTTGTTGCTTGTAATGTTTTTACTTCTGAGTTCATTAATACTCGCTCCTTCCGAATTCTTATTGAGAAAAAGAATCAAAATCGAAACCCCTATAAAACGACGAAAGCTGCCATCCATAATGGATAGCAGCATTTCTGTTGAATCTGATTTTAATAGTTATTATATTGTAATTATTCTATAGTATAGCATATGTTTTTATTAGATGATATGTTTTTGTTTCTATTATAGACTGAAAACTTGTGTTTTTGCACCTCCTTTGGTATATATGGATATTGTTCATAAAAAGATCGGAAAGGAAGACAGCAAGTTGAAGACAGAGAAATTTTTTACCCATCCGATTGGCGTATTTATTGCTGCAATAGTGGCAACATTTTTATGGGGAAGCGCATTTCCCTTTATTAAATTAAGTTATGCTGAACTTGGAATTCAGCCACATGAAGTCGGAGAGCAAATATTATTTGCTGGTTATCGATTTTTCTTATCAGGTGTAATGCTCTTATTCTTTTTTAAAGCGTTAGGAAAAGATATGCATTTCAAAAAAGGAACAGGGAAGCAGTTAGTACAAATCGGCTTGTTCCAAACATTTCTTCAGTATATATGTTTTTATATTGGAATGAGTTATAGCTCAGGAATTGAAGGGGCGATTATTTCAGGAACATCATCCTTCTTTCAAATTTTAATCGCACATTTTTTATATAAAGATGATGCTCTAAATATGAGAAAAGTAATTGGAGTATCTATCGGTTTTTGTGGTGTGATTTTAGTGAATGTACCGAGTGATGGAAGTTTGTCATTCCATTTTGGAATCGGTAGTTTATTACTTCTTGGCGCAGCAATGATGTATTCATATGGAAATATATTAGCGAAAGAAGGTAGTAAAACGTTAGATATTGGGTATATGACAGCATACCAAATGATTTTTGGGTCAATTGGGTTACTATGTATAGGGGCATTTCAAGTTGGAGTGATGCCATTTACATTTAACCTACATGCAATACTTATGCTTATATATTTATCTTTCTTATCGGCAGCGGGTTTCTGTATATGGAATACAATTATGAAGTATAACAAAGTAGGCAAAGTATCGATGTATATGTTCTTCATACCAGTGTTCGGCGTGTTATTATCAAGTATGATTTTAGGAGAAGCCATTCATTCATTTGTACTATTTGGTTTAGCATGTGTCGCAGCGGGAATTATTGTGGTAAATCGTACCCCGGCTAAACAGAAAATTGAGCAAGAAAAACAGGTAGCATAGAGAACAGAAAATCTATTAAAATGGAAGAACAGTACTGTTCTTCTTTTTTTACGTAGAAAAAGGAGAACTGACTATATATAACGAAAAAAG
Organism: Bacillus cereus group sp. MYBK30-2; assembly: GCF_051915945.1. Lineage (NCBI taxonomy): Bacteria > Bacillati > Bacillota > Bacilli > Caryophanales > Bacillaceae > Bacillus > Bacillus cereus group sp. MYBK30-2. Next base: position 17,011 of record NZ_JBQAFR010000009.1, read on the forward strand.
ATACAAATAAAGCATTTATTGAGGAGAAAATGTTATGAATGTACTTTACATTGTGTTAATCGGGCAAATAATTATTTTTTTAACAGGAGCAATTTATGCAATAGGACAGACAAAAAGAACAAGAGAAAATATGCCGTTACCTTTAGCAGTGCGTCTAATTCTTAGTTTTTCTTTAACAGGTAGTGCAATTTGGATATGGTTACAAGATCCATCGGTAGAATACAGTACGTGGGTTGCACTCGGTATGACTTTATCCACTGTAGGTGATTTATTTATGGCAGGATTGATTCCGATTGGCCATCGATTAATTGGAGGAATGGTTACTTTCGCTCTTGCCCATTGTTTCTATGTGAAAGCATTTTTGCAAACAGGTATTTCATGGAGTGGTTTTTGGATCGGCCTACTTGTATACGGACTCTTTCTAATTATAGGATGGTTTTTCTTTATTAGAAATGAAAAGCAAGACAAACTCTTTACAATAGGGGCTCTAATTTACGGTTTGTGGGTTGGAGGAATGGCATGTTTTGCATTCGCCTTATATTACGAGAATACAGGAATATGGTGGGTGCCAGCACTTGGTGGTTTATTGTTTGTGATTTCTGACTTTATTATCGGTGTTACAGATATCGGAGGGCGCAAATTGAAGTATGAACCACTTTGGATTTGGTTTACATATGTCGCTGCGCAGATGTGTATTGTATATGTGGGATTATAAAAAAGATACTCTCAAAAATAGTTGATGGACTATTTTGAGAGTATCTTTTTTCATTTCTATGCTACGATATTTTTTTGTTGCAGAGCAGAGAGGCTATAGTCATCAGCTGCTTTATAACCTTGAGCTAATAAATCATTGATGTAGAGTTTGTTGTAAATAAAGCAGAATACTAGGTTAGAGAATCCGAATGTAAACATGCTAGCGAGTAAGATAATTAAAAACCATTTCCAATCTCCGCGGAATATAGCAGGGAAAAAACCAAAGAAAAATACAGTCCAACTAAAACCGATTTTTGCTTGTTTAATTTGACCTGTATTATCATTTTTTAACATAACTTTCATAAAAAAGAAATCCTCCTAGTGAATATGAATATTTGTATAAATAAAGACAAATATAGTATATCAAAATAATGTATATACGGATATTATTTTTTGTGCATTTGTAATATTTTTTATTTTCTTGTTTCTATATTCGGAATTTTATAGAAAAACTATCTGGGAAGTATTTATAATAAATGTAAAAAGAAAATGAGATGGTGGGATAATGCAAAAGAAAAGCCGGTTGCGTGAGTTCTTTGAAGTATTTGCGATTGCATGTTTAATAGTTTTTTTTGCGAAAATTTTCGTGTTTTTTCCTACAACTGTAAAAGGGGCATCCATGAGGCCGACGTTACAAGATGGAGATAAAGTAATCATTAATAAACTTGCAAAACGATTTGAAAGTTATGAGAGATCGGACATTATTGTCGTGAAGACGGATAACTTCTATGTGAAGAGAATTATTGGATTACCAGGAGATGTAATTGAGATGAAAAATGATCAATTATATGTTAATCATCAAGTGAAAAATGAAGAGTATTTAAATAATAATAAAAAACAGGCAGAAAAATTACTTATCAATTTAACTGAAGACTTTGGACCGATTACAATTCCTAAAAATAAAATTTTTGTGATGGGAGATAATCGTTTAGTAAGCAGGGATAGTAGGAATGGCTTAGGCCTCATTGACAGAACAGAAGTATTAGGAAAACTAACGGCAGTGTATTATCCATTTGAACATGTGAAAATTGTAAATTAGAGATAAGAAAAACCAAGCAAATTAAGTTGCTTGGTTTTTCTTATTTAAACAGTTGGTGTTTCACTTTATTACTTCTTGTGAAGCAATGTTTTCATTGTTGCGGTCAATATTTAACATGAACTTTCGTTGCAACAATTGCAATTTAAACAGTGTTAAAGGATCATGATAAGTTTCTGGATTTGTTCTTAGCTTTGTTAATGTTTGCTCGTCTTCTTGTATTTCAAGTTGGGCCGCTTCTACATTTTGCTTCAATATGCTAAGAGGGTCTTTAAAGAACATCATGATATCACGTTCTAGCGCACCTTCAAATACTTCAAATTGAAGGAAGAATTGCTTCGAAATTGCATGAGCAACTTCTGTATAATCTTCTGTTTCAATATATTGTTTATATTTATTTGATAGCATAGATTGATTCTTTTGCATATTACCGAATAATTTCCCTGCACTTTTCAAGAAAAATTGTGTTGGTGTAAAGCGTAATAAAATATTGATGTTAGCCACTGTAATTCTATTTGTCATTCTTACAACATCTCTATTCCAGTCATCTAGTAATTTGAAATCACAAGGAAGTTTAATACGCTCTTCTTCATAGAGTTTATTAAAGGTATCGCCCATTTCATCTAAATAAGCTTGCGCTTGAATGAATTCATTATGTGCAGTTTCAATCCATTCTTGAATGGATTGAGTAAATTTAGGAAGAAGCACTTGCTGTACATGTTTTTGAATTCTTTCATTCATTGCTACATTTAGTTCTTCATGGACTAATTTGAAATCACTATCCTCTTGAACGAGATCTGAGCAACTCTGTAACAATTCAGGAATTTGAGAATGTATATCCTGTGTAATTTCTTCTTTCGTTAAGAGATAAGATTCTGTAATAGAACGAACTTTATCTTTTTGAATGGCTGTAAGATTATTAATAAAACCATCAAGTTTAACTAAAATATGTTTGTTCCAACGGACTGATTTTACTAATGTATTTTCTAACTCCACACGTTCATTTAAAAGGTAGGCAATCGTCTTTTGGATAAACCATAACAATTTTTCAATACGTTCTTTTTCCATGTTGCGCTGAGCAAGGTTAGAGATAATAGAGTCTGTTACGTTGCCTAGTTGCTCACTACTCTCTTGTGAAGGAGAGTAAGGGAAAAAGTGTGCATTTGGGAAATGTACAAGTATTTTCTTTTTAATATTGTTCGTGATGTTTTCACTAGTATTTGTATCAATTGTTTGTAAGACGAATTGAATTTGTAAATTTGGTACTTGCTCACGAATATATAATAATGTATCAAGCTCTTCATCATGTAATGGCGAAGCTGAATTTAGTACATAGATAAGACTATCTGCTGCCTGTAAGTATTCGAAATGAGAGCTGTTTTTGTTAAGTTGTCCATGCACAGTAGGTGTGACAAGGAATGAAAACTTATTTTTTCTTAAAAATCTACTCGGTAATTTAATTTCAATACATTTTTTCTCTAGTTCTGACTGAGAAGGTACAGCTAGTATGTTATGAAGTTCATCAAAGTTTGGTATATTTCGTATATCTAACTCTGTAAACTCAGTTATTTCAGTTTGACTATTATCTTTAAATGTAATAGAAGTTGTTAGAGTTTCAGTTAATATATTTTCTCCTAGTATAGAGTTGATAAAGGCTGATTTATCATAATCACTAGTTCCTGCTACTAGAAGTTGTGTAACAGTTAAATCGTATAGCTCACGAACGAGTAGTGTGAATTGATGACCTAAATCTACATCATTCTTCTCAGCCCATACAGCAATCGTTTCAAATAATGCTGATACATCTGCCATATTAACATTTGCATAAGCTGATGAATTTGAAAGTAAGGCACCTGCGCTTTTTACGAGTAATGATTCTAGAGTTGTAGGTGAAACCTCGTTCCATGCTAATACTGCTGCAGAGACAAGTAAAGAATCTTCCGCTTTCGTTAAACTAAACCAATTCGTTAATAAATCTGGAACAAGTCCTTGTAATTCATGCATGAAATGTTGCCCAGTAATTAATTCAAAATACGTCTCTTGATAGCGGGCAGAAATTTCATTCCAATCGTCATTAGCATCTACTTCAATATGTAAGAATAAGTGATTTATTGTTTGAATCCAAGGTAGATGTAATGATTCATTTTCATAGCTGTTCCAAAGTGAAATAACAAGCTCTTTAAATTGAACTTGATCAATTGTATATAAGGCTTTTAAAGATTCATAGAAATACTCAGGTTTAATTTTATTAGTAAAGCCTCTGTTCACATAATTTATTAACGTATCGAACCAATGTAATGATTTTGTTCGAATCCCTTCTTGAACCGCTAGTTCAATAGCATTATTCCAATCTTCTTGTTTTTCATAAAAGGATCGAGCGATTGCAGTAATATTCGGATAGTCTGGTTGGAATGAAACAGCTTCACTAATTGTTTTAAAAGCAAGACCTAAGCGGTTTTGATCGATGTAAAGAGAAAGAAGTTGTAGGGAAACTTCCATAGTAAGAGTCGTATCTTCTGATTGAATAGATTTATAAATTTCCTCTGCTTTTGGCAAGAAACCTAATTCGAAGTAAGCATCTGCAATATTCTTCATGGCCCAGAGAGCAAGTTCATTATTTACTTTCTCCCATTTAAATATAGCTGCTTCAAAGTCTTTGTTTTGAAAGTAAACTTCACCTTGTGCGAAGCGAATATTAGATATATTGGAGAATTCATTTTTTGATTCATTTATATATGCTTCACCGAGTACTTCCGTTACCGGAATGGAAGTATCTTCTGTTAAAAATGTTTTATAGTAAACCTTTTGGATAAATTGTTTTTCAATGGTCATATTCGTTCCCCCTGTATAATTTAGAAAAATGATGTTGTATGTAAAAGGGTACCTGTTACTCTAATAGGTAGAAGTTGCATTATATAGACCAAACTATGTTTTTGCTAGATATATCATTTTTCCTGAGAGTTAAACCGTTGCGAAAAGTAACTTTCCTTTATTGTAACAAAAAAACAAGCCTATGAATTTTTATTTTTTAATCCCGCTATTTGCGGGCAGTAAGACTCCCACCTCAAAATTTGGCGAATGCCAGGAAGTTAGGTGGGAGTCGGGCTACCCGTAAAAGCCCGATTGGTGTGGGCTAATAATCAGTGGGGATGGACAAAACCCCCACTGATTAAAGTTTCACTTTATCTCTGTTAAAGGAATGAATAGAAGTAGAGTTCAATATAAAAACAATGTATATTGAATATGTATACCATGTTTGTCTTAAAGATAGAACGGGCACAATATGGAATAACGATCGTGCATAGGATGTGTCTTCCGAATGGAACAACATATTGGCGAGTTAATCTCACATTATGGGTATTTTGGAATTATTATAGCTTTAGCTGGTGGGATAGTCGGATTACCGATACCAGATGAGTTTTTATTGACTTTTATTGGTTATAATATTTCAAAAGGAGTTATGTCAGGAGCAGCTGCTTTTTTAAGTGGAATGGCAGGTGCGATGATTGGCATTACGTTAAGTTATATATTAGGTTTAAAACTTGGACTCCCTGTTTTAAAAAAATATGGTCCGAAAATTAGAATTAAAGAACATCATATTGAAAAAACACATATTTTATTTGAAAAATACGGCCCGTTTCTTTTAATTATTGGCTACTTTATACCAGGAGTACGTCACTTAACAGCATATTTTGCTGGGGTTTCGAATTTAACATGGTGGCGTTTTTGTCTGTATGCTTACGGTGGTGCGCTAATTTGGATAAGTGTTTTTATTGGCCTAGGTTGGAAACTAGGAGAGAAGTGGCGCTTTGTTGAGTATAGTTTACATCATTATGGAATATGGATTTTATTTATTTCGGCAATTGTAACATTGATTGTGTGGATTTACATAAGGAAAAGAAAAAACCGCTAATAATAGCGGTTTTTTAGCTGAAAGCGATAAATAATACACCAGCTGTAATAAAGACTACACCAATACCAGTCATAAAGTTTAACTTTTCACCCAATATAATCATCGCGAGAATAATGGAAAATACTACACTTAATTTATCGATAGGTGCTACTTGTGAGACCTTTCCTGTTTTTAGTGCAAGAAAATAAAATAGCCATGACGAAGCACCAGCGATTCCACTTAATGTGATAAATAGCAGTGCTTTTTTATTTAGGAGGACATCACCGATATTTTGAAATTTACCTTGAATAATAATAACTCCTACCATAAATAATGCCATAATAATAGAGCGAATAGTTGTTGCAACGTTGGCATCGATTCCGTCTAAGCCAATCTTTCCAAAAATAGATACGAGGGCGGCAGCAATTGCTGATAATAGTGCGAATAATAGCCATGAACTCATAGTGAAATTCCTCCAATCTTACATTATTATACATGAAAATCATTCTCATGTATAAATAATGAAATAAACCCCCACCTTATATTTTTAATAAGGTGGGGGTTTATTATGCTACTCTGCGATTTCTTCATATAAAAAGTACGTTACATTATAAATATGTTCTACTTCATCGTCTGTCATAAATAATAATTCGTCACGTTCAATCCCTTTTTTCTTTTCAATAAACTCAATCATGTTTTTTCGCTCTTCTCTTTTCATCAATTTTATTTCTCCCCTCATCTGTTTTAATACAGTTTATTTAAGTTACTGCTATTATATAACAGAATCTTTAGAAAGTTCCACCTATTTTATTGTTTTTTTCAAAAGAACTTTTCGACAAAACAAGCCCACTTAAAAGGCTTGTTTTCACTTTGTTCCGCTATTTATGGGAGTCGGAGTGCTCGTAAAAGCCCGATTGATGTGGACTAATAATTAGTAGGAGAACACTGATTAAAGTTTCACTTTAAAGTCGTAAAAACTCGGGATTGGTCGTACCGGCACTATCGATGTAATAAATTGTGTCGGGATTGATTTTAATTAGTACATAATTAGGATCTTCCGCACCAAGTAACCAGCGTTTTAAGCTATTAGTCCAAAATTTATTTTTTAGCGTTTGATCTTCTTCGATGGAAGCTATACCTTCAACTTCAATGTAAGCTTCATCTAATTTCTTTCCTTCTCGCCCAAGTAGTACATGTACATTTGGATTCTTTTCGATATCTGTTATCTTTTTTGAATTTCGATCTGTTGCAACATATAGTACAAAATCTTCGTGGAAAAACATCATAAAGGCGCCATGTGGCTTATCGTTACGTACAGTAGATAATACACCTGTTCGTTGACCTTGAATAATAGTTGCGATTTTTTCTTTTAAGTGCATGCTTTTAACCTCTTTTCAAATTTTTAATTCTTTCTGTCTAAACAAGACAATTTAAATATCTTTCATACTGTTTTCATCAATCGTATTTTTTAAACGTAATTGTGATGAAATCGGACAAGTTAGGAGAAGAATAATAATAATATCGAGGAGAGATACATACGATGGAAGGGTGGAAAGCATGTTTAATAAAATATTTCTTATAGTAGCGCTTATAGGTGTACCACTTTCTGTACTCGGAAAAACACTTCATTGGCCTCAAACAATTATGTTTGCTGTATATTGCATTACTATTATCGCATTAGCGGGTTTTATGGGGAGAGCAACAGAAAGTTTAGCAATCGTTTCTGGGCCCCGGATAGGTGGCTTATTGAATGCAACTTTTGGTAATGCTGTTGAACTTATCATTTCAATTTTCGCACTTCAGGCAGGGTTAATTGAAGTAGTGTTAGCATCTTTAACTGGTTCTGTACTTGGAAACTTACTGTTAGTAGGAGGGCTATCCTTCTTTATAGGAGGCCTTAAATATAAAAGACAAAGCTTTAATGTTTACGATGCAAGGCATAATTCAGCTTTATTAATATTTGCTGTTGTCGTAGCCTTTGTTATTCCAGAGATTTTTTCAATGAATATGGATGCTGGAAAGACGTATCAATTAAGTATTGGTGTTTCTATTATCATGATCATTATGTACCTTGCTGCCTTGCTATTTAAGTTAGTTACGCACCGCGGTGTATATCAACATAAAAGTGATGAAGTGGCGCACGAGGAAGAGCCTGAGTGGTCAAAAGGTAAAGCGCTACTCATTTTAGCGATAGCAACAATTGCGGTAGCTTATGTTTCAGAGGCACTCGTACATACTTTTGAAACGGTCGCAAAGTCATTTGGCTGGTCAGAGCTATTTATAGGGGTTATCATCGTTGCGATTGTTGGTAATGCAGCAGAACATGCATCTGCAATTATTATGGCGTATAAAAATAAAGTGAATATCGCAGTTGAAATTGCAGTAGGTTCTACATTACAAATTGCGATGTTTGTTGCTCCTGTATTAGTACTTCTTTCAATGTTTTTTGCTCAAAAGATGCCGTTAGTATTTACGATACCAGAACTTGTTTCCATGATTACAGCTGTTTTCTTAACTATTGCTATTTCAAATGATGGGGATACAAACTGGTTTGAAGGAGGCACTTTACTAGCGGCATACGTCATTATGGGAATTGGTTTTTATTTATTATGAAAAATAGGGATAACAATGAGTTTGAGGGAAAACAATAAATACAGTAATTTATATACCTTTACGTAGGAAGGAGCCAGACAGGTGAAACGAGTGTACAGCATATGTCTTTCAACTATGGTCTCGTTTATTTTATTATTTCCTAACAGTAGTTTTGCAAAGACGACAGTAGAAGTAAAAATGCCTTCATCTGTTTTAAATATTTCAAAAGACAATACATTTCCAAATGATGCACAAGATTTACCACGTTTACAACCGAGTAAGTTTGCTCAAGAATTATTGAAAACAGCAAATATTAAAATTGAAAATCCAGATTTAATTCGTATGTTTAATGAAACGACGATTTCGAATGCACCGCTTGCAGTAGGGTACCGCGCGAAAATTTATTTAGGTCAATGGGCATTAAATTATGAATCAATAGATACATCAATTAATTGGGAATACAAGCAAGTAAATCGAAATATATACGATAATCGTGGAGGGGATCGATTATATCCACTTCGCTACAAGCAAGAAACTCAAAAGACAATCGAAGGCGATTTAACCGCAGATATGAAAGATGCCTCAGATGTGAAAAAAATGATGCTTTTAAAAGCGCTTGAAAAAGTGCAATTGCCACTTTCATTTAAAACAACTATTGGTTATGGTACTGGGCATGAGCGCGTGTATAATATTAGTCCAAGTCAACTTGGATATTTATATGCGTATACACCGGCGGTAAATGAAAAAGGAAAAGTGACATTTGGGGAAGTATACCTCGTGTTAAAAGGAAATCAAAAAAGGCTTGTCGTGAAAAATATTACATCTCAAGGGATTGGAGCCGCGATTCCAATTCATGATCATTTATTTTTTAAGTTTGTTTCTTCATCGCATTCACAATGAAATAAAAAACGTCAGCATATAGGCTGACGTTTTTTATTTATAACATAATGTTTGATGTTTTTGATAAGAAATCTTCTTTCGGATAGTAGCTATTTTTTACAAGAACATTTGGTCCAAGACATTTCACAGCAGGACAATGACAACTTAATGATTTTGCTGTTTTTGAGTCACACCATTTGTCGTAAGCTTCTTGTAGTGTATTTGTTTGTATATTACCTAGAAGAGGAACGTCACCGAAATCGGTCACGATAATATTTCCGTCGAAAATATTTGCGTTTAAACGGGAACGGCCATCTGGATCGTTACGGACAGTTACATTTTTACTCTCATGTAATTTCTTTAGTGTAACTAAATCGCGTTCATCATCACTGCATGCATAGAAAGGTAATGTACCGAATAACATCCAGACATTTTCATCACGAATTTCCAGTAAATGTTCAATCGCATTTCGAATTTCGTCTTTTGTTAAAATTTCAAGTGTGCTAGCGAAGTCACTCGGATACATTGGATGCACTTCATGACGTTTACAGCCCATTTCTTCAACGATTTGACGATGAATATGTTCAATGTGTGGTAGGGTTCGTTTGTTCAGCATAGTTTCGGCTGATACGAGTACACCTGCATCTGATAGAGCTTTACTATTTGTAATCATTCTTTCGAATAATTTTGCGCGTTGTTCATAAGTAGGTTTACGCTCCATCATTGCAAATCCGCCTTCAACGAAGTCATCAATTGTTCCCCAGTTATGTGAAATATGCAATACATCTAAGTAGGGAATAATTTGTTCGTAACGTGCTAAATCTATAGTTAAGTTTGAGTTGATTTGAGTGCGAACGCCGCGTTCATGGGCATATTTTAAGAGTGGTGTTACATAGTTGTCGACGGATTTTTTTGAAAGCATAGGTTCTCCGCCTGTAATACTTAAAGAACGCAAATAAGGAATCTCATCTAATCGTTTTAATAAAAGCTCCATCGGAAGCGGATTTGGATCTTTCGGCTGTAATGTGTAACCAACAGCGCAATGCTCGCAACGCATATTGCATAACGTCGTCGTTGTAAACTCAACGTTTGTTAATAGTAGTTTGCCGTACTCTTCAAGGTCCATATACGCTTCCCATGGATCGTAAGAAGGAGTAATCGGCTTCATTATTTGTGATATCGTCATATGAAATACTCCTTTGACTATTGAAATAACAATTTGTCCATTCTCTATAATAGAAGAATATGTGCTTTTTATAAAGTGAAACTTTTTTGTAAAAAAAGAGAGAAGGCTTACATTATAATAAATTACTGTGACAAGATTGATGAAATTTCATGCCCATAGCAATCATTTTTGCGGTATAATAAAAGCAACTCGAATTAAAAGGAGAGTGCCTTCATGGGAAAAGCAATTCAAGATAAAGATTCACAATTAGTATATTTGAAAGAACGTTTAAATATGTTCATTGAAGTAATTGATACGATTGAACCCGAAGAGGTAGAATTAGAAGATGTAGATCGTCTTCTTGCAATGTTAGATGAACTAGAATTGAAATGTGAGCAATTTAAAAAAGACGAATAATATATTGAAACGGTTGCCAATGTAGAGTTGGCAGCCGTTTTTTTGTAAGGAACTTGTTTGATTAAATAGAAGGAATATAGAAAAAAAGGTATAATCAAGTTGTGAAAAATTTCATTAAACCTTTAATGGCGTCAAATAAATAAAAAGCTGAAGAGTATAACAATGGAATTTTCATTTCATAACGTTTTGGTAGCGTTCACAATTGAGGGGGAAGTAACAATGGAAAAGCTTCAAGAAAGCATGTATCAACTAATTGTTGAAACGTCAACGAACTTACCGAAAGATGTTCGTCGCGCAATTCAACAGGCGAAAGAACGAGAAAATGCAGGAACTCGCTCTGCAATGGCACTTGGCACAATTACAAATAACATCAAAATGGCAGATGATAATATCTCGCCAATTTGCCAAGATACAGGGATGCCAACGTTTAAAATTTATACACCGGTTGGTGTGAATCAATTGAAGCTGAAGGAAGCTATCTATAGTGCGCTTGAGCGGGCAACAAAAGATGGTAAACTTCGTCCGAACTCTGTTGATTCTCTTTTTGGAGACAATAGTGGAAACAATTTAGGACCAGGTACACCTGTTATTAAGTTTGAACAATGGGAAAAAGATTACATTGATGCGCGTTTAATTTTAAAAGGTGGCGGCTGTGAGAATAAAAATATTCAATATAGCTTGCCTTGCGAAATAGAAGGACTTGGACGAGCTGGACGTGATTTAGAAGGAATTCGTAAATGCCTTCTTCATGCGGTATATCAAGCGCAAGGCCAAGGGTGTAGCGCAGGGGTAATCGGCGTCGGTATCGGGGGAGACCGCACATCAGGTTACGAATTAGCAAAAAATCAACTATTCCGTACATTAGATGATGTAAATCCAGTTCCAGAATTACAAAAGCTTGAAGAGTACGTATTGGAGAATGCGAATAAGCTTGGTATTGGTACGATGGGATTTGGCGGAGAAACAACTTTACTAGGTTGTAAAATCGGAGTATATAATCGCTTGCCAGCTAGCTTCTACGTATCTGTTGCGTATAATTGTTGGGCATATCGTCGTCTTGGCGTAACAATTCATCCTGAAACAGGGGAAATTATGGACTGGTTATATCAAGAAGGTGAAGATACACTTCAGCAAGACGCTGCGCAAGAACAAACAGAGCAACGTGAAATCGTATTACAAGCTCCAATTACAGAAGAGCAAATTCGTGAACTTCGTGTTGGGGATGTTGTTACAATTAACGGTATGATGTATACAGGACGTGACGCAATTCATAAACACTTAATGGATAATGATTGCCCAGTAGATTTAAATGGACAAATTATTTACCACTGTGGTCCAGTTGTAGTGAAAGATGAAAACGACAATTGGAAAATTAAAGCGGCAGGTCCAACGACAAGTATTCGTGAAGAGCCATATCAAGGTGATATTATGAAAAAGTTCGGTATCCGTGCTGTAATTGGTAAAGGCGGTATGGGTGCGAAAACATTAGCGGCATTAGAAGAACACGGTGGTGTGTACTTAAATGCAATTGGTGGTGCGGCACAATATTATGCTGAATGTATTAAAGAAGTGAAAGATGTTGATTTCTTACAATTCGGTATCCCAGAGGCAATGTGGCATTTACGTATCGATGGTTTTAAAGCAGTTGTAACGATGGATTCTCACGGTAACAGTCTACATGCTGATGTTGATAAAACATCACTTGAAAAATTAGCGAGCTTTAAAGAGCCTGTATTCAAGTAAGTAGAAATGCATCTCGAATTATTCGAGGTGCATTTTTTGGTATATATAGAAAAACATGTTCAGCATGAAAGAAAGAGCAATAACAGAAACTACAGGTACGATTATATATGGAAAGGAGACTATTTATGAAATATAAATGGTTATATATAGGTCTCATTTTTTCAATTATGATGGCACTTGTTCCAGTTTCAGCATTTGCTTATACGAATACACCACATAACTGGGGAATCCCACGCCCTAAAAATGAAACGGTGCCAGATGCAGGGAAATTATATACAGAATTACTACAAAAAAATGGCGGTTTTTACTTAGGGGATACAAAGAAAAAAGACATATATTTAACGTTTGATAATGGGTATGAAAACGGATATACAGGAAAGATTTTAGATGTACTGAAGGAGAAAAAAGTACCAGCAACTTTCTTTGTGACGGGACATTATATAAAAACACAAAAAGATTTACTATTAAGAATGAAAAATGAAGGACATATTATTGGTAATCATTCTTGGAGTCATCCTGATTTTACAGCTGTAAATGATGCAAAACTTCGTGAAGAATTGACTAGTGTAACGGAAGAAATAAAAAAAGTAACAGGACAAAAAGAAGTGAAATATGTACGTCCTCCGCGAGGCGTGTTTAGTGAAAGAACGCTAGCTCTTACGAAAGAAATGGGATATTATAACGTGTTTTGGTCGCTTGCATTTCTTGATTGGAAAGTAGATCAGCAAAGAGGATGGCAATATGCTCATAATAATGTAATGACTATGATTCATCCAGGGTCTGTTTTGTTACTTCATGCGATATCGAAAGATAATGCAGAGGCACTAGCGAAAATCATTGATGATTTGCGCGAGAAAGGGTATCATTTTAAAAGCCTAGATGATTTAGTAAAAAGCAATCAACCGTAAGCATGTATGCTTGCGGTTTTCTCATGCTATAATGATGTGTAAAAAGGATGGGGAAACGTATGTGGAGCGAACATGTTACGTTAGAATATCCGTACCACTTTGAAGAAGTGCTAAAGCGCTTATCTTTCGACCCGTTAAACGTCATTCAGTTAGACGAGAAAGTAATTTATATCCCGCTTTCTATAGACGAAGAACAGATTGTTGTTCGGTTGCAAGGGATTGGTACTGTTCAAAATCCACAGTTTTGGATCTCTAGTCAGACAGGAGATCAAGAGAAAGTAATGAAACGAATGAGGTCCATTTTTCACTGGAATGACCCGTTTCAAAATATACAAAATCATTTTTTAAACACATCATTACGTCCACTATTTGAAACATATGCTTATACTCCAATTATTTTAGAGTTTGATTATTTCGCTTGTCTTCTTCGTTGTATTATTCATCAACAAATAAATTTGAAATTTGCTACTGTGCTAACAGAGCAATTTGTAAAACGATATGGGACAGAAAAAAACGGCGTTTTATTTTTCCCAACACCAGAAAGAGTAGCGAATATTCCAATAGAGGAATTGAGAGAGCAGAAGTTTAGTCAGCGAAAAGCTGAATATATGGTAGGATTAGCAAAGCGTATTGTCGACGGTAAATTAGATTTAGCAAGGATAGAAAACGAAACAGAAGAAGAAGTATCGGCACAATTGTTACCAATAAGGGGTATTGGAGCATGGACAGTACAAAACTTTTTAATGTTTGGGCTTGGACGGAAAAATATGTTTCCGAAAGCAGACATAGGGATTCAGCGTGCACTTCAAGGTGTATTCCAATTAGAGAATAAGCCTGATGATGCATTTTTAGAAAAAATGAAACAAGAGTGTGAACCATATTGCAGTTATGCAGCGTTATATTTATGGAAAAGTATAGAGTAGAGGTGTAATAATGATACAAAAGCAACAAGAGAGTAAGTTGGAAGTTGGTCAAACGTTTCCTGTGACAATTAAACGTCTTGGGATTAACGGAGAAGGCGTTGGTTATTTTAAGAGACAAGTTGTTTTCATTCCAGGGGCATTACCAGGAGAAGAAGTTGTTGCTGAAGCAACGAAAATTCAGCGTGGCTTCGCTGAAGCGAAAGTGAAAAAAGTTCGTAAATCATCACCACATCGTGTGAAAGCACCATGTTCAGTATATGAGGAGTGTGGTGGCTGTCAGCTACAACATTTAGATTATAAAGAACAATTAAATCAAAAGCGTGATATCGTTGTACAAGCATTCGAGAAGTACATGAAGAATAGTATGGAAGAGAAAATCCGTCCGACACTTGGTATGGAAAATCCATGGCATTATCGTAATAAGAGTCAATTACAAGTGGGACGTAAAGATGAAAAGGTTATTACAGGATTATATAAACAAAACTCACATCAGTTAATTGATATTTCTCATTGTATGATTCAACATAAAGCAACGAATGAAGCGACAAAAGTTGTAAGACGTATATTAGAAAAATTAAATGTCTCTATTTACAATGAGAAGAAGCAAAAAGGTTTAGTACGTACAATTGTGACACGTACTGCAGTTCAAACAGGGGAAGTACAAGTCACACTTGTTACAACAAAAGAAGAATTACCGAATAAAGAGCAATTTATCGCAGAAGTACAAAAACAGATGCCAACTGTTAAATCAATTATGCAAAACGTAAACTGGCGTAAAACATCTGTTATTTTCGGTGATAAAACATTTAAATTAGCAGGAAAAGAAGTAATTCAAGAAACACTTGGCGATTTATCATTTGAACTATCAGCTCGTGCTTTCTTCCAACTAAATCCAGAACAAACAGTTGTTTTATACGATGAAGCGAAAAAAGCAGCCGCTTTAACTGGAAGCGAGAAGATTGTGGATGCATATTGTGGTGTTGGTACAATCGGCCTTTGGCTTGCGAATGATGCAGCGGAAGTACGTGGTATGGATGTAATTCCAGAAGCAATTGAAGATGCAAAGAAAAATGCAAAACGCCACGGATTCACAAATACAAAGTATGAAGCTGGTAAAGCGGAACAATGGTTACCGAAATGGGTGAAAGAAGGCTGGCGCCCAGATGTAATTGTTGTTGATCCACCGCGTACAGGTTGCGATGATAAATTACTTGAAACGATTTTAAAAGTAAGACCGAAACAAGTTGTTTACGTATCTTGTAACCCGTCATCGTTAGCACGTGATGTGAATGCATTAATGAAGAGCTATGAAGTGGAATATGTACAACCTGTTGATATGTTCCCGCATACAGCTCATGTGGAGAATGTGGTTAGATTAACGTTGAAATAGAAGAATTAAAAATGTTGATGAAGTAACAATATGTTATAGTTCCCTCATATGGCAAAGCTATATGAGGGATTATATTTTTGGGCCTATTAAAGGCAAGGAGAATACGATGAACAATTATAAATTAACGATTCAGTATGACGGTGCGCGGTATAAAGGGTGGCAACGTCTTGGTAATAATGATAATACGATTCAAGGGAAAATCGAAAGTGTAATATCTGAAATGGTCGGGAAAGAAATTGAGATTGTCGGCTGTAGTAGAACGGATGCTGGTGTACATGCTTTGAATCAAGTAGCTAACTTTAAGAGTGATGAGAAGTTAGTGGAACATAAAGTGAAAAAGTATTTAAATCAATATTTACCAAACGATATTAGTATTACGAATGTAGAAGAAGTGTCAGATCGTTTCCATGCTCGTTACAATTCTAAAGCAAAAACATATCTTTATAAAATTTGGAATGAAGAGCATACGAACCCATTTATGCGTAAATACAGCATGCACGTTAATAAAAAATTAAATGTGAAAAGCATGAAAGAAGCTGCCAAACATTTAGTTGGTTCACATGACTTTACTGCTTTTTCAAATGCGAAATCAAAGAAAAAGTCTATGGTTCGAGAAGTATATACGCTTGAGGTTTCCGAAGAGGCAGGATTTGTACAAATTAGAATAAGTGGTAACGGATTCCTTCATAACATGGTGCGAAAAATTGTTGGAGCATTAATTGAAGTTGGATTAGGACAATTAGATGCAGAAGCAATTCCATACATTCTAGAGGCGAAACAGCGTAATCAAATTAATTGTCTTGCTGAGGCGAGTGGTTTGTATTTGGAGAATGTTGAATTTTAATAATAAGTAAAAAATCGAGCTGATAAGGCTCGATTTTTTTTGTACTTTGGAATTAAGAAGATTTCTCTCTCTTCATACGCAACTTCAAATTCCAAAAAGCAGCAAGCATAATAGCTGCGAACGAGCCGCTAATTGTTCCTAATAGCTTTGCATAAGGAAAGCTGCTCATATCAGTATTAATGAATAACATCATACATAGAACGGCAGGGAGAAGGTATAAGTATTGTAATAACTTTAACTTTTTATCATTACTCATATATATCGCCTCTTTCTAGCATGTTATATGTTTATTATAACATATTTTACCAAATGTTAACTTGCACTTGGAGAAAGGTTCATTTCATATGTGTAAATGCAGTTTTTTAATTCGATATTGTAAATTTTGTCTACTCAATCCTAAAAATTTTGCGGCTTGTGAGATATTACCATTATTCTCTTTAAGAATTTGATTGATGTAGTTCTTTTCCATTTCTTCTATTGTGTGCTTTAAAGTTTTAGGTGCATCAGTATTGTGACTAGTTAGGGAAGCTTGCATATTGAATTCTTTTTTTATTAGTTCGCGAAAGCGAGTTGGTATATGAAAAGCTGTAATGATATGTTCATCTTCTATTAAGTTCATTGAACCTTCAATTATATGTTCCAATTCCCGTACGTTTCCAGGCCAATCATATGCATAAAAAAATTCTTTTACAGTTACATCTACATCCGTTACGCCGAGCCCAAATTGAATGTTATACTTTTCGATAAAGTGCTGAACAAGAGCTGAAATATCTTCTTTTCGTTCCCGTAAAGGTGGAAGGCATAAAGTAACGACGCTTAATCGGTAATATAAATCTTCCCTTAATCGATTGTGTGTAATAGCTTCAAGAGGGTCTTCATTAATAGTTGCTATAATACGAACGTCGATTTCTTTTTCTTGTGTGCCTCCGATTCTTCGTATTGTTTTCTCTTGTATAGCTCGTAGTAATTTAGCTTGAAGTGCTGGGCTTAATGAGTTGATTTCATCTAATAACAAAGTTCCTCCATTTGCTTCTTCAAATAACCCAGGTTTATCTATTGCCCCTGTAAATGCACCCCGGTTTGTACCGAATAATAGGCTTTCCATTAAGGTTTCTGGTATAGCAGCACAGTTTTGTGAAATAAACGGTTTGGTTGAACGTTGGCTTTCATTATGGATGCTTTGTGCAAATAGCTCTTTGCCAGTCCCTGTTTCTCCTACGAGAAGTATGGATGAGGGAGTACGAATTACTCTCTTTGCTTCTGCAATGACCGATTGAATAGCTCTAGAATTACCGATTATGTGATTAAAGGTAAACTTAGTATTTTGTTTTCGAGAAAGGTTCGTTTTCATTGTTTGTTTTAAGTGACTAATCTCTTTTGAAATTTCAATAGCGCCTTTAATTTTTCCGTTTTCTATTATAGGGAAAGTATCGTTAATCGTCGTAATTTCTTGCCCTTTATTGTTAAAATAAGTTTGTTTTATATTTTTGTTTGTTTTTCCAAGTTTTAATGCCTCTATAAGAGTACTATTTTTATTTTTTTCAAATGCAAATACGTCTAAAGGGTTTTTATATAGCACATCTGAGCAATCCATTGATTCAATTTCCATCATTTTGCGGTTATAGATAATCGTTTTACTTTCCTCATTAATAATATGAATCCCGATATCGAGTTCATTGAGTAAAGTTTCATATAGCATATTCATTTCAATAATTTGTTTAACATTAATTTCTTCTGTATGCATGTATCATCTTCTCCTCGTTTCACCCTATGAAGACTGACTTTTTATAATTTTATTAAAATTCTTATAAAATCGCAAAATTTTTTGCCATTTTTCTCTTAAAACTTTTCAAACGATAGAAAAATTTTGCGGTTAGGCAGATTTTTTTGAGCCAAACTCTCATTTTATATACGAATTGGAGATTGGTACGTATTTTGCATAAATAATAGTCGAAATCTCTAGAGGAGGGAATATGAATCTTTATAGGATATGCAACGTTCCAGTGCCAATTAATAAGAAGGAGGAGTTTATAAAGTGAAGACGGTTATAGAAGGCGTGTATAGTCCTTGTTACGGGAAAGTAGAGAAGTTATTTGTTACTGAAAGTTCTTACGTATACGAGTGGGAGAAATTAGCGTTAATTGAAACAATAGATAAACAGAAAGTAGAAATTAAGGTAGGAATCAGTGGTTATATCGAATCATTAGAAGTAGTAGAAGGACAAGCTATCGCTGATCAAAAATTATTAATAACAGTCAGGGATGACCTTTTAATAACAGGTAGTGATTAATATAAGTGATATGTGTTTTTGCTCTTTTAAATATTTTTTTTCCTATGAAGGATTTTAAAAGCGCTTACATTAAATGGGTTTGCAAAGTGAAAAGGGGGGATTTATATGATGGATCAAAACCAAGGATTAAAAAAAGAATTAAAAAGTCGGCACATATTTATGATTGCACTCGGAGGAGTTATAGGTACCGGACTATTTTTAGGATCCGGTTATACAATTCATGAAGCTGGGCCTGGAGGAGCAATTGTAGCGTATCTTGTTGGTGGATTTGTTATGTATTTAACGATGCTTTGTCTTGGGGAGTTAGCAGTTGCGATGCCCGATGCAGGATCTTATCAAACGTATGCTACAAAACACATTTCTCCCGCAGCGGGTTTTGTAGTGGGATGGATGTCTTGGTTAAACTGGTCTGCTACGATAGCCATTGAATTAATTGCAGTTAGTATTTTAATGAAACGTTGGTTTCCAGATGTACCTTCGTGGATTTGGTGCGTAGTGTTTGCAGTGCTGCTCTTTGCTATTAATGCGCTATCTTCAAGAAGTTTTGCGGAAGTGGAATTTTGGTTTGCAAGCATTAAAGTAATTACAATTATAGCATTTATTATTTTGGGCGGGGCAGCGATGTTTGGTTTTTTAGATATGAAAGGAAATGAACCAGCACCGATGCTTTCTAGTTTTACTGATTATGGTGGATTGTTTCCAAATGGATTAACAGCTATTTTAGTTACGATGATTGCGGTTAACTTCTCCTTCCAAGGAACAGAGCTAGTTGGTATTGCAGCGGGAGAGAGTGAAAATCCAGAGAAAACTATCCCGAAGGCAATTAATAATACAGTTTGGCGCATACTTGTTTTCTTTGTACTATCTATTTTTATCCTTGCGGGATTATTTCCGTGGCAGCAAGCGGGAGTGATAGAAAGTCCATTCGTAGTTGTATTTGATAAAATTGGTATTCCTTATGCGGCAGATATTATAAATTTTGTTATTATTACAGCGGTACTATCAGTTGCGAATTCAGGGCTATATGCAACTTCTCGTATGCTATGGTCTATGTCTAATCAAGGAATGATTAGCCCGATTTTTAGTAAGTTATCTAAAAATGGTGTTCCTATTTATGCATTGATTGTAAGTACAATTGTAAGTTGTCTCTCATTACTATCAGGTATTTATGCGGAAGATACAGTTTATTTATGGCTTCTTTCTATTGCTGGGTTCGGAGCGATATTAGTTTGGGCATCTATTGCTCTATCTAACTTATTAGCTAGAAGGTCATACATTAAGCAAGGTGGAGATGTTAAGGACTTGAAATTTAAAACACCATTGTATCCATTTGTACCACTTCTTGCATTAACATTAAATTTAACAGTAATAGTTGCTATGGCTTTTATCCCAGAACAAAGAATGGCATTATATTGTGGCATTCCATTTATGATAGTTTGTTTACTGTTTTACCGTGCTACAAGAAGTAAGAAAGTTAAAATAGAACGTATTGAAAAGACGAATACAACAGAATTAGAAAGTTTGTAGTGGTGAATTATGTAGAGACTGTAAAATTGTAAACAGTCTCTTTTTTTGTGAAAATAAAGCTGGAAACATACTATGTATGCAAAGGGGAATTAGCGATGAATCAAGAAGTTTCACAGCTGCTAAAACAGATAGATTTAAGAAAAGAAGAGTTAATAGAACTTACAAAAGCATTAATACGTTTTGAGACACCAGCACCACCAGCGAGAAATACAAATGAGGCGCAAGAATTTGTTGCGGAGTTTCTAAGAAAACGAAATTTTAGTATTGATAAATGGGATGTATATCCGAATGATCCGAATGTTGTTGGAGTCAAAAAAGGAGTAGAAAGTGAGTCGTACAAAAGTTTAATTATTAATGGGCATATGGATGTAGCTGAAATATCGACAGATGAGATGTGGGAAACAAATCCTTTTGATCCATTTATTAAAGACGGTTGGTTAGTTGGACGAGGTGCGGCAGATATGAAAGGTGGACTAGCTGGAGCTTTATTTGCTATTCAGCTTTTACAAGAAGCTGGCATTAAACTACCAGGAGATTTGATCTTTCAATCAGTAATTGGAGAAGAGGTTGGAGAAGCAGGGACACTTCAATGTTGCAAAAGAGGTTACGATGCTGATTTTGCAGTCGTAGTGGATACGAGCGATTTACATATGCAAGGACAGGGCGGCGTAATTACTGGATGGATTACTGTGAAAAGTCCGCAAACGTTTCATGATGCAACACGTAGACAAATGATCCATGCTGGAGGACGTCTATTTGGAGCGAGTACGATTGAAAAAATGATGAAAATTGTGCAAGGTTTACAGGAGCTAGAACGTCATTGGGCGGTAATGAAAACATATGAAGGGTATCCATCAGGAACGACGACAATTAACCCAGCGGTTATTGAAGGTGGGCGTCATGCAGCATTTATTGCGGATGAGTGTCGATTATGGATTACAGTTCATTTTTATCCAAATGAAACGCATGAACAAATAATTGAAGAAATAGAAGAGTATATAGGAAAAGTGGCAGCGGCGGATCCATGGTTAAGTGAGAACCCACCACAATTTAAGTGGGGCGGAGAATCAATGATTGTTGATCGAGGTGAGATTTTTCCTTCTTTAGAAGTAGATAGTAATCATCCAGCCATTCAGAAGCTAAGTTCTGCGCATGAAGCTATATTGAATAAAGTCGCAACTTTAGATATGTCTGCTACAGTAACTGATGGGGGATGGTTTAGTGAGTTTAACATTCCAGCTGTTATTTATGGACCAGGTACATTAGAAGAAGCTCATTCTATAAATGAGAAAGTTGAAGTTGAGCAGTTGGTTGAGTTTACAAAAGTAATTATTGCTTTCATATATGAATGGTGTCATACGAAAAAAATAAGAGAATAATACATTTTTTGATTGAACTATTCCAGAGGTAAATGTACACAACATCTGAAATAGTTCTTTATGCTTTCCTATGTTTTTCGTTGGACTTTAGTCAATTTTTCTTTAGCTAATTCAACAGCAATCGCATCATCTAAGTAGCCAATTGGAAAAAGATAATCGGGGATAATGTCTGTTGATAAAATGAAATATAGTAAGGCGCCGCCAAGAATTGCCCGTTCTTCTTCTGAGATGTTTTCCTTGCAAAACTGTTGATACATATCTGTTAATTGTTCAATGAAAGGACCAGCGCTATCAATTTGCTCTAGTTTACTTGCGAAACTTTCATGAATACGTTTTTCACCTTCGGTTGTTTTTGCGTAGCGTTCGTAATTTTCAAGCTCTTGCTTTACGCGAGTCGTTGTGTAATCGAAGTCAAATAAGTTAGAGGACTGTAATGTTTGTTGAATTGTATCAAGAGATGTGTACATATCTGTTTTTTCTTTGTTTATGTGCGGAGAATCAGGATACATTTCATCAAATAACAATTGGGGCGGAACTTGCAGGCATTCTGCAAATTTCTGCAGGTGTTTCTGTTTCGGTTGTTGTTTTCCATTAATAATTCTTGAAATTGTCGCAGGATCAATATTTGTAAGTGTTCCTAATTGTCTCATAGATAAGGCGCGTTCTTTTAATAATTTTTTTATTAATGTACCAAGTCGATCATTTGGATTTTCATTAGACATAGTATAGGCACTCCTTTTTCGAATTTTATTATTGAAAAAATGTTGAGTGTTTATTACAAGTATATGAAACGGACAGGCACAGTTGCTCAACATTTTCATAATATGCATGGAAAAGTGAGAAAAGAGGTGACTGTGCAATGAGTACAGCAGGTTTATTGTCAATTTTATTAATCGGAATTGCTTCTAATTTAGATAATGCGGGTGTAGGGATTGCTTACGGTATTCGTAAAATCCGGATTTCATGGTTTAATAACTTTGTCATTGCATTTTTTGGACTTTTATTTACTTTATTAGCTGGATTTTTTGGGAATTGGATTTCATTATTTATTTCAGATTTTACGGCAAATCTTATCGGGGCAGCTGTGCTAGGAATAATTGGTGTGTTTATTTTATGTCAGCCATTTTTCAGTAAAAAAGAAACAGTAGAAAATAAAGATGATGGTGTACTTATGGGGATTTTACGTAATCCAGAAAAAGCGGATTTTGATGGTTCTAAAACAATTAGTTTTTCAGAGGCACTTGTATTAGGAGTTGCATTGTCAATTAATAATATTGCAGGTGGATTTGATGCAGGGGTAACAAATTTAAATCTTTGGCTTACAGCAATTATTTCTGGGATATTTAGTTTCATTTGCATTAGTGGGTTTGCGTATGTTGGGAAAAGATTTTTAGCGGAATATTTAGGGAAATGGGCAACAGTTATTGCAGGGGTGTTATTAATTCTTATTGGAATAGATCAACTATTATAAGAAAAGTAAAAAGCAATATTCGAGTATTTCCTTGGAAATACATCAAAGGGCTGCATATATCGACAGTAGTTTTTGCATACTAATTATTGAACGCTTTAATGAAAGGGGAATCTATATGGGACGTGGAAAATCATTTGATCATAAGAAAAAAGGTGATCATAAGCCTCCTAAAGGTGCTTTCATTCATAAAGATGTAAATGAACATACTTTAGAAGAAGAAGAGCTACCTGTTAATATTGAAACGTATAAAAATAGTTTGAAAAAACATTAAAAGCACCTACATAGGTGCTTTTTAGCGTATATCTTCAATTAGTTGTTCAGATTCTTCGTGCATGCTGTATTCACTTAAAACTTGAATACAAAGCCATTTTAGCTCTTCAATACTATGCTCAAGTTCTTCAGGAAGCACATGGTGAATATCTTCAAGTCCCATTCCGAAATGAATAAGTTCTAATACTTGATCATCGATGTTCCGATCCATTAATAGTTCAAGCACTTCTAAATTGAATATGTATCGGTGTGCTTCATCGAGTGAAACAACTTTTAGCTTCAAACTTTCTACAATACTCAATATAAAAAGAAGAATTGTTTTTTCAAGAACAGGTTGTTTCGCCATTTGAAATATAAGTTTCATCTTTTACACCTCCACATATAGCGCTAGGTTGTACTATATTATTCAGGAGGGGGGAGCAAATATGCATAATAAAGAGAAACTTTCCTTAATGTTTTTGGGCAGCATATTAATGCCTAGTGGAACTGAAATTTTCATGAAATAAAAAATCCTGCTAGTATAGCAGGATAACTTCCGAATTAAAATATGCTCCAACTTTCTTGAGCAGAAAGGAGTTCAAGAATTTTAAAACCAGCGATACTATTTCCGTTTGCATCTAAAGCTGGTCCGAAGATCCCGATTCCCATTTCACCTTTTACGCAACCGAAAATACCACCGGCTACACCACTTTTCGCAGGGATTCCAACACGTATTGCAAATTCACCAGATTCGTTATACATTCCGCAAGTAACCATAAATGTTTTACAAATCTTTGTAATATGTTTTGGGATAATTTGTTTCTTCTTATATGGATCATATCCGTCCATTGCAAAAATTAAACCAATACGTGCTAAATCGATACAGTTAACCTCAATTGCACATTGACGTGTATATAAATCCATAAGTTCTTCAATATCGCTATCAATAATACCGTTTTGTTTCATATAGTAACAAAGTGAACGGTTTAAGTAAGCTGTCTCTAATTCAGAAGTGGCAACTTTAGAAGAATAATTAATAGTAGGATTATCTGTTATATCACGTACAAATCGAAGAATGCGTTCCATCTTTTCTTCGTTATTATTACCAGCAAGCATACTTGTAATAGCTAATGCACCTGCATTAATCATTGGATTAAGAGGTTTGGAAGGGCTTGTTGTTTCTAGTTTAATAATAGAATTAAATGGATCACCAGTTGGTTCCATTCCGACTTTAGAAAATACATATTCTTCACCACAATCTAAAAGGGCAAGGGCAAGTGTAATTACTTTGGAAATACTTTGAAGAGTAAATAATGTTTGTGAGTTACCAGCATGAATATATTCTGTCTCTTTATGGAAAATGGCAATACCTAAATCATCTGGATTTGCATTTCCTAGTTCGGGGATATAAGTAGCAAGTTTTCCTTTTTTTGTATATGGTTTTACTTGTTCTAACAACTGTTGTAAGTTGTTTGTTTCAATGCACTGCATAGTACCAACGCTCCTATTTCGAATTGACTAAGTTTACTATTCCCGATACGCTCGGAAATAAATAATAACATGAAAAAGTGGAATGATAAAACGAAAGTTATCTGTGCTATAATAAGTTTTTTTGCCTGTATATTTTGTAGTTAGTAAGGAGAATTTCCCTTTTATATAACAGTTTGGAAATAGAAAACTTATCCATAAAAAGTTCGAAAATAAAAACTACACATCTATACAACTATATGTTATTATGGATATGTAATAGAAAGCGTTTTCTAAAGCGTGATTATAATGATAACGATTTCATAAATTTGATAGGGGGAATTAAAATGTTGCAGTTTTTACAACGTATTGGTAAAGCGTTAATGCTTCCAATCGCCGTGCTACCAGCAGCAGGATTATTGCTTCGTTTAGGGCAACCAGATGTATTTGATATTCCTGTTATGGCACAGGCCGGTGCAGCTGTTTTTGATAATTTAGCACTTATTTTTGCAATTGGTATTGCAATCGGTCTTTCAGTTGATGGTAGTGGTGCCGCAGGTCTTGCAGGTGCAATTGGTTATTTGGTTATGAAAAACAGTATTGATGCACTTAGTAAGGGATATTCTACTGCAGAATTACAAGATAAATTAGGTAAAGTTCAAGATTTAATAGGTAATAGCGCAAATGTAGATCCATCTAAGCTTGCAGATACAATGACACAAGTATCTAAGGCAGCCGAATTATCGACTAAAGTGGATATGAAAGTTTTAGGTGGTATTATTGTCGGTGTTATAGCAGGATTCCTTTATAATAAATTCCATAAAATTAAACTTCCAGAATGGTTAGGTTTCTTTGCTGGAAAACGTTTCGTTCCGATTGTTACATCGGTTGTGATGCTAATATTAGGAATTCTATTCGCACAAATTTGGCCAGCAATTCAAAATGGAATCGATGCATTAGCTCATGGAATTGTTAATTTAGGTGCAATTGGTTCAGGTCTATTCGGTCTATTAAACCGTCTATTAATTCCAATTGGTTTACACCACGTAATGAACACATACTTCTGGTTCGTGTTTGGTGACTTTACAAATGCAGCAGGTAATGTTGTAAATGGTGATATAGCTCGTTTCCTTGCAGGGGATAAAACAGCAGGTATGTTTATGACTGGTTTCTTCCCAGTTATGATGTTCGGTTTACCAGCAGCATGTTTCGCAATGATTGCAGCTGCTAAACCAGAAAAACGTAAAATGGTTACAGGTATGTTAGGTGGTCTAGCATTAACTTCATTCTTAACTGGTATTACAGAACCAATCGAATTCTCATTCATGTTCTTATCACCAGTATTATATGGTATTCATGCAGTATTAACAGGTCTTTCTTTATTCATTACAACAACACTTGGCATTCACGATGGTTTCACATTTAGTGCCGGTGCAATTGATTACTTCTTAAACTTTGGTATTGCAACAAAACCAGTGTTACTAGCGGGAATCGGTTTAATTTACGCAGCAATTTACTTCGTAGTATTCTACTTCTTAATTAAGAAGTTCGACTTAAAAACTCCTGGTCGTGAAGATGACGATGAGTTAGTTGAAGATGGTGATGCACCAGTTGCTGGTTCAATTGGTGAAACTTATGTAGCTGCTTTAGGTGGAAAAGACAATTTAACAGTTATTGATAACTGTGCAACGCGTCTACGCCTACAAGTGAAAGATGCAGATTTAGTAAATGAACCAGCATTAAAACGCGCAGGTGCAAAAGGTGTTATGAAATTAAGTAACACAAGTGTACAAGTTATCGTAGGTACAAACGTTGAGTCTGTTGCTGATGATATGAAAAAGCACGTATAAAATAATTAGATAAGAGGATATCCCGAAAGATTGATAATAACGGTCTTTTAGAGGATATCCTCTTTTTTTATGTTGAAAAATAACGTGAATCTTACTTTTGTAAATTTTCTTTTTCTTTTTTGTACATATAGGTTGGTAATATGTTCGGTGCGTGATAAAGTAGGGATGACATAGAATGGAGTGTCTTTAATCTACAGAAATGATGTGGAAAAAGTCTTGTGTAGATGAATTAAATTATCGGTAAATAAGGGGAAAAAGGTAATCATGGATCAGGAAAAAAATACTGTTAATGGGAAAGCAAATCGGTCGATTGTATACATAAAAAGAACAATTATTCTAGCCCTACTATTTTCACTTGTATATTTCATGTATACAAAAATTGTTGCGCATAATAAAAAAGAGGAAACTTTAAAAGCGGCAGCAGAAATGAAGAAACAAGAAGAGATAAAAAAGCAAGAAGAAATGAAAAGGCAAGAGGCTCAAAAACAAAAAGAACTGAAAGAACAGGAAGAACTAGCAAAGCAAGCACAAGTAATTGAGAAGCAGGCAGAAGGACCACCTCAAGAAATTAATGAAAACGCTCAATTGGATCAATATTTGCAGGGCACAGGTTTTAGTGGAACAGCTGTTATTGTGAAGAATGGAAAAGTCCTTTTGAATAAAGGATACGGTATGGCGAATAAAGAGAAACAAATACCGAATAATTCGGAAACGGCTTTTTATATTGGCTCTATCTCAAAGGCGTTCGTAGCAACAGCTATTATGCAGCTGAAAGATCAAAATAAATTACAAGTAGAGGATACAGTTGCAAAGTATATTCCGAATTTCCCTCAAGGTAATGGTATTCAGCTAAAACATTTATTAACACATACATCAGGAATTCCTGAATATGAGCAGGGAAAAGATGATATTTCTCATGAGGAATTGATAAAGCGAATAGGAAACCAAAAGCGTATTGGGGCTCCAGGAGAGAAATGGAAGTATTCAGATTCGAATTACTCCATACTTGCCTACATTGTGGAAAAAGTAAGTGGGCAACCATTAGAAGAATATATTAAACAGCACATCTTTGCTACTGCTGGTATGAAGCATTCTGGTTTTGGTAAAGCGTTAGAACAAACAAGATTCCCATCAACTGGTTATAAAATAGTAAATAATAATATGACAACACCTAATATTCCGAGCATGTCACAATTATATGGTTGCGGTGATATATATACAAGCGCGCATGATTTATATTTATTTAATGAAGCGCTATTCTCTGGAAAATTAATTTCAAAAGAGAGTTACAATCAAATGTTTACAGCTGTGAAGAAGGATTATGGATTTGGATGGTATGTAGATCCGGGAAGTTATTCGAATCACGGTGTAATGCCAGGTTGGAATTGTTTAAATGGATTTAGTAAAAATGGAAGTGTGTATGTTGTTTTATTATCTAACATTCAAAATAACATTAAATCCTTTGGTAAAGTGAATAATGACATTTATACGATGTTACGAAATATAGAAGTGTAAAAGACTGTCCTTTTTGGATAGTCTTTTTTTAAAAGAAGCGCTTGGAAATGATGTGGGGCGTTCACTTGGAACCTATTTTGTGAAAGGGGATATTATACTATTTATAGATGGCGACTTTGTTATTCCAGCTAGTGACTTGTATCCTTTCGCAAAAGCAATTGCAGACGGAAGAGATGTCGCATTAAATGATCTAAACTATTATTTGGATTTACGATCGCCGCTTCATCTTGTAACTGTATTTAAGTATGCATTAAATCTAGCTTGTGATAGGAAATATTTAGGGGTAGGATCTCTCATTACTGTTCCTCATGCGTTTAGTTGTACATGTTGGAAAATAATAGGGTATAAATCCTTAATATCACCTTGTGTAGCGCAAGTAAAGGCTGCGCTTTCGGGTTTTGAAATTGCATGTGTGACTCGTATTGATGTTGATAAGATGAATCGGGTTCGTCCCAGTGAACATTTTGCACGAATAGGGCATCCACCGGCTGTGTTAAGAATAATTGGTGATCATATAGAAGGTCTAGAACAAGTAATTACATTACAAGATACTCGCGGGGGATTTTACGACGGAAATAGAAATAGAGGAGTTATATAGCGGTTCTAGAGGAGTGCTGGACTTGAAAGCCCACACTGATTAAAGCTTCACTTTATCTTATTGTGAAAAGAAGTGTACCTATTAGGTACACTTCTTTTCAGTCTGCTATAAAAAACTATAACAGACTAGGAGATAAGAGTATTACAGCTCTACAATGGGTATCGTTCTTATATTACAAAATAGGACTCGTATATAAGGGTACAAAAAAATACAATTAAAGAAAGGGTTAATTACAAAGGATTTAAAATGAAGTTTACACTATGTATATAGTAGTTTGCTCAACATTTCACAAACATGTCACAACTATTTCGTCCACTTCCGAAAAAAAGTAGTATTCTAAGTGTGTAAGCTGTTATATAAAAAATCTTAGTCCTGTACTAATCAAAAATGGAGGAGATTAGGATGACTCAAGTATTAGAAAACGTAAAAAACGCGTGGGAAAACTTTAAAGGTGAAAAGTGGAAAGCAGAGATTGATGTTCGCGATTTCATTTTAAATAATGTAAACGTTTACGAAGGAGAAGACTCTTTCTTAGCGGGAGCAACTGAAGCAACGAAAAAACTTTGGGATCAAGTAATGGATTTAACAACAAAGGAACGTGAAAACGGTGGCGTTCTTGATATGGATACAAAAATTGTTTCTTCTATTACATCACATGAACCAGGATATTTAAATAAAGATATTGAAAAGGTAGTCGGTTTCCAAACTGATAAACCATTTAAACGTTCTTTACAACCATATGGTGGTATTCGTATGGCAGAACAAGCTTGTGAAGCTTATGGATATGAAATGGACAAAGAACTTAGTAGTATTTTCAGAGACTGGCGCAAAACTCATAACCAAGGTGTATTTGATGCATATACACCAGAAATGAAAGCAGCTCGTAAATCAGGCGTTATTACTGGTCTTCCAGATGCATATGGACGTGGACGTATTATCGGTGATTATCGCCGCGTAGCGTTATATGGTATAGACCATTTAATTGAAGCGAAAAAAGCTGATTTTAATTTAACTGGTGGTGTAATGAGCGAAGAGACAATGCGTTTACGCGAAGAATTATCTGAGCAAATGCGTGCACTTCAAGAATTAAAACAAATGGCTGCTTCTCATGGCTTCGATATTTCTAAGCCAGCAACAAATGCACAAGAAGCATTCCAATGGTTATACTTCGCTTATCTTGCAGCAATTAAAGAACAAAACGGGGCAGCAATGAGCCTTGGACGTACTTCTACATTCTTAGATATTTATATTGAAAGAGATTTAGCAAATGGTACTTTAACAGAAGAAGCAGCACAAGAAATTGTTGACCATTTCATTATGAAATTACGTCTTGTGAAATTTGCAAGAACACCTGATTATAATGAACTATTCTCTGGAGATCCAACTTGGGTAACTGAATCTATCGGTGGTATTGCACTAGACGGTCGTCCATTAGTAACAAAGAACTCATTCCGTTTCTTGCATACATTAGATAATTTAGGGCCAGCACCAGAACCAAACTTAACAGTTCTTTGGTCTAAACAATTACCACAAAACTTTAAAAACTACTGTGCGAAAATGTCTATTAAAACATCAGCAATTCAATACGAAAATGATGACATTATGCGTCCAGAATATGGTGATGACTACGGTATTGCTTGTTGTGTATCTGCAATGAGAATTGGTAAACAAATGCAGTTCTTCGGAGCACGTGCAAACTTAGCAAAAGCATTATTATATGCGATTAACGGCGGTAAAGATGAAAAATCAAAAGCTCAAGTTGGTCCTGAGTACGCACCAATTACTTCTGAAGTATTAGATTATGAAGAAGTTATGCATAAGTTTGATATGACAATGGAATGGTTAGCGGGTCTATATTTAAACACATTAAATGTTATCCACTACATGCACGATAAATATAGCTATGAACGTATTGAAATGGCACTTCATGATACAAACGTTCTTCGTACGATGGCAACAGGTATCGCGGGTCTATCTGTAGTAGCAGACTCTTTAAGTGCAATTAAATATGCAAAAGTAAAACCAATTCGTGATGAAAATGGTATTGCAGTTGATTTCGAAATCGAGGGAGATTTCCCTAAATACGGTAACAATGATGATCGTGTAGATGAAATTGCAGTAAATCTTGTGAAAACATTTATGAATAAGCTTCGCAAACATAAAACATATCGCAATTCTGTTCATACAATGTCAATCTTAACAATCACATCTAACGTTGTATACGGTAAGAAAACTGGTAACACTCCAGATGGACGTCGTACTGGAGAACCATTTGCACCAGGTGCAAACCCAATGCATGGCCGTGATACAAAAGGTGCATTAGCGTCATTATTATCTGTAGCTAAATTACCATATGAAGATGCACAAGATGGTATTTCTAATACATTCTCTATTATTCCAAAAGCGCTTGGTAAAGAAGATGATGTACAAGTACGTAACTTAGTATCTATGCTTGATGGATACGCAATAAAAGAAGGACATCACTTAAATATTAACGTATTTAATCGTGAAACATTAATGGATGCAATGGAGCATCCTGAAAAATATCCACAATTAACAATTCGTGTATCTGGTTACGCTGTTAACTTTATTAAATTAACTCGTGAACAGCAAATTGATGTAATTAACCGTACAATGCATGAAAGCATGTAAGTGAAAAAAGTGCCCCTCTGCTTTTAATATATGGTGGAGGGGGGCTGTTTCAATAAAGGAGGAAGTAACATGGTAAAAGGAAGAATACATTCTGTAGAGTCTTGTGGTACTGTTGATGGCCCAGGGATTCGTTATGTCATATTTACACAAGGGTGTTTATTACGTTGTCAATATTGTCATAATGCTGATACGTGGGAGATTGGTAAGGGAAAAGAAATAACAGTTGAAGAAGTGATGCAGGATGTGACATGTTACCTTCCATTTATTGAAGCTTCTGGAGGCGGTATAACGGTTAGCGGTGGAGAGCCACTACTACAGTTAGACTTCTTAATTGAGTTGTTTAAAAAGTGCAAAGAAGCTGGTATTCATACAACAATCGATTCTTCTGGCGGTTGTTATTCTGAAGAACCAGAATTCCAAAGCAAGCTAAATATTTTAATGGATTATACAGATTTAGTTTTATTGGATTTGAAGCATATTGATTCAAAGAAACATCGTAAATTAACAGGGAAACCCAATGAACATATTTTACAATTTGCTCGTTATTTATCAGACAGAAAGAAACCAATTTGGGTAAGACATGTATTGGTTCCTGGTGTTACTGATGGTGAAGAAGATCTGCAAAAATTATCAAGCTTTATTCAAAGCTTATCTAATGTTAAGAAAGTGGAAGTGTTGCCATATCATAAGCTCGGTGTCTATAAATGGGAGGCACTTGGACATAAGTATCCACTTGCGGATGTGAATCCACCGACAGAAGAAAATGTTGAACATGCGAAACATATTTTAAAAGCAGTCTAATCCATATATTGGATTAGGCTTTTTGTTTCTTCATAAGAAAATATAGAGTATATATTTAGAAAGGAGTATACTGAAAATAGAATATCCATATTTTTGTAAAGAATAAGCGGAGAAATTTACATAATTGTAAAGGGAAATCAAAATAGTAAAAAGAATTAAGAAGTAAAAGAATGAGTATCATGGAATATAGAACGTTTGTAAGTTATTGCGAAAGCTCTTATAGGAAAGTATAATGTAAAGATATGAGCACAGATAGGATTAAGGGGTCAATCTTATATGCTTTGCATATCCACGACAGGTACATAGCTAACAGGAGAGTATTGGAATCCGAGTATGTAATTTTTAAGGAAAATGTTTTTCCTATTGTCGTATATGCAATATGGAGAAACAAAAAGCTAGGAGTGGATTTGTTTGATAAAAAACCCCAAGGTTTTAATATTAACTGCACATTACGGTAACGGTCATGTGCAAGTAGCAAAAACATTAGAACAAACATTTCGCCAAAAAGGAATCAAAGATGTAATCGTATGCGACTTGTTTGGAGAATCACATCCGGTTATAACCGATATTACAAAATATTTGTATTTAAAAAGTTATACGATAGGAAAAGAATTATATCGTTTGTTTTATTACGGTGTAGAAAAAATTTATGATAAGAAAATAGCATCTTGGTATGCGAATTTTGGGAGAAAACGTTTGAAGTCGCTCTTACAGGCGGAGAAACCGGATATTGTTATCAATACCTTTCCAATCATCGCTGTACCAGAATTGAAAAAACAAATAGGTATTTCTATTCCTGTTTATAACGTATTAACGGATTTTTGCGTGCATAAAATATGGATTCATCGAGAAGTAGATCGTTATTTTGTAGCAACTGATCATGTGAAAAAAGTGATGGTTGATATTGGTGTGCCTTCAGAGCAAATTGTTGAAACAGGGATTCCGATTCGTAGTAGTTTTGAGCTAAAGATAAATCCAGAAATTATATATAATAAATACCAGTTATGTAAGGATAAAAAGATTTTACTAATTGTAGCAGGTGCTCATGGTGTGCTTGGGAGTGTAAAAGAACTATGCCAGTCATTTATGTCAGTACCAAATTTACAAGTAGTTGTCGTTTGTGGGAAAAACGAAGCTTTAAAGCAGGATTTATTGGGACTACAGGAGAAAAGTTCTGATGCTTTAAAAGTATTTGGTTATGTTGAAAACATTGATGAGTTATTCCGTGTTACTTCTTGTATGATTACGAAGCCAGGTGGTATTACATTAAGCGAAGCGGCAGCATTACAAGTACCAGTCATTTTATATAAGCCTGTCCCAGGACAAGAAAATGAAAATGCGTTGTATTTTGAAAGAAAAGGGGCTGCAGTTGTAATCCGTGATGACAGTGAGGTTTTTGCAAAAACAGAGGCGTTATTACAAGATGATATGAAGCTTCTCCAAATGAAAGAAGCCATGAAGAGTATTTATCGTCCTGAACCGGCAGGTAATATCGTGGATACAATTTTGGCAGAAAATCATGCAGAGCCGAATCATATACCTATTAAATCACCGGCTCTTGCCGAATCTTTTACTTAATATGAAACCCCTCTTTTAAACTTTTAAAGAGGGTTTTTTATTATTTAAACAAAAATAAACGTGCATTATTAACTTATCCACAAAGGATTGCGTTTTCATTAGACAGTAAAGTCGGAATATTAACAACTATATCCACATAGTCCACAATTTTTAGAAAAATATCCACAATTCTTACATTTGGTATTCGTTTAAATAAATGAATTTGTAAAATGTTTTTTGAATTTATGCACAATTATACAGGTGTTGTGGATAAAGTTGTCCACAGAAAAAGGTTCCTTATAAATAAGGAACCTTTTTCAATTCTATCCTATCACTTGGAAAAACCTATGTAATGAAAATGAATAATTAGGGGGAAATCTTCTAATTATTCATTTTCACTTTAAATACCTTTTGAGCGATAACCCGCTGCACGATCTGCTTTTCGGAATTCTCGTTGATAGAGAACTTCTTGTGTACTAGATAATGTGTTTTTTGCTTTATCACGTTTCTTTTTATCCATTACAAATCACCTCGTGTCCTAAAGTCACTATCTATCGTTTCCAAAGACATGGGGTGATATACATATATGTTAAACTAGTATTGATTAATTATCATTTCTGAAATTTTAGATTATGCTTCTTTTAATTGGTGTGCTTCTTGGAAGGTTGTATCTCGCATTGTTGCAAGTGTATATTGATCTTTTGGAATTTCATATAAGTTATATACTTCTTCATGCGCGTTAATTTCATCATAAACGGCTTTTCTTGTTTCGTTTGCTAGATTTACATATTGTAGTTTTTCGGCAGCTTTAATAGAACGGATATTTATTTTACGAATACGCATAAAGATCGTTTCAATATCTAATTCATAGAAAAGTTCGCTAAAAAATGAATCTTTCGCCAATTTATTATATCCTTTACCATGATATGGTTTGCCAAGCCATGTCCCGAGGAATCCGGCTTTTTCTTGCACATCAAATAAAGTAATCGTGCCGATGGGGTTACCCCATTCATCTAAAATTGTGCGTGAGATCAATTCTCCACGCTCTTCGGCTTCAATTGTTTGTTTTGTTAAAAATAAATATTCTTCATAAGAATAAGCCTTTTGACGCACAAAAGGGAAGACAGCTGGATCCACCATTAACTCGTATAGAACGTGGCTGTCGTGTAAGTCGCGTTTTTTCAACATACTAACTCCTCCTCACACGAGGGTAGCATGACGAAAAAACACCCCACCCTCGAAATTTTTATATCAATCTTTAAAAAATTTCGGGGTGGGAATCGAACCCACTAGAACCAGTTTATAACGCTGGTGGCGCACCATTTGCCTTCCCCATTCATCAATTTGAAAATGATAATCACGACACAAATTGATTATGGTTTCATTCAGTTTATAATCGTATAATACTTTATCTAGTCAAAAAAATAAACTAGTTTTTTTTATTTTTTTTGTAAATTATTTTTCCGTCAATCATCGTGAGTACAGGCTTAGCTAAATAATGGAAAGGATGGTGAGTCCACAACACGAGATCAGCATCTTTTCCAACCTCAATGCTTCCAATTCTATCCTCTAAACGTAAATTTCGAGCTGGAAAAATAGTTATTCCTTCCAACGCTGTTTTTTCATCTAATCCTTCTCTTACTGCAATGGCAGCGCAAACATTTAAATATTGAATAGGTGTATAAGGGTGATCTGTTGTAATAGAGACTTCTATTCCACTTTTCGATAATATATGGTAAGTATCCCATGTTTTGTTTTTAAGTTCGATTTTTGAACGTCGTGTAAGAGTAGGGCCAACTGAAATCTTTAAATTGTGTTTCGAAAGTTCCTCAACAATAAAGTGTCCTTCAGTACAATGTTCAATACGTAAATCAAGATTGAATTCTGTCGCAAAGCGTAAAGCAGAATTAATATCATCTGCACGGTGAGCGTGGATACGTACCGGTATTTCCCGGCGGAGTGCTTTTAAAATAGGAAGCATTCGAAAATCGGCTTCATGTCCGTAATGTTGTGCTTCGTAGAAGGATTCTCGAAGCAGGCCCATAATTCCCATACGTGTAATTGATTCTTTTGTTCCGTTGCTATGGACCTTTTTAGGGTTTTCTCCAAAGGCAATTTTTAGACCAGCAGGTTCTTGAATAATCATATGATCAATACAAGTTCCAGCGGTTTTTATGACACAAGTAGTACCCCCTATAATGTTCTGGCTTCCAGGCATAACGTGAACAGTTGTAATTCCATTTTGTACAGCATCTTGAAATGCAATATCAAAAGGATGGATTCCGTCTAAAGAACGGATATGTGGTGTTGAAACTTCAGATGTTTCATTTGCATCATTGCCAGCCCAACCGGTACCTTCATCGTAGAGGCCAAGGTGAGTATGGACATCAATAAATCCAGGTAGGAGATGAAGAGCTCGTGCATCTATAACGGTCATATCTTGAGTAGGATCAATATAAGGTTTAACCGCGGTGATTCGTTCTCCTGTAACGAGTACATCTCCTTGAAACCTTTGGGATGTAATAGGATATACAATGGCTTGTTTGAGCAGTATTTTCATAGATACCTCATTTCCGTCACCTTGTAATGTGTGTAGTATAAGTTTAGACAAAGCAACTGAAAGGTTTTTCGTGTAGTAATGCTCCGGAGTCTAGAAAATGAAAGTTTTGGAGGGGATAAAGTAAAGGGGATTCATCCCCCACTGATTATTAGTCCTCACAATCGGACTTTTACGGACAGTCGGCCCCCACCTAACTTCTTTGCTTTACAGTCGAATTTTGAGGTGGGAGTCTTACCGCCTGCAAATAGCGGGATAAGTTTCCTTTAAAATTTTATTTTAGAAGTACTATATTGTATGCAAGAGTATATTTTGTAATGCATGGTTTACTGTTGGAAATGTGTATTGATATCCATATTCAATAGCTTTATTAGGTAATACATGTTGCCCTTCTAATACGAGTATACTCATCTCACCGAGTAAAGCGCGAAGTACAAATGGAGGAACAGGTAACCAATGAGGTCGTTCGGTTATAGTGGCAATGGTTTTACCGAATTCTTTCATCCTTATCGGTGTTGGCGCTGTAATATTAAGAGGCCCGGCAATGTCTTTTTTGTGTATGATGAAATCAATCATGCGAACGGCATCATCTACATGAATCCATGATAACCATTGGTTTCCAGATCCAATTGTACCTCCGATATATAATTGATAGGGGAGTAGCATTTTTGGAAAAGCGCCTCCATCTGCCCCTAATACGACTCCAAATCTTGTATAGATAGTTCTTATTCCAAGGGAGCGGGCTTTAGATGCTTCTTGCTCCCATAAATATACTGTATTTGCTAAAAAGTCATTCCCGGGAGTCTCTTGTTGTTCTGTAAAAGATTCGGTTTCAGATGTTCCATAGTATCCAATAGCACTTGCGTTAATAAATGTGTGTGGTTTTGTTTTGAGTGCTTGCAATTGTTTAATGAGCCCTGTTGTTGTTTGAATCCTACTATTTAAAATTATTTCCTTTTGTTTCTTTGTCCATCTGCTATTAATAGACTCCCCCGCTAGATTAATAATTACATCGATAGAAGAGAGGGGAAAAGTGTGTAAGTCAGGTGTCCATTGTACGTATTGAAGGTTAGGATTTGAAGTTTCATCTACCTTTTTTCGAGTAAGAATATAGACGGTATATCCCTTTTGAATAAAAAAACTAGAAAGGTATTTGCCTATAAAGCCAGAGCCACCAGAAATTGCGATTTTCACAAGAATTTCCTCCTCATTATATATATTCTTGAAAAGCAAAAATGTTTCTTGACTATGTTAAAATAATAGAGAGGTGAGAGTATGGCTGTCATTACAAAAATAGAAGTACAAAAACGATCGAAAGAACGATTTAATATTTATATTGATAAAGGTCAAGGTGAAGAGTACGGATTTAGTGTAAATCAAGTAATCTTAATGAAACATGGATTACAAAAAGGTTTAGAAATTGATGAAGTAGAGTTAGGAAATATTTTGTACAATGAAGAGGTACAAAAAGCATATTTACAAGCCATTTCCTATTTATCATATCAGATGAGAACAAAACAAGAAGTAGAAGATTTTTTACAAAAAAAAGAAGTGGGGCAGGCCATCATCTCTGAAGTCATTTCGAAATTATTACATGATCGATATATTAATGATAAAGAGTACGCCACTTTGTATGTACGAACGCAAAGTAATGTAAATCAAAAAGGCCCAACTGTTATTAGAAGAGCGCTGATAAGTAAAGGTGTTCAGGACCTAATCATTACACATAGTTTACAAGAGTATCCAAAGGAGAAGCAAATTGAAAATGCTTTAGTTCTTATAGAAAAGAAGAAAAAATCTTATCAAAAGCATTCATTTTTACAAATGAAACAAAAGTTAGAAGAAATGCTTGTTCGTAAAGGCTATTCTAGAGATGTGATTCAAATTTGTCTTGAAGAATTGAAAGACGAAAAAGATGACGAAAAGCAGCAAGAAGCGTTACACTATCATGGGAATAAATATTATGAGAAATATAAGAAGTATGATGGATGGACATTCGAAAATAAGATGAAACAAGCGCTATATCGAAAAGGATTCTCTATTGATGAGATAGAGATATTTTTGCAAATGAAACGAGAAGAGGGATGAGGGAATAAGATGAATATGCCAAAACGCTACAGTGAAATGACACCACATGAGCTTCGAGAAGAAATTGGGGTTTTGAAGGAGCAAGCAGTAAAGGCTGAGCAACTTGGAATTGTAAATGAATTCGATGTATTAATGAGAAAGATGGCTATGGCTCGTGCTTATATGACTGATATAAACAAGTTTCATATTGGTGAGACATATGAATTAGTAGAAGAACCTGGTATATTATTTAAAATTACGTATTTCAATGGGGTATTTGCTTGGGGATATAAGCAGCAAAATGATAATGAAGAGATTGGAATACCAATTTCCTTGCTGCAGGAAAAATAAAAACCAGAGAGTGAATATCTCTCTGGTTTTCATCTTTGGTAGGCGTTAAAGGAGATAGGAGATTCTAAAATTGGCGTTTTTTAGATTCATTTGCCAATATAATGAGAGACTGGGTTTGTTGCGTCTGTCCGTTAACTTGCGCTTTCGCATGTTTCGGACGAGTCCACGTATGGTTAAATAATTCAGAACGACTATCTAAATGGTCACGGTAGCTCATCTTTATCACCTCGTGTAGGAAGTTAATTTAGTTTAGTTTGTACTACTCTTCCTGCTGATTTGCAGCACGCATACGTTCTTGTGGGTGCGTGTTAATTGTGCCGTTAGGTCTTTTCGAAGCGAAGCGTGATTTCGCTTTCGGTTGACCGTCGATTTTGCTGTTATTTTTTGATTCAGACCAAAATTCGGCTTGTCTACCCATTAAGAACGCCCCCTCATTATCAGTTGATACCTCTTTAAGAAGTATCAATTATAGAATGTGCAAAATAGAAAAAACTATCCTTTAGAAATTAAGGGAATAAATAGGTAAAAGGAGAATAGAACATGAATGATATTTATGAAACATTAACGAAAGAATTATTAGATAAGAATGACAACCTTTCTTACGCACAAGCTCGTGCATGGGTTGAATTACTGTGGGAAGACTTTCAAACAACTTATGCTAAATCAGGCCGTTACCAAGGTGATGAAATGACTGAGCAAGTGGTACGAACATGGATTAATAATCATGGAGGGCGCCTTCATGAAATGCGTACAAATAATCCGAAGTATAGCCATTTGATCAATCAAGAAGATCATTTGAAACATTAAAAAAAGCGACTTAGGTCGCTTTTTTTAATGTGGAAGCAATTCCAGTTTCTTTCGAAGTTTTTCTTCGCTGAAAATCCACCCTGTATATGAACTAATAATATTTAAATTTTGATCGAGCTGAACGATTGCAACGAATGGATAATAATCTTTACTTCGATACCGTAAATCAATGAACCGAACTTCAGAATAGTTATCATAATCGAAAATATCCCAGCGGTATACAGGCGAGAAAGATAAGAAAGCAGAGATATTTTCATCCCGCACAGCAGCTTGCATAATGGCAGTATTCGGGAATGGTACACGATCAAATTTATCGTATACAAGAATGTTACCGCGGTGCCATCTTGCGACGTAGTAATGTTCAGTTGTAACGACGGCTAAATGATAATGATAAAATTTGTAAGAGGGAGAAATAATTACTTTCTCTACATTTTTGAAACGTTTGTATACTACACTTTTGATATTTCGATGCATCATAATGCGGCCGATGTAGTAAACAAACATTAATATATACGCTGCTAAAGCAGTGTATCCTTTATGTGCTCCGACAAGCATACAGGCGATAGCGAGTATATGGATAAAGAAAATGACAGTATCGAACGTATTAATTATGCCGAGTGCTACCCATTTTCTTGTGAAGGGCCGTAATGCCTGTGTACCATAGGCATTGAAAATATCCACAAAGACATGAAGAAAGACGGCAATAAATGACCAAAGTAATAGATGCAGATATGGAGCGTCTGAAAAGAAGGCGAAAGAGATGCCACTTATAAGGAATGACCAAAGAATCACTGCAGGAATGGAATGAGTAATTCCACGATGATTTCTTATATATTTAGCGTTATTACGCAATTTTAAAACTGTATCGATGTCAGGAATATTGGAACCGGCAATTGTTGCGAGCATCACTGCTTGTGGCCCAATATCACTTTGTGCTATGACTGGATCTAACGTTGCCAAACTGCCTAGAGTAACGCCCATAACAAGGTGAGTGGCTGTATCCATAGAAATCCACCTCCGTTTTTTATTAATGTAACTCTTTTTATTCGATACCTCAAGTCCTTTGCCTTCTATTTCCTATGTCATCTTACTTAAATTTTTTCCTAAAATCTTTATAATAGTACTTATATGCAAAAAAATGAGGGGGATCAAGTTTGGCACTTGAAATATTAAATAAGTTTAACATAGAGCAGTTTCAAAATGATTTAATTGGTTGGTTTGAAAAAGAACAACGCGATTTACCGTGGCGAAAAAATAAAGATCCATACCGGGTTTGGGTTTCTGAAATTATGTTACAGCAAACACGGGTAGAAGCTGTAAAACCATATTACGCAAATTTTATGGGGAAGTTTCCTACGCTTGAGGCGCTAGCAAATGCCGATGATGAAGAAGTATTAAAAGCATGGGAAGGCTTAGGTTATTATTCTAGAGCACGAAATTTACATGCCGCAGTAAAAGAGGTAAAAGAAGTATATAGCGGGAAAGTACCGAGCGATGTAAAGAAAATAGAAAAATTAAAAGGAGTGGGACCATATACAAAAGGTGCCATTTTAAGTATTGCATTCGGTATACCAGAGCCAGCAGTTGATGGAAACGTTATGCGCGTATTATCTCGTATTTTATCAGTGTGGGATGATATTGCAAAACCAAAGACTAGAAAAGTTTTTGAAGATATTGTGCGTGAAATTATCTCAACAGAAAATCCATCTTATTTTAATCAAGGTTTGATGGAATTAGGGGCATTAATTTGTATACCGAAAAACCCATCTTGCTTACTTTGTCCTGTGCGTGAACATTGCCGAGGGTATGCTGAGGGTGTTCAAAAAGAACTACCAGTGAAAAGTAAAGCGAAAGCACCTACAATGGTACCGCTCGTTGCAGGGGTGCTTCGAACTGAAGATGGTCGTTACGTAATTAATAAACGCCCAAGTGCGGGACTATTGGCTAATATGTGGGAGTTCCCGAATATTGAACTCGGTGAAGGTATTCGAAATCAGAAACAACAGCTTACGGATTATATGAAGGAAAGCTTCGGACTCTCTGTTTCAATTGATGAATACGCGATGAATGTACAACATACTTTTACACACCGTACTTGGGATATATTCGTGTTTTACGGAAAGGTAACAGGCGATATTACCGACACAGATACATTAAAGTTTGTATCGAAAGAAGCATTTGAACAGTTACCTTTCTCGAAATCACATCGTACTATTTACGAAAATTGTGTTGAGAAAATTACAATGCAATAAATGAAAAAAACGTGTTCTAGAATTTTGGAACACGTTTTTTTATTGAAAATAATTTTGTACTCTGAGTTTAAAGAATCGCGCTTTTATAATCCACCCCGTGACTCAATTTCTTTCACAATTTCTTTATAAATCGTTTGCCCCTCTACGTTTAGATAAGGCATAATTTGCTGAAATGAATGATGAAAATAAGCTAATTCATCTTCTTTCCATTCATTTTTTGAAATCATAGTTAGTTCAGTCATATCGCGTCCAGCGTACATATATCCACCTCCGTCATGTGTAGTTTGAATGAGTGATAAGAGATATATGCGGAAATTATAAAAAGAAAATTACGGATAGATTCTAGATAAATTGGTTACATTATTTGTTGTGGAGGTGAGAAAGATGAGTAAAAAACAACAAGGTTATAATAAGGCAACTTCTGGTGCTAGCATTCAAAGTACAAATGCTAGCTATGGTACAGAATTTGCAACTGAAACAAATGTACAATCAGTAAAACAAGCAAACGCACAATCAGAAGCAAAGAAAGCACAAGCTTCTGGTGCTCAAAGTGCAAATGCTAGTTATGGTACAGAGTTTGCAACTGAAACAGATGTGCATGCAGTGAAACAAGCAAACGCACAATCAGCTGCAAAAAAATCACAATCTTCTAGCTCAAATCAGTAACGAAGGAAAAACACTTCTCTAACTCAAGAGAAGTGTTTTCTTTACGTGAAGGTCATTGTAATGAAAATATAATGACCGAC
Source organism: Bacillus cereus group sp. MYBK30-2 (assembly GCF_051915945.1). Taxonomy (NCBI): domain Bacteria; kingdom Bacillati; phylum Bacillota; class Bacilli; order Caryophanales; family Bacillaceae; genus Bacillus; species Bacillus cereus group sp. MYBK30-2. Next base: position 59,689 of record NZ_JBQAFR010000009.1, read on the forward strand.
ATAACTTCTAATAAGTCAACAAATGTAGTCAAAGGAGAAAGAAGTTAACGATTAGAAATATGTAATAGGAATTACAACTGTTGAATGAATTAAAAAGGGGGCAAGTGATGAACGATTTTGATAAGTTGGTAGGAGAGCAATTGGAAACGATGGATGAGCTGTTAAAGTTACAAGCACATTTAGAAAAATATCAGCAAATTGAAATGAGTGAAAGAGATACGTGTGATAAAAAAGAATTACATTTTATCCGTCAAGAAATATATAGAACAGAATTAGCATTAAAGCTTTTGCATGAAAGATTTGAACAACAAACGAATAACGTGATTCAATCTTTTGAAACCGAAAAAATAATTTCAAATTAAGGATGAGACATATTGTGAATTGTAGGTGAAAAGCCCTTCCTTAAATGGAGATGAGAAAGGGCTTTTCTTTTGTTATATCCTCGTTTAATCTTCGGAAAATACGTTTTACTAATCCAATGGGAATTTTCCTTTGTTAAAAGGATTGAAGATGTTCAATCCAATAATAAAACTTCATTAAATTCATCGTGAAAACTAGAGGCTTATCGCTTTAGTTTTAAAATTTTGACAAAAAAGTTATAATAGAAAAAAAGTGAATGCAGTTCAAGGGGTAGTTGAGGCAACTTAAGAATGGCATTTGCAGCTGAAAGAAGGGAGCATATATGGGATTTCCCAAAGAAGGAGAAAAGGTACAAATACATAGTTATAAACATAATGGCTCCATTCATAGAATGTGGGAAGAGACAACAATTTTAAAAGGGACGCAGAGTCTTGTGATCGGAGCGAATGATCGTACAGTAGTTACAGAATCAGATGGCCGAACATGGATTACTCGTGAACCTGCGATTTGTTATTTTCATGCCAATTATTGGTTTAATGTGATTGGAATGCTAAGGGAAGAAGGAGTATATTATTATTGTAATTTAAGTTCTCCTTTTGCATATGACTCTGAAGCATTAAAGTATATTGATTACGATTTAGATATTAAAGTGTATCCAGATATGACATATACACTTTTAGATGAAGATGAGTATGAAAAGCATAGTCAAATCATGCAGTATCCACCTGTTATTGATACAATTTTAAAACGAAATGTAGCACATTTAACACAGTGGATTCATCAAAGAAAAGGTCCATTCGCACCGGATTTCGTAGATATGTGGTACGAAAGATATTTAATGTACAGAAATTAAAACAAACCTGCAGGGGATTTCCCGGCAGGTTTGTCCTATTAGAGGGGGGATTATGTGCAAGGTATAAAAAGATATTTACAATTTGTTAAACCATATCGATGGCTCATTGCTATTACAATTATTATTGGTCTTGTTAAGTTCGGTATTCCGCTTATTATGCCATGGTTATTAAAGTATATTATTGATGATGTTATTCAAGGTGGGGGCTCGCTTCAAGAAAAAACGTCCCAATTAATAACCGCAATTGGGATTGCTTTTTTTATTTTTGCAGTATTAAGACCGCCGATAGAATACTATCGGCAATATTTCGCGCAACGCATTGCCAATACAATACTATACGATTTAAGAAAACATATTTTTGGACACTTACAAAAGTTAAGCTTACGCTATTATTCGAACACAAAAACAGGAGAGATTATTTCACGTGTAATCCATGATGTAGAACAAACGAAGGACTTTGTAATTACCGGTCTTATGAATGTCTGGTTAGATACTGCAACAATTGTTATTGCCATTATCGTTATGTTTTCTATGAATATAAAATTAACCTTTGTTGCTTTATTGATCTTACCTATTTATGTAGTTGCAGTGAAATATTTTTTCGGGCGTCTTCGAAAATTGACGAAAGAGCGCTCACAAGCGTTAGCTACTATGCAAGGGTATTTACATGAACGTATTCAAGGGATGCAAGTGACACGTAGCTTTGCATTAGAAGAGTATGAAAGAGGACAGTTTGAAAAGAGAAATAATGAATTTTTAACGAAAGCACTAACTCATACGAATTGGACGGCGAGAACGTTTTCAGCAGTGAATACGTTAACGGATTTAGGGCCGTTACTTGTTATTGGTTTTGCAGCGTATGAAGTAATTCAAGGTTCGTTAACACTGGGGACTATGGTGGCCTTTGTCGGATATATGGATAGTTTATATAGTCCGCTTCGTCGCCTCGTCAATTCATCTACAACATTAACGCAGTCTTTCGCATCAATGGATCGAGTGTTTGAATTGTTAGATGAAAAATACGATATTGTTAATGTGCCAAATGCAGTGCAAGCTAAAGGGTTAGATGGAGAAGTTATATTTGATAATGTTTCTTTTCGTTATAATGCGGATGAAAAAGAGATATTGCATAATTTATCATTAACTATGCGGCCAGGAGAGAAGATAGCGCTTGTAGGAGCGAGTGGGGGAGGAAAGTCATCTCTCGCCAGTTTAATTCCACGCTTTTATGATGTTTCTGACGGTGCAGTTTATGTAGATGGGATAGATGTAAGAGAGTATGATATGAGAAATTTGCGCAGCCATATTGGAATTGTACTGCAAGATAATTTATTATTTAGTGATACGATTGGGGCTAACATTTTATATGGAAATCCGAGAGCTGCAGAGGAAGAAGTGATTGCAGCTGCCAAAGCTGCGCAAATTCATGATTTTATTACAGAATTGCCAGATGGCTATGATACTGTCGTTGGGGAGCGCGGTGTGAAATTATCTGGTGGACAGAGACAGCGTGTAGCAATCGCACGGGTTTTTCTAAAGAATCCGTCTTTGCTTATATTGGATGAAGCAACTTCAGCTTTAGATTTAGAGAATGAACGATATATTCAAGAGGCACTTCAAACGTTAGCTGCAGATCGAACGACAATTATTATTGCACATCGATTAGCGACGATTACGCATGTCGATACAATTATTTATGTTGAAGATGGTGAAATAAAGGAAAAAGGATCTCATGAAGAGTTAATGAAAAAAAGGGGATTTTATTACAATTTATATCAGCTTCAACATATAACAGAAACAGCTCCTTTAGCGTAAAAGGAGCTGTTTTTTATTCGTCTTCTTTTTTATCGTCGATTTGGAGTTCACTTTCTGGTTTATGGTATGTGTAGAAGCTATCCACAAGTAAATCTAAATGCTCTACTTCTTCACTATAATTAATAATTGAAGAAATAAGAGGGAAGAGATGTAACCATATTTTATATGCTTCCTCATCGTCCTTGTTTTGATAATCCATAAAGATATCAATCAATTCTTGTTTACCTGTTTCAACTTCATCAAGCATCTCAACAGATTGTTGTTTCTTTGCTTTCCCAATAAACTTTAACAAAACTTGTTCGTGATAATGCGTTAACGAATCGAGTTCGTTTTGAATAGACTCCTGAAATTCTTCTGGCATATAGCGCAGTTCATTTTCAGTACGGTGTAATGACTTTAATGTACTTAAAGCACGACTTGTTGTCGCTAACATTTGTCTAAATAAAACAAGTTTGCGAATTTTTGCGAATTGTATTTTCTTCGTGTAACTTCTTTCTTCTTTATAAAGTAAATAATAATGATTTAGTTTAATCATTTTTTCTTTCATGCGATCAATATCGGTTTTTAGAGTTGTAAAATCAGAAGCTTGCCTACTATTCATACGAATCCATTTGACAATTTCCTCTGTATTATCAACGATGCGATGGTAAAGTTTTGTTTCATATTTTGGCGGCATAAATACTAAATTTACAAGCGAAGCCGCAATAATTCCAATCATAATTGTCGCAAATCGAAGTAAGGCAAAACTAAAGAAATCTTCGCCTTGATATTCCATAATGGCGATAACCGTTACTAAAGCGATTGATATTGTGTTTTCTAAGCGTAATTGTAATGTAAGAGCAATTACTAATATACATGTTAATCCAATAATAAAAGGATTATGTCCAAAAGCAGTAGCAAATACGATAGCGAATACTGCACCAATTACGTTTGCTTGGATTTGCTCAAGAGCAGTTAAATACGAGCGGTATACAGACGGTTGAACAGCAAAGATAGCTGAGATTCCTGCAAATACTGGACTCGGTAATTGAAGTAAAATACAAGCAAATAAAGCTAATGTAATGGCAATACCCGTTTTTAAAATGCGAGCACCAAGTTTCATACCCTTATTAATATCCTTTCTCTTGTCATAATGAATGTACAACATGATACTATACATTCATTACAATATGTTAGCAAGTGATATTTTAGTGACGTTAAAAAGTTTAATAAAGAAATTAAGATTAATTTATCTCGATTGGTGTGGACTAATAATTAGTGAAGGATGAACACCCCATACTGATTAAAGTTTCACTTTATAATTTATCCAAATTCTCTTTAAACATCTATTCTCTAATGAAAAAACCTGCTGAATTCCAGCAGGTTTCAAATTGTTACTATAGATTACTATGCGATGCTCACTTCGTCAATTTTTTTATAAAAAATACATGTTGTACATATTATTCAGTTGAAATAGATGGATCCGTCTGTTCTTTTTTCGGGATAATTTCATAAAAGTGAAGCTGAATATCATCTAATAGTGGTGTTAACAAAGCGACTTCTTCATATTGTTCATGCTCATTTAATACACGAATGTAGTCTAATAATAATTCATTCACATTTTGCACACCATTTTTACTAATTGGTTGTAATGTTACATTTGCTCCCTTAGCGATTCTTCTTTTTAAGGCCAGCTCTGTTAAACCTAAAGTTGGTTCGTGACGTAAATAAACAACACCACCAGTCATACCAGCACAAATCCACGGACCAGGATCTCCTAAAACAAGAGCACGACCATTTGTCATATATTCAAAAGCAAATCCTTTTATATTGGAATATGCTCCTATATTTCCTTGCTCCTTTTCACGGAGTGGTTTTGTAATTCTACCTCCAATAATCATGTCTGCTCCAGAGAGGCGAATGCCAGCACGAGCATCGGCGTTACCTTGCACGTATAATGCCCCTTTTTGAGCGCCGTATCCAAATCCTTTTCCGACAGAACCGTTATAATATGTTCCGTCTTTTCCTTTTGCTTTCGTTATATAAATGCCACCGCCAAATGAAGTTTTTCCAATGCCGTCTTGCGCACCACCATTTACGTGTATAAATAAGTTTTCGCTATTGTAAGCACCTAATCCGTTTCCAGGAACAGAACCGTTTGTATACTTTAATGTAAGTGGTTCAAGATGAGTGTTTTCATATAATTTACTACGAACACGATAACAGGATTCTAGACCACCCATTACGCGTTGCTCTACGCCGACGCTTACGAATTCTTTGGACTGGAGAGAATTCGTTGTTTTAAATTGTTTTTCTTGTTCAGCTTTCGTTATTTTCACGGATGAATCTTCTATCGCTTGTATTAAATTACGTAAGTCTAATAAGTCCTTGCCTCGAGTTTGCTCTAATAAATCCGAGCGCCCGACGATATCTTGTAGGTTTGTGTAACCAAGCTGGCTTGTTAAATGTTTCAGTTCTACACCGAAAGTAGTGAATAGGCTTAATAGCCCGGCAACTGCGCTTTCTAATTCACGTGGAACGAAACGGCGCAGTCCATGTTCTTTCGCTTGAGCTTCAGATTCAATTTGTGTTGCAATTCCGACGTGGCACGTATCGAGATGACAACCACGGCAAGTTGTACAGCCAATTGCAATCATTGATAATGTTCCAAAACCAATTCTGTTTGCTCCAAGGAGCATGATTTTCAAAGCGTCATTTACGCTACGGATACCACCATCTGCCCAAATCTCTACTTTATGTCTCATATGCGCTTCTAATAGAGCGTTATGAGCAGCTTTAACACCTACTTCTACAGGAAGACCTACATGTTGCAATGCGTGAATACGTGCAGCACCTGTTCCACCATCAAACCCGCTAATGTTAATAAAATCAGCACCAGCTTTTGCAATACCTACAGCAATTGTTCCAATATTAGGAACGATAGGGACTTTAACAGCTACTTTTGCGAGGTGGTTAGCTGTTTTAATTTCTGTAATCATTTGAGCCAAGTCTTCAATTGAATAAATATCATGGTTGTTAGAAGGTGAAATTAAATCTGAACCAATTGTAGCATTACGTGCTTCAGCAATTTTGGCAGTTACTTTTGAACCAGGTAAATGTCCACCTTCACCAGGCTTTGCACCTTGACCGATTTTTATTTCAATTAAATTTGATGAATTTAGTAGTTCGGCGTTTACTCCAAATCGGCCAGATGCAACTTGTTGTCCACGTGTATGTGGATATTTACCAATCATATCTTTAATTTCGCCGCCTTCACCATTCAAACTAATCATATTTAGTTGATCGGCAGCTTCTGCATACGCACGAAAGGCAATCTCGTTTTGAGAACCGAATGACATGGAACTAATAATAAATGGTAAATCATGATTGTGAATACCGATGGAAACTTTTTCAGTCGGAACTACATGCTTTGCTTGCTTTGTTTGAACAAGATGCCGAATTGCGATTGGGTTATTTTCTTCTAATTCACTTAACTTATCGCGGTAATCATCATAAGAGTTTCCTTTTGCAACATCACCAATTGCTTTCCAAATCCGCGGGAATATATGAAATGATTTTCTCATTCTAACTTTTGGATTGTTATAATCAATCGCTCGCATTTTTGCGTCTGCAGCAAGTGCTTCAAGTGAAAAAGCTAAAGCATTTGAACCAAAGAAATTTGTAATTTGTAATGTATTTGCGATTTCCTCATGCAATCCGATAGAGGAAAAGAGACGACCGTAACCGCGTAATTCATGAATCCCAATTGTTGAAATTACTTTTTCTAGTCCTTTATTAAGTGCAGTATATAAATTAGTAATTGGTGCTATTGTTCCATCATTTACAGTTGCGAACAATAAATATGGATTAATACCATCTGCTCCTAATCCATACAGCGTTACGATATCGTGTAAGGAGCGTAGGGCACCGGAACGTATAACGAGAGAGCAGTTTCGACGTAATTTATTTTCAGTTAATGCTTGATGTACTTTAGCAGTAACTAAATGTGGATCAATCCATAACTGTTCATTTTGATGTGCTTTGTCGTCATCTAATAATAGTAGGGAAGCACCATTTGTAACGGCAGCTATCGCTTCAGAACTAATTCGATTTAATGCGCATTGTAAAGTTTCTGATGGACTGAACGTAATAGAAATTGTAGAGACAGAGCTATGAGTAATGAATAGCTGTATAAGTTGTTCATACGTAATCGTATTTAATTCTTCCGCGATAGATTGGGCTAAACTTCCTTCTAAAATAATTGGTGAAAGCATCTCGACTACAAATGGCTGTTTAGAGTTGTTTAATAAACTCGGACGCTCTCCGAGTACAGTACGTGTGGAGAAGTGTTCGACTTCTCGATCACGATCGATTGCTGGATTTGTAACAACGGCTACACTCTCCTTAATGAAATCAGCAATATTTCGTCTATCTGTATCAAGTGCGGCAAGTGGTGAGTCATGCCCAAGTGAACGAATTGGTTCGACGCCTTTTGTTGCCATCTGTTCAAGAAGCTGAATATGTTCTCGATCCCAGCCGAAAGCAACGTATTGCTTCGTTTCGACTTGAACAGAATCACATAATCCTCCAATTTCTTTCGTTTCAGGGATAGATAAATTTAAATGATAATTGGTAACATCGATTCGTTTTTTAAAGCGGTTATAAACTTCCGTTTGGTATTTGTCGTATTCATAGAGAACAAGTTCATTTTGTTCATTCCATTTTAATCCGACTTTTTCTCCGGGAGCGAGTGGTTTTGGTTCTGCTACATATTCAGTTGGTGATACAACCCCAGGTTCAGAAGAGAAAATATAAGAGCTTTCTGTCTCTACTTTCCACACTGGGCGTAAGCCGAGGGAATCAACACTGAAAACAGCTTCATCCTTATAACGTGAAATGATGCCAGCTGGACCTTGTGCGAAGTGCCCCCAGGCCTCACGTATATAAGTGTATAAGTTTTGTAAGTTTGTTTCGTAAAGTTTTATTTCATTAATAATTGGCGGAAATAATATATCCATCGCTTCAAATAAGCTGTAGTTATACTGAACGAGAAGGGTTTCTAAGGTGCGGTTTAAATCTTGGGAATCACTGCCCCCGGCAGTGAGTGATACATCAATCATTTCAGCTTGATCGCGTAATTTTGCAATCGTGTTAATTTCACCATTATGTCCGAGAATGCTAAATGGTTGTACACGAAAAAAATTAGATAACGTGTTAGTAGAATAGCGATTATGTCCCAGTGTCATAGTTGAAGCGATAAGTGGGTGTTGTAAATCATTGTAATAAGCAACAAGTGTATCGCCAGCACCGAGAACTTTATATACAACATGGTCATGACTTAATGAGGCAACATGAATTGCTTCATTTTCTTCTATTTTTACTGTTACAGAAAATAATGTTTGTTCAATATTTTCAACTTCACTTTCGGCGATAAGGGCAACTTGCCAAAATAAAGGTTCTTCTTGTTTACCAAGAGGACCGAGTGCATCGGGGTTTATTACATCATCATTTTCGAGAAGAATTGTAAGTTTTTCATTGTGTAGTTGCGTACGAATGTAATTTTTTAAATCAGCAATGTTTTCTTTTTTATTTAGAAAAAAATGTCCAACGATAAAGTGGGGATGATCCACAATCGTTGGATTATATCCGCTACTTTTCAGTTTTTCATTCCAAAGTGCTTTTGGTACATCAATATGAATTCCGATACCATCTCCTTCGCCATTAATGAAACCAGCTCTATGATTCATTTTGACTAGTGATTGTATACAAAGGTCGATATTTTCTTTTGTAGGAATTCTTCGTTTTTCCATAACGGAAACGATTCCACACGCATCATGTTCTGCATTTTTATAATTTCGAAATAAAGACGGTGTCCATTTATTTGTTTTATTGAGCATCCGTCAATCCCCCCTCCGGAAATTGAATTTTGAATAATCTTACTATTTAAGACGTAATCCGCCTTGTATACAGGGATAGTAAGGATATAAAAGAATATAAAACAGATAATTATGAATAATTATACTATTAATGAGGGATTTATGAAATAGAAAAAAGGAAAAAAGAAAGGTGAGCTTTCTTTTTTCCTTTTAATGACGGGATTATTTATTGTCTGCTAAAGTAGCAAATGCTCTGCCGACAGCTTCGATTGTATATTCAATATCTTCTTTTGTATGTTCTGTCGTTAAGAACCATGCTTCATATTTAGATGGTGCTAAGTTAATACCTTCTTGAAGCATAAGTTTGAAGAATCTACCGAACATTTCACCATCTGTATTTTTTGCTGCATCGTAATCTTCAATTGTATTTGTTGTGAAGTATACAGTTAATGCACCTTTTAGACGGTTTACTGTAATATCAATGTTATGTTTTGTAGCTTGTTCTAGAATACCTTTTTCAAGCATTGCTCCAAGTTCATCTAATTTCTCGTATACGCCCTCTTGTTGAAGTACTTCTAAGCACGCGATACCTGATGCCATAGAAGCTGGGTTCCCTGCCATTGTACCAGCTTGGTATGCAGGGCCGAGCGGAGCAACTTGTTCCATAATTTCTTTCTTACCGCCGTAAGCGCCAATTGGAAGTCCGCCGCCAATAACTTTACCAAGTGCTGTTAAATCTGGTGTTACGCCAAGTAAATCTTGAGCGCCGCCGTACATAAAGCGGAAAGCAGTAATAACTTCATCGTAAATTACTAGTGCACCAGCTTCGTGAACAAGTTCATTCACTTTTTCAAGGAAGCCTGGTTTAGGTTCTACAATACCGAAGTTTCCAACGATCGGTTCTACAAGGATAGCTGCTACTTCGTGTCCCCATTTATCTAATGCCTCTTTTAAAGTTTCTACATTATTAAATGGAACGGTAATAACTTCTTGTGCGATACTTTGTGGCACACCAGCTGAATCAGGAGTTCCAAGAGTAGAAGGACCAGAGCCAGCTGCTACAAGTACTAAATCGGAATGACCGTGGTAACAACCAGCGAATTTCATGATTTTTGTGCGGCCAGTGTAAGCACGAGCGACACGAATGGTTGTCATAACGGATTCTGTACCAGAGTTTACGAAGCGGACTTTATCTAAAGCAGGCATTGCTTCTTTTAACATTTTTGCAAATTTTACTTCTAGTGCTGTTGGAGTACCGTATAGTACACCATTTTCAGCTGCTGTTTTAATTGCTTCTGTTACGTGTGGATGAGCATGTCCAGTAATAATAGGGCCATATGCTGCTAAATAGTCGATATATTTATTTCCATCTACATCCCAGAAATAAGCACCTTTTCCACGTTCCATTGCAACAGGAGAACCACCTCCAACTGCTTTGTAAGAACGAGAAGGACTATTAACACCACCAACGATATGTTCTAAAGCTTCTTTATGTAATGCTTCTGATTTCGTGAAATTCACTACAATTCATCTCCTTACAAAAATCTATGTATTATTCTAACATGTTTTTCGAAAAGACGTATTGTTTGTGATAGAGAGAGCAGTTGGGTAAACTATTCGTTGTGACATTTAGGAAGGGGGTCCGATTATGAAATCGGTAATTGAGGTACAAGGGTTACGTAAAGAGTTTACAGCCTATTCAAGTCGTCCAGGATTAAAGGGTGCATTTCGCGATTTATTAAATCGTAATTATAAAATAGTACCAGCAGTAAATGATGTTTCTTTTACTGTAAAGCAAGGTGAAATGGTTGGTTATATTGGTGAAAATGGCGCTGGTAAATCAACGACGATTAAAATGCTTACAGGAATTTTGACTCCGACATCAGGACAAATTACAGTGAACGGCATGAATCCACATAAACAGAGAGAAGAATTTGTAAGAACAATCGGTGTTGTGTTTGGTCAACGTTCTCAGCTTTGGTGGGATATCGCTGTACAAGAATCATTTCGTTTATTGAAGAAAGTGTACGGTGTATCGGACGCTCAGTATAAGGAACATATGGAACATGTTATTGAAACGTTAGATATTGGTCCTTTATTAGATAAACCGGTACGAAAATTATCTCTTGGTCAAAGAATGCGTTGTGAATTGGCAGCGGCGTTAATTCATAATCCGCCGTTATTATTTTTAGATGAGCCAACAATTGGGCTAGATGTTCTTGTGAAATTAAAAATACGAGAATTTTTAAAAGAGATGAATGAACGTTATAAAACAACAATTCTGTTAACGACTCATGATATTACTGATATTGAAGCTTTATGTGAGCGCGTCATCATGCTTGATGAAGGAAACATTATGTATGACGGGTCTTTAGATAACCTTCGCACGCAGTGGGGAGCGGAGAAGGAAATACATTTTCAGTTTGTTGCCCCAGTTTCATACCAGGCGTTATCAATGGTTATGCCTGATAATCATGTTGTTTGGTCAAAAGCAAAAGAGGAAAATGCGTGGGTTGCAAAAATACCAAATGAAGAAGTTATCATTTCTATGCTGATTTCTAAAGTAGTACAAGCCTTTCAAATTAAAGATTTAAAAATTAATGAAGTGTCTACAGAGGAAATTATTCGTAACATTTATGAAGAAGGTATTAGGCATGGGTAAGTATATTGAAATGATTCGGATTCGCTTTTTAATGATGCTTGCCTATCGTACAAATTATTACAGTGGGATTTTAATTTATACAATTAATATAGGTGCGTATTATTTTTTATGGCAAGCGATTTATAGCGGGAAAGAGAATATTGAAAGTTTATCTATTTCGCAAATGACTACGTATATTGCGATCGCATGGATGGCACGTGCTTTTTATTTCAATAATATAGATAGAGAAATTGCGATGGAAATTCAAGAAGGACGTGTGGCGGTAGAGTTAATTCGTCCGTATAATTATTTAGGCATGAAGGTTATGCAAGGTCTTGGAGAAGGGATGTTTCGTTTCGCTTTCTTTTCAATTCCGGGTATGGTTATTGTTACGTTATTATTTTCATTACAAATTACAACGAATTTTCAAACGTGGTTATATTTCTTCTTATCTTTAATATTTAGTTTTATCATTAATACACAAATAAATTTAATGACAGGAATGCTTACATTCTTTTTATTTAATAATAGTGGAATTATGTATGCGAAACGTGTTGTAATCGATTTATTTTCTGGTTTATTATTACCGATTAGTTTTTATCCGTTATGGGCCCAAAAAGCAATGGTGTTTTTACCGTTTCAAGCAATTAGTTATATTCCGAGTATGATTTTCTCTGAAGGTATACAAGGAAGTAAGTTATATGAAGCTTTATTATTTCAAATGATTTGGGCAATTATACTTATTATTCCAATTGTGCTGATGTGGAAAACGGCGAGAAAACGTCTAATTGTACAAGGGGGATGATGAGATGCTATATATAAAGTTGTTTTTGCAATATGCAAGCCAATATATAAAAACAAAATTGGAGTATCGAGGCGATTTTATTGTTGGATTACTTTCAGATTTATTGCTACAAGCTGTTAATTTAATCTTCATTCTCGTTGTGTTTGGGCATACTCAAGAGCTAAAAGGGTGGAGCCGAGAAGAAGTAATCTTTATTTATGGTTTCTTTTTAGTACCGTTTGCTATTTTTTCAGCTTTCTTTAATATATGGGACTTCAATGATCGATACATTATTAAAGGAGAAATGGATCGTGTATTAACGAGACCGATTCATAGTTTATTTCAAATTATATTAGAAAGAATGGAACTTGAATCTCTAATTGGGGCCATTACAGGGATTATTGTAATGGGCTATGCGGCATTGGAGCTGCAATTATCTTTTTATTGGTATGATTTCTTCTTATTCTTACTTATGGTAGGAGGAGGCGCACTTGTATACGGCGGGATATTTGTTACGCTTGCAAGTCTTGGCTTTTGGTCGGATGCGAAAAGTTCTATTATGCCGCTTATGTATAACATAGGTAATTATGGGCGCTATCCTGTTAATATTTATAACCGTGTTATTCGCTTTATTTTAACGTTTGTCTTACCATTTGCGTTTGTTGGGGTATATCCAGCAGCATACTTTTTAAGAAAAACAGAGTGGAATAGCTATGCATTCGCAACACCAATTGTTGGTATTATCTGTTTTACTATTGCAATTACTCTCTGGAATCAAGGGGTTAAACGATATCGTGGTGCAGGAAATTAATTATAGAAGCTTGTTCGTTTCTAAGGGATAAATCAGCTGTAGCCCTCATACATATAAAATGAGGTGGAGGACATGTTATGGGGATTTATTCTATTAATTGCAGCAATCGCTATTTTGAGAAGTGTCCAATTATTATGGAGTTCATATTCAGATTCCAAGCGTTTCTTTTCGCTGTATAATTTAGCCACATTATTTTTAATTTATACAACGGTGTTGATTGCGTTTGGATTAAGTTATGTTGTATTAGAGGAAATGGATTTTACAGTTTTGAAAGAAGATGGGGATAGGCTCGATGCTCATTCCTTTCAACTTGTTGAAATATGTTTATATTTTAGCGCAGTTACTTTATTGTCCGTTGGATATGGTGATATAGCTCCGATTGGAATCGGAAGATGGATTGCAATTGGAGAAGCGCTAATTGGATATACATTACCGTTTGCTTTTGTAGTAAGGACTGTAATGGACAATGAAAAATAAGGTAGCATTTGTTATAGTAATAGAAAAGAGAAGGAGTGATAACAATGATCACAGTAGGAGAAATGGCACCGGAATTCACATTAGAGGGAAGTGGCGGAGAACAAGTTCGCTTAGCTGACTTCCGCGGGGAAAATGTAGTTCTATATTTTTATCCGAAAGATATGACTCCAGGGTGTACAACCGAAGCATGTGATTTTCGCGATGCGTATGGATTATTCCGAGAGAAGGATACGGTCATCCTTGGTGTAAGTCCGGATTCGGTGAACAGACATATGAAATTCATTGAGAAGCATGAGCTCCCATTTATACTTTTAGTAGATGAAGATCATAAAGTAGCAGAATTGTACGATGTTTGGAAGTTGAAAAAGAACTTTGGAAAAGAGTACATGGGAATCGAGCGTTCTACATTCCTTATTAATAAAGACGGTGAACTTGTAAAAGAATGGCGTAAAGTGAAAGTGAAAGGACATATTGAGGACGTCCTTTCTTATATAAAATAAACTATAGTGGGAAGAAAAAAATACATATGTAAGGCATGTGTCTATACATATTTTCCCACGATACATAAAGTGAAAGTGTAGGGCATACCTCCTCAGATGATATTATTCTAAGTGCGATTATATCGCACTTTTTTCTATGTAAATGTATAGAAAATGGGGGAAGATACATAAGAATAAGGCTATATATAAAAATAAACCACATACTTATAGTAGAAATATTGACGATTTATAAGAAAAGGGGTACACTCTTTATAAGAATTATAAAATAATAATCCGTATAGAATCGGGGTGCATGACGGTGGTCAAAGAAGAATTAAAAGAAGCGCTAGAAATGCTGAAAAATACGGGTGTACGCATTACTCCACAGCGTCATGCTATTTTAGAGTACCTTGTGGAATCTATGACGCACCCAACAGCGGATGATATTTATAAAGCATTAGAAGGTAAGTTTCCGAATATGAGTGTTGCAACTGTCTATAATAACTTACGTGTGTTTAAAGAAGTTGGACTTGTAAAGGAATTAACTTATGGAGACGCTTCGAGTAGATTTGATTATGTTACAAGTCAACATTATCATGTGATTTGCGAAAAATGTGGTAAGATTGTTGATTTTCCTTATGGAGGTTTGGAAAAACTTGAAGAGGAAGCTGCGAAAACGACAGGCTTCGTTATTAATAGTCATCGCTTAGAAATTTATGGCGTTTGTCCAGAGTGTCATAAGGCGTAATATATAATTAAAGAAAGAGGGTGACGATTACGTCACCCTCTTTCTTCATTATATATAGATGTATCCAGTGAAATCTAGGTTGGTATGGATGAAGAAAAACACTGATTAAAGTGCACTTTATCCTTTATAGCTCTTTTTATTGTATTTCTCATCAAAATCTTTTCCTTCTAAACTCGGATCGAGTGTTAAAGGTTGGTTGCAATGCATACATGCGTCGACACGACCGAGCATTTTTGTTGGTTTATCGCAACTTGGACAAATAATATGTACAGTCTTAGTAGATAACATACCAATCCAAAAGTAAACGACAGTACTAGCGATAACAGCTAAAAAGCCAACCATCATAAATGTTGTCATAATAATAATGTTGTCACGGAAAAAGACTCCTAAGTATGCAATGAAGAGGCCGATAAATACTAAACTTAATGCAAAGGTCCGAATTTTATTGATTTTGTTCGAATATTTAATGCTCATTCTCACCACACTCCTATAATAATAATATAACATAAAATTTAGAATTTTCATTCGTATATAAACTTAATAAAAGGATAAGGGGAAAAATAGGAAGGAGTGTAGCTATGTATAAAGAGTGAATGGGAGATATGATGTACTGGGAATATGCTTTTTAAAGCTTTTAACGGGATGTGAAATTTTTTTTATAAAAAGTATTGACCCTACATATACTGCATGATATATTAATAAACGTCGCTGATGCGGAAACGCAGAAAACGACAAAAAAGAAATTGAAAAACTTAGTTGACATCGAAAAACGAAGATGTTAACATAAGGAAGTCGCAAATGAGCGGCAAACAAGTTCTTTGAAAACTGAACGAAACAAACAACGTGAAACGTCAATTTTTATTTTAGATGCTAGACAAACTAACTTTATTGGAGAGTTTGATCCTGGCTCAGGATGAACGCTG
>NZ_JBQAFR010000010.1:0-62086 GCF_051915945.1 Bacillus cereus group sp. MYBK30-2
TATACTAATACGCTTGATAGAAATACGATTAATGCTGTTAATACTACCGCTCCGCTTGCTGATCCTAAGAAGTCACCTTTTGTTACATTTAATACTTGCTCGTTGTTCATAATTTTCATTCTCCCTTCTCTTATTTTTATTACAAAACTTCTATTATACTAATACGCTTGATAGAAATACGATTAATGCTGTTAATACTACCGCTCCGCTTGCTGATCCTAAGAAGTCACCTTTTGTTACATTTAATACTTGCTCGTTGTTCATATTATTCATTCTCCTTTTTTATAAGTTATCTATATGTAATTTCTAAGAAATGATTCGTTCATAGTTTTTATGTTAACGTTACATTAAAATTAATTACGTAACGTTTGTAACATTAATGTAACATAACTATTATTACGTTGCAATATAATTACGTAATTTTTATTACATTTTTTTTACGTTTTTTATCAACACATCCTAAAAACCTTTATTTATAGCATTTTTCAACACTTATATGTTTGTAATATTAATGTAACATTACAGTTACAAATAGAAATATAGCATTATATCTACTTAGTTTTGTTACAAAATCATTCTTAACTATATAAATAGGAAAATTTACTCAAGCCGTGTATATATGTTTCCTTTTCATAACTATGTATAATGAAAACAAAGAGGTGGTCATTTTGAAATTAATCGCACTAGATATGGATGGTACACTATTATCATCTAATCTTGAAATCTCCAAAGAGAACTTACAAGCTATCCAAACTGCAAAAGAAGCCGGTCATATTGTAATGATTTGTTCTGGTCGTGCAAAAGAGGATGCTTTAAAACTATTGGAAGAATATCAACTCTCTCTTCCAGTTGGGGCAAGCAATGGGGCAATTGTTTATGTGGATGGAAAGGTAATTAACTCGCGTTGTTTACAAAACGATAAAGTGTACAAGCTTGCAAAGTTACTAGAATCTGAAGGATTTCCATATAAGTTGTACACAAATAAAGGGGTTTATTCTCCTTATACATGGCAAGACCAAGTGATGCAGGCATTCGAAGAGAACAAGCATACACTAGATGTTACACTTAAGGAACTTGAAAGAATTACAGAAAAACAAAAGAAATCAAACTTAATTACTGATTTCCAAAAAATCGAAGATGTTGTAAATAATCCAGAATTAGAAATATCTAAATTCTTCATTTTAACATTTAATGCTGCCCATCGTTCGCAGCTATTGCAAACTTTACAAGAAGATACGGACATTTCAGTTACAGCATCAGCCCCTACTAATGTAGAAATTATGGATAAGCATGGTCATAAAGGAAATGGGCTACAAGAAATGGCAGCTTATTTCAATATACCAATTGAAGATACTGTTGCAATCGGTGATAACTTTAATGATGTGCCAATGTTACAAGTAGCTGGCTTATCAGTTGCAATGGGTAATGCTGAAGAGGACGTAAAAAAATTATGTGACGTTGTTACATTAACGAATAATGAAAACGGTGTTGCTCACGCAATTGAGCAATTTGTATTGAAACAAACTTCATCAAGTAAATAAAAAAAGGGCTCTTTCACATTTTGAAAGAGTCCTTTTCTTTTACACATGATGACAAGCAACAAAATGATTTTCACCAACATTACGAAATTCCGGTACAGCTTTTCTACAAACCCCTGTTGCAAATGGGCAGCGTGTATGAAAACGGCAACCTGAAGGTGGATTCGCTGGACTTGGAATATCCCCCTCTAAAATAATTCGCTCTCGTTTCACCGTTGGATCTGGTATTGGTACAGCTGATAACAATGCTTTTGTATACGGATGAAGTGGATTTGCAAATAATTCATCACGAGGCGCTGTTTCCACAATCGTTCCTAAATACATAATCCCAATTTTCGTACATAAATGCTCCACAACACTTAAATCATGTGAAATGAATAAATAGGATAATCCCTTTTTCTCCTGTAATTCACTAAATAAATTAATGATTTGTGCTTGAATAGATACATCTAATGCCGCAACAGGTTCATCAGCTACAATAAATTCTGGATCTAATACCATTGCCCTTGCAATAACGATACGTTGACGTTGTCCTCCAGAAAATTCGTGCGGATATCGGTCAATATGATACGGAGCTAAACCACATAACTCCAGTACCTCTATCACCTTTTCACGGACATTTTCTTTCGTTGCTAGTCCGTGGGCCAACATCGGTTCCCCAAGTGCTTCTCCAATTCTCATTCTTGGATTTAATGAACTAAATGGGTCTTGGAAGACAAGTTGCATATTAGGACGATGCTTTCTTAGTTCCTCTTTTGATAAACTATGAACATCTTGACCTTTAAATTTCACTTCACCTTCTGTTTTTTGAACGAGACGGAGAATTGTTTTCCCTATCGTCGTTTTCCCACTTCCAGACTCCCCTACGAGGCCAAACACTTCTCCTTTATCGATTGTAAAGCTTACTCCATCTACCGCTTTCACATGTCCAATCGTTCTACTAAATACGCCGCCTTTAATCGGAAAATATGTCTTTAAATTTTTCACTTCTAATAATGGTTCACTCATTATTCCGCACGCTCCTCATATAGCCAGCAAGCCACTTTATGATTCTCATCATGTACATTCAGATTTGGTGCTTCGTTTTTGCATATTTCCATGCAATGCTCACAACGACCGCTAAAGTAACAAAACTCATCTAAGCCAACTAAATTCGGAACTTGCCCTGGAATAGAATAAAGTTTATCTGTTCGTTTCCCCATTACTGGTTTTGATTTTAGCAACCCTTTCGTATATGGATGTTTAGGATTTTGAAATAGCTCTACTACTGGCGCTTCTTCAATGACTTTACCACCATACATAACAACAACGTAATCGGCCATTTCCGCTACAACACCTAGATCATGTGTAATTAATAAGATAGACGTTTTAAATTCCTCTTTTACTTGTCTTAATAAGTCTAATATTTGTGCTTGAATCGTAACATCAAGAGCTGTTGTCGGTTCATCTGCAATTAATAACTTTGGATTACAACTAAGCGCAACAGCAATCATAATACGTTGTAACATTCCACCGCTCAGTTCGTGAGGATAAGAATGTACAATTTCATCAGCACGAGCTATACCGACTTTACGAATTAATTCAATTGCTTTTTTGTATGCTTCGTTTTTGCTAAGTAGTTCATGCTCCCTTAACGTCTCAACAATTTGCTCTCCGACAGTGAAGACTGGATTAAGCGATGTCATCGGTTCTTGGAAAATCATCGCGATATCATTTCCTCTTAAACTACGGAGTTCTTTCTCTTTCATTCCTAAAAGGCTCTTTCCTTCATAAAGAATATCGCCACCAACGATGCCACCAGATTCAGCAATAAGTCCCATAATAGATAAGGCCGTTACACTTTTCCCGCAACCTGATTCGCCTACTACACAAACTGTTTCACCTTCTCGAACTGAAAAGCTAACATGATTAACAGCCTTTACTGTACCTTCTTCCGTCTGAAAGTGTGTTTGTAAATCCTTTAGCTCTACTACTGCTTTACTCATGCTTCCTCACCTACCGCTTCATCTTTGGATCTAATGCATCACGAAGTGCATCGCCAAGTAAATTAATTGATACGACTGTTATAAAGATTGCAAAACCAGGTGGAATCCATAACCACGGACGTTTTTGGAAATCGATTAATGAGTTTGCTGCACTAATCATATTCCCCCACGATGGTGTAGGTGGAACGACACCAAGACCTAGGTAGCTTAGTGCAGACTCCCCTAAAATAGAACCCGCAACACCTAATGTTGATACAACAATTAATATTGGCAAAACATTCGGGATCAAATGATATACGATTTTCCGGTAATCTTTTATCCCGAGCACGTCAGCAGCTTGCATAAACGATTGTTCTCGAAGCGATAAAATTTGACCCCGTACGAGACGAGCAAGTCCTGGCCAACCTACTAAACTTAAAATAATCATAATGACATAAAGACGATAATCAGATGGTACTTTCCATTCTGATAAAATAGCCCCCATTATAATAAGTAACGGTAATCCTGGCATCGACATTAAAATATCGGCAAGACGCATTATAATATTGTCGACGATACCACGGTAAAAACCTGCAATAGCTCCTAATAAAGCACCTAGTATAACTGATAAAACCATTGAAGCTAAGCCAATTGTTAACGAAATCCGCCCCGCTTGCATAAGCCTCGTTAAAATATCCCTTCCTAATTGATCTGTACCAAGCCAATGAGAAAAACTAGGTGGTTTGTTAATTAGCGTAACTTGTATTTTTCCTGATGCATACGGTGAAAAGAATGGACCGATAAAACAAAATAAAAACATAAAAATTAATGCATAAAACCCTATAAGTGCCATTTTATTTTTCTTTATCCTTTTAAAAGCTTGTCTCCACGGCGATGATTCATTCCGTCTTTTCTTTTTTGCTTTTTTCTCTGTAATTGCTGTAACAGTTTCCATCTCTCTCCCCCCTTACTTCAACCGAATACGTGGATCAACAACGGCATATACAACATCCGCTAAAAAGTTTGAAACAATTGTCAAACAAGAAAGAAACATCGTAAATGCCATTAATACTGTATAATCACGGAAATTAAGTGCTTCCAATTGAATATTACCTATACCTGGCCAGTTGAAAATTTGTTCAATAATAATTGCCCCTGAAAACAATCCTGGTAACTCAAATGCAAGCAATGTAATAGCCGGTAAAATTCCATTTTTTAATGCATGTTTATAAATAACGGTCTTCTCTTTTAAACCTTTTGCTCTAGCCGTTCGAATGTAATCTTGTCTCACAACCTCTAACATACTCGTTCTAAAATAACGAGTTAATGAACCTACTCCAAGAAGAGTTAAAATAAACACTGGTAAAACCATATGCTTTGCAACTTCTATTACGTAAGTAATCCCAGTTGAGTTACTCCCAACATCAATCATTCCGCCTATCGGTAATAACTTAAAGTCAACCGCGAACACTTTAATTAAAAACAAACCGATAAAGAATGAAGGGAATGACATCGCTGCAAAGACACCAATTGTTACAAGCTTATCAAATAAGGAATGTTGCTTTGTCGCGGAAAATACACCGATAATAAGTGCAATTAGCCAAATAAAGAACAATGCAATAACCGCTACAATAAAAGAATTCCAAATAAATTTATTTAATAATGACGTTACAGGTTCTTGATATTGAAGCGAAAAACCAAAATCCCCTTGCAATGCATTACCTAACCAATGAAAATAACGCTCAACGATTGGCTTATTTAATCCATATAATTCCCTAAGTTCAGCTGCCCTTTCTGGTGTAATCTTTGGATTTGAATCAATATAATCCCCTGGAAGAAGCGCGAACAAAAAAAAGATAATAACTGACGTACCCAACAGTGTAGGAATCATTTGTAACAACCTACGAACGATATATGTTTTCACCCTTTTTCTCTCCAATCTTATGCCTAAAATAGAAGAACATTTTTTCAAAGCGGTACATTACTAACCGAATGAAAAAATGTCTTCTACTTATACATTCTTATCGTTATTTTTCAATAGATAATACTGGTAAGTTTGCACTAATACTATTGTATTTTTCAGGGTCAATTCCTTTTATATTCCCGTTGTATCCAGTAATTGTTCTACGATAGTTTAATAGAATTACTGGTGGATCATCACTTAACTCTTTATATAATTCTTTATAAATCGGTTTACGTTTTTCAATATCAACTGTCTCAATACCTTTTTTAATTAGCTCATCTACTTTCGCATTTTTATAACCAAGACTCTTCTCATTGACACCAGATAAATATTCACCAGCTGTTTCACTTGGATCACTTGTAATCGGTGTCGAAACAGAAGCCAAATCATAATCACCTTTGTTTACCTTCGAAAGCATAGTATTAAAGTCCATAAATTCAGGATTAAACTCTACACCTATCTCTTTATAATTCTCTTTCGCAATTGGAATTAATAAATCACTATCTTTAGCCGAACTTGGACCGAAATAAGAAAGCTTTAATTTTTGACCATCTTTTTCACGCACTCCATCCGAACCAACTTTCCATCCTGCTTCATCTAATAATTTTTTCGCTTTTTCTTTGTCGTATTCATATTTATTAACCCCTTCTTCCGTATAGGCCCAAGAAGTTGGATGAATTGGTACATTAGCTACCGTACCGTATCCTTTTAATGCTGTATCAACATACTTTTTACGATCTAATCCGTAAATAAGTGCTTGGCGAACCTTTTTATCCTTTAAATACGGCTTATTATTATTCATATAAATATAACTAAATGATGCCGCCGTTTCGATTTGAATGTTCGCGAATTGTAAACCTTTCGCCTGCTCAAGAATTTCATCACCAGTACCTAGGCCAGTGTAGTCAACTTCGCCTGTTTGGAACAATTGTAGTTTCGTATCACCAGCAGTAATTTTATAAATGAAGTTTGGAATTTTCGGTTTACCTGCATAATAATTTTCGTTTGCTACAAATCGAACTTCTTGGCCTGGAATATACTTTTCGAATTTATATGGGCCCGCAGCTATCGGTTTTCCATATAACTCTTTTAAATAGTCTAAACTTGTATTTTGTTTATAGTCTTTTCCATAATAAGCTTTTGATAACACTGGACCACCTAAAGCAGTTAGTGTTTGAGAGTTAACTTTTTCAGTCGTAACTTTAATTGTCTGTGGATCTATAACTTGAAGACCTTCAATAGAAGTTGCTTTTCCTTCTTTATATTCTTTACCACCTTTAACCGCGTATTGAGAAATGTCTATTTCACCTTCATATGCCTTATCATGTAAAAGCGTCAATGTGAACGCTACATCATCTGCTGTTAATGGCGAACCATCACTAAATTTTAAATCTTTACGTAAATGGAATGTATATGTTAACTGATCAGAGGAAACATCCCACTTCTCAGCTAATTCTGGAATTGGTTTTCCTTGTTTATCTGTTGATACAAGAGATGCAAAAATAACAGACGTTACGTTTCCATCCCAACCATTTTGCTGGAAGTATGGTAAAAAGACACCACCTGGTTTATTAATTCCAACAACTAACGTGTCTTTTCGATTTTTTGCTTTATCAGGTACTTTCGTCTTATCTGTAGCAGCAATCTTTTCGATTTTTATATTCTTTAAATCTTGCTGTTTAACTGGTTCTGTAGAAGCCGTATCTTCCTGTCCCCCACAAGCAGATAACACAAACGAACTACTCAGTAATACTGAAAATACACCAGCCCATTTTTTTGTCTTTGTCTTCATTGTCCCCACCCTAACTTTTTTTAATAATTACACTTTATGAACTGCTTGCCTTATGTATGCCTCCCACAGCAACATTTTATAGCCAATCGGAAAAGTCGGTTTTAAACGCAAAAAAATAGATGTTTTTGAGGGGTAACAATCTTATTCCGACCTTTCCGGTAGACTTTATGGTTATTAGCTTATATCGTTCACTATATTTTGTCAATTCTTTCTATATAAATATTTTTAAGAATTTTTTAAAAATTATTGATCAATCTTTAATTTAGGTAAACTTAGCAAAAAATTTATTCTATTATCTAATAGCCCAGCATAGAATAATAACAATTAACTACCAAAAAGGGGGCGAAAATATAGACAACCTATTCCAATATGTCCTGCACTATGTGTTATTAACAATCATGATAGTCGGGGCATTATTACTATTCCCATTCTTCCCAAAGTTCGTCCTCTTTTTAGCTTTTTTCGTTATGTTAGGGATCGCAATTATTATCTCTATGAAAGAAGACGATACACAAAAAGAAAGCAGAGTTCAGCGCTTAAAGCTGTAACTCTGCTTTCTTTTTTTCAGTCGTAACGTATTCTCGTTAAACCAATTACGAAAAATACTCCTGCAAATAAACTGAGTATACCAATATATCCTCCTATATCTGCTAATGTGCCTCCCCTTACAATTAGCTCCGTAAAGCCACGCATTGCCCACGTTTGCGGAACAAAATTTGCCGCCGCCTGCATCCATACCGGCTCAATTTCGATTGGCCAATAAAGACCACTAATCATACATGTTGAAATTACAACGATATTACCTAGTGCGGACTGCTGTTCTGTTGTTTTTACGATACTTGCCAATAATAAAGCTAGACCAATGACCGCTAATAACAATACTGAAACAAGTGTAATAACCCCTAATAAATCCCCCCACTGCACATCAAATAATGAATACGTTAATATCATTAAAACACCAAATTGAATCCACCCTATTAAAAAGAAGGAAAGGATATATCCTGCTAGTATTTGAACTTTTGAAACTGGCGCTCCTAATAAACGAGACCAAACACCAAGTTGTCTAGCTTTCAAAATAGTTCCCGTCGCACTTAACATGACAATCATGACGAATAGAATTGAAAAACCTGCAGCTCGCCCTGTAACGTTATTTAACTTTTGATCATCATGTAAAATCGATTCTTTTTGAATCGAAACAGGATCTACTTTTGTATAAATTGTTTCATACATCGTTTCCCACGAAGTGTTACTTTTCTTCTCAAAATCTCTTGCTGCACTAACTTCTATCTCCATCTTTTTTAATGCACTTGCTAATACTTGCTCCACAGAAGTTCCACCAGTAAAATCAGCACTAGCTTGAAATTCGATATTTTCTACCTTTCTATCTAGCATACTCTTTTGAAAATCTTTCGGAATGATGATTATACCCGATGATTTCTTGTTTTCGATCCTCTGTTTCCCTTCCCCATACGTTACCTTCTCTATAGAAATCAAATCACTTTTCCTTATTTCCTCATAATACTTGCTAGATAATACAGAACCATCTTTATCTACTAAACTAATATTTACTTTCTCATTCCCACTTCCACCTAAAAGCCCACCGAAAATGAGTGTGAAAATAATAGGCATTCCAAACATGAGTATATAACTTTGTGGCTTAATTAAAATTTGTTTTAATTCTAGCCAACAAAGCGCCCAAACCTTCTTCATCATTTCCCCTCCTATCTCGTACGTAAACGTAACGTTCCAATCATAACGGAGATAATTCCTGCACTACATAAACTTAAAATAACAGGGAGCAGCACATCCCAAGATGTTCCCGACATAATATTTAAGAAGCTCGTAAGCGCCCATTTATTCGGAGCAATGTTCGCAACTGTTTGAAGTGTATCGGGAAATACGTAAATCGGTAACATTGATCCTCCTAATATAGCTAGTATTTGAATACCGATTCCCCCCATTAAATCTGCCGTTTTTTCCTCACGAATAAAGGCTGCAATTAACATAGATAAACCAGAAACACAAATTGCATAAGAAATTCCCAACACTACTATTTGAGGCACGTCTTCGCCCCATTCCACATGAAACATAAAGTGTGTAGCAACTATAAACATTCCAAATTGTATACAGGCAAATAGTAATGTACCTAAAAACTTTCCGAATAAAATTGAAAATGAGCTCGTCGGTGTACTGAACAAACGCGCCAACGTTTCAGTTCGTTGCTCTGTTACAACTGACTTTGCACCTACTGTTATGTTATATAGTAAAAACATGACTAACATCGCTGCCGCATAATATTGCATCGCCGCAATTGTTTTTTTACCTATCGTTCCTCTTTCGATGTTATCCGCACCTGTAGTTGCTATCGTCTGTAGACTTCCACTTACCTCTTTTGCAACTTGTGCTACATCACCCTGCTGAGATTTTGCTAATTCTGTTACAACACTTTTAGTAGACACTGCGACTGTTTGAACACGTTCTGAAAAAGAGCGGATCATTGACTCAGCAATTTTCGCTTGTATATCTTTTGATGGGTCTATAAGCACCTTTGGTTCTTTTAATTTTCCATCTTGTACTTGTTCGCTCCATTTATTTGGGATGACAATTCCTACATCGATTTTCTTTTCCTTTAACATATCTTCAAGCTCTTCCTGGGAGTTAACTACCTTTACTTTCACATCATCTTTTATTTCTTTAGATTGCAATACATCTTTTTGAAAGACATCTGCAAACTCATCCGTTCCCTCTTGATAATAGCCAATTACTGTTTTCGGTAGTCCACCACTATCAAATACATTACTTAACGCTGAACCTAAAATCGCTGTTAATAAAAGCGGCATAAGTATCATCATCATAAATCCGCGGCGATCAATTAAACGGATTTTTAAATCTTTCCATGCAATAATGAAACTTTTCATCTCGCACTAACCTCCTTAATCACGCAGTGAACGTCCTGTTAATTGTAAAAAGAGTGCCTCTAAATTCGGTTCTTGTACTTCCAGTTTTAAAATTTGAGCGTTGTTCTCAACAACTACTGACACAACCGTGCCAATTGCCTCGCCACCATTTAGTCCAATATCAATCGTGCTATTATCTTCGTCAAAAATAATCCGCTCAACAACAGGTAGTGCTTTCAACTTTTGTAGCAGTTCCGTACTATAACGATTTAATTGTAATTTCACTATAAACCCATCTGTTAGACGATTGCATAACTCTCTTTTCGTTCCTAGTGCAATTACCTTTCCGTGATCAACGATGGCAATTCGCTCACATAAATACTCAACTTCTTCCATGTAATGACTCGTATAAATGACCGTCATACCTTTTTCATTTAATTTTTTAACCGTCTCTAAAATATGATTTCTCGATTGTGGATCAATCCCGACTGTCGGTTCATCCATAATTAATAACTCTGGTTCGTGCATAAGTGCTGCACCAATATTAATACGCCTTTTCATTCCACCTGAAAATGTTTCAATTTTATCTTTTCCCCGATCCTGTAAACCGACGTAAGCTAACACTTCCTCTGCCCGCTCCTTTGCAGCTTTTCCATTTAAACCGTACATCTTTCCCCAAAAAATCAAATTTTCCTTTGCTGAAAGTGTCGGATACAGCGCAATGTCTTGCGGGACAATACCGATTTTCTTTTTTGCTTCTAATGGATACTCTTTTACAGATTTCCCACCAACTTTTATATCACCACTATCGTATGGAATTAACCCGCAAATCATTGATATCGTCGTTGACTTCCCTGCTCCATTTGGACCAAGCAATCCAAATGTTTCACCCTTTTTCACTTCAAAAGAAACACTCTTTACAACTTCCTTCTTGCCAAATGATTTCGTAATATGATCAATGACTAACATATTGATTCAGCCCCTTTGCATTCATCTACACTTTCATTGTAGAAAAATTTCTTCTTCTCTCCATCAGTCTTGAGATAGAAATACAAAATAAAAAAAGCAGCAAATTTTGCTGCTTTTTCACACTTATATATGCCAAAAGTCATGTGTATGTCGTAACACCATATCTTACTGCGTATATTGCTGCTTGTGTTCGATCTCTCAGTTCGAGCTTACTAATTAAATTAGAAACGTGATTTTTTACAGTTCCCTCTGTAATGAATAACTTTTCAGCAATCTCTTTATTATTTAAGCCAAGCCCAATTTCCCTTAAAACATCTACTTCACGCTCAGTTAATTGTTCTAGTTGTTCTGGTGGGGGGCACTCTACTGCTACTTTTGTCTTTTTTAATTCCTTTACAATTTGCGCTGTTATATCTTGAGGAAGCACAGCGCCTCCACCGTGTACCGTTAAAATAGCTTGAACGATTGCATCCGTCTCCATGTCCTTCAATAAATATCCGCTCGCTCCTTGCTCTAATGCTTCAAAAATAAGCTCACTATCACTAAAAGTCGTTAACATAAGAACCTTTATATGAGGAAACTTTTCTCTAACTAAACGAGTTCCTTCAACACCATTCATACGAGGCATCCGAATATCCATCAAAATAATTTCAGGCTGTAATTGTTTCACCTTTTGTACGACTTCATCCCCATCACTAGCCGTCCCCACCACTTCCAGTTCCGGACGTAAATTTAATATCATTGCCAATCCATCACGAATCAGTGATTGATCATCAACAATCATAATTCGAATCATAACGCTCCCCCTATTATCCATGTTTTTTCTCGGAGCGGGAATTCGATTTTTAGGCGAAAACCTTTTTCTATTTCACTCTCAAATTGAATGATTCCACCATGCTCCTCTACACGTTCTTTCATATTAAGTAACCCAAACCCAGGGCTTACTTCATTGACTCCCATACCATTATCCGAAATACATAACTTAACTTGTTCCACTGAACAAACTAAACTTACTTCACATAAACTAGCTTTCCCGTGACGTTTTGCATTCGTTAAAGACTCTTGCATAATACGAAGTAACGTAGGCTGTAGTGACAACGGAATCACAACCGGATCCCCTTGTAATTGAAAAGATACTTGTACTTTCGTCGCTTTAGAATATCCATGTAACATTTCACGCATATTCTCTATTATGTTCCCTAGTTTACTTTCCTCTTTTAAGGCATGCACAGAAGCTCTCACTTCTTGAAGTGATTTTCTAGCTAATCCATGACATGTATGTAAAACCTCTTCCGTAGCGTCCGATTTTTGTTTCCATAAAGCCTCTGCTAGTTGTAACTGAACAAGTAAAGCTGTCATATTATGACCAACTGTATCATGAATTTCTCGGGCAATATCATTCCTCTCCCGAACGGCAGTCAATTCTTCCACCTCTTTAGCATATAGCCGTAATTGTTCATGTGCTTCTTTTAAAGCTGTATGAGATAATGCTAATTTCCCATATTGCTCATCTACCATTTGCCGAGCAGCTGTAAGTTTTTTTATTAAGTTTCCAGCTAAAGCACTGAAAACGATGAACATAAAGTTAATTGCATTACTCTCCAATTCCAGACTCCCTGTATGTTGGTACGTATGCATTATATTTATAAACCAACAAAGAAAGAAAAAAGCGATAAAAAAATAAGTCGTACTTTTACGCCAATCATGAATAAATAATCCTATCGCATCAATTCCAAATATAATTAAATACAAACATGTCTCGGGAAATAAAAATCCTAATAACGCTGTGACAATACCGTTTGCGATCAAGGTATAAAAAACGAGTTTTCTACCCCCTTTTTCTTTTACAAGTAAAATATGATTCACAATATAAATGAAAAGTGCAATGCCGACAAAAATTTGTAAATTTGCTGTTTCACGTGAAACATGATTTGCGTAAACTAAACAAATCATGACGATTGTAGCAATCCGCGCGTATCCTAACATAAAATTCTCCTCACGTTTCCGTAGCATAAAGCTCATTTTCTTATCATCCCAATAAGAAAATTATACCAATTTTTATCTCTTCGTTATACAAAAAAAGAGCAAGCCCTCCCTCAAAATATGAGAAAACAACTTGCTCTTTTTCATTCTATTTTCTTTACTCCACAATATTCTCTAACTCATTATATAAATCTGCTCGTAACAACTCTTTTTTCGTTTTTTCTTCATACAATTGTTCAAGCATTTCAACATCAACTACATTTTCCATTTTACATTCAAGTGCATATATATCTTCTTCTATATGCATTAACTCGTTTTCAATTTTCTCTAAACTTCTAGACTCCTGCTTTTTTATAGGTATCATTTCTAACGCTTTACTCCCTTGCTGCTTCTGTTTCACTACTTGCTTCTCAATTCTTTCTTCCCACTTTTGACGAGCCCATGCATAATTCCCTGCAAACTCAAATAATTTGTGCTCATCAATCCAATATGTCTTTTCAAATAATTTATTTAAGAAATAACGATCATGTGAAACAGTTAAAATCGTCCCATTATATTGTTCAAGTGCTTCCTCTAAAACTTCCCTTGATTCAATATCAAGATGGTTTGTCGGTTCATCTAAAATTAAAAAATTGATGTCTTGATACATAAGTTGCGCGAGCCTTAACCTCATTTTTTCTCCACCACTAAGTTGCGTGACTTTCTTAAAAACAGCTGGACCATAAAATAAAAATCGAGCTAATATGTGTCTTGCTTCTCCCTCTGTTACAGCTACACACTCTCTGAAAGCTTCCAGTACATTGTTCTTCATATTCCCATACGCATGCTGCGATAAATAACCGATTTTCACACTACTACCAATCCGAATTTCTCCAGCATCTTGCTGTATTTCTTCTAGTAGTAATTTTAATAACGTAGTCTTTCCTGTACCATTACGTCCAACGATAGCTGCGCGCTCCTGAAAACGAATATGCAAATTTGCTTTCTCGAATAAAGCTCTGTCAGCAAATCCTTTGCTAACTTCTTTCATTACAACAACATCTTTTCCGCTTCTCTCTTGCCCTTCAAACTGAAGTCCCATCTGTTTTCTTTCCAAAATGGGTCTCTTTAATTTCTCTATACGCTCTAATGCACGTTCCATATTTCTCGCTCTCTTATGCAATCCTTCATTCGGAGGATTCGCTTGATTTGCCCATTCACGTAGACGCTTAATTGCTTCTTTCATTTTCTTTATTTTCTTTTGCTGTTCTTGATAAGCTTGAAATTCCTGAAGCAATCTTTCTTCCTTTTCCTCAACAAACTGTGAATAGTTCGTATGATATACGTGAATTTCTCCATCTTCTAAATCAAAAATTTTCGTTACAACTTCATCAAGGAAATAGCGATCATGCGAAATGACCATAACTGTTCCTGTATACTCTTTTAAAAATTGTTCTAGCCACTCTACGGCAAATAAATCTAGATGATTTGTTGGTTCATCTAATAAAAGTAAATCTGGTTTCTGCAATAGCATATACGCAAGACTTACCTTTGTCTGTTCACCACCACTTAATTCCGTAAATAATCGAGAGCATAGTTCCGCCACTTGTAAACCATTTGCTACCTTCATAATATTTGCTTCTATTTCGTAACCACCGAGAAATGCGAATCTTTCTTGAATTATTCCGTATCTCTCCATTAATTTTTCTAAAGCAAATGGTTCCAGCTCTTCCGCCATATTCTTTTCTAAAGCATGCATTTCCCTTTCTAATTCCTTTTCTGCTTTAAAAGCAGAACTTAATACATCATATACGGTTATTCCATCATCAAACTTTGGAATTTGTGCCACATGACCAATACGTGTTCCTTTCTTCATATGGATAGCTCCTACATCCACATTCTCCATCCCTGTTAGAAGCTGAAAGATCGTCGTCTTCCCACTTCCGTTACGACCAACTAAACCAACACGTTCACCATTCTTTATTTCAAGCGATATATTTTCAAATATAATGTTTCCACCAAAGGATTTCGTTATATTGTTCACACTACAAATTGTCATTTTCCGTACTCCTTTCAATATAAAAAACCATGGGAAAGAAACGTTCCCCATGGTTTTTGGCATAGAAAAAGGAAGCTAAATAGCTCCCTTTTCACACGTTTTATCAAAAATGGGTGAAGAGATTTCTATCGTTCAATAGCTACTATGCAATTGTTAAAAAAGGGCATACGTATCCCGTTAACAACTACATCATGAAAAATTGCACGACAAATATAGATATAATCTAAAAATTTTGCGCGCGTAGCTAAAGAACATTTCATCTCATTCACTCCTTTCGTACGGAATTTAATACTTACTTCTTTATTATACTTTCCCATTTCATGTTTGAATAGTCATTTTTCTGAAAATAATGAAGATAGACTAAACATTTCAATAAGTGACATCAAATCTTACAAAACTGTTATGTTCACGTAATGGAAAGCGATAGTACGAAAAGATGCCTCCCTATACAATAAAGATGTAAACAAGAGAGACAAATAAAGGAGGAAACAATCATGATGAAAGAAATCGTAAAAGCAATCTTTGAGGTATTAGTGAACGGACAAGCAGTTGTAAAAGAACTAAACGAACTATAAAAAGGAGTGAAGAGATATGATGAACATGGTAAAAATGATCTTGCATGCTTTAGTTGATGCGAAAGCAGTTAGCCAAGAATTAAATGAACAATAAAAAGGGGTATATGAATATGAAGAAAGCCATTATTGTAATCGCAAGTACAGCAATTGCTTTATACACAATGAAAAATAGAAAAAAGAAACAAAATGAAAATACTCTATATTATCCATACACATTATTAAAGAAAAAATAAAAGACAAGGTACCCTATTGTAATGAGGATATCTTGTCTTTTATTTTTTGCTCTGTTTCCTTTAAAGGATTTCCCCCTCCCTTTCCCGAATGTATTAGACGGCAGTTTTACACACATTTTAAAGGGGTATAGAGAAATGGATACACAACAACTTTATTTTTTGAATGATATCGGCAAACAAAAACCAGAAAGCATTCGTAACAGAAGCGCTGCTTGTCCTTTTTGCGACAGAGAAAATTTAACTGATATTTTAGCAACCGAGGGCTCTATTATTTGGTTAAAAAATAAATTCCCTACATTAAAAGATACATTTCAAACTGTGCTAATCGAAACCGATAATTGTGATGATCATATCGCAACATATACAGAAGAACATATGAGATCACTAATTCGTTTCTCCATTAAACATTGGTTAGACTTACAGGAACGTAATGAATTCACATCCGTTATTTTATATAAAAATCACGGCCCATTTTCAGGCGGAAGTTTGCATCATGCACATATGCAAATCATCGGAATGAAATATGTAGACTATCTAGAAAACGTAGAGAAGGAAAATTTCCAAGGGGTAATTGTACAAAAAAACGAGCGCATTGAACTTAATATTTCAGAGCGTCCCATTATCGGTTTTACTGAATTTAACATCATCATTGAAGATATTTCATTTATAGATGAAATGGCAAATTACATTCAGCAAACTGTATGTTACATATTAACGGATTTCCATAAAGGGTGTAGTAGTTATAATTTATTCTTCTATCACCTGAACGGAAAAATCATTTGTAAAGTTGTTCCCAGGTTTGTAGTTTCACCATTGTATGTAGGATATAAAATACCGCAAGTTTCTACAAAACTTGAAAATGTGAAAATACAACTATCGCAGTATTTCACAAGACAAAAGGATTAAACTATTCAAAAAAAACAGAGTAGGTATAGAAAACCTACTCTTTTATTACGCCTTTATTTCGATAGTATACATCCTCTAATCCGACGTTATACTTCATATTGCTATCCGTCCACTCTGGTCCTAAATTTCCTGGCCATCCAGATGTATTCGCTATATATTTTAGTAATGCAAAATCAGTCAAACCTTTTTGCACCCCACGTTTGTACCCTTTCATTAAATGCGGCATTGCAATTTGTGCATTTATACGTGGATCTTTCAACTCTTCATCCGTTAAATGATCTGGTGCAAGCCCACCACCGCGATGTAATTGAAACAATCCAAATGAAGTCCCGTTATCTCCAACGCTTCTTGGATTTAACCTACTTTCATGTTCGGCAATTGTAAGAGGTATCCATTCCGGAAGATTTACTTTCTTTGCTTCCTCTATAATGATCTGTTTCATCTGTTTTGCTTCCTCTGAATCAACATAGCTTGTCTCATTCATTAGCTTACCCATTCCTTCAGACTTACCTTGGAAATATAAATACACTCCAAGAACAACTAAAAATCCTACAAAGAATTTCTTCACTACCTCTACCTCTTTCTCCGCTGAAATTTGTCCCCTTTCAGCCTTCCCTTTACAATTACCTAAACTCTATCACTCTCTTACTCTTTAATCATAGCAAATAATTGTACATATTATCATCATGCTTTAGACCGATTTTGTGAAAAAACATATGATAAATACGTGCAAAAATGTAACTTACATAGACTACAATTCGTTTTTTGTATATAATTGTAAATTGAATTATTATATATAGAGAATAGGAGCATACAACATGAAAAAATGCCTAATATTCTTATTCAGCATTTTACTACTCATCCCTATACACACCTCTGCGCAAACATCATCAAAACCAAAAGTACTTATTTTGTATAGTACAGAGGACGATAAAATTACAAATAATGTACAAATCCTTAATACTCAGTTAGGACATTTTACAAATGATATAACAGTAAAAAGTTTGAAGGAAGTAAATGAAATTACTGAATCATCACCTTATACACATATTGTTTATATCGGAGAGAAAAAAGAAGATTTTTCTATTGCAGCAAAACAATTTCTAGAAAAATTCTCAGGTCCCGTATTAGTGTTAGGACAAAATGTTGAACAATTATCTAATCATTTTTCTTTCATTACATTGAAAAGCGATGATGTACGAGTTAACAAAATTGAATATCCAAGTAAGAAGCTAAAAAACACCTTAGAAGAGGAACGATTAATTCAATCGTTTGATACGAACGGAACCATTCTTGCTAATGCGTTCAGTTCAAACGGAACCCACCCATTAATCATTCAGCAAGGAACATCTTATTATGTTGCAACTCCAAACCTTTTTGATTAGATGTCTCATTACGTCGGTGAAATGTTATTTTCTTATTTCGGACAAAAACCTAAAACAAATAAAACTTCAGCTTATTTACGTCTTGAAGACATTCATCCAGCTGCAGATGTAAAGCAATTAAAAGAAATCGCTGAATTACTAAAAGAGAAAAAGCTTCCTTATATGATTACTGTTATCCCTGTTTACAAAGATCCAGACACAGGAAAAACAGTACATTTAAATGATAACTCTGAATTAATTGATGTTTTACAATTTATGCAAGATAATGGTGGCTCTATCGTTATGCATGGTTACACCCATCAATTTTATGATAGTGAAACTGGAGAAGGTTTTGAATTTTGGGATGTAAAAACTGATCAACCAATTCGGCAACCGAACCATGAAAAGCCAAAAACAAAAGACGATTTTCAATCTACAGAGGACTATAATAAATACGTGGAAAACGGAAAAGCTTTTGAAGAAAAGTATATTAAAGAGCATATTGAAAAAGGGATTACAGAGCTTGTAGAAGCTAAATTGTATCCAGTTGCTTTTGAAGCTCCACACTATACAATGTCTCAAAAAGGATACGAGATACTTTCTCAATATTTCTCTACTTATGTGGGACAACTACAACTAAACGATACAACTTGGAAATCTATGCATTCACCAGCTTATACGAGTACACCATCATTTTTACATGGGATGAAATTAATGCCTGAAACGGTTGGATTTATTGAAGAAGGTAAGCCACAAGATATTGACAAAATGAAAGAACGTGCTTTATCTATTACTAAACTATCCGATGGAATTATCGGCGCATTCTATCATCCTTACTTAGGCGTTCAACCATTAAAAGAAGTATTAAAGGAACTTGAAAGCATTCCAAACGTAGAATGGATTGATTTACAAAAAGAAGCGAATGAAGTAAAAATGAAAGATATTCATATTACTACTAATAAAGACGGCATTCACGTCGACAAGCCAACCACTACGGATGACGTAATTGATTATGTAAAACAATATGGATTCTTCCTTATACTTGGGTTCATTATCATTGTCTTTATTTTATTATTAAAACGTGCGAAAAAATTAGAGTCATAATGAAAAACACCAAGCGAGATGCTTGGTGTTTTTTTAACCTAAATCAAAACGTGGCATTTTATTAATAACCCATTGATCATTTTCATAAATAAATTCTATTTCTACTTCTTCCGTTACATTGTCATAATCGTTATACGTTTCTACCTGCGCCTCTATCTTTCCATCCTTTAACTGTGCAGAAATAATTTTTGTATATTTAGTCCCCGCTTTCGCCCCTGGATCTCCAATAACATAATGCATCGTTCCATTCAGTTCTTTAATATACTGACTCTTCATATATTCTGCTATGAATGGTTTTGAGAAGTACGTAGATAGCGTAGTCTCTAAAGCAACCTTCGTATTATAAGCAGGATTCAGTAATTCTCCATATGAAAAATTCCCCACTCGTTTTGGGCTACTTGTTAGTGCAGCAATTTGAATATTAGTAAGCTCCATTTGTGCATTTAATACTTTCTTTAACATAATGTCATCCGCTAACTTTTTATCTTTTGCTTCGTTTGATTTCTTTGTATCCAGATTCAAAATAGTTCCATTATCCGTATAGAGATACATATCTCCTGCTACAAAGTATAAATAGGATTTAGTTGGTTCGACCGATTTATTATAAATTAACTTTTCCTTTCCACCATTAATTTTCTTCTTATATACTCCATCATTTTTCAAGTAATAAAAAGTATCACCTTTCATATTCATCTGTAAGGCGTCCTTTACTAATAATTCTTCCTTATTTTGTTGGATGTCTATCTCATATATGCCATGCTCAGCTTTGTTTGTTTCAAATGGTAACGAGAAGTCGACCACAGCATATAATTTTTCATTATTATAGGTCGCACTAGAAATTTCCGCATAATTTTCTTTTGACCAAGTTTTATTATCTTTTGTTACTTGTGTTCCACGATTTTTATTCCAATGTAGAATACTATCATCTATCGTCCTGGACCAACCAGAGTTTTTAAATGTCGCTTCCTCTTCTTGTCCTGTTTTCAAATCCATTTTTACAATTCCAACAATGTCAAAACCACCGTGCTCAGAATACTTTTTCGGATAAAATAAAGTTTGGTCTTTTATATAAACATAATTTGTATCTGTTTTTAACGTATCCAGCTTTTTAGAAGATATATCATACTTCATTAACGAGGATAATATTGCATTTCTACCTTCGTCCGTGTTAATAAAATATAAAGATTTATTTTTTATATTTATGTAAGAAGCATTCACACCTTTTACTACAACCTCTGATGTTTGAAATTGATCTTTCGTACGATAAATGCCTCCTGTATTTTTATCACCATTCACCGCATAATAAACCCATCCATCACTTTCTGCCATTTTCCCCTTGTTAGAGCTGTTTCCAACCGTATTCCCTTTTTTCTCACTTTCTTTCATCTGTTTTTCAACTTCTGGATCAATTTGTTCTTCCTTTTTTTCTTGTGCTACGTTTATATTAGTCACTTTTTTTCAGATTCACATCCAAACGCTGCAAATGAAAGCGCCCCGGCCATAATCGTAATAGCTATTTTTTTATATACTTGCCCCATTTTCTCCCCTACTTCCCTCATCAAATTAAACATATGATAAATTATAGAAAATATTAGAAAAAATATCCATAACAAAAAGGATAAGAGTGACTCTCCTATCCTTTCAGATAAAATTGAATTGTATTTTCATATATTGTTTCCGCAACCTTATCAACGGATATATTTTTTATGACACTGATTTCTTCTAGTACCTCTCGAATTATCCTTGGGTGCGTCATAACATCTTTTTGAAATTCCCACGGTCCATCTGTTTCTACCATCATATATTCAAGCGGATAATACGAAACGATTTTTCTAATTTTTTCCTTATGTAAAACATCCGGCGTGATAGAAATATAATAACCATTCCTCATCATCCGTTTCATTGTCGCTTCACTTCCTTTAAACCAATGGAAATGTGCACGTGAAACTTTATATTCTTCAAGTAAGTCACATACAATGTCAGCATCTTCATAAACTGCGTGTAATACAATCGGCAAATCATACTCACTAGCTAGTTCTATAAATCTTTTCAATACTGATATGTATGAATGTATAGTAATACCCGCGTCTTCTTGCCTTAAATAATACGGTAGTCCCACTTCGCCAATCGCAACGATTTCCTCAACATGAGCTTCAATTAATTTAAATATACGCTCACATTCTTCTTTATGAATCGGTTGCTCCGGATGAAATCCTATCGCTGGGTGTATAAAGGGATATTTCTTTGCTAATGATAAAATTTCCTTACATGATTGATAATTCATAGATACTGCAACAAGCCCCTTTATCTCTTTACTATTCTCCACATCTTTAAGTAATCTGCTTTTCTCTTCATCTTTGTATTGATCAACATGTATATGACTATCAATCCATTTCATCTTTATGCCCCCATAAAAAAAACAAGAAAGGATCTCCCTTCTTGTTTTTCATCTATATTATTTAACAACTAAGTTTGTTATTATATCAAATAATCCAATACACACTACGGCAACAGTAAAGTAGCTACAGAAATCTTTAATTGGAAACTTCACTACTTCTTCTTTACGCATCCCATTCTTCTCCCTTCTTACTATATCCCTAATTATTTTATCTATTTGTATCTATTATGCAAAAAATATGACAAAATTACTATCGAATTAACTTACGTAAACCTTACAATATTGTAAGGTTTAAAAAAAGGGCCTCATCTTAAGCTAAGATGAGGGCTATTCAAAGTTAGTTGGTTTTTCGTTCTTCATTAACATTACAAAACAAAAAGTGAAAAATTAAAACTTTATATTTGCATTATATTTAGTTTACTAACATCTAACTATCGAATTACATTACAGAAGGCTTACATGTTTGTAAGATATGTGTAATGTAATTCGATAGTTCTTCTTACGTATATTTCGTAAAATAAAGTTAGAAAGCGAACCAAATAAGAAGAGCACTCACATAACCAAATTACATTGCTAGTAGCCTACTCTTCTTATATCTTTCACTTATGCTACTTCAGTGTGTCCCCTTCCCCTTTATATAAAAAATGCCCCAGTTTATATGAACTAGGGCATTTTTTTATGCACAACAAAATACCCCCATCTAGTATTTTACCTTTCGACAAAAAATAGATGGGGGTATATTTTTCTATCTCATCACCAAAAGTTTGCTCTTCGCATTTATTGGAATGCTTGCAGTCTCAATCTCTTCAATCGACTCACCATAGCGGCCTTTTGCAAAAACTTTTAACGCCTCGTCTGTCTTTAACATATGTTTCACTGTTTTCTTTATTTTTTGTTCTCTTCCACGTTCATCAAATGCAATAAATTCATATTCATACCATTCATCACCAACGTGCTGACCAATCGTATTCACAATTGTATAGTACTCTTTCGTCGTATAAAGCGGATTATATTTATCAATAACTGGTCCAAGTTTCGTAGGTAATAACAATACCACTATCGCTATCATCGCTATTACAGTAGTAATCATTTTTTTCTTCATAATACTGATCTTCCTCCTCTGCAGGATACTTATACATCCATTCTAAAGAGCAGGAAGTGAGTCTACCATTCAATCCCCTTACATTCCCCTTACATTTTTGTAAGAATAAAAAAAGATGAACGAATTTTCTCGCTCATCTTCTAACTTGCTTTAAAGCCACCGCCAAGTACATCGCGTACATCGTGAATGACAACGAAGGCATCTTCATCGACTCGACTAATAACTTGCTTTAACTTAACAAGCTCTTGCTTATTAATAACAACATACAATACTTCTTTATTTTTACCAGTATATCCGCCGCGCCCCTCTAACACAGTAACACCGCGTGTCATGTTGTTCGTAATGGTCTCGCGAATTAAGTCTGGTTGATTCGAAATAATCGTAACAGCCGTTTTTGTATCCATACCTTCTACAATGAAATCAATCACTTTCGCTCCGATGAATACAGCAACAAGTGTATACATTGCCTTTTCTTGTCCTATTATAAATACAGAACCAGCAATTACAACGATATCAATAATAAGCACACCTTTACCAACGCTCCAACCTAAATATTGGTTTGCTAACCGTGCTAAAATTGCTGATCCTCCTGATGTACCTCCAGCTTTGAACATACATCCTAATCCGATACCTACAAATACACCAGCAAATAAAGCCGCTAATAATGTATCACCATTCACTTGATACTGAATGTGCTCTGTAACATATAAAAACAAAGATGTTTCCACAATACCTATAATTGTGTAAACCATCGTTTTCTTATCAAAAAATTTATAACCTACAGCTAATAAAATTGCATTCAAACCAAAATTCACAATTCCTGGTGACCAATCAAATAAATAATAAGTAACAACCGTTAGACCGATGATTCCGCCTTCTGATAAACGGTTTGGAATTGCGAAGTAATTAATACCAATTGCAAATAGTAATGAACCGATTGTAATTAATGCGATTTCCTTCACACGTTGATTAACCATAGTTCATACCTCCCCCCATTTGACATTGTATCACTATCTCCTAGAGGTTTAGAAGTGGTTTTTATTACGCATTTTTTCTCATAATGACCACGACATTATGTTTAAACAAGGGGGTGATTAATTATTCATATTTGCTCTAACTGTACGAACAAATCGCTCCACGTTCCCTTTCTGAATATACTTAGCTCTAACCATTTCATGATTACAAGTAAATTCGAAACACGGACGGAAATCTATGTCATCTATATGCAAATACGAATACTCTTCAAATATTGCAGGATAGCACGAAAATTTCCCGTAAAAAAGGAGACGTCTAGTAGTAGCTGCGAAAATCCCATGTCGGTAAGCTAAAGTGAAATCATCCTTCTCAAATAGCCCTACCACAAAAGCTAAAATCTTTTCGTCATCCTCTACATATTTTTTCATACTCGATAAAAATTCCTTCATGCATATTCCTCCAAATTCTATTCATTGTTTTAAACACTTGAAAAGAATCCATGGATTATTACAGACCGGTTTAACTCTTTTATAAAGTATGAAACGCGTTTCCTGTCAAAGACATTTCAAAAAAATAATCCGTTATGCGGTTATACACATAACGGATTCCAGCTAAACGGTTGAGCGTTCCACAAGTTCATACGGAATTTCCACCTTTTCTTGTTTAGAACTCTCGTCGCTCACTTGCCGATAAAACATTTCAAAAGCTGTTTTACCTATCCCCTTTAAATTTTGATCAATAGTTGTTAATTGTAGCACTTGTGAGATCGGCTGATTATCAAAGCCAATAATCGCTAAATCTTCAGGAACTTTTATACCTAACTTTTCAACTTCTGTCATGATTCCAATAGCAACTTCATCTCCTGCTACTATTAATGCTTCAGGGCGACTCTTCATCTCCTTTAACCTATGAGCCACTCTTACGCCATCTTCTAATGTAAAGCATTCTGTAAAAATCCATTCTTCAATGACTTCCTCATCTATGGATTGCAATTGTTGTTTATAAACATCAAAACGCTTTTGACTACTCGGCCCTAACTTTCTTCCCGTGCAATAACCAATTTTTTTATAACTTTTCTCAATAAGATAATTCATTCCTAATTGAAAAGCTGCCGAATGATTTGTATATACACTTGAGATATTCGAAATATCATTATCTTCACAGGCAATAATCGTCCCATAAGAAGCATAGGGCTCGATCGTTTCCCAATCATTTGCACGCGAACAAATAATAAGACCATCTAATTGCTTTGTTTTCAACATATGTAAACTTTTCATTTCTTCTTTTTTGTTGTAATTCGTTTGGCAAAGAAGCACTCGATAATTGTGAGCCAATGCAACCTCCATCATTCCACCCACCATCGCATCAAAACATGGGTGATTAATATAAGGTAAAATCACACCAACAATATTCGTTTTCCCTTTTGATAAATGGACAGCATTTGCATTTTGTGAGTAATTCAATTTCTCAACTATTTCTAAAACAACTTTCCTTTTTTCTTCGCTTACATATGGATGATCATTTAACACCCTTGAAACAGTCGTAACTGAAACCCCAGCCATCTTTGCAATATCTTTAATATTAGCCATACACTCACCTCTACTTTTAACTTAATGAATCCCATGAACATATGTCAAATCTTCTAATCATTACACCTCCATTCGTTTTTCTTACAAAAGTGTAATTTTCCTGTAAGCTAATTCGATAGTGACTCTCCGTAATATTTCATACAATTAAGTCAGAAACAGGGCAACAACCATTTGGAAAGGAGCGG
Source organism: Bacillus cereus group sp. MYBK30-2 (assembly GCF_051915945.1). Lineage (NCBI taxonomy): Bacteria > Bacillati > Bacillota > Bacilli > Caryophanales > Bacillaceae > Bacillus > Bacillus cereus group sp. MYBK30-2. The sequence goes on from NZ_JBQAFR010000010.1 coordinate 25,576, forward strand.
ATCTATATGATGAACAAAATGAAAACGAACAATTTCTTAAATACAATGAGCATGGTATTATCCGCTCTTATCGATGCAAAAGCTGTTGCTTCTACATTAAACAAGTAAGGAGAATTCACAATGAATAACATAACTTTTAACAAATTAGATTTTTTAGGACTAGCTAGCGGCTCAATTCTTCTTACTGCTTTCATTTACGCTGCTACGCTTATATAATTTTGTGTCCCCTTTCCCCTTTATATAAATAGTAATAGAAAAGACGACCGTCTATGCCCGGTCGTCTTTTCTTATTTTTAATTTGTCTGCAAAACTTCCTTTAGTTCTTCAAACTTTGCATTTAATTGATCTGTCATCATTTTCATAGCTGTTTTTCGATCCACTTGTTCTCCAGCATCGATTTGAATTGGGTCCCCAAAAACTAATCGCGCTTTTTTTCCTTTTATCAATTCTTTTACACTTGATGGACCAATATAAGCTGCTGGTACTAACGGGACGTTAGAACGCATTGCAATCGTAACAGCACCAGCTTTTAATGAAACGTCTTCTGATGACCTCGTCCCACTTGGAAAAATCCCTACTACTTTTCCTTCTTTTAATAAACGCGAGGGGATTTTTAGTGTACTTGGCCCTGGATTCGCACGATCTACGGGGAACGCATTTACATTTTTAAAAAACCAATTTTTGAATTTCCCTTCAAACAATTCTTTTTTTGCCATGTAATGAATTTGGGTTGGATACATTCCTGCCGCTAACATTAGAACATCCATAAAGCTTGTATGTGTGCAAGCAACAACATAAGGGCCACCTTCCGGTAATTTCTCTCTCCCTTGTACTTCTACCTTCCCAGCCATTTTAAATATATATTTCAACGAAAATGTAATTGGTTTATACATTTGTTTCGTTCCTTTCTGAATATCCGAAGTATAATCATTTTCTTATAACGATTATAACACTAAGTTTTAGGAGTTGGTAATAAAAATAAGTATTTATTGTTAAATTTCAATTCTTACAAAAGTGTAATTTTCTTGTAAGCTAATTCGATAGTGACTCCCTTCAATATCTTATACAATTAGGTCAGAAAGTAACAACAACCATTTGAAAAGGAGTGGATCTATATGATGAACAAAATGAAAACGAACAATTTCTTAAATACAATGGGCATGGTATTATCCACTCTTATCGATGCAAAATCTGTTGCTTCTACATTAAACAAGTAAGGAGAATGTATTATGCAAAACATCACTTTTAACAAATTAGATTTTTTAGGACTAGCTAGCGGCTCGATTCTTCTTACTGCTTTCATCTACGCTGCTACGACCCTATAACTTTGTGTCCCCTTTCCCCTTTATATAGAAGAAGACGACCGTCTATGCCCGGTCGTCTTCTTAAATTTTTCTTTCCTTTAATTCTTTTAGAAGCTGTATCAGTTCAGCTTGTTGTTTTATCTTCTTACGACCATTTCGATTAATTGCTGCAAGCTCGCAAGCAACTCCAACGGCAAAGAAAAACAATAAACTTTCTAACATGTAAAATCCTCCAATTGCCTATTAAACGGCTTGGCGTAATTGCTCTTCTTGTAAAACTTGCTTACTTATATTTTCTTCTTTTCTTTGGCAAACGTTATTACGAATAAGCGCTGTAATAACAAGTAATGTTCCTACAATATCAAACATTGTTATTTTATATCCTTGCATCATCATAATAACTAACGTAGTAATTGGCACAAAATTAATAAATAAAATACCATTAATTGATGATAAGATTTTCACACCGTAGTTCCAAGCAAGTAGTGCTACAATACCTGGTAACGTCATCATAAATAACAAATCATATTTCACAATAGAAATCGTTCCCATGCTTGGAACTGATACATATCCAAGTGCCGTAATGATTATTGTTATAACCCCTGTAACTGCTGTCCCAAATACACAAGTTAATGTTGAGTAACGTAATGTTGACCAATCACTACACGTTTGACCACCCATCGTATAAATAACCCATCCTACAACACCAATAAATATGAATGCTAGTGAAAATATGTTATCTTTCAATGTTAAAAAGAAACTCATGTCACCTTTCGTAATAACAAATATAGCCCCTACAAACGCGATAATCATGCTCGTTATCATATACCTTTTCGGTTTTATATGCTTGTATCCCCATAAAATACAAATTGAAATCATCGGCATAAGTGCTTCCATAATAGAAGCTACCATTACACCTGACTTTCCCATTAACATTTGTCCTAGAAAAACTAATACATTATATACAGTAAACGCCATTGTTCCAAAAAAGACGAGTAACTTCCCTCTTCCTTCTAAGCGAAATGCTTTCTTTCCTTCTTTCAGCAGCAATAATACAATCAGTACAATTGCTACTGCCCCATAACGAATAAACGAAAAATAAAATGGATCTATGTATTCTAGTGCATGATCAGCAACAGGAAACATCGCTCCCCATGACATACTCGCAATTAAACATGCTAAAGCACCTATTATCATTTGACCTTTTCTCACCACAATCCCCCGCTTCTTTCTTTTTGCACAAAGAGAATTGTAAAAGAAAAAATATATCACGTAAAATGATTCAAAATGATGTTAACTATCATTTATAATGATAGTTAACATCAAGGAGGAGCATAAAATGGAATTACGAGACTTACAAATCTTCCAGAACGTTGCCGATCGCGGTAGTGTAAGCGGCGCAGCAAAAGAATTAAATTACGTACAATCAAATGTAACAGCACGCATTAAACAATTAGAAAATGAGCTGAAAACACCGCTCTTTTATCGTCATAAACGAGGCATGACTTTAACAGCTGAAGGAAGAAAAATGCTTGTTTATGTTAATAAAATTTTGCAAGATGTTGAAGAGCTAAAACAAGTATTTTTAGACAGTGAAACACCATCTGGTATATTAAAAATCGGTACAGTCGAAACAGTCAGTACATTGCCTACCATCTTATCTTCTTACTATAAAAGCTACCCAAATGTCGATTTATCATTACAAGCTGGTCTAACGGAAGAACTTATTAGAGAAGTACTCGATCATCAATTGGATGGTGCCTTTATATCAGGTCCTATTAAACATCCACTAATTGAACAATACGATGTTAGTACCGAGAAATTAATGCTTGTTACACAAAATAAAGCTTTTCATATAGAAGAATTTACTACGACGCCCCTACTCGTTTTTAATCAAGGATGTGGATACCGTTCCAAGCTAGAACGATGGCTTAAAGATGAAGGTTTGCTGCCAAATAGAATTATGGAATTTAACATATTAGAAACAATATTAAATAGTGTGGCGCTCGGTCTTGGGATTACACTTGTCCCCCAATCTGCGGTGCAGCACCTTTCTACAGCAGGTAAAGTACATTGCCATCCAATTCCCGAAAAATACGGCAGTATTTCAACTGTTTTCATACGCCGTAAAGATAGCTACATGACCAATTCGATGCGTAGCTTTTTAAAAACAATTACGGAGCAACATCATATCAATATGCTTTAAAAGACATTCTTACACGAATGTCTTTTTTTCTTACAAAAGTGTAATCCTCTCGTAAGCTAATTCGATAGTTGCAACTACCTATATTTCATATAATTAAGACATAAAGCAGGGCAACAACAATTCGAAAAGGAGCGGATACACATGATGAACAAAATGAAATCAAACAAATTTTTTAACACAATGGGCATGGTGCTATCCGCACTTGTCGATGCAAAGGCTGTTGCAACTACATTAAACAAATAAGGAGAGATTATGATGAACAACATTACTTTCAACAAATCAGATTTTATCGGACTTGCAAGTGGAGCAGCTCTTCTTACGGCTTTCATTTACGCACTTGCTCAAAGTCTCGTTTAACAATTTGTTTCCCCAAACCCCTTTATATATAGAAAAAGCTGCTCGTCTTATAGACAAGCAGCTTTTTAGTTTGTTTCATATATAATTTGGCCTGTTTTGCTTATATCATATCCACCAATTGCTTTTAATTCATTATGAAACTCTTCAGATTGCAAAACTTCTTTCATAACCTCAATAAGTTCCTCATTTTCTTTATTCTTCAGAAGTACTAAATCATATTGTTCTTTCCTTATCGGAATAAAGTCTACGTTTACAATTTGCGAAAACTTTTCTGATCCTACTCCAACATCAGCCTTTCCATTCGCAACTTGCGAGGCAACACCAAGGTGATTTGATTCTCCCCATTCATATCCGCTAATATCTTCTTTATTTAATTTTTGAATTCGCAATTGCTCATCCACTAACACCCTAATACCAGAACCTTTTTCTCGATTTACAAATCGTATAGATGACTGAGATAAATCAGCCCATGTTTTTATATTTTTGGGATTTCCTTTTTGCACATAAAATCCAACATTTCTTGCTAATAAATTAATCATAATACATGGTTGTCCAACTAAAATACGTTTTACGTAAGGAACATTATATGTACCCGTTTCACCATCAAACAAATGCAAACTAACGACGCTTCCTTCTCCTTGGTACATCTTCACTAAACTCGTTAAACTACCTTGATACGCCCTTAATATATTAGAATTTGGCAAACGATTTTCTATATGTTTTGCCAACATATCTAACGTTAGTTCTTGACCACTAATGATGCGTGTATTCGAACTACTAATTTCGTCCTTCTTTACAGGAGTAACTTGTACCTTACCTGTTTTCATTTGCTTTATATATTGTTCTAGATCCGCTGCATCAATGCGCATTTGTCTACCAACCCTATAAGAAGGGAGTTCGCCCTTTTTAATTAAGTCGTATACAGTTAATTTTGATACTTTTAATCGCTTTGCTACTTCTTCCGTTGTGTAGGAATGATGATCCATAGACGATTCCTCACTTTCTCCCTTCATTGTAACAAAGAAAAGAATATTTCTCCTAGTTTTTAAAAACAATCACACATTTCTAAATATGTTCAATTATAACTATTTATAATTAAATATAATTAGTTATAATTAATATGGTAAACGAAAGGGGATTTTTTATGAACAAATTCACATTACGATCCATTGGGGTACTTATACTTTCTTTTCTTCTTATATTCAGTGTAGCTTGTTCAAGCGGAGAAAAGAAAGAAAGATCAGTTGCTAAAGAAGGAAAAACAGTAGAGCTTACTATATCAGCTGCTGCAAGTTTACAAGATGCATTAAAAGAAATTGAAAAGCAATATAAAGAGAAAGAACCAAATATTAAGCTTTCTTTTAACTTCGGTGCTTCCGGTGCACTTCAACAACAAATTGAACAAGGTGCGCCTGCTGATTTATTCTTCTCTGCAGCAGAAGATAAATTCCAAACCCTCGTTAAAAAAGGATTCATTAATGAAAAAGAAGGAAAAAATCTTCTTGGAAACGAACTAGTTCTAGTCGTTCCAAAAGATAGTTCTCTTACACAATTTCAAGATTTAAAAGATGAGAAAATCAAGAAAATTGCACTTGGTACACCCGAATCTGTACCTGCAGGAAAATATGCAAAAGCTTCTCTCACACATAAAAATCTTTGGAATGACGTTCTAAATAAAATCGTATTTACAAAAGATGTTCGCCAAGTGTTAACATATGTAGAAACAGGTAATGTTGATGCCGGTATCGTATACAAAACAGATGCTCTCGTTTCAGACAAAGTAAAAATTGGAGAGGCGGCAGCAGCTAATTCTCATGAGCCAATCCACTATCCTTTAGGTGTTATAAAGGAATCTAAGCATAAGAAAGAGGCGACTTCATTCTATGAGTATTTGCAGTCAAAAGATGCACAATCTATCTTTAAGAAATATGGATTTACAATCCTGCCATAATTACTATGAGCTTTGATACAATTTTGTCACCTGTCTTTCTATCCTTACGAGTAGCTGCATGCGCCACCGTTATCGTTACGATTTTGGGAACGATTATTGGACGGGCGTTAGCACGCTCCTCGTGGCGATATAAAGTACTACTAGAAACCATCTTTTTATTACCGATGGTACTTCCACCAACTGTTATCGGCTTTTTTCTCATTATCATTTTTGGAAATAACAGTCCCATTGGAAAGTGGATTGAATCATTATTTCAGCAGTCCATTATGTTTACATCTACTGCTGCTATCATTGCTTCTACAGTCGTTGCATTTCCACTCATGTATCAATCAGCAAAAACAGGATTTTCTATCGCAAATGTACAAATTGAAGATGGCGCGCGCGACCTTGGTGCAAGTGAGTATCAAGTTTTTCTACACGTTACACTCCCGCTTGCATTCCCCGCACTACTTAGCGGTATGATTTTAAGCTTTGTTCGCGCACTCGGTGAATTTGGTGCCACTTTAATGTTTGCAGGAAATATACCTGGCAAAACACAAACGATTCCAACGGCAATTTATATGGCTATCGATGCAAGTAATATGCAACTCGCTTGGACACTTGTCATCATAACGATTAGCATGTCACTTCTATTTTTATTATGTATTCAACTCATTAATAAGCGAATTACCACTTCCTAAAGCAGCTTTCGACAAAGGCTGCTTCTTTATTTCCTAAGAAATAAAATATATCGCTATAAAATAACTGAATCTTATTTTTTATTAAAATATACATTCTATTTGAATTTACTTTCTAAAACAGTCAATTTCCTGTTATTATATGGAGGTGTTTCAAAAAATGAAGAAATGAAAACGCATTTATATCGTAAGTTCTTCATCCTGTTTTAGCGATCGGTAATCTTCTACTCTATTAGTGGGGCATTACCGATCGTTAGAACGATATGTAATTATATTGGTATAGAAAACCGAAGGGAGTCTTGTAATGGACATTTTATTAGCGCTTCTTCCTGCAATCGCATGGGGAAACATCTTATTAGTAAGCGTAAAAATGGGCGGTGGTGCATATAGCCAAACGGTAGGTATGACAATCGGTGCTCTATTCTTCGCAACAATTATGTATGTATTTACTCAACCAGCTTTAACAATGACAATCTTGATTGTTGGTTTTATTTCAGGCTTATTCTGGGCTTTAGGACAAGTAAACCAATTAAAAACAGTTGAAAAACTAGGTGTTTCAACTACTGTAACTATTTCCACTGGTATGCAACTTGTTGCAACTTCTATCTTTGGAGTTATCGCTTTTCGTGAGTGGACTACTACTACAACGATTGTTCTGGGAACGATTGCAATCCTATTAATCGTAGTTGGTGTTGTATTCACATCACTAGATGATAAAGAAAATGCACAGCCACCAGGACAATTGAAAAAGGGACTTCTTACTTTAATTGTTTCTACTTTCGGCTATCTTGTATATGTAATTATTATTCGTTGGTATAACATTGATGGTTGGTCTGCTATTTTACCACAGGCAGTTGGTATGTTTGTTGGTGCAGTTGTACTGACATCTAAACATAAACCATTTAACAAATACGCAATTCGTAATGCTTTATCTGGTTTACTATGGGGAACAGGAAACTTATTCTTACTTCTTTCACTACCACGTGTCGGAGTAGCAACAAGCTTCCCATTATCTCAAACTGGAATCGTTATCTCAACATTTGGTGCGATTGTCTTCTTAGGTGAAAAGAAAACAAAACGTCAATTGATCTTTATTGCACTAGGTAGTGTTTTAATTATCGGCGGCGCTGTATTACTTGGTATGACGAAATCATAGACTTATATTCTATTAATCCCTGAAGTATAACTACTTCAGGGATTTTTAATTACAACTATTTTTAAAATATAATAATCTTTATAACCTTTTTGTATCAATCCTCCTCTCTCCAACTTCATTCTTTTCGCTATAAGTCTTTTCTTTTTACAAAATCCTCTTAAAGATGGTATCGTTTTTTATAACATATCTCCACTAGAAAGGAATAAAGGATATGCCAACTAAACATCGAATTTTATTTATTGGTGCTGGTCGTATGGCAGAAGCTATATTTTCCGGATTACTCAAAACAAGTAAAGAATACATCGAAGAAATTATCGTTTCCAACCGGAGCAATGTAGAAAAACTAACGCAATTACAAACTCAATATGATATATCGATTACAACGGATTGGAAGCAGCATATTACATCTGTTGATACGATTGTTTTAGCAATGCCGCCTGCTGCACATGAACAGTTATTAAAGGAGTTATTTCCTCTTCTAACCGACCAATTTGTCGTAACAGTTGCTGCTGGAATCGGACCATCTTACCTAGAAGAAAGACTTCCTCAAGGAACACCTGTTGCCTGGATTATGCCAAATACAGCTGCTGAAATTGGAAAGTCTATCTCCTTATACACAATGGGACAATCCGTAAATGAGATGCATCAAGAAACTTTACAACTGCTTTTAAGAGGCATTGGCACTTCGCAACTGTGCACCGAAGAGGAAGTTCATCAACTTACTGCAGTTACTGGAAGTGCGCCAGCCTTCCTTTATTACTTTGCTGAAAGCTTAATTGAAGCGACAAAAAGTTATGGAGTCGATGAAGCAACTGCAAAACATCTTGTCATTCAAATGATTTCTGGCTCTGCTTCTATGCTTGAACAAACACAGGATCCAGCTATGCTCCGCGAACAAGTAACAACACCAGGAGGTTCAACGGCTGAAGGTTTAAAAGTTCTATATGAAAATAATTTTTCAGGAGTCCTTCAACAAGCAATTGAAGCAACCAATAAAAAAGCTAGGGGGAATTAATATGACTTTAACAAGTTTAAATGATTACACGACATTACATAATGGCGTGAAAATGCCTTGGTTCGGTTTAGGTGTTTTTAAAGTAGAAGACGGATCAGAAGTAATTGAATCTGTAAAAGCAGCTATTAAAAATGGATATCGTAGCATCGATACTGCTGCGATATATAAAAATGAAGAAGGCGTTGGTCAAGCAATTCGCGAATCTGGCATCCCTCGTGAAGAACTATTCATCACTTCAAAAGTGTGGAATAGTGATCAAGGTTACGAGTCAACATTACAAGCATTTGAAACTACATTAGAAAAATTAGGTCTAGAATATTTAGATTTATACTTAGTACATTGGCCTGTAAAAGGAAAGTACACTGAATCATGGAAAGCTTTAGAGAAGCTTTATAAAGATGGTCGTGTTCGTGCTATCGGTGTGAGTAATTTTCATATTCACCACCTGCAAGACGTATTTGAAATTGCAGAAATTAAGCCAATGGTTAACCAAGTAGAATACCATCCACGTTTAGCGCAAGAAGAATTGCATACTTTCTGTAAAGAGCATGGCATTCAGCTTGAAGCTTGGTCACCATTAATGCAGGGACAACTACTGGATAATCCAACATTACAAGAAATTGCTGCAAAATATAACAAATCAACTGCACAAGTGATTTTACGTTGGGATCTACAAAATGAAGTTGTAACAATTCCTAAGTCTATTAAAGAACACCGTATTATTGAAAATGCGAGTATCTTTGATTTCGAATTAAGCACTGATGATATGAAAGCAATTCAAGCTTTAAATGAAAATCATCGCGTTGGTCCAGACCCAGATAACTTTAACTTCTAAATAGGAGAACCACTGTACATATGCAGTGGTTCTTTTTTAAAAACTGAAAATTTAAACTATTTTACATTCAATTGACACCTCATTCTCTAAGGTGTAAGATTTTGAATTATCAAAGAAACAAAAAAATGAATATAGTCAATTTGTTTACTCATTGTATCAAGAGAGGTGGAGGGACTGGCCCTTTGAAACCTCGGCAACAGGTTCATTTTGAATACTGTGCCACTTCCTGCAAGCTTTATGCTTGAAAGATAGAATGAGGGACTTCGTTTATATACGGGTGCATAACTTGTACGTAAAAATCCCTCTTTCTCAATACGAAAAGAGGGATTTTTTATTTTTCATTCCCTCATCATCATCCAATCTTATTAATTATTTAGGAGGAAAATCAAATGAAAAAGAAGTTTGTACCCGGTATTGCATCAGTTGTAGGAGTAAGTATTTTATTAACTGGTTGCGGTAGTTATAAAAACGAAGCGAGCGGAGCAAATGCAAAAGATGAGGCACCTAGTAAGCAAGTTTTAAACTTATCTTCCCCTACCGAGATTCGAACAATGGATACGGCTCGTGCTACTGATACTGATTCTGGTCAAGTAATGAGAAACGTATTTGAAGGTTTATATAATCTTGGTGAAGGTAATAAACCTGTTCCTGGTGTTGCAAAATCTCATGAAGTAAGTGGTGATAAAACGAAATACACATTCCATTTACGAGATTCAAAATGGTCGAACGGCACACCTGTAACAGCGAAAGATTTTGTCTTCGCTTGGCAAAGAGCTGTCGATCCAGCAACAGCCTCTGAATATGCTTTTTTATTCTTTGATATTAAAAACGCTAAAAAAATTAACAGCAAGGAGCTTCCAGCCGATCAACTTGGTGTAAAAGCAGTTGATGACCATACGTTTGAAGTAGAACTAGAGCGTCCTGTTCCATACTTTATTAGCTTAACGGCGTTCCCAACATTTCTACCAATCAACGAGGAATTCTTTAAATCACAAGGTAATAAGTACGCTTTAGAAGATAATAAAATCTTGTACAACGGAGCTTTTACACTAAGCGATTGGAAGCATGAACAAAGCTTTAAATTTAAGAAAAACCCTACTTATTGGGATAAAGATAATGTCAAACTCGAAGAAATCAATTTCAACGTTGTGAAAGAAAAATCAACAGAAGTAAATTTATTCGAATCGAAACAATTAGACCGCATAAAATTAACATCTGATTTCGTTGATAAGTATAAAAAGGATGGAAACTTTAAAGAACGTCCAAACGTAGGCGTACAATTTTTACGTATGAATCAACAAAACAAAGTACTTCAAAACGTCTCTGCACGTCAAGCAATTTCTCAAACAATTGATCGGAAAGCCTTTGTAAATACGCTATTAAATGATGGCTCTACGCCAGCTTATAGTCTCGTTCCGAAAAACTTTGCAAAAGGTCCCGATGGAACAGACTTCCGTGCTGCAAACGGCGATTTAACAAAAATCGATACAAAATCTGCACAAGAATTATGGAAAAAAGCAAAACAAGAACTTGGATCTGAAAAAATAACATTAGAACTATTAACAAGTGATGGTGACCTTGAGAAGAAAACAGGGGAATTTTTAAAAGGACAATTAGAAAAAAACCTAGATGGCCTAACGGTTAATATAAAACCTCAGCCGCGTAAGCAGCAGGTTTCATTATTATTGAAAGGTGAATATGAAATTGGAATTGACGGTTGGAGCCCTGACTTTGCTGATCCAATTACATTCCTTGAACTATTTACAACAAATAATCCTTACAATTTAGATCATTACTCTAATAAAGAGTTTGATGACACAATTGAGAAAGTCAAAACTACTTTAGCTGGTGATGAAAAAGCCCGCTTTGAAGCATTACTAGCATCAGAGAAAATATTATTTAAAGACTCTGTTATCGCTCCTCTCTATCAAAAAGGAGAATCTTATCTTGAACGTTCTTATGTAAAAGGAATTGTGCAAGTTGACTTTGCAGGCCAGTTAAACTTCAAGTGGGCAAAAATCGAAAAATAAATTCATAGAAACAGATTTAGCCGGTGATGAAAAAGCTCGCTGGGAAGCAATGAAACAAGCTGAAAAAATCTTATTACAAGATGGTGCTGTTGCTCCTTTATATCAACAAGGTCGTTCTTACCTACAACACGGATTTATTAAAGGACTTGTAACAACTGACTTCGGCGGTGAGTTTAACTACAAATGGACAGAAGTTGCAAAATAATAAAACCTAGTAAAAAAGGTATCCATATGAAGGATACCTTTTTTACATATAACAATTACTACTACCAGTTGTGTAACTAAAATAATAAACAATAATGAAATAATATTTTTCTCTAAACTAACTCCGTCGAATATTATTGTATAATAACCATTTGCTGCGTATGTTGCGGGAAATAATCTCGGAGAGTATACCCGTATTTCCAAATACAGTGATAAGCATTTGTTTTAATAATAAGAAGACAAAAAGGACTATTGTCAGCTCTCTTTTTGTATTGAACTAAAACTCATAATAAATATAAACATCAAATATGTTTTCCATATCAGAGAAGGTATATGTCCTGACCAAAGATAACTAATTAAATAGTTGATTCCCATAATGCACGAGGATACTACTAAACTAATACTTATCAGTTTCACACATTTGAGCATATCTTTTCTCCCTACTTTTTATTTTTCTACTTCTTCAAATTGCAGATTTGCCGGCTCTTCTAAAAGCGTTTCATAAAAGCTTTCTGCCAAATCCGTTACACTCATCCCGATATAACTTTGAAAAATACGATGAAAATGATACATCGATACTGCACTGTAGGATGCCACTCTTTCTGTCGTAAGCTCTTCATGCAAATGATTCTCTATATATTCGATTGCTTTTTTTATCATCTCTTTATACTCTTCATCCATTTCAGTACCTCCTCACAACTTCAATTTACCATATACATACAAATCATTTTTGATTTAAATTGTGGATAAATCCTTGAAGCTATAAGAAAATAATTTATTTTCAACACATACATAATTACATGAAATTGGGAAAAACTTGTATAGAACGAAGTTACATTAAGGAGGAATTTATGATGAGAATTTTACTATCAGCTTTATTAGCTCTTATGCTAGTACCTGCATTAACAGGATGTAAAGCTCCTGCAAAACAAGATACAACTTCTAATAAGAAGACGACAGAAGAGGCAAAGAATGAAGCTCCTGCAGATTTAAAGCTAAACTTTAATGAATTTGATTTAAAAGCAGACTATCAAGATACGAAGAAAGACTACGAAGCTGATTATAAAAATGTAGCAGCGGATAAAAAAATGGAAGCAAAAATTGAAGACCATAAAACAGATGTAAAGTTCACAGGCGACGAGGCTATTACAAAATTAAGCCCTCTTCTACAAGAATTAAAATTTGATAAAAACACACCAGATCAAGAAGTAATTGATCAAGTAGTAAATGTATTCAAACTTGATAAAGACTATCAAAAATTCGATTTAAAAGTTGTCTTCTCTGATGGAACGAAAAAAGAATATAAAAGAGAAGTAAAATAAAGAAGTAGGCGGTTGCCTACTTCTTTATTTTTGCATATCTTAAATCTGGCTTAGATCCAACATAATATTGAAGTCCCGGTACTGATCCTTTTTGTAAGTAGGAATCAGAAGGGAATATAATTGGGATTAACGGTGAATCTGTAAACATGATATCTTCTGCTTTGTGTAATAAATCAAAGCGTTTATCTTCATTTTGTTCAACTTCTGCTTCTTTTACTAAAGCGTCAAATTCTTTATTATGCCATTTTGCATAGTTATTCGGGCCATCACCTGCATATAAATCTAGTTTAGTAATTGGATCTAAAAGAGAACCGACCAAATAATTTCAGAATTTCACAAAGAGCAGAAAGTATTACTATGCGAGGATGAAGACGGAGATGGTAAGAAGAAAAAATAACCTTGCGCATGCAAGGTTATTTTTCCGTTTCTGTTTGAAAACGTTTATAGTATGTCGATGCTGTTGAAAAATTAATTTCTATATCACGAATCAGCGATGAGTCTTCTTCTTCTGCTAACTTCTGCAATTTTTTCATTGCTTGTTCTGACTCATTTAAGAAGCCAACATATAATTCATGTTCTTGTTCTTTCGACTTCGGTACACGAATTTCTTTACGCATATGATCAATATCTTCTAACATGCCCGTTGTTACCTTTCGCACGTCTTCCTTATATTTAGCAGTAGTTATTTCCTTACCGCCCTTTTCTTTTGCCACTTCAAATAACTGTAACGCTTTATTAATTTCTTTGTTCATCTTCACATCATACTTTTCATGTACCTCGCGATACACTTTCATATCTTCTGTCTGTTCAGTAGATTGCTCTACCTTTTCTTTCGGTTCTTTCGTATCTTTCGTGTCTTTATTTCCATTACATCCCGCTAGAAGGAGCATACTCCCAAGCATTGCAATACCGAAAATCTTCTTCATCTCTTATTCTCCTTTTATCTACATCTACCACAAATTACAGTTTCTCTTATCTCCACTTGTTTTATTATACCGAGAACATCCTAAATTTTGCACTTAAGATGATTTCTTAATATATATACCAACATTTTTGTCACAGTATCGTCACTTTATTCAAGTAACTTTTGCACCACTTTACTATGCTACCTTACAAAACTGTAAGCACACATAGAGAACAAACCATGCTAGACTTACATATGCTTATAGTAAGCGCAGTTAAGTTTTTAAGGAGAATCATCTATGTACAATACAATACCTTTTATGGGAGAAGATATTCGCGTCCTTATTCGCGAAAGATCACTTCATATTGAAAATACAGAGGGCCTTCGCCGCTTATTAAAAAAGAAGAATGCTCCATTTCAGCTAGCCCAACATTTAAAACAACAACATACAAATCAATTTCATACTGTACTCAATATATCTGATAAATCATTAACAATCGAAATTATCGGTCATGTCTATATTGGAAACTTTGCAGATGTCTTAAAAGAAATTCCACGTATACCGAAGATCGCCCCTATCATCGTTGAAAAAGCATATAAAATTACAGATCATACCGATATTATCGACTGCGGAGAGAAAGAGGTCGATAGTAACCGTTGGGTATGGGATAAACTTGCTTTCTTATATGATGCGATCATAAATAATATGTATGAGCTATTTCAAAGAAATGAAAAAAAGAGATGATTCAAATCTTTCCTTTGAATCATCTCTTTTTATTAAGCCTCTAAATTTTTGTTTTGTTGCAGTTCAAACTGCTTTTCACTTCTTTTTGCCATGAATAAATAGCATAACACAGCACCAATTTCACAAAGAGCTATAACAACACACATAGGCAATGCTGTATTACTTCCACCAATACCTACTAACGGCGCAACAAGTGCTCCTGAAATGAACTGTAATAAACCTAATAAAGCTGATGCTGTTCCTGCTGCTTGTTTTTGATTTCTCATCGCTAACGAGAAGCCAGTTGTTGATACAACCCCAACACTTGATACGACAAGGAATAACGAGCATAAAACACCAATTAGACCTATACCTAATACAATTGTAAGTAGTAACGATAGACCACCAACAGCCGCAATAACAATACCGAAAACAAATAAAGTTTTCTCATTAACTTTCCCTGCTAAGCGGCCAGTAATTTGGCTAGCAATAATAATACCAATACCGTTAATCGCAAAGAACAAACTAAACTCTTGCGGTGATGCCCCGTATATATTTTGCAACACAAATGGTGAACCAGAAATATAAGCAAACATTGCAGCCGTTACTAATCCTTGCGACAATGCATATCCCATAAACAAACGGTCTTTCAAAAGCTTTCCGTATGTTGCCAACGTTCCTGACAATCCACCTGTCTCTCTTTCTTCAGGAGGTAATGTTTCACGTAATACGAAAGTAGCTGATATTAACATGAATACACTAATTGCTCCAAGAACGATAAAAACACCGCGCCATGATGTGAACTGTAATAATTGTCCCCCAATAATCGGTGCCAAAATAGGTGCCGCTCCGTTTACTAACATAAGTAGTGAGAAAAATTTTGTCATTTCAGAACCTGAATACATATCACGTACCATTGCACGTGATATAACAATCCCAGCAGATCCTGAAGCACCTTGTAAGAAACGTAAAAGCACTAAACTCCAAATAGATGGTGCTACAGCACAGAGTAAGGAAGAAGCAACATAAATAATAAGAGCGATAATAAGAGGTTTGCGCCTTCCGTAAATGTCACTAATTGAACCAACAAATAATTGTCCTACTGAAAGCCCAAGCAAACATGCAGTTAATGTCAGCTGCGCGAGAGATGCTCCCGTTTGTAAATCATCCGTTAACTTTGGTAAAGAGGGCAAGTACATATCAATAGATAATGGTCCAATTGCCGTAAGTGTCCCTAATACAAGAATCATCCATAACCTGTTTGTCTTTACAGGTTTATATACTTCGTGATTAACTCCATTCACTTTTTCCATTCACCCTTTCATATAAATGTCGAATCGTAACAATTATAGTTACAACATAAATATACGTCAAGTATCCCGTATTTTCCTGTTTAATAATGCAAAAAAAGCGATAGAATCTCTATCGCTTTACTTTTTCAAATTGCTATTTGTAAATTTAGATACGGATGACATCGCCTCTCCTGTATCTAAATATGTGATTTGAATTGGATCCCCCACTTCTGTAAACATAGCATATGGGAATTTCTTCGCAGGCACCATAAATACTTTTTGCTCATTTTCTAATAGTAGGTACACAATCGTATTTTCACCTGATTTTTCTTTATACACACGTTGTACAGTACCTTCTTTTTGCGCTTCTTTCCCATTTGAAGTCGGTCTAAATGAGTCACCACTTCCGCTCAGCGCATTTTTATAATTCTCAAGTGCTTCTTTTTGCGTCGAACCTGTTGCAAAAACTTTTGCATTGGAAGCATATATAACAGTATGAGCACGTACTAATCCCCCGTCATCAATAACCGGTACAATCCACGAAGGTTTACCGTATACGTTATAAATAACCGGCATCGTTCCATGCCATTTCTCTCTCTTAAAGGAATTATCCACTACTTCTGTAGCAGCCGAACCATCCATAATTCCCTTTACTTCTTTTCCGTTATAATAATACAGCTTCCCTGTACGTGCATCGACTAATGAGTAACCGAGGGCAGAATCTACTCCTTCTTTCGGAGAGGTGAAATCAGTAAAGTAATATAGAGTTCCATCCTTACCGAAGATTGGTGTAACTCCTTCTTTCGTCCCCCACTCAGTCGGGATCTTCATGTCAGTTTGTGAGAATTTCGTATTCCAAAATCCGTGAATATATTTCCCGAAGTACGTATTTAACGTAGATGCTGTTTCATGATTTAATACACCATCAACGAATTTAGGTGCATTCCCTTTATCATATCGTTTTACAGCTCCCGTTTCTGCATCAACAACGACAACGCCTTCTACTTCAAAACCTGATCTTCCTGAAATAAACTCACCGTACGTCATTGTATAATACGGTTTCCCTTTATCATCAACTTCAAATTTTGGTTTTCCTTTAAAAATCAAATCTGGCTCTGCTTTTCGAACGACACGTTCTAACTTATTACCGAAAAACATGCTTGGTACATACTTCATTTTATATCCAAGATGTAATTTCGCTTCCGCATCAGGATTTGTACCTGACATCGTTACGTAACCTGGTATTGTTCCTGCCTTACGCGCTTTAAAGAAACCTGACACTTCAATTGGTGCTACATACAAGGCTTCACCATTTACCATTTGTGGTGTTAATTCCCCTAGCTCAAAATAAGCTACTTTCGGAATATCACCAAATACCTTTTTCATTTTATTTTCCGCTGTTTTAGGTGGCACTGTAAACGGTTGATCATTTTCAGTAAATGGCTCTGAAATATCTTTCTCTACCTTCACGACAGAATCATATTTCTTTTGCGAGATTACTATATCATGTAAATAACCAAAATAGCCGTAACTTACGAGTAACACAAGCATTAGAAGTCCCTTTAAAGTACCTTCTAATTTCCCTATCTTATCTTGTGAAAATAAGACAATCCCAATCAAAATCGCTACTGCAACAGAATAATGAGTAAGAATTGAATCTACCCGATCATCAATTAACCAAAAATATTCATAGATTGCAATACCAATCCAAAATAAAACTGGAATAACTAAAATAGATGATTTCTTACCCTTTACAACCTTCTCATCTCCCCCTTTATCCACTGCGCGAAGTTTATTATCACTTCTTGTCCATGGAATCAAAAACAAAGTGAGAATAGCTAAAACTAAAAATTTCATCAAAGGCAATGTCCCCTCTTCTTTTGTCTTCTCCATAAGTATAACAAATAAAGGGGAATCAGGTAAAAATGGGAATGATTATATTTTTTTACTACTTAACACAAATCCACTCACCATATACAACACTGAGGCAATATAAAAAATTGTACCAATCGTAAAGAAATCCACTAAGTAGCCAGTTGCGATAATTGCTACTGCTCCCCCAATTGATGTCCATACATGGTACTTTCCAATTTCATAACCAGCTTCCTTATGCGCTACCTTTCGTGCCAACGACGTCTTCTCAGTATTACGCTGCACAGCACCTAAAACACCCATTAAAATTTGGAGAATATATACATGCCAAACTTCTGTTACGATTGGGAAACAAAGCATTAATATGGCCATAGACCAAGCGTATACAATTAATAGCTTTCTATCACCCACTCTATCAGAAATTCTCCCAACTAATGGATATACTAGCGCTGCAGTTAAAGCAAATAAGCCGTATGCCCAGCCAAACTGCGAGAAACTATTTCCAACATTCCGAAGCAATAGTATATAAAAAGGAAATACCATACTACCAGCCATCATAATAATGCTTTGTGAGGCTACAAATCTTCTATATGTCATTTGCTATACTCCTTATAAAATAAATTTACAAATCTTTCCCCCGGGTCTACCTCTTTCTTTTTCTGAAGAAATTCATCCACGCGAGGATACGCTTTCTTTAGCTGCTCCTTTGCCGGATAAGAATAATACGGCAAATAATAACTTCCGTTATGCTTTAAAGTAACATCAATCATCTTCTGAATAACCACTTTTGTTTTCTTTATTTCATCCTCAGAACGTCCTTGATTAATTAGAAGTACAAGCGCAAACATATCATCTTTCGCATAAGATAGCACCGCATTCTCATTCTTTTCTACGTAGCGAATTGTAATGTTAAGGAGATTTAATTCCTCTTCATTTAAAACACTTCGTAAATCATCTATATACTCTGCAAAGCCATCTATTGGTACAAAGTACTCTTGTAAAACTTCGGTCAAGTTTGGATTATCGTATTCCATAAAAGCACTATCAGATCTCATTACATTATTCCGAGTTTCGTACTTACCATCTGTACGTTCAAAATAGCTTCTTTGTATATCCCAAAATGCATTCTTTCCCCAATCACTATAACGTGATAACCCAAGCAAAAATTTTGGTGCAGCTATAATATTTTCCTCTTTTAATTTACTGTACTCTTTCAACTTTTGTTGATCTTCTGCCAATACATAATCTGTCACATACATTTCTTTCAAGAACGAATTCGAGGCCACAGAAATACGTCCTAAATGCATCCTTATATTCTCGTCCTTTTTCACCTTCTCCTTAAAATATGAAGAGTACTCCTTATAATCTATTACCTTCGTATGCGTTTCATATAATTCATCATTCGTTAACTTGAGCGTCACATCTAAAATCACGCCAAATAATCCATATCCTCCAATTACATACGGAAACAAGTCAGCATTCTCTTCTCTACTGACATTACGTACTGTACCATCTGCCATTAACAATCTGAACGACTCTACTGTATCAATCAATGCTTCATGACGAATATCACGCCCATGTACATTTACACTTAACGAACCGCCAACAGTAAAAATATTTTGAGATTGCATCACCTGAACTGCAAGGCCGTATGGATTTATTTTCTTCTGAATGTCATTCCATGTCACACCGCTTTGTACCCTAATCCTCTTCTTCCCCGGATTAAACTCTAATATTTCATTATAGCCTTTCATATCAAGCATCGTACCGTTCGGATAATACGTCTGTCCGCCCTGGCTATGTTGCATACCTGCAATGGAAATCTTCTCTCCAGAAACATTTGCATCTTGCACCAGCTTTTTTAACGAACTCTCATCCTCAGCATTTTCAACACGTTTAATCTTTGTTGGAAGCAACTTCCCTACATCGCTCATAATAGGATGATCCAATTGCTCTTTATATGTATGTATAGATGTCGCGAGCAACACTGTATACGTTACAATTGCAACCGCTATTTTTCTTTTTTTCAAATGGCACTCTCCTCGTTTGAAATTCTAATCTCACTAGTACTTCGTTCTATTCTTATTGTACCTACTTTCTTAAAAGGAAAATACTACACTGTAAAAAGAACTATCTTTCTTTTACTTATTATGAAGCGAAACTATAAGCATGATTTAAAAAACATTTAAATATGCTATAGAGGAAAATAACTTAATTCAGGAGGTCACTATGAAAGCAATTATTTGCACAAAATACGGGCCACCTAACGTTCTCAAGCTTCAAGACGTAAAGAAACCTACTCCTAAAAAGAATGAAGTATTAGTTAAGATTCACGCAACAAGTGTAACAACTGGAGATTGTAGAATGCGAAGCTTTACTAGTCCCCTTTTATTTTGGATTCCTATGCGAATTATATTAGGTTTTAGAAAACCGAGAAAGCCTATACTCGGTGTAGAGTTATCTGGTGAAATTGAGGAAGTAGGAACAGATGTAACTCAATTCAAAAAGGGAGATCACATCTTTGCATTAACAGGACTTAACGTTGGTGGTTATGCTGAATACACATGTGTACATGAAAGCGGATTGATAGCATTAAAACCTACCAATGTGACGTATGAGGAAGCTGCAGTTATTCCTTTCGGCGGAACTTCAGCATTACATTTTTTAGGAAAAGGGCACATAAAAAAAGGACAGCAAGTACTTATATATGGCGCCTCCGGATCAGTAGGTACCGCCGCTGTGCAACTTGCTAAACATTTCGGCGCGACTGTTACAGCTGTTTGTAGTAATTCAAATTTTGAGTTAGTAAAATCTTTAGGGGCTGATAACGCAATTGATTATACGAAAGAGGATTTTACTGAACGAGGCGAACGCTACGATATTATATTTGATGCAGTTGGGAAGCATCAAAAACAACATTGTAAGAAAG
The DNA here is from genome assembly GCF_051915945.1 of Bacillus cereus group sp. MYBK30-2. NCBI lineage: Bacteria > Bacillati > Bacillota > Bacilli > Caryophanales > Bacillaceae > Bacillus > Bacillus cereus group sp. MYBK30-2. Next base: position 46,354 of record NZ_JBQAFR010000010.1, read on the forward strand.
CATTAGCTCCTAACGGTAAATACGTGTCAGTCAATGGAACGATGGCAAAAGTGAGCAAAGAAGATATACTTCTACTAAAAAAGCTAACCGAAGTAGAAAAACTAAAGTCAGTTATTGATAGAACGTACCCATTAGAAGAAATTTCAGAAGCTCATACGTATGTGGAAACAGGACGCAAGAAGGGAAATGTCGTGATTACTATAGGAACATAAAAGTTTTCGAGCTAGATTTCATCTTTATCCCGCATTAACGGGCAGTAAGACTCCCACCTCAAAATTCGGCTGGAGCAAAGAAGTTAGGTGGGAGTCTTACTGCCTGTAAACGCCCGATTGGTTCAACTAATAATCAGTGGGGGATGAACAAAACCCCCACTGATTAAAGTTTCACTTTATAAAATACCCCTTTAGATCTATCTAAAGGGGTAAAAAACTTATCTTTTAAATCCACCTTCTGAATGAATGACCTGCCCTGTAATCCACTCTGCTTCTTCGCTCACTAAAAACTTAATAAGCCTCGCTGCATCTTTCGGTTCACCTATTCTGCCGAAAGGAAACATCGGTTTTAACCCTCTTTTTATCTCTTCTGTCATCCACCCCGTATCAGTTGGACCTGGATTAATTGCATTAACAGTTATACCTAAATGGGCTACCTCTGCTGACAAAGTACTAGTGAGAGCATCAATAGCTCCCTTCGTTGTTGCATAGGCTAGCTCTCCAGCCATAGGTCCTTTAAACTGTCCCGAAGTAATATTAACGATTCTACCACCAGATTTCTTCTTAAATCCACGTGCAAACTTACTACTTAACAATGTAGTCCCGCGAACATTTACCATATAATGCTTGTCTAATTCTTCTGCAGTCAAATTTGAGAAATCATTATTCTTAGAGTATGCCGCATTATTAATTAATATATCAGGGTACCCCATTTGTTCAGTAACTTTATTTATAAGCTGTTCCGGTGCATCGTTCCAAGTTAAATCTAACTCCATACTTGATACTTTCACACCGTTTTGTATTAGCTCTTCTTTTAATTGTATTTGTTCATTTTGATCAACGCCCCAAGGCATCTCTTTATCATACTTCGTCCAATACGTAAAAAATATATCGTATCCTGCTTCAGCTAATTCTTTACAAATCGCTGCCCCCATACCATCTAGACGACTAACACCTGTAACAACTGCTACTTTATTTTTTAATTGATTCATAATATACTCCTCCAAATTAAAGGCCGCATATTTTATATAAGAGATATAAACTTTCCCGCAAAAAAAGACAGATACATAAAATAGGCATCTATCCTTACAAAAGGGATGTACAAGCCAAATATGCAGTCCTTGAATGATTTATAGATAGTTAAATAGACCCTCACTAATGAGAGAGAAAAATTCATCAATCCAACTTCTAATCATTACAAGTTCATCCACATATCTAGTCTTTATCCCCTTTCAATATATCTCTATTTTTCATTCTAACAAAAAGATGGAATATTTCAAATAACAAAGATGATTTCACTTCTCCTGTAACAAAAAACATTGTGATTTACCTACATATAAGCTTTGACTATGTTTCTATTCACAATAACCATTAAGATATTAAAATAACAAAAATAACCATAAAAATCTGGTAAATAATGGTTTGTTTTTTATAATAAAACATGGGACTAATGTGAGATATGTTGTAAATGGTCTGATTATACAGACTCATCTAGTTTTAAACAAATAGGGGGAAGAGAAATGTCGAAAAAAGTAATTTCTTTATTTTCTACAGTAATCGTAGCAGCCTTTCTAATAACTGGCTGTGGTCAAAGCGATACGACAAATAAAGAACAAAAAGAAAATACAACCAAAGAAAGCAAAACAGAAAAAACGGGTACAACGAAAGAAAATAAACCTGAAGATAAAAAATCCGAAGATAAAAAGACGGAAGATACAGCTACTAACTCAAGCGATTATTCCAAGCTGATCTCCTATATGGAGAAAGAAACAGGTGGTAAAACAAAAGTTCTTTTTGAAAATAAGGAACCACAAATCTATAAAGCAGAGGATATTTCAGTATCACTTAATAGTTATACATTAGTTGAATTAAATGGCTTCCATACAGACTTTAACATCCCTTTTAATAATCAAACAGACGGTGGAGTTATTCTTGCAAATTATAGTGTGAAAAATAATTCAACTAAAGATATTTACTATATGCCGGCATTGGACATGTCATTTACTGGTGCTCAGAAAGTCTATAGTAACTATAAAGATTTAATCCCAAAAGAAGACCAGCTACCATCCAAGCTTGCTCCAACAAATGATTATTTAGTAAAAGCAGGCGAAACCATTTCTGGTTATATCGCTTATCCATTTGGAAAAGATGATTTAACAAAAATTTCAAGCCTATCAACAGTCTCCGTCAAAGTTCCAACTGCACAGGCTAATAAAGGAAAATTTGATGCCCCAATCGGTAGCCCTGGAAACTTTTCGTTAAGTTTGAACAAACAAGGCACTGAAAAGGTTGCAGCAGATAAAACTTTCTACCAAGATAAAGCTACCGCTAATAACATGGGCGATAAAAAAATGTTAAAAGAGAAATCAAGTATTAATAATAGTCAAGAATTAGGTGCTGTTAATGTTACATTAGATGGATACCAATTTACTCAATTCACACCAAATTCCGTCGAAGCTCCACGCTTTGCAAATTTCAAAAATGGTATTGTTCTATTAACAGTAAAATTCAAACTTGATAACAAAGATACTCAAGACGTTGCGCTATCTCCTATAAGCTCTACATTAAGAGTTAATGATGGTACACAATATACGCTTAGCGAAGGCATGCTTTTAAATTACGACTATAACGCTTCTGTTAAAACTGGAACATCTGGAGAGTTACTGCAAGTATACACATTAGATCAAGAACAATATGAAAAAATTTGGAAAGACAAAACCTTTGAGATTGAGTTAGGACCTATGAGAAATAAAGAGGCAAAAGATATTTCACAAGGTAAAAAAGCAAAATTTACATTACCTAAATAAATTACCAAATATATAATAAAAAAGGCATATAACATATGATTGTTATATGCCCTTTCTATTTTTATAAAAACAAGCCTTAACACAAATTTTTTATTTACGCCAAACTTAAACCCTTAGCGAACCACGAAAACCTCTGGCAGCATAATAAGATTCTGCTCCATTGTGATACACGAAAACGTGCCCGAAGCGATAATCGCAAAAAATGGCACCACCGAGTTCTCTAATATCAGAAGGTGTTTGTACCCAACTCGATGATTTCATGTCGAAATTCCCAAGTTGTTGCAACTTCCGATATTGTTCTTCGGTTAATAGTTCAATGCCCATTGCAGTTGCCATATCAATAGCGTTATTTTCTGGTTTATGTTTTTTTCTTGACTCTAGCGCTTCAAGATCATAACAAAGGCTTCTGCGACCTTTAGGACTTTCCGCTGAACAATCATAGAAAGTATACTCGTCCTTCCCTTTATCATAACTAACAACATCCGGCTCGCCGCCAGTTATCTCCATTTCATTGAGAGACCACAGTTTTTCAGTATTAGCATCTATTTTTGTTTGGACTTTAGCCCATTCAATACCTTCATGACGATTCATATTTTTCTCAAAACGGGCTTTCAATGCTCCGAGTAATTCTTCACGCTGTTCTATTGATAACTCTTTTTTATTCTCTGTCATGTTATTATTCTCCTTATTGCTTTTACTTATAATGGTTTAAATATATATTTAATAATAATGTGAAACTTTAATCAGTGGGAGTCTTACTATCCACAAATAGCGGGATAAATTGTATATTTTATTAAATCCACTTTTCAACAATTCGGCCCCTTAACGAAACGGCTTATTGTCACTCAGCAGTTCCTTAATCGTTCTTGTAATTCCAAATGTTCTTTTCCTTTTCAATATAAAAACACCCTGTTAGATAATCATATCCACCAGGGTGTTACGTTGCAACTTTTTAAAAGTAGTTAACCTTTATTTCAATTCTATAATAAATGTAGGTGTTAAAAAAAGTTTGATCATTTTATTTAATATATCTTTTTTTGTTCCGTAGATAAATCAATTGTACTAAAGTATCCATTTATTAATCATAAAACCCTAAAATCTTTCATACTTTCTCCAAGAATATAGTGTGAAAACCACATCAAATTCTGCTTCATAATAGCCACATTAATTCCTGGCTGGTCAGAACTATACGCCATTCCTTTAAATATAATTAATTCTGTATCAACTTCCATATCCCTTAATCCTTGATATAACTCATATGCATTTAGAGTTGGAATTCTTGCATCCTTTTCACCATGTTGGATTAAGGTGGGAGTACAGGCTGATTTAATATATGTCATTGGTGATGTTTTAGTATATATCTCTGGATCATTCCATGGATTATTTCCTAAATACATCCTAATAAAGTAAGGTATATCTGTATTTACATAATGGGTACTCCAATTAGTAATTCCACCTCCAACTGAAATAGCTTTAAATCTACTACTAAATGTAGAACAGAAAGCTGATATATATCCCCCGTTACTCCACCCCATAATCCCTACTCTATCTTTATCTGCAATCCCTTTGTCAACTAGTTTATCCACTCCAGATATAACATCATCGTAGTCAGCAATTCCCTGTTTTCTATAGTTTGCTTTTAAGAATTCATTACCATAACCAGAACTTCCCCTGTAGTTTGGTTCTAAAACTATAAAGCCTTTTTCGATAAACTGTTCAATAGGATATTTCTCATTAAAACAGTCTGAAAATATTGGAAAAGATGCCCAAGCCGGACCACCATGGATTACCACTAATAAGGGATATTTTTCATTTGCGTCAAACTCTACTGGGGTTGATAAAACACCCTCTATTTCAAGACCATCACTACTTTTCCATGAGATTATTTCCCTGTTACTTTTAAGCTTTCCTTTGAAAAAGCTATTTTCACTCGTTATTTTTTTATCATCTAAATAGATTTCAAAGTTTTCATTTGTTATAGCCTTATTGTAGGATATATGATTTCCATCCCTTGTTATAGAAGCATCCATTATAAAGATATCTACTTTTTCGCTTAACATTTCCACAGTGCCATCCTCAGATAGCAACCCAATAAGATAATTAGTTTTATTCTGCCATCTAATTAAAATTCCTTTAGCTGTCCACCGTAATGGAATAACCGTACTATCAAAATCTGTTAAAGGTTGAATTAGCTCTCCACTATTAATATCATATATCTCTAATGTACTGTCTTGTATATGAGTCTTATAGTAATCCTTCTCCCTTATACTTGCTGAGTAACATATTTTGCTGCCTTCAGGAGAAAAACAAACGCTCCCTCCCAACAACTTATCTATATTCAGCTTTTGTAACTCTCCAGCTTTAATATCTAATATGTATAGATCCCCATTTATATAATCTCCCATATTTGAGCTTGATGTAGCCATAAATACAACCTTTTTCCCATCATTTGAAATATCAAATTCATGGATATGAAAATCCTTTCCATCAGTTAGTTGATAAACAACGCTATTTTCGTGTTCATATTTATCATTTTGTATCACTTTTTCTATTTCAATGTAGTATAAACAATTATTTTGGTATTCCTTACCTATATGATGGAAATCCCCATATAGTTCCTTACGTTTCTTTATCACCTCAGATTCTTTTGACTGTGCAACATAATAAAAACCCTTGCCAGTAGGCTCCCATTTGAATTTACTGACCCCTTCTTTCTCATCAGTAATTTGAACCCCACTATAACCATCTATTGACTTAACAAAGATTTGATTTTTCTTATCATCCCCGTCACCAACTGGGCTAAGGTATGCGATATCCCTAGAATTTGGAGACCATAATGGGTATGTACTATCTATATCCCCAGTTGTTAGTGGGTAACTCTGCCCCTTATCTTTTTCATATATCCATACATGATTCCTATATTTATTGTCTTTCCAGTTAGCTGTCTTCTTGACAAATGCTACATTTTTGCCATCATCACTTATGTTTGTACCTGATAAGGTTGGTAATGAAATAATCTCTTCTATACTTAGATATGCTTTTTCATTCATTTTCATTAATAAACCCCCTCGTAATGCCTAGTAATCTAATTTGTTCAATAAAGTGAACCTTTAATCAGTGGGTTTTTTCATTCACGAATAGCCAAAATAACAACAGAAAATTCAGTCAAATAAAAGTAGTTCCGTTCCAAATCCGATAAAAACTCATGTTGTCTGCCGGTTTTTATACCTTTTAATCTTATTGACCGACCTAATGAGGAAATATCTTGAATTTTAAGCTAAGGCTGATAATCTCTCCCACTGCCAGTTCCTCACCCCTCTTTAATCCACTTATCGATTTTAGATGTTCTTTCTCTTTTCGACACAAAAATACCCCTTTAGATAATCATATCCAAAGGGGTAAAGCTTCACAACTTTTTTATAAACGTCGCGACTTTATTTTAAACTTCGCAACTTTATTTCAAATCCATAATAAACTCGTTACTCTACCAATCTCCTACTCAACCGTAACAGATTTAGCTAAGTTACGTGGCTTATCAACGTCACACTCGCGGTGAAGTGCTGCGTAGTATGAGATAAGTTGTAATGGAATAACTGCTACTAGCGGTGCTAGTGCTTCATGTACAGCTGGTAATACGAAGCTGTCGCCTTCCATTTCTAAGCCTTTCATTGAGATGATACATGGGTTAGCTCCGCGTGCTACTACTTCTTTCACGTTACCGCGAATTCCAAGGTTTACGTGCTCTTGTGTAGCAAGGGCGATAACTGGTGTACCGTTTTCGATTAAGGCGATTGTACCGTGTTTTAATTCTCCTCCAGCAAAGCCTTCTGCTTGGATGTAAGAGATTTCTTTTAGTTTTAACGCACCTTCTAAACCTACGAAGAAGTCTACGCTACGTCCAATGAAGAAGCAGTTACGCGTTGTTGCTAAAAATTGTTTTGCTAATGCGTCCATTTCTTCTTTTTGATCACAAAGTACTACCATTGCGTTTGCTACAAGTCCTAATTCATGTGTTAAATCGAACTCAAGAACTTCACCTTTTGCTTTTGCAATGTCAGCCGCTAAGATTGAAAGCACTGCAAGCTGAGCTGTGTATGCTTTCGTCGATGCAACTGCGATTTCTGGTCCTGCGTATAATGGAAGTGTATAATCAGCTTCACGAGAAAGCGTAGAACCAGGTACATTTGTAATTGTTAATGCTTTATGACCCATTTCATTTGTTTGCACAAGTACTGCACGGCTATCTGCTGTTTCACCACTTTGTGAGATGTAAATGAAGAATGGTCTTTCTGTTAATAATGGCATGTTGTAAGAGAATTCACTTGCTACGTGTACTTCAACTGGTACTTTCGCAAATTTCTCAATGAATTGCTTTCCAACAAGACCTGCATGATAGCTTGTTCCGCATGCAATGATATAAATACGATCGCTATCTAAAATTGCATTACGGATATCTGCATCCAGTTCAATCTCGCCATTTTCACCTTGGTACTTTTGAATAATATTACGGATTACAAGTGGTTGCTCATCGATTTCTTTTAGCATGAAATGAGGATACGTTCCTTTTTCAATATCACTTGCGTCTAATTCCGCTGTATAAGGTGCACGTTCAATCGTTTCACCTTGTAAGTTTTTAATTGTAATACTTTCTTTTGTTACGATTACGATTTCTTTATCCATTAACTCGATAAATTGATCTGTAACTTGTAACATCGCCATAGCGTCGCTCGCCACAACATTAAAGTTGTCACCAACACCTACTAATAGCGGGCTTTTGTTTTTAGCAACATAAATCATGTTTGGATTTTCAGCATCAAGTAGTCCGATTGCATAAGAACCATGTAAAAGAGATAACGTGTTACGGAATGCATCTTCTACACTTAGTCCTGTGCTTACTTGTTGTTCCATAAGCTGTACGATAACTTCTGTATCTGTCTCACTTACGAACGTTACATCTTGTAAATATTCCTTTTTCACTAACTCATAGTTTTCAATTACACCGTTATGAACTAGTGTAAAGCGTTTTGATGTACTTTGATGCGGATGCGCGTTTACTTTGCTTGGAACACCGTGTGTAGCCCAGCGTGTATGACCGATTCCCACACTTGCTGCTACGTTCTCATCTACGATTTCGCGAAGTTTTGCAATACGGCCTTTTTCTTTGTATACAACAACACCGTTCTCTGCTTGTACTGCAATACCTGCTGAATCATATCCACGATATTCTAGCTTTTCTAAACCTTTTAATAAAATTTCCTTTGCATCTTGCTCTCCAATAAATCCTACGATTCCACACATGTTTAGTCGCCGTTACAAATGCTTACACTGCTCTGCGAACATGTAACGACATAGTCCGATACCATTTATTTATATTAAAAAAACGGATTACATATTGCTAGCCCTGTAAGCTTGTAACGGCTTTCACCTTCCTCTCAATTGGGTTTAAGTCCGTATACACTTATACAGCTAGTTTTCATCCGTTCCTTTTCTCTCATCACACTTTCACCTTTGTCCACTAAGTCACCTTAATGTTTTAAGTAAAAGCTTGCGGTTGTGATAAACAACCGGGAGTCATCCGCCGAAATCTCGATAAACTCCACCTCGTCAACTACACTACTTGTAGTTCTGGCGCTTTTATAATTTACAATATTTACTTTGAGAAAAAGAACAAGACCATCTTATAACAAACAATATAAACCGTCAATGAAATTTTTTTCATTGTCTATAAAACATATGAAAAAGGAGCACTTCTTGTGCTCCTTTTAAAACAAATTTAGCAAATTATTCGGCGCCAACTTCAGCTTTCACAACTTCTACAATACGGTGTACATAAGCATCACAAACTTCTTGTGTTGGTGCTTCTGCCATTACGCGAATAAGTGGCTCTGTTCCAGATGGACGAACAAGAATACGGCCATCGCCGTTCATTTCTTCCTCTACAACACGAATAATCTCTTTAATTTTTTCATTTTCTAATGCTAGTTTTTTATCTGTTACACGAACATTTACTAGTAATTGTGGGAATTTCGTCATCTCACCTGCAAGCTCAGATAATGGTTTTTTCGTCATTTTCATGATGTTTACAAGTTGAAGTGCACTTAACATTCCGTCACCAGTTGTAATGTAATCAAGTAAGATAATGTGACCTGATTGCTCTCCGCCCAGATTATATCCACCACTCTTCATTTCTTCCATTACGTAGCGGTCACCAACTGCTGTTTTATCACTTGTAATACCGTTTGCTTCAAGTGCTTTATAGAAACCTAGGTTACTCATAACTGTTGAAACAACTGTATTATGTTTCAATTGACCAGTTTCTTTCATGTACTTCGCACAAATGAACATAATTTGATCGCCATCAACGATGTTTCCTTTTTCGTCTACTGCGATTAAACGGTCTCCATCGCCATCAAAAGCAAGTCCGATGTCAGCACCTTTTTCTTTTACTAATTCAGCTAATACTTCTGGATGTGTAGATCCTACACCTTCATTAATATTCATACCATTCGGTGAAGTTCCCATTGTTGAAATGTCGGCTTCTAAATCTGCAAATAAATATGGAGCTAAAGAAGATGTAGCACCATGTGCACAATCTAAAGCGATATGTAGACCAGAGAAATCTTCCTCTACAGTTTGTTTAATGTATTGTAAATATTTTTGTCCACCTTCAAAATAATCACTCACTTGTCCAAGGTTAGTGCCTGTTGGACGTGGTAATTCGTCAACTTCTTTGTCTAATAACGCTTCAATTTCTGCTTCTTGCTCATCCGTTAATTTAAAACCGTCTGAACCGAAGAACTTAATTCCGTTATCTTGTACTGGATTATGAGATGCAGAAATCATAACACCTGCTTGTGCATCTAACGCCTTTGTTAAATAAGCCACACCTGGTGTAGAAATAACACCAAGACGCATTACTTCTGCTCCAGTTGATAATAGACCTGCTACTAAGGCCCCTTCTAACATATGTCCAGATACACGTGTATCACGGCCGATAATTACTTTTGGACGGTCTGTATCTTTTGTTAATACATAGCCTCCAAAACGTCCAATTTTGAACGCTAATTCAGGTGTTAACTCCTTGTTCGCAACCCCGCGTACTCCATCTGTACCAAAATATTTACCCATTATGATTCGCTCCTTTTTCTTGCTCTTTTTGATTATCTACTGTTGGTTCTTTGCTCGGTTCTTGACCAGTTTCTTTGTCTTTATCTTTATTTTTTTCCTGATCCTTTTCTGGACCTGGTTCAGGATTTTTTGGCTTTTCAGTTTGATTTCCCTGATTGTTTGTTGAATCCGGGTGTTCAATATTACCCTGTACTTCTTTATCTGGCTTTTCTTTCTTCACAATTGTAACTTTAGCACTTTTTTGTTTTGGCTCGATCGAAATATTACCAGGACCGCTTACTTGAATAGAAATATCTTTTGTTCCCGGAGATGCATTTTGTAGATTAATCACCGCTGTTATTTGAGCAGCTGTTATTTTATCTACTATACTTGCTTCTCCTGAAATATCAACGCTTATCTTCCCATCCTGCGGCGAAAGTAGCTGAGCAGTAACATCGTTCGGAATTCCATTTTTTTGAATCGGGATACCATCAATAGTTTTACTTTTCGTTTGCTTTACTTTTTGTACCCCTACTGAAACCTTCACTTGATTTGGTTTTGCACTTGTGACACCCTTTGGCAATAAAACAGAGGCATCGAATGTTGTAGAATCCGTCAATTGACTAAGATCTACCTCGACCCCCTCTATAGATTGTATATTATCCAAAATGTCTTTTGGACCAGCTATCGTTACTTCTCCTGGTTCAACATTAATATTTGTAACAGCTAAACCTTCTGGTAAATTCCCTTTTTTCGCATATGTTAAAGGAACTGTTTTTTCTACGTTATTTGCTGTAGCTTGTGTCGCTACATTCACTGTTACACTTATTTTAGATGGATTCGTTTTTACATTTAAACGTTTTCCTTCTTTATTGTACAATGTAACCTCCGCTGTTTTTGTAACGGTTTTATTAACACCTTTTAAATCTATATATGCCTTAGCAGATGAAATACTTTCTATTTCTTCTTTTGTTCCAACTACTTCAACAGTGTCAGGCTTAATACTTGATTTCTCAACGGTAGCACCTGCTGGCATCTGATCTTCATTGGATAATTTTAAATCTACATGAACATACTTTTTCGCTTTTTCATGAAGAGTGACTTTAATTGTTGATGGTTGAACTGTCCCTTTCACTTCATCTGGAAGCCCGTTCGCTTTTAAAGAAACTTCATAAGTTCCTTTTGGACGGCCTTCTAAATCAACTGGTATATCAAATTGTCTTTTGTTTTTTGTTGCAGCAACCGCTGCTTTGGGACCTTCTAATTTTACCTTGACTCCCTCTGCTGGAATACCACTTACAATATACTTCTCTTCGTCATACTTAAGGTTAATAGCATAATTAGTTAATGTTTCTTTCCCTTCATTTACGAAAGGTAATACACTCGATGTCGTATTTTTGTCAGTTAAAGTTGCTGACATAAAAAGCATACACGCCAATAGTAATGAGATTCCTTTTAAAAACCAATGATTCTCCATTAACTTATCCATGACGCTTTCTCCTCCAATTCCATAAAGACGAAGAAGTCGTTTTTTCGTTCCCACTAAATTCTGCTAACAACATATCCTTCAGCTGTTCTGTCTTCAAATCACGATGTAACTTACCGTTTTTCGTTAAAGAAATTTGACCTGTTTCTTCCGACACAACTACTGTAATACTATCAGTGACTTCACTTACTCCCATTGCAGCGCGATGTCGTGTTCCTAACTCCTTCGAAATAAAAGGACTTTCTGATAACGGAAGATAACATGCTGCTGCTTTAATTGTACTTCCTTGCATAATTACTGCTCCGTCATGAAGAGGGGTATTAGGGATAAAAATATTAATGAGTAATTCCGATGACACATATGCATTCAGCGGAATACCCGTTTCTACATAATCACCCATCCCAGTCTCTTTTGACAAAGTGATTAATGCACCAATTCTACGTTTTCCCATATATTCCGTTGCTTTCGCAATCGCTGTTGCAACAATTTCAGGTTCATCTTCCTCGTGAGTTCCCACACGCGAAAATAAGCTCCCCCGTCCTAGCTGCTCAAGTGCTCTTCGCAATTCTGGCTGAAAGATAATAATAACGGCTAAAAATCCCCACGTTAATACTTGTTCCGTTAGCCAATATAGCGTATGCAATTCAAGTAAAATACTAATCATCCGGACGACAATAATAACTGTAATACCTTTTAAAAGTTGCACAGCTTTCGTACCACGGATTATAAGAATTAGCTTATATATAATAAACCATACAACAGCAATATCTAATGCCGTACTAAGATATTTCAAAATGGTCGTATCTTCAAAAGGCATGCTAACCCTTCCTCCTACTTACGAGCAATTCTATCCATATATTGAAATATTATTTTATGCTCTATCTGTATGTATTTCCAACAACTAGTTAATTATACCATACATGAAACAAACGACAATTACAAACGACCCCCTTCAGCTTAAATTGGTAAGATGTCAAACTTTCTTATCCTACAGTATAATATAAGTCATTATTATACGCCTATTTTCAAATAAAAAAAGCAACTTCTCAGTTGCTTTTCTTACATTTATTTTAGTTTTTCACCGAATAAAGAACCCATTAAAGCAACCGCTGTTGTCGCTGTTCTGTTTCTCTCATCTAAAATCGTATTTACTTCAACAAATTCAGCAGATGTAACAATATCAGCCTCTGCTAACATCTCCATCGCTAAGTGGCTTTCACGATAAGATAGACCACCAATTACAGGCGTTCCAACTCCTGGTGCATCATGAGGATCAAGACCATCTAAATCTAATGATAAATGAACACCATCAGTATGAGATAAATACGCAATTGTTTCTTCCATAACAGCTGTCATACCCATACGATCAATTTCATGCATTGAGAATACTTTAATACCTTCATTGCGAATAAAGTCTTTTTCTCCTTCATCTAATGCGCGTGCACCGATAATTACAACGTTCTCTTTTTTCACCTTCGGGTATGCCTCGTATAAATTTACAAGTGCAGGATGTCCATAGCCTAAACTTGCAGCAAGTGACATACCGTGAATATTTCCAGATGGTGAAGTTTCTTCTGTATTTAAATCACCATGTGCATCATACCAAATAACACCTAAATTTTTATAATGTTTCGCTACACCAGCTAGCGTACCGATAGCAATACTATGGTCACCACCTAATACAAGTGGAAAACGACCTTCTTCTATAATATGATCAACCTTAGTTGCTAACTCGTTACATACAGTTGCAACTTGTGTAAGGTTTCTTAGTTTTGTATTTTCATCTACTTCTTTTTCTCTCTCTATACATATATCTCCCATATCTTTTACGTCATATCCAATTTGTTCAATTCTTTCAACTACCCCTGCATAACGGATCGCGCTTGGTCCCATATCAACCCCACGACGCATCTGTCCTAAATCCATTGGAACTCCAATAACTGAGATTTCTTTTTTCATAGATAGTATCCCCCTTTTATGCCTTCACTAAATATTTTAAATCTTTTATATAGTCTGACTCAACTCGACATTTTCCTGCATGGATATACAATTTATGCACTTATATTTGCGTTGAAATCCAAATTTTAAGACTATTCTATGCATAAAATTAACTTAATGAAACAACTAGCTTCTCTATCAACTAATACAATAAGCTAATAATCAGTGCGTTTTTCCATCCCTCACTGATTATTAGCTCTCACCAATCGTGCTTTTACTAGCTGTCCGCAAATGGAAGGATAAAAAATAACGCTTCTACATTTAGAAGCGTTTTTCTGACGCTAATTTCCACACTGCTGCAATATTTTTCGCTGTCATTTCGATATTCTCTTCTGCTACTTTATATGCCTCTTCTAATGTCATTGGACTTGCTGTAGTACTAAATACTGCATCAATTCCCTTTTCATAAACAGTTGTATAATTCGGGGATACTGATCCACCAATAGCAATTACAGGAATATGAAGACCTTTCGCACGCCCCGCAACACCAACAGGTGCCTTTCCATAAGCCGTTTGTTCATCTATTCTGCCCTCACCAGTTACAATAAGATCAGCACCTTCTATACGCTTATCAAAATTTGTATAATCTAATACAATTTCAATTCCTTTTCGTAGTTTTCCCTTTAACACTGCAACGACAGCTGCTCCCATTCCTCCAGCTGCTCCAGCACCAGGCATTTCAGATACATCAAAAGATACATACTGTTTAAGTATATTAGCATAATGTTTTAAATTCTCATCTAGCTCTTTCATCATCTCTACATTCGCACCCTTTTGTCTCCCAAATACAAAAGATGCTCCCCTCGGTCCAACTAACGGATTGTCCACATCACATGCTGCCTCTATCTTTATGTTCTCTAAGCGTGAATCAATCCTAGAAAGGTCAACAGCAGTAATGAACTGTAATGTCCCTCCAGAAGGCTCTATTGCTTCACCTTTCCCATTTATAAACCTTACTCCTAAAACTGACAGCATACCTGCCCCACCATCATTTGTAGCACTTCCTCCAAGTCCTAAGATAATATGTTTTGCTCCTTGATCTAGCGCATGCAATATAAGTTCTCCAGTCCCTTTCGTCGTTGTAATAAGTGGGTTTCTCTTTTCAATCGGAACGTGTTGTAGTCCTGATGCTGCTGCCATTTCAATAAATGCTGTCTTCTTATCCTTAGACATACCGTAAAAAGCCTGTATGCTCTCTCCAAGTGGCCCTGTCACATTAAGTGATATAATTCTCCCCCTTGTAGCATCAACAAGGGATTCGACCGTTCCTTCGCCTCCATCTCCAATCGGTACCTTAACGTACTCTGCTTTAGGAAAAACTGCTGCAAAACCTCTTTCAATAGCTTCACATACCCCCATAGCTTTCAAACTTTCTTTATATGAATCAGATGCGATGACAACTTTCATAATTATCCCCCGTTCCTTATTTACACCTTTTCTTCATTTTAAACGACAAATACAAAAGTTGCCTTTCCCAGTAAAATTTAAGCACAAAAAAAGCTTACATCATTTGATGTAAGCTTTCCCCATTTATATGGAGCCTAGCGGGATCGAACCGCTGACCTCCTGCGTGCAAGGCAGGCGCTCTCCCAGCTGAGCTAAGGCCCCTTAGTAATTAAGCGGAAGACGGGATTCGAACCCGCGACCCCAACCTTGGCAAGGTTGTATTCTACCACTGAACTACTTCCGCGAAAATGGTGAGCCATGAAGGATTCGAACCTTCGACCCTCTGATTAAAAGTCAGATGCTCTACCAACTGAGCTAATGGCTCGTAAATGGCTGGGCTAGCTGGATTCGAACCAGCGCATGACGGAGTCAAAGTCCGTTGCCTTACCGCTTGGCTATAGCCCATTAATATTTACTAGTATGGTTATCTTTTCAAAAAAATAAACCTTCTCAGGTTATTTTAAAGAAAATGGTGGAGGGGGGCAGATTCGAACTGCCGAACCCGAAGGAGCGGATTTACAGTCCGCCGCGTTTAGCCACTTCGCTACCCCTCCGACATTTAAAAATATATGGTGGAGGATGACGGGATCGAACCGCCGACCCCCTGCTTGTAAGGCAGGTGCTCTCCCAGCTGAGCTAATCCTCCAAAAGTGGTGACCCGTACGGGATTCGAACCC
>NZ_JBQAFR010000011.1:0-58459 GCF_051915945.1 Bacillus cereus group sp. MYBK30-2
ATGATGGCAGAGAGGTCACACCCGTTCCCATACCGAACACGGAAGTTAAGCTCTCTAGCGCCGATGGTAGTTGGGACCTTGTCCCTGTGAGAGTAGGACGTCGCCAAGCAACTAAAACACGAGTCTTTTGACTCGTGTTTTTTTGTGTTTTCTTTTATAATTCATAGTAATTTAAAAAATCTTTACTTAAAGAATCGCTCTTTTGATTAAAGATTGAGAAATGTGGCTAGGATAGTGAATAAGCAAAAGAGTTGCAAATTTTTTTAATACGTATATAATTAAAGTCAAAGATAGTCAAAGTCAATAAAGGTGGCGGATAAATGAGAAATATATCTGATATCATTGAGAAATATCTAAAGCAAGTTATTGACTTAAGCAATAATAATGTGATTGAAATCAAGAGGAATGAGATCGCGGATCGATTCGATTGTGTGCCATCTCAAATCAACTATGTAATCAATACCCGTTTTACGTTAGAAAGAGGATTCGTAGTAGAAAGTAAACGAGGTGGAGGAGGTTACATTCGCATTATAAAAGTCAAACTGCATGACGATATAGACATTATTGATCAAATGCTTCATATGATTGATCATAGCGTTGCACAAGGGAATGCAGAAAGCATGATTATACGTTTAATAGAAGAGGGTATTATAACAAATCGTGAAGCTAAACTTATGTTAAGCGTACTAGATCGTTCTGTATTATTAATGGATGTTCCTTCTCGAGATGAACTTAGGGCTCGAATATTATGCGCAATGTTAAGAACACTGAAATATAAATAAATATAACTTTTGTTAAGAATGATAACCAAGATAGTGCAGTTTAATATTGTAGAGATTTTGAAAGATAACATGTACTTTTATTAAATGGATTAAGGAAAGAGAACAATCTAGTAATGTATGAAAAGTATCATGAGATAGATCGTTCCTGTTGTAAAGGTGGGGATAGCGATGACTTGTCAAAACTGTAATATAAGACCAGCAACTTTACATTATACAAAAGTAATCAACGAGAAAAAGGCGGAAGTTCATCTTTGTGAGCAGTGTGCAGAACAAAGTGGCTATACGTCTTTCTTTCAATCACCGCAGTCTAATTTTTCGTTTCACGATCTATTAGCTGGATTATTACATGGTGAACCAGCAATGTTTGAAGAAGGACAGAATACATTTTCAAATGCAAGTATATTAAGATGCCCCAATTGTAAGATGACATATGAACAGTTTACAAAAGTGGGACGCTTTGGGTGTGCATCTTGTTATGACACCTTTAAGGAACATTTAAAGCCACTATTAAAACGTCTTCATGGTGGGCATACAGATCATTGTGGAAAAATTCCGGAACGTATAGAAGGAAATATCTACTTAAAGAAAGAATTAGATGAACTAAAACTCAATCTGAAACAATATGTACAGAAAGAGGAATTTGAGAAAGCAGCTGAAGTACGAGATGAAATTCGAGCTCTTGAAAATCAGCTTAGTGAGCATAGAGAGGGGGAATAGTTCTATGTCACTGGACAGAATTATGAATGAAGCGATTAGTCCGTGGATGAAGGGGGATGGCCCTGATTCTGATATTGTTTTAAGTAGTCGAATTCGTTTGGCTCGTAATTTAAAAAAATATCAATTCTCTACTATGCAAAACGAGGAAGAAGCTAAACAGATTCACGAATTATTTAAGAAGAAGTTTGTAAATAAACCGGTAGAACCTTTTGGGAAGTTTGAACTATTAAAAATGAATGAATTAAATCCTCTTCAAAGGAGAGTTTTAGTTGAGAAGCATTTAATTAGTCCAAATCTTGCAGGAGCAGAATACGGAGCATGTCTACTATCAGAAAGTGAACATATAAGTATCATGCTTAATGAAGAAGATCATGTTAGAATTCAGTGCCTATTTTCAGGATTACAGTTATCAGAGGCGCTTCAAAGTGCCAATCAAATAGATAATTGGATCGAGGAAGAGGTTGAATATGCTTTTGATGAGTCGCTTGGATATATTACGAGTTGTCCGACTAACGTCGGTACAGGATTAAGAGCTTCTGTAATGATCCATTTGCCGGGACTGGTTTTAACGAAAAGAATTAACCGTATTATACAAGTAATTCAAAAATTAGGGTTAGTAGTAAGAGGAATATACGGTGAGGGTAGCGAAGCGTTAGGTAATATATTTCAAGTATCAAATCAAATGACGCTAGGGAAATCAGAAGAAGATATTATTACAGATTTAAAGAGTGTCATTCAACAAATCATACAACAAGAAAAAATGGCTAGAGAATTAATTGTACAAAATTCAAGTATTGAACTTGAAGATAAAGTATATCGTTCTTACGGCATACTAGCTAACAGTCGTTTAATTCAATCTGCGGAAGCAGCCACTTGCTTATCAGATGTACGACTTGGTATTGACCTAGGATATATACAAGGTATATCGAGAAATATTTTGACTGAGTTAATGGTTCTTACTCAGCCAGGCATTTTACAACAATATGCAGGAGGACCTTTAGGACCAGAAGAAAGAGATTATCGAAGAGCAACCTTAATCCGTGAGCGATTACGTATTGAACAAAACTAAGCGCAAGTAGGAGGCGATTTCTATGATGTTTGGAAGATTTACAGAACGAGCACAGAAAGTATTAGCTTTATCTCAAGAGGAAGCAATTCGCATTGGGCATAATAATATTGGAACAGAACATATTTTACTTGGGCTTGTACGCGAAGGTGAAGGAATTGCAGCAAAAGCGTTAATTGCTCTTGGATTAAGTCCAGAGAAAGTTCAAAAAGAGGTAGAAGCATTAATTGGACGTGGAACGGAAGCTTCTCAAACAGTACATTACACACCTCGTGCTAAAAAAGTTATTGAGTTGTCTATGGACGAAGCTCGTAAATTGGGCCATTCCTACGTTGGAACAGAACATATTTTACTTGGTTTAATCCGTGAAGGTGAAGGTGTAGCAGCACGTGTTTTAAATAATTTAGGTGTAAGCCTAAATAAAGCAAGACAACAAGTGTTACAACTCCTTGGAAGTAATGAAGCTAGTTCAGGTCATCAAGGTGGTTCATCAACAAATGCGAATACACCTACACTTGACAGTTTAGCACGTGATTTAACAGTTGTTGCACGTGAAAGCAGACTAGATCCTGTTATTGGACGTAGTAAAGAAATTCAGCGCGTAATTGAAGTGTTAAGTCGTAGAACAAAAAACAATCCAGTATTAATTGGAGAGCCTGGTGTAGGTAAAACGGCAATTGCAGAAGGGTTAGCGCAACAAATTGTAAATAATGAAGTTCCTGAAACGTTAAGAGATAAGCGTGTTATGACATTAGATATGGGTACAGTTGTTGCTGGTACAAAATATCGTGGTGAATTTGAGGATCGTTTAAAGAAAGTGATGGATGAGATTCGCCAAGCTGGTAACATTATTCTATTTATTGATGAGCTTCATACGTTAATTGGTGCAGGAGGGGCGGAAGGTGCAATTGATGCATCGAATATTTTAAAACCATCTTTAGCACGTGGTGAATTACAATGTATTGGTGCAACAACTTTAGATGAGTATCGTAAATATATTGAAAAAGATGCGGCATTAGAAAGACGTTTCCAACCAATTCATGTTGATGAACCAAACTTAGAAGAATCAGTTCAAATTTTAAAAGGTTTACGTGACCGTTATGAGGCGCATCACCGCGTATCTATTACAGACGATGCAATCGATGCGGCTGTAAAACTTTCAGATCGTTACATTACAGACCGTTTCTTACCTGATAAAGCAATCGATTTAATTGATGAGGCTGCATCAAAAGTGCGCTTACGTTCTTATACAACACCGCCAAACTTAAAAGAGCTTGAAGTGAAGCTTGAGGAAATTCGAAAAGAAAAAGATGCAGCTGTACAAAGCCAAGAATTTGAAAAAGCTGCTTCCTTACGTGATATGGAACAACGTTTACGTGAAAAGTTAGAAGATACAAAGCGTCAGTGGAAAGAGAAACAAGGAAAAGAAAACTCAGAAGTAACGGTAGAAGATATTGCAAATGTCGTTTCCACATGGACACGTATTCCGGTTTCTAAACTTGCACAAACAGAGACGGATAAATTATTAAACTTAGAATCAATTTTACACGATCGTTTAATTGGGCAGGAAGAAGCAGTCGTAGCTGTGGCAAAAGCTGTTCGTCGTGCGAGAGCGGGATTAAAAGATCCGAAACGCCCAATTGGCTCATTTATTTTCTTAGGGCCGACTGGTGTAGGTAAAACGGAACTAGCAAGGGCATTAGCGGAATCTATGTTCGGTGATGAGGATGCAATGATCCGCATCGATATGTCTGAGTACATGGAAAAGCATTCTACTTCTCGTTTAGTTGGATCTCCTCCAGGATATGTTGGATATGAAGAAGGTGGACAATTAACAGAGAAAGTTCGTCGCAAGCCATATTCAGTTGTCTTATTAGATGAAGTAGAGAAAGCTCATCCTGATGTGTTTAATATTTTATTACAAGTATTAGAAGACGGCCGTTTAACAGATTCTAAAGGACGTACAGTTGATTTCCGTAATACAATTGTTATTATGACGTCTAATGTTGGTGCAGAGGCGTTAAAACGTAATAAACATCTTGGATTTAACGTACAAGATGAGAGCCGTGATTATTCGGATATGAAAGGTAAAGTAATGGATGAATTGAAAAAAGCATTTCGTCCAGAATTCTTAAACCGTATCGATGAAATTATCGTGTTCCATATGCTTGAGAAAAAACATATTCAAGAAATTGTAACACTTCTGGTAAATCAGTTAGTGAATCGCTTAAAAGAACAAGAAATTGAATTGCACTTAACAGAAGGAGCAATTTCAGCAATTGCTGATAAAGGATTTGATCGTGAGTACGGTGCTCGTCCGCTTCGTAGAGCAATTCAGAAACATGTAGAAGATAGACTATCAGAAGAGCTTTTAAAAGGTGCTATTGAGAAAGGACAAAAAGTTATCTTTGATGTAGAAGGAGAATCATTTGTCATTCATGGTGCGGAAAAGGTAAAATAAGTATAGACAAACAAAGAGGGCTACGCGATAGCCCTCTTTCTTGTACGAGAAGGATAAACGTTTATAGATGAAAGTGAAGTGAACTATAAAAAGATATGGCTAAAAAGAAAACAAAATTTACATGTCAAGAATGTGGTTATCAGTCACCAAAATATATGGGGAAATGTCCTGGATGTGGTCAATGGAATACGCTTGTTGAAGAGATGGAACCAGTTGTATCATCAAGGCGCCTTAATTATGCAAATGCAATTCAATCAGAAGTAACAAAACCAAGACGCCTAACAGAAGTAGAAACAAAGTCTGAGGCGCGTATTGAAACGAAATTTCAGGAGTTTAACCGTGTACTTGGTGGAGGCATTGTAGATGGATCTTTAGTACTCATTGGTGGAGACCCTGGGATTGGGAAATCGACATTGCTACTACAGATTTCATCGCAATTAGCAGATTCTTCATATGATGTACTATATATATCGGGTGAGGAGTCGGCAAAGCAGATAAAACTTCGTGCAGATCGTTTGCATGTAAAGGGTAGTAATTTATTCGTTGTATCAGAGACTGACTTACAACGAATTGCAGCACATATTGAAGAGATGAATCCAGCCTTTGTTGTTATTGACTCTATTCAAACGATACATTTACCCGAAGTGACGTCAGCTCCTGGAAGTGTGGCACAAGTACGTGAATGTACAGCAGAACTAATGAAACTTGCAAAGACAAAGGGGATCCCTATTTTTATCGTCGGACATGTGACAAAAGAGGGTGCAATTGCAGGGCCGCGTATGTTAGAACATATGGTTGATGCAGTTCTTTACTTTGAAGGAGATCGCCACCATACATATCGTATTTTGCGGGCTGTTAAGAACCGTTTTGGTTCCACGAATGAAATGGGTATCTTTGAAATGAAGGAACTTGGTCTTGCGGAAGTCTTAAACCCTTCTGAAATTTTCCTTGAGGAAAGGCCGGTTGGAGTCGCAGGATCCACGGTGGTTGCTTCAATGGAAGGAACAAGACCGGTTTTAGTAGAAATACAAGCATTAATCTCCCCTACTAGTTTTGGAAATCCTCGAAGAATGGCGACGGGAATTGATCATAACCGCGTTTCACTTATTATGGCAGTACTAGAAAAAAGAACAGGTTTATTGTTGCAAAATCAAGATGCGTATTTAAAAGTCGCAGGTGGTTTGAAATTAGATGAACCAGCAATTGATTTAGCTGTCGCATTAAGTATCGCTTCAAGTTTCAAGGATAAATCTACTGCACCAACTGATGCGGTAATAGGAGAAGTAGGACTAACTGGAGAAATAAGAAGAGTATCAAGAATTGAACAACGTGTACAAGAAGCAGCGAAATTAGGATTTCAACGTGCTATTATTCCTAGAAAAAATTTAGGGGGATGGACAATTCCGGATGGGATTGAGGTAGTGGGTGTTTCTAATTTAGGAGAAGCGCTTCGTTTGACATTAGGAGGCTAGGCTATGGAGGAAAACAAGCAACGTGTCAAAAGTATGATTAACATTCTACAGCTCGTTGCCCCAGGAACACCACTGCGCGAAGGGATAGATAACGTACTTCGTGCGCAAACAGGGGGACTAATTGTCCTTGGGTATAATGAGCAGATTAAAAGTATTGTTGATGGAGGGTTTCACATTAATTGTGCATTCTCACCTGCTAGTTTATATGAATTAGCAAAAATGGATGGGGCACTTATTTTAAATGAAACTGGGAGTAAAATTTTAATTGCAAATGCACAATTAGTTCCAGAGTCAGCCATTGATTCTATTGAAACGGGTATGCGCCACCGAACGGCAGAGCGTGTAGCCAAGCAGACGGGCAGCCTTGTTGTGGCTATTTCACAAAGACGTAACGTAATTACACTATATCAAGGGAGCTTACGTTATACACTAAAGGATATAGGTGTTATTTTAACGAAGGCAAATCAAGCTATTCAAACGTTAGAAAAATATAAAGCTGTATGGAATGATGGTATTACGAATTTGGGCATTCTAGAATTTGAAGAGGTCGTTACAATGTCCGAGGTCGTTCATGTTTTACATAGTGTTGAAATGGTACTGCGTATTAAAAATGAAATATTGAGCTATATTCATGAGTTAGGAACAGAAGGAAGGTTAATTCGTTTACAGCTTACAGAATTACTAGCCGACTTAGAAGCAGAGGCAGCGTTATTAATTAAAGACTATTATCAAGAAAAAACGCAAGATCACCATCAAATTTTGAAAAAGTTACAAGATCTTGCAAATACACAACTTCTAGAGGATAGCGATTTAGTTAAATTGCTTGGCTATCCAGGACAAACGAGCTTAGAAGCAAGCGTGACACCAAGAGGATACCGAATCACAAGTAAAATTTCTCGTGTTCCACCACTTATCATTGAAAATTTAATTAATCGATTTAAAACGTTACAAGGTGTCTGTCGTGCAACTATTAATGAATTGGACGATGTGGAAGGAATTGGAGAAGTCAGGGCGAAGAAAATACGAGAAGGTTTAAAAAGAATTCAAGAGCATCTCTACATGAGTAGACACAATTAAGAATATTACATTGATTCCATAATATAACGACACTAGAACACTTTTGGTATATGATATGGTATATTGGTAAATAAAACTATTTACAAAAAAACACATCCGCTTTTGCATTCGGCGTTTTGATTAGCGAAACAATGGTTAATAATGAGTAGGAGGTGGTTGGATGTTAAAACGGATCGTACAGCTCTTCTTTTTAGTAATCGGGGGAGCATTAGGGATTTTCTTTATCCCAAAAGTTATTAATGTATTGGACATCGGTGCTGTTCCATGGCTCGAGGGATCGTATGTTCGTGCGATTATTGGTGCAATTATTTTATTTTTAACAACATTTTGGCTTGTAGATTATATTGTCCAACTTATTAAGCATATCGAAGAAGCCCTTGTAAAGGCACCTGTAGCAGATGTTTTATTTGGTACATTAGGATTGATCTCTGGTCTTATTGTTGCATATTTAATTTTAATACCAATTCGTGAATTCACGATTCCAGTCATTAGTACAGTATTACAAGTGTTCTTTACCCTTTTACTTGGTTATTTAGGATTCCAAGTAGGGTTTAAAAAGAGAAATGAATTGTTAGGATTATTTACATTACCCCAACGCGGAGGTAAAAAGAAAAGCAATAGTGAGAACGAAGAGGTAGAGGTAGAAAAATCTACAGCTCATTGGAAAATTCTCGATACGAGTGTAATTATTGATGGACGTATTGCTGATATTTGCCAGACGAAGTTTTTAGAAGGAACAATTGTGATTCCGCAATTCGTATTAGAAGAGCTTCAGCATATTGCTGATTCTTCCGATGCTTTAAAGCGTAATCGTGGTCGCAGAGGATTAGATATTTTAAATCGTATTCAAAAAGAGATGCCAATTCCGGTGGAAATTTATGAAGGCGATTTCGATGATATCCAAGAGGTGGATAGCAAGCTTGTAAAGTTAGCGAAAATCACTGGTGGGACTGTTGTAACAAATGATTTCAACTTAAACAAAGTTTCTGAATTACAAGGAGTAACAGTGTTAAACATTAACGATTTAGCGAATGCAATTAAACCAGTTGTACTCCCTGGTGAAGAACTAAGTGTTTATGTTGTAAAAGATGGTAAAGAACAAAATCAAGGTGTTGCATATTTAGATGATGGCACGATGATTGTAGTAGAAGATGGTAGAGAATATGTCGGCTCGCAACTCAATGTACTTGTTACGAGTGTGTTGCAAACATCGGCTGGCCGTATGATTTTCGCAAAACGTAAACTATTAGAAAAAGCATTATAAGTAGAGGATTATTAATATGTATACATTAATTATTCCGGCAGCGGGTCAAGGAAAACGGATGGGTGCTGGCAAAAATAAGTTATTCTTACTTATAAATGAAGTACCGATTATTGTGCATACATTACGTGCTTTTGAAAAAGATAAAGCATGTGAAAGTATTATTATGGCAATTAACGAAGAGGAACGTCCTTATTTTGAGGAGTTAATGCAGAAGTACCCAGTTGAAAAACAGGTGCAA
This sequence comes from Bacillus cereus group sp. MYBK30-2, assembly GCF_051915945.1. Taxonomy (NCBI): domain Bacteria; kingdom Bacillati; phylum Bacillota; class Bacilli; order Caryophanales; family Bacillaceae; genus Bacillus; species Bacillus cereus group sp. MYBK30-2. The sequence goes on from NZ_JBQAFR010000011.1 coordinate 9,078, forward strand.
TTTATTCAGGGCGGAGCTGAACGACAAGATAGCGTATATAATGCGCTTCAGCATGTGAGCGGAGTTGAGTATGTTCTCGTACACGATGGTGCGCGCCCGTTCGTAACGAATAAAATGATTCAAGATGTATTAACTTCAGCGGAAAAGTATGGTGCTTCTATTTGTGCCGTGCCAGTGAAGGATACAGTTAAGAAAGTGGAACAGAATGTTGTTGTTGAAACAATAGAACGTTCTCAGCTTAAAGCTGTTCAAACGCCGCAAGGATTCTCTGTCCCTCTTTTATTAGAAGCTCATAGAAGTGCAAAACAGAGTTGTTTCCTTGGTACGGATGATGCAAGCCTCGTAGAACGAATCGGAAAGCAAGTAGGTGTAGTAGAGGGGAGTTACTATAATATTAAAGTGACAACCCCAGAGGATTTATTAATTGCTGAAAGTTTCCTTCATGTTCAGAAGAGATAGCAGTGGTGGTATTATAGTAAAGAAAAGCTCGGCAACGGCCGGGCTTTTCTTTATAAGGATAGCGATATAATATAGAGTCATAAAGCTCAGTAGTTTAGCTTGAGGAGGATGTAAAGAATGTTTCGAATTGGACAAGGTTTTGATGTGCATGAATTTGCGGAAGGTAGACCGTTAATTATCGGTGGAATTACAATTCCTCATGAGAAAGGATTAATTGGTCACTCGGATGCTGACGTATTGTTACATACGATTGCTGACGCATGTTTAGGAGCAATTGCAGCAGGGGATATTGGTAAGCATTTTCCTGATACGGATCCTGCCTTTAAAGATGCAGATTCAGCTGTATTGTTACAAAAAGTTTGGGAATTTGTGCGTGAACATGGTTACGAGCTAGGGAACCTTGATTGTACAATTATTGCACAAAAACCAAAAATGGCACCGCATATTGAAAGCATGCGTAAACGTATTAGTGAACTATTAGAAACGTCTATTGATAATATTAATGTAAAGGCAACAACAACAGAAAAATTAGGATTTACAGGTAGAGAAGAAGGAATTGCTTCTCAAGCGGTTGTTTTATTACAGAAAAAATAATGGTTTTTAATTCGTAAGATGGATAATCACGTTTTTTTGGTGTACAATTATAGAATGTGTTGACATTAAGATTGGAAGGTGTACCAATTATGGAAAAGCAAGTGAGAGTGCGCTATGCGCCAAGTCCAACAGGACACTTACATATCGGAAATGCGCGTACGGCATTATTTAATTATTTATTTGCTCGTCATCAAGATGGTAAGTTTATTATTCGTATTGAAGATACTGATGTAAAACGTAATGTTGCTGGTGGAGAAGAAAGCCAATTAAAATACTTGAAATGGCTCGGTATGGACTGGGATGAAGGTGTTGATGTTGGTGGTGAATTTGGACCATATCGTCAAACAGAGCGTTTAGATATTTATAAAAAACTATATGAAGATTTATTAGAGCGTGGTTTAGCTTACAAATGTTATATGACAGAAGAAGAGCTAGAAGCAGAGCGTGAAGGTCAAATCGCTCGTGGTGAAACACCGCGTTATGCAGGAAATCACCGTGATTTAACTGAGGAGCAAATGAAAGGTTTTGAGGCTGAAGGCCGCATTCCAAGTATTCGCTTCCGTGTACCGGCTGATCGCGACTACACGTTTAAAGATATCGTAAAAGACGAAGTTGCATTCCATTCAAATGATTTTGGCGATTTCGTTATCGTGAAAAAAGATGGAATTCCAACTTATAACTTTGCGGTAGCAGTAGATGATCATTTAATGGAGATTACACACGTGCTTCGTGGTGATGATCATATTTCAAACACGCCAAAACAAATGATGATTTACGAAGCTTTCGGTTGGGATATCCCACAATTCGGTCATATGACTTTAATTGTAAATGAAAGCCGTAAAAAGTTAAGTAAGCGTGATGAATCTATTATTCAATTTATTGAGCAATATAAAGAGCTTGGATATCTTCCAGAAGCAATCTTTAACTTTATTGCACTACTAGGTTGGTCACCAGTAGGAGAAGAAGAAATCTTCTCTCAAGATGAGTTTATCAAAATGTTTGATGCAGCTCGTTTATCAAAATCACCTGCATTATTTGATTCTCAAAAACTAAAATGGATGAACAACCAATATATGAAAAAACAAGATTTAGATACGGTTGTTGAACTAAGCTTACCACATTTAGTGAAAGCGGGCCGCGTAGGTGAAAACTTAAGCGAACAAGAACAAGCTTGGGTTCGTGATGTAATTGCTTTATATCATGACCAAATGAGCTTTGGAGCTGAAATTGTAGAGCTTTCTGAAATGTTCTTTAAAGATCATGTTGATCATGAAGAAGAGGGACAAGAAGTATTGAAAGGTGAACAAGTACCTGAAGTACTTCGTACATTTGCCGATCAATTAGAAGCTCTAGAAGCAATGGAGCCAGCAGCAGTTAAGGCAGCTATTAAAGCAGTTCAAAAAGAAACAGGACATAAAGGTAAAAATCTATTTATGCCAATCCGTGTTGCTACTACTGGACAAACACACGGTCCAGAGCTTCCTAACGCTATTGCTCTTCTTGGAAAAGAAAAAGTTTTAAATCGTATTCAAAAAGTAATTGGTTAACATTTTCTAGGTTTAGAAATATAATAAGTATACCTAAAACCTAATAAGGAAAAGCGACGAGAAGGAGAAGTAGAAAATCAGGCTTTTTACAGAGAGAACCACCTTTAGGCTGGAAGTGGTTTATAAGCGGGTTTTTGAAATGCCCCTTCGAGTCTTCTGTTGAACAGCGAAGTATTTCGTGAAACGTCTTAGGGCGCAAAGTAAACAGAAGCGGTGTAAACCGTTATCATGGATGAGTTTGAGGCTTTCTTTAGCCTAAACAGAGTGGAACCGCGCTTATAAGGCGTCTCTGTCAATATGACAGAGGCGTCTTTTTTTATACCATGTAAATGGGTAGGAGTATAAGTTTTATTTTCTTGTATAAAGATTTAGGGGGATAAGTGGGGAGTTAAGGGAGTTAGTTCACTCGAAAAAAGCAGCCCATAAAGGGGAGGGAACATCGATGTTTAAGAGGCTTCGGGAAGATATTGAAGTCGTTTTTGAACAGGATCCAGCGGCAAGAAGTTATTTCGAAGTCATTTTAACTTACTCTGGATTACATGCAGTTTGGGCCCATCGAATTGCACATGCTTTTTATAAAAGGAATTTTTTCTTTATGGCACGTTGGATCTCACAAGTTAGTCGTTTTTTTACTGGCATTGAGATTCATCCAGGAGCAACTATTGGTCGGCGTTTTTTCATCGATCATGGAATGGGAGTTGTAATTGGAGAAACGTGTGAAATTGGTGATAATGTAACAATTTATCAAGGAGTTACATTAGGTGGTACAGGAAAAGAAAAAGGAAAGAGGCATCCTACAATTCAGGATAATGTATTAATTGCAACGGGTGCTAAAGTCCTTGGTTCTATTACTGTGGGAGAGAATTCTAAAATCGGAGCAGGATCGGTCGTATTAAAAGAAGTTCCTGCACATTCTACAGTTGTAGGTATACCAGGCCGAGTCGTAATTCAAAATGGAGTAAAGATTGGTCAAGAGTTAAATCATTCCGATCTTCCGGATCCGATTTTTGATAAATTAAAGGCTATGGAAGTGGAGCTTGATAAACTAAAGAAACAACTGGAAGTAAAGGTAGAAAGGAAGGATAAAAATGACTATTCACATTTATAATACGTTAACACGTCAAAAAGAAGAGTTTATTCCATTAGAAGAAAATAAGGTAAAGATGTATGTGTGCGGACCTACAGTTTATAACTATATTCATATTGGGAATGCGAGACCTCCAATGGTATTCGATACAGTGCGCCGTTATTTAGAATACAAAGGATACGACGTGCAATATGTATCTAACTTTACTGACGTAGATGATAAATTAATTAAAGCGGCAAATGAATTAGGTGAAGATGTACCGACGATTGCTGACCGTTTCGTTGAAGCGTACTTTGAAGATGTAACGGCGCTAGGTTGCAAACATGCAACGGTTCATCCGCGTGTAACGGAAAATATGGATATCATTATTGAATTTATTCAAGAACTTGTGAATAAGGGATATGCATATGAATCAGAAGGTGATGTGTACTTTAGAACGAAAGAATTCGAAGGTTACGGTAAATTATCGCACCAACCAATCGCAGATTTACGTCACGGTGCACGTATTGAAGTAGGAGAAAAGAAACAAGACCCTCTTGACTTTGCTTTATGGAAAGCTGCGAAAGAAGGGGAAATCTTCTGGGAAAGCCCTTGGGGGAAAGGACGCCCGGGATGGCATATTGAATGCTCGGCAATGGCGCGTAAATATTTAGGGGATACAATTGATATTCATGCTGGTGGTCAAGATTTAGCATTTCCTCATCATGAAAATGAAATTGCGCAGTCCGAGGCGCTGACTGGAAAAACATTTGCACGATATTGGATGCATAATGGATATATTAATATTAATAATGAGAAGATGTCTAAGTCGCTTGGAAACTTCATTTTAGTTCACGATATCATTAAGCAATATGATCCACAGTTAATTAGATTCTTTATGTTATCGGTACATTACCGTCACCCAATTAACTTTAGTGAAGAGTTATTACAAAGTACGAATAATGGGCTAGAAAGAATTAAAACAGCTTACGGTAACTTAAAGCATCGTATGGAAAGTAGTACGGATTTAACAGATCATAATGAGAAATGGTTAGCTGAAATGGAAAAATTCCAGGTTGCATTTGAAGAAGCGATGGATGATGATTTCAATACGGCTAATGCAATTACTGAATTATATAATGTAGCAAATCATGCAAATCAATATTTGTTAGAAGAACATACTTCTAAAGTTGTAATTGAAGTATACGTAAAACAACTTGAAACATTATTTGATATTTTAGGATTAGAATTAGCACAAGAAGAGTTGCTTGATGAAGAAATTGAAGCACTTATCCAAAAGCGTATTGAAGCTCGTAAAAATCGCGATTTCGCATTATCCGATCAAATTCGCGATGATTTAAAAGAACGTAATATTATTTTAGAAGATACCGCTCAAGGTACAAGATGGAAAAGAGGATAAGAATGATTGATGCAAAGCAATTAAACAGCTTGGCGTTAGCATATATGGGTGATGCGGTATATGAACAATATATCCGCTATCACCTCCTTCAAAAAGGAAAAGTTCGCCCTAATCAATTACATCGCTTAGGGACGAGCTTTGTTTCGGCAAAAGCACAGGCAAAAGTTGTTTATCATTTATTAGAGACGGCATTTTTGACAGAGGAAGAAGAGGCGGTATTAAGAAGAGGGCGTAATGCAAATTCAGGTACCGTTCCAAAAAATACGGATGTACAAACATATCGACATAGTACAGCCTTTGAAGCGCTAATCGGTTATCATCATTTATTAAATAATCGTGAAAGATTAGACGAGATTGTATATAAGGCAATTGCTGTTTTAGAAGAAAAGGAAGGGGGCACATCATCATGAGTAGTGAATATATTATCGGACGTAACCCTGTAATTGAAGCGTTACGATCAGGGAGAGATATTAATAAAATTTGGATCGCAGAAGGTGCTGCCAAAGGGCAAGTACAGATTGTACTAGCATTAGCGAAAGAGAATAAGATTATTTTACAACATGCACCAAAGAAGAAGTTAGATCAATTAGTTGAGGGTAATCATCAAGGTGTAATTGCTCAAGTAGCTGCATATCAATATGCTGAGTTAGAAGATTTATTCAAAGTAGCAGAAAAACGTAATGAAGATCCGTTCTTCTTAATTTTAGATGAAATTGAAGATCCACATAACCTAGGTTCTATTATGCGTACTGCTGATGCAACAGGAGCTCATGGAATTATTATTCCGAAAAGAAGAGCGGTGGGGCTTACAGCATCAGTTGCGAAAGCATCGACTGGAGCAATTGAATATATTCCTGTTGCGCGCGTAACAAACTTATCTCGTACAATTGATGAATTAAAAGAACGTGGACTTTGGATTGCTGGTACAGATGCCAAAGGAAAAACGGATTACCGTCATTTAGATGGTAAAATGCCAATTGGATTAGTAATCGGTAGTGAAGGAAAAGGTATGAGTCGTATTATTGGTGAAAAGTGTGATTTCCTAATTACTTTACCGATGGTTGGTAAAGTTACATCCTTAAATGCTTCAGTAGCCGCAAGTTTGTTAATGTATGAGGTATATCGTAAACGTCACGAAATTGGTAAATAAAAAATGAACGATATTTTAATCGTTGACGGTTACAACATTATCGGAGCTTGGGGAGACTTGAAGAAACTGCGGGATGTGGATTTACAATCATCAAGAGACGCGCTTATTGATAAGATGGCGGATTATCAAGGTTATACAGGCACAAAAGTAATGATTGTCTTTGATGCCTATACAGTCCATGGTATTGAAAAGAAGATGAAACAATCGCGGGTGGAAGTAATATTCACGAGGAAGAATCAAACTGCAGATGAAAAGATAGAGCAACTTGCGATTGAGCTTAGAAATATAAATACACAAATATACGTTGCAACTTCAGATTATACGGAGCAATGGGTTATATTTGGGCAAGGTGCACTTCGGAAATCTGCACGTGAATTAGAGTTAGAAGTGCAAGCGATGGAACAACAAGTAAGAAGACGTACGAAAGATACGAAAGAAAAGCAACCTGCCATGCGAAAGATATTTAGTAAAGATATTACAGAAAAATTAGAAAAATTAAGAAGAGGAGAGCGTTGAAGCATTGACGCTCTTTATCTTTTTACTGTATAATATTGCTAAATATATAGCGGTCGGAGGGATCAAGGTGGAAGCAGGCTTCGTAAGTGTAGGCGACGTTACATTTCGTGATTTAGAGGATGAGGCAATCGTTGAGTTAGTTCGAAAAGGTAATACTGACGCTCTAGAATATTTAATTCACAAATATAAGAACTTTGTTCGTGCGAAATCAAGATCTTATTTCTTAGTGGGTGCCGATCGAGAAGATATTGTTCAAGAAGGTATGATTGGATTGTTTAAAGCGATTCGTGATTATAAGGAGGACAAGCTGTCTTCGTTCAAAGCATTTGCTGAACTGTGTATCACTCGACAAATTATTACCGCTATTAAAACAGCGACAAGGCAAAAACATATTCCATTAAATTCGTATGTGTCATTAGATAAACCGATTTACGATGAGGAATCTGATCGAACACTATTAGATGTTATTTCAGAAGCAAAAGTGACTGATCCTGAAGAAATGATTATAAGTCAGGAAGAATATACAGACATAGAATCTAAAATATCTGAATTATTAAGCGATTTAGAAAGAAAAGTACTCTCTTTATACTTAGATGGCCGTTCCTATCAAGAAATTTCAGAACAGTTAAACAGACATGTGAAATCTATTGATAACGCATTACAGCGTGTGAAAAGGAAATTGGAAAGATATATGGAGATGAGAGAGAGTACAACTTTAAATTCGTAGTAAATACCGCAGGTGTAAAATAATTCACCTGTTTTCTTTTTGTAGAGAGAGTGGAAGTCATGACATTGACATTATCTTTTGTTGTATGATACATTTTTAGGGACATAATGTTACAAGGTTGGTGTAACTAATGAGGAAAAAAGTTGTACTCTCATGTGAAGAGTGTAAAAATCGAAACTACTCTACGATGAAAGATACGAGCTCAGTAGAGCGACTTGAGATAAAGAAGTTTTGTAAAACATGCAATAAGCATACAGTTCACAAGGAAACAAAATAAATAATTGAAATAATACACTGGAGGTCCCGCAGATGCGTTTAACGAACTTTTTCGGCGATGTAGGTCGCGAAATGAAAAAAGTAAGTTGGCCTAAAAAAGATGAATTACTCCGCTCAACCGCGACTGTTATCGCTACAGTTGTCTTCTTTGCGATTTTCTTCGCGGTAGTTGATATGGGCATTTCTTCTTTAATTCGGTTAATTCTTGGTTAATTCTTGAATAAGAAGCACTTATCCATGATATAATGTTATTTATAAGAACTGTGTAAAAGCCCGGTGAACGGGTTTTTTCATTTGCGCAAAAAAATGTACGTCAGGGAGGGAAGGACGCTCGTCCTAAATGAATGGAAAAAAGTTGGTATGTTGTCCATACTTATTCTGGATATGAAAATAAAGTAAAAGCAAACCTAGAGAAACGTGTAGAATCAATGGGTATGCAAGATAAAATTTTCCGTGTTGTTGTCCCGGAAGAAGTAGAAGTAGAAATGAAAAACGGTAAAGAAAAATTAATGAAAAGAAAAGTGTTCCCAGGTTACGTATTAGTAGAACTAATCATGACTGATGACTCTTGGTATGTTGTTCGTAATACACCGGGTGTAACAGGTTTTGTCGGTTCTTCTGGTTCTGGATCTAAACCATCTCCTCTATTAGAAGAGGAAGTTGTTACCATCATGAAGCATATGGGAATGGACAACGAAGTGGTTGATTTCGATTTTGAACTTCATGAGACAGTACGTGTAAATGAAGGACCATTCGCAGATTATACAGGTGCTATTGAAGAAATTGATGTGGAGAAGAAGAAAGTTAGTGTGCTTGTAGACATGTTTGGTCGCGAGACTCCAGTTGAACTTGACTTCCATCAAATTGAAAAATTATAAAATGAAACTTGAAATGAATTGTAAAAAGTGATAATATCTTTTAAGTCAGTACGTCTTCGTTATCGGAGACGTTTTTTGAAAGATTTTATCGTTACAGATAAAATATGACGTGGGAGGGCAAATCACTGTCCAATTGACCACATCACGGACTTAAGGAGGTGTGTCTCGTGGCTAAAAAGGTAATTAAAATGGTAAAACTTCAAATTCCTGCAGGTAAAGCTAACCCAGCTCCACCAGTTGGTCCAGCATTAGGACAAGCAGGTGTTAACATCATGGGCTTCTGTAAAGAGTTCAACGCTCGTACAGCAGATCAAGCTGGTCTTATCATCCCTGTTGAAATTACGGTATTTGAGGACCGTTCATTCACTTTCATTACTAAAACTCCTCCTGCTGCTGTTCTTCTTAAGAAAGTAGCTGGTATCGAGTCTGGTTCTGGTGAACCAAACCGTAATAAAGTGGCAACTGTTAAGCGTGATAAAGTACGCGAAATCGCTGAAACTAAAATGCCTGACCTAAACGCTGCTAGCGTAGAAGCTGCAATGCGTATGGTTGAAGGTACTGCACGCAGTATGGGCATCGTTATCGAAGACTAATTCGATTTGTTTTTAAAAAAAGGTTGCGGGTCTGGAATTCCAATTCGCAACCTTTATTATCGTAAATGATTATCGTTTTTTAAATAAAAGGATGGCGCGCATCCTCAGGTTATCCCTGGAAAAAAGGCGTAAACGTGGGAGGTTATTCCGCTAAAACCACATTCGAGGAGGAAATAAAAATGGCTAAAAGAGGTAAAAAGTACGTAGAAGCTGCGAAGCTTGTTGATCGTGCAGCTGCTTACTCTGCAACAGAAGCAGTAGAATTAGTAAAGAAAACAAACACAGCTAAATTTGATGCAACTGTAGAAGCTGCATTCCGTTTAGGTGTTGACCCTAAGAAAGCTGACCAACAAATTCGTGGTGCAGTTGTTCTTCCACACGGTACTGGTAAAGTACAACGTGTATTAGTATTCGCTAAAGGCGAAAAAGCAAAAGAAGCTGAAGCTGCTGGCGCTGAATTCGTAGGCGATGCTGATTACATCGGTAAAATCCAACAAGGTTGGTTCGACTTCGATGTAGTAGTAGCAACTCCTGACATGATGGGTGAAGTTGGTAAACTTGGTCGCGTATTAGGACCTAAAGGTTTAATGCCAAACCCTAAAACTGGAACTGTTACTTTCGATGTAACTAAAGCTGTTAACGAAATCAAAGCTGGTAAAGTTGAATACCGCGTTGATAAAGCTGGTAACATCCACGTTCCAATCGGTAAAGTATCTTTCGAAGATGCTAAATTAGTAGAAAACTTCAAAACAATTGCTGACACGCTACAAAAAGCTAAACCAGCTGCTGCAAAAGGTACTTACATGAAGAACGCAACTGTTGCTTCTACAATGGGACCTGGCGTACGCGTAGATGTTTCTACACTTGCGTAAAAATTGGAAGTTGACTTCATAAAGAAGTTTTAATATAATCATTTATGTTGTGAATTTAAATAGTGTACCGTAGACAGTAGGTGTCGATTCGACTTAATTTCCTACCTAGGTGTTAATATACGAAGCGGAATCTTTTTTCTGTGACTATATGCCTCCATGTCTACAAGTTGGGCATGGAGGTTTTTAGTGCACTTTCGGTACATCTTCTATATAATCTACAGGAGGTGTAATAACATGAGCAAAGTAATCGAAACTAAACAACAAGTTGTAACTGAAATCGCTGAAAAACTTCGCGCGAGTAAATCTACAATCGTTGTTGACTACCGTGGTTTAACAGTTTCTGAAGCAACAGAATTACGTAAAAACTTACGTGAAGCTGGCGTTGAGTTCAAAGTTTACAAAAACTCTTTAACTCGTCGTGCTGCAGAGTCTGCTGAAATGGCTGAGTTAAACGAATTCTTAACAGGACCAAACGCAATCGCGTTCAGTAACGAGGATGTAGTTGCTCCTGCGAAAGTATTAAACGACTTCGCTACAAAACATGAAGCTTTAGAAATTAAAGCTGGTGTAATCGAAGGTAAACTTGTAACACTTGATGAGGTTAAAGCTATTGCTACTCTTCCATCACGTGAAGGCTTACTTTCTATGCTTCTTAGCGTTCTTCAAGCTCCAATCCGTAACCTTGCACTTGCTACTAAAGCAGTTGCAGATCAAAAGGAAGAGCAAGGCGCTTAATTTTTTAAAAGATAATTACTTGTTATCTATAAAACAATACAAACCTATTTAAGGGAGGATATTTACAATGACTAAAGAACAAATCATTGAAGCAGTTAAATCTATGACTGTATTAGAACTTAACGACTTAGTAAAAGCTATCGAGGAAGAATTCGGCGTAACTGCTGCTGCTCCTGTAGCTGTAGCTGGTGGCGCTGGTGAAGCTGCTGCTGAGAAAACTGAGTTTGACGTAGTACTTGCAAGTGCTGGCGCTCAAAAAATCAAAGTTATCAAAGCTGTACGTGAAATCACTGGTCTTGGCTTAAAAGAAGCTAAAGAATTAGTTGACAACACTCCAAAAGCAATCAAAGAAGGCGTTTCTAAAGAGGAAGCTGAAGAAATGAAAGCTAAACTTGAAGAAGTTGGCGCTGCTGTAGAAGTTAAGTAATTAACTTTTGATGCTTTAAAAAAAGCTCGCTCTCATGCGAGCTTTTTTTTTAACTGTAAAGAAAAGAGGTGGCCATATGGCAGACCATTATTTTTCTAACGACCCTTCAAGTAAAAGTGATCGTAAACGATGGGAATTTACACTTCGTGAATCTCGATTTACTTTTTTATCTGACCATGGGGTGTTCTCGAAAAACGAGGTGGACTTTGGTTCCCGTCTTTTAATTGAAGCGTTTCAAATGCCGGATGTTAAAGGTGATATATTAGACGTAGGTTGTGGGTACGGTCCTATTGGTCTGTCGTTAGCGAAAGAGTTTCAAAATCTTGACGTTCACATGGTGGATGTGAATGAAAGGGCGCTTGGACTTGCAAAAGAAAACGCCGCTAATAACAGAATCGAGAATATACGTATTTTTCAAAGTAGTGTCTATGAAAATGTAGATGGCAAGTATGCTGCTATTCTATCTAATCCTCCAATTCGTGCTGGGAAAGATATTGTGCACGAGATTTTAGAAAACGCTGTGGAGTATTTAGTTCCAGGTGGAGAATTGTGGATTGTTATTCAAAAGAAACAAGGTGCACCATCTGCACTGAAAAAACTAGAAGAAGTATTTTCTGAAGTTGAAGTTGTAGAAAAGAAAAAAGGATATTATATCATAAAATCAAAAAAACGTTGACGGTTATTTTTGGCTATGTTAACATTATACAATGCCAATATATGATTTTCTGCGTTGAGAAAGATGTATATTTTTGTTTCTCTTGGAAAAGATAGTAAAATCAGCAGATTATGAAACAGAATGATGGTTTTCTTATAGAAGCCATTTTTCTTTTTTGAGCAGGTAGAAAGACTCAACGTATCTATCTTTAAGAGAAAAAAACTACGCTAATAGCAGTAGTTGTATTTATTTGTGATTTTGCACAATTTTTTTTGTGCATTTATAATACTCATGATTTGAGGGGTGAAGCAGTTGACAGGTCAACTAGTTCAATACGGACGCCACCGCCAACGAAGAAGTTATGCCCGTATTAGTGAAGTATTAGAGTTACCAAATCTTATCGAAATTCAAACCTCTTCTTATCAGTGGTTTCTTGATGAGGGTTTGCGAGAAATGTTCCAAGACATTTCTCCGATCGAAGACTTTACGGGAAATCTATCGCTTGAATTTATCGACTACAGCTTAGGTGAACCTAAATACTCTGTAGAAGAATGCAAAGAGCGTGATGTGACGTATGCAGCACCACTTCGTGTAAAAGTGCGTCTAATCAACAAGGAAACTGGTGAAGTAAAAGAACAAGATGTGTTCATGGGAGATTTCCCACTCATGACAGAGACTGGAACATTCGTAATTAACGGTGCAGAACGTGTTATCGTTTCCCAGTTAGTTCGCTCTCCAAGCGTATACTATAGTGGCAAAGTGGATAAAAACGGAAAACGTGGTTTTACTGCTACTGTAATTCCAAACCGCGGAGCTTGGTTAGAGTATGAAACAGATGCTAAGGATGTTGTATATGTGCGTATTGACCGTACGCGTAAACTTCCTGTAACTGTTTTGTTACGCGCATTAGGGTTTGGCTCTGATCAAGAAATCACCGAGCTTTTAGGTGATAACGAATACTTAAGCAACACATTAGAAAAAGACAATACAGATAGCACAGAAAAAGCATTGCTTGAAATTTATGAGCGTCTACGTCCTGGTGAACCACCAACAGTAGAAAATGCAAAGAGCTTACTTGTGTCTCGTTTCTTCGATCCAAAGCGCTACGATTTAGCAAATGTAGGTCGCTATAAGATCAACAAAAAGTTACACATTAAAAACAGATTGTTTAACCAACGTTTAGCTGAAACACTAGTGGATCCAGAAACTGGTGAAATTTTAGCGACAGAAGGAACAGTCTTAGATCGTCGTACACTGGATCGCATTTTACCTTACTTAGAGAAAAACATTGGATTCAAAACAGCGAAACCAATGGGTGGAGTGGTAGAAGGCGATGTTGAGCTGCAATCTATTAAGATTTATGCTCCAGAATCAGAAGGCGAACGTACTATTAACGTAATTGGGAATGCAAATATTACTCGTGATATAAAACACATCACACCAGGTGATATTCTTGCTTCTATTAGTTACTTCTTCAACTTACTATACAAAGTAGGGGATACAGATGATATCGACCATTTAGGAAATCGTCGTCTGCGTTCTGTAGGAGAACTATTACAAAACCAATTCCGTATCGGTCTTTCTCGTATGGAACGTGTTGTTCGTGAGAGAATGTCGATTCAAGATACAAATGCAATTACACCACAGGCATTAATCAATATTCGTCCTGTTATTGCATCTATTAAAGAGTTCTTCGGAAGTTCTCAGTTATCTCAGTTCATGGACCAAACAAACCCATTAGCAGAGTTAACTCACAAACGAAGACTATCTGCATTAGGACCCGGTGGTTTAACGCGTGAGCGCGCAGGCTTTGAAGTACGTGACGTTCACTACTCTCACTATGGTCGTATGTGTCCAATCGAAACACCAGAGGGACCAAACATCGGTTTGATTAACTCATTATCTTCGTTCGCGAAAGTAAATGAGTTTGGTTTCATCGAAACACCATACCGTCGTGTTGACCCAGAAACTGGTCTTGTAACAGGGCATGTTGATTATTTAACAGCAGATGAAGAAGATAATTATGTTGTAGCCCAAGCGAATATGAAATTATCTGAAGAAGGAGAATTCCTTGATGAAGATATCGTAGCTCGTTTCCGTGGTGAAAACATTGTCACAAATAAAGAGCGCATTGACTACATGGATGTATCTCCAAAACAAGTAGTGTCGGCAGCGACAGCTTGTATTCCGTTCTTAGAAAACGATGACTCTAACCGCGCACTTATGGGAGCGAACATGCAACGTCAGGCGGTTCCGTTAATGAATCCGGAATCTCCGATTGTAGGTACAGGTATGGAGTACGTATCAGCAAAAGACTCAGGTGCTGCAGTAATCTGTAAACATCCTGGTGTTGTTGAACGCGTAGAAGCACGTGAAGTTTGGGTACGTCGCTATGTAGAAGTTGACGGTCAAACAGTAAAAGGCGACTTAGATCGCTACAAAATGTTGAAATTCATTCGTTCTAACCAAGGAACTTGCTACAATCAGCGTCCAATCGTAAGTGTTGGAGATCAAGTTGTAAAAGGTGAAATCCTTGCGGATGGTCCTTCTATGGAATTAGGTGAACTAGCACTTGGACGTAACGTGCTTGTTGGCTTCATGACATGGGACGGTTATAACTACGAGGATGCGATCATTATGAGTGAGCGCCTTGTAAAAGATGATGTGTACACTTCTATTCATATTGAAGAATATGAATCAGAAGCTCGTGATACGAAGCTTGGACCAGAAGAAATTACACGTGATATCCCGAATGTTGGAGAAGATGCACTTCGTAATCTTGACGAGCGCGGTATTATTCGCGTCGGTGCTGAAGTAAAAGATGGAGATCTACTTGTTGGTAAAGTAACGCCAAAAGGTGTAACAGAATTAACAGCAGAAGAACGTCTATTACATGCAATCTTCGGTGAAAAAGCACGTGAAGTACGTGATACATCACTACGTGTACCACACGGTGGTGGCGGTATTATCTTAGACGTAAAAGTGTTCAACCGTGAAGATGGCGATGAATTGCCACCAGGCGTGAATCAACTTGTGCGTGCATATATCGTTCAAAAACGTAAAATTTCTGAAGGTGACAAGATGGCCGGTCGTCACGGTAACAAAGGTGTTATTTCCCGTATTTTACCGGAAGAAGATATGCCTTACTTACCAGATGGTACGCCAATCGATATCATGTTAAACCCATTAGGGGTACCATCTCGTATGAATATCGGTCAGGTATTAGAGCTTCATCTTGGTATGGCAGCAAGATACCTTGGCATTCACATTGCAACACCAGTATTTGATGGTGCTCGTGAGGAAGATGTATGGGGCACAATCGAAGAAGCTGGTATGGCAAATGACGCGAAAACAATCCTGTATGACGGACGTACTGGTGAGCCATTCGATAACCGCGTATCTGTTGGTGTCATGTATATGATCAAACTTGCGCACATGGTTGACGATAAACTTCATGCTCGTTCTACTGGACCATACTCACTTGTAACGCAGCAACCTCTTGGAGGTAAAGCTCAGTTCGGTGGACAGCGTTTCGGTGAGATGGAGGTTTGGGCACTTGAAGCTTACGGTGCTGCTTATACTCTTCAAGAAATCTTAACAGTGAAGTCTGATGATGTTGTTGGACGTGTTAAGACGTATGAAGCAATTGTTAAAGGCGAAAATGTTCCAGAACCAGGCGTTCCTGAATCATTCAAAGTATTGATTAAAGAACTGCAAAGTTTAGGTATGGACGTTAAAATGATGTCTAGCGACGATACAGAAATTGAAATGCGTGATACGGAAGATGACGACGATCATCAATCAGCAGATAAATTGAATGTTGAAGTTGAGACAACTAAGGAATAATTGGGATAACCTGTAGACTAAAAGGGAGGTAGGCCCCTTGATAGATGTAAATAACTTTGAATATATGAAGATTGGACTTGCTTCACCTGACAAGATTCGTTCTTGGTCATACGGTGAAGTTAAGAAACCAGAAACAATTAACTATCGTACGTTAAAGCCTGAAAAAGATGGCTTGTTCTGTGAGCGTATTTTCGGACCACAAAAGGACTGGGAATGTCATTGCGGAAAATATAAACGTGTACGTTATAAAGGTGTAGTTTGTGATCGATGTGGCGTTGAAGTAACGCGTGCAAAAGTTCGTCGTGAACGTATGGGCCATATCGAATTAGCTGCTCCTGTATCTCATATTTGGTATTTCAAAGGTATCCCGAGCCGCATGGGACTTGTCTTAGACATGTCCCCTCGCGCGCTTGAAGAAGTAATTTATTTCGCTTCTTATGTTGTAACAGAAAGTGGAGATACACCACTTGATAAGAAGCAATTACTTTCTGAAAAAGAATACCGTGCATATCGTGATCGATATGGCAGCACATTCCAAGCTGCTATGGGTGCAGAAGCGATTAAAAAGCTACTGCAAGATATCGATTTAGATAAAGAAGTAGACTTCTTAAAAGAAGAATTAAAAACAGCACAAGGACAACGCCGTACTCGTGCTATTAAACGTCTAGAAGTATTAGAAGCATTCCGTAACTCTGGAAATCACCCATCTTGGATGATCTTAGATGTTCTTCCAGTTATCCCACCAGAACTACGCCCGATGGTACAGTTAGATGGTGGACGTTTTGCTACTTCTGACTTAAACGACTTATATCGTCGTGTAATTAACCGTAACAATCGTTTAAAACGTCTATTGGACTTAGGTGCACCAAGCATCATCGTTCAAAACGAAAAACGTATGCTACAAGAAGCTGTAGACGCATTAATCGATAATGGTCGTCGTGGCCGTCCAGTTACTGGACCAGGTAACCGTCCATTAAAATCACTATCTCACATGCTTAAAGGTAAACAAGGACGTTTCCGTCAAAACTTATTAGGTAAACGTGTTGACTACTCTGGCCGTTCTGTAATCGTTGTAGGACCGAACTTAAAGATGTACCAATGTGGATTACCGAAAGAAATGGCGCTTGAATTGTTTAAGCCTTTCGTTATGAAAGAGTTAGTTGGAAAAGGATTAGCACACAACATTAAGAGTGCTAAACGTAAAATCGAGCGTGTACAACCTGAAGTTTGGGACGTTTTAGAATCTGTGATCAAAGAGCATCCAGTACTTCTAAACCGCGCACCAACACTTCACCGTCTTGGTATCCAGGCGTTTGAACCTACATTAGTAGAAGGTCGCGCAATCCGTCTTCACCCACTTGTATGTACTGCATACAACGCGGACTTTGACGGTGACCAAATGGCGGTTCACGTTCCGTTATCATCAGAGGCACAAGCAGAAGCTCGTATTCTTATGTTAGCGGCACAAAACATCTTGAACCCGAAAGACGGTAAACCAGTTGTTACTCCATCTCAGGATATGGTATTAGGTAACTACTACTTAACGCTTGAGCGTGAAGGTGCAATCGGTGAAGGTATGGTCTTCAAAGATGCAAACGAAGCATTACTTGCATACCAAAATGGATATGTGCATCTGCATACACGTGTGGCAGTAGCTGCAAGTGCAGTAAACAATGCAACATTTACTGAAGAGCAAAAAAGTATGCTTCTATTAACAACAGTTGGTAAATTAATATTTAACGAAATCTTACCAGAGTCGTTCCCTTATATTAATGAACCGACAAACTCAAACCTTGAAAAAGAAACACCAGCGGAATATTTCGTTGAAAAAGGTGCGAACATTAAAGAAATTATTGCTAGTCGCGAAGAAGTGGCGCCATTTAGCAAGAAGATCCTTGGTAACATCATTGCGGAAGTATTCAAGCGTTTCAAGATTACAGAAACGTCTCGCATGCTTGACCGTATGAAAAACTTAGGATTTAAATACTCTACAAAAGCTGGTATTACAGTTGGGGTATCTGACATTCTTGTATTAGGTGAAAAAGATGAAATTCTCCACGAAGCACAAGCAAAAGTAGATAATGTAATTAAACAATTCCGTCGCGGTTTAATCACGGAAGAAGAACGTTACGATCGTGTTATCTCTATTTGGAGTAATGCAAAAGATGTTATCCAAGGAAAACTGATGAAATCCTTGAATAAACGCAACCCAATCTTCATGATGAGTGATTCCGGTGCCCGTGGTAACGCATCGAACTTTACTCAGCTTGCTGGTATGCGTGGTCTGATGGCCAATCCATCTGGTCGTATCATTGAGCTTCCGATCAAATCAAGTTTCCGTGAAGGTTTAACAGTACTTGAGTACTTCATCTCTACGCATGGTGCACGTAAAGGTCTTGCCGATACAGCACTTAAAACTGCCGATTCTGGTTACTTAACACGTCGTCTTGTAGACGTTGCACAAGATGTAATCGTTCGTGAAGATGATTGTGGAACAGATCGCGGTTTACTAATTGGTGCGATTAAAGAGGGTAATGAAGTTATTGAGTCACTATATGATCGTCTTGTTGGACGTTTTGCAAGAAAAACTGTAAAACATCCTGAAACAGGTGAAGTATTAGTTAGTGAAAACCAATTAATTACTGAAGATATCGCTCATATCGTTGAAAATTCGGGTGTTGAAACTGTAAACATTCGTTCAGCATTTACGTGTAATACTCGCCACGGTGTATGTAAGAAGTGTTACGGTCGTAACTTAGCAACTGGTACAGATGTAGAAGTAGGAGAGGCGGTAGGTATTATCGCAGCTCAATCTATCGGTGAGCCAGGTACACAGTTAACGATGCGTACGTTCCATACAGGTGGGGTTGCCGGAGATGATATCACACAAGGTTTACCTCGTATCCAAGAGATCTTCGAAGCTCGTAATCCGAAAGGTCAGGCAGTTATCAGTGAAATCGACGGTGTTATCGCAGCGATCAACGATGTTAAAGATCGCCAAGAAGTAGTTGTACAGGGTGAAGTTGAAGCTCGTACGTATGCTATTCCTTACGGTGCTCGTCTGAAAGTAACTCCAGGACAGCCAATTAGCCATGGTAAAGAGTTAACAGAAGGTTCTATTGATCCGAAAGAATTACTAAAAGTAACGGACATTACAGCAGTACAAGAATACTTATTACGTGAAGTTCAAAAAGTATACCGTATGCAAGGGGTAGAAATTGGTGACAAACACGTAGAAGTAATGGTACGTCAAATGCTACGTAAAGTTCGTGTAAGCGATGCGGGTGAAACAGATGTATTACCAGGAACATTACTAGATATCCATCAGTTTACTGATGCGAATGCGAAGGTGTTACTGAAAGGTAAACAACCAGCAACAGCTAGACCGGTTCTACTTGGTATTACTAAAGCTTCACTTGAAACGGATTCGTTCTTATCTGCAGCATCGTTCCAAGAAACAACTCGTGTTCTAACAGATGCAGCAATTAAGGGTAAACGTGATGAGCTTCTAGGATTGAAAGAGAATGTTATTATCGGTAAGCTTGTTCCTGCTGGAACAGGTATGAATCGTTATCGCAAAGTGGATCTTGTAAAAACAACACAAGATAACATGAATGTGGAAAACGATGAAGTTTATGTGGAACAGTAAAATTTTCCTTCGTAAATTTTGTATAAAAACAGCTAATCTTAGTTGACATTGTATGAGTCAAAATGTTACTATAATCAAGGTTGCTCCTGAACGATGCTTTGGAGGATATTTATATGTCTTATCAAAAAGTGTCAAATGCTGAAAATGTGGTCGTTGGTCATAAGCGAACATTGGAAGCAATCAAAAATGGTATAGTTAAAGAAGTTGTCATTGCGGAAGATGCTGATGTGAGGTTAACTCATGTTATCATTCGTACTGCCTTGCAACATAACATACCCATAACCAAAGTTGAATCAGTTCGTAAACTTGGAAAAGTTTCGGGGATTCAAGTGGGAGCTTCAGCAATAGGAATAATAAGTTAAAACTGTTTTTGTGAGGAGAGAGCATTTGCTCTCCCTTGCAAAAACTTTGTTTTCAACTAATAATGAACCACCTGGATATGTGGTCATACAAACATGCGAAGGGAGGATAATCAAATGCCTACTATTAACCAATTAGTGAGAAATGGTCGTACTGATAAAGTATGGAAATCTAAATCACCTGCGTTAAACAAAGGTTTTAACTCTTTAAAGAAAAAATCAACTGATATCTCTGCACCTCAAAAACGTGGTGTATGTACTCGTGTTGGTACAATGACTCCAAAGAAACCGAACTCAGCGTTACGTAAATACGCTCGTGTACGTTTAACAAATGGTATTGAAGTTACAGCTTACATCCCAGGTATCGGTCATAACCTACAAGAGCATAGCGTAGTATTAATTCGCGGTGGTCGAGTAAAGGATTTACCGGGGGTACGTTACCACATCGTTCGTGGTGCGCTTGATACAGCTGGTGTTGACAAACGTATGCAAGGACGTTCTAAATATGGTACTAAGCGACCAAAACCTGCTAAAAAATAATAAACTTATAATGAAAGGAGGAACTCAATATGCCTCGTAAAGGACCTGTTGCGAAACGTGACGTGTTACCAGATCCAATGTACAATTCTAAACTTGTAACACGCCTAATCAACAAAATGATGGTTGACGGTAAAAAAGGTAAATCTCAAACAATTCTTTATAACGCTTTCGATATCGTTCGTGAACGTTCAGATAAAGAACCTATGGAAGTATTCGAGCAAGCTCTTAAGAACATCATGCCTGTTCTTGAAGTACGCGCTCGTCGTGTTGGTGGTGCTAACTACCAAGTTCCAGTTGAGGTTCGTCCAGAACGCCGTACAACTTTAGGTCTTCGCTGGTTAGTAAACTATGCTCGTCTTCGTGGTGAAAAAACTATGGAAGAGCGTCTAGCTTACGAAATCTTAGATGCAGCTAACAACGCTGGTGCATCTGTTAAGAAACGTGAAGACACTCATAAAATGGCAGAAGCTAACAAAGCATTTGCTCATTACCGTTGGTAGGATTCAACGTAAAATAAATGTAAGCATAAACCGCTTTATTTGTCGCTTATGGAAGTGTGGAGAGGGAGAATGCCTCTCCCTTTCGTTGGGCGCTCGTTTTACATAATGAGGGTACTGGACACTGGCATATGTAACAATATAAAGTGGCTTTTTTGCTACTTAAAATAAAATAATCCAATCCATATATGGAAGGAGCAAGACACCAAATGACAAGAGAGTTCTCTTTAGAAAACACTCGTAATATTGGTATCATGGCTCACATCGATGCTGGTAAAACAACAGCAACTGAGCGTATTCTGTATTACACAGGACGTATTCATAAAATCGGTGAAACTCATGAAGGTGCATCTCAGATGGACTGGATGGAGCAAGAGCAAGAACGTGGTATCACAATTACTTCTGCTGCAACTACAGCACAATGGAAGGGTCACCGTGTAAATATCATTGACACTCCAGGACACGTAGATTTCACAGTAGAAGTAGAACGTTCTTTACGCGTACTTGATGGCGCGGTAGCAGTACTTGATGCACAATCTGGTGTAGAACCACAAACAGAAACTGTTTGGCGTCAGGCTACTACTTATGGCGTACCTCGTATCGTATTCGTTAACAAAATGGATAAGATCGGTGCAGATTTCTTATACTCTGTAGGAACAATCCACGATCGTTTACAAGCAAACGCACATCCAATTCAGTTACCAATCGGTGCTGAAGACGAGTTCAATGGTATCATTGACCTTGTTGAAGAGTGTGCTTACATGTACAGTAACGATTTAGGAACAGACATCGAGCGTGTTGAAATTCCTGAAGAGCACAAAGAACTAGCTGAAGAATACCGTGGAAAACTTATTGAAGCGGTAGCTGAGCTTGATGAAGAAATGATGATGAAGTACCTAGAAGGTGAAGAAATCACTATAGAAGAGCTTAAAGCTGGTATCCGTAAGGCTACAACTTCTGTTGAATTCTTCCCAGTAATCTGTGGTTCTGCATTCAAAAATAAAGGTGTTCAAATTCTGTTAGACGCAGTTATTGACTACTTACCATCTCCATTAGATGTACCTGCTATTAAAGGTACTCTTCCGGATACAGATGAAGCTGTAGAACGTAAGTCTAGCGATGAAGAACCATTCGCAGCTCTAGCATTCAAAATCATGACTGACCCTTATGTTGGTAAGTTAACGTTCTTCCGTGTGTATTCTGGTGTGTTAAACTCTGGATCATACGTGAAAAACTCAACTAAAGGTAAGCGTGAGCGTGTAGGTCGTATCCTACAAATGCACGCTAACAGCCGTGAAGAGATTTCAACAGTTTACGCTGGTGATATCGCTGCTGCTGTAGGTTTAAAAGATACTACTACTGGTGATACTCTTTGTGACGAGAAGAGCCTTGTTATCCTTGAGTCTATGGAATTCCCAGAACCAGTTATCTCTGTAGCTATCGAACCAAAATCTAAAGCTGACCAAGATAAAATGGGTACAGCATTATCTAAGCTTTCTGAAGAAGATCCAACATTCCGTGCTCACACTGACCAAGAAACTGGCCAAACAATCATCGCTGGTATGGGTGAACTTCACCTTGATATCATCGTTGACCGTATGCGTCGTGAATTCAAAGTGGAAGCAAACGTTGGTGCTCCTCAGGTAGCATACCGTGAGACTTTCCGCGCTGCTGCGAAAGTTGAAGGTAAGTTCGCTCGTCAATCTGGTGGTCGTGGACAATTCGGTCACGTTTGGATTGAGTTTGAACCTAATGAAGAAGGTAAAGGATTCGAATTCCAAAACAAGATCGTCGGTGGTGTAGTTCCACGTGAATACATCCCAGCTGTTGGAGCAGGTCTTGAAGATGCACTTAAAAATGGTGTACTAGCTGGTTATCCACTAGTTGACATTAAAGCTGCATTAGTTGACGGATCTTACCATGATGTCGATTCATCTGAGATGGCGTTCAAAATCGCTGCATCTATGGCGCTTAAAGCTGCGGTTTCTAAATGTAGCCCAGTAATTCTTGAGCCAATGATGAAAGTTGAAGTTGTAATTCCTGAAGAGTACATGGGTGACATTATGGGTGACGTAACATCTCGTCGTGGACGTGTAGAAGGTATGGAAGCTCGCGGTAACGCACAAGTTGTTCGCGCTATGGTTCCACTTTCTGAAATGTTCGGTTATGCAACGTCATTACGTTCTAACACTCAAGGACGCGGAACATTCTCAATGACATTTGATCATTATGAAGAAGTACCGAAGTCTGTTTCAGAAGAAATTATTAAAAAAAATAAAGGTGAATAATTGATTTTTATCGATTGTTCAAGTATAACTACTTATGTAAGCTTAGAAAGTGAGGCTTATGTCTCGCTTTCTAGTCTAAATATAAAATAACCTATATAAACTAAGGAGGAATTTAGAATGGCTAAAGCTAAATTCGAACGTTCTAAACCCCATGTTAACATCGGTACAATCGGCCACGTTGACCATGGTAAAACTACATTAACTGCTGCGATCACTACAGTTCTTGCAAAAGCTGGTGGTGCTGAAGCACGCGGATACGATCAAATCGACGCTGCTCCAGAAGAAAGAGAGCGCGGAATCACAATCTCAACTGCACACGTTGAGTACGAAACTGAAACTCGTCACTATGCACACGTTGACTGCCCAGGTCACGCTGACTATGTTAAAAACATGATCACTGGTGCTGCTCAAATGGACGGCGGTATCTTAGTAGTATCTGCTGCTGATGGCCCAATGCCTCAAACACGTGAGCACATCCTTCTTTCTCGTCAAGTAGGTGTTCCTTACATCGTTGTATTCTTAAACAAATGCGACATGGTAGACGACGAAGAATTATTAGAATTAGTTGAAATGGAAGTTCGCGACCTATTATCTGAATACGGATTCCCAGGCGACGATATTCCTGTAATTAAAGGTTCTGCTCTTAAAGCTCTTCAAGGAGAAGCTGAGTGGGAAGAAAAAATCATCGAATTAATGACTGAAGTTGATGCTTACATCCCAACTCCAGAACGTGAAACTGACAAACCATTCTTAATGCCTATCGAGGATGTATTCTCTATCACAGGTCGTGGTACAGTTGCAACTGGTCGTGTTGAGCGCGGAATCGTTAAAGTTGGTGACGTAGTAGAAATTATCGGTCTTGCTGAAGAGAATGCTTCTACAACTGTAACTGGTGTAGAAATGTTCCGTAAACTTCTTGACCAAGCTCAAGCTGGAGACAACATCGGTGCTCTACTTCGTGGGGTTGCTCGTGAAGACATCCAACGTGGACAAGTTCTTGCTAAAACTGGCTCTGTAAAAGCACACGCTAAATTCAAAGCTGAGGTTTTCGTATTATCTAAAGAAGAAGGTGGACGTCATACTCCATTCTTCGCTAACTACCGTCCACAGTTCTACTTCCGTACAACTGACGTAACTGGTATCATCCAATTACCAGAAGGTACTGAAATGGTAATGCCTGGTGACAACATCGAAATGACTATCGAACTTATCGCTCCAATCGCTATCGAAGAGGGAACTAAATTCTCTATTCGTGAAGGTGGACGTACAGTAGGTTACGGTGTAGTTGCAACTATCGTTGAGTAATCTTAACTGATATATAAAACCCAAGGGATCTTCCCTTGGGTTTTTTGTTTGTGTTTATATAATGAATGAGATCATTTTATTTATGTTTTGACGAGTTTCTTCTATAATAATATAAATTCAACAAACTAAAAACCCAAAAACTGTAAAATGAATTCTGTTAGATGAAAACTTGATATTCTTTAAAGTGCCATGTATAATAGCAAAAGTAGAGAAAAGCAGATGCAAACAAAAAGATGCTTGCATCTAGACGAATAACATTGTATAATAGACAATGTTGGTCTTTGACTGCGATGAAGTGGAAGGTTGCTGACACACCCGGCCGCTTTGCCATGGCATGGTGTGGGGAAATTTCCATGGAGAAGGTCTATTTTAGAAATAGGCGAACGAAGGAGGGAAAATAATGGCAAAAGAAAAAATTCGTATCCGTTTAAAAGCTT
The DNA here is from genome assembly GCF_051915945.1 of Bacillus cereus group sp. MYBK30-2. Classification (NCBI taxonomy): domain Bacteria; kingdom Bacillati; phylum Bacillota; class Bacilli; order Caryophanales; family Bacillaceae; genus Bacillus; species Bacillus cereus group sp. MYBK30-2. Next base: position 33,914 of record NZ_JBQAFR010000011.1, read on the forward strand.
ATGATCACCGTATTCTTGATCAATCAGCTGAGAAAATTGTAGAAACAGCTAAGCGTTCTGGGGCAACAGTTTCTGGTCCGATCCCATTACCAACTGAGAAGACTATTTACACAATTCTTCGTGCTGTTCATAAGTACAAAGATTCTCGTGAGCAATTCGAAATGCGCACACACAAACGTTTAATCGATATCGTGAGTCCTACTCCACAAACAGTAGATTCATTAATGCGTTTAGACTTACCATCTGGTGTAGATATCGAAATCAAACTATAATTTATATAACTTAAAAATGTAGGAGGTGTAACTCATGACCAAAGGAATCTTAGGAAGAAAGATCGGTATGACTCAAGTATTTGCTGAGAACGGTGAGTTAATCCCAGTAACGGTAATCGCTGCTAATCCAAACGTTGTTCTTCAAAAGAAAACAACTGAAACTGATGGCTACAATGCAATCCAGTTAGGATTTGAAGACAAACGTGAAAAGTTAACTAACAAACCTGAACAAGGCCACACTGCTAAAGCATCTACAACTCCTAAGCGCTTCATTCGCGAAATCCGCGATGCAGACGTGGACGGATTAGAGGTTGGTCAAGAGGTAAAAGTTGAAGTTTTCGCTGCAGGTGAAATCGTTGACGTAACAGGAATTTCTAAAGGTAAAGGTTTCCAAGGTGTAATTAAACGCCACGGACAATCTCGCGGACCTATGTCTCATGGTTCTCGCTATCACCGTCGTCCAGGTTCAATGGGCCCAGTTGCTCCGAACCGTGTATTCAAAGGCAAAAAACTTGCTGGACGTATGGGTGGAGACCAAGTTACTATCCAAAACTTAGAAATCGTTCAAGTTGACACTGAGCGCAACTTATTACTAGTAAAAGGTAACGTTCCAGGTGCTAAGAAATCTCTTGTAGTTGTTCAAGGCGCTGTGAAGGTTAGCAAATAATTCACAATAGGAAGGAGGAATTCCAATGCCAAAAGTTACTGTATATAACCAAACTGGTTCACAGGTTGGTGAAATCGAATTAGCTGAAGCTATTTTCGGTATCGAACCAAATGAAGCTGTACTTTTCGAAGCTGTAATGATGCAACGTGCGTCTTTACGTCAAGGTACACACAAAGTAAAAACTCGCTCTGAAGTTCGCGGTGGTGGTCGTAAACCATGGCGTCAAAAAGGAACTGGACGTGCTCGTCAAGGTTCTATCCGCTCTCCTCAATGGCGTGGTGGTGGTACGGTATTCGGACCTACACCAAGAAGCTATGCGTACAAACTTCCTAAGAAAGTTCGTCGTTTAGCAATCAAATCTGCATTAGCTACTAAAGTAGTTGAGAACAACATTGTAGTTCTTGAAGACCTAGTGTTAAATGCACCAAAAACAAAAGACATGGTAGCAGTACTTAAAGGATTAACTGTTGAGAAGAAAGCTCTTATCGTAACTGCTGATGCAAACGAATCTGTAGAGTTATCTGCTCGCAATATCCCTGGAGTAACAGTAATCACTGCTGATGGCGTAAACGTGCTAGATGTGCTTCATCATGATAAGCTAATCATGACAAAAGCGGCAGTGGAAAAAGTAGAGGAGGTGCTTGCATAATGAGAGATCCTCGTGATATCATTAAGCGCCCAGTTATCACTGAACGTTCTATGGAAATGATGGCTGAAAAAAAATACACGTTCGACGTGGACGTTAAATCTAATAAAACAGAAGTTAAAGACGCTGTAGAAGCGATCTTTGGTGTTAATGTAGACAAAGTAAACATCATGAACTACAAGCCGAAAGCAAAACGCGTTGGTCGTCACGCTGGTTTTACTAGCCGTCGTCGTAAAGCAATCGTTAAGCTAACTGCTGACAGCAAAGAAATCGAAATCTTCCAAGGCGTTTAATTCTTACTAAAGAAGGAGGGAAATTGAGATGGGAATTAAAAAGTATAATCCAACTACTAACGGTCGTCGTAACATGACTACGAATGATTTCGCTGAAATCACGACTGACAGACCGGAAAAGTCTTTACTTGCTCCTTTAAGCAAAAAGGCTGGTCGTAATAACCAAGGTAAAATTACTGTACGTCATCAAGGTGGCGGACATAAGCGTCAATACCGTATCATCGACTTTAAGCGTAACAAAGATGGAATTCCAGGACGCGTTGCTACGATCGAATACGATCCAAACCGCTCTGCGAATATTGCATTAATTAACTACGTTGACGGTGAAAAACGTTACATTCTTGCTCCTAAAACTTTAGAAGTAGGTATGGAAGTTATGTCTGGCCCAGAGGCTGACATCAAAATCGGTAACGCATTACCATTAATCAACATTCCAGTAGGTACTGTTGTTCATAACATCGAGCTTAAGCCTGGTCGTGGCGGACAATTAGTTCGTTCTGCTGGTACATCTGCTCAAGTACTTGGTAAAGAAGGTAAATACGTACTTGTACGTTTAACTTCTGGTGAAGTACGTTTAGTATTATCTGCTTGTCGCGCTTCAATTGGTCAAGTAGGTAACGAACAACACGAACTTATTAAAATCGGTAAAGCTGGTCGCTCTCGCTGGTTAGGTAAACGCCCAACAGTTCGTGGTTCTGTAATGAACCCGGTTGATCACCCACACGGTGGTGGTGAAGGACGTTCTCCAATCGGACGTAAGTCTCCAATGTCTCCATGGGGTAAACCAACTCTTGGATTCAAGACTCGTAAGAAAAACAAAGCGTCTGATAAATTTATCGTTCGTCGTCGTAAAAAATAATGGGATTGTAGTACGGTTCATTTCAAGAACCGTACGCCAATCACGAAGGGAGGCACCAAAATGGCTCGTAGCTTAAAAAAAGGACCATTTGTCGATGATCACTTAATGAGCAAAATGGAAAAATTAGTTGCATCTGAGCAAAAACAAGTTGTTAAAACTTGGTCTCGCCGTTCAACTATCTTCCCTCAGTTCATCGGACACACAATCGCTGTATATGATGGTCGTAAACACGTACCTGTGTACATCACTGAGGATATGGTTGGCCATAAGTTAGGTGAATTCGCACCAACTCGTACGTATAAAGGTCACCTTGCTGACGATAAGAAAACTAGAAGATAATGAGAGGAGGCACTTCAATGCAAGCTAAAGCAGTAGCGAGAACAGTTCGTATTGCTCCTCGTAAAGTTCGTTTAGTAGTAGACTTAATCCGAGGTAAGCAAGTGGGTGAAGCGATTGCTATCCTTAACCACACACCAAAAACTGCTTCTCCAGTTGTAGAAAAAGTTTTAAAATCTGCAATCGCAAATGCAGAGCACAATTATGAGATGGATATTAACAACCTAGTTGTTGAAAAAGTCTTCGTTGACGAAGGTCCAACGTTGAAACGTTTCCGTCCACGTGCAATGGGTCGTGCAAGCCAAATTAACAAACGCACAAGCCACATCACAGTTGTGGTATCAGAAAAGAAGGAGGGATAATCGATGGGTCAGAAGGTTAATCCAATTGGTCTTCGTGTCGGTGTTATCCGTGACTGGGAATCTCGTTGGTTCGCTGAGAAAGATTACGCTACATTATTACATGAAGACATCAAAATCCGTGAGTACATTACTGTACGCTTAAAAGATTCTGCTGTTGCTAAAGTAGAAATCGAACGTGCAGCAAATCGTGTAAATGTTACAATTCACACTGCAAAACCTGGTATGGTAATTGGTAAAGGTGGTACTGAAGTTGAAGCACTTCGTAAAGCTCTTAACCAATTAACAGGCAAGCGTGTACACATCAACATTTTAGAAGTTAAGAGAGCTGATCTTAACGCTAAATTAGTAGGCGAAAACATCGCTCGTCAATTAGAAAACCGTGTATCATTCCGTCGTGCACAAAAGCAAGTTATTCAACGTGCTATGCGTGCAGGTGCTAAAGGTATTAAAACACAGGTTTCTGGTCGTCTTGGCGGAGCTGATATCGCTCGTGCAGAATCTTACAGTGAAGGAACTGTTCCACTTCATACACTTCGCGCTGATATTGACTATGCAGCAGTTGAAGCTGATACAACATACGGTAAATTAGGCGTAAAAGTATGGATCTACCGTGGAGAAGTCCTTCCTACAAAAAAGAAAGCTTCTGAGGAAGGAGGAAAATAATATGTTAATGCCAAAACGCGTAAAATATCGTAGAGAGCATCGTGGTAAAATGCGTGGTCGTGCAAAAGGTGGAACTGAAATTGCTTTCGGTGAATTCGGTTTACAAGCACAAGCTGCTTCATGGATTACAAACCGTCAAATCGAAGCTGCTCGTCGTGCAATGACTCGTTACATGAAACGTGGCGGTAAAGTATGGATTAAAATTTTCCCTTCTAAGCCTTACACTGCAAAACCTCTAGAAGTACGTATGGGTTCCGGTAAAGGGGCACCAGAAGGCTGGGTAGCAGTAGTAAAACCTGGGAAAATTATGTTCGAAATCGCGGGTGTATCTGAAGAGGTAGCACGCGAAGCATTACGTCTTGCAGCTCACAAGTTACCTGTGAAATGTAAATTCGTAAAACGTGAAGAAAATGGTGGTGAATCTAATGAAAACTAATGATATTCGTGAATTAACCACTGCCGAAATCGAAACAAAAGTTAAAGCTTTAAAGGAAGAATTGTTCAATCTTCGCTTCCAACTTGCTACAGGACAATTAGAGAATCCAACTCGCATCCGTGAAGTGCGTAAAGCGATTGCTCGCATGAAAACTGTAGTTCGTGAAAGAGAGATCGGAATTAATCGATAAATTGAGGGGAGGTTTGCATAGTGAGCGAACGTAACCAACGCAAAGTTTATACTGGTCGTGTTGTGTCTGATAAAATGGACAAAACGATTACAGTTTTAGTTGAAACTTACAAAACTCATTCCTTGTACGGAAAACGTGTTAAGTATTCTAAAAAGTACAAAGCCCATGATGAGCAAAACCAAGCGAAACTTGGCGATATCGTTAAAATCATGGAAACTCGCCCGCTTTCTGCTACTAAGCGTTTCCGTTTAGTTGAAATCGTTGAAGAAGCGGTTATTATCTAAATAGACGAATCGGAATTTTTAGTCCGAAGGGAGGTTTCATAACATGATCCAACAAGAATCTCGTTTGAAAGTTGCTGACAACTCTGGTGCACGTGAACTTTTAACAATTAAAGTATTAGGCGGCTCTGGTCGTAAATATGCTAACATTGGTGATATTATCGTTGCTACGGTAAAACAAGCAACACCAGGTGGCGTTGTTAAAAAAGGTGACGTTGTTAAGGCAGTAGTGGTACGTACGAAGAGCGGAGCTCGTCGTCCGGACGGTTCTTATATCAAATTTGATGAAAACGCAGCGGTTATCATTAAAGACGATAAGAGCCCACGTGGTACTCGTATCTTCGGACCAGTAGCTCGTGAATTACGTGATAGCAACTTCATGAAGATCGTTTCTTTAGCTCCAGAAGTTCTATAATTTAAGGTATTGCCTTGCTAAGGAGGTGCAGAATTAAGATGCATGTAAAAAAAGGTGATAAAGTACAGGTAATCACTGGTAAAGACAAAGGAAAACAAGGTGTTATCCTTGTGGCTTTCCCAAAGCAAAACCGTGTTATCGTTGAGGGTGTCAATATCGTTAAGAAGCACTCTAAGCCATCTCAATTAAATCCACAAGGTGGAATTATTACGAAAGAAGCACCTATTCACGTTTCTAATGTTATGATTTTAGATCCGAAAACAGGCGAACCTACTCGCGTAGGCTTCAAAGTAGAAGATGGTAAAAAAGTTCGTATTGCAAAAAAATCTGGTGAATTATTAGATAAATAATTTTCTTAAGAAAGGAGGTCACTTCATTGAATCGCCTTAAAGAGAAGTTCCAAAAGGAAATTACTCCTGCTCTAATGAGCAAGTTTAACTATAAATCTGTGATGGAAGTACCGAAAATCGAAAAGATCGTAATCAACACTGGTGTTGGTGACGCGGTATCTAACTCAAAAGCTTTAGACAATGCAGTAGAAGAATTAACTCAAATCGCAGGTCAAAAACCTGTTGTAACTCGCGCTAAAAAATCAATCGCTGGTTTCCGTCTTCGTGAAGGTATGCCAATCGGTGCGAAAGTAACTTTACGCGGACAACAAATGTATGAGTTCTTCGACAAATTAGTATCAGTTTCTTTACCACGTGTACGTGATTTCCGTGGTGTTTCTAAGAAATCATTCGATGGTCGTGGGAACTACACATTAGGTGTTAAAGAGCAACTAATTTTCCCTGAGATTGATTATGATAAAGTAAGTAAAGTCCGCGGTATGGACATCGTAATCGTTACTACAGCGAAAACTGATGAAGAAGCTCGTGAACTTTTAACACAATTCGGTATGCCATTCCAAAAATAATGGAAGCCAACGCTAAGTAGAGGAGGCGAAAACGTGGCTAAAAAATCTATGATCGCGAAACAAAAGCGTACTCCTAAGTTTAAAGTACAAGAGTATACACGTTGCGAACGCTGCGGCCGTCCGCATTCTGTATACCGCAAATTTAAACTTTGCCGTATTTGTTTCCGTGAACTTGCATATAAAGGTCAAATTCCTGGTGTTAAAAAAGCTAGTTGGTAAAACCCACAAATGGGAAGGAGGTAAAACACATGGTGATGACAGATCCAATTGCAGACATGCTTACTCGCATCCGTAATGCGAACATGGTACGTCATGAGAAATTAGAGGTTCCTGCTTCTAAAATCAAAAAAGAGATCGCTGAACTTTTAAAACGTGAAGGTTTCATTCGTGATGTAGAATACATCGAGGATAACAAACAAGGTATCCTTCGTATTTTCCTGAAATATGGTGCAAACAATGAACGTGTAATCACTGGATTAAAACGTATCAGTAAACCTGGCTTACGCGTTTACGCTAAAGCTGATGAAGTACCACGTGTACTTAACGGATTAGGTATCGCTCTTGTTTCTACATCTAAGGGAGTAATGACAGACAAAGACGCTCGTCAATTACAAACTGGTGGAGAAGTAGTAGCATACGTTTGGTAATATATATTTAAAACGAACGGAGGTGTGACCACATGTCTCGTATTGGTAAAAAGATTCTTGAAATCCCTGCAGGTGTTACTATTACAATTGCAGAAGACAATACTGTAACAGTAAAAGGCCCTAAAGGTGAATTAACTCGTACATTCAATGCTGATATGTCTATCAAAATTGAAGAAAATACACTAACAGTTGAGCGTCCATCTGAACAGAAGGAACACCGTGCATTACACGGTACAACTCGTGCTTTAATCGGAAACATGGTTGAAGGTGTAACTGCAGGTTTCGCACGCGGACTTGAATTAGTCGGTGTTGGTTACCGTGCTCAAAAACAAGGAGATAAACTTGTATTAAGCGTAGGTTATTCTCATCCAGTAGAAATGACTCCGGAAGCAGGTCTTGAAGTTGAAGTACCTGCACCAACTAAAATCGTAATTAAAGGTATCGACAAGCAACGTGTTGGCGAATTTGCTGCTAACATCCGTGCTGTACGTGCTCCTGAGCCATATAAAGGTAAAGGTATTCGTTACGAAGGCGAAGTTGTTCGTCGTAAAGAAGGTAAAACTGCTAAGTAAACCCGTTAGGTGAGAGAAAGGAGTGACAAGAATGATCACTAAAGCTGATAAAAATGCGACTCGTAAGAAAAGACATGCGCGTGTACGTGCTAAACTTACTGGTACTGCAGAACGTCCACGTTTAAACGTGTTCCGTTCTAACCAACATATTTACGCTCAAGTTATTGATGATGTAAATGGTGTAACGTTAGTAAGTGCATCTACTCTTGATAAAGACCTTGCTCTTAACGGTACTAGCAATACTGAAGCTGCTACGAAAGTTGGAGAATCAGTTGCTAAGCGTGCTGTAGAGAAAGGCGTTAAAGAAGTAGTATTTGATCGCGGTGGTTACTTATACCATGGCCGTGTTAAAGCTCTAGCTGAAGCTGCTCGTGAGGCTGGATTACAATTTTAATGGTCAAAGGAGGGAAAATTGATGCATCGCATTGACCCAAGTAAATTAGAACTTGAAGAACGTGTAGTTACGATAAATCGTGTCGCGAAAGTTGTTAAGGGTGGTCGTCGTTTCCGCTTTGCTGCACTAGTTGTAGTTGGCGATAAAAACGGTCATGTTGGATTCGGTACTGGTAAAGCACAAGAGGTACCAGACGCAATTCGCAAAGCTATCGAAGACGCTAAGAAAAACTTAATCGCTGTACCATTAGTTGGTACAACAATTCCACACACAATCAACGGTCATTTTGGAGCTGGTGAAGTATTCTTAAAACCTGCTGCTGAAGGTACTGGTGTTATTGCTGGTGGACCTGTTCGTGCGGTACTTGAATTAGCTGGTGTACAAGATATTCTTTCGAAATCTCTTGGTTCTAACACACCAATCAACATGATTCGCGCTACTGTGAACGGATTAAGCGAACTTAAGCGCGCTGAAGATGTTGCAAAATTACGCGGTAAATCTGTAGAAGAGCTACTAGGTTAAGGAGGGAAAACAAATGGCGAAAAAGTTAGAAATTACCCTCACTCGTAGTGTAATTGGTCGTCCACAAGATCAACGTGCGACGGTAGAAGCTTTAGGTCTTAAAAAGTTGAATTCAACTGTAGTTAAGGAAGAAACTCCTGCTATTCTTGGTATGATCAACAAAGTTTCTCACCTTATAACTGTAAAAGAAGCTTAAGGATAACTCATTAATATAAGGAGGTGCCTGGGAATGAAACTTCATGAATTAAAACCTGCAGAAGGTTCTCGTAAAGTACGTAACCGTGTCGGTCGTGGTATCGGTTCTGGTAACGGTAAAACTGCTGGTAAAGGTCATAAAGGACAAAACGCACGTTCTGGCGGCGGTGTTCGTCTTGGCTTCGAAGGTGGTCAAACTCCATTATTCCGTCGTTTACCAAAACGCGGCTTCACAAACATTAACCGTAAAGAGTTTACTATTGTAAACTTATCAACGTTAAATCGTTTTGAAGATGGTACAGAAGTAACACCTGAATTATTGCTGGAAACTGGCGTTATCAGCAAATTAAACGACGGTGTTAAAATTCTTGCAAGCGGAGCAGTAGAGAAAAAATTAACTGTTAAAGCGCACAAGTTCTCTTCAAGTGCTAAAGAAGCAATTGAAGCAGCTGGCGGATCAGTTGAGGTGATCTAATGTTTCGTACAATCTCCAACTTTATGCGCGTTGCTGAGATAAGACGTAAAATATTATTCACTTTAGCGATGTTAGTCGTATTCAGGATTGGCACGTTTATCCCAGTGCCATTTACAAATGGAGACGTACTGAAAGCACAAGACCAATTAAATGCTTTAGGTATCCTAAATACATTTGGCGGTGGCGCCTTGAAAAACTTCTCCATCTTCGCGATGGGAATCATGCCGTATATTACAGCATCCATCATCGTGCAATTATTGCAGATGGATGTTGTTCCTAAATTTTCGGAATGGTCGAAGCAAGGTGAAATGGGCCGTCGTAAACTAACGCAATTCACGCGTTACTTTACAATTGTTCTTGCGTTTATTCAGGGGTTTGGTATGTCAATCGGTTTTAACGGTATGGTAGGTGGACAATTAATTTTGAATCCAGGTTGGAGCACTTATTTATACATTGCTACGGTACTGACTGCTGGTACTGCATTTTTAATGTGGTTAGGTGAACAGATTACAGCTAAAGGTGTAGGTAATGGTATTTCCATCCTTATCTTTGGTGGTATTGCCGCAGCGATCCCAAGTGTTATATCTCAAGTGTATCAACAACAGTTTCAAAATATCGGAGATCAATTGTTCATGAGTATCGTTAAAGTTGCATTGATTTTACTAGCTGTGCTAGCGGTTATTGTTGGTGTTATTTTCATTCAACAGGCTGTTAGAAAGATCCCAATTCAATATGCGAAGCGTGTAACAGGAGGGAATGGGAATCATGCTGGAGCACAAAACACACATTTACCGCTTAAGGTAAATAGTGCGGGTGTTATTCCAGTCATTTTTGCTGTTTCATTCTTAATTACGCCTCCAACTATTGCACAGTTCTTCCCGAAACATGATGTATCGCAGTGGATTATTGCAAACTTTAACTATTCTCACCCAGTGGGAATGATCATATATGTTGCGCTCATTGTAGCCTTCACATATTTCTATGCATTTGTTCAGGTTAATCCAGAGCAAATGTCAGAAAATCTAAACAAGCAAGGTGGATATGTTCCAGGTATTCGTCCGGGTAAGAATACAGAACAATATCTAACAAAAATCTTGTATCGTTTGACCTTTGTGGGATCAATTTTCCTAGCAGCGATTGCAATTCTACCAGTTATCTTTACGAAATTGGGAAATCTTCCTCCATCTGCACAGATTGGCGGAACGAGTATGTTAATCGTTGTCGGCGTTGCTTTAGAAACAATGAAGCAGCTAGAAAGCCAATTAGTAAAACGCCATTACAAAGGGTTTATCAAGCAGTGAGTAAGTGGGAAGAATTATCTTCCCTACATGCTCATGTACTGAGGGGGAACAAGGATGAACTTAATTTTAATGGGGCTTCCTGGTGCTGGTAAAGGTACACAAGCCGAACAGATTGTTGCCAAGTATAACATCCCTCACATCTCAACAGGAGATATGTTCCGTGCAGCTATGAAGGCTGAAACTGAACTTGGTTTACAAGCGAAATCTTTTATTGATAAAGGTGCGCTTGTTCCAGATGAAGTTACAATCGGAATTGTTCGTGAACGTTTAAGTCAAGAAGACTGTATTAAAGGATTCTTACTAGATGGTTTCCCACGAACTGTTGCACAAGCATCAGCTCTTGAAGAGATTATGAAAGATCTTGGCAAAAAAATCGACTATGTTTTAAACATTAATGTGGATTCAGGGTTGTTATTAAAACGCCTTACAGGCCGTCGCATTTGTAAAGAGTGCGGTGCGACTTACCACTTAGAATTCAATCCACCAGCAAAAGCTGACGTGTGCGATAAATGTGGTGGCGAATTATATCAACGCTCTGATGACAATGAAGAAACTGTAGCAAATCGTTTAGATGTAAATATTAAGCAAACAAAACCTTTGCTTGATTTCTACGAGGAGCTTGGTTACTTACAAAGCATTAATGGTGAGCAAGATATCAATAAAGTATTTGCTGATATCGATGTTCTCATCGGAGGCTTAGCGTAATGATCATCTGCAAAACTCCTCGCGAGATAGAAATCATGCGAGAAGCTGGCAGGATCGTTGCTTTAACTCATCAAGAGTTGAAACAGCATATTACTCCAGGAATTACAACGAAAGAGCTCGATCAAATAGCGGAAAAGACGATTCGAAAATATGGTGCTACGCCATCTTTTAAAGGATACAACGGATTTCCGGGGAGCATATGTGCTTCTGTAAATGAAGAGCTTGTACACGGGATTCCAGGGAAGCGTAAGCTCGAAGAGGGCGATATCATCAGTATCGATATTGGTGCAAAATACAATGGGTACCATGGAGATTCTGCATGGACGTATCCAGTTGGAAACATTTCTGAATCTGTTCAAAAGCTACTTGATGTCACAGAAAAATCGTTGTATCTTGGTCTAGAACAAGTAAAACCAGGCGAAAGATTATCAAATATCTCACATGCGGTTCAAACCCATGCTGAAGAGAATGGATTCTCGATCGTTAGGGAGTATGTTGGTCACGGAATCGGGCAAGACTTACATGAGGACCCTCAAATCCCGCACTATGGTCCACCAAATAGAGGTCCTAGATTAAAGCCGGGAATGGTCATCTGTGTCGAGCCGATGGTGAATCAAGGAAGACGATATGTAAAAACACTATCTGATGACTGGACAGTGGTAACGGTAGATGGTAAATGGTGTGCCCACTTTGAGCACACGATTGCTCTTACAGAAGCAGGATACGAAATCCTTACCACTTTATAAGTAGCTGGCTCTCCGGTATTTCAGAGCAGTGTAAAATGTTACTGATTTGAAGAAGGGAGAACTATTGAATGGCTAAAGATGATGTAATTGAAGTCGAAGGTACCGTTCTTGAAACGTTGCCAAATGCTATGTTCAAAGTAGAATTAGAGAATGGGCATGTCGTATTGGCTCACGTTTCTGGTAAAATCCGTATGAACTTCATTCGTATTTTACCAGGAGACAAAGTTACGGTAGAATTATCTCCGTACGATTTAAATCGTGGTCGTATTACGTACCGTTTTAAATAATATAGCACTCCGTAATCTTTAAGGAGGTTCGAGACATGAAAGTAAGACCGTCAGTTAAACCAATCTGCGAAAAATGTAAAGTTATTCGTAGACGTGGAAAAGTAATGGTTATTTGTGAAAACCCTAAACATAAACAAAAACAAGGTTAATCAGAAGGAGGTGCATTCGGAATGGCACGTATCGCAGGTGTAGATATTCCTCGTGACAAGCGCGTTGTTATTTCTTTAACTTACGTATTCGGCATTGGTCGCACAACTGCTGAAAAAATTCTTACTGAAGCTGGTATTTCTTCAGAAACACGAGTTCGTGATCTAACGGAAGACGAATTAGGACGTATCCGTGATATCATCGATCGTATTAAAGTTGAGGGAGACCTTCGTCGTGAAGTATCTCTTAACATTAAACGTCTAATGGAGATCGGTTCTTACCGTGGTCTTCGTCACCGTCGTGGCTTACCAGTTCGTGGTCAAAATTCTAAAAACAATGCTCGTACACGTAAAGGTCCACGTCGTACAGTAGCAAATAAAAAGAAATAATAAGTAAAGGAGGTTGAACTAACAATGGCACGTAAAACAAACACTCGTAAAAAACGTGTGAAAAAGAATATTGAAGCTGGTATAGCTCATATTCGTTCTACTTTCAACAACACAATCGTAACACTTACAGATACTCACGGTAACGCACTTTCTTGGTCTAGTGCTGGTGCACTTGGTTTCCGTGGATCTCGTAAATCTACTCCATTCGCTGCACAAATGGCTGCTGAAGCTGCTGCTAAAGTTGCAATGGAGCACGGTTTAAAAACTTTAGAGGTTACTGTTAAAGGTCCTGGTGCTGGTCGTGAAGCTGCAATTCGTGCTCTTCAAGCTGCAGGTCTAGAAGTAACAGCAATTAGAGATGTTACTCCAGTTCCTCATAATGGATGTCGTCCACCAAAACGTCGTCGTGTGTAATTTTTCTGTATAGAATTTTCCCTTTTGTCTATAATGGATATGATGCATTATCGAGAAATTTCGTACAGAAACATCGCTTGTTGTGCACAATCGGGAACTGCCTAAGGGGGACTTTCGGTTAAACAGGGGTTTGTCCTTTGTTTAACCGGGGTTTCGACGTTTTGAAGGAGGGTTTAGTTAATGATTGAAATCGAAAAACCGAAAATCGAAACGGTTGAACTTAACGAAGATGCTAAGTATGGCAAATTCGTGATTGAACCGCTTGAGCGTGGATATGGTACTACTTTGGGTAACTCCTTACGTCGTATTCTTTTATCCTCACTCCCTGGTGCCGCTGTAACTGCCATCCAAATCGATGGTGTTTTACACGAATTTTCAACAGTTGAGGGCGTAGTAGAGGACGTTACGACGATCATCTTAAACTTGAAAAAGTTAGCTCTTAAAATCTACTCTGAAGAAGAGAAGACGTTGGAAATCGATGTACAGGGCGAAGGTATTGTCACAGCTGCTGATATTACTCACGATAGTGATGTAGAAATCTTAAATCCAGATTTACACATTGCGACGTTAGCAAAAAATGCGCATTTCCGCATGCGTTTAACTGCAAAGCGTGGCCGTGGGTATACGCCAGCTGATGCAAATAAAAGCGAAGATCAACCAATAGGAGTAATTCCTATTGATTCTATTTATACTCCAGTATCACGTGTAACTTACCAAGTGGAAAAGACACGTGTCGGACAAGTGGCTAATTATGATAAGCTTACGCTTGATGTATGGACGGATGGAAGCATCGGGCCAAAAGAAGCTATCTCTTTAGGTGCCAAAATCTTAACTGAGCATTTAAATATCTTTGTTGGTTTAACTGATGAAGCACAAAATGCTGAGATTATGGTCGAGAAGGAAGAAGATCAAAAAGAGAAAGTTCTTGAGATGACTATCGAAGAACTAGATCTTTCTGTTCGTTCTTATAATTGCCTAAAACGTGCAGGAATTAATACTGTACAAGAGCTTGCGAACAAAACAGAAGAAGATATGATGAAAGTTCGTAACTTAGGACGTAAATCCTTAGAAGAAGTTAAACATAAACTTGAGGAATTAGGTTTAGGTTTACGTAAAGACGACTGAGGATTTAAACCCATCAACAAAGGAGGGAACTACGAATGGCATACAGAAAATTAGGCCGTACAAGTGCGCAACGTAAAGCTATGTTACGTGACTTAGCTACTGATTTAATTATCAACGAGCGTATCCAAACGACAGAAACTCGTGCAAAAGAACTTCGTTCTGTAGTGGAAAAAATGATCACTTTAGGTAAACGCGGAGATCTTCATGCTCGTCGTCAAGCAGCAGCTTTCATCCGTAATGAAGTTGCTAACGCTGAGACTGGTCAAGATGCACTTCAAAAATTATTCGCTGATGTAGCTCCACGCTATGCTGAGCGCCAAGGCGGATACACTCGTATTGCAAAAATTGGTCCACGTCGCGGAGACGCAGCACCAATGGTAATTATCGAGTTAGTATAATGATGATTAAAAGGGCAGGACAGTTCTTTTCAAGTAACTGGTCATGGCCCTTTTTTTTTAAATAAAAAAAATAGGCTAACTTGGCGAAGGAAAGGGTGCCTTGTATTGAAAATAGAGAAACTTCGGACAGAAAATATATCATTTCAATATCCTGGGGCAGCCTCTTATGCATTAAAAGATGTTTCATTTTCCTTATATGAAGGAGAATGGGTATCTGTTATTGGACAAAACGGTTCAGGGAAGTCTACACTTGCAAAATTATTGAATGGTTTGTTTTTGCCGGAATCAGGGACAATTACTGTAAATGATACAATGGTTTTATCAGAGGAAACGGTATGGGATATTCGAAAACAAATTGGGATGGTATTTCAAAATCCTGATAATCAATTTGTTGGAACGACAGTACAAGATGATGTTGTATTTGGCTTAGAGAATATTGGAATGCCAAGAGAGCAGATGGTAGAAAGATTAGAACAGGCTCTGCAACTTGTCCGTATGGAAGATTTTCTTAATGATGAACCCCATTCGTTATCTGGTGGACAAAAGCAACGAGTCGCAATAGCAGGCGTTTTAGCACTTCAGCCATCTATTTTAATATTAGATGAAGCAACGTCAATGCTAGACCCTCAAGGGAGACGTGAAGTAGTAGAAACGGTTAGACAACTTGTTAATCAAAAAGGTATTACTGTGTTATCAATTACACACGATTTAGAAGAAGCGGCACAGTCAGACCGTGTCATTATTTTAAACAAGGGAGAAATATTAGAGGAAGGAACTCCAGAACAAATTTTCAGGTCCTCTCATATGCTCCAAGAAATAGGGTTAGATGTACCGTTTTCAGTAAAAATAGCAGAATTATTAAAAAGAAATGAAATTCTCTTGCAAAATACGCATCTTACAATGGAAAGCTTGGTGAACGAACTTTGGAGATTACATTCCAAAAAGTAGAACATCGTTATCAATATAAAACTCCATTTGAAAGACGCGCACTTTATGATGTAGACGTGTCGTTTCCAAGTGGGGGCTATTATGCCATTATCGGTCATACTGGTTCAGGTAAGTCGACGATGATTCAACATTTAAATGGTTTATTGCAGCCGACAAATGGTACGGTTCAAATTGGTGAACATTTAATCTCAGCAGGGAAGAAAGAGAAGAAGCTTAAGCCACTACGAAAAAAAGTAGGGGTGGTCTTTCAGTTCCCAGAACATCAACTATTTGAAGAGACAGTTGAGAAGGATATTTGTTTTGGACCCACTAATTTCGGTGTGTCTGAAGAAATGGCAAAACAAAAGGCGAAAGATGCAATCCAGCTTGTTGGATTGGACATAGAGTTATTAGCACGTTCTCCGTTTGAATTAAGCGGTGGGCAAATGAGGCGTGTCGCAATAGCGGGTGTACTTGCGATGGAACCCGAAGTGCTTGTATTGGATGAGCCTACAGCAGGGCTTGACCCGAAAGGACAGCACGAGCTTATGGAGATGTTTTATAATTTGCATAAGGAACAGGGGCTTACAGTCATTCTTGTTACCCATAATATGGAGGATGCCGCTAAGTATGCAGATCAAATTGTGGTCATGCATAAAGGAACGGTCTTTTTGCAAGGAAGAGCGGAGGAAGTATTTTCACATGCTGATGAATTAGAACAAATTGGTGTGGATCTTCCGATGTCTTTAAAGTATAAACGTGCAATTGAAGAGAAGTTTGGTATTTCAATTTCGAAGGCTACCTTATCTTTAGAGGATCTTACTCATGAAGTTGTACAGGTGTTACGAAAAGGTGGTCATGAATCATGCAGCAGTTGATTATTGGGAGATACATTCCAGGTCAGTCACTCATTCATCAACTTGATCCTCGTACGAAGCTGTTGATTGTCTTTTTATATGTATTTGTTGTTTTCTTAGCAAATAATGCGATTTCATATGGATTTTTATTTTTATATGCACTCATTGCTTTATTTTTTGCAAAAGTGCCGATTCGTTATGTACTTTCGGGCTTAAAACCAATTTTATGGATTTTTCTTTTTACATTTTTCCTGCATATTTTTACAAATAAAGAAGGGGATGTACTATTCCAGCTTGGTTGGTTTTCAATACATGAAAAAGGATTAGAGCAAGGGATATACATTTCTATACGATTCTTCGTTATTATTTTAATGACGACATTATTAACGTTAACAACGACACCAATTGAGATTACAGATGGCTTGGAGACGTTATTAAAACCATTGAAGCGTATAAAGGTTCCTGTTCATGAAATCGCATTAATGATGTCTATTTCTCTTCGTTTTATCCCGACATTAATGGATGAAACGAGTAAAATTATGAAAGCACAAGCGTCACGTGGTATTGATTTTGCCGGAGGTCCGATAAAAGATAGGATGAAAGCAATTATTTCATTACTCGTTCCACTTTTTATTAGTGCTTTTAAGCGTGCTGAGGACTTAGCGATTGCGATGGAAGCTCGTGGATATCAAAATGGCGAAGGACGCACTAAATTTAGGCAACTACGCTGGAAAACAAGCGATACAGTAACGATTATAAGCTTACTTTGTTTAGCTTGTATTTTGGCATGGGTGCGATCGTAATGGAGAATAGAGAAATGGAAAGAATAAAATGTACAGTTGCATATGATGGCATTCACTTTTGTGGTTACCAAATTCAGCCACAGCATCGTACTGTTCAACAAGAAATAGAGAAGGCATTGCAGAAGTTGCATAAAGGAGAGCTTGTTCGTGTTCAGGCATCAGGCAGAACGGATTCTACCGTTCACGCGAAAGGACAAGTTATACACTTTGATACACCTTTGTCTCTTGAAGAGTGGCAATGGAGTAATGCTTTAAATACAATGTTGCCAGATGATATTGTTATCAGGCAGGTAGAGAAGAAAACAGAAGAATTTCATGCACGTTACGGTGTCGAGAAAAAAGAATATCGCTATCGTGTATTATTATCAAAGACTGCGGATGTATTCCGTAGAAATTACGTATATCAATATCCATATCCACTTGAAATAGAATCGATAAGAAAAGCAATTCCTTATTTTATCGGGACTCATGATTTTACTTCTTTTTGTTCGGCAAAAACTGACAAAATAGATAAAGTGCGAACAATTTATGAAATCGAGTTAATTGAGCAAGACGATGAATTAATTTTTCGTTTTGTAGGTAATGGATTTTTATATAATATGGTCAGAATTATTGTTGGTACGTTACTTAGCGTAGGGCAAGGAAAGCTTGATCCTGATAGCATTCCAGAGATTTTAGCGAAACAAAATCGCCAGTTCGCTGGAAAGATGGCTCCAGGTCATGGACTTTACTTATGGCAGGTAAACTATAACAACTAATCCTGGTGTAACATTTGCTTGACATTAGAAACTCAAAAGTATATCATAACATATGGTATTGTTTCTAAAACCACGATTAGCCCCGGAAGGAAATCGTGTTTAAGATAAACAATAGATTTTTTCTATGGAAAAGATAACGAGGAGGGAAACACATGCGTACGACTTTTATGGCAAAAGCTAACGAAGTTGAGCGTAAATGGTATGTGGTTGACGCTGAAGGTCAAACTTTAGGTCGCCTAGCTAGTGAAGTAGCATCCATTTTACGTGGTAAAAACAAACCTACATTTACACCACACGTTGACACGGGTGATCATGTAATTATTATTAACGCTGAGAAAATTCATTTAACAGGTAATAAATTAAACGATAAAATTTACTACCGTCACACTAACCACCCAGGTGGACTTAAGCAAAGAACAGCTCTAGAAATGCGTACAAACTACCCTGTACAAATGTTAGAGCTTGCAATTAAAGGCATGCTTCCAAAAGGACGTTTAGGACGTCAAGTTTCTAAGAAACTAAACGTGTATGCTGGAGCAGAGCATCCACACCAAGCACAAAAACCAGAAGTTTACGAACTTCGCGGATAATTAATTAAAGGAGGGCTTACTTTGGCACAGGTTCAATACTATGGCACTGGACGTCGTAAGAGTTCAGTAGCGCGCGTACGCCTAGTTCCAGGCGAAGGACGCGTTATCATTAACGGTCGTGATTTTGAAAACTATATCCCATTTGCTGCATTACGTGAAGTAGTGAAACAACCTCTAGTTGCAACAGAAACTTTAGGTAACTACGATGTACTTGTAAACGTAAATGGTGGTGGATACACTGGTCAAGCTGGTGCTATTCGTCACGGTATTTCTCGCGCTTTATTAAAAGCTGATCCAGAATACCGTCTAACACTAAAACGTGCAGGTCTATTAACTCGTGACGCACGTATGAAAGAGCGTAAAAAATACGGTCTTAAAGGCGCACGTCGTGCACCTCAGTTCTCAAAACGTTAATTTTTGCGAACTTCAAACCCCAACCATTTTGGTTGGGGTTTTTTATGTTTAATTCCTCTTTTGTATTTTTTGTAGTTTGGAATATTTTAGTGCTATCGTCCTACGTATGCTTCTTCTTTAGAGGTTTAGACTAATACGTATTAGGGAGGTTTATAAGTACTATGAATGTCATTGTCAACTTACAAGAAAAACAAAAAGAAAAGCAGTTAAAATACGAGCGGAAGATGCTGCGAGAATTATCATTAAAAACATTACGTTCAAATATTCGTGATGCTTTTCATATGCAAGAGCTTCATCGTCAGTATGAAGATTATTGTATTGAATTAGGGATAGAATCTTATTTGTTAGGAGCGAGATACAGTAAATTTGGTTATTATGGTGAATCATTCTTTGATGTGAAATATAGAGCATTAGAGGAAGAACAACAATTAACTGAAACACTATTTCAATTTTTAACAAGTATGACTATACGAGAAATTAAATTAAATGATGAGGAATTACTTTATGAATCTTGCCAGCAGTTTATCGGCTTGTGGTGGCAGGAAGGATATGAAAAAGGTGAAAGAAGATATCGATTAAAGCTACACTAAGACAAGCATAAACTTTCCTCTTGTCCCATATAAGTAATTAGAGGGACTAGCTGGAGGAGGAAAGGTATGAAGAGAATTCGAATTATCTCTTTTGCGCTCGCTGCGGTTGTTTTGTTTTTTTTAGTCAAACAAGAATTTCAAATTACAAAATCGTGGCGAGCTTGGAATTTACCCTTATCAGGGAAAGTAATTGTATTGGATGCTGGACATGGTGGACCAGACGGAGGGGCTGTTGGTGGAAAGGATATTGTAGAAAAAGATATTACACTTGAGATTACAAAAAAGGTACAAGATTATTTACAAGAACAAGGTGCTTTAGTTATTTTAACACGTGAGGGAGATTATGATTTAGCTAACAAAGATACAAAGTCATATAGTAGACGTAAAGCAGAGGATTTAAAAAGGCGTGTAGAGATCATTAATAAGCCTGATGTAGACTTTTTTGCAAGTATCCATTTAAATGCTCTAACTAGTGGTGGATCCAAAGGCGCACAAACGTTCTATTACCGTTCTTTAATTGAAAATGAACGGGCTGCGAAATTTATACAGGCTGAATTGAGAACAAGCTTAGAAAATACGAATCGTTCTGCTAAAACAATTCCTCACGTGTACTTATTGAAGTATGCTAAAACACCGGGTGCTTTAATTGAGGCTGGCTTTTTATCGAATGTGAATGAAAGATATATGTTAAATTCGGAGAAATATCAGCAAAAAGTAGCAGCTGCAATATATCGTGGTATATTACGTTATTTTACGGAAAAGGGAAATCCTCCAGAATAAGGAGGATTTTTTCGAGTTTCTCTCGTTAACGAAGTTTTCCGAAAATATGTTATACTGGAAATGTAAACGCATTTATTTCAAAAATAAAGAGAGATAAATTCAATTAACATTACGTTATTTTTCATACAGGGGGCTGGGCTAATTATGGTAACAAAAGAGCAAGTAGTGGAAGCGTTGGAAGGGATTGTAGATCCGTTTTTACATAAAACGTTAAAAGAAACAAATGCAATTAAAGAGGTAACAGTCAAGCCTGAGAAGGAACATGTAAGTGTTAAAATTGCAATTGTAAAAACAGGTACAGCAGAGCAAATGCAGTTGCAGTCTGGAATTGTAAAGTTAGTAAAAGAACTTGGAGCAGCAACAGTTGGACTTCGTTTCGCAGAATTTACAGAAGAGGAATTAGCTCAGTTTGCACCACCGCAAGAAGAAGAGAAAAGTGAATCTTTATTATCACCAAACTCAAAAACAACATTTTTAGCAGTGGCAAGTGGAAAAGGTGGGGTAGGAAAATCGACTGTTTCCGTTAACCTTGCAATTGCTTTAGCTCGTTTAGGGAAAAAAGTCGGTATCATTGATGCAGATATTTACGGTTTTAGTGTACCGGATATGATGGGTATAGAAAAACGTCCAATCGTAAGAGGCGATAAGATAATTCCAGTGGAGCGTCTAGGTGTGAAAGTAATCTCAATGGGATTCTTTGTAGAAGATAATGCGCCTGTTATTTGGAGAGGACCTATGCTTGGAAAAATGTTAAATCACTTCTTCACAGAAGTAGAATGGGGTGATTTAGATTACTTAGTATTAGACCTACCGCCAGGCACGGGTGACGTTGCGTTAGATGTGCATTCGATGTTGCCGTCTTGTAAAGAGATTATTGTAACAACGCCGCATCCAACAGCAGCGTTTGTAGCAGCGCGCGCTGGAGCGATGGCTTTACGTACAGAACATAGCATTCTTGGTGTCGTTGAAAATATGGCATACTTTGAAAGTAAAGCAACTGGTGAGAAAGAGTATGTGTTTGGAAGAGGCGGAGGAGACAAACTAGCTACGGAACTCCAAACGGATGTACTTGGCCGAATTCCACTTCAGCAACCTGATTGGAATAAAGAAGACTTTGCGCCGTCAGTATATGAAGATACACATACAACGGGTCTCATTTATCGTGCGATAGCTGAGACAGTTATTGATAAAACGGCCGTTACACAAAAGTAAAGTAATAATGAGTGGGCAATACATACATTGTCCACTCATTATTATAATTATTATTTTTACTTTTGCTCTTTATTCCCACCTTGAGAACCACCTTCACCGCCTTTTTTAGCAGATCCGCCTTTTTCGGCTTTTTGCACACCTTTACTAATGATATCAATCATTTTAGCTTGGAAGAGTGGACTTTCAGCGGTTTCGGTTAGTACTTGTTGTAAATATTGACGATATTCTTTACTCTTCATTGTTTGTAACATGATTTTTTCTACTTCAGGATTCTTCATAATCTCTATAACACCTGATTGGTATTCAGGATCTTTAAGTAAAGTTTTCATCAAGTTTGTTTGTTCTTTTCCCATACTTTTAGCAAATTTCGATGAGAACTCAGGGTCTTTAAAGAGTTTTTCCCAGAATTGTTGCCCTTTGTCGGATACCATCGCATCTTCAATCGTTTTCTTTACTACCGTTTCATCTAGTATGAGTGCTTGTTTCATTTTTTCATCCGTTAATACATCTTGGATTGCTTTTTTTCCTTGATCGGTTTTTAAAATATCAACAATCATTTTCTTTGTTTGATCGTAATCTAGTTCAGATTTCGTTTCTTTTCCTTGTGCACATGCTACTAGTGCGAAAAGTAAAAGAGAAGAAATCAAAACGAGCAGCATCCGTTTCATAAGTTGGAGCTCCTTTCAGCACAGTTCTCTTTTTTTAATATAAATATCTTTAAGGAATTTATACATGAACATGGCTAGCTTTTTGAAATTGTCATTGATACAATTTAATTAGAAATATAAGAATAATGGGGGATGTGTTGTGAATAGCCGCAAGTGGGTACGAC
This sequence comes from Bacillus cereus group sp. MYBK30-2, assembly GCF_051915945.1. Lineage (NCBI taxonomy): Bacteria > Bacillati > Bacillota > Bacilli > Caryophanales > Bacillaceae > Bacillus > Bacillus cereus group sp. MYBK30-2. The sequence goes on from NZ_JBQAFR010000011.1 coordinate 56,330, forward strand.
TATTTTTAACGACGTTGTTTCTTGGTGGGATTAGCACAGTCTTTATTGGATTTGTTTTGGAGTGGGACAAGTACGCTAAATTTTTTCAAAATTTCGACGGTAAAGAAATTTTAGCGATTTCTTTTTGGTTGATGGGCGTAGGATTTATTTTTAGTGTTATAAGTCAAATGGGATTCTTTGCGTATTTAACAATCCATCGTTTTGGACTAGGGATGTTCCGGTCATCTTCTTTATGGAATGCAGTACAGCTTTTCTTTATTGCGTTCGTATTGTTTGATTTTGTTTATTTAAGGTCAGTACTTATTGCAAATGGGGAAGTTTCATTGGGGAATAACATACTTGTTGCTGGCATGTTATTTGTATTTGGAGCGATTGTCGCTTACGTAAAGAGTAAAGAAACGAACAAAAAAGCTTTTGTGCCCGCTCTGTTTTTTATGGTTGTTGTAACAATTCTTGAGTGGGTACCAGCGCTTCGGATTAATGATACAGATTGGTTATATTTAATGGTTATACCACTTCTATTATGTAATGCATATCAGTTGCTTGTATTACATCGTTTAATAGGACAGACGAGTAAAACCGCTTAATTTAAAGAGCGGACGAAGAGTTTTAATTGGCTGAATAAAAAAGCTCTACTATCTTAACGTAAGATAGTAGAGTTTTTTATGCGTGAAGAACTGTTTGGAATTGAACTACTTTATATCTTCACTTTTCGTACTAGTGTTGGATATAAGTTGTGATACAGATGTTTGTTCATAACCGTCACTCTTTAATTTTTGTAAGAGTAGTGGTAAAGCTTTATTTGTTTGAAGGGCGGAATCGGAAGCGTGTAATAAGATGATATCTCCGCCCTTCAAATTGCTAGAGACGGTGGAAACGATGTTATTTACGCCGGGATTTTTCCAGTCATTTGAATCGTTACTCCAATGGACGATAGTGTATCCGAGTGATTCTGCTATTTTAAGGGTTGTTTTGTTAAAGTCTCCACTAGGTGGGCGTAATAGCTTGACTTGTTTTACACCAAGCTTCGTAAAAACATCTTGTGCCCGCAAAAGATCTCTTCGTATTTCATTTGCTTCTAGTGAAGTGTAGGACGTGTAATTATAGCCCATACTACCAATCTCATGTCCATCTTTCATGATGCGTTCGACAATATCAGGGTGTCTTTCAGCCCATGCAGCAGAGAGAAAGAAGGTTGCATTCTTAATTTCTCTTTCTTTGAGTGTATCAAGGATTGGAATAGCTTTTTTGTCTCCCCAACTAATGTCGAACGTGAATGCAACTTGTTTTTTAGCGGTGTCCCCTTTGTAAATTACTTTAGGGCCAGTAGCAGTTGAAAAAGCAGAGTCATGTGAATATGTTTTTAAAAAGAGTAGCCATGCTGTAAATAAGGAAAGTACGACTATTAAGCTAATGTGTTTAAATGTTCTTTTACTCGTAATAAAAAAGAAAAACATAATATTACGCCCCTTTGTCCAATCCTTTTCAGTTACATATATGCTTTAAATTAAAAAAAGAGAACAAGGAATTAATATCGTAAGTGGTGGATATAATGAATGATAGTATTTTGGTTTTTCAGTGATGTGTTATTGATAAGTGAAAACGAGCGGAACTTTTATTATTGCGTAAGGAACTATTGGGGTGATGATTTGCTTGGGCTTATGTTGACGAAAGAAGAGAAAAAAGAAATGGAATACATATTGAAGAGAGAGCTAGAGGAACTTTTATTTGATTTTGAAGATGAGCATATACATAGCGTTGTAAAAAAGGCGATGGAAGAGAGATATAAAATCATTTTTTGTTTATTTCGGAGAGTTGCTAATACAGAAGAATGTATTCGTTATGTAAGAAAAAGAATTTTTTATTAAAAAGTGTTGACGTTAAGGATAAGTATATGATAAATTAATAACCGTCGCTGATGCAGAAACGCAGAAAACGACAAAAAAGAAATTAAAAAACTTAGTTGACATTAAAAAACGAAAATGTTAACATAAGGAAGTCGCAAATGAGCGACGAAGTAGTTCTTTGAAAACTGAACGAAACAAACAACGTGAAACGTCAATTTTTATTTTTAGATGCTAGACAAACTAACTTTATTGGAGAGTTTGATCCTGGCTCAGGATGAACGCT
>NZ_JBQAFR010000012.1:0-50599 GCF_051915945.1 Bacillus cereus group sp. MYBK30-2
TCTTGTGGCACACATCACGATAGAGATCGAAATGCAGCGCTCAATCTTAGAAACGAAGCAATTCGTCTCTTAACCGTAGGAACTACGGGGATAGCCTACTGAATTAGAAACCGTTAGGTTTCTGTACTTAGGAATCTCCCACTTCAAACAGTCCGTAAGGATGTTAAGTGGTGAGTAGTTCAAGAGATCAATTGTACAACAAGGAATTATTGTTAGTGCTTTACATAATCACTGGTTGTACATGAACCCATTAATTATGTATATTCATATCCAATCGGTGGAGCCCCCGTTACATTTTGCAAAAAAATTGGCAAATTCTTTTTTGTTCTTAAGTAGCTATCCTGTTGCTAATAACGAGGCTCAATAATCAGTGATTTGGATGTATTTATTTTTTGTTAATAGTTTGGAGAAAAGTTTTCTTTGCACATTTACCTTTTAGCAGTCATATTGTGAGTATTTTTAGAGGTACACCCATGCTACTTACTTCGTTTATACTTGAGAAAATCATAAACTTTAACAACTTGAAATCCTTTTTCCTGATTCTTAGGAAGAATGATTTTTAGAGCAGCTACAGTTTGTCTTCTGTTCCCTCCACCATCATGAAGAAGAACAATATCTCCGTTACGAGCATCTTTAATACGTGATTAGCAATGGCAGTTACTCCAGGATTCGACCAATCACGTGAATCTTGATGCCAAGACCAAAGTACAATTTGTTTCCCTTGTTGCTTGACTGTTGTAAATACAGTGTAATTTATATAACCACCAGGTGGTCTGAAAAGTAAGAGATCTTTATTTCATTTTTCTATATATTTCTGCCCTTCTATAATATCTTTTTGGATTATTTTTAATGGTGTATTTTGAGCGAAAACATGATTCATTGTATGATTGCCAATTTCATGCCCCTTATTTAAAACCGTTTTTACTAATTGAGGAGCCTGTTGTATACGAAAGCCAATTATCTTTTTGTTGGTAGGTACGTCCCGAGTGACTATCCCCGTTGGCTCTAGATCTTCTCTCATTAACATGCGAACAGCTACTTTATTTGAAGTCAATGTACCAATAGTACATAAGATACCGACTATAATTATAAACTTTAATTTATGAACCATTATTACCCACCTTTTATGACTATTAAGTGAAGTGGAATTTAGTTTCTTACAAATGGCGTAAGCATTTCATAGTATTGGTAGCAAATACATACATGTATTAGTGTGTTTATTTGGAAATTTTGGAGACATTAAATATGCATAACTTGGTAGTTTACATATGTTTTTTTGTATTTTGGGAACAAGTGTTAGGAGGGTATTTATGATGAAAAGCTGTACAGCACTTCTTATTATTGATGTACAAGTAGGTTCATTTGAAGAGAGAAAAGTTCTATATAATGAAATGGAATTATTAAGAGTTATTCGATTATTGATTTCTAAAGCCCGTTCTGCTTCAGCCCCTATTTTTTATATGAAATTTAATGGGAAGTCTGGTTCCACACTTAAACAAGGGACAGTAGGGTGGGAAATTCATAAATCTATTGCTCCAGCAACAGGAGATGTCGTTCTTGAGAAGAATCACCCGGATTCTTTTCATAAAACGGGTCTTCAACAAGCTCTGGAAATGAGGAATATAAAACGAATTGTTATAGCAGGAATTCAATCTGAAATTTGTGTAGATGCAACATGCAGGCGTGCGTACAGCTTAGGATATGACGTTACTCTTGTAGGGAATGGACATAGTACATATAATTCTACAGTATTATCAGCGTCTCAAATCATTAAGCATCATAACGAGATAATTGGTCAATGGTTTGCTTGTGTAAAAAATGCGGAAAATATAGAATTTTAATTACTTCCTTACAACTGATTTTGTTCTATAATAACATATGCTTCCCGACTATGCTTTTTAGTGATTAGTATATCGATTTATAATTGCTAAATAAATACTGGAATATCACCATCAAGCTAATATTTTAGAATATCTCCAGAACGGAAAAGTATCTCTTCATAAAAAATTCTTTTGGATGCAAGAGGATTTTTTTATTGGGAATAGTAAGGGGGAGGGGAGGTGCATTACATATGGGAAAAGGTAGAAGTAATAATGCTGGTAAAAAGCAACCGAATTTCGATGATTCATCTAATTTCGCTAAACAAAGCCAACCGACAGAAAAGAAGAAGAAATAAGAAAAGGAGCTCTCTTGATAAAGGGAGCTCCTTTTTAAGATATATTGATGTTTCAGAACAACATATCGATGGCTCAACCAAATAGTCATAATTGCAAGGCTTAATTTCCTGCGAATGGCAGCCGATTTAATATATAACCTTGATAAATTAATTGAAAATAAAAGACTATATACTATACACGAAAGAGCATAAAACAGGGGAATTATGTATAAGGAGTTGATGGGTTCTGGTGCGGAAATGTCAAAACACCAGAATCCATTGTTATTCAAAATGAAGCCTATTAATAAACTGTTGTGAACTACTCGCCACTTAGCGAAACTTGAAGTGGGAGCTTCTCAGTTCCACGACGAAAGTAACCTTTCGTCTCCCTGAGCGTTACTTCGGAGTGTTCCAACCCTAGATGTCCAACGCCTGGACGCTCTTTTGGTACGGTTGATATTTTACGCAGGAACCGAATGGCTTGGTTTTCGCACTCTATTTTCTTCCTGCAACCTCATATATCAAGTTATCAAGGAACTTCATATAGCTAGTTTATCAAAAGAGTTTGGCTATGCCAAACCGAAATTCATCTCCCACCTACCGTTGGGCTAGCGCCCTTCACACGCTCGAGGAAGGAGAATTCTTTCGGTAAATTCGTTAAAATTTGTGATGGATGCTTGTCCTTACTAAGTACCCATCCATACGAAAATGGGGGACTACAAGTTCAATAGAGATAATTTCTTTTTGGGCATCTACTCGGTTATTTACAAAAGAGTAATCTAGGCCAATCGCAATGGCTAACTCTTGATGTACCGCATTTTGTATAGCCTGTGTATTTATTTTAAGAAAGTTGATCGAAAATATAGTAAATAATACTTCCTTTGACCCTGTACTATGGTACAGGGTTTATACTTTATATGAGGTGAGATAGATGCAATATCGTATTGGAGAACTGGCTGAAAAGTGTGGCGTTAACAAGGAGACCATTCGATACTATGAACGATTAGGCTTAATTCCAGAGCCTAATCGTACCGAAAAAGCATACCGAATGTATTCCCTACAAATGGTCGATCGTTTGAATTTCATAAAACGGACGCAGGAATTGGGGTTTACCTTAAATGAAATTGACAAATTGCTAGGAGTTGTCGATCGCAATGAAGCAAAGTGCTGTGACATATATGATTTCACTGTTCTTAAATTAGAGGACATCCAACGTAAAATTCAAGACCTTAAAAAAATTAAACAAATGTTGATAGACCTTAAAGAAAGATGTCCCGAAAACAAAGATATTTACGAATGTCCTATTATCGAAACTTTAATGGACTCAGAAAAGAAAGCAGAAGAATATTTATAATAATAATAAATTGTAAAGGTGGAAGAATAATGGAAGATTGTTGTAGTAACCTTAAAGGAATAAAAATTGAAAATAATGGTCATTGTCCAACATGTAAAAATAAAGCTAAGAATGTAAAGTTGATTACACTAAAATCATTGCTTAAACCATCTGCATTAGAAACATTAAATGCTATAGAAAATCACTATTTTTGTTCAAACGAAGATTGTGATGTAGTCTATTTTGATACGAATAATAAAAAATACTTTGTATCTGACATAAAGGTAGCTGTACATCAAAAAGATGACTCAGCAACTACACCAATTTGTTATTGTTTTGATTGGACAAAAGAAAAAATTAAACAATATGTGGAAAATGGACTTACTCCTAATCCAGTAGAGCATATTCGCGAAAACATAAAAGAAAACCGATGTGGTTGTGAAGTAAACAATCCACAAGGTAGTTGTTGTTTAGGCAATATTACAACTTATATTAGAAAAATGTCATAAGGAACCTAAATGTTGCTTTTTTTCGCCAAAATAAATCAATATTCCTCCACAAAAGGGCGCTATTCTTTTATAGAGAAAGCGTCTTTTTCTTGTATTTCAAGTGTTCTCATGGTTAAGTAATTTTTTTGTTTTCTACGATTGTTGAATGACTAGCGTATAAAAGAGACTCTCCTTGAACATAATACTAGATTAATTGATTTATAGAATGGGAGCGTGAAGAATAATGTTATTATCTGAGTCCTGGGAACAGTATCAATTAGATAAAAAATTGAGGGATATTCACCTCTGACTTTAAAAACATATTACTTTCAATATAAATTTTTATTACGTTATTTCGGTGACATTAACATGAGTGAATTTACTACAGAAAAACTAAAGGTATACTTAATTGAAGCAGGAGAACACTTAAAGCCATCTAGTTTAGGACACCGAGTTCGTTGCATCAAATCACTTTTTAGATGGACACATGATGAAGGTTTTATTCTTAAAAACCCTGCTACTAAATTAAAAGAGCGAAAGTTAGGCAAAACATCGGCTCTTTTAATTTAGCAGAGCCGAAAACAAAAATAGCCACTTTCTGTTAAAGAGTGGCTTTGTATGAGTACGATTACTACATGTTACAGGGCTAGTATGTAAGTAATTACTTAAATGCATATAGCCTTATTTACCGGAAGGAGAACCCCTGTTCTATTATTTTCTAATCAGTCTCGTTAAAGCCATCCCAAGAAATCCAACACCCATTCCTATCAGCCATCCAATTTGGGAACTTCCTAACAAAGATCCCACTCCTCCACCAAGAAACATGCAGCCAACGAATACTAATGCTCCAATGCCCCATTTCGGCCGATCCATAACTCAATCACATCCTTTCAATAAAACATATGCTATTAGCTAACTAAACTTTCTTGAATATGATATGTTAATTATTTTGCTAGAGGTGGTATATTTGTTTGGCTTAGGTATAGCAATGGTCAGGGAATTTAAAAGACGGAGATTGACGGCTTTAAAGGGATTGTAGGAGGGAAATTTAATGTTTAAGTATCATCACTTAAGGGTTGTGGAACAAATTCTTTTTCAACTTACTAGCTAATAGAAGCTTGATGATTTTCCACAATCGGGCGCTTTCATAGAATAAAAGGAGAGCATATATTAGTCATGTATAATATGTGCTTTTCTTTATTTTTAGGGGTTTTTATCATTTAGGTCTTGATAAGAAGTACTGCAGGGACTTTTAAAGGTCTTTCGATATTTTGGTTTTATGTTAGCAAAAAGTGCTTTCATGTAAAGAAAACATTTTATCAGTCTACAACTATTTTTTAACAGTCTAATACTTTTTTCTATAGTCTAAAACATTTTTTTATGAAACACTTGATGGTAATAGGAAAAAGTATTTGCTTTTTGATGTAGGCAGAATATAAGATGATACAATTAGAGAAAAATGTGGAGGGGCTCATAGTGGAGATAAGAAAATATAATTCTGATGACATCAAACAATTAACAGATTTAATGCCAGATTTAGGTTATCCTAGTTCATTAGATGAAATGAAAGTAAGAATGGAACGTATCGAATCCAATCCAAATTACTACACCTTTGTTGCAATAAATGATAATAAGTTAGTAGGGATGATAGGAATAACAATTCATACAACGTACACAAACAACGATGAAAAGATTCAAATAACATCGCTAGTTACAAAGAAAGAATATCGCGGTCAAGGTATTGCGAAAGCATTGATTAAATATGTGGAAGAATGGTCTTTGAAAAGAGGATCTGATTTTATTTATCTTCTAAGTGGAAAAAGTGAAAAGAGGGTAAAGGCACACGAACTATATAAATTCCTTGGTTACGAAATAACTGGTTATAGGTTTGTAAAACGTTTGCGAAAAATGGATGTGCTTTAACAATTGGATGCAATTGTTGAATAATTAAATCCCAATTTCTCATTTATATCACTGAGAGATTGGAATTTTTAATAATGGAATAAGCTATGCTACACATATGATTAACAACGGTGCGCCACTTGAAGTAATACAAAGCTTATTTGGTCATGAGAAGAGTGAAACCACGAGATAACTCTTAGATTTAAACGACTTTATTGTTATATTTTTAAGTATAGTGAAGTTATCTACATCAAAAGTTAAACAATTTTATTTTAACCCCATCCTAAAATCAGCATGGGGTTATGCTTGTTTGAGGTTTTAAAATTAAATAACTTTATAGTCACTTTACACCTGTCCTTTAGTTTAAGTGCAATCCTTCACAAATCCCATAATGATTTTAACACAAATATTAAATTTTACTTGGGATTCTTATTTCATTAAATGACCCAATACAAAAGAAAGAGCACAATTCTTATTAGAGAATTGCGCCCAATTGTTGAAGATTAATTAATTCATTTTTTTAAAACTTTCCCCCAATTAAATTTCAATAAGTATAGGAACAATCATTGGCTTTTTCTTAGTATGTGTATATACATATTGTCGTATTGATTTTTTTATTTGTTTTTTCATTACAGTCCATTGGTTTCTATTTGCTTCTTGTAGCTCGTTAACAGTTTTTATAGTAAGTCGATTAACTTCACTTCGGAGTTCCGAGAAATCTCTATCCACAAATCCACGAGAAAGGGTATCGGGTTCAGAAATCAGTTTTCCTTCCGCTTTGCTCATAGTTAAAACAATCATGAGCATCCCATCCTCTGAAAGTTGTTTACGGTCTCGTAACACAAATTCCCCAATATTATCGATATCCCCCCCGTCTACGTAGGTATTCCCAACCGGTATTTTCCGGGTCTGGCGGGCAATGGTATGTTCAATATCGACGACATCGCCATTATTGATGATAAACGTGTTTCCTTGCTCTACTCCAACGGATTCACCTAACAAACGGTGATGGTGTAGCATTCTAAATTCACCGTGAATGGGAATAAAATATTTTGGTTTCATTAATGTAAGCATTAATTTTAAATCTTCTTGATAACCATGGCCAGAAACATGCATTCCGGATGTACTTCCTGATCCATAAATCACGTTGGCTCCAAGTGCGAATAAGTTGTCTACAATACTCGTGATATTTCGTTCATTCCCGGGTATTGGACCTGCTGCAAATATAACCGTATCTTCAGGTAAAATGTCGACATCGCGAAAGTTTCCAGTGGACAGGCGAGCAAGAGCAGCCATTGGTTCTCCTTGACTCCCCGTGCATAAAATGGCCACCCTTTCAGGAGGCATTTCATTTATTTCATGTGGGTCAATTAACATTCCATCTGGAACTGTTAAATAACCACGTTCCATAGCAACCGCTACGACATTAACCATACTTCGTCCAAGCAACGCAATTTTTCGATTTGTTTTTTGTGCTGCATTCACGACTTGCTGAACGCGACTAATATTTGAAGCAAAGGTAGAAACAATAACTTTGCGTTCGGCTTTCATGAAAGTTGTTTCCACATGTTCGCCTACCATTTGTTCCGATGGGGTCAAACCAGGACGTTCTGCATTGGTACTCTCAGACAATAGAAGTAAGACCCCTTCTTTGCCGATTGCAGCCATTTTATGAATATCCGAATTCTCATTATTCGCAGGGGTTAAATCGAACTTGAAGTCCCCCGTATGTACAATATTACCCTCTGGTGTGTGAAAGACTATTCCCAAGCAATCAGGAATACTATGGGTCACTTTGAAAAAGCTTACACTCATTTCTCCGATTGTCAAGTTTGAGTTTGAGTTGATTTCAATAAGTTCACTTTCTCTTAAAAGTTTATGTTCTTTTAATTTGATTTCAATTAATCCTAGTGTGAAGCGTGTGGCATAAACGGGTACATTCAATTTTTTTAAGAAGAACGGGATCCCCCCGATATGATCTTCATGTCCATGTGTGACAAGTAAAGCCCTGACTTTATCTTTATTTTCTACTAAGTAAGCTATATCAGGGATAATCAAATCAATTCCTAAAAAACTTTCATCTGGAAACTTATTGCCACAGTCGATAATCACGATATCGTTTGAATATTCGATTGCATACATATTTTTCCCGATTTCATTCAAGCCGCCTAAGGCGAAGATAGATAATGCATTCTCTATTGTACTCAAATTTATATCCTCCCATTTTAAATATAATCTTAGTATGCCCTTTGGGTTTCCATTTATCAGTGGGTTGAATGCCCGAGCTTCCTATAAAAAAGGGAACTCTAGACTTGTTTTTTCCTAAAAATAATGACTACAACATTGATGTCTTAGTTTCCCACATCGTTATCGAGGTCTATCCTCCCATGGAGACAGCTGCTATTGAAATCACTCATGGTTTTCGATTCTTAATAAAGACGTAATACTTTTTTAAGAAATGCGCCCGATAATGGAAGATCGTTATGCAGAGGTGATGCTGCACTTATATTGTAGAATAACCCCCTAAAACAGAAGAAGCTCTCCTCATACTAATTGCTTAGCTTAGAGTGAGAACAAATTCATCTAAATCTTATCTACGTGCATTGGAAAAAACGCTGTCTTCATCTGTAACACTGAATCCACATCTCATCAGAACCTTAAGGGATCCAAATAGATGTGATTTTTGTTAACACAAATCTTTTAAGGGATGAGATATTGATGTTTAATAGATTGGGTCCAAAAATTGGATATTCTTAAACTCGGCATCCGCAGTAGCAAAATCCATTAATTTAGCTCCCTCAATAGGGGGAGTGACACATACCCATCAACTTAAGAATTTTATAAAGCCCCAAAACAAAAAAATGTACATTTTCTCCTGGAGATGTCAATTTTTTCGTTTTGGGGTATTTGCTTTTCTTAGCTTGATGGTGATGGGGGGTACCCCTTAACGCACAGGTAATTGATTAAATGTGTCTAATGTTAAATGATAATATAGCTATTTAATTTCTAAGATATAAACGCAGTAAACACCGTCCGAATAATCGAAGGGTGTTTACAATAGTTATTTAATTTTTTTCTATCTCTACTAACTCCCTCAAAATCAGTCACAATAAAGATGTTTAAAAATAGCCCTTATGCAACTAGAGGTATCGGCTAGGTGCAAAACAATAGATAAAAGAAATAAATTTCAAATTCATTACTATTTGGTTAACAGTTTTTATTATGACTTTATCAGTTCCTTTAAAGCACTCGTATTATTGCTTGTTAAAACGGGAATGAATTCAGTTATTTTTTCAATATCCCAGTCCCACCACTTAATGATATTGAGAATATCAATTGTTTCCTCGTCAAATCTATAACGTATTAATTTAGCTGGATTTCCTCCTACAATTGAATAAGGCGGAATTTTTACGTTTACGTATATTCACTTTCTAGTCTAATACTTTATTTTATGGATAGCGGAACAATGCGCAATAGTGGGGTGGGGGCTATGTTAATGCATACTGTTCCTTTATTCAGTAGTTAAATAATAAAATTTCACGTACCTTATATAATGTTAAAATTACAAATTCAGAAATAGGGGAATTCCAACTTAGAAAGGCAATTAACTTTATTACCAGCTTTCGATGATAAGAAAGTACAAAAGGAAGTAATAAGCGTATTAAAGGAATATAGAGCACTCAAGATGCGATTCAGTAATGAAGTGGAGCAAGAAGGAATCAGTTTGTTTCCTGAGTTACGTAATTCAAGGAACACGAGTAAATGGAAGGTGCAGCAGGTAGAGAAGGCGCTTAATAACTTATTAATAGAAATTACACATTAAACCAGTGAACATTCTAAAAAGACAAACATATGATAAAATCGTGGGACAAGTTATCATATGAGGTGAGACTTGGAGCGCCATACTTATTCTTGAAGAGTACCTAATGGAGGGTACTCTTATTTACTTAATAAAATGGACATTTGACTTGACATAACCCTAAGTTGACCAGTGATTGTAACCCCTTTCATAAATTGGATTCCAGAGATATATTTAATATGGGCATATAAATTTTCATTTAAAGGGGTATAAGTGAAGATGCGAGAAAAAGAACGCTTAAAGCAATGGAGAACAGATCTACAACAAGTTATTTTGGAAAAGTCTAAAGAGAAAAGAGCGAGAAATAAAAAATATAGTATTCCTGGTAGCTCGTTTCAATTCATGACTAGCAAGGATATCCATCACAAAAAGAATGGGGTATGGAAACAAGGAAATAAGTAAAAATGCTTTTATTAAATTTATAACTACTATTATAGGCGCTGTCGTAATCTGGATGGCGTCTTGTTTGTTGTTAATGGATGATAAGGGTAAAAGGCTTTGAGAATCTTTTAAAAATAAAGACTATTAGTTAAATAAATGGTATAATTTTCTTGTTAATGGAATTAAAATGAAAATATAGATAAATGAAGGGGATAAGGTGATTTGAATGGAGGATTCTAATCATAGAGAAACAAAGGCTATATTAAAGATATGGTTTATCTATATACCACTCGCATTGGGGGATTTCATTTTTTCAAGCATTATAGGTTACTTCAAAAAAATAAAAATTAAGATTTTGCATAGAAAAAACAATTAATCTATTTAATTGTTTTTTTATTATTCTCTAACAAAACAAACGAACACAACGAATGAAAATAGAGATAGTTAACAATGTGAAGTTTATGCAGGAAATAACGGTGTCTTAAGGTGAAAATAGCGTAAAATCAACGATGTATAAAAGTTGTTGTAAGTGCAAGTTTTCGAAAGTGTCGCAAACGTTGATATGACGGCGTATTTCCCAAAATCCTTGTTTACATAAGAGATCTTATAAGTAGTTGTAATAAAAGAGTGAAGTCTGTCTCAAAATGAAAAGAATTCTTATCTTATTGAGACAGATGAAAGAATTTCAAAATTATATTTTCAAATATGTATTAGAATTAAATTTTGCTCAGCGTTCACCTAAAACAAGGATAATAAAAGATACCTTTGACCTAAAAGGACTAAAGGAAACACTCTCTTTCAATATTACAAACAATTAAGCTTTGAGTAAAACACAACCGATTTAGTCTTAAGAGGTTAAAGTTAGTTGTTTTGTATTAAAATTTTCTTAACGTGTTTTTATATACTGTCTGTACCCTATAAGTAACCGTATAATCAACATTAATATGTATAAGTGAATGTATCAGAAACTAAAAGATATTTTTACTGATGACAGGTGAATAATACATTTTATTGGATGAGCATAAAAGTATCGTAAAAAGGGGAAAAAACAAACACATTACAACTTCGCACGAAATACCAATTTTACGAACACTAAGTTGGTTATATAAAAATCTAATACGGTATCTAGGGATTTCCCGTTCATGTGCATAGATTCTAGTATTGGTATACATCTATGTAATTCATATTTTATATGAAAATAATCAAATTCTGAATTACTCACTAGCAATCTTTATAGTGAATTGCATTTTAATTTATAAGAGTTTTTCTTGTGTTGATCTAATTAACTCCTGATAATCATGATTAAATTAACCAATTCATATTTTATAACGACTTTTATGTTGTTTTCATGTATTCATTTTGTATAAATTTATATATAAAATTGCTTTATCTTACATACATTTAAATGTAATTTTTGTACTAGTTTTACTAGCCTAATACAAATTTATCACTTGGTTATCTATAATTTTTATTAGAATAACTACACTATTCCATTCAATTTCTAGTATATTTTAGCATCCCATAATTTAATTATGTAAATAAGTTTGTGTAAAAATTGAATTTAATGCGAACTTGTGTTCGTGTATTTTTTCTGTTATAGTATATATGAGGTGATTTTTATGGATTACAGCAAGCAACGTCAAAAATCCGTACATCGTAAGAAATTATACGAGAATTTAAATGAAATGCCCTTTTACATAGAAGAATTTGTGGAGTACAAAGAATTGCATGATGCCTCTCCCTCCACCCTACTGAATTATGTATATGATTTTAGAGTCTTCTTTAATTGGCTATTATCTGAACAAGTTATTGAATTTAAGCCCATTAAAGAGATATCCTTCTCTGATTTGGAGAATTTAAAGAAAAAAGATGTTGAGAACTTTATGAGGTTTCTAAAACTACAACAAAACATGCAGAATTCCTCTGTTAACAGAAAAATTTCAGCCTTAAAGTCTTTATTTAAGTATCTTACCTCCCTATCAGAGAATGATGATGGAGAATGTTATTTTTATAGAAATGTAATGGCTAAGATTGAAATACATAAAGATAAAGAAACATTAAATGCCCGTGCAAAACGTATGAGATCTAAGATATTTCATAATGATGACGATCAAGAGTTTTTGAATTACGTTAAGTACGAACATGAAAAATCTTTAACAAAACATCAGTTGTTCTATTTCCTAAGAGATAAAGAGCGTGATGTAGCTATTCTCTCCCTCTTTCTTGGTAGTGGTATTCGTGTAAGTGAATTGGCCGATCTTCGTATGGAAGATATAAACTTAAAAGAAAGACTAATTGATGTAATACGAAAAGGAAATAAAGAAGATTCAGTATGGATTACTCCAATTGCATTGAATGATCTTGAAAAGTATATGGAAATTAGAGATAACAAATATGCTCCAGGGAAAGAATTAAAAAATGTATTTTTATCGAAGTATAAACATACTGCGCAGCCTCTTTCGGTTAGGGCTATCCAAGATATAGTAGAAAAATATACTAAGGCCTTTGGTAAAAGAATGTCTCCTCACAAATTAAGACATACCTTGGCAAATAAATTATATATGGAAGAAAAAGACTCGTTACAAGTAATGCAGCAACTTGGACATACGAGTCAAGATACAGCTTTGTTATACACTCAACTTGGGGAAACAACTATTAAAGATAGTTTAGGAAGAATAGGAAAGAATAAAGAATAAAAGTTTGGCAATTTTGCATTGCTGAACTTTTATTCTTTTCCCTAACTAGATATTTAAATGCTATGTATTATTCGTTTCAATTTTGATTTTATTATGTAAAAAATACATAGTTTGAATTCTACTTTAATAGGTATTTAAAAACTCTCTCTTGATAGATATAAATAAAAATTTTAGATTCATACAAGTGTTGTTTACATTAAAATTGTATTTATTGTAAAGTTAGACAAAACAGTACATTGATTTTTTATCATCAATGTACTGTTTTGAAGTTTGAGGTGAAAAAAATTGAGTAATCGAGAAAAGCATCTTTTTTCTTTCTTCAATTGGGGTACTTGGTGCAGAAAAGGAAATATTAATGAAGATTATATCTTTCAATGATTAAGTTAATAGAACTTTATTCCAAACAAAAAAAGACTCTCAAATTTGAGAGTCTTTTTTATATGTTTAGAACTTCTTTTTCTAAAATTAGCGAGTATGTGTCCGTACGACGATCTCTTAAAAATTGCAGTAGATTACGAACTTCATTAATTTCCTTTGTATCAATTTTTTGGATGAGTATTCCTTCCTCCTCTCCCAAAGAACAAACAATTTCTCCCATTGGATTACTGATAAAACTTCCTCCATAGAAACACATGTCCTTTTCTTTTCCGACTCGATTTACAGCTGCAACAAATACACCGTTATGAATACTATGAGCTGATATAGCTTTTGTCCAAATTGGTTTTGTTGATAATTCTGGATAATCTGGTTCAGAGCCAATTGCGGAAGGGTAAAATAATATTTCTGCTCCTTTTAGTGTCAAAATTCGTGCTACTTCAGGGAACCATTCATCCCAACAGATCCCGATTCCTATTTTCCCATACTTTGTACTATATACTGGATACCCTGTATTTCCTGGTGTGAAATAATATTTTTCATGGTAACTCGGTCCATCTGGAATATGATTTTTACGTGTTGTTCCTAAATATTTACCGTCAGCATCAAACACTGCTGCACTGTTAAAATAAATCCCTTGTGCCACCCATTCATAAAAAGGAACAATTAAAACAACATGAAGTTCTTCCGCTAACCTTTGCATCGCTTTTAATGCTTCATGTTCAAAAGGAATTGCCAGTTCATAATTACGAACTGAAACGTTTTGAGCAAAGTATTCAGCATGATATAATTCCTGTAAACAAATAATCTTGGCTCCCTTTTTTGCTGATTCTCTTACCTTTGCTATTGTTCTTTCTATATTTCCCTTGATATTCTCATTACACGCTAATTGAACTAGCCCAATTGTCACTTCACTCATTCTCTTCTTCCCCCCCACATTAATTCTTAACGCTTTCTTTTTCATTCCGAAATACTATATTTCCATTTACCACTGTAAAAATAACCTTAGCATTTTGAATCTCTTCCACCGGTATAGTAAACAAATTCCGATCTAGCACAACTATGTCAGCTAGCTTCCCTTCTTCTATTATGCCTAGTTCATTTTCGCGAAATGAGGCATACGCAGGGGTATACGTGTATGCTCGTAACGCTTCTGCTAATGATATTTTCTCTTGCGAATTCCATTCCACACCTTCATCATCTAGCCTTGTTACAGCTCGGTAAATTTCTGGTAACGGGTTTACTGTAACAACAGGATAATCGCTGCCAAATACAAGCGTTGTTCCCGCATCCATTAATGTTTTCATCAAGTAATTGTATTGCATTCTTTCTGACCCAATTAACCTTCTATATACTTCTCGACTTGTAAGATTAATATGTTCAGGCTGAATAGACGCCAGCACCCCTAATTTTTGAAACCTCTCAATATCATTTGGATGAATCATTTCGACATGCTCAATTGCGTGCCTTGCATCCCTTTTTCCATTCTGTATTTCAGCCTCTTCAAAAGCATCTAATGCTAAACGTACAGCTCCATCTCCTATTGCATGAAACCTTACGCGAAAGCCCTCCTTATCAGCCGCTACTGTCCATTTTTTTATGATTTCTGGTGGGTATGTAGTATGCCCTCTCGTCGTTTCCTCATTATATGGTTCAAGTAAATATGCCGTATAACTAGTTGTTACTCCATCAATAAATTGTTTAAACCCGCAAAATTGAACCATACTAGATTTGTATTTTTCCTTTAAGGATTTTGCTAAGTTTAAATCTCCATTTAGCGGAGCAACAAAATGAATTCTCGTTGTTAACTTTCCTGTTTTTTCAAATTCATCATATAACTCAGCTTCTTCTACGCCCATTTCAGGTATCCTCAATAAATCATGCACAGAGGTTACTCCATATTTCGCAGCTTCTATTAAAAAATTCTGAAGCAATATCCTATTTCGTTTAGAGTTAAACTGCAATACGCTAGTTGCTAACCCCACTGCATTTTCCTTTAAGACTCCTGTTGGCTCACCATTTTGATCCCTAACGATTTCTCCATATGGTGGACTCTTAGTTTCTTTATTAATCCCTGCCATTTCGAGTGCTTTACTATTTAACCAAACACTATGAAATTCAGCATGGTATAAAAACACTGGTCGATCTGCAACATACTCATCCAATATGATCCGATGTGGCTCTTCATGAATTTCCCACAAATTCTGTTCCCAACTGCTTCCAATTACACAGTTTCTCTCTTTATTTCGTTCAGCAAATTCCTTTACAAGCTTTCCAACTTCTCTAGCTGAACGCGCATGAATTAACTGTACTCCCTCATTTACTAAACTTCCTAACATTAAATGAATATGGAAATCATGAAATCCAGGCATAATGAGCTGATTTCCAAAATCATGTACAATTGTGTCAGCATCTACATAACCATGAATATCTTCTTTCGGAACAAGAGCAGTAATCTTATCATCCTTAACAATAATTGATGCCGAGATAGGTGTTTCTCCTATACCTGTAAATACAGCATGACTACTTAAAATCATATCCGCTTTTTTTCTCATAACTCTCCCCCTAAATAGATAATTCTTGTCCATCTTCTTTTGGCAATTCATCAAAATTCATCTGTGGTGGTTGAACACGGAAGAATTTTGTTATATATAGAAGATATGCAATACCCATAATGGTCCATATCCCTCCCAGTATGAGAGACATCTTATCTAAATCACTCCACAATTTAATTGTTATACATGCACCAATTAGCGGTATTAACAAATAGAGAATCGTAGATTTTAATGACCTTTGTCCTCCCTTAATAAAATAATGTGCAATGACGGAAATATTCACAAATGTAAAAGCAATTAATGCACCGAAGTTAATAAAAGATGTAATTGTAACAAGGTCAGTAAATAGTGACACCAAAGCAAAAATACTCACTAAAATAATATTTTTGATAGGCGTTTGAAAACGCGGATGTATATAGGCAAAAAATGATTTTGGTAGTACAGAATCCCTCCCCATTGCATATAAAATACGCGAAACACTAGCATGAGAAGCTAACGCGGATGTGAATGAAGTTACAATCATTCCTGCAAGAAACAAAGCATTAAATAAATTTCCTCCTATCATTCTAGCGATTTCAGCAGCTGCCGTATCTAAACTTTTATATGCCAAATAGTCTGGATGTATTAAATGTGCTAGATATGAAACGATAATATAGCAAATACCAGAAAAGCAAATGACAAAGAAAATTGCTTTTGGAATGGTTCTTTTTGGTTGAATTGTTTCCTCTGCAAAAGTTGTTAAAGCATCAAACCCTAAAAAGGATAAACAAAGTACAGATGCCCCTGAAAATGCTGCAATTATTGAAGAATCTGGATTCATAAACGGTTTTAATGAAAATAATGTTCCCTCTCCTGTTCCATTAAGAAGTGAATTAATACATAGAGCGCAAAAAACCATCAATACGATATATTGGAATCCTAAAAAAATCATATTCATTGTAATCGTTACTTTTGTCCCTACAACATTAATTACTGTCACAATTATAATCATCGCAATAATCCATATACTAGAAGGAATAGAAGGAAGATATTCCGATAAATAGAGTGAAATAATGAGGAAGTTAATCATCGGGATAAACAAATAATCCATTAAAATTACCCAACCAACCATGAAACCTAATCCTGGACTTAATGACTTTTGTGTATACGTATAAGCTGATCCCGAAATTGGATACGCTTTTGTCATTTGTCCATAACTATATGCTGTAAATAACATCGCACATAGTGCAAGTATATAGGCTGTTGGTATCACTCCTTTTGATAAAGATTCCACTACGCCAAACGTAGTAAAGACCGTTAATGGTGCCATATAGGCCAGACCTAGCAATACAAGTTGAAAAAAATTCAAAGAACGCTTTAACTGAATGTCATCTTTCACTTTTCAACCCCCCTTCATCTTTGCAACTTATCTATGCAATTTTTGTTCCATTTTGTTACCCTATAGAAAAATCATTATTTTCTCATGTTATAAAGCGAAAACGGATAAATTCCCCACGGGAAAATATCCGTTTCTGCATAAAATATGAATACTTGCATACTTTCCGCACGCCAGAAATATTAAAAAAAGAAAGCATGTGGTGCTACCCCATGCCCATCAAGCTAAGATCTTGAAGTACCCCCTAAACAAAAGTTTTAATTTTTCTACGGTTATTTATGTGAATCATTTAACCCACTTATTTACTTTTTTGTTTTGAGTAAATTATCAATTTCTTTTTCATTAGGATATTAGATTTTGTGTGAATTAATACCAAGCCTTTTCAACTAATGGGGGCTTTTCTTGAATAAGCAACGAACATTATTCATTTCCCTAAGTCTATTAAAAATGAATAAATTCCTACTTTTTATGTAGAAAGTAGGAATTATTTTTCGTAAAAGATTTGTCTTTTTTCTCAAAGCACTACACTACATTTAAAAACCCAATCATTATGCAACAATCACGCGCGTTTGTTTAATTGTTAAAAACCTTCTACCAATACATTCATTTATCATAGAAGGTAAACGAACCAGATGCTTACAACAATAAACCAAATGTTGATTGACAACAGGAACACTCGCTCACAAATCCCAAAGATAAATCGCAACGGCTTGAACATCGTTACAACAACAGCCCCAAGCGAGATAGAAGAAATCATTGTTATGATGTGAAAAAATGGTTCTAGATTTTTAAAGCCTTCCAGTAATTTTAAATGACTTCCTCCACGATCAATGACCATATAGGAAAAAGTGAACGCAAGAATAGCAAATAAGTAATGGAGTTTTCCTCGAACCGTAAGTTTTTCTCCTTCTAGGTCAGTTGGAAAGAATAACATAAGGATACGGGAGATGACCATTAGAATGATTAAAATCGGAATGGACGCGGATATGGAGAAGCGTTCTTTTACATTCAACAACACGATAGAAAGTGACAATGCCCCTAAATTGCTGAGCCAAGCGTAAATTAAAAATAAATTTTTTGTAGCACCTACACCGTAATCACTTACAGCATGTCGAATAGGATGATAGCCTGTTTTCTTAAAGTGAAGTATGAGAAAAAAAATAAAATAACCCAAAAAGAACAATACGGCCACAATCGATAGGATTTTCTCGATGGACAATTTCAGACCTCCCAAAGTTCATCAGATTCAGTTCTCCAACAGTTCCTTCCCCGTTTGTTGAATAGCATCATCAACAATTTAATTTTAAATGACTTTATTATTTTTTAAACAATTATATTATGATTTAAACGACTTTATTATCACGAAACATATGCTGCCAGAGATTTAAGATTTACTTATCAAATTCTATATATATTGGCATATGATCACTGCTCTTAATCCATTTTTCAAAGGAACCTACCTCAACAAGGCTTAATTGATCAAGGATTATCTCAGAAGCAAACAAAAAATCAATATGAAAAGGGCTACTCTTATCTTTTCTAAAAAAATAGGTCGGTTTAGTTTCTTGCCCATGTTTTTCTTTAAAAAAACGATGGTAAGCACTTCTAATGCCTACACTTTTAAGACGTTCAACGACCATAGAGTGTGTTCCAACCCTTTTGATATGATCGAATTTCTTATTACTGTTCCAGTCACCCACAATGATACATGGTTCCTGTAGTAAATGTTTGTAGTGTTCTAATGCTTTATAGATTTGACCTATGTAACTATCATATCGGTTTTTAGTTTTTTGTGACCAAACTGCAAACAAAATAAAATCTTGTTTACCGCTGACTTTCAAAGGAATTATATAGCGAAAATCATCATCATAATCCGGATGAACTTCAATTTGATAAGTATTATTTAATGTAATTATTCCAATTCCTTTGTTTCGATTGTCTCCGAACCAAAGAAACGGTTCGATATCCTTTTGATACTTGCTTGCTCTCCATTTTTCATGAGCTTCACATTCAGGAATGACTAAAATATCTGCATTAAAAGGGAATATTTTTTCAATCTTATTTCTAAATCCCATCGCTGCATTCCATGTAACTAGTTTCATTTATTAAACCTCCTTATTTAGACACATAAAATACAATGAGATAGTAGTTTTCGCTATAAATTCGCTCTTTATATTTGTAGCTTTGAAATAAAGTTTGTTCAAAAATACCCCGCAATCCAGCATTTTACAATAAATTAAAAACATCCATTTTGAAAAAAGATTGATCAAAATGAATGCTTTTCTAATAGATTTAAGATTGGTTTTTATAAAAAAGATTGATCATTTTTCACTTATGTTGTTCAATAATAGCGCACTATAATGGAAGATCGTTTCTTAAAATTCTATATAAAAAGGTTGTTTGTTTTCATCCAAACTGTATTCAATTCTTTGTCTGAAATTCATAAATTTTACCATTTCTAAAGCTTGCTCAATAGGATAGAACCCTAATTCCAAACTTTCTGGTGTAGTCGTTAATTTGCCTCCAACTGGTTTAGCTAAGAACAACGTATTACATATTGAATGGTTCACATTCTGGAATACTCCACAAAATTTTAAAACCTCAATATCAATACCTGTTTCCTCTTTAGTTTCCCTTATTGCAGCATCTTTCAAGGACTCTCCTTCCTCAACTTGTCCACCTGGCATTTCCCAACCTCTTCTAGGTCCCTTGATCAATAGAATTTCTTTTTGTTCATTGATTACAATAGTCGCTGCTGAAACTATATGTTTTGGCGGTGAATAAATATTTTGTGTGATTTGTTCCAATTGACTTCCTCCATTTCTATAAATTTAGTATGTTTATCTTTATACAGTAACCTTGCTCTTTTCTGGAATAACTTACTATTTCAAAGTGAACAATCCAATTCCCTTCTTTATTCCAAAATATGGTTCAATTGCAGAACAAAAAAATCCTGCATCAATACAGGACTTTTAATTATTCTTTTTTATAAACGGTGCAACTTTATTACAAACGGTCAAACTTTATTATAAATTTACAATATTAATAGGTGAAAATCACCATGACTTTATTTTAATGCGACAATTATGAATAAAGATAAGCGATTTACTACTATACGATTATAAGAGATAAGTATTACAGATAGTATATATTATTCAACTACCAATAAACACATATTATGTTCATTAGACATCCCTTCAGTTCTTCTGAAGGAATATCTAATGTAGTTGCGATATTTCATTTTTCGATAACAAAAAATGATTGCACATTCAGAAAACAACTTTTCATTCTACAACTATTTTTGATAGATTAAATCTTTTTATTTATATAAAATTATAAAAAGATTTATATAGCTAACTACTATGATTAAGATTATATATGTTAAAATTTAGGTAAAGAGATTGATATATGATAAAGAGGTGAGAGGATGCGTTATTACAAAGATTATATTACAAACTTAAAAGAGTATGAGCATATGAACCTATATGATACGGCAGCAATATTATCAATCCGTATTCATGATTATACGTATGTTACTTACGGGAAGTCTATGATCCCAACAATGGTTTCAACTATATCAAAATTAAACAATGGAAAATTGATAAACCAAAAACTATTAGATATGTATCAAAAATACGGAGACAGTGAACTGAGTGTTACGATATTAGAGATAGGGGATTATAATGAATTACAGAAAAAAGCAAAAAGGTATATAAAAGAGTTAAAACCAGAACTTAACTACCAGCATAATGGTGTGAAAGATAGCGGTAAACTTTTCTCCGAGCAACATTGTGAGAATTTATCTAAGTCTAAAATAGGTGAAAGACATAATAGAGCGAAACTTACAGAAGAACAAGCGATAGAAATTAAAAAATTAGCATTATATACTAATATGTCATCAAGGGAGATTGCAGAAATGTTCCATATCAGTCCTGGACAGGTAAGAAAAATAAAATCAGGGACAGCCTGGGGACATATTCAAATCTTTGTTAGAGGCAACTTAGTTTAAACTGAATCCAGGCGCTTTTTCTTATTAAATTTCTCTTCGAATGGCTAGAAATGGGAGATGTGAAATCTTTACAGTTAGTTCAGGTTCAAATTCTTCATATATATGAAATAGAAAAAGTGTTGCTCTAGCTTTAGAATAAAGTTTGATTACAACCCTTTTCAAACATCGCCGCTTTATTTCAAATCTACACAAGTCGTTAATAAAAAAAATTGAAAGGTTGATTTCATTGGAAGAAAATACTTTTGGACAGAATCTTAGGAATTTAAGATCACAAAAAAAACTTAGCTTACACACATTGGGTAAAGAGTTAGACGTGACAGGAAGTGCAATATCTGCGTGGGAGCTTGGAAAAAAAGAGCCCAACTTCGATATGCTAAAAAAGATCGCAAGCTATTTTATGGTTAGTACCGACTATTTGTTAAATCACCAAGTTTTAGGTAATGAGGAACAAGAAATAGAATCTGTTGTACAATTGGCTCATAAATTGTATGAAAAAAGCAAGGATATTCAAGTATTCGAAGAGGAACTACTTTCTTATATTAGTTATTTAGATTTCAAAAATAAATCCAAACATGTAGAATTAAAAAACATTGAAAATAAGAATGAAGAATAAGATTCCAAAAACAATGCATAACACAATTAAGTTCCATATGTTGCTTTGGAATAAAGAATCGCATCTTTTTTAGAAACGTTACAACTTCCTTCAAAACTTCGCGTCTTTTTTTAAACATCGTGACTTTATTTTAAATCTACATCTGATTTGAAATAAAATTCGACTAAAAGTATTTGGTGAACTGTATTTTATGATATATAAAATTTAGAAGTAGTAAAAAAATGAATGAGAGTAATTTTTTGATTATGCAAAGAGCCTATATGAAAAACATATAAAAGCCCTCTTTATAATATCAAAGAGGGCTTACTATCATTATACTTCTATTAATCCATATGCTTTTGCTTGCGATAATAAATCTTCATACTCTTTATTACTCTTACCATGTAATTCTAATTCTTTTAACATGTTTTCTAGTGCCTCAAATAACTTTGCTGACGGAACTCTAAAATCAAATGGATCGTTTGTATTCATGTACTTTACCAGCTTTAGCACCTCTTTTTTTCATCATTTAATTTTTTATTTAATTCTTGTTCAACAAGCTCTACTGCTTTTGTTTTATTTATAGTATTCTTTGGGTCTTCATCACAAAAATACTTTTATCAGAACAGTTAATAAATGAATCCAATTTTATGATTTTGAAAATAAAGGTCTTATGTTTTATCCCTAAAACCGTTATATACATATTAGAAATGAATTTATTTTACTAATAATGAATATTCACCATTTTTATCATCAAATTTATACACATTCAAATAATATTTCCCTGGTTTCGCTGTGTATTTTCCCTTTATAGCATTTCCTTCATCTTCACCACAAGCTACGTAATTTTGCATATCTGATTCATGATAAAGTACCCATGTCATCCCAATATTTTGTTCATTTATCACAGAAATATCTACTTCTTTCGGAACTGTAACATCAAACGTATAAACATCTGTCTGATCAGGAGTAATCAAATTTCCTTTTACAAGCTTATTAAATGGGAGTACCTTCTCCTCTTCAAGGGATCCACCTGTTTGCGGATCTTGTTTTACAGTAACTTTTGTTTGTTCTTTACTTTCTTTTCCTTTACTATCTTTCACTGTTAGTTCCACAGTATATGTTCCTTTTTCTCCATATCTATGGGTAGGATTCGCTTCTGTACTTGTTGTACCATCTCCAAAATTCCATAGATAAGAAATAATTTTTCCGTTTTCACTTTCTGTACCATCGCTATGGAATTGAATTTCTTCATTTACTATCCCGCTGTATGGTCCATTCATATTTACTATAGTAGTTGTTTTTTCTTTTTCCTCTGTCGCAACACCATGGAAAACAATATCATATTCAAACTGATTGGCTGCATTCACACGATAGTTAACAAAATAGGCTGTAACTGTTTTATAGCCGCTCCACCCTTTTTGGGGTAACTGCTCCAAAGTTTGATTTACTTGTTTACTCATCGTTTTCCAATCTTCAGACTCACCTTTTGATGTACCACCTGTGTACGTGCCTTCCACGGTAAATGTGTTAAAGAATTGCGACTCATGTTTTGTAATTTTTGCATCTTTTATATTTGCTACATCTACAATTTCTTTCTTCAATTCAGCTACTGGCTTTGGTGCGTGTTGTATTAAATAATCATTTGTTACTTGCCGTACATTGTATTTATCCTGATTATCAATCAACTTCTGCATATACGTTTGATATTCTGTATTCAACTGTGCATCTTTACTTAATGATTCACGATACGCGTCATAATTTTTCACATCGTTTGCACGGATTAAATCCTGAATCTTATCAAAGGTTTCAAATTGATGATTATATAAATAAGACTGTAATGCAAAGGAATAATTATAAAAATCCCATGATCCATATTTTGCGAACAAAGTTTGCTTTGCTGTATAACGGCTTGCTGGATTAGATGATAAGCCACTTATAATACTTTTACGTGGCACAACATTATTTGTACGTGTAGATCCTGCAAAAAATTCTGCATTCCCTTCTTGGAACCAAGTTAATCGTTCATTTTGATACAGTTCTCCGCTCCCAAATAAACCAGGAACCTCGTACCTTCCTTGTAAATAATGTGTGAATTCGTGACGGAATAACTCTTCTAGACTATAAATACTCTGCTTTGGCGTACGCTCATATGTAAAGAAAGTCCCCTTCTCGTCAATATAAATCCCACCGTTGTTCGTTTCATATCCATATAACTGTCTATTTAATTGATAATCATCCGGATTATTATAAATTACAATTGTCAGTACATCATCTG
This sequence comes from Bacillus cereus group sp. MYBK30-2, assembly GCF_051915945.1. Lineage (NCBI taxonomy): Bacteria > Bacillati > Bacillota > Bacilli > Caryophanales > Bacillaceae > Bacillus > Bacillus cereus group sp. MYBK30-2. The sequence continues at coordinate 23,999 of NZ_JBQAFR010000012.1, forward strand.
CGTTACCTGGTTCTAGTGCTTTATCATTTCCAATTAAAAGGTTATATTGTGCTTTTACTTCTTTGGCTGCCCAATATAACCTTTTAATTTTTTTTTCTGTTACTTTATCACCTGTCTTAAAGACAATAGATCCATCATCAAATGTATATGTTTTAGGTAAGTATTGTTGTTTCCCTTCTTCACGGATTTTTTGTAAATCTATTGCATTTCCACTATAATCTTTTCCACCATAGTTTGTTTTAATTTGCTCTACCGCTACAAAATAAGGTCCACTTAGACGAGGATACATGTTCATCGCTTGTGTAATAACTTCCAACCCTTTGTTTGGATTACTATGAAATTTCCCTAAACGTCCTGCATAATAAATCCCATTATTAATTAGCCAACTATTTTCAGTTGTTATATTCCGTATGAGAGCAATTCTACTAACCTCATTTATAAAGTTATCAATCTTTCTATACCACATTGTTGCATTAGGCTTTTTATTCGTCTCCTGCAAATAAGACTGTATATCATAATCAATACCTTTTACGATTTCATATACAGCTTGTCCTTTCGCATAATCATTTGCATACGTAGAAAGGTTATCGTTATACTGTTTTAAAATATTTGCCGCATACTGTACTGTTTCAACATCACTAGAAGCATTACTAATTAATTTTCCATACGCAACTACTACTCTATCTTGCTCAGCTGTACCTAATGTAAAGTTTGGATTTTTTGCAATTGCTTTTAATGCTGGTAAACATTTATCATGGAAGCTTCTCTCTTTTAAGTAACTTAATTCATTATTATAATATCCCACATAAAACGCAGAACGTAATATCTCAACAAATGTCTCAATTCCCTTTGAGTCCTCTTTCGTAAAAGCTCTTCCTCGTTGTCCTAATTCATTAATGATAACGTTCATGCGTTCTTTATTTTGATAGAAAGCTTTCGTATCTTGATTAAATTGGAATAAATCAGTAATTTGATTCCAAGAAATTCTTGATAGCGTATCAATGAATTCGCTATCAGGTATTTTATTCAGTTCTGCCAGAGTGTAGTTTTACTTTACTTGACTTTCATCACGTTTCATAACTAGAGTAGGTCGTTGTGAAAAATCGCCTACTTTTAAACGCTTTTCAAAAGTCAATGTTTCATCCGCTTTTGTAGCATGTGCAATTTCATCTTTTAAAGTTTCAGCCCCAATTGGTTTCATCTGTAACATATTATAGGGTGCTTTTTCTTCTGCTGATACTTGCGTTTGAATACTTCCAAATGATAATGCCATCGTACTAATACCAATCATCATTTGAGTAAATTTTAAATTCTTGTTCATTACATTTCCTCCATTTATATATTCCACCCAAAAATATAACATTTTATCTTAATAAAGTATTATAAAATGTATTATTTCATATTATATTACACGAATTTATATATAAATAAATATCAAATAAGATACTATAGAAGATTCCTTCCTCAATTTGTGTGAAGGTGTGATAGCGCCAGAAAATAGGTGGGAGATAAATGTCGGAAAAAGGTGAAAATGATTCATTTATTTTTGTTGATTGAAAATAAACGTTATTATAAAATGTTTATGTATAACCAAACAAAATAAATTAATGTTTGTTTTTAAAAGCAATAAGGAATGTTAATAGCAATTAAAGCATAGAACCAGCACGAAAAAGATGCCTTCATAAGTGACAAACTAAAAAAATTGAAAACGAAGCATTATTAGCCCTTGAAGAAGAGTTACAACCATATGAGGAACAAGATTATAACCAAAAATAGTCTTAATTAGGAGGGAGAAATTATGGAACAAAGAAAGTATCCAGTAACACCTCAAGATCGAATGAATTATATACTAGGTCTTTATTCTGCAAATCAACAAATTAATGCCGTTCTTTATTTTCCTATAGGTATATCAAAGGAAATGCTTGAACAATCAGTAAGGATAACGTTACAATTACAGCCAGTTTTGAACAGCCGTTTTGTAGAAAGTGATATTCCTTACTGGGAGGAACATTCATCTAGTACTAAATCAATGACTTGTTTTTTTGCAGAAGGAAACGATCAAGAACTTGAAATGATGGCAATAGATTTTATTAAGGAACCTGGAGATTATATTCATGGGCCAATGGTTCAAACAAAATTATTACAAGGCACTACAACAAATATGTTAGTTGTTAAATTATCACATCTTTGTTCAGATGGTGCAGGAGTCAAGGAATATCTCAGTTTACTTGGAGCAATATATACTCAACTTTCCCAGGGGCATTCTAAGGATCAAATTATAAAGGAATTTGGCACGGGGAATGGGAGTTTTCGCGATCAATCACCTGTTTTCAACTATGCTGGAATATCAGACGTAAAAAGTGCGTATCGTCCTAGCCAAGAACAACAAGCATCGTTATGGTCTTTTCCATGTCAACCGAACGAAAATGCATACCCCAAAATGTCCGTACGGCGGTTGAGCCATGAGCAAACTCTACGTCTAACCCAATGGACAAAAGCACAACAGGCCACCTTGAATGATGTCATTATGGCTGCATACTTCCGATCTTTATCACATTTCACTGTGTATGCGGAACCTCGCACTGCAGAAAAAATGATTGGTTTAACAATTGATTTACGCCGATATCTTCCCAATCATACAACTGGTGCAATTTGCAATTTATCCGGTATGGAAATGCCAGTGATTAAAATGGAAGATAATGAATCATTTAATCAGACTCTAGTTCGAGTCAAACAATCAATGGATAAAATAAAATCTCAAAATCCAGGTCTCTCTTCAGCCGCAGGAATGGAGTTACTGGCAGGTCTAAAGCTATCTGAGGTGAAAGAAATGTATAAAAAGCAATACGAACAGGCTTTACAAATGGGGATGGCGTTGCCGTTACTTACAAATTTAGGGGTGATAGCAGATGAACCTATTAAGTTTGGTAAAGTTCTAGCCGATGACGGGTATATGACATCACCTATTATGTATGCCCCATTCTTTACAATGGGGGCAAGCTCTTATAATGGAAGACTTACATTTACGATTGGTTATCATACGCCTGATACATCAAAAGAAAAAGTAGAGCAATTTTTAGAAAATGTGGTCAATCAACTATCATACTTGTAATAGGAGTATCACCCCACACCCAACAGGTTAAGTTTATATAAGTTTAATTTTACGTGAGGCATTTCTTTTTTCTAAGGTTCCAGTGTAATCTCATTATAGATTTGCATACCAAATAAACCCTATCAGGTTTCAATTTTTAGATTACGCTACATGATTGTAGGACATGGAAAAGTTGTATTCAAAGTCTAAGATATCAAAGGCTGTTTTCTATGGTGTTTGCGTCCACCTTTCTGTAAGGGATTGTATAGACGAAACTAACCAATCTTTTTTTCAAAATGGAGTCTTTTGGCTTGTTGCTAAACCAAAGTAGGAGAAATAATTCTGATCAAACTGTAATTCAAACTTACAGAGATAGATATCGCTGTAAGTTTGAATTACACTCATCTTGCATCAATAGATTCATACAAAAATACCATCCTTTCTGTATATTTCTACAAAAAGAATAGCATTTTTTGTTTATGTGGATACAAATTTATCTTAGCTGGATAGAGATGGTTCTGTACCTCTATTATTTGATGTGTACAATATAAAAAGACCCACTTCTTCATTTCTAGTTTCTCCTTAATCTAACATACATATAGGATAGAGAAAAAACTAATTAAATAAAAAGTGGGGTGAAGATTAAATTTGTGAACTTTCTTTTTTTGGCAATCTCACTTCAAATATTGTTCTTGTTACATTACTTTCAACAGAAATCGTCCCATTATGCTGTTCGACGATGTTTTTGCAATAAATAAAGCAAGACCTGTACCGCCCTGTTGCTCCGTTCTTGCTTTATCACATGTATAAAGCATATCAAAAAGATAAGGTAAATCTTCTTCTGGAATACTATCTCCGTAATTAATAATTTATACGATAACCTGCCCATGATCAATGTACCCGTTCATATCAACAAATTGTCCGTTATTTCCGTATCGAACCGCATTTGTTAAAAGATTTTCAAATACTCGAGTCAACAAATTCCCGTCACCGTTAATATATAAGTGAGAATCAACATTCAATCTAGCTTCTAAATGATGCTTCTCCAATAGTGGATACAATTCCTCATCTAGCTGGACAAGCAATTCACTTATATTAATTGTTTTTTTATCTAACTTTAGCATGCCATAATTCATTCGAGTAATTTCAAATAACTCATCAATTAAACTTTCAAGTCGCTGCGATTTCGTAAATGCAATCGTAGAAAAACGTTTTACCTGTTCCCTCGTTAAATTCTCCTCTTTAAGAATTAAATCTAAATACCCTAAAACAGATGTTAATGGCGTTCTTAAATCATGTGCTAAGTTAACAACGAGCTGATCTTTACTACTTTCTGCAAAATATCACCAAACTCATCATTTGATGAAATATGTACCTTTTTTGTAAAATTACCATTAGCGAGATGATCAATCCCGTTTGAAATTTCATCAAAATACTTTAGGTATGGTTTTGTTAAAAAGAAAAAAATAAAAAGACCTCATCTTTGATAAGTATCTTTGAATGAGGTCTTTCTATTATAAAAAATGGTTAACTTCTACTGCCTTAAAAGTGTTGTACATTCATTGACTTTAAACAATTAGATCAAGTTAGTTCTGTTACATGAACCTCACATTTAAACCTTTTTAACAAATTCAGATTTTAATTTCATAGCTCCAAAACCATCAATTTTACAATCAATATCATGGTCTCCATCAACTAAACGGATACTCTTCACTTTTGTACCGATTTTTACCACTGATGAAGTTCCTTTTACTTTAAGATCTTTGATTACTGTTACAGAATCACCATCGTTTAAGATATTTCCATTCGCATCTTTAATTACCTTTGTATCTTCACTATTTTCAGTTTCTGATTCTAAAGTCCACTCATGGGCACATTCTGGGCAAACAAAAAAATTTCCATCTTCGTAAGTGTACTCTGAATTACATTTTGGACAATTAGGTAAATTAGACATATTTTATATTCCTCCACTTGTTATTATTCATTCTTTATATAGCCTTTTAAAAATTTCTTTTTATAATTTCATAAGAATAGCAATTTTAAAGTTAAAATTTATGAAGCTGCCCTTATATATGTTTTAAGAACCTATTTTTATCGCATATCTTTCAATTTCTTAATAATCATGTTCGGAGTTGCCCATTCATCACGGTCAAAGTCAGAAATAGACACTTCAATGTTTAAACGTTCTTGAAATTCTACTAATAAAGATACTGTAGCAAAAGAATCTAGAATTCCTTCTTCAAATAATTGCACATCTAGGTTCTCTTTTACGATATCATTTTCACATACTTCTTCTAGCACATTTAATACTTGATTTTTAAATTCAGACATTATTTATTCTCCTCTATATCCATGATTTATAATAAAATTCTTCATAGTCTTCTATTTTTTAGCACATCATTTAAAAGAATCTGCACCATCATTATTACTTAATTATTCCTAGTCTTTGTATAATAGTTATTAAGATATAACAGATAGTTTTTCCCCGGAACATATGTGATTACTGTGCATTAATTTTTTTAATAATCTAATACATTTGCTTTGTTCTTTATTGTATTCATTCCCTGAGATTGCTGAGCAAGCTCCGTACATTCATGAAAAGCGAAGTGCTTACATCCTATACATTTTTTCGTATTCAAATGTCTTAAAGCACAGTTGATCGCTTCCCCTGTATGATCAAAAAAGTTTTCTTCCCCAATCTCAGCGTATAATCCATTCTTATCTAGAGTTGTTTTTAGCTCTGATTGAATTCCTGAAACAAGAAGTACGCCACCTTGCCTTTTAAAATGCTGAACAATATTTCTAAAATAGGATTCTCCTGTTGTATCAATAAAAGGAACTTTTCCCATACGTAAAATTAAAACTTCGGGTTTATAATGAATGGTCGCTAGAATGTTTTGTTCGAATGTTTGAGCAGCCCCAAAGAATAATGGCCCTTCTATTGTGTAAATACTTATTTGTGGACAATCGTGAGCTTTATTTACCACATGTGGTAACAATTTTTCGTTCTTTCTTGTGTGATCTGGAAGCACTTTAGATATAACAAGCATGTTGCTCATACGTTTTGTAAATAAAATAACAGCTAAAATAAGTCCGATTTCCACAGCTGTTGTCAAACTTGTAAATACAGTCAGCAGGAATGTTACAAGTAATACAAGGGAATCCCCTGTCTTCATTTTAAGTATGTGAATAAAATGTTTTTGTTCGCTCATATTCCAAGCTACCACCATTAAAATAGGGGCCATACTAGCAAGCGGAATATGTGAAGCATATGGAGCTAACAGTAGAAGCGTGAATAACACAAATCCTCCATGAATAACACCCGACATCGGAGATACAGCTCCACTCTTAATATTGGTTGCTGTGCGGGCAATTGCTCCAGTTGCCGGAATACCTCCAAATAATGGTGTAACAATATTAGCAATTCCCTGACCAATAAGCTCTTTGTTACTGTTGTGTTTACTATTTGTCATACCGTCTGCCACGACAGCGGATAAAAGAGATTCAATACCACCCAACATGGCAATAACAAACGCAGGGCCAATTAACTGTTTTATACGCTCTACCGTGATTTCTGGTATATCAAACTGCGGAAGTGTATTGGGAATCGTGCCATATGCTGTACCTATAGTAGGTACATGACCTGAGAAAAATACAGTTGCAATTATAGTTGAAATCACAACACCTACTAATGAACCTGGTACTTTTGGCAAAATCTTTGGTGTTATGAGTATGACAAGAAAACAAATCAAAGCAGTTATAACACTGTAAAAATTGGTAATACTGATATGAGTAAAGATTTCCTGCAAATTTGCTATAAATTCCTCATGCTTTTTTATACCTGTTAGCCCTAAAAAACTAGCAATTTGTCCCGTAAAGATAATGACAGCAATTCCTGACGTAAAGCCAATTGTTACAGGACGTGGAATAAACTTAATTAAAGACCCTAGTTTAAAAATTCCCATAAGACATAAAATAATTCCAGCTAATAAACCAGCAAGTAGTAAATCTTCATATCCATAGGTAATGACAATTCCTAAAAGAATTGGAACAAAGGCACCTGTAGGTCCTCCAATTTGATACTTTGAACCACCAAATAGCGAAATGAGTATCCCGGCAATACATGTTGTATAAATTCCATACTCCGGTTTAACACCAGAGGCTATTGCAAAAGACATAGCAAGTGGAATCGCAACAACTCCAACAATCATTCCTGAAAGAAGATCCTTTTGAAAATGACCCAATGAATATCCTTCAAACCTTCCCGTAAATAACCCTCTCATTACAAACCCTTCTTTTCTATTTTTAATAAATCTGGATTACAAATGCATTTCTCGTTCCCTTGTACAGGAGATTTTCATTTTCACAAAAGAAAACACCATCCTAATATTTACTATACGTTTTGCTTAAATGACGCTCTAATTCACCTATATCTCCACCTTGTTGTAAGTAGGATTCCAATCTTTCCGCTAGAAGTTCCCCAGCTCGACTATCTAGCTTCTTCGTATCTATAAACGATGTAATCCTTACATTATCTGGAGTTATATCCCTACGAAACATCTTTCCTGGAATTTCAATCCAAAAACGATTCCATTCATCCAATAATCCTATTTGATCCAATAAAAAACCTTGAATTCCACATAACCAAGCTGTACAAGCTGTATTTCTTTTTTGACACCCAACTCCATCTTGTAAATGCTGGCATGAAAAACAACAAGAATTCCCACTGTTAATACAAATATTACAAACATGATGAGCTCCTATTGAGCGAAATATCTCAATCCCATGTTGGATGATATCTTCCTTCTTAACTTCAATGCTCAACCTACCCCTCCTTAACTATCGTTTCGCCTTCTGTTTCATCTAGCTCTTCTAGCATTGAAATCGTATCGATTAAATGATTGTTAAAAATTTTCCGTGCAACTACCAATAAATTCATAATCATAGGATCCCGAAGAGAATATAAAACTCGTTTTCCATCTTTGGTGCCAACAACAATATTTTTAGCACGTAGCACACTTAACTGTTGAGAAACAGCTGAACCTTCCTTATTAAGAATGCTTTGAATTTCATTTACACTTTTTTCACCTTCTGACAAAACTTCTAAAATACCTATTCGTAAAGGATGCGATAAGGCTTTAAAAAAATCAGCTTTAAATTGTTGCATTTCGGTTCCCATTAAAACACCTCTAGTATTTATTTTTAACTAAAACTCCAAAAGTATCATATACATCTTCAAATGTTTGAATATGTATATGATACTTCTAGAACTTACAATTTTCAATACAAATTTTGAAACGTTAAAAGAGAACCAGAAACAAAAAAAGAGCTGTTGTCACTATAGGACAACAGCTCCCTTATATTTATTGCTTTCGGACAGCTTCAAAAGTAACAATTTGACCTGCATTCGATGGCTGATTTTTGTAAACATAATTAGCAGAGCATTTGACACTCCCACGGCTAAAGCCGCAAGTCCTACACCTTACGGTGTAACGGATGGGATTCTTGAATGACTAACCGTTCGCAGTTCATTTCTGTTTTGAACAGCCTTCAAGATAAGGGTGTGCCATCACCCCTCCTAAGACAGACCATATAGGTTCTTAGGCTGATTGACTATTACCATCAATCACAGTTGCGTAGCGAATGTTCATCGCCCCAACGATATCACGATGCTTCTCAAATCCACATTGGCACTTATATTTTCTATCTTGTGCTTTGTTCTTTTCAGAACACTTCGGACATGTTTGACTTGTATAAGAAGGATTCACATATTCAGTCTTTATACCAACTAATGTCGCTTTGTACTCGATGAATTGCGCTAGACGAAAGAATGACCAAGTGTGTAGATTTTTTTCGTTTTTACGGCTTGTTCGTGCCGTCTGTCTAATGTTCGTTAGTTGCTCTAATCGAATGACAGAGATATTATTATTCGTTGCGAAATCAACGATTTCACGACTCACTTTGTGGTCTTGGTCTTGCATCCATCTTTGTTCTTTATCATCAAGTTGCCGAAGGGCATTCAATTTCTTAGCTTCTCCTAACTTCTTGCGAATACTACGAAACTTACGTTTCATATATTTGTTTTGTCTACCATTTCCGAAGAAACGAACCTTATCATCGTCTGTGATGGCCACCGCAGGAGCTTTGAGACCTAAGTCCACTCCTAAAATCTTTGTTCCCATTTTTTCGTTTGTAGGGATTGTGACAGATATTTGAGCGATCCATTTAGCAGATTTCTTTGTGATACGAAGTGTACCTAACTTGTGTTTCAACAATTCAAAATTGCGATTGTATTTGTCGGTTAATAAAGCACGAATCTTTAACCGAGTTGACCTTCCATTTACCATAAAGGGTATTAAAATGTGCGTGAAGTCAAATGAATAGTTTTGGTTATTCCACACGCAAACAGGTCTTTTTAGAATCGGAACAATTTTGTATTTACTCTTTTTCACTTTTGTAGAAAATACACTTTTCGCATCTTTAATCGCTTGATTTTTAACCGCACTTGGAAGGTTGGCTTCAATATCCTTTGTGCTTTTCTTCGTGCTTTTCTTCGCTTCAACCATTTCAGATACCAGTGTATTAATGAGTTTAATATAATCTGAACTACTTTGTTCCAATAGCCTAATTTGTTCTTTTGTCGGAAGCAATTTAACTTTGACCGTGATGGTTTGTGTCACAAGTTTCACCCCCTCGTTTTTTGACTTTCAACATAATGTTGTATTGTTTCACTTGATACATTCCCAGCAGTAGAAATAAAATAGGAACGTGTCCACAGACTTGGCAAATGCGTGAGATGAGAAAACTCTTCTCTTAAACGCTTCGACGTCACTCCTTTAATTTTCGCCATAATATCAGCAGGGCTAAGTGTTGGTAGTGCATTTAAGAACAAGTGAACATGGTCTTTGTCACATTCCATTGCAATAATAACAATATCTAGTTCGTTACATAGCTCTTGTACCAACGCTTTGAAACGTTCTTCTACTTTTGCGTTAAGAAAAATCTTTCTTCTGTATCGTGGGCAAAACACAAAATGGTAGTTAATCAATGAAACGGTTGTTTTGGTTTTTCTATAATCATTTATCATGCTTACAATGTATCAGTTCGATTGCAAAACTGCAACACGAAAGGTAAAAAAATAAAGGATACCCACACTTTTGATACCTAAAGTGCCACAAACCTTGCGGTTATTTAGTAGCACTCCGTATCCAACCTCACTTTCATCCCATGCCTAAAGGCAATGGGCTTTCTTGTTCGGGAAGGGCTGTAATTCTTCTTTCTTTATAAAAGGGAATTCCATACTTGTTTATACTCTCCATTAGGGTACGTCTTCAATAAACTTTCTCATATGTCCTTATTAACATAGCGCTCTAGGTACTTACTGTTTTTCCCTACACTGAATGAAAAATTGGTTTCTATGCCAATTTTCCATTCAAGCATTGTTAATAGCATTTCTCTTACACTATTTAAGTGTTCATAAGCGTAAAGTATTTCTTCTCTCCATAACCCTTTAGCTACATTAGTCGAAATCCACCAAAATTCATTTCAACAATCAGCCAAAAAGACAGCGGATGGTTTTTCAATCCAATATCCTTCATCTGTTGGCTCATCTAGTGTAGGCATTTTTTCATCTTTATCTAACAAAATAATTGTTAATCCATCTTCAGAACAATACTCATTTTTTTCCTCAATAGTAATAAGCATTAAATCAATTCTATTCCATCCTCAAATAACATTAAACAAAGTATCATACCAGAAATTAAATACCGCTTATGGAACCTTCTTAACGTACGGAAAAACTAAGTTTTTTTAATAAAAAATTCCTTATCGTACGAAATTCGTGTTTTGTTGGCGGGACCCTATCGCTATCAAGCCAACAAAGAGACTAATAATATCAAGGAAAGGCTTTCTTTTCAATAGGGTACATTCTATCAATAAGAGAAATATGTAATTATGCATATCCTTTTTCATTATTTCAATAGTATTAAAACTTGATATATAATTAAAAGGTTTTTTAATGGATTGATGAGGAGATGCGAGTATGAAGAAAGTCATAGGACTTATAGTATCATTATTTTCTACCTATGCACCAACGTTTACAGAAGCAGCCGAAGTTTTAAATAAAGTAGGCTGGGTGAGGGAAAAAAGAGAGCCTGCTCTTAATGAGTGAACCTTTTTTTATAACGTTTCTTTTTAGAAAACCTTTTACATATGCGTTATAGATCATATTCACAATGTCAGTCCTTGATACGTCTGTAAAAACTTATCAAAAGGTGTACTTTTTGATACACAGCATATAACTTTTTAATTAATTAAACATATTCCCCTTTTTCGGGGGGATGAGCAAAAACACCTGGTTTAAAAAATTTCACAACAGAACCAGATAACGTGATAAAGTATTAGTTACTGTGCATGTAATTATAAAAAATAGCCTTCCCAAATGATGTTTGTAATAGTTTATACGATTTTAGGAAATTAATAGCATTTTATATCGCTATTATTAACCTAATTTCCAAGAAATAGAGGTGATTGTAGGTGACTAAACCTTTTAAAAAAAATAGTCGTTATATGGTTGGATTGGACAGTCTAAGGGGGCTAGCTATATTAGGTGTTATTTTATATCATATTAACTTTAATTGGATGCCTGGAGGATTTTTAGGGGTTACTGTATTTTTTGTACTCTCAGGTTATTTAATTACAGATATTCTAGCGATGGAGTGGAAGAGAAATAAGAGAATTGATTTGAAGAAATTCTGGCTTAGTAGGGCAAGGAGATTGCTTCCCGGAATGGTTGTTATGCTCGTTATAACGTTTGCATGGATTACAATTTTTCATAGCTCTTTACTTGAAAAAATGTGTGGAGATTCATTAGCGGCGTTATTTTATGTTAGTAACTGGTGGTATATTTATCATAAATTATCGTACTTTGATAATTTTAACCAGCTTTCTCCATTGAATCATTTTTGGTCGTTAGCAGTTGAGGAACAATTCTATGCGGTCTGGCCACTTATCATTAGTTTAGGATTTTACTACATAAAAAAACAATCCCGTATGATTTTATTGATTTGTCTGGGAGCTGCTGCTTCAGCTTTAACGATGGCAATTTTGTATGAACCTGGAGCTGATCCGAGCAGAATTTATTATGGCACAGATACCAGGGCCTTTTCTTTACTTATTGGAGCGGCACTTGCCTTACTTTGGCCAAGCAATAGGCTTGCAAATAAAATTATTCCAAAGGCGCGTCTCATTCTTGATGTAGTGGGAGGAACCGCTCTTATTATTATTTTGGTTATGTTTTGGAAGACTAATCAATATGATCCGTTTCTATACAATGGAGGAATGGTTCTCTTATCAATTGCAACAGCATTGTTAGTGGCAAATCTTGCTCATCCAGCTAGCCGTATCGCTCAATTTTTACGATTTAGACCTTTACGTTGGCTAGGGGTAAGGTCGTATGGCATATACCTTTGGCATTATCCAATTCTTACATTGACGACTCCAAAAGTAAATGCTGGAGATTTTTCACTAATAAGAGCAATTCTTCAATTTCTTCTGATTATAATGATTGCGCAAATTTCATGGAAGTATATTGAAAAACCAATCCGACAAGGTACGCTCGGAAACATTCAGTTTAAGAATTTAAGACTTCAAAATGTCGCTTTAGGTGTCAAGTTAGCTTTAATTTGTACAGTATTCGTTTCGTCGATAGCCGTCTTTGGGTTATCAAAAGTTAGTAAGGCTAAGGAGAATCCTAAACTAGATAGGGTGAAAGCAGAACAAACACAACCGGCGCAACATCCAGTTGCAGTTCGGGAAGATCCAACTCAAGAGGCGCCCCAAAATCAAGAAGAATCAAAAGAAGTAAATTCTGAGCAAACTAAAAGTTCTCTCACCGTTACAGCGATAGGCGATTCCGTTATGATTGATATTACTCCGTATTTAAAAAATGCTTTTCCTGATATTAGGATTGATGCACAAATTGGTCGCCAGCTGTCAAAAGCGATTCCTGTAGTTGAACAGTTAAAGAATGAAGGGAATTTAGGAAACTATGTCATTATTGGATTAGGTACAAATGGAGCCTTTACTACGGAGCAACTTGTATCATTAATAAATTTAATTGGGAATGAACGTAAAATAATATTTATTAATACGAGGGTACCACGTCCGTGGGAATCAATCGTGAATGAGAGATTGAAAGTGACAACATCTAAATATCCTAATATAACTCTAGTTGATTGGTATGCAGCAAGTGCTGGAAAGAGAGACTACTTTGCACCTGATGGTGTGCATTTAACCAAAGTAGGTGCAGAAGCATATGCAGCACTTGTAGCCAAAGCGGTGAATGGTTCTGGTGCAAAAAAATGATAAATAAAAAAGAATCAAGGATTCCTAACGGAATCACCTGTTAAGCAGTTAATCCAAACAGCTGGTTGATAAAAATATTCTGATTTTGGACAGACTGGTCCTACAAATCAATTTGTTCTTTTTTGAGCATATGCATGGCTTCAACACCACTCAATATAGAAGCTGATGTTTTGTATGATTTAAATCCCAACATAGAGCGTATACGTTTTTTAATAAGGGTTTCTAGATACATTAAATACTAATAGGGATAGCATCTCATCGCTATCAAATTGAGATAAATTTGTATATACATAATAAGAACAACGCTATTCTTTCTGTAGAATCATAGGAAAGGATAGCGTTTTTTATGTCTACTTCTGTGTCTGACGAATTACAACTATTTGCTCAAGGGATTCAAAGTTTTTTATCTCCAAATACCTTACGGGATCTTGCTAGAGATGTTGGTTTTGTACAAAGAACCAGTAAGTACCAAGCAAAAGATTTAGCCGCTTTATGTATATGGGTGAGTCAAAATGTCGCTATGACTTCTTTAGCTCAGTTATTTAGCTGTTTAGAAGCATCAACAGCAGTACTCATCAGTCCTGAGGGACTGAATCAACGATAAAAAAGATTGATAAAAATAAGCTATTTTACCCCATGCAAATACAGGATTTTGCAAAAAAGTTTTCATTTTTTTACAAATAAAGAGTTTAACCCAAAATGATTGGTTCGATTAACTATCTTTCTTTAAATAATGGTTGGGTCTTTTCTAAAAATGATTTAGTACCTTCTCTGAAGTCCTCTGTGGACGCTATCAAACCAAAATAATCTGCTCCAAGACGTGCGGACTCTTCTAAAGTTAAATTACCTCCCCGATGAATTGCCTCCCAAGTCATTTTTACTGCAATAGGAGCCTGAGATAGAATTTCTTGGATAAGCGCTTCTGTCTCTGATAATAATTTATCAGGCTCAACAGTCCTATTAACCAGTCCTATTCTATAAGCTTCGTCTGCACTTATCGCGCTTCCAGTGAGCAACAGTTCTGTAGCACGCCCCTTACCTATAAGTCTTGGTAATCTCGTAGTCCCCCCAAATCCGGCAACAGCTCCAATACGGACTTCAGGATGTCCTAATCTAGCATGATTAGCGCAAATACGGATCGTACAGGATTCAGCTAACTCAAGTCCACCCCCTAGTGCAAATCCGTTGATGGCAGCAACAACCACTTTTCCTAATGACTCGATTTTATGAGTAACCATAACAGCCAACTGAGCTAAATCCCGTACTTCTAGTGGAGTGGCTTTATTGAGAAACTGAATGTCAGCACCTGCGGAAAATGCCTTTTCTCCGGCACCGATAATTATCAATGCTTTTACACTTGAATTAGTTTTAACCCTGTCCAAGACGGAAGAAAGTTGCTCAAGAACATCTCGGTTTAACGCATTTAGTGCTTCCGGTCTGTTTAATGTAATTCTTGCAATACCATTTTCCTCAGTGTAGAGGACGACACTTTTGTTTAACATTTTAATCCCTCCAATAGTTTAGTGTGCCGACACAAAAGGCTACTAATTTCTATCGCTTCTTTTTATAACATTAAGAGAGGATTTTTTACTGAGATGTCATCACCGACTGATTGCTCGTTCATAAGTGAGATTATATTTAGAATATACTGCACAACTCAAAAAAAGTTTTTTATTCATCAATTTAATCCCGTAGAATGTCCTTGTGGCGAAACACCTTGCATTTTTAACCACGACTAATATTCAGACACAGAACCTATCCCGCAGCCCTCCTTAAACCGCTTTTCAATATAAAATGTTCTTCTTTGGACATAAAAATCCTCTTTAGGAAAAAATACTTAAGGGGATAAAACTTCGTAAATTTCTTTTAAAATGTCGCGCCTTTCTTCTAAACATCACATCTTTTTTAAGGGTACAGACTCATACCCATCAAGTTAAAATTCATCTAACTTTTTATTCCACATAGTTTTTTAATATGATTATCTAATTAGATTAATAATTTGATAATCATATTAAAAAACTAACCTCCCTTTAAATTAGAAAGAAACCCCAAATGATAAATTTCATTTTTCCGTCATCCTTATTAGCCGACATAATTCAAAAATGCTATACATCTCCTGTATAGCACTGTTGATCTTATATGCTACAAAAACATAGCCGTTACTAAACTTATGACTGAACAAATGCACAACAGCGACCCGATATAGGGGTACCGCCACATCACCATCAAGTTAAAATTTTATAATACCCCAAAAACGAAAAATTGGATTCCTTTATAGCAATGAAGTTCATTTTTATCGTTTTTGGGGCAACCTGTTCTGTTAAGTTGATGGGCATGCGTTAGTTGCATAAGTAAGAGGTTTGAAAAAATAGCCTGTATATATTTGAACGATGAATAACTTACCTATTTTCCTGTGTTTGTTTGCACCATATACAGAAAATTTGGAAAAACGTAACATATTATTTATCTGTTTGTTTTTGCTTCTTTTTCAAATACTCCGCACGCAATTTTTCAAGTTGCTGCTTTTTATCAAATTTGGCAGGCGTCTGTTTTTCATGAAACTTTGTCACAGCTACCTGACCTTTGTAATCCAATTGATATTTCCCCACTTTGTTCACCTACTTTTCTTGTCTTTAAAGAGAATCTATTCAACAAATATAATATACCTTATTTTACTGAAGTAAACCTTATTACTTTATTAGTTGCAAAGTCTTTTTACTACTTGTTTAAAAAAATCTACATCCCCAATATTTTTCTCCAAAAAATCACCCCTTGTTGTTAATTTTTCTACTTATATCTATCTTAATCCAAATATTACTTTATTAAACTAACCTACCCCGTTAGTTTAAGTAGGAAACTTCACAATCTCAATAGAGTAAACCCTATTGATACAAGGATTTCTACCTTAACGTTGTAAATCCGCAAAATCCTGATGCTACCCCATCGCCATCAAGTTAAAAAACTAATTATCCCCCAAAACGCAAAACACGAGCTGAATTCACATAAATAACTGTAGAGAGATAAAAATTTCGTTATGGGGGTACTTTAAAATCTTAACTTGATGGGCATGGGGTGTATACGATATTGAAACTTTTTTAGAACGACAGAAATCCATTGTAATACGTTTAAAAACTATACAAAAGGAAATTAAGCAACTTAAGCACGAAATTAAGCATGTATTAGAAAAAGAAAAACATATATATGAATTTATTTAGCTGAAAGCGGTGCGAAACGGCTTGCTGAAAAAGATATTCGCGGTGTGGGCATTGATGCATTAGGTGTTGAACGTGCCCAAGAAGGTCACCCAACCCATAAAACACTATTTGCACACGATATTATTGTAATCGAAGGATTAACATTTAAAGAAGTAGAAACGGGTACATACTTTATAGTTGTAGCCCCATTAAAACTAATGGGTACAGATGCATCACCAGCGCGTGTGTTATTATTCCAATAAAATGAAACTTCCATCAGTGGGAGTCTTACCGCCTGCGAATTGCGGGATAAAAAATGGACCAAGAATTTAATCTTGGTCCATTTTTTTATTTTATATCCATTTTGTATGGAATGTACCTTCTTTATCCACTCGTTTATACGTATGTGCTCCAAAATAATCGCGCTGCGCTTGTAACAAGTTTGCAGGTAGTGTTGCAGTACGATAGCTGTCATAATAAGAAATTGCTGCTGAAAATGCAGGCACCGGAATGCCCTGTTGTACAGCCACTGAGATAATTTGACGTAATCCGCCTTGATATGACTCTACAATTTCTTTAAAGTATGGATCAAGTAAAAGGTTCGGTAGGTCAGTGTTTGTCTCATAAGCCTCTTTAATGTTCTGTAAAAAGGCTGCACGAATAATACATCCGCCTCTCCAAAGCATAGAAATGCTGCCAAAATCAAGGTTCCAATCATGTTCCTCAGAAGCTGCCTTCAATTGCGTGAATCCTTGTGCATAAGAACAAATTTTACTCATATATAACGCTTGGCGCACTGCTTCAATTAATTCGGCTTTTTCAACTCCAATTGCCGCTTTATCTTTAGGTCCAGATAAAACTTTGCTTGCGTTCACACGCTCTTCTTTTAAAGCAGAAATGCAACGTGCAAATACAGATTCTGTGATAATAGGGAGAGATATACCTAAATCAAGTGCGCTTTGGCTTGTCCATTTCCCTGTACCCTTTTGTCCCGCAGTATCAAGAATAACATCCACTAATGGCTTACCAGTTTCTTCATCTTTCTTCGTGAAGATGTCTGCTGTAATCTCGATTAGATAGCTGTTCAGTTCTCCCTTATTCCATTCAGCAAATATTTCATGAAACTCTTCTGCAGTCAAATCAAGTGTTTGTTTCAAGAAGAAATATGCTTCACAAATTAATTGCATATCTCCATATTCAATACCGTTGTGAACCATCTTTACATAGTGGCCTGCCCCATTAGGTCCGATGTAAGAACAGCAAGGATCCTCATTCACTTTTGCAGAGATATTTTCAAGCATATCCTTCACTTTTTCATATGCATCTTTCTGTCCGCCCGGCATAATAGACGGTCCCTTCAATGCACCCTCTTCTCCGCCTGACACACCTGCACCGATGAAATCGATTCCTTCTTCAGCAAGACGCTTGTTTCGGCGCATTGTATCGACAAAGTGTGTATTACCGCCGTCAATTAAAATATCACCTTTATCGAGGTGAGGAAGCAGAGAATCAATCGCCTTATCTGTAATTTCCCCTGCATTAACCATTAATAAAATCTTTCTAGGTGATTCAAGTGAGTTAACAAACTCTTCAACCATATGAGTACCAACTAAGTTTTTACCACGGTTCTCCTCAATGATTTCATTTACTTTTTCCTTTGAAATATCATATAGGGCAACAGAATACCCTTTGCTCTCAAAGTTAAGTGCGAGGCTTTTTCCCATAACGCCCACACCAACAACTCCAATTTGTAACTTTGCCATATTTCATCGTTCCTTTCTATGCATGTTACTCTATATTATAGTATATATACCTAAAGTAACACTTTAATCAAATAATCCATCTTATTCATTTCAAAATGCGTGCAAAAGATCATAGGGACACGGCACATCATCATCAAGTTAAAAAATAAAGAGAAGCTTCCGTATCCCACTTATGATCTTACTCTACAAACACAATACCTAATTCATTATATCCACCTGCATATAGCGCTGTTTGAGCAAGGCGAAGCTCACCTTTTGTATCAAGTGCTTCTAACTTACAAAATGCCCCTGTCGTCTTGGACTGCAGCGCGCCATAAAACTCCTCTGTACTTTTAGGAATCACGCCGTTTATTTTCGTAATAACCCCTCCGGGCTTCAGATTCAATTCTGCACCAACTGTATTCGGGATCGTGCCTAAAACACTACTAATCCATCATCGCGCGCTGCAAAATACGCTGGACGCGTTTCATCAGCAATTCGTTCTCTCATTGGCATACGGTACGGACATTGACCCGCCGCATCTATAAAAAATAGAATTTTTGTATATTTTTTACTTTTCCAAACCAGAAATACTCTATTTAAATTGTTTTTTAACGATATACATTTTAAATTCATCCCAGTAAAGTGTACTTAATTGGGACGCTAGACTATTTGCCAATTTTCCTAAAGAAAGAGTACCCCATATGACTTATCCCAAAAGTTTAATTGGAAAAAATTTCAGATGTGGCGGGTTATTCTTTGAATCGTTTCCGTACCCCTTTTACTGTCTAGAAAGATCTATACAAATAAGCTTAGTAATAAAGTAAATCCTAATCCGGCTACGGAAACGATAGTCTCAAGTAAGGTCCATGTTGCAAATGTTTCTTTCATGCTTAAACCAAAGTACTCTTTGAACATCCAGAAACCAGCATCGTTCACGTGTGAAGCAATTACACTACCAGCTCCTGTTGCAAGGACAACTAAAGCAAGGTTAACATCAGAGTGACCTAACATCGGGATCACTAAACCGACAGTTGTTAATGAAGCAACCGTAGCAGACCCTAATGAAATACGTAAGATGGCAGCGATAATCCACGCGAGCAAGATCGGTGATAATGAAGTTCCTTTGAATAATTCGGCTACATAGTTACCAACGCCGCCATCAATTAATACTTGTTTGAAGGCTCCACCTCCGCCAATAATTAAGAGCATCATCCCAATATTTGAGATCGCTGTTGTACAAGATTCCATCACGTTTTTGATTGGAATATTTCTTGCCAATCCCATTGTATAGATCGCAACTAATAAGGATATCAACATGGCAGTATCCGCATTCCCAATAAACTGGATCGCCGCTAGTAAACTATTATCTTTAAATCCCATTGTCTTTTGCAGCAAAGTAATAATTGTAGCGATTGCCATTAAAATAACAGGCAGTAAAGCGGTAAAAACACTGATTCCAAAGCCAGGAGTTTCTTCAAGTTTAAATACTTTCTGCTCGCCTAAAGATTTAATATTACCAGTTTTTGTGAATGCTTCAGGTACTAGTTTTTTTGCAATTTTAGTAAATACAGGTCCAGCTAAAATAACTGTTGGAACCGCTATCATAAAACCGTAAAGTAATACTTCACCGATGTTTGCATGCAATTCACCTGCGATAGCGGTTGGTCCTGGGTGTGGCGGTAAAAATCCGTGTGTTACTGATAAAGCTGCTGCCATCGGAATACCGAGATATAAGATAGAAACTTTTAATTCTCTTGAAATAGCAAATACAATCGGAATTAATAATACTAATCCTACTTCAAAAAATAATGCAATACCGATAATAAATGAGGCAGTCACAACAGCCCATTGAATGTTCTTTTCACCGAATTTTTTCACAAGGGTCATGGCAATGCGTTGTGCGCCCCCAGAATCTGAAAGCAACTTACCTAACATCGCACCAAGTCCAAAAACGAGTGCTAAATGACCAAGTGTTCCGCCTAATCCTGCTTCAATGGTTTTATAAATTTTTTCTGGCGGCATTCCAAGTGCTAAAGCAACGCCGAACGATACAATGATTAATGAAATAAAGGTATTTAATTTAAAGCGCATTATCAGTAAAAGTAATGCTAAAATCCCAATTGCTACAATGACTAATGGCATCGTAGTTCCCCCCTAATATTAGCTGTATTTGTATTTATCCCGCTATTCGTGGGCAGTAAGGCCCCCCACCTCAAGGTTTAGATAGAAGCGAGGAGTGAGGGATTACTGATGAAAGTTTTACTTTATTAAATTTCTTTGATAATTTGCAATCCGTGTATAATCGTCTTCTAGCGCCCTTGATAGGTTAATAAATATCGGCAGTAATTGTCTGTATTCTTTTGTTGCTTCTTCTTTCGGTGTATGTTTGTAGGTGCTGCCAACCATTTCGGAAACGATTTCAAAAGAATCAATTTTTCCTGTGGCATAGAGACCTAATATACATGCACCTAGACAGGAGCTTTCGTAGCTCTTTGGAACAACGACTTCAGATGCGAAAATATCGGACATCATTTGTCGCCAAACGTCAGACCTTGCGAAGCCGCCTGTTGCTTGAATACGGGTTACAGGACCGTCCATGCATTCGGTTAATGCTAAAAATACAGTGTATAAATTATATATAACGCCTTCTAAAGCTGCACGAATCATATGTTCCTTCTTATGTGACATCGTTAAACCGAAGAAGGAGCCACGTACATCTGGATTCCATAATGGTGCACGTTCACCTGCGAGGTATGGATGGAATAATAATCCGTCTGCACCAGGTCTCACGCGTTCAGCTATTTTAGTTAATACATCGTATGGATCAATTCCTAGTCTTTTCGCAGTTTCTACTTCTGATGAAGCAAGTTCATCACGAATCCAGCGAAGGACCATTCCACCATTGTTTACCGGTCCACCAATTACCCAATGCTTTTCAGTTAAGGCATAACAGAATATTCTTCCTTTTTTATCTGTTTGCGGCTTGTCAATGATGGTTCGAATAGCACCACTTGTCCCAATTGTGACCGCAATCTCGCCTTTTCGTATTGCATTCACACCTAGATTAGAAAGCACTCCATCACTGGCACCAATGACAAACGGTGTTTGTGGATCGATACCAATCTTTTGGGCTAAATCTGGATTGCAGTTGCTAAATATTTTGGTAGTTGGTACGAGTTCAGATAATTGATCAGGTGTTACACCGGCAATTTTTAAAGCTTCCTCATCCCAATCTAGTGTTTTTAAATCCATCATACCCATGCACGAAGCGATGGAATGATCGACAACATATTGATCAAAGAATTGTTTAAAGATATATTCTTTGATTCCGATATATTTCTTCGTTCTAACAGCGATTTCAGGATGGTCATTCACAATCCATGTAATTTTACTTAATGGTGACATCGGGTGAATAGGCGTTCCTGTTCGTCTATAAACTTCATGGCCATTCAGTTCATCTTTGATTTTATGTGCCCATGCCTCACTGCGATTATCTGCCCAAGTGATACAAGGTGTCAGCGGCTGATCATTTTCATCCATGGCAATGACACTATGCATAGCACTGCTAAATGAAATAAACGATGGTTTTTTATCTGAATGATGTTTCGTTATATTTGATATCGCTTGCAAAACAGCTTGGAAAATCTCTTCTGGATCTTGTTCCGCTGTGGATATATCCGGTGTGCGAAGTGGGTAACCAATATTCTCGGTTTGGATGACTTCGCCTTTTTCAGTGAATAAAACTGCTTTCGTACTTGTTGTACCGATATCTATACCTAACATATAGCTACTCATGTCCTTGCTCTACTCCTTTAGATAACATTTGTTGTGACATCCAGAGGTCTTCAACTTTCCCTTGAACATCATCAAAGTTTTGATGTAAGGCCTCGATCATGAGGGCTCGATCTTTTGATTCGATTGCTTTTATATAAAGCTCATGATTTTTAATAACCCGTTCAAAGTCTTCGTACTTTTCCTTGAAACGGGTACGCATTGATAAAAGGATTAAGCTTTCCATAACAGGCTTTAAATTATTCCAAATCATCAAGATGTAGGAGTGCTCAATGGTGCGAATAATCGTTTCATGGAATAAGAGATCTTGATAAGAAAACTCATCAGCATCATGATATTTAATGGCGATTTTCATCATTTCCATTATTTTATTTAGTTCTCTTACTAAATCATTTGTGTCCATCTTTACAAGTCGCTCAAAGATAAACGTTTCTATAAGTAAACGAACATCATATATTTCTTCGATTTCTTTTTCGGTTAAACCAATGACAACTGCGCCCATTCTTTCTAAGCGAATAATATTTTCAGAAGCTAGTACTTTTAATGCTTCACGAACGGGTGACCGACTTACAGAAAAATCGGCAGCTAATTTATTTTCTGATAGGATGGTACCGCTTTCAATTTCACCTACAATAATACGCATTCTCAGTTCGCTCGCAACACGATCACCTGCAGAAGCTTTTGAAAGCCATTTTTCAGGATAAAGAAATCCAATTGATTCCGTCATAACTTCACCTCATGTTAATCAAGTATACTTGTATACAAGTATTATAACTCAGATTTTTAATTATGCAAGCGCTTTTACTTTTTGTTTCGATTCTTTTAGGGGGGACAGCCCCATCACCATCAAGCTAAAAAAATCATTGTTCCCCAAAATAAAAAAATATGATAAATTTTCATAAATAACTGTAAAGGGATAAAATTTTCGTTTTAGGGATACTTCAAAATCTTAGCTTGATTGGTATGTAGTGCTATCCTAAAATACACAATATCACTTCACAACTCTTCCTAGTAATTTTTAAGAACCATAACTTCACCGCAAATAAAAAGAACCATAACCTTGCCGAAACGACAAAGTTATGGTTCAAATCACAGAAATTAGGGAAGCAATAGGTATTTCATCACCTTCTACTGTGCATATTATTACTGCCCCTTAAAAACCGAGATTTTATATCTTTCTTTTTTTAAAACACCCCAATTACCGAGGATGCTTATTTTTCTAAATTAACGTCCATAATAATAAACAAAGACAAACCCTTTATTCTTAAGATACAGGGGCTTTTTCAAAAGTATCAACCTCGGTGATTAGGGTGTTGTGGTATACTCTCACTTTGTCTTTACTATCTCTTTTGATAAATATTTAAAAGCCGTATCAAAATATTCTTTTTTCCCCCAAGTCTCTGAATTCCCAATTACTACGAAATAATTTTTTGCTCTGCTCGCTGCAACATTTAATAGATTTGGAGTACTGGATGCCCAATCTAATGGCCCTGTTCTCTGATCATCTACTCCCAAAACTAAAATAACTAATGGTGCTTCTTTTCCTTGGAAAGTATGAACAGTTCCGATCTCTATGTTTTCGTTTTCTACTGTATTTTTCTTTAATTGTTTTAACTTTTGAACAACACTTACAAAAGGTGAAATAATGTAACAATCTTTCCCAGGATTATCTTGCGTAAACTTTTTGGCAATCTCAATTGCTTTTTTTCCTTGTTCAGGAATAAAATGATTTCCTGAGCCAGTAGTTTTTCCCCCTATATTCAACCACTGACTTATGTACATAGGATCCTGTTTCATCTCTTTTTTTATAGTCTTGTGCAACATTTTGTCTTGATATGTTGTTTTATTACATATTTCAAACATAGGGCTCTCACATCGTCTATGGACACGAAGTGGTGATCCTAACCACTTTGTGTTATTTTTGGAGTCACTCATTGTTCCGCCAAATTTGTTATTAAGATCAGCAAATTCTTGTACACTTACTTCACTTCTAGTTAAATGATAGAAAAATGAGCTCTCATTCGTAATCCCAGCACTTTCATTTGCAATTAATTTAAGCTGATCATCACTCAATGTTACAACTGGAGGGATTTGTAATGGATCGCCTACCACCACAACATTTCTAGAACGCCAAATAGCTCCAATGGCAGATTGCGGAGTAGCTTGCCCTGATTCATCAATAAACAACCAACCTATATCTTCCGTTTTTAAATCCCTTAAAAATCTTGAAATAGAAGCAAATGTTGAAGAAATTATAGGTGTAAGTAAAAATACTGTATCAAACATTGCTTGAATGAAGTCTTCCTTTTGTTTTTCATTAATTTGAGTATCAAGATTTACTTTTTCTTTCCCCCCTAAAAAATAGGCCTTTGCTAAAGTTAAATTTTTTTCTATTTTGTCCTGATTTTTAATTAAGAAAGTACAATATTCATCCATCATTGTTTTGAATAGCTTACTCCGTACACAATTAATACGCTCTTCTTTATTATCACCATCAATATTAACGAATTGCTTTTCTGATGATTGCCATTTTTCATTATCAATATCATAAAAGTCATTGATTACTTGTGCGGTATTAATCATACTTGATATCTGTTTTTCTAAACTATCAAAAGAATAATCAGTATTTTTATGTACATTACACAAATCATTGAGTTCATCTGAAATATTTAGGAAATATTCTTTTATATTAGCTGATTTCCCCATCGCGGTTGATATTTTCCCCCAACAACTTTTTTCCTTACTAAATCCTAAAAACTTATAATTATTTTCCAATAACTCCTCATCATTAGGCAAATCCATACTTATATTTTCAACAGCAGCATTATTGTTAGATGTTACCAATATACGATATTCTTTAAGCTTTGAATGCATGGAATAATAATAATCTTCTTGCCCCTCAGAGAATTGTACTTTTGTAAATAAATTCTGTGTTTCTTTTAAAAACTTTACCTTTTCAAAAATAATATTTGCAAATACATCTTTTAACAATGTAGTCTTACCAGTACCCGGCGGTCCGTTTACAGAGAAAATAAAACCCTCTTTTTCTTTTGAATTTGCAATAATAAGGTTTAAGGCCACCTGTTGCATTAAACCTAGCGGAAAACTTGAAGGCCACCTCGTAATTGGGATATTTCGTAAAATACTTTTTATTTCACTAATACTCTCATTTTTAAAAAAATCTACTCTCTCTCCTGAATTTTTTAATGTTTCCCAGTTATCTAAGGATAAATATGCTTTTAATGCTTCACCAATCTTTTCATATTTAATGTTATATTTTACTTTCTCTAAATCTTCAATATAGAAACTATTTACTCCAACATATTCTTTATATGTAAGTCGAATATTCTTTTCGTAATCCTTATCATTAGAAAATCGAAAAACTCCTTCTTTATCGAAGTGGCTATGTTTTATGTAAGATTTCAATGTGCTTTGAATGTTTCGAGAAAGTTCTAACCAATTTTTATATCTAATATATATAAACTTTATACTCTTAGCCAAATCTACGTGTTCTTCAGACTCACCAAACTCTAAATTATTATTAATTTTACTATAATCTTCACTTTCAATTACTGACGTTATTGCACTTATTAAATCCATCTCTAAATCTTTTAAACTTTTTCCAGGACGAAGAAAATACTTAATTATAGGACTAACTACCACACTGGATTCTAATGTTGTATCCTTTATTGGCTTTAGCATATGATCTAATTGAATATGAATTAGAAAACTATTAGGGGATCCTTGAAAATCAGTAAAACTATTTTTCTTGTCAAATTCATTAGAAAAGTATCTTAGCACTTCTTCTTTTGAAACTGGTAAATAAAATAACGATGCTTTTGCATCCATTAAATACTTACCCTTTGCACTTTCTCCTTTTTTTTGTAGAAACATTTGCATATAATTTTGGGGTGAACCATTGAACCTTATAAAATCAAAGTAATCAATCTTAGGTTCTTTATGAAAATAATTTTTAAAACTAAAAAGGCTTATCGATTCTTTATCGCAATTCATAAAATTAAAATGTTCTAGTTCAATGAAATAATTCATTACTTTTGTTGCTACTTCTTTATGATCCTTATTTTTAATTTTTTTCTTCTTACTATTAAAAATTAAAGAAAATACTTTATTTAAACCACTCATTATTAATCTCCTTTGATAAAAATAATATATTACCTAAATTATACCAAATATTCTATTGAAATACAGTCTGATTAAATCAAATAATATTCTATAAGAAGCTAACTTTAGTTTTTTTTATCATGATTTCTTAGTTTGATAGCGATGTGGTGGTACCCCATTGCCATCAAGCTAAGCTTATACAAAGTCAATTTTAGGCTAGATTGTTTCTTTTTTCTAAAGGGTAAATTTAGTTGATTGAAAGATTTGCATACGAAATAAACCCTAACGGGTT
>NZ_JBQAFR010000013.1:0-48447 GCF_051915945.1 Bacillus cereus group sp. MYBK30-2
CGTTCATCCTGAGCCAGGATCAAACTCTCCAATAAAGTTAGTTTGTCTAGCATCTAAAATAAAAATTGACGTTTCACGTTGTTTGTTTCGTTCAGTTTTCAAAGAACTTGTCTGCCGCTCAGAAGCGACTTTATCAATATAACATTTTGTTATATTTTCGTCAACAACTTTTTTTAATAAGTTGTTTTTCATTTGTTTCTTGTGTTGTCTTCCGTGACAACGAATATAAATATACCAGTTTGATTATTAAAATGCAATAGTTTTTCTAATAAAATTTTTAACTTAGTAAAAAACTATAAAAACAGTACATTTCTTCTATATAAATATAGTTTTGTTAATCCATTATCCATTTAATGAACAATGACCTCATCTTCCTTTCAATAGAAGATTCCCTCACCCCTCGCTAATTATCCCGCCTCCAATAAAGGAATAAAAAAGCTTTGGAGAAATCTCCAAAGCTTAGTCTTGTTTATGACGCATAGCTGGGAATAACAGTACGTCACGAATAGATGGCGCATTTGTTAATAACATAACCAGACGATCAATACCAATTCCTAACCCACCTGTAGGAGGCATACCGTACTCAAGAGCTTCAATATAATCATCATCCATCATATGCGCTTCATCATTACCTTGTTCACGCTCTTTTAATTGAGCTTCAAAACGTTCTTTTTGATCAATTGGATCGTTTAACTCAGTGAATGCATTTGCATGCTCACGAGCAACAATGAATAATTCGAAGCGATCTGTAAATCGTGGATCTTCATCGTTCTTTTTCGCAAGTGGTGAAATCTCTACCGGATGGCCATAGATAAATGTAGGCTGAATTAATTTATCCTCTACCTTTTGCTCGAAGAATTCATTAATAATATGACCAACTTCCATTGTATCTTTAATTTCTACACCATGTTCTTTTGCAAGTTCACGCGCTTCTTCTACACTCATTGTATTCCAGAAATCCGCTCCAGAATATTGTTTAATTGCATCTACCATATGAAGGCGTGTCCATTCTGGCTCTAGATTGATTTCTTGATCACCATATTGGATTGTTGTTGTACCTAGTACTTGTTTCGCAATATGAGCAACCATATTTTCTGTTAGTTTCATAATATCTTTATAATCGGCATACGCCTCATATAGTTCAATCATCGTAAACTCAGGGTTATGACGTGTTGATACACCCTCATTACGGAATACACGGCCGATTTCATAAACTTTTTCTAATCCGCCCACAATAAGACGTTTTAAATGAAGTTCAATTGCGATACGCATATATAATTCCATATCTAATGCATTATGATGTGTAGTGAAAGGACGAGCAGACGCTCCACCTGCAATTGCATGCATCATAGGTGTTTCTACTTCAAGATAACCATTATCGTCTAAGTATCTTCTCATCTCACGAATGATTTTACTACGAGTAACGAATGTTTCACGACTTTCCATACTTGTAATTAAATCTAAATAACGTTGACGGTAACGTTGTTCAATATCTTTTAATCCGTGATATTTATCCGGTAATGGACGAAGAGATTTCGTTAATAACGTAAAGCCCGTTGCCTTTACTGAAAGTTCTCCAACATTCGTTTTGAAAACTTTACCTTCAATCCCTACTAAGTCACCTAAATCTGCTGTCTTAAACAATTCATACTCTTCATCCCCAACAGCATCTTTACGAACATAGATTTGAACTTGTCCATGTAAATCTTGAACGTGTGCAAATCCCGCTTTTCCTTTACCGCGTTTTGTCATAATACGACCA
The DNA here is from genome assembly GCF_051915945.1 of Bacillus cereus group sp. MYBK30-2. Lineage (NCBI taxonomy): Bacteria > Bacillati > Bacillota > Bacilli > Caryophanales > Bacillaceae > Bacillus > Bacillus cereus group sp. MYBK30-2. The sequence goes on from NZ_JBQAFR010000013.1 coordinate 1,763, forward strand.
GCGATAGAAACAGAGATTTCTTTCTCTTCTAATTCTTCTTTAGAGAACTCTCCATATAAGCTTAATAAGTCGTTTGTTGAATTCGTACGTTCAAAGCGTTTACCGAACGGATCGATCCCTTGTTCACGTAAGTTATGTAACTTTTCACGACGAACAAGCAATTGGTCGTTTAATTCTTCGTGGTTCATGTTATCCATGATATTGATATCACTCCAGCTCTATTTAATTTTACAATATATACAGTATAGCATTTTCTACTCAACTAGAAAAACTGCCAGCAACTAACTGGCAGCTCTTCTTTCTTTCACGTAATTATAGGAAGTGTACAAAAGAATGTCAATCTTCCATGTTCCCTTATTAGCCAACGTAAATTGTTTGTTGTTTCGCTTCTACCTCTTCTACAAATGCACCTAATAAATTCGCAAGGTCTTCACGTGTGTTACACGTATTGATACCATTACGCACGCTCGCATTACCACGAACACCTTTTAAATACCAAGCTGCATGCTTTCTCATCTCTCTTACAGCGATATTTTCGTTCTTTAAATCGATAAGACGATCTAGGTGCAACATACATACATCAATTTTCTCACGCACTGTTGGTTCCGGCATTAATTCGCCTGTCTCTAAATACTTTACCGTACGATAAATCATCCATGGGTCTCCAAGAGCAGCGCGGCCAATCATAACACCGTCTACACCAATTTCATCAAGCATACGCTTTGCATCTTGTGGTGTTTCGACATCACCATTTCCGATAACCGGGATATTTACAGCTTGCTTTACTTGTTTAATAATATCCCAATCTGCTTTCCCTTCATACATTTGCACTCGTGTACGCCCATGAACCGCTACCGCTTGCCCACCAGCACGCTCAACAGCTTTAGCATTCTCTACTGCAAAAATATGATCTTCATCCCAACCAATACGCATTTTAACTGTAACTGGCTTTTCAACAGCATCTACAACCGCCGCTACCATTTCATATATTTTATTTGGATCTAAAAGCCACTTTGCTCCCGCATCACACTTAATGATTTTCGGTACTGGGCAACCCATATTAATATCAATAATGTCTGCTGTTGTATATTTATCTACGTATTTCGCAGCATCTACAAGAGTTTCTTTCTCTCCACCAAAAATTTGTAAACTTAATGGCTTTTCTCTCTCATCGATATATAACATATCTAATGTTCTTTTGTTATTAAGTAATATTGCCTTATCACTTACCATTTCAGCACAAACTAAACCTGCACCAAATTCTTTTACTGTCAAACGGAATGCAGAGTTACACACTCCCGCCATCGGTGCTAATACAACCGGATTTTTCATCTCAATATTTGCAATCTTTAACACTCGATTTACTCCTTCCATCATAGTCACTTTGGCATTAGTTCATCTATCGAGACCTTTAATGCTTTGGCAACTTCTACTACAAAATCTTGGGAAGGCGATCGATTCCCTCTCTCAACTTCACCTAAAACAGATACAGATACCCCTAATTCTTTAGCAAAACCTTCTTGCGTATAGCCTTTTAGCTTTCGAAAAGCACGAATGCGTCTTCCCCATTTTTCTGCTTCCATACCGTTACTCCCTCTCGCCTTTTCATTTCTTCTACTTGTGAACGTGAAATGTCTTGTTTTATATCTTGATTAATCTCTAACAACGGAACGATAACAAAAGCTCTTTCAAACATCCGCGGATGCGGAACAATAAGATTCTCTGCTTCAATATTTTCTTGATTATATAGTAAAATGTCAAGGTCGATGGTCCTCGGACCCCATCTAATTTCCCTTTTTCTTCCTAGATCATTCTCTACTTTTTGTGTTACTTTCAATAATTCTTGTGGTGATAAATTGGTAGAAATTTTTATAACTAAATTCAAAAAGCAACTTTGGTCAGTATAGCCAACTGGTTCAGTTTCATATACAGATGAAATATCGTCAACTTGGATATAAGGGCTTTTGTTTAAAAACTGAATCGCTTCAGCTAAATAAGTATAACGCTCTCCAATATTTGAACCCAACGCAATGTACGCTATATTATTCATGAACGTTCTCTCGTAATTTCTACCGCTACAGCACGATAATGCCCCGGTATCGGCGGATCCGGTTTAATAACCTTTATCGTACATCGTGAAATACTCTCATATTGTGCCAATATATCTGTAGCGATATTTTCAGCGATACTCTCCACAAGCTTATACGTTCTATCTTCAACAACTTTCCTACATAATTCGAAAAGCTCTCCATAATTGACAGAATGCTCTAAGTCATCACTTTCTCCCGCACGCTTTAAATCCAATTCCACCGTTAAGTCCACTTTAAATCTCTGACCTAGCTTATTTTCTTCCGGGAATACACCATGATAACCGTAAAACTCCATATCATGGACATAAATTTTATCCAATTACTTTCCCCCCTTACCAATCATCGCATCCATCATCTTAGCCATACGCGCCATTTCTTTCACATCGTGAACACGAACAAACTCACAACCTTTTTCAATACCAAGGCAAACGGTAGCACCCGTTCCTTCAAGTCGTTCCTCCACCGGTAAATCTAATACATGTCCAATAAAGGATTTTCTTGAAGTACCTAATAGAACCGGATAACCTAGTACGTTTAACTGCTCTAAATTGCGCATCGCTTCTAAATTCTGTTCAGGTGTTTTTGCAAAACCAATACCTGGGTCTAAAATAATGTTCTCATCTCGCACACCAGCATCTTTAGCAATTTTAATACTCTCATGCAAATCAGCAATCATATCAGCCATTAAGTTACGATAATTCATATTATCGCGATTATGCATTAAGATAATAGGCACATCATAATAGGCTGCAACTTCAGCAATCTTCGGTTCTGCCTTCGCTCCCCAAATATCATTAATAATATGAGCACCAGCTTCAATCGCTTGTTTCGCAACCTCAGCTTTATACGTATCAATAGAAATAGGCAACTTCACTTCTTTTGAAACTGCCTGAATCATCGGAACAACTCGCTTTATTTCTTCTTCTACTGAAACTTTAGCGAAACCCGGGCGAGTAGATTCGCCACCGATATCAATAATATGAGCACCTTCGTTTTTCATTTCTTTCGCATGGCGTACCGCGGCATCTACTTCGTTGTAACTCCCACCATCAGAAAATGAATCTGGCGTTACATTTAAAATTCCCATAATTAATGTCTTTTCATTTAAATTCAATGTATATTCGCCGCAGCGCAAATCATAATCCCACTTCAAACTACACATCTCCTCTTCGCAATTCATTTCTGCTCCACAATTGCTCTCTCTGCATTTCATAAAGATCCATAAATCTTTTTGTAACCATCCCCACTTTACCCGGGAAATCTTCCCCCTCTATATGACAAAGAGGGACAATCTCTTGAATGGAGTTTGTTACGAACACTTCATCCGCTGAAAGCAATTCATCTTTTGTAAAGAAACCTTCCTTTACTTCTATACCCAGCTCTTCAGCAGCCTTTATAATAAACGCACGAGTGATTCCGTTTAAAATCCCTGTTTCTAATGAAGGAGTATACAAAGTATCTCCTTTAACAAAAAAGAGATTCGAAACAATCCCCTCTGCAACATAACCTGTTTCTGTAAGGAAAATGCCTTCCTTATTCACAACATTTCCAATTTCGCGTTTCCCTAAAATATTATTTAAATAATGATGGGACTTCAAGCGAAATGCACCCTCTGGTGTATTTCGCACCTGCTTTAAAATAACCCCTTCTTTTTCCACTACATCCCCCGGGGCCGCTAAAGGCTTTATAAAAACAATAACAGACGCTTCTTCATACACTCCTGTTTGCAATCCTATTTCATCTATACCCGCCGATACATTAAAGCGCACATACGCATGCTTTAATCCATTCTTAACGAGTAGATTCTTCAAAATAAGCATTACGCCATCTTTTGTCATTGTCCATTTAATTTGCAATGTATCCAGCGCATCCATTAAACGTTCATAATGATCATCCAGCAAAAAGGGGTGACCATTATAAATACGAAACGTCTCAAAAACTCCAAGTCCATATAAATAACCATGGTCATAAGGAGAAATTTTCGCTTCACTCGCTTCTACATACGCACCATTTACGTAAATTAACATGATGTCACACTTGGACTATATTTACGGATGAAATTCTGTAACAGCTCTTTCCCATGAGAAGTCATAATAGATTCCGGATGGAACTGCACACCTTCAATCGGCAATGTTTTATGACGCAGCGCCATAATTTCTCCTTCTTCCGTCCAAGATGTTATCTCTAAACAATTAGGCAACGTCTCTTTTTTAACGATAAGAGAGTGATAACGTGTCGCGGCAAATGGATTTGGGATATCAGAAAAAATTGTCTGTCCATCATGATACATTAAAGAAGTTTTGCCGTGCATTAAACGTTCTGCCCTGACAACATCTCCTCCAAATACTTGCGCAATTGATTGATGCCCAAGACAAACTCCAAAAATCGGAATTTTACCTGCGAAGTATTTAATAACATCCATGCTAATCCCTGCCTCATTAGGGCTACATGGACCTGGCGAAATCATTAAAAAATCCGGTTTCATATTCTCAATATCTGAAATAGTCACTTCATCATTACGCTTAATAACAAGCTCTTGTCCAAGTTCCCCAAGAAACTGCACTAAATTAAATGTAAAAGAATCATAATTATCAATCATTAATATCATTTCTCTCACCTAACCGTTTCTTCGCTACTTTCTTTTGCACGCCATAAAGCGATTGCTTTTTTTAACGACTCTTTATATTCGTTTTTAGGATTTGAATCAATTACAATTCCCGCTCCCGCTTGTACATGTGCTTGTCCATCTTTGGCAAGCAATGTTCGTATTACAATATTCAATTCCGTATCTCCAGAATATCCAATCCAACCAATTGAACCTGTATAAATCCCTCGGCGAACAGGTTCTAATTCTTCAATAATTTCCATCGTACGTATTTTCGGGGCACCAGTAATTGTCCCACCAGGAAATACAGCCTTCACCAAATCGAAAGCATCTTTATCTTCTTCCACCTCACCACGCACATTAGAAACAATATGCATAACGTGTGAGTATTTTTCAATTACCATAAATTCATCTACTTCAACAGTGCCATATTTACAAACCCGACCCAAATCATTTCGTTCCAAATCCACAAGCATCACGTGCTCTGCTCTTTCCTTTTCGTTTTCAATTAATTCTTTCGCCAATTCTTCATCCTCTTGCTCGCTTGCCCCTCGAGAACGCGTACCAGCAATTGGCCTCGTACTTACTTCTTTTCCTTGCTTTTTAATTAGTAATTCAGGCGAACCACTAACAATTTGAAAATCTCCAAGCTCCAAGTAACCCATATATGGAGATGGATTAATTTCACGAAGACTTGTATAGATTTCTAGCGGATGTGTGTGTAACGTCCGTTCTTGTCTTGTCGACAAGTTTACTTGGAACACGTCACCTGCCCCAATATATTCTTGAATACGTTCAACAGCCTTCATAAAGCCTTCTTCTGTAAAAGCAACTGCTTCATTTTTCTCTTCAGGACATTTAAATGACATAGTCACTTCAGATGCTTCTTTCATCCAAAGATCCTTCCATTCATTTAATCGCTCTTCTGCCTCTTTATGCTCATCTACATAATGCGTAATAATCCATAATACTTTTTCTTTTTGATCATATACAACCACGTCATCAAACAATAAAAAGAATATATCAGGTATATTAATGTCATCCTCTGCAAGAATAGGTAACTTTTCAATATAACGGATACAATCATAACTAAAGTATCCAATTGCACCACCTTGAAAAGGTGGATACTTCGGATTATAATCCGTTTTCCATTTCTCCATATATTCTTGCATTAAATCTAATGGATTCCCATGTTCTATTGTTTCCTTACCACTTTCACTTATATGTAACGTCTCATTCTTCCCTTGAATTACTGCTACTGGGTCCAGCCCAACAATGTTATAACGACCACCACGTCCACTTTCTAACAAAATATGTTGCGGCTTATCTTGGGAAAGAAATTTATATTGCTTAAAGAAATCTAACTGATATGGAATAGAAAGCGCTAAAGATTTTCTTCGTTGCATATCAACACCCCGTCTTCTTTTATCCCACCCTCTTAAGCTAACCAGCTCAAACTACATAAAGTTATTTATATAGAGAATGATTACACTCGAGGGCTAGTGAAAATAAATTAATTATACTACTTCTTATTTTACATGAAGTTTTCTAGTCATTCACTCTTTTCCTTTTTCCAATCAAAAAAGAAAAAGCATCCTTTTTCAAGGATGCTTTTCAAATCACATTCAATTATGATTCAAATTGATAAAGTGGTGTACTTAAATAACGTTCACCGTTACTTGGGATAATAACAAGTACCTTTTTCCCTTTACCTAATTTCTTCGCAACTTCTGTCGCTGCATAAATGACCGCTCCTGAAGAGATACCAACTAAAATACCTTCTTCTTTAGCTACTCTTCTCGCATATTCAAACGCTTGCTCTGCTTTCACTTGAATAATTTCATCATATACTTCTACATCCAATGTCTCCGGAACAAATCCTGCTCCAATTCCTTGGATCTTATGTGGCCCCGGCTTTCCACCAGATAATACTGGTGAATCCGCAGGTTCTACCGCATAAATTTTAATATCGTTATACGCTTCTTTCAGCACTTCACCGGCACCTGTAATTGTCCCACCTGTACCAATACCTGCGATAAACGCATCTAATTGATCACCCATTTGTTCAACAATTTCTGGACCCGTCGTTAAACGATGGATTTCCGGATTCGCTTGGTTTTGAAATTGTTGCGGTATAAAGTAACCATGTTCTTTCGCTAATTCAGTCGCTTTACGAATCGCTCCGCCCATCCCTTCAGGGCCTGGAGTCAATACTAATTCCGCACCATAAGCACGTAATAAATTACGACGCTCGATACTCATTGTTTCTGGCATTACTAAAATCGCCTTATATCCTTTAGCAGCCGCTACCATCGCTAAACCAATACCCGTGTTACCACTTGTCGGTTCAATGATTGTATCGCCTTCTTTTAATAATCCTTTCTTTTCAGCATCTTCGATCATAGCTAACGCAATACGATCTTTAACACTGCTCCCCGGATTCATAAATTCTAATTTCAAGTATACATCTGCGCTATCTGATTCTACGATGCGGTTCAACTTAACGATCGGCGTTCTCCCGATTAATTCTGAAACTGATTGTGCCACTCGCATTCCTGTCACTCCTAACACCGAGTATTTTTATTGGTTTTATTTATATTTAGATTTTGTCAGAAAATTTCCTTTTTGTCAATCCATTTGGATGAACGATTCTATGCTTTAACTCCCTTATTACAGGCTCTCAATTAAGTTTGTAATATCTTCTTTAGCGAATTTATATCGTTCATTACAGAAGTGACAATGAACTTCCGTCTCTTCTTCTTCTGCACGAATTTGCTCTAACTCTGCTTTACCTAAACTAATTAGTACACTTTCAATACGCTCGCGTGAACATGTACAATTAAATTGAACATCCATTGTTTCTAGCACTTTCACTTTATCTTCTCCAAGCACTTTATATAGTAGCTCTTCTGGAGAAAGCCCTTGTTCAATCAATGTTGATACAGGAGGAATTTTTTGCAAACGCTCTTCAATAAATGAAATTGTTTCTTCCTGTGCACCTGGCATAATTTGAAGAATGAATCCACCCGCCGCCAATATGCTATCGTCTCCATTTACGAGAACACCGACACCTACAGAAGAAGGTGTCTGCTCAGAAACTGCGAAATAATATGTGAAATCTTCCCCTAGTTCTCCTGAAACAATTGGAGATTGACCGATAAACGGTTCACGCATACCGATATCTTTAATTACCGTTACAAATCCTTCTGTACCTACCGCTTGATATACACGTAATTTCCCTTGTTCAGTCCCTTCAAAATCAACATGCGGATTCGTTACATAACCACGTACATCCCCATTTGCATGAGCATCGACTAAGATCGGACCAATTGGACCGTTACCCTCTACTTTAATCGTTAACTTCTGTTCGCCTTTTAACATGGCACCCATCATTGTGCCCGCAGTTAACGAACGGCCAAGTGCCGCTGAAGCTGTTCTCCATGTATCATGACGTTTTTGCGCCTCACTTACTGTGTTTGTTGTACGTACACTATACGCACGTACTTCTCCATCAAACGCTAACGCTTTTACTAAATAATCTTTCATACTTATTTATTCACCCTTCTCATGTTGTAAATTTGCATTACGTTCATATAACATATACAAACCTTTTAACGTTAAAAATGGATCTACAATATCAATTACATTTGATTCTTCTGAAATTAATTTCGCTAACCCACCTGTTGCAATAACTTTCGGTTCTTGTTTAGCTTCTTCTTTCATACGCTTAACAATACCTTCCACTTGTCCAACGTACCCATAAAGAATACCTGATTGCATTGCACTTACTGTATTCTTCCCAATAACACTACTCGGTTTTGTAATTTCAATACGAGGAAGCTTTGCTGCTCTGCTATATAACGCCTCTGCCGAGATCATAATTCCCGGTGTAATAACGCCACCCATATAATGTTTCTCTTCGTTAATATAACAATATGTAGTAGCCGTACCAAAATCAACAATGATAAGAGGACTTCCATACAAATGGATACCTGCTACTGCATTTACAATTCGGTCCGCGCCTACTTCACGTGGATTTTCATATTTAATATTCAAGCCAGTTTTTATCCCAGGCCCCACTACAAGCGGTTTAATTTTAAAATACTTTTCGCACATACGCTCTAAAGCGAACATAATTGGCGGTACGACTGAAGATACGATAATACCTTTCACATCTTCAAAAGAAAGACCTTCATGCTCAAGTAACTGCTTTACAAGCATCCCATACTCATCTTCTGTTTTATGACGATCTGTTTCCATGCGCCAATGCTGGCGAAGTTTCCCCTCTTCAAATACACCTAGCACCGCATTTGTGTTCCCTACATCCAATACAAAAATCATATTCTCACCACTTATCTTATTTAATCTATATTTGTGCAGTATGTATAAAACTTATAAAAACATCATATCACACATACTTATATATTCAGCTTTTCTATCCTCATCATTTTACAAAAAGATCACTCTCTATTTCAATTTTTAATACGAGTTTTATTTAAATTCTTTTGCCACTTAAATTTATTCCACAAACAAAAAAGGAGTGACTATCGTCACTCCTTCATCTCTTACTTATCTTCTGTGTCTTCATCGTCTTTCTTCATATTGATGTTTACTTTCACATCATCTGAAGATGTTGGACGCTCAGGTAATCTGCCATAATCATATAAATGATTAATTTGCTCTGCATCTAATGTTTCTACTTCAAGTAACGTTTTCGCAATAATATCTAGCTTATCACGCTTTTCAGTAAGAATTTGTTTCGCACGAGCATAACAGTCTTTCATAATAGTTTGCATTTCCACATCGATTTCATGTGCAATTGCATCACTGTAGTTTTGCTCTGAATGGAAGTCTCTTCCTAAGAACACCTGACCACCTTGCGAGCTACCGAATTGCATCGGCCCAAGCTTATCACTCATACCGAATTCTGTAACCATACGTCTTGCAATACCAGTCGCACGTTGGAAGTCATTGTGAGCACCTGTACTCACTTCACCAAATACAATCTCCTCAGCTACTCGACCACCAAGCAAACCAGTGATTTTATCAAGTAACTCTGGTTTTGTCATAAAGTAACGATCTTCTTTCGGAAGCATTACCGCATATCCACCAGCTTGACCACGAGGGACAATTGTTACTTTATGAACGATATCTGCTTCATCCAGGACAACACCAATTACAGTATGGCCAGCCTCATGGAATGCAACGATATTACGTTCTTTTTCAGAGATAACACGACTTTTCTTAGCTGGACCTGCAATAACACGATCCGTTGCTTCATCGATGTCACTCATATCAATTTTCTTCTTATCTTGACGCGCAGCTACTAAAGCAGCTTCGTTTAATAAGTTTTCAAGATCGGCACCAGAGAATCCTGGTGTACGAGTTGCAATCGCTCTTAAGTTGACATTCTCATCAAGCGGTTTATTACGAGCGTGTACTTTAAGTACAGCTTCACGACCATTTACATCTGGACGATCTACTGTAATTTGACGGTCAAAACGACCTGGACGTAATAACGCTGGATCAAGAATATCAGGACGGTTTGTCGCAGCGATGATAATAATACCTTCGTTTGCACCGAATCCATCCATTTCAACAAGCAATTGGTTCAACGTTTGTTCACGCTCATCATGACCACCGCCAAGACCCGCGCCACGTTGACGTCCTACTGCATCAATTTCATCAATGAAAATGATACAAGGAGCATTTTTCTTTGCATTTTCAAATAAATCACGTACACGGGATGCACCGACACCGACGAACATCTCTACGAAGTCAGAACCACTAATAGAGAAGAACGGAACGCCTGCTTCACCTGCAACGGCACGTGCTAATAAAGTTTTACCTGTACCTGGAGGTCCCACTAATAGAACACCCTTCGGAATACGGGCACCAACTTCAGCGAACTTACGAGGGTCTTTCAAGAATTCAACTACCTCAACAAGTTCTTGTTTCTCTTCATCCGCTCCAGCAACATCTCTAAAACGAATTTTTTTCTTTTCATCATTGTATAGCTTCGCCTTACTTTTCCCGAAGTTCATAACACGGCTACCGCCGCCCTGAGCCTGGTTTAATAAGAAGAAGAATAAAATGAAGATAATGACAAACGGAATGATAGAAGTGAAGAACGTTACCCAAGCACTTGTTTCTTCTGCTGGTTGATACTTAACTTCAGCCCCTTGCGCCTTATCATTAATTTTCTTTTGTAATTCCTCAGTATTTGGTGCATAAGTAACAAATTGTTCTCCTTGGTTAGAAGTATTGAATTGTCCTTTTACTTCAAACACACCATTTTTCGGTTGAAGCTGCACATTACGCACTTCACCTTTTTCAAGTTTAGTAATGAATTTATCGTAGCTAACTGATGTCGTTTTTTGCGTCGAACCATTAAAATAGCTCACGATTCCAATTACTACTAAGAATATCAGTAAATAAAAGATGGTATTACGGAAGATACGATTCATTCCTAACCTCCTCTCACGGCATAAACACTATAGTAAATCGTAACATAGAAAAACTTTCCTATACAATTGTAACGCCTGTATTTAATTAATTTGAGTAAACACTTGGTTTTAATACTCCTACATAAGGAAGATTACGGTATTGCTCTTTATAATCTAATCCATATCCTACAACAAATTCATGAGGAACAGTAAATCCAACATAATCTGCTTTCAGATCAACCTTACGGCCTGTTGGCTTATCTAATAACGTAACAATTTTTACAGATTTCGCTTTACGATATTTAAATAGGTCCACTAAATAGCTTAGCGTAAGACCGCTATCAATAATATCTTCAACGATTAAAATATCGCGACCTTCTACAGAAGTATCAAGGTCTTTTAAGATTTTTACTTCGCCTGTCGAAACTGTAGAGTGTCCATAGCTAGATACAGCCATAAAATCCATTTCAAGATATGTATCTGTTCTCTTTAATAAATCTGCCATAAATGGCATTGCGCCCTTTAGTACACCAATTGCAAGAGGTACTGTATTTTTGTAATCCTCTGCAATAATCGCACCTAGTTCGTGCACCTTTTCCTGTATTTGTTCTTCAGAAATTAATACTTTTTCGATATCTTGATTCATCATTTCATTATCCTCCCGGAAGACTCCTTGCTTTTGTAGTGAATAATCATATATTTATCCCTCTTTGCTATCTCTTTCGAAGTAGCAAATGCAGATCGTTTCAACAAGGGTACCCAAATAATATTTCCACTTGCGTCACAAACGATCGGCCATTCTTCTCTTTTTTCTTTTGGTACTTTCGCTTCGATAAAAATAGCTTTTATCTTTTTTGTACCATCCATACCTTGTATTGACATGCGATCTCCATTTTCCCTAGAACGGATACGAAGTGGATACGATATATCATTATACTTAGCAACAAATACCGTTTCATTCATGCTACTTGGTATATCTTCGCTCACCTCTGTTACAAGTTTATCCCCATTCGGCAATGTAATTGTCCCAGGCACTGATAAATCTTGCGAAAAAGGAGAAACAATTTCTTGTTTAAATCCAAAGCTACATTCTTCGTATGTGCGAACAATTTTCAAACCACCCGGAAAATCAAGTGAACCTGAAGGTTGTGTCCGCTTAAAAAATCCAATCACCTTGTCAATATGTATAGAAGAAAGCGAAGATGGAATCTTATATTCATAAAGATAGTTTAATATTAGTTGAATCCCTCTCCTTTGTAAAGGCATAGACATGGATTCAAAGGCAGGAATTGATAAGCTAATTTGTTTATCGCTTTTTTTTGTAATTACTTTATTCATCTTCTCAAAAGCTAATTCCTGCAAATATGCCTCATCCTCTTGCATCTGCACGCTAAATTTTTGAAATTTCTCATGCATTTGCGGATTTTCCTCTTTCAAATAAGGAAGGACATATTTACGTAATCGATTCCTTGTATATACTTCCTTTTTATTACTCGGATCTATACGTGGGATTACTTTTAGCTTATTACAGTAATCAACAATTTCTTCCTTAGTTACTCCAAGTAACGGCCTAATTAAATATCCATTATGAAAAGGACGCTTCACTGCAATTCCTGCGTACCCTTTCGGAGTACTTCCTCGTACAAGGCGCATTAAAATCGTCTCTACTTGATCATCTCCATGATGGCCAAGAGCTACATATCTCGCATCATATTTCTTCATTATTCTTTCCAAAAATGCATATCTGCATTCTCTAGCAGCAACTTGTGCATTCATTCCATATTGCTGTTGATATTGCGACACATTAACCCTTATCGTTTCGCAAATAATTCCTAACTCTTTGCAAAGATTACGTACAAACTGTAGGTCCTCATGAGATTCATCACCTCTAAACATATGATCCACATGGGCTACTACAATTTCGAGCTGCTTTTCTGCTCTTTTTTCCAACAAATAATATAGAAGAGCCAAAGAGTCAGGGCCACCAGAAACCCCTACAACAATTGTTGAATGTTCCTTTAATACATCATGCCGCTTTACAAAGTCATCTACTTTTTCAACAAATGTATCTTTCAACTTCGCAATCACCTTTCATTAAACAAGAACAGCAACATTAGTTACCTTGTATATAATGGTACAACTTTTACAAACATTGTGCAAAAAAAAGATGTACAAAATTCACATTTTTATCTTACATCCCCTCTGTATATTCACAAAAGCAATAACATTACCTTTTTTAATCAAAAAGACCTAGGCATTTACCTAGGTCTTTTCAGTAATAATTTAATTTATTGCGCCTGCATTCCTACTATTGGAATCGTGGCCCACTTCGGCATATTTTTCTTTACCTTTGCCACCACAATAGTCATATCATCATTTATATAACCATCGCCAGACCTAATTACTTCTTCCATGATAATATCAGCAATTTCTTGTGGATCTTCTGTTTGTAGTTCTTTAATTTTACGTTTTATCCATAATTCGTGATTCTCCACATGTTGCGCTCCCTCAAAAATACCATCGCTCATCATGATAAGAATATCTCCCGTTTTTAATTGCTCACCAACCACATCAACTTCAACATCTTCAATGATTCCAATCGGCAAATTACTTGCTTCAATTTTCAAAATATTATTTCCGCGTTTAACAAAACTCGGCGTCGATCCAACCTTTAAAAACTTCGCACTCGCATCCCGTAAATCTACCATAGCTAAGTCAAGTGTTGTATACATCTCCTCTGTCGTTCTTAAAGAAAGAATTGAATTGATGGACTTAATCGCTATTTCCTCATCAATACCTGATTGAAGTATCTTTTGTAATAATTTTACCGTTTCCTTACTCTCCATATGAGCCCTTTGCCCATTTCCCATACCATCACTAATCGCAAGTGCATATTTACCAACACTTAAATCCATCATCGCATAGGAATCACCCGAAACAAATCCACCACCTTTTGCAGCTGTGGCCAATCCTGTATCAAGAGAATACGTCTTCGCTGAACCAAATGATATTAAACTATGACCATTTGGATAAGAGGATTTCTCTTCATGCTTAACGACAATATTTTCTTTTAAAATATCTGAAAGCATCGGCGCAACCAGCTTCTCACATTCTCCATGCTCATTAGATGCAGCCGGAATCAACATTTCAATATCAATACTTCCTCTATCTAAACAATAAATATCAACATGCTCCACTTCGACGCCGAAATCGCGAAATGCTTGCAAAATCTGTTCTTCTTGCACTTGGTGGTTTTCTCGTTCTCGTTGTATCTCCTTAGCGAAATCTTCCATTACTTTTGATACACCTAGTAATTGTTCCGCTACAATTCTACGATTTTCTTTCATTTGTTTTCGTAATTTCTGTCCCTCATAGAAGTGATCTAATTCACCCGCTACTAAATCTGTCACTTTCTTCCCTCTCACACAATGCTTGTCCCATTCGCGAACTAACTTCCGATTATGTTGCAACGTTCCTTCTTCCGTTTCGCTCATTATTTGTTTCATATAATCGTACGTTTTATCGAAATTAACTACCCAGCATTGATCTTTTTTAAAGCATGTTTGGCATGTTTTCGCAGTAATTGTACTTAAAAATAAATCCGCTTCTGTTTCTTTATCTTCCTCTTCCACATATCCATATACAGAAAAGCTATTAGACAAAGCAGCAAATACATTAGCAAATTGATTGATTTTGTTCGCCGTAACATCGCGCATCCTTCTTAAATATTGTTGTTGATCTTGTGAATGCTCCTGTGTACCCGGCATAAATTTAGCAATACGATCCATAACAAGTTTCGGTGTTAATAAGAAGAAAACAATTGCCACACCAGATTCAATTAAAGTTGTTACAATACTTGTTTGCTTGTCTACATATAACGTAATTAAACTTGTACCAATTAATAAACCTAAACTAACTCCTATACGTTTCCCTTCTTTTAACAATCCACCAAGCAATCCTGAAAAGGCAAGAAGACTAAGTTGAGACAAGCTAGACACATTCGCTAAACTTAATATTAATCCAGTAACGACTCCCACTGTGGATCCTGTAGCCGCACCGGCAATAAAGGCAAATACTAATACTAAATATCTAGTGAAAATATGTTGAATAGAAGCATCATAAACAAACCAATCTGTTGTACCCGTTAAAACAGATGCTAGTAATATAATTAAACAAACAATTTCTTCTGTTTCTAACGCTTGTTGTTTCCCTTTCCTTTCCACTAAAAGCGGAACACTTTGTAAAAATATCATCGTTAATACGAAGCTAAGCCCCGCTTCGATCGTACTAACGAGCAAATCATACATGGTGACAGTTTGCTGTGCAAAATATACAACAACTAAATGTGCGGTTAATGCGGAGATAAATACTTGGAATGGCACAAGTCCAACAGTTTTACGTGTAAACCGACTAAAGAAGATATTATAAATAAAGAACGTAAAAATAGATGCAAAAGTAAAAAATAAATTATCTATCGAAACTGAAAGTGCCCCACCCATGAGAGCTAAGAACGCGAGCGGCATTTTATCTCGCTTCATAACATAGACAGCAGCAAAAAACGGCAATGCAAACGGTAAAATGTTTGTTAATATATATGCTCGTCCCAAAAGAAAACCAATAACAACAATAATGAATCCCCATCTAAAGAAAACTTGTTCAAACTTCATTCGCAACTTACTCGTCCACTTTATTGTCCCAAGCTGACTTTCATTCATCGCCAATGCACTTGTATTCATAGTATTCCTTCCTGCTTTAGGCATATTTTTAACACCACCTGCATAGTTTAATTACTGTCATTATAAAAGATGATTATTGGGATTTTTGTCAAAACAACAGTTCTCACTTTTATAATCGTTCGACTTTTTATTCGAAATAACTCTACATATATACATGGTATTTAATTTATTTAAAGATAATTAAAAGAATGTTCAGAAAATATAGGGCGATTTTGTAGAAGTATTGTATGTCTGAATTTATTTAACAAAAAAAGACCATGCAAATTTGCATGATCTTTTTAGATGACCCGTACGGGATTCGAACCCGTGTTACCGCCGTGAAAGGGCGGTGTCTTAACCACTTGACCAACGGGCCGTTAAATTAAATATAGCGGCGGAGGGGATCGAACCCCCGACCTCACGGGTATGAACCGTACGCTCTAGCCAGCTGAGCTACACCGCCATGTCGTCTTATTTAACGGACAATTAGTATCTTACATCAGATATACTTTAAAGTCAATACATCTCAAAAACTTTTTTAAAATATATTCTTCCATATAAAAAAGCACCCCGAGTAATCACTCTGGGTACCTCTCTATATGTTCAGAATTAAACGGACTTATTATCCGCGACGTGCGCCACGGCCACCACGTTTAGATTCTGTGTTACGCTTTAAAGAAGTTAAACGATCTTCACTATCTTTTAAAAAGCGTGCCATCTTTTGCTCAAATGTTTCTTTTGGAGCTCGGTCGTTACCGCCACCGCGGTTATCTCTGTTGAAAGAACGATTATTACGTTGTGGACGTCCAGAACGTTGTTGATCACCACCGCGTTGGTATTCACCACGTGGACGATCTCCTTCTGTTTTTTCACGTTCTTTCGCTTTTTTAATAGATAGACCAATTTTTCCATCTTTTTCAACATTAATAACTTTTACTTCTACTTGGTCGCCCACTTTTAAGTGATCGTTGATATCTTTCACATAATTATCAGCAACCTCACTAATATGAACAAGACCCGTTAAGCCTTCTGGCAGCTCCACAAAAGCCCCAAAATTTGTAATACCTGTTACTTTACCCTGTAACTTGCTGCCTACCTCGATTGACATAAAAAAAATGCTCCTCCTTAGTGGTTAAAAAGTCAAATTTTACTTTATTATATATAATCCTAAAATATAGTGTCAATAAGACATACTCTACTTAGAAACAGGAAAAATTATCTCCCCTTTTCCGGAGAAGAAATAATCCCTTCTAGCAATCTTTAAAACGTACTCTTCATCATTCAACTTTTGAACTTCATCTTTTAGATTCTTTTCTTTTTTCGTTAATGAATCCAGTTCTTTTTTCATGTCCTTAACTTTTGCTTCTTTTGCTTTAATGGAACTGTTTTGTTGATAAAACGTCACACTAATACTAGCAATAATTGTAAAAGCAAAGACAAGAAAAACCGCTAAACGGCGATAAAGTCGCTTCCCGTTCTCATCCGTTTGTATTATATGCTCTTTAACAGGATTTGGACTCTGTTTTTCGATTGTTCTTTGTCTCAGTTCCCTCATTTCCGAGGTCCCCCTAACTTCTTTTTTATACGCTCCCATAATTGGAAGATATGTCCCTTCAATTTTGCTACATATTGCAGGAACCCTACATGCTTCATTATAAAAAGTTTAACACGATTAGGGAGAAGTTTCCATATGAGCGAAGCAATAAATCGAACAGGCCAGACAAAAACTTTCCATATGAAAAGTAATATCCAAATCACCATTTTCCATAACACATGTCCAATTGAAAGCAGTATACGAAATAAGAATAATATAAATGCAATAAATAGCTGCGCTATAATAATAACAGGTTTTATCATGAGTAGCTGTATAATTCGAACAAAAAATTGTGTTGTTTGTACAAAAATATAGATGAGAAAATTTAACATCTTCATGTATAATGCTTTCAATAAGCTTTGATATGCTGCAAAACCACATAATAATGCCAAAAATACATATATACGTAGTTCAGCTTCATTCACAAGCAGTAATACATAAAAAACGAATAATGCTTGGACAATCCAAAATAGTATATCGTGTATAAATACAAGCCAACGCTTACGCTCTTGGCGTTTTAAAAACCGTTGATATGTATCTAAAGATGCACCAATCCAAGCACCCATTCCAATCATTGAAAGCATTGTATACAACTGGACTGTTAGGCTCATTTAAACAACTTACTAAAGAAGCCTTTAGTTTTCTCCCCTTGGTTCTCATCAATATACAGCATCTCATGAACTTTCCCTTTAATCGATACAACACCCTTTTCTACATCTAAATTCTTCATTTGCAAATTTTGACCACGAATTGTTAAAAAGCCCATTACAGTCTCGAGTAAAAATTCTTCGCTATCAAAACTCTCCACTTGCTTTACACCAGTAATATCGATTACACGCCTGCCACGCATGATAATATCATGCTCTACAGAAACATTTTGTTGATTAGAAGACATAGGTGAGTAACCATTATTCACGAAAATCCCCCCATAGCTTTATACTAGCTAATAGTAATGTATGAAGGGGTAACCGACTTTAGAACAAGCCTTCTTCCGCTTTTACTTTTTCTTCGCGAACCATACTATACATGTTTGCCGCATCTTCTTTTTTAGTTGTTTCTTTCAATTCGTTTACTTTCACAGTTACTATCTTTTGGCCGAAACGAATTGTTAATTCATCATCCACTTTTACATCTGAACTCGCTTTTGCCACTTGGCCATTGATCGATATTCTTCCTTGATCAGATACTTCTTTTGCTAATGTTCTTCTTTTAATTAAACGTGATACTTTCAAAAACTTATCTAGACGCATATCAAATCCCCCTATTAGCGCTCTGTTTGTTTTGCCTCTTCCCATAAAACATCTAACTGTTCTAATGATAAATCTTGCATTTCTTTATTCATTTCGGCTACTTTTGCTTCCATGTATAAAAAACGGCCCATAAATTTCTCATTAGTTGAACGTAACGCTTCTTCTGGATCTAAGTTATAATGACGAGCTATATTAACAAATGCAAATAGTAAGTCACCAAATTCACCTAGCATCTTTTCCTCATCCATATTTATAACTTCTTGCTGGAATTCTTGCCATTCTTCTAAGGCTTTCTCTATCATCGGCTGCACATCAACCCAATCAAACCCAACTTTTCCAGCCTTCTTCTGAATTTCATAAGCACGCATTAATTGCGGTAAACTTTTTGGAATTCCAGTTAAAACAGATTCTTTTACGAATCCTTTTTCTTGTTTTTTAATTTCTTCCCAATTCACAATCACTTCATCAGCATTATTTACATCTGTATTTCCAAACACATGTGGATGACGACGAACCATTTTCTCAGATAAAGTTCGAATAATATCATCTATCGAGAACCAACCTTCATCCTCTCCAATTTGGGCATGGAGCATAACTTGCAATAATATATCACCCAGCTCTTCTACTAAGTGATCATCATCCTCTTCATCAATTGCTTCTAACACTTCATACGCTTCTTCAATTAAGTATTTCTTTAAAGATTGATGCGTCTGCTTTTTATCCCATGGACAACCATTCGGTCCACGCAGATCAGCAATAATTTCTCTAAGCACATCAAACTGCTGATATAAGGACGCACGTGCCTTAACTGGCGGTACATATACACTCGTTAAATTATTTAATTCCGTTTCATGATCCAACATGTATAACGGCACCTTTTTCACTTGCTCAAATGAAGTTCCTGCAGCTGTTACAATGTACACTTCGTAATCATCTGGCAACATCTCCATTAACGTTAGCTTCACATCCGAAGCAACGAACGCATCATACACTTGGCAAAAGATTAAATGTTGACGTAATTCTAATTGCCCTCTTTCAAATGATGTAGCATCAATTAATTGGAATCCTTCGATCGGATCAATTTTTAAACTTGCAAACATCGGATCAAGGAAACTTTGTCCACCTTCAATTCGCACTTCAACATTTGCCACTTCTCCTTTTTGCAAAAGGAGCTGAACGGTTCTTTCTGCTACAAGCGGATGACCTGGAACAGCATAAATAATTTCTGCACCTTTAGCTTGTTCCAGTAATGTATTCGCGATTGTTTCATATACGATTTCAAATGTATCATGTGCTTCATATACATTATCAAAAGCTGTATACTTTATACCTTCTTTTTCCAATTCTTCTATAACTGGATGCTCCTTCGTTCTAACAAACATATGGTCCGCTTCTTTTATCTTTCGATATACACCCATCGTCAACTGATCTAACTCGCCAGCACCTAATCCCAAAATAGTAATGATTCCACTCACAACCTGCCACCTCTATCCACTCTTCTTCAATGAGCCTTCTTTTTTCTCTTGTTTCATAACGGTTCCTAATTCTTCTTTTGTAAATACACATAATTTTAAAATTAAAAACGTATATGTCAATCCACCAATAGCTACACCTAACAACGCTTCAATTGTTGCGATTCCTCTATGTCCTGTATCAATTACTAATCCAGACATTTGTGATACACGCATAAATACTATTAATACAAATCCCATACCGATACCACTAATAGCTATACCTAACATATTCCGCTTATCAATAAGTGACCCCGATACAGCTCGCATAAGTAATCCACTATTTAGCAAGGCGATTACAATAAGTGTAACTAAAGTTGCAATTGCAGCTCCTTTTACATCAAAGTACGGCATTAATATATAGTTTAACGCTAGCTTCAAACAACCACCAAATACAACGAATATTGCTGGTTTTAATGTTTGTCCCAGCCCCTGCAAAATAGAAGCAGTTGTAATTGACAATGAACTAAATAAAATAGATAAAGATAAAATCGATAACACATCTGATCCATCACTATTTTCAAACAACATAATATTTGTAGGTTGAATAATACAAGTTAGTCCAATAGCCGATGCAAATCCAATAACAAATGTTATTTTCATTGCTAACTTTACCTTTTCTTTAATAAATGAAAGATCTCCTCTTTCCTTCGCCGCTGTAATAATAGGAATAAGTGACAACGAGAAAGAAGTTGTCACAACAGTACCTAGTTGCATAAGCGGGATACTTCTATCATAAACCCCTTTTAGTACCTTTGCATTTTCAACTTGCTCTCCCGCGCGGATAAGCAAAGTATAAAAGGAAACAGAATCAGCCATTTGTATAAAAATAAGGACTAAATTACTAACACAAATCGCTAACCCCTGCCAAAAAAGGATTTTAATAATCCTTTTTTTATTTCTAATACTCTTCCAACTTTTGAAGAAAATAGCTCGAAAATCATGGCGCATATAAAGTAAAAGTACAATAATCCCAATAAGCCCGCCTGCGATCGAACCTACCATAGCACCTGCACCTACTGTATATAGGTCAAATCCGTGAGCAATAAGGAATAGTGATAAAAATACAATAATAGAAACACGAATCGTTTGTTCAATTACTTGTGAAACAGCTGTCGGCATCATATTATTGAACCCTTGAAAATACCCTCTCGCTACAGATAAGAATGGCATTAGTAGAAATGAAAACGAAATGACACGTAATAATTTATCTAAATGTATATCGCCCATAGCCGATGCAATTGTTTCGGCCCCAAAGAATAATGTAAAAAATCCTATAAAGCCAATCCCTAATAAAAACCAAAAAGATACACAAATAATTTCTTCTGCTTCTTTTTGTTTTCCTCGTTCTAATCTTTCTGCGACCATTTTTGAAATAATAATGGGAAATCCATAAGTAGCTAAAATTAAACAAAATCCATAAAACGGATAAATTTGTTGGTAAATATAAAAACCAATATCACCCGCTATATTTTGATATGGAATACGGTAAAAAGCGCTTAATACTTTCGTAACAAAACTTGCGATTGTTAATATAATAGCCCCACGCCAAAAGGCTTGATACTTCTTCGCTTCCATACAAGAAAACTCCTTTTTCTATTCTCACCCCTCGTATTATATCATAAAGAAAAAAACAAACTCCCTTGCATACGCGAGTAATAATGACTTCTTTCAATTTCAAAAATATTCAACGAAAAAAGGTAGCAAAACGCTACCTTCATTCGATATACCTACATCTCCAAATAATTGATTTCTTAAGAAGAAATATCATAATTAGGAAAGATTGCTACTTCTAAAATTCGATATGACCTTACTGCTCCATTTGTTTCGCTAAAAAGCTTGCAGCTGTATTTACTGACTTATGCTCTACTTCACTTATAATAGCCTCTTTAGAGAAGATAATAACAGCTCCAATTGGATCTCCATTCGCAACAATCGGGCCAATTGTATAGGAGCTAACTCTTTCTGCTACTCCATCAATAATTGAAATTTCACTTTCATCTGTCATAATTACAGACTTACGCTCTTCCATTGTCTTCTCAATTAAATCGCCAACACTTTTATTTAAGTATTCTTTTTTAGATACGCCCGCTACTGCGATAATAGAATCACGATCGCATACAAGCACATTATGTCCTAAGCTATCGTATAAAGCTTCCGTATATTCTTTTGCAAAATCACCTAGTTCACTAATCGGAGAATATTTTTTCAAAATGACTTCTCCATCGCGATCAACAAAAATCTCTAAAGGGTCTCCCTCACGAATACGTAAAGTTCTACGAATTTCCTTCGGAATTACTACCCTGCCTAAATCATCAATTCGACGTACGATTCCAGTTGCTTTCATTCTAATGCTGCCTCACTTTCTACTGATGATCAAAGTGGTGAATTTACCTGTTCATGTAAAAATCACCAACTGTTAAACATAGTATTTTACACATTAGTTCTTCTATGCACGTCGAATTGCATTTTTTTATCTTATATTAGGCATTTATTACTTCTTTTTTTACATCTGGCAAACCTTTTAATAAATTTTCAGCAATTGTTAACCATTTCGATGTCTCTAAGCCATTCGTTTTCATAACAATTTTCAATTGTGACCCTTCCATGCCAAGACCGATCATACGACCAAAGCTATTCCCAAGCATGAATAATTTTCCACCATCGATATTTTGGCTCGCTTGTTCAGAAAACAGGAATGTTACTTCAAATTTATTTTGCTTAATTAACTCAATTTGTTCTTTCATTGCCAACACTTTAATGTTTGCAATTTGTAATAAATAACCAACTTCTTGTGGATAATCGCCAAATCTATCGATCATCTCTTCCTGCAACTCTTCAATATCCTCAATTGCAGAAACACCTCTAAATTGTTTATACATCATAATTTTTTGTTTACTATCTGAAATATAAGCATCCGGTAAATATGCATCTACTTCTAAATCAATTTCAACATTAACCATATTTTCAACTCCGTCTGTTCCTCTACGTTGTTCAATTGCATCTTTTAACATTTGAGAATACAGATCAAATCCGACAGAATCAATAAATCCATGTTGTTCTGCCCCTAACAAGTTACCCGCACCACGAATTGATAAGTCTCTCATCGCAATTTTGAAGCCAGATCCAAGCTCTGTGAACTCTTTAATTGCCTGCAAACGCTTCTCTGCAACTTCCGATAACACTTTATCGCGTTTGTATGCAAAGTATGCATACGCGACGCGATTAGAACGTCCAACGCGCCCACGAAGCTGATACAACTGCGATAATCCCATACGATCTGCATCAAATACAATTAATGTATTTACATTCGGAATATCTACACCCGTCTCAATAATCGTTGTACTTACAAGAACATCATGCTGCCCTTCTAAAAACGATAGCATAACAGACTCTAATTCACCTTCATTCATTTTCCCGTGTGCGTATGTTACACGCGCATCTGGAACTAACATCGAAATTTCATCTGCTTTTCTTTCAATATCCTCCACACGGTTATATAGGAAGTAAATTTGACCACCTCTTGCAAGCTCTCGCTCTATCGCTTCTCGCATTAACGCTGGATTATACTCTACTACATATGTCTGTACTGGGAAACGATTCTCTGGCGGTGTCTCAATAACAGATAAATCGCGCACACCAAGCATAGACATATGTAGGGTACGTGGAATCGGCGTTGCCGTTAATGTTAACACGTCAACATTTGCTTTCAATTGTTTAATTTTTTCTTTATGCGTAACGCCGAATCTTTGTTCCTCATCAATAATAAGAAGTCCTAAATCTTTATAAGTAACATCTTTAGATAAAATACGATGCGTTCCGATTACAATATCCACCGTTCCATCTTTTAAACCCTTAATCGTTTCATTTTGTTGTTTCCGCGTACGGAATCTACTTAGTAACCCTATATTAATTGGGTAATCTTGAAAACGCTCTCGAATTGTTTCATAGTGTTGTTGTGCAAGGATTGTTGTCGGTACTAAAATCGCAACTTGTTTTTCATCCATAATTGCTTTAAATGCCGCACGAATAGCTACTTCAGTCTTTCCATACCCTACGTCACCACAAAGAAGTCTATCCATCGGACGTCCGCGTTCCATATCTTTCTTAATCTCTTCAATAGAACGTAATTGATCCTCTGTCTCTTGATATGGGAAAGAAGATTCAAATTCTTGTTGTTCTGCCGTATCTGGCGTATATGCATAACCTTTTGAAGCTTCGCGCTCGGCATATAATTTAATTAGGTCATCTGCAATGTCTTGTACAGATTTTTCAACTTTCGTTTTGACCTTCTTCCAATCATTTCCGCCCAATTTATAAACTTTTGGATCCTTACCTTCAGATCCTACATATTTTTGCACTTGGTCAATTTGTTCAATTGGAACGTATAACTTATCATTACCTTGATATTTAATATTTAAATAATCTTTATGAACACCGTTAATCTCTAATGTCTCAATACCTAAAAATTTACCTATACCATGGTTTACATGAACTACATAGTCTCCAACTTTTAATTCCGAATAACTTTTAATACGTTCAGCGTTAGATAACTTTTGTTTGCGTTGCGATTTTTTAACTTTCTTATGAAAAAGCTCTTTTTCAGTAATAACAACAAACTTTTGCATCGGCATTTCAAATCCTGCATGTAAATCACCTACAGCAATTTGTAACTTTCCAGGCAATAAGATATCTGTGGCCTCCACAATGTCTGCATCAATATCATAATCACTTAAAATATGTTGTAATTTTTTCACACGTTCATCATCTGTTCCGAGCACAACGGTCGTAAACTGTCCTTCATTCCATCTATCAATTTCAGTTTTTAACAACTGCATCTGCCCGTGGAAATCTTGCATCGTTTTACACGTCACATTCACAATGTTTTGCGGATGTGTATGTGCTATATGACGTAAGAATAACGTTAAATATACAAAACTTCTTTTTTTATGATGAAGAAACTCCTCAAATGAGTGGGAGAAAGATAAATCCTGAATAATTGTTCCT
This sequence comes from Bacillus cereus group sp. MYBK30-2, assembly GCF_051915945.1. Lineage (NCBI taxonomy): Bacteria > Bacillati > Bacillota > Bacilli > Caryophanales > Bacillaceae > Bacillus > Bacillus cereus group sp. MYBK30-2. Next base: position 26,981 of record NZ_JBQAFR010000013.1, read on the forward strand.
TCACCAAGAAGTGAGATATACCATTCCGCTTCTTCTGTTTCAAGATGTGATGCTGTTTCTTGAATACGGGAAAGCTCATCTAAAATAACTACACCATTTTCCGGTAAATAATCTATCAGACTAGCAGGTTTTTTATAAAAAATAGATAAGTATTTAAACATTTGTTCTATACTTTGCCCATTTTTCAACATTTCAATTTCATGACTTACCGTCTCAAGCACCGTAGTCTTTAATTTATCATCGGAAAGCTTTTGCATCGTTTTAGTCAAACCTTCTTCAAGCTGCTTAATTCCCGATTTCAATTCTTCCTGTGAAAATAAAAACTCTGTTGCCGGACCGAACCTAACACTTTCCCTTTTATCTTGAGAGCGCTGTTCTTCCACATCAAATAATCGAATAGAATCGACTTCTGTATCAAAGAATTCAATACGAAATGGTAATTCTTCAGTTAATGGATAAATATCTAATATTCCCCCGCGCAGACTGAACTCCCCTGGAGCTTCTACCATCGACTTACGCTCATAACCAATATGATGTAAAGTATGCAAGAGTGCATCTAAATCAATCTCTTGCCCTAGATTGATTTCAATTTGCCTTTGCTTCCACAATTCTTTTATTGGTAAAAATCTACGTAGTCCTGCAACTGGCGCTACAATAATCCCATTCTCTCCCGCAGCTAAGCGATTTAACACTTCAATGCGCTGCGCCTTCAATTCTGGACTTGCAACACCAATTTCTGACGCAATCAATTCATTTACTGGATATAACCATACATCTTTTTCACCAAGTAACGCCACTAAATCTTCATGTACTTTTTGTGCTTGGTATAAATTGTGCGTCACAATAAGTTGTGATTTTTTTGTTTTTTTATATAAAGCTGCCATTAATAATGAACGAGAGGATGTTGCCATACCCGATACAAGTTGCTCTTTCAACCCATCTTCTAGCCCATTAATAACCGATTGTATCTCTTCATTTTTATAAAATTGCTCTAATAAACCTATCATTATCAAAACTCCTCTCAACATAAAGAGCAAGTTACTATATTTTATGCAAATATTTTGGAAAAAGAAAACAGAAAAATGCTTTGGACATGCCAAAGCGACAACATTTTATTGCAGAAATTTTTCATATTCATAATACTCAGGATAAGATGCGAGCGTTTCTTGACACGATTCACAAATCGTTTTTATATATATATTTCCATTCTCATGAAAATGAATCATATCCACTACTTCTTGCTCTGTTAGTTGAAACAAAACGTCGCTATATACTTTTTCTGCGATAATGGAACCAACATTGTTCCCACAATGTCTGCAGTAATAATATCCTTCCATACTAGCCTCCTAAATATCCAATTACTACTAGTATGGGTTAAAATAAAATAAAATATTCCCAATTATACGCTTAACTATTGAAAGTATTCATGATTTGAAGAAAAGGCTTATTTAACCATTCCTCACATGCATCAGCTGCTTTTTCAATGGACTGATTGACGCCGGAAATTTCTTCAGACGTAAAACGTCCTAATACATAATCCACTACTTTCATCCCATTTTTCGGACGATCGATTCCCATGCGGATACGTTGAAATTCTTGTGTTCCTAAATGTGAAATTGTTGATTTTACACCATTATGTCCACCCGCACTACCTTTCATACGAAGGCGTAATTTACCTACAGGAATATCTAAATCATCGTACATAACAATGAAGTCCTCGACATCAATTTTATAATAATCCATGACCGGACGGATACTTTCTCCAGATAAATTCATATATGTAAGTGGTTTTAGTAAGATTACTTTTTCCCCGTTAACAAAGCCTGCACCAAATAACCCTTTGAATTTTTGTTCATTCAAAGAAATATTCCAACGCTTTGCAAGTTCATCAATCGCCATAAACCCAATATTATGCCTTGTTAATTCATATTCTCTACCTGGGTTCCCAAGTCCTACTATTAATTTCATTCTTGTACCACTACTTTCTTTTTTCGATACGAAAAGACGTAACCAAGCTTGGTTACGTCTCATTCTATCCAATTAATTGAATAATACACTTACAGATTCTTCTTCGTATACACGAATGATTGCTTCTCCGATTAATGGAGCAACTGAAAGTTCATGTACCTTATCAATTTTCTTGTCTTCTGGTAATACAATAGAGTTCGTTACAACTAACTCTTTAATGTTCGAATTTTGAATACGCTCAATTGCTGGGCCAGATAATACTGGGTGTGTACAGCAAGCATATACTTCAGAAGCACCGTTCTCAACAAGAGCGTTTGCCGCTAATGTAATTGTACCAGCTGTATCAATAATGTCATCAATTAAAATTGCTGTTTTGCCTTCAATGTTACCGATAATGTTCATTACCTCTGATACATTCGGACGAGGACGACGCTTATCGATAATAGCGATTGGCGCTTTAAGACGATCTGCCATTTTTCTAGCACGAGTTACACCACCGTGATCAGGAGACACGATTACGATATCTTTAAGACCTTTTGTCTCAAAGTAATCTGAAAGAATCGGTACACCCATTAAGTGGTCGATTGGGATATCAAAGAATCCTTGAATTTGTGGAGCATGTAAATCTAGAGTGATTACACGAGTTGCACCTGCTGTTTCAAGCAAGTTTGCTACAAGTTTCGATGTAATTGGTTCACGAGAACGCGCTTTACGGTCTTGACGCGCATAACCATAGTAAGGAATAACAATATTAATTGTTTTTGCAGATGCACGTTTTAATGCATCGATCATAATAAGTAATTCCATGATATGTTCGTTTACTGGGAAGCTTGTAGATTGAATAATGAATACATCGCAACCACGGATACTTTCTTCAATGTTAATTTGAACTTCTCCATCACTAAAACGATCAACAGAACATTTTCCTAGCCCTACTCCAATATGCTTTGCGATTTGCTCAGCAAGTTCCTTATTAGAGTTTAAAGAGAATACTTTCAAATTAGAATTTAGATATTGAGTCGACATCTAGATTAACCCTCCACATTATGATTTTTTCTTATTCAGCAATTGATCAACATAGTCTTCTTTGTTAACTTGACGTGCACGTGCTACTGATAATGCTTTTGATGGAACATTCTCTGTAATTGTAGAGCCTGCTGCCACATAAGCACCATCTTCAACTGTTACAGGAGCAACAAGATTTGAATTACATCCAATAAATACCCCGTTACCAATCACAGTTTTAAATTTATTCTTGCCGTCGTAGTTCACCGTAATTGAACCACAACCAAGATTCACGTCTTCTCCAACTTGTGCATCCCCGATATAACTTAAGTGTGAAGCTTTACTTCTATTACCAAAAACAGTTTTTTTGATTTCCACGAAGTTTCCAACGCGCACTTCATCTCCAATAACTGAATCTGGGCGAATATGTGCAAATGGACCAACCGATACTTCTGTACCAAGTTTACTTTCATGTACAGTAGATTGACGAATTACCGTACGATCTCCAATTTCACTATCGCGAATTACTGTATGTGGTCCAATTTCACAATCAGAACCAATTACAGTGTTACCCTCAATAACTGTTCCTGGGTGAAGAACTGTATCACTGCCAATAATTGCATCAGCAGAAATGTATGTGTTACTTGGATCAATGATTGTAACACCATTCACCATATTCTTTCGGTTGATACGGTTTTTCATAATAATTTCCGCTTGCGATAGAGCGACTCTGTCGTTAACACCTAACGTTTCATCGAAGTGCTCTGTTTGATAAGCTGATACGATATGACCTTCATTTTTTAAAATCTCAATAACATCCGGAAGGTAATATTCACCTTGTACATTATCATTTGAAACTTTAGAAAGTGAAGCAAATAGAGCTTTATTATCAAAACAATACGTACCTGTATTGATTTCTTTAATAGCTAATTCTTTTTCATTTGCATCCTTATGCTCAACAATCTTTTCAACATGACCATTCTCATTACGAACGATACGGCCATATCCAGCAGGCTCTTGTATGTACGCTGTTAGCACCGTTGCCATTGCTCCCGCTTCTTCGTGTTGCTGAAGCAATGCTTCCATCGTTTCAGCAGTTATTAGAGGTGTATCACCACAAATAACTAAAGTTGTTCCTTCTTCATTTGCAAGTACACTTGCAGCTTGGTCTACAGCATGAGCTGTACCAAGTTGTTCTGCTTGTAATGCAAACTCACTTACGTTTCCTAGCTGTTCTTGTACCTTTTCGGCACCATGTCCAACGACTGTTACAAGTTTCTGCAATCCTAATTGAGATACTTGATCGACTACATGTTGTACCATCGGTTTTCCACATACAGGATGAAGCACTTTGTATAGCTTGGACTTCATACGTGTGCCTTTACCTGCAGCCAGAATCACTGCAAATCTGTTTGACATATAGACCCTCCATCGCAACCTATTTATCCATTAAAGATATTATCCTAAATCATCATATATTTCAAGAAACACATTATAACTATTAAATTTTACCATAATTCTTATACGATGTTTTACTCTTTAGTATCTTTTTTAAGAAATAAGCTATACTATTTTAAATGATTTTGAAAAAATTAGAAGTTTTTCATTTTTATTTTAATGTAATATGAATATTTAAAATAAGAAACGTGTAAAATTCCACAAAAAAACAAACCCCTGTAAATGCTTACAGGAGTTTGCTACAAAATTATAGGGCTTTCTTTAAGAAGCCCTTTTCATTCGAATTTTACGAAGCGCCTGCTTCTTCAAACTCAACTTCTTCTAACTCGCCTAAACGGTGATACTCTGCTAAAACCGCATCTTGAATTTTAGAACGTGTGTTAGAATTAATTGGATGTGCAATGTCACGGAATTCTCCATCTGGAGTACGTTTACTTGGCATTGCTACAAATAATCCATTATTGCCATCAATTACACGAATATCATGAACAACAAATTCATGGTCTAGAGTAATAGAGGCAATCGCTCTCATACGGCCTTCTGTGTTTACGCGGCGTAATCTTACGTCAGTCACTTCCATCTTGTGTTCACCACCCTTTTCTAAATAAGCGATATATTTGTATAAATTCCACAAATTTTCTATTTTCCCTTTAATTTTTTAAAAATTTTTAAGATAAAAATTTTTAAATTAGTTGAATATAAGAATTAGTAGAGGTTATCGCTTACAAAGACTTACTTCACTAGGGCAATTACTTCAATTTCAACTGAAACATCTTTCGGTAATTTTGCTACTTGTACACAAGAACGAGCTGGTTTATGAGTAGAGAAATAAGAGCCATATACTTCATTAACAGCATTAAAATCATTCATATCCTTTAAGAATACTGTCGTTTTTACCACTGTATCAAATGAAGCACCTGCTTCTTCTAATACCGCTTGTAAATTTTGAAATACTTGCTCTGTTTGTACTGTCACATCTCCTGTTACAAGTTCCCCGCTTGTAGTTAATGGAATTTGTCCCGAACTATAGAACATATTATTTACAATCATCCCTTGTGAATATGGCCCAATCGCTTGTGGCGCTTTGCTTGTTTGAACAACCTTCATATTTTTCACCCTTTAATATTTATTTTTACTATTTAAAAATAGTGCAACAAAGGCAGTTTGTCCATCTATTTTATCATTTATAAATAGGGATAAAAAAAAGATAAAGCTATCTGCTTTATCTTTCTACTCGGCCTCTACAAGCCCCTCATCAAATGGCGCAAGTGAATAGTTCCCTTTTTCCACTTGAATTGCTTTTGCTTTCACATCAACTTCTGACAGACGAATTAGTGATACAAAGTTATTAATAAGTCTTTCTTCAATGTCCGTAGATTCTACTAATACGCCAATTCCAACAACATTAGCTTTAAACTCTTCTAGCATGCTCATCATACCTTGAATTGTTCCGCCAGCTTTCATAAAGTCATCAATAATTAAAACATTGGAGCCTTCTGGAAGGCTACGCTTCGCTAACGTCATCGTTTGGATTCGCTTAGAGGAACCTGATACATAGTTAATACTAACAGTGGGTCCTTCTGTTACCTTGTTATCTTTTCTCGCAATTACTACTGGTACATCTAAGTAATTTGCCACTGCATAAGCAAGCGGAATCCCTTTTGTCGCTACTGTCATAACCGCGTCAATCGGTTGTCTAGCAAAAACAGAAGCAAACAAACGACCTGCGCCATTAATCTGGCGAGGATTACTTAAAAGATCCGTCATATATAAGTAACCGCCAGGCAAAATACGATCTGGGTTTTCAAATAAGCTACAAAGCTCATTAATAATCAGATTTGCCTCTTCTTCACTTATATAGGGAATATATTTCACTCCTCCTGCTGCTCCTGGTACCGTTTGCAATGTGCCGACCCCTTGTTGTTCAAACGTTTGCTTAATAATAACTAAATCTTCACTAATGGAAGATTTAGCCGATTGATACCTTTCAGCAAAAAAAGTGAGAGAAACTAGCTGACGAGGATTTTGTAACAAGTAATAAGTCATATCGACCAATCTTGTACTTCGTCTAATTTTCATACTCTCACCTCAAATCACGAATATTCTAAACAAATCATAACTTATTATACGTCTTTATTCAAGCGTTTCTCGTTCTCCTAATAAGCGTACTGCATATACTTGTTCGCAAAATCCTTTTAATCCGTTATATATACGATGCATTCGCGAATCATGGTGTACAAGACCAAATACAGTTGGGCCACTTCCACTCATTAATACAGCATCCGCACCGAAGCGTTTCATCTGCGCCTTAATACGTGCAACTTCAGGATGCATCGCAAACGTCACATCTTCTAAAACGTTACCAACAGTATCACAAATTCCTTTATAATCCCCATGGTTAATGACTTCAACCATTTTATCTACATTTGGATGAGTAACACGATTTAATTTTAAATTTCCGTACACGTCAGCAGTAGATACACCAATGTGGGGCTTTGCCAAAATAACCCAACAAGAAGGTGGAGTCTTTATATGTTCAATTTTTTCTCCTCTTCCAGTGGCAATTGCAGTTCCACCATATACACAGAACGATACATCTGACCCAATTTCTGCGCCAAGCCCTGCTAATTCATCGATTGTTAGCCCTAAATTCCATAACTTATTAAGGCCACGTAATGTCGCTGCTGCATCACTACTTCCACCTGCTAATCCAGCGGCTACTGGAATCGTTTTTTCAATAGTAATAGATACACCTTTTTTTACATTAAACTTCTCTTTTAATAATTTTGCTGCTTGATAAGCTAAATTGCGTTGGTCGTCTGGGACATACCGATTATGGGACAAAATTTCAATACGGTCTTCTACTAATTCCGTTAGCTCTAAACGATCTGCTAAGTCGATTGTTGTCATAATCATTTTCACTTCATGATATCCGTCTTGTCTTTTTCCCAGTACATCTAACGACAGATTAATCTTTGCTGGTGCTTTCACTAGTAGCTTCAATCTATTCACCCACTCTATGTACTCAATCTTTTATCGTTTATTTTACCATAAATTTATAGTAAGACGATGACACTTCCCTAATTATAACGAAAAGCATTCAGAATGAAACTACTTATGTCAAATGATGGCACCTTTTAGCGTACAAAAAGCCGAGGAATCGCTCCTCGGCTACCGTAGCATAGAAAGTATCTTACAACTACTGGTTTTGTTTCATTAATTGCTGTTCTGCAATTTCTATAGCACGTTTCACCATATTACCAGCATCTTTCGCACGAATTCCGCCCCATCCTTCTTTCTGAACAACATCATAAAAGCCAAGCTCTTTTGCAAGCTCTTCTTTAAATTGATTTGACATGACTCCTCTTCGTCTACTCAATGCAGAGTCCCTCCTTATTTTGCTACGGTATAATTAGTATGCAAAATAATATAGCTTTTCATTTACGGAAATATATGTAACAAACAGCGCATTAATTATAAAATGCTTCATTATGAGGTTCATCGTAAAATGTTAACTCTACTGTCTCTGTTAAAACATCTGCATAACTATACGATACACGTTGCAATGCATCTTCTTGCTGATCTAATTGTACAACAAAGACAGAACGATACGTTTCTGCAAGTACACCCGACTGCTCCACAGTTTTTCTTCTTCCGCTGTTCGCCTTTAACATAAGTCGCTGTCCAAGATGGTGATCTAATTCGTTTTTAATATCATCTAAACGTTTTGACATATACCTTGCTACACCTCGCTGTAATTTAGATTGAACACTTAAAACACGATATATCTATCCCAATTATTAACCGCAATTCACAGACAATATCATTATAAAAGCATCATGCGTTCGAATAGATAGAAGAAATACTATATTGTAAAAGTATCATTGTATAGTCTGCACGTTCTTGCCGCTTTTTATCCAAATTCATTCAAATCATTTCCACATAAAAAAGCAAGATACGTATGTACCTTGCTCATTCGTCATAATGTTGAAAGGGTAACCCTGTTCGTAAAATCCCTCTTGTTTCAATCCCGCCTAGTCCCTTTTCACCAGTAATTGTATTACGCACAACGTCCCATACATTTACTCTTTCCATAAATGAAGTGAAACTAATTTTGCCAACTACATATACAGGATCTAGAGCATGAATATTAATCCTAGCCGGTGAACTAGCAAAATTAGCACCTGCTCGAATCAACGCCTCAAAGTGTGATTGACAAGCTCCAGCAAAAATAACAAGTTGATCCAATGATGGATATTTTTTTCGCACTTCTCGAACAGCCTGTACAAAATGTCTAGAATGTCTATATGCCGCTAAATCTCCCATAACCCCTTTTGACCTTGTATATGCATCATGCCCTGTAATTACTAAAATATCTGGACGAAAATGATCTATTAAATCTACCACCTTTTCATGCATCTCTGTTTCCTTACAATGAATACCTTGAACAGGAACGCCTATTTTATTATATAAATCTAAACACTTACGCAAATATAAAGGATCTCCGTCTATATGCAATACACGTCCTGGCATTTGAAAATAATTCACTTCACTTGTGTACCCACCAGTTGAAGTGTGTTCATGCCGTTGTTTCATCAATACGTAATCTTGCTGAAACAAACGGTACGTACGCTCCATCGTTTCTTTTTCATGCTTCACTCTATTTTTATGTTCTCGTTGATCTATACTAACTAAATCTTCTAGTGGTGCATCTGCCACAAGTCTAATTTCTTCTCCAAACAATATTGCTGTTTCACCTTTTATTTCTATAACACGAAAAAGAATATCTCTCTTATACGAATATCGTTCCACTAACTCTCCGACATGTAAAGCCATTCTCCTACCTCCAAACTCATTAGGCCATCTTACCTGTTTTTAAAGTATGAATTTTGAGTAGGAAAGGTGACAAAAGGGACAGTTCAAGTTGAACTGTCCCTTTATTATTCTTATTATAATTTATGAGGAACTAACGCATTACTTAGTTTCGCAAACTCTTCAATAGATAGTGTTTCGCCTCTTCGTTTCGGATCAATCTCTACTTCTGTTAAAATTTGATCCAACAGCTCTTTATCCTTCGGGAAACCATTTAAATTATTTGATAAATTATTCATTAAAGTTTTACGTCGCTGCGCGAAACTTGCTCGCACCACTTCAAAGAAGAAAGCTTCATCTGTTACTTCTACCACAGGTTTCGGACGCTTTAGAAGGCGGATAACTGCGGAATCTACATTTGGTTGTGGTACAAACACTGTACGCGGTACTGTCATAACTGTTTCTACCTCAGTATAGTACTGAATTGCAATTGATAAAGAACCGTACTCTTTTGTCCCAGGTTTAGCTGCTAAACGATCCCCAACCTCTTTTTGCATCATAACAACAAATCCACGAACTGGTAACTTTTCTTCAAGCAATTTAAATAAAATTGGTGTTGTAACATAGTATGGCAAGTTAGCTACAACCATTACATCTTGTCCTTCTTCAAATTGCTCACCGAATACTTCATGTACATCCGCTTTTAGTACGTCTTTATTAATAACTGTAACGTTACCATATGGTGCTAACGTCTCGTCCAAAATTGGTAATAATCTCTGATCTATTTCAAAAGCTAAAACTTTTTTAGCACGCTTCGCTAATTGCTCTGTTAACGCACCAATGCCTGGTCCAATTTCAATTGCACCACTTTCTGGTCCAACTTCTGCATAATCAACAATACGATTTAATACGTTTGTATCAATTAAAAAATTTTGTCCTAAACTTTTCTTGAATGAAAATCCATACTTTTCAACAATGTCTTTTGTACGATTCGGCGTTGCGATATCCTTCATTTTTTTTCCTCCTGTATTACTTGTTTATAAGCTTCTGCAAATGATTCTTTTGAAACTTGAAACATTTGTAAACGTTTATGTAACTGTTTTGCATTTGTATAACCAATCTTTAATAGCTTACCCATTCTTTCTCTGCGACTCTTTGCCATTTCTCCGCCCACTAAGCCAGCATCGACTAAATCACTCCAACTAATCTCACTTGTGTAAGCTTCCATTTCTTCATGTACGTTCTCTAAAGCACGGCGAATCGATTCGTTAGAAGCATGTTCAATTCCAACACCTTTTTTCCTTTTAGCAAGTGCTTCTTCCTTTGGTAAAAAAGCATGCTTACATCCTGGAACCTTATCTGAAATAATCTTTCGAATGCGTTCTCCAGGATAATCCGGATCTGTGAAAATAATAACGCCTCGTTTTTGCTGCGCTAATTTAACTTGCTCAATAACATGATCACCGATTGCTGAACCGTTCGTTTCGATTGTATCTCCATCAACAGCGCGTTTAATCGCAACTGTATCGTCTTTACCTTCTACAACGATAATCTCTTTAATTTTCATACTTGCCTCCACACTCGTTTCGTCTCTACTTAGTAAAACAAAAAAATGACGACTTTTCCATTATTATTTTCCCATTCTAATATTTTAAAAAGTAGAAGGAAAAGATCTTTGTTCACTATTCTTATTGTAACACTTTCATCTTTTCCTTAATTTATCCGCAATATATCTACTCATATTACGGATAAATAATCGAGTCTTATCATTTCTACATCTCTCTTCTCAAAAAACAAAAAAGAATGGGCCTCCCCACTCTTTTTTATTCAACACCAAATAAGGCTTTTGCATTCTTTGTTGTGATTTGTGCTACTTCGTCATAAGAAATTCCTTTTAAATTTGCAATTTCTTCTGCTACAAGTTTTACATAACTAGGTTCATTTCGTTTTCCTCGAAATGGATGTGGTGTTAGATATGGACAATCTGTTTCTATTAATAATTTTTCTAACGGGATCTCCACAGCAACTTCCTTCGGTTTCTTGGCATTTTTAAATGTTACTGGTCCACCTAACGAAATTAAAAAATTCATATCGACACATCGCTGCGCTACTTCTACACTACCGCTAAAGCAATGCATAATACCTCCCACTTCAGCAGCTTGTTCTTCTTCTAAAATATCAACGATATCCTGAGTTGCATCACGGTTATGTATAATAATCGGTAATTTCACCTTTTTCGCTAATGCGATTTGTTTACGGAATACTTCCTTTTGTATTTCCTTTGGAGACTTATCCCAGTGATAATCTAGTCCCATTTCTCCAAGAGCAACTACCTTTGGGTGTGAAGCTAGTTCCTCTAACCAAACTAAATGTTCTTCTTTCATATCGATTGCATCCACAGGATGCCACCCCACCGCAGCATAAATAAAATCATAAACTTCTGCTAATTCAATTGCTTTCTTTATTGTTACTTCATCAAATCCAACAACAACTGTATATGTAACTCCCGCTTCTTTCATCCTTGCAATAACTTCTTGTAAATCTTCTTCAAACTGCTCTGCATTTAAATGTGAATGTGTATCAAACAACATAACAAATAACTCCTTTTATATTGAAATCAATTCTATTCTCGAGAAAAATTAAGCCTTTTATAACTTAACGATAACAATACTACAATTTTAATGCAAAAAAGAGGGATTTAAAAAGAAAAAAGATGCTTCACAAATGTTACACGTGAAACACCTCTTTTCTTGTCTCAATTACTTAATTTTTGTACCGTTTGGTAAGTTTTGGTCGATTGTTGCTAATGACAATACGCCATTCTCCTCACCTGCTAAAATCATACCTTGTGATAATTCACCACGTAATTTTACAGGCTTTAAATTCGTTACACAAATAACCTTTTTACCTTTTAGTTCTTCTGGTGTATAGAACTTTGCAATTCCTGAAACAACTTGACGCTTTTCTGTACCTAAATCAAGTTGAATTTTTAACAACTTATCTGCTTTTTTCACAGGTTCAGCGGATATTACTTCAGCTACTCGTAATTCCACTTTAAAGAAATCATCAATTGTAATTTCTTCTGCCTTTGGTTCTTCTTCTTTTTTCTCTTCCACTTTAGGGACAGAAGCTTGCATTTGTTCTTTAATATACTCTACTTCTACTTCCATTTCTAAACGAGGGAAAATTGGGTTTCCTTTTTCTACTTTTGTTCCAGCTGGAATACATCCAATTGTAGATAGGCTCTCCCAAGATTTATGTGCCTCTTCAGTAAGGCCAAGTTGAGCAAACATCTTACTTGGTGCTACTGTTAGGAATGGCAGAAGCATAATACCTGTTTGACGAAGTACCTCTGCTAAGTGGGCCATTACAGATGCAAGTTTTTCGCGATCATTCTCATCCTTCGCTAATACCCATGGCTGTGTTTCATCAATATATTTATTCGTACGGCTAACTAATTGCCAAATTGAACTTAGCGCTACAGAGAACTCCATATTCTCCATTGCCTCTTCTACTTTTTTCAATGTATCTTTCGCAAATGTCACTAGCGTTTCATCGAACTCAGTTACATTTGCTTTATATGCAGGGATTTCCCCATTAAAGTATTTATCAATCATAGCTACTGTACGATTTAATAAGTTCCCTAAATCATTCGCTAAATCAAAGTTGATTCGTTCAACAAATCCTTCTGGTGTGAATACTCCATCAGATCCAAATGGAACTTCGCGAAGTAAATAGTAACGTAATGCATCTAATCCGTAACGATCAATTAGTGTAACTGGATCTACTACGTTTCCTTTTGACTTACTCATTTTTCCATCCTTCATTAAAATCCAGCCATGAGCAAAGACTTTCTTCGGAAGTGGTAAATCTAAAGCCATTAAAATAATTGGCCAATAAATTGTATGGAAACGAACGATTTCTTTACCAACTAAATGGACATCTGCTGGCCAGAACTTTTTATACTTCTCTTCATTTTCTGTTCCATATCCTAATGCAGTAATGTAATTAGACAAGGCATCTACCCATACGTAAATAACGTGTTTTGGGTTACCCGGAACACGAACTCCCCAGTCAAATGAAGTACGAGAAACAGCTAAATCTTCTAATCCTGGTTTAATGAAGTTATTAATCATTTCATTTTTACGAGACTCTGGCTGAATGAAATGAGGATTATCTTCATAGAACTTTAATAGTCGGTCTACATATTTACCCATTCTAAAGAAATAAGATTCTTCACGAACAAGCTCTACATCGTGACCACTATCTGGGCTTTTCCCACCAACTACTTTGTCACCTTCCATAACTGGATCAACTAATTGATGCGCTGTATAGAATGTTTCATCTTGTACAGAATACCAACCTTCATATTCATCAAGATAAATATCACCTTGGTCTACTAACTGCTTGAAGATTTTCTCAACAACATCTTTATGACGATCTTCAGTTGTACGAATAAAGTCATCATAAGAGATATCCATCTTCCCCCAAAGTTCTTTAATCCCTGATACAATGTTATCCACATATGCTTGTGGTGTAACGTTTAGTTCTTCTGCTTTCTTTTGGATCTTCTGTCCATGCTCATCAGTTCCTGTTAAATAATGAACATTGTATCCTTGCATACGCTTATATCGTGCCATCGCATCTCCTGCCACTGTCGTATAAGCGTGTCCAATGTGTAACTTTCCACTTGGATAATAAATTGGGGTAGTGATATAAAAGGACTTATTTTCCTCTGTCATTGTTTTGGACCTCCCGAATAACCTCATATGTATTTATAAACAGTATATCAAAAACTCACATGTAAAAACGAGTTAATGCTCGATATCTTTATCATCTATTACTCATATTCAAAAAAAATATACAATCCCTTTCTGAAAAATATATATTTTTCAGAAAATAAAATAAAATGATTGTAGAAATTACTCACATTCTATTATATATAAGAAGTATAAAAATCTATAAATCTTTTTTAAAAATATAGAATTTAAGAATTGACGGAAATGTAAATGATTGGTATCATATGTCCATAGGGTATTTTGTCGAAAAATGACGAATCAAAAAATAGACTCGAAACTTATAAACTATTAGGAGGAACAAAATATGAAATCTACTGGTATCGTTCGTAAAGTTGATGAATTAGGTCGTGTAGTAATTCCAATCGAATTACGCCGTACTTTAGGTATTGCAGAAAAGGATGCTCTTGAAATCTACGTAGATGACGAAAAAATCATCTTAAAGAAATATAAACCAAACATGACTTGCCAAGTAACTGGTGAAGTATCTGATGGTAACCTATCTTTAGCTGAAGGTAAAATTATCTTAAGCAAAGAAGGCGCTGAGCAAATCTTAAACGAACTTCAAGATTATATCGAAACAGCAAAATAAGCTTCTCAATTATGAGAAGCTTATTTTTTATCGACATGATAGATTTGATATACATCTCGTTTCGACAAATCTCGATCTTTAGCGACTGTTTTAATCGCCTCTTTGGAATTCATACCTTTTTCATTTATATAATGTTCAATATGATTATATACTGAAATAGATTCCCACCATTGTTCTTCTGGAGTAGCTTCTTCTGTTGAACCAGCTACTAAAATACAAAACTCACCACGAACTTCATTTTGCTTCGTCCACTCAATTGCTTCTTCAATTGTGCCACGAATAAACTCTTCAAATTTTTTCGTTAGCTCACGACATAATACAACTTCTCTATTTCCTAACACTTCTTGCATAGAAATCAAAGTATCATCTAAACGATGTGGTGCCTCGTAAAACATCATTGTAGTTGGAATATAGCGCAATTTTTCTAACTCATTCTTACGTTCTTTTTTATTTCTTTGCAGGAAACCATAGAAATAAAAGTGTTTTGTCTCAAGTCCTGATGCAATTAATGCTGTAAGGGCTGCATTTGCCCCAGGAAGCGGAATAACATGATATTGTTCTGCTACAGCCTCTACAACAATATCATAACCAGGGTCTGAAATACACGGCATACCAGCATCGCTCACAATGGCTACAGTCTTACCGTCTTCTAACTTATCTAAAATTTTTCGTCCACTTACTTCTTTATTATGCTCGTGATAACTCATAACTGGTGTTTCAATTTCAAAATAATTACAAAGCTTCTTCGTTTGCCTTGTATCTTCCGCTGCAATAATGTCTGCCTCTTTTAAAATTCGGATTGCACGAAATGTCATATCCTCTAAATTTCCGATTGGAGTCGGTACTAAATATAAAACTCCCTTTTCATTTTGCTGAAAGCTTTTTTGCTGCCACATAGCGTTCTCCTTTTTGTATATATTCTTCTTTTTGTTTCCTCGTTAACTGTTTAAAGTGATACTCAGCTTGCATAGCCGTTCGTTTATCCTCGTGACCCTCTACATATTTTAAAATAACCGGAAGTCTAGCACGTGTATATCTAGCACCTTTTCCACTATTATGGGTCTGAATCCGCTTTTCTATATGATTTGTATACCCGGCATAATAACTTCCATCAGAACACTCCACCACATAAAAACAATGCTTATTCTTCTCCATATAAAATTGAACGAAGCTCCTTTGTATATTCGTTATTTTCTTCATATACAAAAAGAGGTGGCAAGATCTTTAAATCTGCATTTCCATCCTTAATTCCTTCAATTAACAATGTATTCGCTTCTTTACCAACCTTAGGATAAACAAATCGCACACGTTTCGGTTCGATTTTGTATTTACGCATTAATGTGACGATGTCGAGCAAACGACCTGGGCGGTGTACAAATGCTACCTTCCCGCCTTGTTTCACTAACTGGCTACTTGCATATACAACATCTTCTAATGTGCACATAATTTCATGACGAGCTATCGCTAAATGCTCATTGATATTCTTCTCAGAAGTTTGTGGTGTTTGAAAATAAGGAGGATTACACGTTACAACATCATATTGATGACGTCCAAGCTTCTCCGGCATATCTTTCAAATCTCCATGGATTAAATTGATTCTTTCTTCTAACTTATTGTATTGGACGCTTCTTATTCCCATATCATATAGACGCTCTTGAATTTCTACACCTGTAATTTTCCCTTTTGTCCTTGTACTTAATAAAAGAGGGATAACTGCGTTACCTGTACACAAATCAAGTAAATTACCTTTTTGAATTGGCACCCAAGCAAAATCTGCAAGTAAAACTGCATCTAAAGAAAAATTAAATACTGATGGGCTTTGTACAATCTTCATATCTTGCGCTAATAAGTAATCTAAACGTTCATCTTCATATAAATTCATATATTGCTCCCTTTCTTACACTTAACCTACCCTATTTCAGTCTCTATTAATGTAAAAATAAATTTCATTCTACTCTCATGTATAAAAAATTACCTTTCCAATTATATTGGAAAGGTAATTTCACTTTTTATTTAAAAATGACAGACAGAATAAACAATCTCCCTCTTTACGTACACTTCCATAATGTAGATTGCAAATATGAAAACCTTCTTGATACAGTCTTGCTAAGTTATCGTAACCTTCACCAATATCTGTCTTCGGCTTCATTTCTTTGCGTTTTTGAGTTTTTTGTTTTTCCTTATTCTGCACTTCTTCAAAACGATGTCGCAAATTTTCATTTTCCATTTTTATATGTTGGTTTTCTTCCAGTAATTCTGCAAGATGCTGTTTTAATTCTCCCAACTGTTTGTATAAATGTCCAATTTGCTCTTCCATACTAGAAACCGATGCAAAAATATCCTTTTTCTCCACAAGCACCCACCTCATTAATCTGTGGTTTGACTCGAAACGACCCCTTTATTCATTAATTCATCTAACGTATATTCTACTATCCGTTCCTTGTCTACTAGTTCCACTTGAATTAATCTTTCTAAAATATTTAATCCGATAACACGGCCAGTACCATGTGGTGTTTGTATACGTTGATCTAAATCAGGAAGTTGTTCCTTTGCTGCCTCATATTCATCATTCTCATACTTTAAGCAACACATTAAGCGACCACATAAACCAGAGATTTTTGCAGGATTTAATGATAAATTTTGATCCTTCGCCATTTTAATGGATACAGGTTCAAAATCCCCTAAAAAAGTAGAACAACAAAGCATACGACCACATGGACCAATACCACCAAGCATTTTTGCTTCGTCACGAACACCGATCTGTCTCAGCTCAATTCTTGTCCTAAAAATTGCCGCTAAGTCTTTCACTAGTTCACGGAAATCAATCCGACCATCCGCAGTAAAGTAGAAAATAATCTTATTACGATCGAACGTATACTCTACATCTACAAGCTTCATATCAAGATTATGTTCTCCTACCTTTTGTTGACACACTTGATATGCTTCTTTCGCAGCATGCTTATTCTCTTCAACAATGGTACGATCATTTTCATTTGCAATACGAATAACCTTTTTAAGCGGTAATACAACGTCGTTTTCATCAACTTGCTTTTTGGTAATAACTACTTTTCCGTATTCAATACCTCTTACCGTTTCTACAATTACAAACTCATTTTCTGAGATATCGAACTGATTCGGATCAAAGTAATATACCTTCCCGGCCTTCTTAAAGCGAACACCTACTACATCATACAAAACGGTCATCCCTCCTGCAACCGCAACACTAACTGTTCGAACACAAGCTGCGCATTTACATTAGCGTTGATTCTATTTTTTGCCTCTAATATATTAAAGAGAGCTGATACAATGCGCTTCTGAGCATAGGAGAATGATTCAAACATCTCTTTCTGCTCATGAAAAACAAGACGATCTTCTTCTCCAAGTTGAACATATAATAAATCCTTATAAATAAGGAGTAACATATCTAAACCTTGCTGTAATTGTTCTTTCTCTCCAAAGTGCTTCCCCCATTTTTCTTGTACAAAAAAAATAGAGGCTTTATCTTTTTCGAGCGCTTCACATAATTTTATCACTAAAGCTCTTGCTTGTGCAAACCATTCATCATTACACATTAATAAAGCTTCTTCAAAACTATTTGTAAGCTGTGCAGCAAGCATCGATAACGAGACTGTAATACCTTCTTCCTCTAATCTCTTAATTAAAGATTCTGTAGATAAAGGTCTAAATGTAACAACTTGACACCGAGATAAAATCGTATTTAAAATCTGATGACTTTGTTCAGTAAGTAAAATAGCTGTTGTATCACTACTTGGTTCTTCTAAAAATTTCAAGAGTGTATTCGCTGCATTCGCTGTCATACGATCTGCATGCTCAATAATATATACTTTTTTATTTGCTTCTAATCCTGTTTTCGAAAACTCTTCTTGTAAGTCATGAATTTGCTGTTTTTTAATAGATAATCCATCTGGTTTTACAATATGTAAGTTTGGGTGGTTACCCGAATCAATTCGGCGACAATTCGTACATACGTGACAAGGTTCTACACCAGCCCTTTGTAAACAAAGAAAGCTTTTTGCCATTTGAATTGCTGTTGCGAACTTCCCGGTCCCTTTTCCTCCCTCTAACAAGTAAGCGTGGGATATACGCTCTTTTGCAATGCTATTCATCAACATTTTGACACCGATGGGCTGTATAGCAGAAAGCTGCTCCCACGTCTTCATCATAATGCATACCTCACTTATTTCATTCTTTCCTTCTATTATAACAATTTATCTTCTATAATCTGAACAACTTCTTCTATAAGTTTTTCCATTGGTTGATCAGCATTGACTAATACAATACGATCAGAAAAGCGTTCTACAACTTGTAAATAGCCTTCACGCACACGTTTATGGAAAGTGATGTCTTCCATATCTAGTCGATTTACTTCGCGCCCTGTATCTTTTTCAATTCGCGCTAAACCAACCTCTGGTTCAATGTCTAAATAAATTGTTAAGCTAGGCATACAACCTTCTGTTGCGAAACGATTAATCTCAAATACGTTATCCATCCCTAATCCCCTTGCATATCCTTGATATGCTAAAGAGCTATCTATAAAACGATCACATAACACAAGATAGTTCTCATTAAGTGCTGGCATAACTTTCTCCACTAAATGTTGTCTACGTGCAGCAGCATATAAAAGCGCCTCTGTACGTGCTTCCATCATTGTATATTCTTGCTTATGTAAAATCGTCCTAATATCTTCAGAAATTGCAATACCACCTGGTTCTCTCGTCGCCATTACCTTTTGGTCCTTTTGCTCAAAGTACGGCAATAATCTTTTAATTAATGTTGTCTTACCCGAACCTTCTGGCCCTTCAATTGTTACAAATAATCCTTTCATCCTAAAACCTACTTTCTATATCATACACTTTCATATATTTCGTACTGCCTTGAAAACGAGCCCCTGTTTTCTCTAAATAAGTAATTTGTTTCTTATGTTCTTGAGTGATTCTCTCTCCATACATAATCAATGGAATTCCAGGTGGATATGGAATCACCATTTCCGATGCTATCATACCAACAGATTCTTCCATAGATACTAACTTCTTTTCGTATCTCTCTAATTGTTTATACGTATACGGTAAAGGAGAGATTTCCCCTTTATAAGTATAACGAATAGATGCAGTCTTGTCTTTTACCTTATATTGTTGCAACGCTACTCGGAGTATCTCTATTGCTTTCATGTACTCCTCATTTACTTGCAACGGCAAAATAAATAGGACATTATATGGATCTGCCATTTCCGTATATATACCGGCCTTTTCAAATACAGACTGTAATTCATACCCCGATAACTGACAGCGGGTTTGTACCGTAACCTTTAATTCATCTTGCAACGGATATTGCAAAGTAGCTATTTGTGGGATAGAGTGCAATCCTTCTTTAAATCGGCGTAAAAACTCAACGATTTCATCGTAACCTTTTTCTTTTATACCTGCTATTGTAAATCGAGCTATATCAAGAGAAGCCATAATTGGGTACGACGGGCTACTAGATTGTAGCATACTTAAATAAGCGGAAACTTTTTCTTCGCTCACTAAACGGCTATTTATATGTAAGTATGACCCCATTGTCATCGCAGGTAACGTTTTATGTGCAGAATGTACCACAATATCTGCACCATAGGCTAATGCTGACTTTGGAAACGGCTCACCTATACAAAAGTGCGCCCCATGTGCTTCATCTACTAAAACCGGGATCTTATGCGCATGTGCATAAGCTATACTTGCCTCTAAATCAATTCCCATACCATAATAGTTAGGATGCGTTAAAATAAGCGCTTTAGCTTCAGGGTACCTTGCAATTGCTTTCTTAATAACTTCCTCTTGAACACCTACTGGTACATTATGTACTTCATCAATCCATGGATCTAAAAAGACTGGATTAACCCCAGCTAATTTCAAACCATTAATGATTGATTTATGACAATTTCTTTGTACAAGGACAATATCATTTTCCCCGCAACAAGACAATATCATCGCTAAATTTCCAACTGTTGAACCATTAATTAAAAAATAACTTTTTTGCGCGCCATATACATCAGCTAATAATTGCTGTGCTTCATCTATACATTCAAACGGACTATGCAAATCATCTAATCCCGTTAATTCTGTTACATCAATAGGTAATATATCTTTAAACCCCCTTATAGCTTCCTGAGGGAAGTTTAAACCATTCTTATGACCTGGAACATGAAAAGATAGTGGTCGTCTTTCTTTAAATTCCATTAACGCCTCATATAAAGGCATACGATTTTGATTCATATATATCTCTTCCTTATTATTCATTCTTTATCTATTATACAGATATTAAGACAAAAAAAATAATAGGCATATGCCTATTTAAAAATATGATACTTCTAATTTTCGAAGTTGTTTTAAATAATGTATATACTTCGGGTCATTTGTCTCAGTATTCACCATATCTCTTTCACATTCATAACATATCAAATTATTATAAACATATATGCCTTCTTTTCCTTTTGTCTCACAAACAATGCAAGTTTCACTTGGTAATTTCATGATCTTTCCTCCCCTATTTAAATAAACATATTATACACTTCTAGTCCTTAACAAATTTCAGAAAAATATACCTCAATTTCTTATATAATATGTTTTATCCTTGGGCGACGTGTTTGTATTACTTATGTATTCCCTTACTTCTTTCACGTACTGTTTAAAAACACGAAAAAACACGAGTCAAATGACTCGTGTTTTAGCTTGCTTGGCGACGTCCTACTCTCACAGGGACAAGGTCCCAACTACCATCGGCGCTAGAGAGCTTAACTTCCGTGTTCGGTATGGGAACGGGTGTGACCTCTCTGCCATCAT
>NZ_JBQAFR010000014.1:0-42717 GCF_051915945.1 Bacillus cereus group sp. MYBK30-2
ACCGTAGGAACTACGGGGATAGCCTACTGAATTAGAAACTGTTAGGTTTCTGTACTTAGGAATCTCCCACTTCAAACAGTCCGTAAGGATGTTAAGTGGTGAGTAGTTCAATGAAAATCACTTCTTCAATAAACGAGTGCTTATATTAAACATACCAAATTGATTTACTTCCGCTAACGATAATTATGTAAATGAGCTGTCCATATGGGCAGCTTATTATATTTTTGGCTTAGCATGTTTTTTTCCATAATGCTGGCGGTACCGCATCCCCATCAATCTAAAAAAAATAAAATACCCACTAAAATGAAAAAACGCCATCCTTTCTATGAGTTATGGTATAAATTCCTCTTAGGTTGATAGTAATGTATGATGACACCAAAAAGCCAGGCTGCTTTTAATCAACCTGGCTTTTTAAATAAGGAGATCACACGATACCATTCTGGGGAAATTATACATTAAGGAACATGAAACCTTGTTATTACTGCATCCAAAAACATATTTATGTGTTCTATAAGTTAAAATTAGATGATTAACAGGACATTAAGTTGCAATTTCACTCTCTATTTTGTCTAAAGATTATGGCAGTACCAAGAAATGCGGAAGCCGGTACGAAAATATCCCCCCCTTCTGTTTCAACAACTGGGAACCCATTTCCTTCGATATATTTACGTGTAGCTAAGATATCACGCACTGTAACAGTATATCCGACAAACCCTGGCAAAGGCGGTACCACTTCACCTGGAAAAATATCGGTCAATCGGGACTCAGGAACAATTGTTATGTGAGCACGATTAAGATCAAAAATGCGTGTCATACCCTTCGTTTGTGCATCACGACCTAGATAGCGCCGATAGCGTTTGATGAAATCATTAAGCTTAGAGTCAGTAACGCAAAGAATTACTTCCACTAACTCAATCGCTCCATTCGGATGATTCATATGAGATTGTGCCTTCAAAACCTCCAACGGCGGATTTTCAGCGATGGCTAGTCGACCTTCCGGCACATCTTCGCCATCAATTTCTATATAGTTAAAAGAGACCACTTGCATTCCAGTTACGGTCTCTATAGGACGTTGAACGCTATTAACACCGCTATGAACACTATCCTGATCGAATTGAGCTGCATATGCCTTTGCATCAGGTGTACAAAAGCATAAGATATGTGTTCCTTCGAAACGTGATAGAGACCTAGAAATGGTAGCAACAGTGCGTTTGATATTTTCAAGAATTCGAGGAAGTAAAGTCGGGGGAGCCTGAATGGGCACAAGGATGGCATCGCGAGGAATTCGTTCTTCGTCTTCCACTACAGTAACGATTTCGATAAAATTATGGAGAAATGTGGCATGTGTATTTGCTGCACCAAATGGCTTAGGTACCGCGCCTTCTTTTTCGGCCATTGTCGGATAGGGCTGGAGGAGGACATACGAAGCCTATCTTTCGGTATAGCTTTAGTGCAATATCTATATTTGTTACGACATGGCCTATATGATGAATATGCTTAATCTTATCGTTCACAGTACTCACTCCTTATTCTTACGTTTAGAATTTATTTTTTCGTTGATATTCACAGAAGATTAAAAGCGCTAGTTCTTGCAAATTAAGGTTCTTGGAGAGTGTACGCTCCAAGAACTCATCAATACCAGCACGTGTCGTACTTATTGTTCGATTCGATTGCGATTTAATGTACGGTTTGGTTTAATACTATGTTTCATGTCTTCTAAAAGATTTGGCAGTTATAAATACTACAGCCTATTTAAGATAATAAGATACGATGCATTGTTTTTTAGAGTATTATCGTTGCTATTTTAAATCACAGAAATACTCTTTATAATCTTTTGTAGTAATAAAGCTCATTTTTATCGATTTGGGGACAACCCGTTTTGTTGGTTCTATCTCTATAAAAAAGATAATGTTATTGGTTATAAAAAGGGGAGACTAAAAGCTATGTTTGGTTGGAAGGAAGATAAAAAAATGAATGAAAAGATTATTTCAATCATTACCACATATCAAAAACTTGGCGACTTTATGGGTAGTGCAAATGAAGATACGATTCAACAAGCAGCACAGATTCTAAATATTTCATTCCCAAGTAGTTATCATTGGTTTTTAAAACAGTATGGAAGTGGCGGTCTTGACGGGATCGAGATACACGGATGTGAAAGTACGGCAGTAGATTCATCCGTAGTCTATCATACAAAATTGTACAGAGAAACGTATGACTTACCATTACATTATATTGTTTTAAATGATATTGATGGCACCGTAACATGCCTAGATATAAGTCAAATGAAGAATGGTGAGTGCCCTGTTATTTTTTGGAGCCGTTTTTCAAAGGAACTGTATGCAGTTACTTACGGTAATTTCAGAGATTATCTTTTAGATTCTTTGCAAGAAACTGTAGATAATCTCTATAATGAGGATTAATTGTTATAGCATACTGTTCCATTAAAAAAATGTATTAGACTGAACTTTATTGATACCATCATATTCTTTTTCCTTTCTTCATCTTAACTCATAAAAGAAAGATTTAGATTCACCCTTATATGTCATGAATGGTGATGAGCTGCATTAAAATATTGCATTAGACAAAATAGAGAATATATGATTTTTATACAGAAAATATAGATAATCCAGAGAAATCATTCTTAATAAAAAAGGCATGTATACATTTTTGTATAAAGCTTTCAAAAGAGAAAAGGCTTAATCCATGTAAAAAGTGGTGATAGACCCTTTGTTTACTACGTATAATAGAACGTTATGCTAACTTGGCATGAATATGATATACAAAAAGAAAACTCATCATTACTCTTATCTTCATAATAGTATAATTATCTAAAATTAGTTTTTGTTGGTAAAAATATAGGTTTGACAAGAAAGGAATGAATAGTCGCTATGAGTAAAAATAGAGTATGGTTTGTAACTGGAGCCTCAAAAGGTTTGGGACTTGTATTGGTAAAACAATTATTAAAGAATGGCAACCAAGTTGCTGCAACTTCAAGAACATTAAATGATTTAATAAAGGTAGTTAATGATGATACAAAACGATTTCTACCATTGTCGGTTGACTTGACTAATGAGGCCAGCGTACAACAAGCAATTGAGAAAACCATTGAAACTTTTGGTAAGATTGATGTCGTTGTAAATAATGCTGGTTACGGTTTAGGTGGGAGTCTCGAGGAACTAACAGACGAAGAAATCCGTCAAAACTTTGATGTGAATGTATTTGGTACATTGAATGTAATTAGGAAAACAATGCCTTATTTAAGGAAACAAAAATCAGGGCATATTTTTAATATAGCTTCACTTGCAGGATACGTGGGCAGTATGGGTTTTGGTAGCTACAGTGCTACAAAGTTTGCAGTGGTTGGTTTATCTGAGTCTCTGGCAGAGGAAGCAAAGCTATTTGGCATTAAAGTTACAATGGTAGCACCTGGCTATTTTAGAACCAATTTCTTAAGTAGTGGTTCCGTTATGTATAGTAAAGAACAAATTGAGGATTATAAAGCAGTCCATGAGGTAAAGGATTTTCTTGATAATGTTATGGATGGGAAACAAGAAGGTAATCCCGAAAAAGCTGCTTTAGCTATGATACGCACAGCGGCAGAAACAGATCCTCCCGTTCATTTATTGCTAGGTTCGGATGCTTATCATGTGGCTTCGGAAAAAGTAGTTACCTTACAAAAAGAGTTTGATAAATGGAAGGACATAACCTGTTCAACAGACTTTGATAAATCATGATAAAAATATTATTAAACTAATAAAAATCGTATGTTCAGTAAACATTTCTGTTTATTTACTTGATATAGGTACATTAAAGTAAAAGAACCTATTTTGATGATTAAAATAGGCTCTTTCATTTTGAATTTTTATTAAGGCTACTTATATGACATTGGTAAAATTTAAATCTTTTTATAGGATTACTTTTTACTGTTATTATCTATGATTAAAGGTCCCTTCTTCCGCATTGTAAAATAAATAGGGAGACCAATTAAGGTTAAACCTATTCCTGACAGTGCTAGAAGTGTTTGAGTAAATAATGTATTAATAACGATGAATAGCCCACCGATAATGGCGATTATTGGTATTATCGGATATAGTGGAACTTTATAAGGTCGTACAAGTTCTGGCTCTCTTTTTCGTAAAATAAAGACAGCAAGGAATGTCATTGTGTAGAATATCCATATTACAAAGACTAGCATATCTGTTAAAGTATTAAATCCACCAATGACCATCATGATAATAGATACAAATAACATAAATAAACCGGAGTTATAAGGGACTTTGCTATGTTTAGTTAATGTAGCAAACCATTTGCTAAATGGCAATTTATTTTCAACTGCCATAGCGTATGGAATTCTCATTCCAGTCATAATGTAACCATTGATTGTTCCAAATACGGAAATTAAAATACCGATTGTAACTAATTTACCACCCATTGCGCCAAAAATAATTGTTGCTACCTCAGAAGCAGGAGTATCAGTTGCTGCAAGTGATGTTGCGGACATGACCATAAGAAACGCAATGTTTATAAGTAAGTATATAACCATAACAGCTGATAACCCTAATACAATTGCTTTTGGTAAGTCTGTTTTAGGGTTTTTCATTTCTCCAGCGATATTTCCTACATGAATCCAGCCATCATATGCAAACATTGTTGCAAGTAAACCAGATCCAAGTGCAGATATTAACGATTTGTCTGGTCCAGCTTCAATAGGTAAGAGTTGAAAAGTAACATCGCCTTTGTGTAGTAATCCAAAAATGATAATAAGAGCTAGTGGAAGTAACTTACATATAGTAGATGCCATTTGGATTCCACCGGCGGCTTTTGCTCCTAAGAAATTCATAAGAGTTACAAATGTTGCAGTCGCTACAGAAATTCCGATAATCAACATTTTGTGTTCACTAATGTCTAAACCAAATAAACTAACTGTTTGTGTTCCGAAGATGATCGCAAGTGCTGCTATATTAGCAGGAAAGTAGATTACAGTTTGTGCCCATCCAAGTAGGAAAGCTGTTAAGTTTCCATAAGTACGCTTTAAATATGCCATCATTCCACCTGTTTCAGGGATGGCTGCAGATAGTTCAGCAGCGGTCAGACCCGCACATACTGTTAATACCCCACCAATGATCCAGGCAAGTAAGCCTAAACTGGCTGTACCAGTTACCCCATAAAGTGCTGTAGGTTTAAAAAATACCCCGGCTCCAATAACAGTACCAATAACAGTGGTTAGTGCTGCAAAGAAACCAATATCCTTTTTTAGTTGTTGCTGTGACATTATAATCACTCCTAGTTGAAAGAATGTATACTTATTTACAAATTTAACATTATTACATGTGAAATGTTTCACAAACGAAGAATATCATAAGGGGATCCTAGATTCAATTTTATTTGTTACATAAAAATAGAATTTTGAATAAAAAAGTCTACTTTGTGAACTTTTTCACAAATAGATTGACTCATGATTTTGAGTGGTGTTATCTTGTAGGTGCAACAGCAAGACGCAAAACGAATTATATTGCCATAACATTTTTATTGGTTTTTGCTACTTTAATGTTTATCAAATCATAGACAATATAATTTATATCTGAATCTAATAAAGGATGTGTTGTTATGAAAATTGGTGTAGTGAAAGAGATAAAAAAAGGAGAAGCTCGTGTAGGGATGACTCCAGAAAATGTTCAAAGATTAGTTGCAGATGGAAATGAAGTTTTAGTACAAAAAGATGCCGGATTAGGATCTGGTTATACAAATGATGAATATAAAAACGCTGGTGCAAGTATCGTGACGCAAGGAGAAGCATGGAATGTTGATATGGTAGTCAAGGTGAAAGAACCACTACCTGCAGAATATCATTACTTTAAAAAGGATCTTATTGTATGGGGATTCTTACATCTGGCCGCTTCTAAAGAGTGTGTAGAGGCAATGAGAAATGCTGGCACAACTGCAATTGCAGGGGAGACGATTAGTGAAGATGGAAATCTAGCATTATTAAAACCTATGAGCGCAATTGCTGGTAGACGTGCCGTATTTATGGGTGCTTATTACTTAGAAAAGCAACATCAAGGAGAAGGTATTTTATTATCTGGAATTGAGGGAATCCCCGCCGGAAATGTTGTGATTCTGGGTGGAGGAAATGCTGCAATTAACGCTTGTGATATGGCAATTGGAATTGGTTGTAAAGTTACAATATTAGAAATAAATCAAGAAAGAATTTCTCATTTAAGAGAGAAATATACGAAAGAAAATGTTGAAATCATTGAATCAAACACTGAAAACTTGGAGCGAATGATTCAGGAAGCCGATTTATTTATTTCAACAATTTTAATTCCAGGATCTAGACCTCCAAAAATCGTGAAAGAGTACATGGTTCAATCTATGAAACCTGGAAGTGTTATTGTAGATATCGCAATAGATCAAGGTGGAACAGTTGAAACAATTGATAAGTATACAACACATGATGATCCCGTATTCATTAAACATGACGTAATACACTATGCAGTGCCAAATATGCCTGGTGCCACCCCACGTACCGCTACAATCGCGTTAGCGAATGGAAATATTGAATATTTACTAGCAATCGCTAAAGAAGGATTAGAATCCGCTATGCAGCATAAAGCATCATTAGCATCCGGGGTAAATATCTATAAAGGGGTCATTACTTACGAAAATTTAGGAATCACGCTAGGGTTAGATTATAAACAATTGAAAGAAGTGTTAGTATGATAACTAAAAAAATACCATTAGATATTGCTGACATCAAAAAAGCCCAAAAGGTTCTTGATAAAAATGCTAGAAAAACGCCATTAGTTAAATCTTTCTATTTGACTAGTAAAACAGGTGGAGAAATTTATTTGAAATTAGAAAATATGCAATTAACGGGTTCTTTTAAATTCCGTGGTGCCTTTAATAAAATGTCACATTTGACAGATCAAGAAAAAGAACGAGGTGTTATTGCTTGTTCGGCAGGAAACCATGCACAAGGTGTTGCTTTATCCGCTCATTTACTTGGAATTAAGAGTAAAATTGTTATGCCAGTTTCTGCACCTCAAGCGAAAGTAGAGGCAACTAGAGGGTATGGATCAGAAGTTATTTTATATGGTGAAACTTTTGATGATGCCAAAGCGAAGTGTGAGGAAATTATACAAGAAACAGGAGAGACATACTTACATCCATATGATGATGTAGAAGTAATGGCTGGACAAGGAACAATTGGTTTAGATATTCTTGATGATTTGTGGGATGTTGATACTATAATTGTACCTATTGGTGGAGGAGGAATTATTTCTGGAATTGCTGTTGCATTAAAATCTTTTAATCCATCAATTAATGTGATAGGTGTTCAAGCGGATAATGTTCATGGAATGAAAGCCTCTTATGATAATGGAGGAATCGTGGAGCATTATCATGCACCGACCATAGCGGATGGCTGTGCAGTTAAAATGCCAGGCAGCTTAACTTTCGAAGTTGTTAAGGAACTAGTAGATGATATTGTAACAGTATCGGAAGAAGAGCTAGAAGTGGCGATGAAAGATTTATTACAACGCGGGAAAGCTGTTGTAGAAGGGGCTGGAGCATTAGCTACCGCTGCGCTTCTTTCAGGAAAAGTTGATAAATATACAAAAGGAAAAAAAGTAGTTGCCGTTATATCCGGTGGAAATGTGGACTTGCAACGTATATCAAATGTATGTGAACACTTTTTTGTGGCTAATGAAGTGAAATAATGATTGAAGAATTGTAAAAATAAATCGATTTTACCAAGAAGGAGCTAAGGGCAAACATCTTAGCTCTTTTTTGGTAAAGGGGGATGGAATCTATGGGCAATCTGTTAAACAGGAATTGGTAACGCGGTTATTAAGAGAAAGTGAAGAGAGAAATTAGTATTAAAGAATTTAACCGCACTTCCCGAAAGAATTCTTCTTCTTCATCTGAAATTGTATCTATAAAACGAAAATAACGTTATTTTTTTGTAGAAATATACAGGAAGAATAGCGTTTTTTCGTTTGTTGGGTGATTTTTTTTCTTAAGTTGATGGCAATGTGTGGTAGTACCCCATACCCGAAATCGTTTCCGCGCCCTATATAGGATGTTGAACACAATGGGCTAATTCATTAAGATGAGCGAATTTCTTGTTCCAGACATTCACTAGTATGTTATACGCTTTTTCAGGCAGCGCGTTCAGTTTTAGATGTCCATTGTAGAAGAGGCTGTTGGTAATGTGATAGCATCCAGCCTAAAATTTTTCCAACGAAATAGGCAGCGGCTAGTGTACCAATTCCGATTGAGCCTAATGATTGAATGAAAATTATACATATTCCGCCAGCAATACAAACATTAATTACATCACTTGATATTTTCGCTTTACTAAATTTTAAATTGAATTTTTCATGAATTGTATACGTTAATGCATCGTATGGCATTAATGGAAGTTTCGCTGTGAAATATCCCATTAAACCAGCAGATATAACGAAAAAGCTAACAATTAAAAATATAGTTCGAGAAAAAATTGTTTCAGGAGTAGGAAACATTTGTACTATGAAAAGCGTTATATTCATGAAGCCCCCAAATAAAAACGAAATAATTAATTGAACTACAAATTCATTTAACTCAATTCGTTTATTTAATATTACTTGGATAACAATAAATAACACATTGGCAAGCACTGTTGTGAAACCAAGTGATAAGCTAGTCGTTAGCTTCATTGCGTATGCTAGTGATGACACAGGCGATACACCAAATCCTGCTCGAATCGAGAGACTAACGCCAAACGACAAAAGAAATAAGCCAAGCACGTATAAGATGATTCGCCTCATTGTTTTACTCATATGATTTATAATATCCTTCGCTTTCTATAAATAGTATACGAGTAAGTATAGCAGTGAATTAGAGATATTAATAATATATATATGATAAACTGATCATATCAAAAAACATATAATGGGGGTGTGAAATGGATATTCGACAATTACATTACTTTAGAGAAATTGTTAGACAGGGAAGTATTACTAAAGCAGCAGAGGTTCTCCATATAGCACAGCCACCTCTTAGCCAAATGCTAGCGAAGCTTGAAAATGATCTTGGTACAACTTTGATTCATCGATACCGAAAAAAATGGGAACTAACGGAAACTGGTGAACTATTGTATCAATATGCCGAGAAAATGTTAATACAAATGCAAGAGGTAAAGCAGCGAATTCAAGAGATTGAACAAGGTATAGCAGGAATAATAAGCATTGGTGTGTCATCTCCATGTTCGAATATGCTCCTTGACTATGTCAGTATGTTTAGAACACAATATCCTAAAATTAAAATCAATATAGTAACAGGAAACTCAGAAGTCCTATTAAAAAAACTGGAACGCCGAGAACTTGATATTGCATTACTCTTACGTCCGGACAATAGTGAACACTATCATGTGAAAATATTAAATAAACAGCCGTTCGTCGTAATTATTCCAACTAGATGGCTATCATTTTTTTCATCACAGGATATGACGTTGGAACAAATAGCTTCATTCCCTTTTATTATGTTAGGGGCAATGGAAGGGCATTTTTTATATGAAAGTATATTGGAAACATTTAATGAACATAATCTGAAGCCGAATATCATTATGGAGTGTAAAGATGTCACAATGGTAGTAGCACTTGTAAGCAGAGGACTAGGCATATCTATCATCCCAAGAATGGATTATACGTCGCATTTTTTGGAAAATACAACACTTTTTGAACTTAAACAATTTGATTTTAGTGTCGAGCCGGTTTTTATAAGGTTAAAAGATAAACCACTCTCAAAGGCGGCCATTCAATTTTGGGAGATTGTTGATTAGATGAAGTGAACATACTATATCAATCAGGAATTTAATAATAAGGGGCATATACTTACAAGGACCGTTTCTAGAATGGGCTACTGCTCTTGGTATCATTATCCGTTATATGGTATTCTTCTTTATTAGATCCATTTTAGCTGGTGTTTTTGAACCAGAAATCGATAACAAGGAAGAATTAAGACAAAAATTAAAAGATAGATTATCTTATACCCTTATTTTCTCTTTTGCTGCTGTAGCAAGCACTACATATCATAATCAATTAGCTCAAGACATTGCTGGATGGATGTTAGTATGTCTAAAATACATTTTGCTTTTTACTATTTTGTTGGGGATTCAATATTTTATTACTATATTAGCATGGAATAAATCTAATAAAATTCAATAAGTATAGACAAAAAGGCTTATCTTTTAGCACTTAATGATAAGCTTTTTTATTATTTTCATCATCTCTTTTTCGTTTTTGGGGGTATTTTGTTTTGTTAGCTTAATAGCGATAGGGTACTGACGGCAAAAATCGGATATTATATGTTAGGACATTTTTAGAGAGTATAAAGAAAAGACACCATAAGGTGCCTTCCTCCGACTTGAACCATCTTAATTTTAATAATATGTATTGGACTCCCATCCGTATATTATTTTACCATGTTAAGTAATATTAGTCATTGAGAAATATGAATCAAATCTATATTTTATTCCAAAAATAGGAGGTATTAATTGAAATATATTATTTTTATAGGGGTACCGCCACATCGCCATCAAGTTAAGGTTTTGAAGTACCCCCTAAATGAAAATTTTCTTTCTCTACAGTTAGTTATTTTGAGAAATCAGCTCATTTTTTGTTTTTGGGGTGTTTACTTTTCTTAAGTTGATGGGCATGTGGTGCTACCCCATGACCATCAAGCTAAGAAAACAGGTCAACCCCAAAACGAAAAAATATGCTTTTTTGTTATAAGTTAACACAAAATTTCGTTCTGGGGGTACTATAAAATTTTAGCTTGATAGCGATGTGGTTCTACCCCTTATAAATGTTACAAAAATCTTTCAAATAGCTCTAACTTGCACAATGCTTCCCGTTAATATAATACGCTGATTCTGTGAAAACCGTAAATACAACCTCTACTTCTGGAAGTCCAAAATCCATTACATATGTAGTAATGGCCTTGGCAAATCGATCACGAATTTCCTGTCCACGCTCGAACCATTTCACTTCAATAAGAGGAAACGCTTCTATTTCTTCTCCATTGAATACAAACGTAGAACTTGGTAGTTCCAACGTAAAATTATCCGTACCACACTCACAAATCTCTGCGAGCTCTTCTACTAATGGCTTGCTTATACGTTTTAATTGTTCAGTAGTAATTCCACGAAACACAACATGCGGCATGTGAATCCCTCCGTTAGATAGCTTTATATTTGCTCACATCATAGCACAATTTATTTTGCTGCACTAGAATCTATTGGTACATTTCAATGACATTCTTAAGAATGATCATATGTTATTGAAGCAATACATGTATTGTAACTATTTAAAACATTTGAGAGCTCGGTAATTGGGTAAATAAAAAATGCCGTATCATTCTTCCTGTAAGGAGGCATGAGGGGGGCCTCTATTAGGAAAGGGATGGTGCGCTTATATATTTTAAAAAGAAAAGACACCCTAAGGTGCCTTCCTCCGACTTGATAACCACTTTAATTTTAATAACATTGGATTCCCATCCGAATACTATTTTACCACGTTAAGTAATGTTGGTCATTGAGAAAGTCAAATACGTAGTGTTCATATATAGTGACCCCTAGGAGCATGCAAGATTTAATACAGTTTTTTGGTTGATCCAACAACAATCGAGAAACCTAAAACCGCACCAGAATAGGAATGTATAAAAAAATGCATAGGTCCATAGAACGAAAAAAGGAGGTTCCCTTGAGAGAGTAGGGTTCCTCCTTTTCCTTGCTACCGATAATGAGACGTTATGTTAACCTGACATGAATGGAATATACATCTAATTTTTACAACAAATCAATTATTCTAAATGATATAATAAAGAAAAAAATCAAGGTGGTTCAGAATAATGAGAATTTACTTAACCCGACATGGACAAACAGAATGGAATATAGAAAATAGAATGCAAGGTTGGAAAGATTCAGCATTAACTCCCGAAGGAATAAACAATGCTATTTCTTTAGGAAATTCACTAAAAAACATAGAATTTAATGCAATCTATACAAGTACAAGTAACAGAGCTGTAAATACAGCAAAATTACTTAGTAAACAAAACGATACTAGTTTGATATTAAATCCAGATTTAAGAGAAATCAATATGGGGGCTTGGGAAGGGAAAACACATGAAGAAATAAAAAAAGCTTACCCAGCACAGTACAAAAATTTTTGGGAAAATCCAATGTACTATGAACCAATTGGAGGAGAAACGCTTAAACAATTTGTAGACCGAGTTGTTTCAGTATTTAATACCATTATCTCAACTCATCAAGAAGGAAATATTTTAATTGTTACCCATGCAATTTTTTTAAAAACATTGCTTATGCATGTTAAAGCGGAATCTATTACAAATTTATGGGATCCTCCCTTCATACATGGTACTAGTTTAACTATTTTAGAAATTAAAGATGAAGGTTACACAATACAACTAGAAGGAGATACTACGCATCTTAATACACCTGTAACACTTTAAGGATATTAAATACTTTTATTTATTATCCTTTTCATGCTAAACAATTTAAAAAATGATTAAAATGGCTAGAAAACTCTTAACGTGTTTTTTTTATGTTGGCAATACCCCGATTATAAGTTTAATTGACTTCCGCTAACGAAAATTATGTAAATAAGCTGTCCATATGGGCAGCTTATTGTATGTTTTTGCTTAGCGTGGTTTTTTTCCGAAATGCTAGCGGTACCCCATGGCTATCAAGTTAAGAAACTCATCGTTCTCCAAAACGAAAAAAATGCACTGGATTCTCATAGACAACTGTGGTGAGATAAAGTTTTTGTTTTGGGGGTACTTCAAAATCTTTGCTTGATGGTAATGGGGGCATCTCAAAATCTTGTCCTGAAAAACTGGACTTTATTCTTTCCAGGTATTAATGAGTAAAAGGAAATTCGTACTAAAATGGGGAATAATATATTACTATCTATGAATAAGGGGGATTATTTTGAGCAATCGAGCTTTAAACCTTACTAAAGCAATTCATAACATAATAGATGAACAATTTTCTGGAGCTATTTACATCAAGGATAACACTGAAGTCTTATTTGAATCAGCATTTGGTTATGCGAACAGGGCGGATAAAAAATTGAATACTGTTCATACACGTTTTGGAATTGCATCTGGCTGTAAGTTGTTTACAGCTGTTGCTATTTGCCAACTCGTTGAAAAGGGTTTACTATCATTTGAAACTCGTCTTGAAAATTGTTTGAACATAAAATTTCCGCATTTTAACAAAGGCGTAACAATTCATCACCTTTTGACCCACAGTTCTGGAATACCGGACTATTTTGATGAACAAGTAATGGATGACTTTGAAGACCTTTGGAAACAAATACCTATGTATCTCTTGAATGACGCAAAAGATTTTCTTCCTTTATTTCAAAGTGGGGAGATGATGTTCCAACCTGGAGAAAAATTCCACTACAATAATGCTGGATTTATTGTTTTAGGTTTAATTGTGGAACAACAATCAGGACTTTCTTTTACCGACTATATTGAAACAAATCTCTTCCAACGATGTGGAATGAATGCCTCAGGATATTTTCCTTTAGATCGACTCCCTAAAAGCACTGCCTATGGGTACATAGATAATAAAGATGAAACATGGAGAACAAATACCTACTCGATTCCAATAAAAGGTGGAGCTGATGGGGGGGCTTTTATTACACCATCAGATATGATCAAATTTTGGGAAGCATTGTTAAATCATCAGCTTTTAAGTAAAGAATACACAGAAATACTTTTAAATTCGCAAATCCATGTTAAAGATGGGGTAGATTATGGATATGGACTTTGGATCACTAAAAGGGAAAAATCTATAATTAAGTATCATGTAATGGGATATGACCCTGGCGTGAGCTTCCATTCTGCTTTTTATCCTAAATCAGGAATCAAGATAGCGATACCTTCAAACAAAAGTTCAGGATCCTTTGAAGTAATGAAAGGGATTGAAGAAATTTTTGAGATATGATCAAACTTTTTTATAAGGGGTAGCACTACATCGCTATCAAGCTAAGATTTTGCACTATCCATAAAGCAAAAAAGACGTTATCCTTTCTGTAGAATTATAGGAAAGGATGGCGTTTTTTTATGGGTCTTTCGATTCTTAACGAACTTCAACCGATTGCCGAAGAATTACAACGACATATGTCTCCTCATGTTCTAGAACACCTAGCTAAAGAAAAAGGATTCGTTCAGCGAAAGAGTAAATATCAAGCAAAGGAGTTAGTTGCTTTATGTGTATGGCTTAGCCAACAGGTTGCAAGTACATCACTCACACAATTATGTAGCTATCTTGAAGTATCTACGGGTGTTCTTATCAGCCCTGAAGGACTTAACCAACGATTTAATGCTTTCACAGTACAGTTGCTAGAACAAGTTCTAGCTAATCTTCTAACTCAAAGAATTCATTCAACAAAAGAAATAATTCATCAATATACCACGACCTTTAAACACATTCGTATTCTAGATTCTACAACATTTCAGCTTCCAGATAAGTTTTCTTCACATTATCAAGGTTCAGGTGGAAGTAGCCATACGTCAGGAGTCAAAAGTCAATTAGAGTATGACCTATTGAGTGGGAAGTTCCTGCACGTTTATGTAGGAGAAGGAAGAGAAAATGATAAAACCTTTGGTTCAACAAGCCTACAAACCATTCGACCCAAAGACTTGTATATAAGAGATTTAGGCTATTTCGACCTAGATGACTTACAGAAGATCCATGATAAAGGAGCTTATTATGTCTCACGTTTGAAATTAAATTCTCGAATCTATCGTAAGAATGATAAGCCAGAGTATTTTCAAAATGGGACCGTTAAAAAAGGGACACTCTATATTCAGTTAGATATGGAAGAACCCATGAATCAATTGTCCCCTGGTCAAACAATGGAGATTTCAGAGGCATACATTGGACAGTATCAAAAATTACCAGCTCGCGTTATTATTCATCGATTAACAAAAGAACAAACAGAGAAAAGGTTGAAGGAACAAGCCAAAAAAGAAAAGAAGAAAGGCATTACCTACAAAGAACGAAGTAAACGGTTGAGTGGGATCAACGTGTATATTACGAATCTTTCTACAGAAAATGTTCCAACGGAACATATCCATGACTTGTATTCATTACGCTGGCAAATTGAAATTTTGTTCAAAACATGGAAATCTTTCTTTCAAATTAACAAGTGCAAAGAAATCAAGAAAGAACGCTTAGAATGCCATTTATATGGACAACTCATTAGTATTTTACTCTGTTCATCGACGATGTTCAAAATGCGTCAGTTACTCTTGGATAAGAAAAAGAAAGAGTTAAGTGAATACAAATCCATCTATATGATAAAGAATTATTATCTATTGTTTTATGAGGGACTACAGAAGGGCAGCCATGAATTATTAAAAGTTTTACTGCGTTTGTTTTATCTTTTAGAGAAAAACGGAAGAAAATCTCACCGGTACGAAAAGAAAACCGTCTTTGATATCTTAGGTGTTGTGTATGATTATATGTTGTCAAAAAGTTTCAAGGCTGCATAATATTTTTTTAAACGCCTAGTTAATAGGTTTATTTGTTATGCACATCTTTAGTGTAGTCGTAGAAATTTCAAAAAACACATTCACATATACCCTCTTGTTCACCTTAGCTTGATGGGCATGGGGTAGCACCAACAAAACGCGAATTTCGTATGCTAAGCAAATCTCGACATAAAATAAGCGGTTAAAAAGAATATTGTTCAACTAAGTGACATTGCATGAGGAATTAAATGGTAATTCAATAGAGATTTGAATATTATACATTGGAAATAACAACTAACTTTCGGGAGGTGAACCCATATGAATAAATATAGTGTTTTTTCGCTTGCTACTTTAGTAATCTTCATTGTTTTGTTTTATACAATGTTGAGTGGTGTGGCGTTAGGAACATTTGGTAGACCATTTATTATTTCAATGTTTCTGTTCCCATTATTAGGATTTTCTTTGGGACTAAAAGCTAAAAAAGGTTTAGTGAAATGGCTACTAATAATACTTAACATTATTGCAATTTGTATAATCGGGTATATTTCATTACTTGCTTACGGTATTGCTGAAAGCTAATTAAAATAAAAGTGAATAAGTCGTGGTTAATAAAAGAATATGATAAAAAGAAAAATAGGACAATTCAATTAGGCAAAATGGCTCTCGATAACTTAGTTAGAGAAGGAAAAACAGTAACTCTACATTCCATTGCCAACAAAACAAAAGAATTAGATGGAAAAGGTATTCATTATAATACCGTTCGAAGAAATGAAGAATTAAACGCCAATTACACACAACATAGTTCTTCATATAAACAAAAGCAAAGAGAGAAGAAGCCTAAAAAAATAAAAAGGAAGTCGATTCTCTCAATATACAAGAGATTGACTTCCTTTTTATAAAATTTTGCTAGCGTACGAAATTCGCGTTTTGTTGGTGTTACCCCATCGCTATCAAGCTAAGATAAATTTGTATCCATATAAATAAAAAAACGCCATCCTTTCTGTATATTTCTACAAAAAGAATAACGCTTTCTATGAATTATAGGTGTAAATCCATCTTAGGTTGATAGTAATGGATTTTGCCCCCTTTTATTACTAAAGGAAAATATTTAAAATGAAACCATAAATTTCTGCATTTAAAAATTATCACCTCAAACACGGAAATGGGATTTTACTTATAACCAATAGGGGTATTATGGAAAAAACACTAAGAGGAGTATAAGCTTGAAAATTATGGATCAAAAACATTGTTCCTAAATATGGAATAATAGTATGATAGAAGAGAAGCAAAAGAAAAATGGAGGGACCACTATGATTACATTGCAGCAGAAGTTGGAGCAATATACACACATATATACACAGTTGAAGGGAGAACTAAGGTGGAAAACTAGTGATTCTCGGACTGGGATGATGATTGCCGCTTTGTATGCAGGCAGCGATAAGCCATTTGATCTTAGGCGGTTTTTAGAAATTAGTAATTATATTAAGGATCAGGTAGGGATGTTTTCCTATTTAAAATCCTATCACCGCTTTGTGGTTGCAGCAACATTAGATATTCACTTTACATATTACAAAGAAGCGTTTCAACAGTTTCTAGAATTATATGAACGATTGGTCGCTGGTGGCTTTAGCCGGAGTATATTCACTTATTTGGCAGCAGCAGCGCTTTTACCAGAAGACAATGGACAGCATGACACACGTATTCAGCGGTCGCTGCAAGTATATAAACGCATGAAAGAGGATCACTTCTTTCTTACAAGTACAGATGATTACCCACTCGCTGTTTTACTAGCAGGACAATCAGAGAAAGTAGAGACGCTTATGGATCGAGTGGAACGTCTCTACCAGAAGCTGGCGGCAGCTGGTATGTACAAAGGGAATAATCTTCAATTTTTAAGTCATATTCTTTCTCTAAAGAAGGATGTCAGTGAAGATATTTTAGTAGCACGATACACAAACATTTGGAATCTGCTAAAGCAAGAAAAGGTAAAAGTGAAACAGATGCATTATCCGGCTATCGGAC
This sequence comes from Bacillus cereus group sp. MYBK30-2, assembly GCF_051915945.1. Taxonomy (NCBI): domain Bacteria; kingdom Bacillati; phylum Bacillota; class Bacilli; order Caryophanales; family Bacillaceae; genus Bacillus; species Bacillus cereus group sp. MYBK30-2. Next base: position 17,572 of record NZ_JBQAFR010000014.1, read on the forward strand.
TACTAGCGTTGCTTGAGGATGGAGAGAAAGAAATTCATTCTATTCGAGCATTCATTGAAAAATTGCAGGGGGACAAATTATTCCGCTGGCATACGGATGCAAATATTCTTATTGCTATCCAACTGTTCGTAAGTCAGAAAGGTACGGAAAGTCACGCTGCCAACACAGGTTTACAAGCAATGATAGAGGTTCTCATACAGGCGCAGCAGGCGGCTATGCTAGCAGCAATTACCGCTTCCTCTGCAGCAACTTCTGCTAGCAGTAGTTCATAACGTGCAATGTGCTACATGAACGCTATATGTAGGATTTCTCAAAAAGGGTTACATACATCATGATTAACTGGATTATAGTCTACTCGTTTTCGTGATGGGAAATTTGATTCGATTTTACTATATCCGCAAGATCATCGTTTTATTAAAAAGAGAGTTCGTTCAATGTTGGGATTGAAATCTTTTCGTACAGCTAAATCTATTCTTTCAGGAATAGAAGCGATGCATATCATTAAAAAAGGCCAACTTATTTTACGGGACAAGTCTGTCCAAAATGAAATGAAGTTTATTCATCAACTATTCGGAATGGCTGCATATAGATGCAATTTTTGCACCAGAATCCTAAAAATAGTGTACAAGATATTTTAATGAAATTGCGAATTAATGGAAGTAAATGTAAAACGCTAGAATGGTTTACTATAAATAAATTATGGTAAACCATTTGTTTTATATAGTCTATTATAGAAAGTTTAATCTTATTCACCTTTCATTTTAATATATAGTAAGAGAATGAAAGGTGTACCGTTTCAATCCAATGGATATTTTTAACCAATGGGGTGTTTTTTCATATCTATAAACAGTCTGATTAGAAAACCAACAATAAAAACTTAGCGGGAACCCAACAGACATTATATCTGGGTAATATTTCAAACAAAGATTATTTGCAGTTTGAGCTAAAGCATTCTTGTATTTAACTCAAATGTTGGAGGATATTACTGTGAGCCAAAATTTTATTTTACAAAAAGCAATGGATAAGTGGAAACGGATGAGTCAAGATTTTTCTTTTCGACAAACCTACGAACTGAGAAAAAAAGCATTAATGGATGACGCAGATAGGTTTGCTCATGCTCGAAATAAAGTGGGATAACAAGGGAAGATTCAAATGATTAAAGGAATACCTATCGAAACAATTGTAAAAGCCAGTAAAATATTTTTAAATGGATTCGGACCGTCAGTTCTACACAAACTGTAATGTTTATAGGATGAAGTGTTGAAAATTATTTATGTAATAATGAATTTATAAAAGAGAATCAAGACTAAATTAAGCAATTTAAAAAAGCGTAGAAAGGTTTAATTTCTACACTTTTTCTAATTGATAACATATTTATTGCTATTCTAAATTTGTTATATAAGATTTTACAGCTTGCAACAAAAAGTCTTCCTGCCCCATACCAGCATCAATAGCCATTTTAACTACTTTTTGTTTAAATTCATGATCTGCATGAAAAGTTAATGGCTCTACATTACTTTTAAAGTAAATCCCTTCTACATGTGGAAGTATCGAACCGGATTTCATATGAGAATGTAAGTATTTAATCTCTTCTTGAAATTGCAACGGATCTACCTGTAAAACGAATGGTTTAATTTCTAATTTGATGATATCAGGCATAGTAGTTAATCGCATATTTGTAACACCGAGTTCTTTATAAAATAAGTTTATTAAATTGTAAGAGATGGAATGAAATAATTGAGGCTTTTTAAATGTAAAAGATAAATAACCTCGTTTCGTTATGACTGCTTGCTTTTTAAAAGGTTTAAATGAGTAACCAAGTTCTTTATATTTTGATAAAGGAAAGATTTCTTCATCCTCTGTAATAATCTTTCCATCAGTACCATTTATCTCTATTATTCGAGCTGATTTTTCAGTGTGTTGGTGTGTTATTAATTGATATAGATAAATATCGGTGTCATGAATCTTGGTAATAAACGTCTTTCGTTCTTTTGTTGTTGTTTTTTCATAATTAAGCTGAAAAATTTCTAGCTCTTCTTCATCAATGACATATACTTGTTTACCACGCTTTTCTACCATTGTGGCTGGTAACTTTCCAGACTTAATGTATGTAAAGATAGTGGAAGGTGCTACGTTTAGAATTTCTGCTGCTTCTTTTGTACTTAATCCCTTTACTTCCTCTTTATTCATTAACCGTTCAATATCTTCTAAATAGAATATTTTGCTTCCGAATTGCTTCCAATTATCTTTATATACACATTCTAGTAATCCTTCTTTTTCTTTCTTTAAAATGGTTTGAACGGTAACTCCCATTAAATCCGCTGCTTCTTTTGTTGTTACTGTAGGTTTTGTAATAAACAGTAAATCTTGTGTCATGAAAGTATACCTCCTTATTTATTTTCTGTAATTAATAAACTATGTATATATCATATCAGATTCCTAATTATATATAAAATAAGATTTCTATTTTTAAAAATATAAAATTATTATTGTATATTAAAGTCATTCTATAAGTTATTTAAATGTGAAACAAATTTTATCTTTATTTAATACTTAAATGTTTTATAGTATTTAATGAAAATATAATATGTGTACATCTATTTTATAAAAAATTATTAAAAATTATAAGTATAAATAAATAGAGAAGAATGGTACCTTATTACAGAAAGAATATGATTTTTAATTTGTATAATTGATGTAAGTGCTATGTAAATCATAGTATACTTAATAAATATATTAAGATTAAAAATCTATACAAGAAGAGGTGTAGTAGAAGTATGGATGATAAAAATCAAAAAGAATTATTACCTATTACAAACAATCAACAGGAATTTATAGATACATATTTAGAAGATATAAGAGGTATAGGTTCATTTCTGCATAATAATCGTTATATGAATGATGTGGAACAAAAGATGGAGGCAGCAGAAAAAGAAGGTAAGGGAAAATATGATTTTTTAAACGATCTTGAAGTGATTTATCATTTCGTACATTTGCAAAAAGATATGGATGAGAAAAAAAATAGAAAGGAGGATACAAAAAAGGGTTATGTGTCTGAAATCTTATCATTTTGCCAATGTATGGTGCAGCATGCAGAAGAGTTTGAAGTAAATGGGGAAGAGGTACAGCAAAATGATTCCTTATTAAAAACATTGCGGCCTTGGCACATTCGTAAATTTAATTTCTGGTTGAAAAATGTACAAAATGGTCGGAATGGTAATACCTATGCAGTCGCAACACTCGCGAAGAAAACAGTATTAATTCGTTCTTTTTTTAAACACCTTCATGTATTTGGCTATATCGAAAAACCGCTTCATGAAGAACTTCAGCGAGTAAATGTAAATGAACTAGATCGGCCAAATCGTGATTTATCCTATGAGGAAGTCATGAAAATATTAGGTTTTTATAAAGAGAGAGGACATTTAGTAAACTATACAATAATACTTGCATTGGCTAGTACTGGTGCACGTATTCAGGAGTTGTGTACTGCAAGCGTAAAAGATTTGCACTATGACGGGAAGTATTGGTTAAAAGTTAGAGGAAAAGGGGACAAGGTACGTGAACTTTTCGTTTCAGAACATTTATATCAATGTATTTGTGAAATGAGGAGAAGAAGAGGCTTCCAAACGGTATTGGAAAAAGGGGATGAGAGTCCGTTATTTATAAATCAAAGAGGAAATGCTTATAACTCTAAAACACTATCTAATCAGGTAACAGATATGATAAAAAGGACAAACTTAGAGTTCTTACAATACCGTGAAAATCCAGTAACCGCACATACATTTCGACATGCCTTTGCAATTATGGCAGTAGAGCAAGGAAATGCAGATTTATATCATTTAATGCAAACACTTGGCCATGAAAATATTCAAACAACAAAGATCTATTTAGAGAAGCATATGAAGCGTAAAAATAATGTAGGATCCACTTTCGCTGATATGTTGATATAGAATTTATGACGTTAATACCAACAAATAATTATGTGTTTTTTACATAATTATTTGTTGGTATTTTTGGTATATCATACATAAACTTAGGATGATGTGAAAGTTGTGTGAGTAGAAACTGGATGGAAAAACTTACGAAAACAATGGGGAGTCAAGTAGACGTGTTAGATTCGATCTCTATTAATTAAAAATAATGAAGACATGTTTAACAAAGAAAAATCAATATGATTTTAGGAAGTTATCTTGGTTTTTTATTTTAGGTATTAATTTTCGAAAACATTTTTAGGTAATTTAGATAAATATTATTTCTTTAAGGAAAGTGGACTGAATCAATTCAAAAAGAATAGTGTGAAAAATTAAAAGTATGCTAGATTACTAAAATTAGAACGGGTATAATAATTTTAATGGATAATGAAAACGTTTTCGTAAATATTGAAGGGTGTGAACTTATTGAAAAGAGTAATAGCAGTATGTTTGTTATTTGCTTTATTTTCCCCTAATATATATGGAGAAAATAAAGCAAATGCAGCTACAGTGAACAATGGAACTTTAATGCAGTATTTCGAGTGGTACGTGCCAAATGATGGGGAACATTGGAATCGTTTGCGTACTGATGCTGAAAATTTAGCTCATAAAGGAATTACATCTATATGGATACCACCCGCATATAAAGGAACTTCACAAAATGATGTAGGGTATGGAGTGTATGATGTATATGATTTGGGAGAATTCAATCAAAAAGGAACGGTACGGACAAAATATGGGACAAAAGCACAATTAAAATCTGCAATTAAGGCTTTACATAATCAAAATATCGATGTATACGGTGATATTGTTATGAACCATAAAGGTGGGGCAGATTATACTGAGGTTGTAACAGCCGTTGAGGTAGATCGTAATAATCGAAATATTGAAACATCAGATGATTATCAAATAAATGCGTGGACCGGATTTGATTTTCCAGGACGCGGGGATTCCTATTCTAATTTTAAATGGAGATGGTATCATTTTGATGGAACAGATTGGGATGAAGGAAGGAAATTAAATAGAATTTATAAATTTAGAGGCGTAGGTAAAGCTTGGGACTGGGAAGTGTCTAGTGAGAATGGTAACTATGATTATTTAATGTATGCAGATCTTGATTTCGATCATCCTGATGTTGCAAATGAAATGAAAAATTGGGGAACCTGGTATGCGGATGAATTAAATTTAGATGGCTTTCGTTTAGACGCAGTTAAACATATTGATCATGAATATCTCCGCGATTGGGTAAATCATGTTAGAAAGCAAACGGGGAAGGAAATGTTTACAGTAGCTGAATATTGGCAAAATGATATTCGTGCTTTAAACAATTATTTAGGGAAAGTAAATTATAATCAATCTGTGTTCGATGCGCCCCTTCATTATAATTTTCATTATGCTTCAACAGGAAATGGAAATTATGATATGAGGAATATTTTAAAGGGTACGGTAGTAGAAAGTCATCCTACACTAGCTGTTACTCTCGTTGAGAATCATGATTCTCAGCCTGGCCAGTCATTGGAATCTGTTGTGAGTCCTTGGTTTAAGCCGTTGGCCTATGCATTTATTTTAACACGTGCAGAGGGGTATCCTTCTGTTTTTTATGGAGATTACTATGGCACAAATGGAAATAGTAGTTATGAAATTCCAACGTTAAAGGATAAAATTGATCCAATTCTGATGGCACGAAAAAACTTTGCATATGGTACGCAACATGATTATTTAGACCATCCAGATGTGATTGGCTGGACAAGAGAAGGGGATAGTATACATGCTAATTCTGGTTTAGCAACATTAATCTCTGATGGACCAGGAGGATCAAAATGGATGAATGTTGGAAAGAACAATGCAGAGGAAATATGGTACGATATTACGGGCAATCAAACAAATACTGTAACGATTAATAAAGATGGATGGGGGCAGTTCCATGTAAATGGGGGCTCTGTTTCAATATATGTTCAGAAGTAAATTAGATATGGAGACAAAGAAGCAAACTTGAAAATAAGTCAGCTTCTTTGTTTTATTCTGTTCATTTAGAAGTGTATTTTATCATGTATAGTTCTTAAATCAAAAATATAATTACATTCTGGTAAACGCTTCCAAAAACTTCATATTAAACACATATAAATTCCATAAATAGCACATATTCAAATTATATAATTTAATTAAGAAATTATATAATCAATATCTAAACATAAGAATATTATGTAATTTAAAGATTAAACTACATTAAAACAAATAGTAAAAGGAGAGGAATTACTATGACGATATTTGTAGATCATGAAATGGAGTACATGAATTTAGAGGAAGATGCTGAACTTTTAAAATTAATGGCACATCCTATGCGTTTAAAACTAATTAATGAACTATATAAACATAAAACATTAAATGTAACACAAATAACCCAAATCTTAAAACTCCCACAATCAACTGTATCCCAGCATTTATCTAAAATGAGAGGGAAAGTTTTAAAAGGAGATCGACAAGGTCTAGAGATTTACTACAGCATTAAAAATCCAAAAGCTGAAGAAATTATTGAGTTATTAGGCCCTATCCAATAGACTCTATATAACTGCATCCTATTTTCTAAAGTAAAATACAAAATATATATTCAATACGATAAAAGGACTTATGTTTTCATTTAATGTACGGAAGTGAAAAAGTAGTAAAAGTCCTTATAAAAAAGACGCTTTTTTAGCGTCTTTTTTATCTTTTAAGATACTTTACTTGAGTTCATTAGGTAGTTATAGATTGAAAATCTGACTTTAAAGAAAAATGTTGAGTAGTTCTCTATTATTATACATAAATATTAAAGTAATAATTATGTAATTTTGCATGGATACATTTAAATCGGTTCTGGTGCAAAAAATTCAAAACTCTTGCAAGTAATCTCCTAAACTTGGGCATACTGATAGTATGACTCTAAAAAAGGGGCAACGCGTTTTATCGGACAATTCTGTGCAAAACCAGAAACAATGTATTCATACATTGTTTGGGCTAGCTTCATAAGATAGAAATGAAGAGAAAATTGCTACTCTATGTTTCTAACTAATATTTTTGCAGCAGAACCAAAGTTTTAATGCTTTGTACCAAACCCAAAATATCCTTGTCATACTAATATACTAAGCTTGTCCTCACGTAATGCCTTTAGACATATTTTTCTCTGAAGACACCTGCAAACAATATATCTTAAATTTTTATTTGTTTTATCCTATTAAATAGTTGGAGGTTTTGTTTTGGATACTGTGCTACATAAATTAAAAAGAATAACTCGGAAACAAATTCTTCTTTATACCATATTACTACTCTGCTTTTCGGCCTCAATTATTTTTGTTCATCACAATTATTCATATTATGAAAGCCCTATAGCCAAGGTTATCAAAACTAAATTAGAGTCTTCGTCCGAAATTTCAGACAGGAACAATAATCTCGATAAGATATACACTCAGAGTATAGTAGCTCAATTAAAAAACGGGAAAGAAAAAGGACAACTTATCCATTTAGTTAATGAATATTCCTTATCCGGTGGATATGATCAAGAATATCATGTTGGAAATGAATTGTTTGTTTCAATTCATAAGGGCACAGAAAAAAGCGTAAAGATAACTGGAGATATAACAGATGTAAAACGTGATAAATATGTTTTGATTAGTGGATGGATTTTTGTCTTCGTTTTAATTTTCATTGGAAAAAGGCAAGGTTTTTTTTCTATTATAAGTTTGGCAATCAATGTTGTTTTATTATCATACGCATTAGATGTTTACTTGCATACGTTAAATAGCAATTTATTACTAATATGCAGTGTAAGTGTCATTTTAATTATATTTATTTCTTTATTACTTACTAATGGTTTTAACGAGAAAACATTTGCAGCTATTTTTTCCACCATACTAGGAACTTTTATTTCATTGTTAATTACCTACCTTATAATATGGTTAACTGCTGAAAAAGGACTTAGATATGAAGAAATGCAATTTTTAACTAGACCTTATAAAGAGGTGTTTATGGCAGGTGTATTAATTGGCTCTTTAGGAGCCGTAATGGATGTAGCTATTACAATGTCTTCTTCTATCTTTGGTTTATATGAAGAAAATAATAACATCTCAATGAAGGCGCTAAAAACATCGGGTATGGATATTGGAAAAGATATTATGGGATCCATGACGAACATTTTATTTTTTGCGTACATAAGCGGTTCTATTCCGATAATTATTTTATTTTTGAAGAATGCGTCCCCATTGGGTTATACGCTTTCTATAAACCTTTCATTGGAATTAACTCGAGCCTTAGCAGGTGGTATTGGAATTGCGTTAACGATTCCGATAGGTCTATATACAACCATTTATTTTATTAATCGAAAGAAGGCAAGATTATGAATGTATTAGTATTACTGACAGTCATTTTATTTATATTGATGACCCTCATTGGTGGAAAAAAAGGAATACGATCTTTTATTGCCTTATTTCTAAACTTTGGTGTAATCTTTCTGATTATAATTTTTATGTCAGATCCGAGTTCCAACCCCATTGTTATATCCATGATTGCATGTACGATAATCAGTGTTATTACTCTGTTCTACATTAATGAAATAAACCTTAAAACAATAGCTGCATTTATCTCCACTATTATCACTATTATGATTTTACTATTTTTTATTGTTATAGTGACAAAAAAGACTATGATTCAGGGGTTTGGTGAAGAAGAAATAGAGGAGCTTAGCATATTTTCCCTTCATATTGGAGTAGATTTTAGTAAAATTGGAGCTGCTGTAATTATCATGAGTACAATAGGTGCGATTATTGATGTTGCTATTTCTATTGCATCTCCAATGGGAGAAAGATTAAATCACAATCCATTAATCAGTAGGAAAGATTTATTTACATTTGGAATAAGTATTGGGAAGGATATATTAGGGTCAAATTCGAATACATTATTTTTCGCTTTCGCTGGAAGCTATCTAGCATTGTTTTTATGGTTTAAAGATTTATCTTATTCAATTGGGGAAGTTGTAAATTCAAAAGTATTTAGTGCCGAGTTGATAACTATATTTTGCGCTGGAATCGGTATAGCTTTGGTTATTCCTATTACTTCGTGGATTACTGCATATTTTTTTATAAGAAAAAGAGATAAAAACGTTAAATAGGATTCTGCTGCAAAGTCTAGGCATGCTTAAATTACTCCTATGAAAATTTTTTCATTTTATGCGATTTTGAATATAATTTGTAATTCATCGTATGTCGAAAAGCCGAAATCAGAGATCAGATTTCGGCTTCGTTTAAATTAAGACTCTTTCTTTACTTTCAAAATACCTACATTACTGACTTAAAATCATTTTTGTCATTTTTAAAGTGGGATAGTGTGGTTTTATAAAAAAGATTGACCTTTTAAAACAAAGTTCGTTTATTTATAAAAAATATGGATCATTTATAATAAAGTTTGATTAAAATCCTGTGTTAATACGTAGGATTTTTTCATGTTTAATAATCGGGTCAGATAGTTGAACACGGAAATTGTTAATTGTAAAACTTCAACTTAAAAGCAAACGGCAGTCTTTTTGCACCAGAACCCTAATAAGGGATCCATTATATATAACCAGCGTATCATCACTAATCTTATAATAATGATATTTTGGTGGAAATAGGTTATTAAACCTGTGTATTATTAATTTCTCCTTCAGAATGCAATCTAGTTAAAGAAAAAATAGCACAAATGAGGGAGAGGACAATAATACTGCTACCAACCCAAGCCATTTGGGATATGTTTTGTACTTGATTTAAGCTAAAACCACCCACTGCAGACCCTAGAGCAATTCCAATTTGGAGAGCTGAATTATTAAAACTTTGTTGAATATCTGATGTTTTTGGAGCGCTTTGAATTAAATAGCTTTGCTGTGGTGGTGCTATTCCCCAACTTAGCGCTGCCCAAATTATCATTACCGGAATAAATAAAATAAGAGAAACTGTTGTAAAAGGTAATAAGAAAAGTGTTAAAGCAAACATTGTAATTATTATTATAATGCTTTTAGAAGCGCCTATTTTGTCTGAAACCACACCACTGATGGCTCCTCCACTTACCGCAGCTAATCCGAAAATCAAATAGCATATACTAATCCAGTAAGGATTCATCTGGAAATTTGTTTCTAAAAAAGGGGTGAAATAAGCATATAAGGTGTAATGTCCAGCTAACATAAACAATGTTGCTAAATGTGCAGATCCTAATTTTAGGCTACATACGGCTTTTAATTGAACAAGTAATGGAATTTTATTTTCTTCACCTGGGATTTTTTCTAGAAATATCGAGATTAAAATGATTGAACCGACGGATAGAACTGCAATACATAAAAATATAATTCTCCAGCCAAAAACGTTAGAAATTAATATTCCTAATGGTACACCTAAAACAAGTGATGAGCTAATCCCCATATAGATTAGTCCTAAAGCTTTTGCTTGATGAGAAGGTGTAACAATTTTTACTGCAATAGTAAGTGAAAGTACTACAACTAAAGCTGTACTCATAGCAGTTATTACCCTGGATAACATCATGAAAGAAAAAGTAGGGCTAAAATAAGTAAGTACATTTCCAATTAAGAATACATAGAGGGAGAAAAGATATAATTTCTTTCTTTCAATTCTACTTGTTAAAATCAGTAAGATAGGTCCAGTTATTGCATAAATAAATGCAAAAATTGTTATTAATTGCCCAGCAGAACTTAAAGAAATATTAAAGTCTTGAGCGATGTCTGGTAAAATACCACCGACAACAAGTTCGACAAGACCTACTGCAACGGTTGCTAAAGCTAAGATAAAAACTTTAAAATTCATTTTATCGTTTCCTTTCTGTTTAGAGTACTTTTATAAACAAAAAACTCCTGACTACAAAGCACTTATTATGCTTTTTGTAGTCAGGAGTTTTAGGTTCCCGGTAGAGACCCCCTAGCCATATTCTTGGGGTTATACAAATATTTTCTAGTTATGTATTTAATTAATAATAAAACATATTCTACTAGAATACTTTTTTGTTTGCAATAACTATTTTTAATAAATTATTTATGAATTAATAGCTGATCCGCCTGTACCTTTTATTTTTCGAGTTTTCGCGGGGTCTCTATTTTTTAGTTTAATCGGTATAGGATGCTATCCAAATAAAAAAAGGGGCTTCACCTTCTATTCTTAGAGTACGTGAATCAATACGCTCTAATTTAATAGATTTCTTATATGAATCTTAAAGTTCTTACAGTGAACTACTCGCCACTTAGCAAAGCTTGAAATGGGAGCTTTTTAGTTCCACGACGAAAGCAACCTTTCATCTCCCTGAGCGTTACTTCGGAGTGTTCCAACCCTAGATGTCCAATGCTTGGACGCTCTTTTGGTACGGTTGATATTTTACGCAGGAACCGAATGGCTTGGTTTTCGCACTCTATTTTCTTCCTGCAACCTCATATATCAAGTTATCAAAGAATTTCATGTAGCCAGTTTATCAAAAGTTTTTGGCTATGCCAAACCGAAATTCACCTCCCACCTACCGTTGAGCCAGCGCCCTTCACACGCTTGAGGAAGGAGAATTCTTTCGGTAAATTCGTTAAAATCCTTCGAATTACATTTTTAATTTTTTTTGGAGACGTTCTTCAATAAGTTTTGTTTTTTCATTCACCATTGTTGTATATGTGAAATCACCATAACAATAAGGATATCTAAAATTTTGTTTATTTCCACCACAAGTGTATGTAGCTGGATTCTGATCAACTTTCATCTTAGAAAACCTTTTAGCTGAATCTTCCGAGTGTTGTTTAGCTTCTTGATTGGCAATAAAATCAATATAACCTGGCCCCATATTATAGCTTTGAATAATTGTATCCATGCTAACACCTTTTTCTGTTCCATATTTATACATTTGAGCAAAGTGTTTTACCCCTTGTTTAATGCTCAAGTTTATCTCTTGAATTTCATTTGGCTTTAAGCCAAGTGATTCGGAAGACTGCATAGGGTCGTTGCCCTCACCTCTACTCTCTTGGTACATAATTCCTAGCAAAAGTGTTGTTTTCTCTTCTAAATTATATTTTTCTAATTCTTTTTTCATGATGGGCTCATATTGCAATAAACGTTTCTCGGTAGCAAGCACTTTATTTTTATGAGTATTGGTTTTGTAATTAAAATATAGTATCCAAATTATTGTTCCCAATCCTAAAATACTAATAAAGAATAATATAATAATTTGTACTTTTCTCTTATTCTTCAAATATTACTCCTCCTTGTATAAGAAATTCCATTTTCAATGGTAGTTGGTTATTTACAAAAGATGCAATAATCCTCTATTTTCCTGCTTTTTTAGACTCGAAATTTTTCTTCTAGATGTTAAGTTTAATAGAAAAATTTAAAGATAAGGTAAAGATAAGATAAAGATAAAATAAAGTGCATTTTTTAAGGTATCCAAAATGTGTTCTAAATCAACCCTGATGTACTGAGACTGTTTTTACTGTTCCATTCCGATAATTCTTCAGAAAATAATTGTAGTTCACTGTGAATCGAAAACTTTGTAAAAAACATCATTCTACCTGTATATTTTTACAAAAAGAATAACGTTTTTTGTATTTGAGGGTATTAAAATCTCTTAAGCTAAGTGGTATATAAGGTTACTCCTAAAAGGTCAATTTTGTAAAAATGTATTATAATGGATTTTGGAAATGTGAAATTTAAATGTATTAGAGGGGAGATATATTATGGCAACATTTATACTGGTACACGGTGCATGGGATGGTGGATATGTTTGGAAAGAAGTTGCAACACAGTTGAGAAAAGAGGGGCATGAAGTATATACACCTACATTAACTGGACTCGGAGAAAGAGAGCATCTTGCACATCCGGGTGTAGGATTAAAAACATATATTCAAGATATTGTGAACGTTATTCATTATGAAAAATTAAAGGAGGTTATTTTAGTCGGGCATAGCTATGCTGGAATGGTAATAACGGGAGTTGCAGAAATTAATCCAGAGAGCATTAAAAATATTGTGTATATTGATGCGATGATTCCAAATAACGGAGATTCTGTAATGGATATTTCTGGACCGGAAATGTCTTCACATTTTATAGAAGAAGTAAAGGTTCATGGAGACGGATGGCGTATTATTCCAAGAAATGCATCAGATCAAAGAAGAGTTGCAATGCCACTATTAGCATTTACACAATCAATTGAAATGAATAATTCGAAAGTAAATGGGATCCCACATACATATATAGAAATTCTTGATCATCCAGCAAATTGGCCAATGGCTCCTATTTTTCAAAAATCAGCTGAAATAGCAAAGGAGAGAAAATGGGATATATATTCTATTCAAAGAGGTGGGCATTGGGTTATGCAAACAAACCATGAAGAATTAGCTCGTATTTTAGAGAGATGTAGTTAATAACATAAAAAGACTGCACATAAGAAATTTGCTTAGCGTATATTTTCATTAAAATGCTGGTAGTACGTCTATTATGGATAATATTAAACCGAGAAAATCGCTAACCGTGATTGAAGTAGTTATTAAAAATCAAAAATAATCGTTGGACTTATATAGTCTTAAAGGCTAAGGTATCTATGAAGATAAGTTCTCACCGCTTGTAAAGGCTGTTCCAACTTATTAATAATTAAGAAGGCTATCCTGTGCATAAGCAAGAAGATAGCCTTTTTTGTGAAAATTAAGTAACTGAGAAATAACGAAAAAACAAATTGAGCTTTGAAAATTCATTAACTTTAGAAAATAACGTTTTTTTTACACTTGGGGGTATTTCAAAATCTTAAGTGGATGGGCATGTGGGGTACCGTCAGGAAAGTGAGGGTTTACAACGTTAAGGAAGTTTCAACCCATAAAAAAAGGCGATCTCTTAACCAAAAAATTGCCTTTTTCCCGTAATTTCTTAAACGCACAAAGTAATGCGGGCGCCTTATTTGTAGTGAGAACCGTTGGTTCTCCAAACATTTTCACTAGTCTTTTCATAAAAGCATAAGCGGCCTGATGATCTCGCTTTTTACGAAGTCGAATATCCAATGTGTGCTCTTCTATATCAATCGCATGATATAAATAACACCATTTCCCTTTGACTTTTATATAGGTTTCATCTAGTCTCCAAGACAAGTGGGTGTTTTTCGTTTTCTTCTTCCAAATTTGATAAATCAAGCTCCCATATTCATGAACCCAACACATAATGGTTGTGGGATGAACCGAAATACCACGTTCTTTCAGAATTTCAGAGACATCACGATAGCTTAAAGCAAAACGGCTCCCAAAATAATATCTCGTTTGAACTGTTTCCCCTTAAAATATCGCATTTGTGATTCTCCTCGTTCCTTTTTTCTAGAGTGTAGTTTCATTTAGAAAACTTTGCAACAGAACCTTTTGATTGTATATGACATTTTTATTCCCTACACATAATACCTACTACTAACAATATCGATTCTATTCTGTTATAATATGAATTAGCAACATAAAGGAAAGGAATTAGAAAAAATGACCTTACAAAATACTAAAAACCTGAAAAAACAAGTTGCTCCTTTTGAAAAATCAACGACAAAAAAAAGTATTTGGCAAATCATCAACACAATAGTGCCATTTATTATATTATGGTACCTTGCTTATAAAAGCCTGTCCGTTTCTTATTGGTTAACATTAGTTCCATCTGTGATAGCCGCTGGGTTTTTGACACGGATTTTCATTATTTTTCATGATTGTACCCATCATTCTTTTTTTAAAAGTCGCCATGCAAATAGAATAGTTGGGACATTTATGGGTGTTTTAACTTTATTCCCGTTTGATCAATGGGGGCATGAGCATTCTATTCATCACGCTACAAGTGGTAATTTGGATAAGCGAGGTACAGGAGATATTTGGACCCTTACAGTGAATGAATATTTGGCAGCACCACTTAGACACCGTTTAGCATATCGTTTTTATCGTAACCCATTGGTTATGTTTGGATTAGGTCCGATTTATGTTTTCCTGCTTAAAAATAGATTTAACCGAAAAGGTGCCAGAAAGAAGGAACGCATGAACACCTATTTGACGAATGTTTTAATCGTTGCTTTAGTAGGGTTACTCTGCTGGGCACTCGGATGGCAATCGTTTCTTTTAGTACAAGGTTCCATATTCTTAATATCAGGTTCAGTAGGTATTTGGCTGTTTTACGTACAGCACACATTTGAGGATTCTTATTTTGAAGAAGATAAAGAGTGGGAATATGTGAAAGCAGCAGTGGAAGGAAGTTCTTTTTATAAACTTCCAAAACTCCTGCAATTTCTTACTGGTAATATTGGATTTCATCATGTTCACCATTTAAGTCCAAGGGTACCTAACTATAAACTAGAAGAGGCACACAATAATACACTTCCTTTAAAAAATGTACCAACGATTACTCTTGCTACAAGCCTGCGGTCAATCCGTTTTCGTCTATGGGATGAGCAAAACAACAATTTTGTTAGCTTTAAAGACGTCAAATATTTAGCGAAAAACAATGTTTCTATTCAAGTGAAATCCGAACTATAATTTCATCATTTATGGCTGACTCCCCTTAATAATCCTTGATTTAAGGGGAGTCTTTGTTTAAGTAGTAGATGCCCGATAAGGAGAAAACTTAAATGATTCAAATTGTAATTGCGGAGGATTAAGAAATGCTGTTAGGGATAATTGGTTCCCTACTGAATTCAAATGAAAATGATGAAGAAAAAATAATAGAATCTGCTGTCAATGTACTGTCTAAATGTTTATCTCTTGAGAAACTTCGCAACAAAAACCTTTTTTATTTATCACCTTTTTGCACCAGAACCGGATACATCGGAACACCTTATGAATTATATTGAACCGAAGGGGCTTACGTTGATAATCGACTTTTTAATAGGTAAAAGCGTGTTTATATGCTTGAGTCTGAAGAAGAAACCAAACTTTCGTTGAATACATGTAAACAATGTGAGAACCATTGATAATCCAATAGTTCTCACATTGAGATTAAGATAAGTCCGAATTTTATACGCTAAGACAATTTCTAAAGTGAAATCTCATCTTTACAGAATTTACGATGCGCGAAAGCCCACGCAGGACTTTAGTCCGTCTTTAGACGTGGGATGAAAGCAGCGTTTTTGCATAGCAAAACATGGTATACTTTATTTATAGTCATGCAAAAGACTCTAAAACGACTGTTCTCTGAAAACAGAATACATATGAGGTTGGGGTAGCAAATTCTTCTACTCCGTAAAATGTATTAAGTCGTCATGCAAAAGACGTAAAAACATTTGAGAACCAACAATCTGTACGGTATGGTCACAGTACCGTAGCCCATGAACCTATATGGTCTGTTGTGGGAGTGGTGATGGCACACCGCAATCTTGCACGTCAGCGATACCAGAAATGGACTTCGCCTTTGGTAGCAAGAATCCCACTGGCGTTAGTCAGCCGGCCCCTTTAGGGGTGGGAGTGTCAATACTGGGGTGTTTCTTTTTGTTAGCTTGATGAGCATCGGTCTGTATCCCTTTTAACACAAAACAATGATTTTATATGGTGTAGTTTGAGCTGGTATACTCATTGTTGTAAGACCATAAATAGCTATTAAATTTCGATTCACAAGATTCCCTGTAAAAAATTGACCGTTTGTTAATAAAATTTGAGTAGAAGGAGAAATATTTAATTTTAATTTTCCATCACTACTCTCCAACTGTTCATTAAAATAGTCTACTTTTACATTTTGATGCGGTGTATACTTAGCCATAACAATTGCTTGAAATTGTGGTGGGAAAATGAGAGGAACAGGAGCGTTAGCATCGTAAAATCCACTTATTTTATCTCCTATTACTACTGTTGCGTAGTCAATAAAATAAGTATTTGGTTTCACTACAAAATTTATTAGAGTTCCATAACCATTATTTACGGATATTAACTTATTACATCCTATTTCTTCATTTGATCCTGTTACAAAATCGTTAATCATAGTTATTGTACCCTCAAATGATTGAAAGTTTGTCATTCAAATACCTCTTTTGTTTATATAATTAAACCTTTATTGCTACTCTACAATTTTTAAAAACATGTAAATGAACTAATCCTTCTTGTATCAATTCCAAAAATCATCCAAAACCTACCGTTCCATCTAAAACCAGTAACAGATCTTGGTCCTACAAAAATCGGATAATACCAAAACTGTTCACCATTTGTAAGCCATATATAGGTGTTTCGAAATAAACAGAATGAAATTGCTCCTGGATCAACAGCAAATGGTGAAGCTGTTGATTGTTGAGGAATAAATGATGGGGGAGGAGATGTTGGGGCTTGTGAACTTTGTTCTCCTGGAAAACCTGGTCCACCCGGAAAACCTGGTCCACCCGGAAAACCTGGTCCACCTGGAAAACCTGATGGCCCTGGTAAACCAGGAATTTGAAGACCAGGGAATTGACGATCGAAGTATTGATCATAATTTATATAAGGATAATATATTGACTCATTATACATTTAAAAGTCACCTCTTTATTTTATAACTTCCTAAAGTATTAATATGTAATATTGCCTATACATGAAGCTTATCCGCTTCATGTATAGACAATATTTTTATAAGGCAGATATATTTGTTTTTGGATGTGAGCGTAGTGGCTGGGGTGAAGCGAAGCTAGGGGTAAGAGGAAGGAGAATTCTTTCGGATAATTCATTTCTCCATATTACGTTATACATCTTATAACGAAAAATAACAAATAACGACATGTTTTTTAGGAATATTGTTATTTATTGCTTATTTGTCTTTTATTTGTTGTTTATTTATCTTTAGTTTGTTGTTTATTTGTTGTTTTTTGTTATGGAGAAGTATGTAATTATGCATATTTAAATAAAGGGGATCGATATGCAGAGTGTGATTAAATTATATTAAACAAAAATCAAATTATATTAGCTATTTTATATATATTTAAAATAACCCCTTTTTAACTAAGTAAATCAAGTTGTAACTGCTATAATTACTTAAATTATATTAAAAAATCATTTTATAAGTATAACATTCTCGCTCGTATTAATACTTAATAGTTAAATTATTGGATATAATCGACAAAATTCTACTATTTACGTATTAAAAATTTAATGTTTTAATAAAGGTGCAATTGGTATGACCACTCAAGGGGGGAGAAGATTGCACTAATAAATGTGCAGTAAAGTTGAAAGTAATATTATGTCGATTTGAATTAACTTAATGCTCAGTTAATTTAGAGGAGAATTTAGAATCTCAAAAGTATCACATTTGTAAAAAAAGTGTTTTAAGTTTCTACATAGCAAAAGTGATTTTATTCCGCAATATAAGTATAAGCAATGTACAGTATAATTTCATCTTTTGTAATCTTGTAGGACCTTGTCGACAAAACTAGGCGAGATATTATGAAATTATTATATTATTAAAAAAGTCATGACAGGGATAGCTGTAGGAGCAATGGGTTTATCTATCTGGGCTCTTGTAAGTCAAACAGCAACTCAAGAGAAAAATAAATATTATACTATTCATTGGGCAGTTAATTCAAATATAGGTGATGAAATTCTATTGTTTACTTTTATGAAACTTAATATTCAAATTAAAAGTAAATAATATCCTTACATTCTATGAGAAGTAAATAATAACGAGGTTTAACACTCTATCTGAAAGATTTCTCCTTCCTCGAGCATGTGAAAAAAAGAGCCTAGCATTAGGTCGTTCAAGATGTATGTATAAGATTGTAAATAGACAATAGTAAAGGGGTGTACGGAATGAAAAATAAAATAATTACAGGACTTTTTATAACATCAATTGTAACTGGGGCGACTATTCCTATCAATACTCTTGCAACACCAATCGTTCATGCAGAAACTCAACAGGAAAGCATGGATATATCCTCATCATTACGAAAATTAGGTGCACAATCTAAATTAATCCAAACATATATTGATCAAGGTTTAATGAGCCCTAATGTACAGCTAGCAGAAGTCCCAGCTTTAAATACAAATCAATCCCTAATCAAGCAAGATATGAAGGAATGGTCATCAGAACTTTATCCAAATTTAATTCTAGTAAATTCAAAAAGTAAAGGGTTTGTAACTAAATTTAATAGCTATTATCCAACATTAAAAGCGTTTGTAGACAATAAAGAAGATAAAGAAGGGTTTTTGGATAGACTTGAAGTTCTTCAAGATATGACTATGACGAACCAAGAAAACGTACAAAGACAGATTAATGAATTAACAGATCTTAAATTACAGCTGGATAAAAAACTTCAAGATCTTGATATGGATGTAACAAAAGCACAGGGTGTACTAAGTTCAGATGGAACAGGGAAAATAGATCAGCTAAAAAATGAATTACAAAATACCCAAAAATCTATTCAAAATGATTTACAACAAATAGCATTATTACCAGGAGCTTTAAATGAACAAGGGTTTGTTATTTTCAAAGAAGTCTATAACCTTTCAAAAGATATCATTGAACCTGCTGCTCAAACAGCAGTAGCAGCGTATAACAAAGGAAAAGAAATTAACAACTCTATTTTAGAAGCAGAGAAAAAAGCAGAGCAAGAAGCGAAAGAAAAGGGTAAATCTGCTCTAGAGATTGAAGCTGCCAAAAAAGAAGCCCGTGAAGCAATTGAGAAAAGCAAACAAGCTGAAATAGCTGCAGCTGCAGTTGCAAAAACAAAAGAGTATGACCTTACGAAAGTTATTGACCCTGAAAAAATTAAGAAAACATATAGTGCTTTCGCTGAAGTAAATAAACTAACAGCAGAACAGCGAACACATTTAGCAGATTTAGAGACACAAAACCAAAAATTTTATGATTTAACTAAGAACCTAAAAATAGCAGATTTACAAAAATCAATGCTTCTTATTATGCAAAATGATTTACATACATTTGCAAATCAAGTAGATGTAGAACTTGACCTACTAAAGCACTATAAGGAAGATTTGGGTCTAATAAAAAATAGCCTTACAAAATTATCTACTAATGTTGATACAACTAACCAACAGTCTCAAAAAGATACATTAAGACAATTAAAAAATGTAATAAGTTACCTTGAAGAACAGGTCTATAAATTTTAATATTATGTTTTTGAAAATCTAAAAAGATTATAAGAATCTAGCGAAAGAATGAGAAGGAGAATAGTTATGAAAAAATTTCCATTTAAAGTGTTGACTTTAGCTACTCTGGCAACGGTTATAACTGCTACTACCGGTAACACTATTCATGCATTTGCACAAGAAACGACTGGTCAAGAACAAAAAGTAGGGAATTATGCATTAGGGCCTGAAGGACTGAAGAAAGCATTGGCTGAAACAGGATCTCATATTCTTGTAATGGATTTATACGCAAAAACAATGATTAAACAACCAAATGTAAATCTGTCCAATATTGATTTAGGTTCAGAAGGAGGAGAATTAATCAAAAACATTCACCTTAATCAGGAACTGTCGCGAATCAATGCGAATTATTGGCTAGATACAGCGAAACCAAAGATTCAAAAAACAGCACGTAATATTGTAAATTACGATGAACAATTTCAAAATTATTACGACACATTAGTAGATACTGCACAAAAGAAAGATAAGGCAGGCTTAAAAGAAGGTATAAATGATTTAATCACTACAATTAATACAAATTCAAAAGAGGTTACAGAAGTAATTAAGATGTTACAGGACTTCAAAACAAAACTATATACAAATTCTACAGATTTTAAAAATAATGTAGGCGGCCCAGATGGAAAAGGTGGATTAACGGCACTATTAGCGGGTCAACAAGCGCTAATTCCACAACTTCAAGCTGAAATTGAGAAGCTACATTCTACTCAGAAAGAACATTTTGACAATGTATTAGCATGGTCAATTGGCGGTGGATTAGGAGCAGCCATTTTAGTTATTGGAGCTATTGCAGGAGCGGTAGTAATTGTTGTGACTGGCGGTACAGCAACACCGGCTGTTATTGGTGGCCTTACAGCTCTTGGTGCAGCTGGAATTGGTTTAGGAACAGCAGCTGGTGTCACGGCATCTAAGCATATGGACTCCTATAACGAAATTTCTAACAAAATCGGACAATTAAGTATGAAAGCTGATCTCGCTAGCCAAGCTGTTATTTCGCTTACTAACGCGAAAGACACTTTGGCATATCTGTATCAGACAGTGGATCAAGCAATACTGTCTCTAACGAATATTCAACAACAATGGAATAAAATGGGGGCTAATTATACAGATTTGTATGATAATATCGACCAAATGCAAGAGCATAAACTCTCGTTGATACCTGATGATTTAAAGGCTGCTAAACAAAGTTGGAATGATATTCATAAAGATGCAGAATTCATTTCGAAAGATATTGCTTTTAAACAAGAATAGAATTTAAAAATCATAACCTATATTGGAGGAATATAAAATGATGAAAAAAATCCCGTACAAATTAATCGTTGCATCGGCTCTTTTAACTATGACAGCAACTTCGGTTGTTTCACCAGTAGCAACTTATGCAAGTGAAATTGAACAAACAAACAATGGAGATACGGCTCTTTCTGCAAATGAAGCGAAGATGAAAGAAACCTTGCAAAAGGCTGGATTATTTGCAAAATCTATGAATGCCTATTCTTATATGTTAATTAAAAATCCAGATGTGAACTTTGAAGGAATTAATATTAATGGATATGTGGATTTACCTGGTAGAATTGTACAAGATCAAAAGAATGCAAGAGCACATGCTGTTACTTGGGATACGAAAGTAAAAAAACAGCTTTTAGATACATTGACGGGTATTGTTGAATATGATACAACATTTGACAATTATTATGAAACAATGATAGATGCGATTAATACAGGGGATGGAGAAACTTTAAAAGAAGGGATTACAGATTTACGAGGTGAAATTCAACAAAATCAAAAGTATGCACAACAATTAATAGAAGAATTAACTAAATTAAGAGACTCTATTGGACAAGATGTTAGGGCATTTGGAAGCAATAAAGATCTCTTGCAGTCGATTTTAAAAAACCAAGGTGCAGATGTTGAGGCCGATCAAAAGCGTCTAGAAGAAGTATTAGGATCAGTAAACTATTATAAACAATTAGAATCTGATGGATTTAATGTAATGAAGGGTGCCATTTTGGGTCTACCGATAATTGGCGGTATCATAGTGGGCGTAGCAAGAGATAATTTAGGTAAGTTAGAGCCTTTATTAGCAGAATTACGTCAGACCGTGGATTATAAAGTAACATTAAATCGTGTAGTTGGAGTTGCTTACAGCAATATTAATGAAATGCATAAGGCACTGGATGATGCTATTAACGCTCTTACTTATATGTCCACGCAGTGGCATGATTTAGATTCTCAATATTCAGGAGTACTGGGACATATTGAGACTGCATCACAAAAAGCGGATCAAAATAAATTTAAATTCTTAAAACCTAACTTGAATGCAGCTAAAGACAGTTGGAAAACATTACGAACAGATGCGGTCACATTAAAAGAAGGAATAAAAGAATTAAAAGTGGAACCTGTTACGCCACAAAAATAGGGAAATATTAATTCTGTTGCAAAGTGGCCTAAAACATAGAGAGTCTATGATTACACTCTTAAATAGTAAGGCGACAATTAATAAATCCTTATATACCAGAAAGGCGGAGTCTCATTAAAGACTTCGCCTTTCACTTATATAATTTTCATCCAAATAAAAAGATAACCGTGCAGTTTTACTTGTTTTTTAAAACTTTGCAACAGAACCGATTAATATGGGACAGATTATAAAGATTTGCTTGATAATATCGACTCTAGGCAACAACATAGATTCTTTTTAATACTTGATGATTTAAAGGCTGCTAAAGAAAGTAAGGATGATACTTATAAAAGGTGTATAACCCATTTCGAAAGACATCGTTTTTAAAGAAGAATAGAACTTGAAATCAAATCTTATATCGGAGGAATATGAAATGATGAAAAAAATTCCGTATAAAATACTCGCTGTATCAGCGTTTTTAACTATGACAACTACTTATGCAGTCACACCAGTAGCAGCCTTTGCAAGTGAAATTGAACAAACTAACAATGGAGATATGTCTCTTTCAGCAAATGAAGAACAGATGAAAAAAACTGTGCAAGATGCTGGGTTATTTGTAAAATCTATGAATGAATATTCTTATTTGCTAATTAATAATCCAGATGTGAGTTTTGAAGGAATTACTATTAATGGGTATGCAGATTTACCTAGTAAAATTGTACAAGATCAAAAGAATGCAAGAGAACATGCAGTTTCATGGAATACGAAAGTAAAAAAACAGCTTTTAGATACATTGACAGGTATTATTGAATACGATACAAAATTTGAAAATCATTATGAAACATTAGTAGAGGCAATCAATACTGGGAATGGAGATACTTTAAAAAAAGGGATTACAGATTTACGGGGGGAAATTCAACAAAATCAAAAGTCTGCAAAAGTATTAATAGAAGAATTAACTAAATTTAAAAATGCTATTGGAGAAGATGTTAGAGTATTTGGAAGCCATAAAGAGACCTTGCAGTCTATTTTAAAAAGCCAAGGAGCTGCGGTTGAGGATGATCAAAAGCGTCTAGAGGACCTTTTAGGGCAAGTAAACTATCAGAAAGATATAGAATCTAAGGGATTGGACATGGTGAAAATCCCCTTTCTTCCCACATTGATTGCTGGTGGGATAATGATAGGTGATGCAAGAGGTAAGTTAGGCTGGTTAGAGCCGGAATTAGCAAAATTACGCCAGAATGTAGATTATAAAATAACATTAAATCGTGTAGTAGGAGTTGCGTTTCATAATATTAGTGATATGCATAGTGCGATTGATAATGCTATTACTGCTCTTACTTATATGTCCACGCAATGGGATGATTTAGACTCTCGATATGCGGGCGTACTGGGACATATTGATAAAGCGGATCAAAAAGTTGATCAAAATAGATATAAATTCTTAATCCCTAACTTGAATGCAGCGAAAGACAGTTGGAAAACATTACGAACAGATGTTGTCACATTACAAGAAGGGATAAAAATTGCAGAGAAAAAAGAACAGGATTTTATGAATCAGCTTCGTCCATCAAGCGTTTTCTACTTTTATAAAAAAATTCATAACGCATATACATTTGAAATAAAGACTGGATCAAATGCACCAAATGCGTCTTATAAAGTTATGAATTTAACTAAAAACACTGTTCATAATATGTGGGGCGGAGGACCAAATACAAACATGTGGGCTGACTGGCTTTCATTCAATCCCAAAGATGAATTTGCGGTGGTAGCAGTAGTAGATGGGAAAGAGTATGTTGTATATAAAGACAAAGTAGAAAATATAATGAACTGAACCCGAAAAGTTAGACAGAAAAATTACGCAGCGATTGGAGATGGTACACTAAACTGGACACTAAGTTAAGTGAAAAAGATGATTCAGAGAGTTCGCTTTCCATTTATTTCTCACAAGCATGGTTAGTTTAGTCATATCTCGTCCTATATACATACTTTCATCTCCATAATATGTAGTTTGAATGAATACTGAAATAATATACGGAAGTTTAAAAATAAAATTAAGGATAGCTATTAAATGGATTGGTTATATTATTGGTTGTGGAGGTGAGAAAGATGAACAAAAAACAACAAGGTTACAATAAGGCAACTTCTGGCGCTAGCATCCAAAGCACAAATGCTAGCTATGGTACAGAATTCGCAACTGAAACAAATGTACAAGCAGTAAAACAAGCAAATGCACAAGCAGAGGCAAAGAAAGCACAAGCTTCAGGTACACAAAGTGCAAATGCTAGTTATGGTACAGAATTTGCAACTGAAACGGATGTGCATGCAGTGAAAAAACAAAATGCACAATCAGCTGCAAAAAAATCACAATCTTCTAGCTCTAATCAATAATGAAGGAAAAACACTTCTCTATCTTAAGAGAAGTGTTTTCTCAGGCTGTGGAGAAAGTCTTCCCCACAGCCTATTTTTGCGTTTGGACCTCTTTTTATGTGTCAACACTAATAACAAAGAGGAAAGGGAAAGATTTTTTATCGTTTTCTGACAGAATACTCCTTCCTCAAGCGTGTGAAGGACGCTAGCCCAACGGTAGGTGGGAGATGAATGTCAGTAGGCGTAAGCCTACGTTTTTTTGTATACTGTAGATATCCTATAACAAAGTGAGGTGCAACCTATGTTAGTAAATA
>NZ_JBQAFR010000015.1:0-23197 GCF_051915945.1 Bacillus cereus group sp. MYBK30-2
AAACTAACCGATGAATAGTAACTGTTTCTTATTCAACTAACCTGTTTTACATTAAGGGTGAAAATTGTAAAAATAGGATTCCTCATTAATCTTTATTTTAAATAATTGAACGTTGTTTTAATTTATCAATTGACCTTTAAGGGGGAGCACGCCATGACCATCAAGCTAAGAAAACAGATCAACCCCAAAACGAAAAAATATGCTTTTTTGTTATAAGTTAACACAAAATTTCGTTCTGGGGGTACTATAAAATTTTAGCTTGATAGCGATGGGGTACCGCCAGAATTTTGGAAAAAAACCACGCTAAGCAAAAAATAAAATAAGCCATCCATTTGGACAGCTCATTTACATAATTCTCGTTATCAGAAGTTGTTTTTAGATGATCAGTTATTATATTTTATAATAGTGCCATTTGTATCTTTAAATTCTAAAACAGTCGTAATAAGATCAAAAGACTTTAAATCATCATCTAATTTATTAGGAAGGATCACGTACCATAAACTCCATCCTTTGTACTTTGTTTCGTTTGGTAAGAATTTATCTAAATCTACAATATGTCCTGGGGTAGATTCATATGATACCTTGCTAATAGATGGGTTCTTAAGATAACCATAAATAACTTTGCCATTTGATATTCCCATAGTAGGTGATATACCAGAATCTTGCACTTCTAACTCACTTACATTTGCTCCTCCTGTTATCCCACTAACAGTCCATTTTCCATTTTCTATTTCTAAATCTGCTATTGAAATGTAATTATCAGGTGTAACAAAAAAGGCTATTTTTTCATCTATTTTTATAATACGTTTTAGAGCATTATATTTATCTAGTTCTGTATTATTTGTTGTTTTTAATCCTTGTTTTAATGCTTCTTGTTGTGTGTCGTATCCTTTTGAAATTGAGCAGCCACTAATGATAAAGAATAGGGCGCCTAATATAAGATGTTTTCTAAGTTTTTTATACAAAAGTTTTCCCCCTTACACTTTTTGAATATATGAATTAATTACATTCTATCACGAAGAAACTAGAATAAGTCGTACATTTTTTGATGTATATTCTATACATATTTAGTTCACATAACGTCTCATTATCGGTAGCAAAGAAAAAGGCGTCCCCTTACTCTCATAAGGGATTCGCCTTTTTTCTTTTTATCAATCTATGCAATTTTTTATAAATTCCTATTATGGTGTGGGTTTTCGGGTTCTCGTTTGTTATTGGATTAGCCAAAAAACTGTATAAAATCTTGCATGCTCTTAGCGTGGGTTTTTTCCGAAATGCTAGCGGTACCCCTTCTAAGAGCGACAAAAGGATGCACTCGTTATTGCGGATATGGTCAAAAACGGCTATTACTCTTTCATTCGCAATACACCTGAGGCCTTTGAAGAGCTGCGTGTTTATCTCTCAAACCGTGACTCTGTCGTGACGAGACTCGTAAGTGCTAAAAAGACAGAATACGGATGCTTCGTCTCTGCTGTTAACTGTGCAACCAATGATAAATTGGCTTACAAGCAAATGATGAATAACAAAATTCGGTATGGTAAAGAAAGCGGAACTCAATGGTTTGGTTAAACGGGAGATATACCCCGAAATTCCGCCCAAATTAGAATACTCTTTGACCGAGGCCTCATCCCGCTGATGGGTTTGTTGAATCAATGGGGGGAGGAACATCAGAAACTCATTGATCGGTCGGAACGCATCTGCTAAAACAATGAGGGAAAGCGACTGCTTTCCCTCATTATATTGATATGACCAAACGCAGAATAAGATCGTTGTTACGCGTATCTGAACTGCGCCAGTGTTCGTGAACCCCACAGGAATGTGACGATTATCGCCGCAAGGGTTGTTACAACACCGGTTATGCCCGGGACATAACTCGCATCATAGCTTGGTAAAAAAGAATAAATCACATTCAGCATCGTGTGGATGATGATGGATGCAAAGATGCTTTTTTCCGTATTGTTATACACCCAGACGATAATGACCCTTGCTGTAACGGCGCCAAGGAACCAGGCTGCAATCCATGCCGGAGAATGATGGGCCTCGATCAACGGAATAACATGCCATATTCCCCACACGCAGCCCAAAATCAGGCCTGCCCCAAGTGCTCCCCACCGCTCCTGCATCGGCTCAATCGCATAACCCATCCACCCCAGTTCCTCAAACGTGGCGGAGATAAAGAACAAAATAAAGAGTAGTGGGAGCGCCAGCAATGGAGTTTGAACCCCTGATAGTGGGAGCCCTAACATACGTAGAATTGCATATGAGAGCAGCCCGATTAACGGTATGATAAAAATAATAGGAATATACCAGATCTTAAGCTTAATTCTTTTGTAATCGAGCACTCTAGCCAGCAGCTGCTTTACGCCTTTCGTCCGATCTTGTTTGTAGACAAGAATGGCTGCGGTGATGGCGGGACAAACAAACATCAAGGCACTCGTCGGGAGATTCATCGGCAGCCCTTTCATGCTTCCCGTCATGGCGCCAACCACCCAAAAAGGGATCGCGAAAGCAAAAACAAGACCAAGGAATCCGGACAATGACCTTGGGGAAACGGCAGACTTCATATCTCTTACAACCTCCTGAATTAACTGTTAACAGAATTTTTAAAATGGCTCAACATCATGATTAGTGCTTGCCCTTATATGATTTTTTTGAAAGAACCTTGCTTGATTTAACTTTTTGTTTCTTCAGCGGTTTGAAGGAACCGAACATAACATACTCCCCCTTTTTAGTGCTTATTTCTACTATCAATGCAATTTAGGAAGGAAATATGTTTTTTTTGTTCGACAATGCAAGAAAGAGTGTGCCAAAGTTCGAAAAGGGATTTATACGAGTATTTTTGTGGAATTACACAGGGTTGTTTGAATATGGGGTACAGCCGAGATACATGTAATTTTGAGTTATAGGCTTACTTTTATTTCCAAACCGACTTAAAATCGGAGTTTTCTCTATTATTTTTGAACTTATTATCATACAATTGAAACCAAGTGCTTTCAGTAGCTAATTAATGGATGATTAGGGTTAACCCATAATAGACAAATTACTTAATAAAAATAGACGAAACGATATTTATAAGCCCAATAAATACAATCTGGAAATATAAGTAAGCCTATGGCCTGTTTTTACACGTATCTCGGTCGAACCCCGTATTGGCCGATCTTATCTTTTTTTATTTGTAAATTTTAGATACAAAAAAAGGAATCCTTATAATAAGGATTCTGCAACAGGGAATTTACTCTTCTGTTTTAGGGGTAGCACTCACATTTTAACCTTTTTATACGTTAAGGAATTCTCAAAACTCAATATTGCTTGTTTAAATTGAAACTTTGATTTAGAGATGAGTTTTGAGACGTATTTCAAGCTATTTTCAGCACATTCTAGGGGGAATTTCATTTGTATCAAATACCCTCGTTTTTGAGATTTATAATAAAACAAACATGGTAAATTTTTATTGTATTAAAAATTTCTATTTATTTAGAGCCCAAATGTTCCATAAAACCCCTCACATAATTTAAGTGCCAAATTTCACAAATTGAACATTATATATGTGTTTTGAGTTTGTATAGAAAGTCAAAAGCGAACTTTTCCTTTCCCTTGTATTTTTCAATATTTTCGGGTAAGTAACAATGATGTTTATTAAGTATATTTGTTTCTAGATATTCAATCGTTTCCAGTAAGGATTGTCCTCTAAGTGATCCAGTGATTAAAGATTTAACAATTAAGAATGTCTCTCCACCCTCAAGTAAATGTGCATCGTGGAGAATCTTAGCTTCTAGGCTTTCTGGTTTTCCATCCTTTTGAGAACCGTCTGCTACTTCTAGAATTCGTTTTATTTTTTCTCCACTAAACCGAATACCCTTAAGAAATTCTTCAATACTTATTCTTATATCTTCTTCATATATTACTCCGTGAAAATATGCGCCATATTTAAGTAAATCCTCATCTACTTTATTTTTATATATTTTAGCCATTTCTAGAGATAAATTTAAAATTCGTTTTATATGTTCAACATTGTGCATAATATCTTTTTGAGCATAGTAAGGTAATATAAAATCTTCAATTAATTGAATTGTATCCAATTTCAACAACTCCTTTATCTTCATATGTTTCTGCTAATCTCTTCATAGGTTTTGAAGTATCCCCTAAATGAAAATTTCTCAATTTTATCTTTCTATGAAATTAAATGTAATACTTTTGTTATATTTATGAAAGAAAATTGCAAGAAATATAAATTAGAATCTATTTATCGACATATACATTTCTATTATTTTTTTTTATGAAAGGAAATTAAACAATGACTCCAAAGAAAAAAACTACAAAATTCGTACAAACTTTAGTCTTGGCCACCACTGTTGTTAGTGGATCTTTAGCATTTAATTCTTCATTTGCGCACGCAGATTCTTTACCAAAAGTTGAAGATATAGGACAAGGCGCGAAAATTATGCATAGTCTAGATTCAACTTATAATGCTGACGCAAACATAAAAAGTTCAATAAAAGTTTCATTTATTGATGATCCAAATACTGATAAAAAATATGCAATCGTTTTTACAGAAGGAAGTAATATTGCTTCAAGTTTTTATCGTAGCCCTGAAACACCATCTGCAGCTTCGTTGAGATGGCCATCTGTTTTTAAAACAGGGTTAGAAATTACAAGTAATGACAATGCAAAATTTTATAAAGTTGCACCTAAAAATGAAATTGAATCAAAAACAGTAGCTTCTACAGTTTCATACAATGTAGGTGGAGGTTTAGAGATTAAACCAGAAGGTCCATCATCATCTGCATCAGCCGGTGCATCTTGGTCTAATACTATATCATATGAACAACCAGACTATAAAACGTTTGTAACAAATAACACAGATAAAAAAGTAGATTGGAATGTAGAATTTAATCAATTTTATAATAAAGGATATGGACCTTATAATAGAGATTCGGGTGGTTTTTATGGTAATGAACTATTTATGAACTCACGTACCGATCCATTCATTAATGCGGGAGATAATTTCACATCAGACAGTCAACTTCCAGCTCTAGTAAGATATGGTTTTCAGCCAAGTACAATGGCAATTATAATTGCAGATAAAAATGCAACTACAACGGATTTATCTGTAAAACATGCTAGAGAAAACGATCTGTATCTCTTATGGTATAATAGTCTAAGAGGTTGGACAGGAGAAAATAACAAAAACTTTAATTATAACAACTTTGGAATTATGGATAATTATAAACTTGATTGGAAAAATAATAAAATTATTCACCAAAGTTCTGGCCTACAATCGAATTAACAACAAATTCTTATATATATGGGGCCCACCAACCAAATGACATAAAACCCACACTAATACATTTTTTTGGAAAATGAAAATCCGATTTTCCCCCGTTAAGGAATTTCGGATTTGATACTTTACTTCCGGAATGGTCTTAATGATTCTAAAGTAGTTGATTGTTTGAATTTAAATTTATACCCCCCAAGAAAGTTAATATGCTCCCATCCAAGTGGAGATATATGTTGTAAATAGCTTTTTTGTTTTACTACCTTACAGAACTGTCATCTTTATGTAAGGCTAGGAGATAGTTACTTTACTGTCTCCATGTAATAATAAGAGCATCAGAAATAACAATAAATTTTTTAGAGATTATAGGAGCGTGTTAATAATGATCGTAACAACAACTAATACAATTCAAGGAAAAGAAATTATTGAGTATGTAGACATCGTAAACGGTGAAGCAATTATGGGTGCAAATATTGTACGTGATATCTTTGCTTCTGTTCGTGACGTTGTTGGTGGCCGTGCTGGTTCATATGAAAGTAAATTAAAAGAAGCTCGCGACATTGCGATGGAAGAAATGAAACAACTTGCAACCAAAAAAGGAGCAAATGCAGTAGTTGGTATCGATGTAGACTACGAAGTGGTTCGCGACGGAATGTTAATGGTTGCTGTAAGTGGTACAGCTGTACGTGTATAAATAAATAGATAAAAAACTGTACCTCTAATTCTTAGACATAACTAACAATTAGGGGTACAGTTTTTATGGTCAAATATTCTTTGAACACTGGATGCATAGATAGCACGTGTTATGAATAAATTCCTAATACCCATTTCGTTTTAATGTGCGATAAATAGTAGTTCTGTCAACATTTAAAAAATCAGCAATCTCCTGTTTCGTTTTTCCCTGTTCAAGTAACTCGAGTATCAAATCAGTTTTAGACTTATTGATTTTAGGCATTCTCCCCAGTTTCCCGCCATTTTCTACATACTTTATACGACCAGCGTGCGTTCGCTCCAGTATATAGTTCCGTTCAATATCAGCAAATAAAGATAAGATTGTAACCATTACTTTAGTCGTCATGTCATCTTTCTTACGAGTATCAATATTATCGTTAATAGCAATGACTCCAATATCGTTTTTGATCAGTTTTTCATGAGTACGAATCATATCAGAAAGATTTCTACCTAAACGATCTAATTTATAGACAATAAGTGTGTCCCCTGGATTTAATTGCTGCATAAGAATTTGGAATTGTTCTCTCTCCATATTTTTGCCGCTTTGCTTTTCCTCAAAAATATATTCTTCTAACAATTCAATTTGGTTCGTTTCACAATATGTAAGTATTGCTTTTTTCTGGAATGTGTAATCTTGTTGCGGAGTTGACACTCGAATATATGCGTAATTCATTTTTTGCGCCCCTAACGTTGCATAAGTCTATTTTTCTATTTTGCTACAAATATCGTAACATTTTCGGATTTTTATTTGCAACATAATATATGCAACGTTGTGGCACTATAAAAATCAAGCCAGCAATAAGTGTTGCATATATGTTAATTTTTGCAACGCTTACTATTAACTTATATTAACTTATTTCATTAGCTTTACGATTAGCGTACAGAAGACTAGTTAAATTGTGTCTAAACGTACAATTTTCTTTTTTTGATATGGTGACCCCAAGTAACAGAGCAAGTGTTAAACCAACTGGACTTCCGCCAATAATACAATAATCGATTTCAATGGTGTTCATTTTTACTTCCCTCTTTCCAACATAGTATAAATTAAAATCTTAATTTGGTTTCGGAATATATTTCATATATGAATTTCATATATGAAATATATTCTCAAAAAAACAATTCCATGTTAAAATTCCCACGTAAAATTTATATCATACGGATATTCGTTTGTAAATAATTCCATTTATAATAATTCATTTTACTGAAAAAATTGTTATTTTAGCACAAAAGAAATGTTTGTATAAATAATTTTGACATATACACGGATATTATTTACTTTTACTATTTTAGTTGGGCTTTTTGTTCATTTACTGTTGTAGCTGAGCCTTCTTTTACTAAAAAATAAACAATTGGTAGTACTAGGAAACTAGCAGTTGCACATAGTATACCAATAGCTAAGAATGACTGTCCTCTCACCAATAGCCAAGAAGCACCTGCAGATGCAAACATCATTCCAATATACATTGCTGAGCTATTAAGAGCCATTACAGTACCTCTGACCTTCGGACTTAATTCTGAGATTAAAGCTGTTAATGAAGATTGTCCAAAACCAATTGATGTACTCCATAATACGTGTGCGATCATTGCAGCTATTACATGGTCAGTTAACAATGAGAAACTAACAACTCCAACTGCCGCGATAATAGTAGCAATTGAAACAACTGCTTTTTTACCTATTTTATCAGACAATTTACCACCTATGACGTTTCCAATAATACTACCAGCTCCTGCAAAAAAGATTACCATTCCAGTTTTTTCAACACCAAAATCAAAGTTTTCTTTGTAATACACCCCAATATAAGAAAACATACCTTGTAAACTAACAGTCCACAAGAAAGTGGATAATAATGCAAAGAACACAGATGAATTTGTAAAAGCTGTTTTAATTGCAGAAATCATTGCTACTGGTACAGAAACTTGAATTTGATTTGTTGGTGGTGTTTTAGGCAACATTCCAATTACAATAAACGCAACTAACAATGCTAAAATTCCTATACCATAAAAAGTCCATTGCCAGTTACCAACAGAAGTTAAGAAAGCCCCAATTGGTACTCCTAAAACAGTAGAACCAACCATAGCCCCCATTATCATTCCCATCGCCATACCACGCATTTTATAAGGTATTTTATCACCTATTAATGCAAATATACTTGGCATAATCATTGCTCCTGATAAGCCTGTTAATGCGCGAAAAACTAAAATTGTGTTAAAGTCTTGTGTTAATCCAGTACAAAAAGTTCCTATTGAGAATATTAACATCCCTGTTACAATCATTTGTTTACGCCCGAATTTGTCAGAAATCGGTCCGAAAAATGGAGCAGTTAACCCATAAAATAAAGCATAAGAAGTAATTAACCACCCTCCTTTTTCCATTGGTGTTGCAGTTGATTTAGCAATATCAGGAATTAAAGGTGATACCACTAGAGAATCCATCCCAATAAAAAATGCTACAATTGCTAGTAGAAATAACATAGGTTTAATGCCTTTGTCATTCATTCAAATCTCTCCTTGTCTTCGGAAATTACTTCATATATGAAGTATATATATAAACAAAATGTAACTATTAGTCTCTAGTTACAATTTTATTATTCCTTTTTCAACATTTAGTAAATGACATTTATAATCTTCAAGGATTTCTGTTAACGTTATAAACTTTTCTTCATTAAAGTAAGAAAAGTTTTCTTGAAGAAATAAATTATATTGAACATTTACTTTTTCTTTTGTTTCTTTCCCTTTTTCAGTTAAAAATACTAATGTTCCTCTTTGATCAGCTGGATTTTTAGTGGTTGTTACAAAACCATCTCGCTTCATTCGTTGAATCATAGTAGTAACATTACTGGGAGCACAACCAATTTTTTGTTTTAGATCAGACATAGACGTTTTTTCTGTATCTGATAACACTTGTATTACCCCAAATTGTACTATACTGATATCAAATTGTTCTAATTCCTTTTCGAGATTACTTTGTAATTGATGATATACATCTCTAATCAAAGCATATAATTCTCTTGCCGCTATTTGCATAGAAAAACTCCTTTCTTCAGAAAACGAAGCCTACATTGGACAAATTTAATATAGATAATCATATCTTTATGCTAAATAATTTATATGGAGTTTACAATTATTCCTCATATACTTTTCTTACTTCTCTGGAAACTACCTCATATTTCATATATGAATTATATTTTGTAAATAACTAACTGTCAATTATTTATACTATCATGTTATTTTCCTTCTTACATAAATAAAAAATAGGTTCGGGTATATGGTGAGGTATTGTACTGGTTTAGTTAGCCGGGATGTAACCAAATTTTATATATTCTGTTCCCAAAACTCACTTGTAACTTTATTATTTTCACCTCAAGAAATCCGTTCCCCTTTAAAGAGGTGTTGTATTTTAGACTCAATAATCATTAATCCCTCATGGGGGCACCATATCATACCCATCAAGCTAAGATTTTAAAGTACCCCCTAAATGGAGATTTTATGTTTTTATGGTACCGAAGTTTATTTTTATCGTTTTGGGGAACAACAGATTTTTAACTTGATAGCAATGTGGTGGGGCCTATTTAATAAGTTTTACGTTTAGCGAAGAAAAATCCGATTTATATCTTCCAAAAAATGTCTTAGCGTGGGTTTTATGTCATTTGGTTGGCGGGACCCCTATAACCACTACCTCCTGAACCTTGGTATGTAGAAGCGAATTTATCTGGAACCTGAAAATGTGTAGAATCCAATACACGAATACTACGGAAATAGTTTGTATGCAAAGTTAGAATCTTACTAGAAGAACAAAATTATTGGTGAAGTAAATGTGCTAAGAGTTGTTGTAAAAACTGCACAGCCTGAGAATTAAAGCGTTGATTGAGTCCTTCTGGACTCATAGAAATACCTGTATGAGCTTCTAAACGACTACATAATTGTGCCAAAGAAGTATGAGCTATATTTTGGCTTAACCAAACACATAAAGCAACCAAATCTTGTGCTTGATATTTACTTCTTCGTTGAACAAATCCGATTTTTCTAGCTAACTGGCCCAAAGCATGTGGTGACATATGCCGTTGTAACTCTTTAGAAAATAATTGTAGTTCATCAGAAATCGATAGATTCATACAAAAACGCCATCCTTCCTGTATATTTCTACAAATAAGAATAGCGTTTTTGTGGAATTATAGATATAAATTCATCTTAGATTGATGGCCCATAAATTAAATAAAGAACGTACCTTCAACCACTTTTTTACCAGTACCACCTATATAAAGTTCTATATCTTTTTCTTTTTTAGATATAAACAATTCTATTAAACAAGGCATTTTTACAATTGTACCTTGCTCAGCTCGAAGGTGAATACACTTTTGTTCATTATAATAATTCTTGGCAAGATATGCTCCAACAGCAGCGTTCCCCATTCCACAAGCAGGATCTTCCATACCTTCCCTGGGGCACAGGTTTCTAGTATGAAAATCAAAATCCTCTCCATAAGTATCAAATGTAAATATTTGCACTTCACGAACACCCAAATTCTCACATAACTCTTGTAACAATTGAACATCACGTTTAACGGACATTAATGCACTTAAAGAATTTACTGCTATTACTAAATATTTCACGCCTAAATCAATCGTTTGAATTGGAAGATTGAAAGCAATATCTGCTTCATTAATCCCAAAAGTATTGGCGATTGTCTTTTTGTTTATTATTGGTGAAATAAACTTAGGAGAGCTTTGCTTCATTTTTACAAGCACTTCATTTCTAACGTTTTCAATAACAACTTCACGTATTCCATTTTGAGTTTCAATTTGATACGTTTTCTTTTTACTAGGATCAATCTTCTTGGAGTTTACTAGTGCCATAAATGCTGCTATTGTTGGATGTCCAGCAAGCGATACTTCTTTATTAGGAGTAAAATAACGAAATAGAAAATCCGTATTATAAGAGGGATAGACAAATACTGTCTCCACAAGGTTTATCTGCTTAGCGATGTTTTGCAAAGTATTATTATCAAAACCATTAGGATCAAAAAAAACCGCAGCGGGATTTCCAGTTAAATTTTCACCAGAAAAGCTATTGATTACCATAAATTTTTTTTCCAACTTAATTCTATACCTCCAATGTTCAATCTATAAAACTAATTTTAATATAAACTAATTTCTATTTTAATGATCTAAATTCTTGTAAAGAACTTTCTAAACTTGGGTGTACTAGTAGAATTATAAAATTTTCGTTTAGGGGATGATCCAAAATCTTAGCTTGATGGGCATGTGGTGGTACCCCTATTAGGGTATTTTCTTTTTAACAACTCACCACGTAATGCTCTTTTTTTACAAGTCATGAAATTATGATTATATGCCTTTATGTATTAACGTTAACGTATATAACTGTTTTTCTACCCCGCACACGAGAAGTGCATAGTATAAATAATAAAAAAAAGCAGAAAATCACTCGCGATTTCCTGCTTTTTTTATAAATTTAAGTTCTTGATATATACATCGCTTCACGCGAGGTTGCTATTTACTAGTACACGATAACCGGTTCATTAGTGCTTAAATTATCATACACAGTTTTTGCAATACTAGGAGAAAGGTTAACACATCCGCCCGATCCCCCCGTTAAATAGGCATTATTTGCCCAGTTTGTTCGCCATCCGGCATCGTGGAACCCTTGGCCGCTATTTGTGAACGGAGCCCAGTAATCTACTTTAACGGAATAATCAGGTTTACCTACTGCACTGCCTTTGAGTGTGTACGGTGATCGTTTATAAAGGACGTACCACACACCTGGTGATGTATCTTCACCCGTGCTATGTTTACCAGTTACTACAT
This sequence comes from Bacillus cereus group sp. MYBK30-2, assembly GCF_051915945.1. Lineage (NCBI taxonomy): Bacteria > Bacillati > Bacillota > Bacilli > Caryophanales > Bacillaceae > Bacillus > Bacillus cereus group sp. MYBK30-2. The sequence continues at coordinate 11,830 of NZ_JBQAFR010000015.1, forward strand.
TTGTTGTGACTGCTAAATTTCCATCTTTGTAAATCCAAATTTGTTGCTCTGCAATTGAAACTTCCGCATACGTGTCTCCGATGCCATTATTCGATGTTGTTTCATAACCGATGCCTTCTTTATCCCAGCCATTTCCATGAATATTAGAAGCAGAAAGCGATTTTTCGCCTTTTTCAAAGGCTTGTTGAACTTGTTTTGTTTCTTTTTCAACATCTAGTGCCCAGCCATAGCCTTGTCCTTTTACTGAAATGACCGAACCAGAATGGGTTTTAAATGCGAAGTCCTTATTTAATGTTGATTTAGCATTATTAATTTCAGCAATCTTATTCTTAATGTCACTCGCATCGATTGTAACTTTCATATCCTTTGACATAGAGGCATTTTGAATTAAATCTTTCGCTTTTAAAGGATAAACTTCATTCTGTACCTTATAATCAACGGACTGTTGAAGAAGTTCCTGTAATGCTTGCTCCTCTTTTTTGACAATCGGATTGTCTTCTTTAATAGGCTGTATGTATGCAGACTTCAGATGAATTTCGCTTTTATACTTTTGCTTGTCGTAATCTTTCAATAGGCTAGTAACGTCATACTGTTTTCCGTCAACGCTTTTCGAAATAACAACTTTTCCTTGTTCGAGCTTCGCCATAGCATCTTGAGGTGCTTTTAATTTCTTATTCATAGAGACTAGCTTTTCTTCTACAATTTTTCTCAGCGTTTCGCTACGATATTGATCGGCTTTTTCCGGTAGCAGCGAATAATTTTTTTCCTTTGAGGAAGGGAAAAATGTCCACTGGCTTTTTAATAGTTTCTTAACTTGAGACAGCTCTTTTTCCGTAAGTTCCATTTGCGTATCTTTTTCATCTAAAATTTGTTGTTGACCGACATAGACTTTGTTTTCTAGTCCAGATTTGTTTAATTTCTGTATTGCCTGATCAGCGGTCAGACCATCGACTTTTGTGTCATTAATCGTAACATTTGAATTGAAGTGGGTTGCCTGATAATAACTCATTCCCCCAATAAGAAGTGCAATTATACCGCCACCCGCTGCGATAAGCTTCCAATTTGTAAAACGTTTGCTCGATCTCACCCGTTTTTTATCAATTTCTTCAACTGATTCATTTATTGTGTTGTTGTTCATAAACTATTCCTCCAAATACATCAACGTCAATCTACTGTATACTAGTGTGTTTATATACTAATCCATTGATTAGTTTACCCTATTATTCTTAAATTTTCATTATTTTTTTACCAGATTTCACAGTGTTAAGTCGATCTTTTTTTTGCAATACCAAAGTGTAGACAAATGCAAAGAAACATACACAGGCTTACAAACGTTTATATTCAATTTTATGGTTCTGGTGCAAAAAAGTATGGAGTAATGATTTAGAAAAATTAATTCCTTATTTAAAAAACGAAAAAGATATTACAAAATAATCAAATTAAATCAAGTCACCTATATTTACTTGTTCCATTTGTATTTGATACGTACCCGATTGATACTTAGCCATATTGAGCTTTTCATCTATCAGCACATTCTTTTTCTCTATTTCTCTCTCTAATACTTCCCAATAAAATTGATTCATTTCAGACGTAATACAATTTTGCAGAATAGAAGCTGATATTTGTATTACACTCAGTAGTGTTTTCAATTCATGTGAAACGCCTGCTTGATTCCAACACGCAGCAAACCATTTCACAATAGCTCTTGTTTCTATATCTGATCGTTTTTCAAAGTTTTGATCATAAAACTCTCAAAATCCATCTTATATGCCATGCTGCGTCCATTCGACTTATCCTTTTCTTTACGACTTTTTATTAAATATTCATTTTCATTCCTTTCTTCAATTTACCGACGTAGTTCTCTTTTTAATGCTGGAGTCAATTGCATACGTTTCTGCCTTCTTTTCTCTCATTCTTAACAATATTTTTTTCTAAATTAACAATACCCCGAAAAATAATCCTCTCCTATTTTTCATACTTTCTGGGTATTAGCCAAAATGTGAAGAATAAGAACTTTTTCATATACAAATAATAGACCTCAAGGAGTTGTTGACATGAATTTGATATTTAATATTATAGGGATTTTCATTGTATTATTATTAGTTTTCTTATGTTCGCCTAATAGGAGAAAAATAAAATGGAAACCAATCATAGTTCTAATAATATTTGAACTTCTTATAACATGGTTTATGTTAGGCACTAAATTGGGAAGTATCATAATTAATAAAATTGCGTCTTTTTTCTCTTGGCTAATATCATGTGCGGATGAAGGTATTCGATTTGCATTTCCCTCAGCTATGGAAAATCAAACAATTGACTTCTTCTTTAGCGCATTACTTCCTATCATTTTTGTTATCACTTTTTTCGATATTCTTTCTTATTTTGGAATCTTAACTTGGATTATTGATAAAGTAGGTGCAATCATTTCCAAAATTTCTCGTTTACCAAAATTAGAAAGTTTCTTTTCCATTCAAATGATGTTTTTAGGAAACACAGAAGCACTCGCTGTTGTTCGTGATCAATTATCTGTTTTAAAAGAAAATCGTTTGTTAACCTTTGGAATTATGAGTATGAGTAGCGTCAGCGGTTCCATTCTTGGTGCTTATCTATCAATGGTTCCAGCAACATATATTTTCAGTGCGATTCCTTTAAACTGTATAAACGCATTAATTTTAGCCAATGTTTTAAATCCTATAGAAATCACTAAAGAAGAAGATATTGTTTATTCACCTTCAAAAAAAGAAAAGAAAGATTTTTTCTCTACCATTTCAAACAGCATGTTAGTTGGGATGAATATGGTTATTGTTATTTTAGCAATGGTAATTGGATATGTAGCATTAACAGCATGTTTAAATGGTATTTTAAGTTTTTTTGTAGCTGGTTTAACAATTCAAAAAATCTTCTCCATTATCTTTAGTCCCTTTGCTTTTTTACTCGGTTTATCAGGAACTGATGCTATGTACGTAGCTGAATTAATGGGAATAAAAATAACAACTAATGAATTTGTAGCAATGATGGATTTAAAATCACACCTAAACACTCTACATCCGCATACTATTGCAGTTGCAACAACATTTCTAGCCTCTTTTGCAAACTTTAGTACAGTGGGTATGATTTATGGAACTTACAATTCATTATTTGGCGAAGAAAAATCATCAATTATCGGTAAGAATGTTTGGAAGCTTCTTGTTAGTGGAATAGCTGTTTCTTTGTTAAGTGCTATGCTTGTGGGGCTTTTTGTATGGTAAATGAATATCGAAGATACTTGACACCCTTACAGATAAAATTTATGTAAACCGTGCAAGGCATAAGGAAATATGTCCCCTTTTTCATTCTAGCCAAGAAAACTCCCTAAGTGAAGAGTATATCCCAGTGAGTAGTCGTGATTAGAATTGGCTTTCTGCGTTAGCAAAAATTGCTACTGCAGTAAATAGTGGAATAAATCCCTATAAAATATACACAATAAACATATTGAAAAGTCTTTTCGAGGGGAGTCTATGTTGTGTTTCCTATTTTTAAATTTTTAAAACAAGGACGTTATTCTATAAATGATCAAGGCAACAGAAATTCAAATATACAGAAAGAAAATGTAGAAAATCATAACATTAACTGTGACTTATTCCAAAACATAAATAATCTTCAAATACTTTTTCAACAAGCCCCTGATCTGGTAATTCGCCAATTTCAACTAGTAAATAAATCAGAAGCCGCTCTAATATACTTATCCGGATTAACAGATACACAATCTATTCATAATAATATACTGTCCCCCTTGATGTATAAACCGTTTGATTTTAGTAATGGCCTCCCTGTCACAATAGGAGAAGTTCAAACAATTAATACTTGGAATCAAGTCGAAAATGCTATTTTTCAAGGGGATAGCATTTTGTTAGTTCACGGTTTAGACGCAGGATATCAATTAAATACAAAAGGGTGGCCACAAAGAGATATAACAGAACCTAAAAATGAAATCTCGCTAAAAGGGACTCATCAAGGATTTGTAGAAACATCTAGTCAAAATATAGCTTTAATACGAAGGTATATTCCTAATAGAGAATTAGTATTAAAAGAGGTTTTTATTGGTAGTAGAGGAAAGACCAAAGTATCTATTTTATATTTAAGAGATATAGCTTCTAACGATGTACTTAAGGAATTGGAAACTAGAATTCAAAATATTGAGGTGGACACGGTTATAAATACTGGTGAAATAATTGAATTTATTGAAGATAATCCATATTCACCCTTTCCACAATTTCTCTTGACCGAAAGGCCAGATGCTACTGTATCTCACATCCTTCAGGGGAGATTCGGCATTGTTGTGGATCGAAGCCCAAGTGTTTTAATTGCCCCTATAAATTTCATTTCTTTCTTTCAAGGGGTAGATGACTACGACACACGTTGGTTAGTATCTTCCGCTGTTCGAATACTACGTTTTATAGGTTTTTTTATTGCCTTATTGTTACCTGCAACATATGTAGCGTTTATTTCATTTAATTATGAAGTTATTCCTGTACAGCTCTATTTATCAATTGCAGAATCAAGAGAACGCGTTCCGTTTCTTCCGGTGATGGAAGCTTTACTCATGGAGATTACCTTAGAAATGATGAGAGAGGCTGCCCTTCGTTTACCCACTCCCATTAGCCAGACCGTAGGGATTGTTGGAGGTATTGTGATTGGACAAGCTGCTGTTCAAGCAGGGATTGTGAGTAATATCATGATTATTATTGTTGCTGTTACAACTATAGCTTCTTCTATTATTCCTAATTATGAAATGGGTTTGGCAATAAGATTATTGCGTTTTCCTATGATGTTATTAGCTGCTTTATTTGGAATTGTAGGAATTACTATCGGCTGGATGACTATAATTGCACATCTTATAAGTTTAGAGTCCTTAGGTACTCCTTATGGTAGTCCTTTGTCACCTTTTCGCATTTCAGGTATGAAGGACACATTCGTTCGCTTTCCTTTGTGGTCAATGAAGAGAAAATCTAAAAATATTACAAAGAATCACAAAGAAACTAATCCTGATAAAGGGTGAAAATATGAAAAAATATGCATATAATGATATCACTGTCATGCAATATATCTTTATTATTAATGCCTCACAAGTAGGAACTGGAATCCTATCCCTTCCAAGGGTACTTGCAGAAAAAGCTGGCACAGATAGCTGGATAGCACTATTTATTGGCTGGTTTTGCGCTATGACCGCCAGCATTTTGCTCATTCAAACAGCCAAACACTATCCAAATGATACCTTATATGAAATTCTTATTCGACTTTTTGGGAAAATCATTGCTACCATGGTAATTATTCTTTATATGATATATTTTGCTTTTTACGCATGGACAGTTCTAATTAATGGCATGCTTTATATTAAGGGCTGGCTTCTTCCAAAAACATCCGACTATATTATTTTGTTTTTGTTCTCTATTCCAACCTTTCTGGTTGCACGCAATGGTGCTCGCATAATAGGTCGATACTGTGAATTATGCTTTTATATGACAATGTGGATTCCATTTTTTTTCTTCATACCATTAGAGAATAGCAATTGGTTACACTTTCTTCCATTATTAAAGGAGGGTTGGAAACCTATCTTTTCGGCTGTTCCATCTACTATTTTTTCCTTTATAGGATTTGAAATCGCATTTTTTCTTTATCCTTTTTTGCAAAAAAAGCAATATGCAATGCAAGGCATTATTATAGCAAATACCTTAACATTTGTATTTTATCTATTTACTATAGTTATTTGCTTTTTATACTTCAGTCCAGATGCAATTTTAGAGTTTAATCAACCCGTACTAAACTTGCTTAAAGTTATTGAATTTCGTTTTTTAGAACGGTTTGATATGATTTTATTAGCTATTTACTTACTTGTCGTCTCTACTGCATGGATTCCTTGTGTGTACTGTGCTACATTTTGTTCTAGTCAACTAATTGGAAAACAAGATCATACTTCTCATGTAGCTATTTTATTATTGGCAGTAATTATAGTAACGTTTTGGATCCATCCCTCATGGAATGAATCTGAACTATTTCAAAAACTCACATCGAAAGCTGGACTTGTATTAGCTTTCTTATTCCCTGTATTTTTATGGATATATAACTTAATCCACAAAAAATACTTTCGGAGGGAAGCACATTGAAGCAGAAAATATTATGCAGTGTTTTAATTCCTCTGCTATTGCTCACAGGGTGTTTAAACTTAGACCAAATGAATGTAGAAGATGTTACACTCACTCTTATACTGGGTTTAGATTTGGACGAAAATGATAACTTGAAAGTATACTTATCCAGTCCTGTTTTCAATAAAGAAGCTAAGTTTAAAGAAGAACAATATGGTGTGAAATCTGTTACAGTGCGAAACTCTCGTGAAAAATTTGATACCATGGTTATGGCTTTGACATCAGGAAGCAAGACACAACTTATTTTGATTGGTAAGCGACTTTTAAAACATAAGAAGTGGGTGAATTATTTAGATCCTTTTTATCGAGATCCTAAAAACACGGTTACTACAAGAATTGTTGCTGTGGATGGACCTGTTTCAGACATAATTTATTCTGCTCCCAAAAATAAACCTCGTCTTCCTATATATTTGGCAAAATTAATTGATACTGGACATAGAAGAAATATTACTGTACAAACGACTCTTCAAGATTTTCATAACCAAACAAGAGAAAAAGGAATGACAGCGAGTATAAGTGCACTTAAAAAGAATAACGATATAAAGTTGACAGGTACCGCATTACTTGATGAAAAGAATAGATATAAGCTAACTATTACACCAAAAGAAAATTTATTATTAAGCACTTTACAAAATAACATAAAGGGAGAATTTCCATTTACTATTGCCGTACCGCTACAATCTGAAAGCAAAGAAAAACATTGGTTAAGTTTTACTGCTCAAGGTACCAAAGTAAAAACTAGCGTACAATATAAAAATCATTTTTTGTTTAATATGAATGTACATATGAGAATTGTAATTTCAGAACGACTGTTTCCTTTTAATGTTAGGAATAGTGGTGAGAAATTAGAAAAAAGCATTGAAAAGCAGTTGAAAAGTGATTTAGAACGTTTCATTAAGAAAATGCAAAAAGCAGAAATTGACCCTATAGGATTTGGGGTGTATGCACGAGCGTATACATATAAGGATTGGAAAAGAGTCCAAAAGCATTGGGGAAAAGCATTATCGAAGGCTGATGTTAAAGTTAATGTACATGTTAAAATTGGTGGAATGGGTACAATCAAGTAACAAGAACTCAAAATAATAATTTTTGAGGCACTTCTTGGGTAGCACCACATTACCATCAACTTAAGAATTCAAAATTATCCATCGCTGTCAAGCTATGTTTATGTAGTACCCCCTAAACGAAAAAATAAACCTTTTTGATAAAAGTTAGCACAAAATTTTGTTCTTGGGTACTATGAAATTTTAGCTTGATGACTATATGACGGTCTTTCCTACTTAAAATAGTATATTGAATCACTAATTAGATGCGTATGATATATTTGAAAAGCGCCCTGTTTACAGGGCGCTTCACTTTTAACTAATGACTAATATTAGCAGTTGGGTATAATGTTGTTCCTCCAATTGAAACCTTTATTTCATTTGTTAATGGAACATTTTGTTCATTAATAATTGTTCTCCACCATTCCCATGCAAGACCCGTACATTCTCTCGCTACAACTTTCACATTTTTTGAATTCGGCGGAAGTGGTATGACTGTAGAGAAATGAGCAGTTTTGTCTTTGCCGCTTCCATCCCAAGTTTTATGTGTTAGTACTTCTTTCCCATTTTGATCATATGAGAATTCATCCCAAGATACATCAAATTGAGCAACATATGCACCGTAATGATCAAGCGTCATTTTAGCACTTGAATATTCTGTAGTTGTAGTCTCAATATAATCTGTATTGTTATGAACAGCAGCAGTTGAATTATCTTTTAAGAAAGTGCTTGTATATGAAATTGGGTATGCTGGATTTTTAAGGCTTAATTCTGCATTATCTTTAATGATATTTCGTATTTCATTAAAATCTTTTGTAACAACCTTGTTATGCTCTTTCGCATCTCCGCCTAATACTACAGCGGTAAAGGTACTTTCTTCAAAAATATCTTTGTACTGTCCACTCGTTTCGACGCTGTTATTCTTAAGTAAGGCTTTAAAGGCTGCTTGTACATCTTTGCTCTTAGATGTTGTTTCTAATTTCACATAAATTGTTCTACCATAAGCTACATTTGACACCATAACAGGCGGAGCCGCATTATTTACCCCTTTACGAGTTAACTCATCAAAAGTAACACTATTATCAAAAAGATCTGATGGATTATTAGGTAATTCAGCACTTACGGTATAAAATATTTGTTTATATGCCGCAACCATCACTTTTTTCTCTCCATTTGCAATTGCATTAAAATCAATATTCAGTGAATTATCAAGATATTTAGCGTTAACATTTAGAGCACTTGCTATTTGAGATTTACTATAAACCATAGATTCTGTGTACTGCATTCTTGCAGGTAACGTATGTGTTGTTGAATACTTTTCATTCCAAGTAGATACTAAATCATCTACTGCTCCAGACACATTACCATATGTTGGGTTTTGGACAGTTTTTGTATTTTCTTTTCTCATGCCAGGTAAGTCTATACTAATATTTAAGGGTTTTCTCTTAGCCACTAATAAACTTGGTTGATTATCTGCAAAAGCTTTATTTGCAAGTTGTACCGCTCCTGGATAAGTACGATTAGCCACAGAATCAATAATTGAGATATCCACTGGTGAAGTTGTAAGTGATTTTTTCTCACGTTCAACCACTACAAATTTACCATTTGAGTTTATACTTTCTTTCGGAACAAAACTCTCTACTTTATCACCATTTACTGCTAAAATATCTCTACTATCATACTTTAAATTTGCTATACCAGTATTAATGCCACTAGCATTTTTGGTTGCATCAGTTGCATTACCTGTTTGTGTTTCCGCGAAAGAAATAGAGGAATAATTAATAGTGCATAAACTAACTAATAAACATGCTAGGAATTTTATTCTTTTATTATTTTTCTTAATTTCCAGAAAAAACACCCCGTTCTTTTTTTATCTTAAGATATGATAATGATTTATAAATGATTGCTAAATAATAAACTTACATAAATGCTTTTAAAAGTTCTTGAACTAATGGAATTACTCCACCTAAAAATTTCAAAACTGCCATTGCGATTTCCATATTATTTCCTCCTTTTTATTGCTGTTAAGATATGATTTATCTTTATGCCTTCATTATAGTAAGCGCTTACATTATTATCAACACATTTTTATATGCAATATTACATATAAAAATGTAGCAGGTTCCCTTTGCATTTAATAAGAGTAGCATTAAACATATTTTTATTCGCAGATATTGGTCTTCCAGGAAAACATAAGTAAGTATTTTGGGTTCTAGTGCGAAAACTTCAAGATAATTGCAAGTAAAAAGATATATGGACGCGCGCAAAAGCAAGATGGTTCAAGTGGAGAGAAGACACTCAAAGGAGAGTGTCTTTTCTTTATTTTCAAAAGGACCTGCTCAATTCATGCGTAAAAACATAAAGTAAATTGAATCCGTTAAAATACAAGAGTGACCCCGTGTTTTGTTCTCTTATCTAAAGGAGGAACTATTATGGGCTTTGGTGGTAGTTGTGGCGGCGGCTTTGCTGGTGGATTTGCTTTATTAGTTGTATTGTTTATTTTATTAATCATCGTTGGAGCTGCTTGCTTCTGCTAAAAAAACTATCGGAAAAGACACTCATATATGAGTGTCTTTTCTTTATGAAAATTATAAGTTTGGAAGAGAGTAACGAACGGAATTGTATTAATCGACAAAATCGAACGAAATCGAAAAGAAGGAATGCCTATTAAAGAGGCTGTATTGAACAGTAATCTTTCCATACTGGTCACGCATCTTTTCTAGAGTAGTACTATCAGTATGTCCAAGTTTAAGAGATTTTTTGCACCAGAACCTTATATTCTTTTATTCAAGGTTTTTAAATGAATTGAAACAAAAGCTCTCTGTTTTCAACAGAGGATTTTTTTATCAGCCTTATTTGTCACCTGGTGCAGGTTGATCTACTCCCTTAACGCGATGTTTATGTCCATTATCTTCTGTCGTATAAAAATCATAATAATGAACATGCATCCCATTTCCAACTGGAATTGCTGGTCCAGAATATGCCTTATAATGGTGCGTATGCCCATCCTCAAAAAGAACATACCCTTCTGTATAATGTATATGTTCCCCATTTGGTGCTTGAATTGGTGGAGATGTAACGTCTAAACATTGATGCACATGCCCACCTACAACAGATGTATAATCCACTGATCCATGGTTATGCTTCGGTACAAATCCAGAAACAAAATCATCTTTTCCTACTCTGTTCATTCTACTCATGCTCCTTATACACAAAAATAAGTTCTATAACTAATATGTTTTCAATTTCAAAATAATTACTATTATATATTTATCTAAACTAACAAAAGTACTTTCTAATTACCTAATTTTATAACTCTAAACTTCAACATGCTTATTTTTCTTGATACCACGGATTTAAGTGAATGAGCACTTCATCTACATCTGGGTCATGCTCCATAATCGTCGTTTTTATCTCTCTACAAAAATCATGTCCTTGTTGGATACTTAAATAAGCTGGGACACTAACCCTAACATCAATCAAAATATAGTGGCCATGTTCACGGGCACGCATTCTATCAATCCTTTTCACCAATGGATGTGTCTGAATTATCTTCTTATATTCACTACATTTTTCAGTAGGTAGACCACCTTCCATTAATATATATACAGCTTCTTTCCCCATACTAATTGCAAGTTTTAAAACAAAGAAGGAAACAATGATTCCGGCTAATGGATCATCATAAGCTGCATATGGAATTGGATATATATCGTTTAGCAAAGCAATTCCAATTCCAGCGGCAATAGAAGCATAAACGTCAGCAAGATGGTCATAAGCAGTTGCGATAAGACCTTTTACTATTTGCTTTTCGGCCAATCCGTATTGTATATACATATAAGATTTGTTTCCAAACTAAAGAAACAACAGCCGCTATAAAAGCAATCATATGAGGCTCAGTCGCTGGGGGAAATAATGCTTTTATTGATTCATAGGCAATAAATAAAGATGCTAGAGTTAAAATAATAGCTACAATTCCTGAAGAAATGACTTCGGCCTTTCCGTGACCATACGGATGGTCCTCATCATACCCAATTGAACTACTCACCACTTAACATCCTTACGGACTGTTTGAAGTGGGAGATTCCTAAGTACAGAAACCTAACGGTTTCTAATTCAGTAGGCTATCCCCGTAGTTCCTACGGT
>NZ_JBQAFR010000016.1:0-21794 GCF_051915945.1 Bacillus cereus group sp. MYBK30-2
AGCGTTCATCCTGAGCCAGGATCAAACTCTCCAATAAAGTTAGTTTGTCTAGCATCTAAAATAAAAATTGACGTTTCACGTTGTTTGTTTCGTTCAGTTTTCAAAGAACTAAAAGCGGGTGAAGAGAATCGAACTCTCGACCAGAGCTTGGAAGGCTCTTGTTTTACCACTAAACTACACCCGCGTGGTCGGGAAGACAGGATTTGAACCTGCGACCCCCTGGTCCCAAACCAGGTGCTCTACCAAGCTGAGCCACTTCCCGTTATGGCGCGCCCGAGAGGAGTCGAACCCCTAACCTCTTGATCCGTAGTCAAACGCTCTATCCAATTGAGCTACGGGCGCTTATTCATGATGTTTTTTCGTCGTTGTATTTTGGCGACTCAATTATCTTATCATACTACATTTTCAAATGCAAGTATTTTTTTAAGATTTTTTTGATGCGGCCGAGAGGACTTGAACCTCCACGGGGTTTCCCCCACTAGGCCCTCAACCTAGCGCGTCTGCCGTTCCGCCACGACCGCGCGGAAAAAACAAAGAGTGAGCCATGAAGGATTCGAACCTTCGACCCTCTGATTAAAAGTCAGATGCTCTACCAACTGAGCTAATGGCTCGTAAATGGCTGGGCTAGCTGGATTCGAACCAGCGCATGACGGAGTCAAAGTCCGTTGCCTTACCGCTTGGCTATAGCCCATCGAAATAGTTATCTTCTTTTCAAAGACAAATGTTATTGTACCATAATGACCAATAAAAAACAACTGCTATATAGCAGAAGTTAAAATGGCGGTCCCGACCGGGGTCGAACCGGCGATCTCCTGCGTGACAGGCAGGCATGTTAACCACTACACCACGGGACCATTTGGTTGCGGGGACAGGATTTGAACCTGCGACCTTCGGGTTATGAGCCCGACGAGCTACCGTACTGCTCCACCCCGCGACAATATTATTCATATAATTTATATGGTGGAGGATGACGGGATCGAACCGCCGACCCCCTGCTTGTAAGGCAGGTGCTCTCCCAGCTGAGCTAATCCTCCGAAGTGGTGACCCGTACGGGATTCGAACCCGTGTTACCGCCGTGAAAGGGCGGTGTCTTAACCACTTGACCAACGGGCCAATATGTATGGCAGAGAAGAAGGGATTCGAACCCTCGCACCGCGTTAGCGATCTACTCCCTTAGCAGGGGAGCCCCTTGAGCCACTTGGGTACTTCTCTGTATGGCTCCGCAGGTAGGACTCGAACCTACGACCGATCGGTTAACAGCCGATAGCTCTACCACTGAGCTACTGCGGAATAATAAAGACAATTTGTATCTTATAAAATTTCTCATCGTAAGTCAAGAAGTTTTTTCACACCATCTTGCGCAAACGTGACATGTTTATAATATACTGGATTGCGTTTTTACTGTCAAGATGTTTTCGTTATCGCTTTTAGTTTCCCTTTACACTTTCCACAGACATATCTTTTTGTATTTATTTGACGTCTTCTTACATATCGAAGTGAACACTCCATACATTCATACGTATAAACTTTTGTTTCCTTCCCTCCATTAATCATTCGTTTACAAAAACGCGGTGCACCTACCTTCTTTAGCAACTCACGAAAATCTCTATCTCGGTGCTTATATCCCCTTCCTTTGATATGCAAATGATAATGGCAAAGTTCATGCTTAATAATCCCTACTAACTCTTCTTTACCATACATTTCATAATATCGATAATTCAGTTCTATATTATGACTCTTCAATAGATAGCGTCCACCGGTTGTACGCAATCTATTATTAAACATCGCTTCATGTAAGAAGGACGTCCCAAAGTATTGTAACGACACTTCTTCAACTAACCGTTGAATTTCTCGCTCATCCATTCTCATTCCTCCTAAACTAAAAAATAATTTTACACTTTTCTCCCTTCTTATACATATAGTAAATAGTACATATACCCATCCTCATTCAAGAAGCGTGATTTCTAAAAATGCAGCATTGATAGAAATCCACTCACCAACCTCTCATCAAAGTTACCTTAACTAAAAGGAACTACTTTTTTTGAGAGCAGGATTAAACAAGGAGGGATTCCTATGCCCACGTGGCTAAAAAAGCAAATGCAACGTGCATATTTTGAGAAAAACCGGTATCAAATCAAATTACTAAATGAATGCTGGTTTTATTATAGCAAAATACATCAAAGCTCATAATCAATTAAACTTTCCAGTTCATAAAAAAAGAGCAGTTTCATCTGCTCTCTTTTCTTACTATTCAATCGGTAACATTGATAATGCAACACGACCTTTTTTTGTATCAATATCATCTACCCATACCTTTACAATTTGTCCCACGGATACGATATCTAATGGATGCTTTACAAATTGTTTGCTTAGTTTAGAAATATGTACTAAACCATCTTGCTTCACACCAATATCAACAAAGGCACCGAAATCAACAACATTGCGAATCGTTCCCTCTAATTCCATACCACGCTTTAAATCTTCTAATTTTAAAATCCCCTTTTTCAAAAGTGGCTTTGGCAACTCATCCCTCAAATCTCGTTCTGGGCTAATTAAAGCATCCATAATATCAACTAATGTCGGCTCACCGATCTCCGTCTCTTGAGATAATTTAGAAATATCTACTCCTTCTAAACTCTTTTGCAAGTTTGGTTTCCCCACATCACTCTTCGATAACCCTAAGCTCTTTAATAGCAATTCAACATTTTTATATTGTTCTGGATGAATCCCTGTGCGATCTAACGGATTCGCTCCTTCTAATATACGTAAGAATCCGATACATTGTTCATATGTTTTTGCACCTAAACGTGGGATTTTCTTTAACTCAGTTCGCTTCGTGAATTTTCCATCTTCCTCACGCTTAGCTACAATATTTTTCGCAACTGTTTTCGATAACCCCGAAACATATTGCAGCAACGCAACTGAAGCTGTATTTACATTAACACCAACTCGGTTAACTGCTGTCTCTACCACAAATGTTAATGATTCATTTAATCTCTTTTGAGATACATCATGTTGATATTGTCCAACCCCAACAGATTTAGGGTCAATTTTCACAAGCTCTGCAAGTGGATCCTGTAGACGTCTCCCAATTGAAACAGCACTTCTTTCTTCAACCTGTAAATTCGGAAACTCCTCTCGAGCTACATCCGATGCGGAGTACACACTAGCACCCGCTTCATTTACAATAATATAAAATACATCTCGTTCTACATTTTGTAATACATCTACTATAAATTCTTCCGTTTCCCTCGAAGCTGTACCATTTCCAATCGCTATCATTTCAACTTCATATTTATCTATAATTGAAAGGATTTTCGTTTTTGCATCCTCATATTTACGAACAGGGGGATGCGGATAAATAACATCTATGTGAAGAACTTTTCCTGTATCATCTACTACTGCTAATTTACAACCAGTTCTATATGCTGGGTCTACCGCTAACACAACTTTCCCTTTCATCGGAGGTTGTAATAATAAATTACGTAAATTCTCAGAGAAAATATGAATCGCTTGTTCTTCGGCTGTTTCCATTAACTCTTTACGAATTTCTCTTTCTATTGAAGGTTGAATTAATCGCTTATATCCATCTTCCATCGCTAATTGTACATAATGCGCACTTTTAGAAGCTTCATCAAGAATCATTTTTTTATGTAAAAAATGAAGAATTTCTTCAATTGGCGTGATAATAGAAACTCTTAATACATCTTCCTTTTCACCACGGTTCATTGCTAGTACACGATGTGGCACTACTTTTTGCAACGGTTCTTCATAGCCATAATACATTTCGTATATATTCTTTTCATCTTTTTCTTTATCTTTTACAGATGAAGACATAATCCCTTTTCGGAAAGTAGTATTACGAATCCAGCTACGATATGCCGCATTATCCGAAACAAGTTCCGCAATAATATCTTGTGCACCTTGCAACGCATCTTCTGCAGATGCTACTTCTTTTTCCACACTAACAAATTCCATGGCCTTCTCTGTTGGATTTTCTTTTTTATATAATAATAGCCACTCAGCTAACGGTTCCAATCCCTTTTCTTTAGCGATTGTCGCTTTCGTTCTTCTTTTTTCTTTGTAAGGACGATATAAATCTTCTACTTCCTGTAGTTTGGTTGCAACAACAATATGACGACGCAACTCTTCGGTTAGTTTGCCCTTTTCACCAATAAGACGAAGAACCTCTTCTTTCCTATCTTCAAGTTGCATCATATATTGCCATCTTTCTAAGATTGCACGAATTTGCACCTCATCTAAAGAGCCTGTCCATTCTTTTCGGTAACGAGCAATAAATGGAACTGTGTTACCTTCTTCTGTTAATTGAATCACATGACGAACTTGCTTTTCGGTAAAGCCTAATTCTTTCACTAACATTTTCATTAACGCTTGTCGATTATCTACCATTTCCATATCCAACCGTAACCTCCTCTATAATAAAAAAAAGTTGCCCTTTAAAGAGAGCAACTTAAACTGCCGATTTAAAAATCTATTAGTCCTAAACTAATTTGTAACGCTTCATCTACACGACTCATCATCACTTCATCCAAATGAGTGATTTTGTCCGTTAAGCGTTGCTTATCGATTGTTCGAATCTGCTCAAGTAAAATAACAGAATCTCTCTCAAAACCGTACTTTTTCGCATCAATTTCCACATGAGTGGGTAATTTCGCTTTTTGAATCTGTGCAGTAATAGCCGCTACAATCACAGTCGGACTAAAACGATTTCCGATGTCATTTTGAATGACAAGAACCGGACGAACGCCTCCTTGCTCAGAACCAACAACTGGGGAAAGGTCTGCAAAATACACGTCGCCGCGTTTTACAATCAAAATATTACCCCCCGCTAACTAAGCGTTCTACTGTATGAGCTGCTTCATACTCTGCTAAGAAAGCTTCAGATGCAATACCAAGATTAATTTTTCCCATTTCAATGTACCCACGTCGCATTGATTCATGTTGGTAGCGTTTCTTCGTCTTATGTTGACGCAATAACAGTTGTGTTGCCTGGCAAATTAGTTCATGGCGATTCTTATTCTCTTGTTTTCCAATTCCGTCCAATTCCGTTACCATTTGCTTTGGCAACCGAACCACGATTTCAGTAGTTACACTTGATTCGGACACAAAAATACACCTCCACCGTCAACTACACACCCAAATATATATATGACACCTATTGTAATAATACCACTGTATGGAGCCCGTTGCAAAGACTTCCTTATTCCATGCTTATGTTTTCCAATTCATAAACAAAACATTCATCTTCTTTTACTTTTTGTCTCTTTCAAACAAGAAATAACGGAATTTTTCCCGCAACATGTAATTGTAACTTATGTTAAAAACGATTATAAAAAGATGTTTCTCATCGAGAAAAGAGCTTATTCTCCACCAGGGAAAAGCCCCCTCAAATGACAAGAAGCGAATAATAATACCTTCTATATATTGTTTAAATAATTTATTACTTCTACAACTTTACCGTGTCGTATAAATATTCTCGGCACACGGAAGCTTATCGTTGCGATAATTTCATAATTAATAGTTCCGGAATATTCAGCAACCTCAGTAGCGCTAATACACTCATCACCTTGTCTCCCAATGAGTGTAACTTTCGTACCAAGTGGCACTTCACAAGGAAGAAGTATCATGAATTGATCCATCGTTACTCGCCCTACAATCGGTACCCTCTCTCCATTTACAAGCACTTTAAATCCTTGCAATCTTCTAAGCCAACCATCTGCATATCCAATCGCAACTGTTGCAATCCATTCTTCAGTTCTCGTTCGGTAAGTGACATTATAACTAATCCCATCCCCTTTAATCACTTGCTTAATATGAGCAACCTTCGTATGAAGCGACAACGCTGGCTCCAATTTAAACGGTAAAAACGGCCGTATTTCTACAGACGGCGTTAATCCATACATCGCAATACCAATTCGTACTGCATTAAATGTAATCCCTTGAAACCTTAACGTTGCAGCACTATTGGCTGTATGGACAAATTTAGGGTTCACTCCAAATTCTTTCAACCAACTTAACTGCCGCAAAAACGTGTTGTATTGCTTATCAAAGTAAGAAGTCTCAACCTCATCTGCTGTCGCAAAATGTGTATACACCCCTTCAAGTTCTAAAAATGGCGCACCTTCTAAACTCTTTAAGAATCCTTTTAATTCTTTACGTTCGCGTATTCCAATTCTCCCCATACCACTATCAAAATTAATATGGAATTTCATTATAGACGAACCATCCCAGAGTTTTATCGCTTCGTCCACCCATTCTTTTTGAAAAACGGTTAATACTACATCATTTTCAGCAGCAACATTTACATCACGGGGCGGGGACGGGCCCAATACTAAAATCGGCGCAGTGATACCAGCCCTTCGAAGTACTAAAGCTTCATCTAAAAAAGCAACTGCTAATCTTGTTGCTCCTGCTTCTAATGCAGTTTTAGCCACCGGTACATAATCGTGCCCATATGCATTCGCTTTAACTACAGCAAAAATCTCTACATCACTTGGAATGAACTCTTTAATATGCGTAATATTGTTATAGATCGCGTCTAAATCCACTTCCACCCAAGTGTCACGGTAAAATGGTGCTTCTTCCATAAATACACTTCCTTATAAACGATATGCGAAGCTTATTCTTTTATATGCTTCTTTTATGAAATCTACCCTTCAAACTAAGAAAAGACGTGGTGCACATATACCACCACGTCTAAGAAGTTTACTTTACTTGCTTCGCTGTAACTGAACGAGCGACCATTAACAACTCATTCGGCTCTAAACCTTTAGACACGAGCATATACTCTACTCCGTTATGCGACCACGTTAAAGAGTCTTTCGTCAATGCACCAATCGTGAAACCAAGATCAACTAACTCACCACTTGCACTTACCGCTGACGAAGCCTCTGCAACTTTCGCCTTTTCTTGTATTAAAGTAAAGGATTTCTTACTTCCAGTGTATGTGAGTATCGCACGCTTGCCACTGTCTGTCTTCAACTCCTTTTCGTCTTTCAAAGTCATACCTTGCGGCGTATCACTTGGATACAAAATAGCAAACGGTTTGTCTTCTTTCGCTGCCGTCTGAACATCTACTTGTGCTCTAGACATGTTTTGTTTCGTATCAAATGCACCTTTATCAAACTTTGCATCGAACTTTACTTTAGTGAAATCTACTTTTACAAGGACATTTTGATCATTATCCATCAGTTTCACAGAAACTGGTGTTAAATCACTTTTATTCAGCTTAATTTCTTGTTTCGGCAACATATTTTGATGTTGATAATTCGTTTTTGTTTTAAATACATAATACTTATCTGTTTTCTCGAAAGAGAGATTTTTCTTGTCTTGCAAAATATCCCTTACAAGTGATTCATATAAATAAGCCTGGCTACTATTTTGCGGCCAATCGCTTTGAAAACGGAAACTCTTATTAAGCGCCGGTGTTAATACAAATACACCTTCATCATTTCTTAAAATAATTTGACTCTGATCCTTTTTCGCATTTTGCAAATTCACACGATAATACGAAGGTTCTTTATGCCAAATCTCTACGTTGTACTCCTGAGGCTCATTTCCTGTTTTAATAGATAATTTCGCTTCAGCTTGATAACTCTTCATGCTTTTAACTTTCGATTCTAAATCTCTCACAACATCTTCCTGTTTCTTTTCCATACAACCCGCCAACACAAAAACGGTCAATAAACCGATAAGAACTAAAAACAGACGCCTTTTCATCACTTCAGCCCCTTTGCCCCTATAAATGAATGGAAGATATGCCTTCCTTATCGCTACCTCAAATATATGAGACAAAGATATAAAATATGCAGACTAGCGTGACGAGCTTTCCAAAACAACTTGAGCAACGGCAAATTCTTTACTATGACTAATTGATAAATGAACAATATGCTCTGTATTTGTAATGATAATCGGCTTACCTCTATCATCATTCCTTACTTCAATATCCAAAAAACTCACTTCTTTCCCGATACCGGTCCCTACTGCTTTAGAATACGCCTCTTTTGCTGCAAATCTTCCAGCTACGAATTCTGTAAGACGACTTCCTTTCAGCCCCTCGGCAACACCACGTTCTCTTTCAGTTAAAATACGGTCCATAAATTTAAGCTTTCCATCTAGCATTTTTTCAATTCGATTTAACTCAATAATATCGATTCCAATCCCTACAATCATTTCAAAATCCCCTTCTTCTATTTAGCTTTCTTCATTCATATTGTAAGAATAACAGAGAATCTTTCTGATGCAAAAGGAGTGATACTAACAACATGCTAATACCATCCACTCGCATTTCCTTACAACCGATCATCATCTCTTTACTTCTTATACAATTAGTCATGATTATGTTAGGCGACTTTTCTCTCTTTCCCATGGCAGCCTCTAATGAATATATCGCTAAAGGAGAATGGTGGCGTGTCATAACTTCCCTACTTGTACACGTAGATTTACAACATTTTCTTTCTAATAGTATTTGTTTATTTGTGCTTGGTTCTTCTATTGAAAAACAACTAGGGCACTTTCCTTTCATTATTATTTTTTTCCTTTCTGGCATTCTCGGAAATATTTCTTCTTATATTATTATGCCCCTTGAATATATTCACGCCGGATCATCTGGCGGTATTTTCGGATTACTAGGTGCCCAATTATTTTTATTGTATAGTCGATATCGTTCTTCAAAACCAAGAGACATTGCTATTTTTTCAATAATGATACTTATATTACTACTATTTACTTTCTTTAATCCCTCTGCCAATCCTATAAGCCATTTAACAGGATTGATAATTGGCGGCATTTGCACACCTCTTTTAACAAAAAAATTCGATGGTGCAGAGCTTATTTAATATAGAAGCTCGCACCATCGACAATTTCCACATCTGTTTGTTTACTTAAATCTCTCATTAGTTGAAATAAAGACTCATCCTTCTTCTTCGCCTCAATCATACAATCAATTTGCGGAACACTCCCCTTTATCTTTTTCAAAAAAGATAAGAAGATATCTACATCAATAAAATCCGCATGCGCTCTCGGGTCTTTTCCATCTCTAGGACTAGAGATGTGCATTTTAACTGGTAACAAAGACGATTCCCACGTATGGACAACACGTGCCCAATCTTCATGCCAATCTTCTCGATCATTATTCATCATATGATGATGCAAATCAAACACGACGGGAATGTCTAATTTCTCACCTAAATACAATGTTTCTTCTAAAGAAAAGGTCGTGTCATCATTTTCTAATATAATCATCTCTTGAATACCCCTTGGAACACTTGACCAATTTTCGATAAAACGCTCTAATGCGAGCTCTTTATCTTTATATCCCCCGCCCACATGTAGTACACACCGTTGCTTATGTTCAATCCCCATACCCTTTAACAACTTTTTATGCATCTGCAATGTCTTTACAGATTGTTTAAAAATACTCTCTTCAGGTGAATTTAGTACAACAAAGTGATCTGGATGGAAATCAATTCGCATATTCATACGAATTGCATACTCACCTAACACTTTTAAATTTTCTTTTAACGGGCGAATATAGTTCCACTCTAACAACTCCTCATGATTCGCTAAAGGAATAAGCTTGGAACTAAGCCGAAAGAAAGATATATCATGCCCTTTATTATGCTTTAATAACCGTAAGCAATTTTCCAAATTCGAATTAGCAATTCTCTCGAGTTTACGAATCGCAGCCTCTCGATCATCAATTCGCTGAAACTGTGCATATGTCATCGTTTGAGATGGAGATGCATTCTTCAAATGTACGCTCATCGCAACATACCCAAGTCTTACAAGCATATAGCACCTCTTTTCTATACAAGTTATTATGTAGTATGCACAATTACAGAAATAAAAAAAGAGAATGCCCACAAAGGGCATTCTCTTTTTTTATTAAGCTTGTGGACGGCTATGATGTTTTCTTTCGCCGCGTCCGTTTGAAGATCCTGGGCGACCTTGACCTTCACCTCTACGACCACGGTTACCATCACGGCTACCACCATCGCGATTACGATCACGGTTACCGTCACGATTACGGCCATCACGGTTACGGTCACGGTTACGACCATCGCCGCCACCGCGTCCATCACGACTACGATTACGGTTACCATCACGGTATCCGCCTCCGTTACCACCGCGTTTTTTAGAACCGCCACCTCTTGAAACAACTGGTGGTTCTGATGTTAAAGCGATTGGAGTTGTATCCGGCTCTTTTGTCATCATTTTTAAAGCAGCAGCTACTACTGTTACAGAGTCATTCTCTTCTAACATTTCTTCTGCAATACGCTTGTAGTATGATAAGTTTTCATTTTGGATTGTGCTTTGAAGCTTTTCTGCGATTAAACGTTGTTGACCTTCTAGAGCCTCGTCAAGTGTCGGTGCTTCCATGCGATCAACCTTACGTTTTGTTGTACGCTCGATATTTTTTAATTGTCCTGATTCACGTGGTGTTACAAATAACATTGCAATACCTTTTTTACCTGCACGGCCAGTACGACCGATACGGTGAACGTATGATTCTGGATCTTGTGGGATATCGAAGTTGTATACGTGTGTTACGCCTGAAATATCAAGACCACGTGCAGCAACGTCTGTTGCAACAAGAACTTCAATAGCACCTTCTTTAAATTTACGTAATACAGACATACGTTTCGCTTGTGTTAAGTCACCATGAATACCTTCTGCTGCATAACCACGTAAGTTTAATGCTTCTGATAATTCATCAACACGACGCTTTGTGCGACCGAATACGATTGCAAGCTCTGGAGATTGAATATCTAGTAAGCGTGTTAACACGTCAAACTTTTTCTTTTCTTGCACTTCTAAATAGAACTGCTGAATGTTTGGCATTGTTACTTCTTTTGCTTTTACTTTAATGTGTTGAGGCTCAGTCATGAAACGCTCAGCAATACGACGGATTGGATCTGGCATTGTCGCTGAGAATAATAATGTTTGATGTGTTTCTGGCACATCTGTTAAAATCGCTTCAATATCTTCAATGAAGCCCATGTTTAACATTTCATCCGCTTCGTCAAGAACAACAGTCTCTACGTTTTGTAAGCGAAGTGTTTTACGGTTAATATGATCTAAAATACGACCCGGCGTACCAACAATAATGTGTGGGTGTTTTTTTAGAGCACGAATTTGACGGTTAATATCTTGACCACCATAAATTGGTAGAATACGAACACGTTTATGTTTACCAATTTTGTATAGCTCTTCTCCAACTTGAATTGCTAATTCACGCGTTGGCGCGATAACAATACCTTGAACTGCTTCTTTATTTGTATCCACTTTATCTAATAGTGGTAATCCGAATGCTGCTGTTTTCCCTGTACCTGTTTGCGCTTGCCCAATAATATCCTTACCTTGCAATGCATGTGGAATTGTTTCAGCTTGAATCGGCGTAGCCTCTTCAAAGCCCATGCTTTCAACAGATTGCAGTAAAGACTCACTTAATCCTAATTCTCGAAATGTTGTCAATGTTACTTCTCCTTTTCTATCCTATACTTATCATTTAAAAAAAGGCGTTTTCCGAATTTGCGGAAAAGCCCTTTTCCTGAATGCTCACGTATATAACCGGGCGTATATTCTTCACGAAAATACTTCTAAACGTTATTACACTTTATCAATTATAAGTTTTGTATGTGTAAAAAGCAAACCCCAACTGTTACCTTATTTCATATTCAGAGCTTTTTTCTTTACTTTTATTTTTTTATCATTTACTGTAAGCGCTTATTATAAGTTTCCGCTATTTTCGTGGCTATCATCCCTATTTATATACACCAATTATTTCAACATCGCTATAACTTCTTCTAATTTCATACCGCGAGACGCTTTTACTAACACAACATCTTTCGCATCAACTACTGTTTGTAGGTCTTTTACAAGTTCTTCTTTATCATCATACGCTTTAACACGTTCTTTAGGGAAATTAATTTTTGCTCCTTCAGCAATTTGAGCCCCTAATCTACCATATGCGAATACATATGAGATTTTTGCTGGATCAATTAATTTACCTACTTCATAATGAAATTGCACTTCTTGATTTCCAAGTTCTAACATATCTCCAAGCACAACAATTTTTTTTGCAAATCCATCTAAACCATTCATTAGGTGGAACGCAGCTTCCATAGCCGTTGGACTTGCATTATAAGCATCATTGATAATTGTTAAACCACTATCTGTTTTTACAATCTCCATACGCATGCCTGTCATTTGAAGCGTTACTAAACCTTTTTTCATTTCTTCCCACGTTACACCAAAATGTTTCGCAATTGCCATTGAAGCAAGTGTATTATATACATTATGCTTTCCTAGTACCGGCAGATAGAATGCCAAAGTTTCATCCCTGTTCATCTTAAAGTGTGTTCCAGTTGCCTGTAATGTTACAGTAGTTGGATAATAATCATTTGCTCTCGCATCACCAAATGTAACTGTTTCAGCTGCTAAATTCATTTCTGGAACACGATTCGTTAATAGCGGCTCATCCCCATTATATACGAACACTCCACCTTCTTGTAAACCTGTAACAATTTCTAACTTCGCTTCAGCAATCGCCTCACGAGAGCCTAAATCCATTAAGTGTGCCTCACCAATGTTCGTGATAATAGCCGCATCAGGACGGGCTAACTTAGATAGAAATTCAATTTCACCCTGGCTTGACATACCCATTTCCAATACAGCTACTTCTGTATTTTCTTCTAGGTTTAAAATAGTAAGAGGTAAACCAATATGATTGTTGAAATTACCTTCTGTTTTTTGAACTTTAAATTTAGTCGCAAGAATACTTGTTACAATATCTTTCGTAGATGTTTTACCATTACTACCCGTTACACCAACAACTTTTACATCCAATTGATCACGATAGTTTTTCGCTAACATTTGTAAGGCCGATAGCGTATCTTCTACAAAAATAACAGGAAGATTCTCAGGTGGATTCGCTACATCTTTCACCCATAATGTGGCAATAGCCCCATTTTCAACAGCTTTATCTACAAAAGCATGTCCATCGAAACGTTCACCTTGAATCGGAACATATAAATTTCCTTTTTCAATTTTTCTCGTATCAATAGACACTCCTTGTATAGTAATTCCCTCATACTGCTCTGCTAATCCCGTACCATTTATCATCTGTTCTACTTGTTTTAACGTTCGATTTATCATGAAAACACTCCTTACATAGAGGAAGCACTATTCCCTCGAATAGTGCTTCCTCCTTTTTTGTTAGATTGTATATTTAATTTTTTGTTTTTCTTCGTGACGCTCAATCGCTAAGCGAATTAACTCTTCAATTAATTCTGGATACGGTAATCCAGTATGTTGCCATAATAGAGGGAACATACTAAACGGCGTGAATCCTGGCATTGTGTTTACTTCGTTAATATACACTTCTCCATCTTTCGTTAAGAAGAAATCAGCTCGTGTTAAGCCAGAACCATCTAATGATTGGAATGCAATAATTGCATCTCGCTTAATTACATTAGACTCTTCTTCTGTCATTTCAGCTGGAATAATTAACGCTGTATCACCATCGATGTATTTCGATTTGTAATCATAAAAATCTTTTTTCGGTACAATTTCGCCTACAACTGAACATTTCGGCTCATCATTACCTAATACACCAACTTCTACTTCACGACCTACAATATTTTCTTCAACAATAATTTTACGGTCAAATTGGAACGCCTCTTCGAATGCATTCTCAAGCTCTTCACGATCTTTACACTTATTAATACCAACACTTGAACCAAGGTTTGCTGGTTTTACGAAGCAAGGATAGCCTAACACTTCTTCTACTTTTTCATACGCTGTTTCACGATCTTTTTCCCATGCACTACGAATGAAAGATGCATATTTCGCTTGTTTCAATCCAGCTTCTGCAAAGATATTTTTCATAACAACTTTATCCATACCAGCAGATGATGCTAATACACCGTTACCTACATATGGAATGTTCATTAATTCTAATAATCCTTGCACTGTTCCATCTTCACCATTAGGCCCATGTAATAATGGGAAAATAACATCAATTGCATCTTCTTGCTTAGAATTTGCAGTTGGAATAATTTCTGCACTTAATGATACAGGAGAAATTGTATTTTCTTCTCCACTCATTTGTAATGCTTCAACCGTCGTTACTTCACCTTCAATACGCTCACCGCGCATCCACTGACCTTGCTCTGTAATATAAATTGGATGAATCTCGAATTTATCTTGATTTAATGCTTTAATAGCAGCAAGAGCCGTTTGTAACGAAACTTGATGCTCAGCTGATTTTCCACCATATAATAAACCTAATTTAATTTTTGTCAATGAAATCACCCTAACCAATTGTTTTCATTTTTCTATTTTAGCACTTTTTATAAAAATAGGTAGTTCCTATTTGAAATAAAATGTAACTTCCACAAATAATTAAAAGACACCACTTATTGGTTTTCTACACTTTTCCTACTTAATTTTCTACATGACTAAACAAAATTAAACTTTAAAGTAAGCTTGCAATCTGATCTAGTTATGTACCTAAAATATGTAGAAATCCACTTTTTGTGTATGTCGTCTATTTTATTAAGAAGATTGTTTGGTCAGTGTGTCTTTTTGCCTTTGTTCAACGAGACGATCTAAAGAAACATATACAATGCCTGCAACTACACATCCTATAGCTAAAATTGTAAATAAGAGATGACCAAGTAATCGATCTAATAAAAAACCTCCAAGAAGTGGACCGAATGCACTTCCTGTAATCCACTGCAAACTTGCCGCTCCCATATAAGTTCCTCTCAAATGCTCGGGGGCTAAATTCGCTACAAATGTCATCTGTACAGGCGACATAATCATCTCGCCTAACGTATATATGGCATAAACGAACATTAACGTCATTAAAATAATTGTAGCATTTGTATCAAATTCTCCAAACCACTTCGGTAACCATCCTATAAAAAATAAACCAATTCCGAACAAACACGCTCCGTACAGCATCGTTTTTCCGACAGGTTTATCTGTCGCCCATTTTGAAATTTGAAATTGAAACAAAACAACTAATAGACCATTTAATGCCATTAAATATGGGTATGGATTGTTAGCTCCAAAAATATTCTTCATTTCGTTATCAAAGTGAAGCGGTAACATACCTTCTGTTTGAGAAAAACCCATAGAAATAATAATACCCGCTAACAAATAAATCATTAACGCCTTATCTCTCATTAAAATTTTCCAAACTGCTCCGGATTCCTTCTCTTTATTTCTTTCCGTTACTTCCGTAATTTTCGGCATTGTTTCTTTAATAAGTACTAACATAAGTAGTGCATAAAACAGCATAGCAGACGAAGCAATAATAAACACGAGGTTCTTCGATAAAACGACTACCGATGCCCCCATTATCGGCCCAATTGCAGCTCCAATATTGTGTCCCATTCGTAATAAACCATATGCTTCTGTTCTTTTTTCTGGCGCAGTTACATCCGCAACCATTGCTGATGCCGCTGGATGAAATAGAGAATTACTTAACCCTAAAAAAATAGATAAAATGGCGTACGGGATAAATCCTTCTATAAATAAAAAACCGAGCATTAATAATGCATTACTTGCCATCGAAAATATCATAATCGGCTTTCTTCCATATATATCCGCAATTCTTCCTCCTATAAGCGAGCCAAAGCTTGCGGCAATTGGAGAAAGCGCCATAATAACACCAACTTGCAGTAAAGAATCTACCTTATCTTTTAAATATAATGCAAAAAACGGCATCAACATCATCATCGCAATTCCATTCAATGTCTCACCGATAAATCGAATCCATACGTTACGATCCATCTCCCTTAGCTCACGCCATGTGTTTTTCATATTTCCACCCCTTTAATTTGCCAACAATTATCTTATAACATATTCAGAAAAATGTAAATTTTCAAAATAAAAAATCCATTCTAATAGAATTAGAATGGATTTTTCCACTTATAAATTTGCTACATCTTCTTCTTTATTATCATTATTTAAAGCGCTATGCTTTCGGCTATATAAAAAGTAAACTGCTATACCAATAACCATCCATACTCCAAAACTAATCCATGCTGTTCCGGATAACTGAAGCATTAAGTATAAACAAAATATTACCGTTAACGCTGGTAAAAATGGTACGAGCGGCGCCTTAAATGCCCTTGGTAAATCAGGGTGAGTTCTTCTCATGACAATAACTGCAACTGCTACAAGTGCAAAGGCTGACAATGTCCCCATATTTACAAGGTGTGCTAAAACATTTAAATCTATTAATCCTGAAATAAGTGCTGCAATAATCCCAGTTGTCCATGTATTTAAAAATGGTGTTTTAAATTTCGGATGGACTTTAGCAAGACGCTTTGGCAACAGCCCATCTCGGCTCATCGCATAGGAAACACGAACTTGCCCATACATCATAACTAGCATTACAGTTGTAATTCCTGTGATTGCTCCTACTGAAATTACTCCCGCTAAACTATCTTGTCCAATAAATTGAAGTGCAAAGGCAACTGGATCTGATATATTTAGCTGTCCGTATGGAACAATTCCTGTCAAAATAAGTGAAACAACGATATAAAGAACTGTACAAATTAATAACGATGCGATAATGCCGATTGGTAAATCACGTTGCGGACGTTTCACTTCTTCTGCAGCTGTTGAGACTGCATCAAATCCTATGAATGCGAAGAATACTGTAGCAGCTCCAGCCATTACACCATCTAAACCAAATGGCATAAAAGGCGTCCAGTTTTCAGGTTTCACATAATTAAAACCAGCAAAGATAAAGATAAGAACAACCGCTATTTTAATAAATACCATGATATTATTTACTCGTGCACTTTCACGAACACCTCTAGATAAAAGAGCTGTCATAACTAAAATAATTAGAACTGCAGGTAGATCAATTATTCCACCCTTTCCTGTACCAGGGGCCGAGGAGAGAACGGTTGGAATATGAATCCCAAATCCCTTTAACAAAGATTGAAAATAAGCGGACCACCCGTTTGCTACTGCGGATGTAGCAAGTAAATATTCAAGCATTAAGTCCCATCCAATTAAAAAAGCGAACACTTCCCCCATCGTCGCGTACGTATACGTATACACACTGCCCGAGACAGGAACTGAAGAAGCAAATTCAGCATAACAAAATGCAGCAAAGGCACAAGCTAGCGCGGCTATCGCAAATGATAATATAATAGCTGGTCCAGAATGTTTTGCTGCTACCACGCCTGTTAGAACAAAAATACCAGTTCCAACAATTGCCCCAATGCCAAGCATCGTTAAATCCAATGCGCCCAATGTTCTTGCTAATGTCTTTTGCTTACTTTCTTGCATTAACTTTGCAATAGGCTTCTTTTGAAAAATTTGCTTCATAGCATGCTCCTCCAAGTTTTAAATTTTCTGAAAATTTTTAATTCGCATTTTCATTTTACTCATAACGCTTTTTACAGTCAATACTTTTGTCGAAATAAGTGGAAATATTTCAGAATATACAATTAATTATTTTTGTCATTCTTTCTAAATAGAAGACTATCGTCTATTACAAAGAAAAATTCGACAAATATAAAAAAAAATACGAGATCACATCTATATATCTTTTCATAATCTTTTTTGGTATTATTATACATGTCGATTCCAAAAAAGAGGCATGCTCCTTTATTGAGCATGCCTCTTTTTACTTATTTCACAGTATATGAACCTTCTTCAATCCAGCTATACATGTACTTTTCATCTTCCGTCTCATGTGCTTGTTTTACAATACGAAGCGGACGGAATGTATCTATCATAACAGCCAATTCAAGTGTTTCTTTCTTCCCTATACTCGCTTCTGTTTTCCCCGGATGTGGCCCATGTGGAATCCCGCTTGGATGAAGCGTAATAGAACCTTCTTCCACACCTTTTCGGCTCATAAAGTTACCTTCTACATAATAAAGTACTTCATCACTATTCACATTACTATGATAATATGGTGCCGGAATTGATTCTGGATGATAATCATATAAACGTGGTACGAAAGAGCAAATAACAAAATTATGCCCTTCGAACGTTTGATGTACTGGCGGCGGTTGATGAATACGACCTGTAATTGGTTCAAAATCCTCTACATTAAAGACCCACGGATATAAATATCCATCCCATCCAACAACATCTAACGGGTGGTGCCCTAAAACATGCTTATGCATATATCCTCTGGACTTTGTCATTACGACAAACTCACCTTTTTCATCATATGTCTCCAATTTCTCCGGACCACGAATATCTCTTTCACAAAACGGACTATGTTCTAACAATTGCCCATATTCATTGCGGTAGCGATGTGGTGTTGTAATTTGGCTATTTGCCTCTACAACAAGAAACTTAGTCTCTCCTTCATCTGGAATAACACGATAAATTGTTCCAATTGGAATCGTTACATAATCACCTTTTCTATAGTGAATCGTTCCAAACATCGTCTCAATTTTCCCTGTTCCATAATGAACGAATAACATTTCATCGCCATCACCATTACGGTAGAAATAATCCATTTTTTCCGTTGGACTCACTACTCCAATTAACAAGTCTTCATTCCCAAGTATGAAATTTCTCCCACTTATTGCATCGCCAGTTTTTTTATTTTCTTTCGTG
This sequence comes from Bacillus cereus group sp. MYBK30-2, assembly GCF_051915945.1. Lineage (NCBI taxonomy): Bacteria > Bacillati > Bacillota > Bacilli > Caryophanales > Bacillaceae > Bacillus > Bacillus cereus group sp. MYBK30-2. The sequence goes on from NZ_JBQAFR010000016.1 coordinate 18,631, forward strand.
CGAAAATGACGATGAGCAAGAGCAACATCCTCTTCATACTGTAACTGACAAGAATGGGATAATGCTGCATGTCCTACTTCTGTTGGCATATAATGATGATACAAAATAGACTGCGTACCAGAAAAACCTTTTGTCCCCATTACCTGCTCACGATAAAGTGATCCATCTTTTTTACGAAATTGTACATGTCGTTTATGAGGTAGCTCCCCCATGTGACGATAATACATGCCCATCACCTGCTTCCATTTCTTTTTTTACCGTATTACGTAATGTACCTAAACCAGTAATCGTAAGTTCTACAACATCACCATCTTGCAGCCACTCTTCCGTACCAAGCTCTAAAATACATCCTGTTCCTACTGTTCCAGACCCGATAACATCTCCTGGATATAACGTAACATCTTCCGAAGCACGTTCAATCATTTCAGCAAATGTATAGTAAATATCTTGGAAATTCCCCTTTGATAACAGCTGTCCATTTACATGAGCAGTCATCTCTAAATCATAACGATCACCGTTACGATAAACGTCTAATTCCTCTTTCGTAACGAGATACGCTCCTAATGAAGTTGCAAAGTCTTTCCCTTTCGCTGGACCGAGCCCCACTTTCATCTCTGTCGCTTGTAAGTCCCTTGCACTCCAGTCGTTCATAATACAATAACCAAAAATATATTCCTCCGCTTGCTCACGAGAAATATTGCGTCCTTCTTTTCCAATTACACAAGCAATCTCTAACTCGTAATCAAGCTTTTGAGACTTCTTTGGACCAGTAACAAAATCATCTGGTCCAATAACAGCACGGTGGTTAGTAAAATAAAAAACCGGGATATCATACCATTCAGGTACAACATCTAATCCTCTTCTCCCGCGAGCTGTTTTTACATGTTGCTCAAATGCATAAAAATCTCGAATGCTACTCGGATTAGGAATAGCCGCAGCAAGTTGTACTTCCTCTAAGGAATATATACCCTTTTCCGGATTCTTAATATTACGTACTACTTCTACATACTCATCCGCTTTCCCTAAAAAGGCGAACATTGAAGAAGGTAATTTTCCATCACTAGCAAGATTCATATCGATTACTTTGTCACCTTCAATCCATCCAGCTCGCATTTCTTTCGAAAGGAGACGAAATGTAACAAATTTCATCATGATTCCTCCCTATGAAAAATGAAATTTCCACCAACAAAGGAATTCTTGCTGGTGGATATAAATTTTATAAATTCCCGCGACGCTCTTGTTCTCTTTCAATTGATTCGAATAAAGCTTTAAAGTTCCCTTCACCAAATCCACGAGAACCTTTACGTTGGATGATTTCAATAAATAAAGTTGGACGATCTACAATTGGTTTCGTAAAGATTTGTAATAAATAACCTTCTTCATCACGGTCTACTAAAATCTTCAATTCTTTTAATTTATCAATTTCTTCATCAATTTTCCCAACACGTGCTGTTAACTCATCGTAATACGTATCTGGCGTATCTAAAAACTCCACGCCATTTGCACGAAGCACTTCAATTGTTTTTACAATGTCACTTGTTAATAAAGCAAGATGCTGTACACCCGCTCCGTTATAGAACTCTAGATATTCTTGAATTTGTGATTTTCTTTTTCCGTCTGCTGGTTCATTAATCGGAAACTTAATACGGCTTCCATTCGTCATAACTTTTGACATTAATGCCGAATACTCTGTGCTAATATCATCATCATCAAAGTGAATCATTTGTTTAAATCCCATGACGTTCTCGTAATAGCTAACCCATTCTTCCATTTTTTCAACATTACCAACGACATGGTCTACAGCAATTAAACCGGACTCTTCAAATGGAAGATTAAACTCTACCTTTTGAAATCCCGGCATAAATGTTCCTTTATAATTTTTACGCTCTACAAGCGTATGAATTGTATCACCATACGTACCAATAACTGCTTTTTTCAATGTACCTTCCTCATCTGTTAACTCTTCAGGAGGAGCAATTGCAACAGCACCACGTTTTACCGCTTCAGAGTACGCTTTATCAACATCATCAACAAGAAGGGCCACATCCTTTACTCCATCACCATGGGTCTTTACAAACTCTGCAATGCGATTATCACTACTTAAAGCTCCAGACACAACAAAACGCATATTTTTTTGCACAAGAACATAAGATACCTTTTCACGGTTTCCTGTTTCTAATCCCGAATAAGCTACAATTTTGAATCCAAATGCTCTCGCAAGATAATAGCTCGATTGCTTTGCATTTCCTACGTAAAATTCAATATGATCTACATCACGTACCGGAAAAAAATCCTCCATTTGTGCAGCTAGCGTATCCATAGATTTTTGTTTCATAAATTCCTCATCCCCCTGTAAATAGATTAAATGGTCCATACTTAAACCTAACCGAAAACGCTTCCAACATTAATTGATAGAAATTAGTTAGCAAGCTAACAAATTCTGACCTTTAAAATTTTCTATCTTTTCTGTCAAATTCCTCTTTTTTTCTTACATATAAAATTCGACTTTTTTCTCTTTAAAATAAAGTGAAACTTTAATAAGTGGGGGGGTTTTCACCCCCACCGATATTAGCTCGCACCAATCGGGCTTTTACGGGCAGCTCGGCTCCCACCTAACGCCTTTGTTCCAGCTGCATTTTAAGGTGGGAGTCTACTGCGGGATAAAGGGATGATATCAATAATTGAGGGTGTATATAGGAGAAAAATAAAAAAGACCCCAACATATTAACTATTTACTAATATGCTAGAGTCTTTATTTTTTTAGAATAATGGTACGTAAGGTGTATAAAAACTTATTGTTATCAATATTCATCATACTAATACATTTGTAAGGAATACAATAAACGCTGTCAATACTGCAGCTCCACTTGCTGATCCTAAAATATCCATTTTTGTTACCTGTAATACTTGTTCCTTGTTCATATTCCTCATTCTCCCTTCTCCTGTTTTGGTTACAAAACTTTTATTATACTAATACGCTTGATAGAAATACGATTAATGCTGTTAATACTACTGCTCCGCTTGCTGATCCTAAGAAGTCACCTTTTGTTACGTTTAATACTTGCTCGTTGTTCATAATTTTCATTCTCCCTTCTCTTATTTTTATTACAAAACTTCTATTATACTAATACGCTTGATAGAAATACGATTAATGCTGTTAATAC
>NZ_JBQAFR010000017.1:0-15556 GCF_051915945.1 Bacillus cereus group sp. MYBK30-2
GTTCATCCTGAGCCAGGATCAAACTCTCCAATAAAGTTAGTTTGTCTAGCATCTAAAAATAAAAATTGACGTTTCACGTTGTTTGTTTCGTTCAGTTTTCAAAGAACTTGTTTGCCGCTCATTTGCGACTCCCTTATGTTAACATTTTCATGTTTCAATGTCAACTAAGTTTTTTTATTTCGTTTGTCGCTTTCTGCGTTGTTGCTATCGGCGACTCGTATAATACTACACCTCTAAACTCTAATCGTCAATATGTTTTTCTAAAAAAATATAAAAAGACTTATTTCTTTTAAAATAAGCCTTTTTATCATATAACATTCTATTCATTTATTATTTTTCTATAATTGGTAACGAGACGATAAATTGAATAATACCATCCTCATATTCAGCTCGAATACTACCACCTTGCAATTCAACAATACTTTTCGCAATAGCTAATCCAAGGCCCGACCCTTCTGTTACTCTACTTCTAGATTGATCTTTCTTATAAAAGCGTTCAAACAAACTCGCTAACTCTTCTCTCGTAAACTCTTCACTATGATTCGCAATTACAATTTGTATATCCCGGCGCTGCCTTTGAAGAGAAACTTTTATCTCCCCATCATCTTTACTATACTTAATCGCGTTCATTAATAGATTATCAAATACACGGACCATCTTTTCCGAATCAATCGCTGCATAGGCACGTTCCTCAGGAAACTTCTTAACAAATGTAAGTCCATGCTCTTCCGCCTGTGGTACTAACTCTTCTATTAATTGCTCAAGCAACTCATTTACACATACTTCTTGTTTTTCTAACACAACTTGTTCATTCGTTAACTTCGTATACTCAAATAAATCTTCTATTAAATTCTTTAACTGTTCCGACTTCGCAAAAGCAATTCTCGTATACTCATCATGTTGTTCTTTGTTTTCATATTTAGAATCTCGAAGTAATCGTAAATAACCCATAATAGAAGTAAGTGGCGTACGTAAATCATGAGATACATTCGTAATAAGCTCGTTTTTCTGCTTTTCTAACTTACGCTCTTTTTCTATATTATTCATAAGCTCTTCTGCCATATTGTTAATATTCTCAGTTAAAGCTGCAATCTCATCTTCACCTTTTTTCTCAATACGGTAAGCTAAGTTCCCCTTTTCTATTTCCTTTACACCTTCTGCCATCGCTTCAATTTGCTTCATCTTTCTCTTTGTTATATAGAAGAAAGAGAAAATGAATACAAGTACACCTATGAAAAATGGAAACGGTCCTTCTTGCGTATCATATATTACTTCACCACCTGGAATCCCACTAACAAACATGTATAAATTCTTTCCTTCAATTGTAATAGGTGAAAAAGCTATAAATTCTTTTCTCGTATTTTCAAATACATTTCGACCATTTGAATAGTTGATCGCAAATGATGCTGCATTACGAATCGTATTATGCAAATCGATTTGCTCTTCTTGCGCCTGCTTCGTTTTATATAAAACTTTACCACTCTCATCCGTAACCAATATTTTTAAAGCTCTATTTCCTCGCTCTAAATTTTGATTCTCCATTTCGATCATATTGGATATAGCTTCTAATTTATTTTCATGAACCGAACTATTTGCCGCTCTTTGAGCTTGGTAATTAATTTGTTCCATACCAGCCCGATAATCGATAGTTGCTTGACGATTCGCATTCTCAAAAAATGGTGCAGCTCCCTTTGCAAAAAAAACTCCTAATAACGCACAAGCAGCAAAAGTAGTAACCAATTGAATTCTTATACTCTTTCGTACGCTCTTTACTAATTTCTCAATTAATTGTCTTGTTTTCCTCACATAAGTAAATGGATTAAATATCTTTTTCAATCTTATACCCCACTCCCCATACTGTTTTTATATATCTAGGTTTCCTTGGATTCTCCTCAATCTTTTCACGTACTTTTCGAATATGAACCATTACAGTATTATCAGACTGGAAAGATCGTTCGTTCCAAACCTTTTCATAAATTTGCTCCGCGCTAAAGACCATACCTGGATTACGGGCTAGCAATTCTAAAATTGAAAATTCCCTCGGAGTTAGCTTTACTTCTTCCCCTTCTACAATAACCTTATGGGTCGAAATGTTTATTTTCATCTCTCCAATTTCTAACTCGTCCTCATTTTGTATAGCGAAACCATTCATTTTCATATAACGACGTAACTGGGATTTAATTCTTGCGATCAATTCTAACGGATTAAACGGCTTCGTTACATAATCATCTGCACCTGTTGTTAACCCTAAAATTTTATCCATATCTTGCGTTTTCGCCGAAAGCATAATAATCGGCATTTCTTTCGCTTCCCTTACTTTCATACACATATGAATACCATCTACTTTCGGCATCATAATATCTAATACGACTAAATGTACTTCATTTTCTTCTAATATGCGTAACCCTTCTTCTCCGTCCCCTGCCTGTAAAACTTTATATCCTTCATTCTTTAAATAGATCGTAATTAAATTCCGAATTTCTTTTTCATCATCTACGACAAGTATTGTTTCGTGTGCCACAATATCTCCCCCATCACTTTTTTAATCCCTAACTTCTATTATAGGAAAACTTCTGAAGAAAAACGCTCGGAAATCCTTAAGATTTTCTGAAGACGCAAAAAAGGTCTAGACTCCCCTTAAGTCTAGACCTTTGAAAAACCCCTTCTATTTACGAACGTAGATGAAATATAGTACGAATAAAACTCCCATAACATACATAATTGGATGAACTTCTTTACGGCGACCACTCACAACCATTGTAATTGGATAGAAGATAAATCCAATCGCAATCCCTGTTGCGATACTATACGTAAGTGGCATAGAAATGATTGTAAAGAAAGCTGGTACTGCAATCTCGAATTTATTCCAATCAATTTCTCCTAAAGAAGAAACCATTAAAATCCCTACAATAATTAAAGCTGGCGCCGTTACAGCTGGCGTCACAACACTTAGTAATGGTGAGAAGAAAAGTGCTAGCAAGAAGAATCCCGCTGTTACAACTGCTGTAAATCCAGAACGCCCTCCCGCTGCTACCCCCGCAGACGATTCAATGTAAGACGTCGTAGTAGATGTACCTAGAATTGCACCAATTACAGTTGCTATCGCATCTGCAAATAACGCTTTTCCTGCACGTGGTAATTTATTGTTCTTCATTAATCCTGCTTGATTCGCAACCGCTACAAGCGTACCTGCAGTATCAAAGAAATCGATAAAGAAGAACGTTATAATAACAATCCCCATTTGAACAGTGAAAATGTCTCCAAAGTGAGTTAACGCTACCCCGAACGTTGGTTCTAGACTCGGTATTGCTCCCACTACAGCTTTCGGTGTATCAATTAATCCAGTTGCTACTCCTAAGATTGCTGTAAGGATCATACCGTAGAAAACTGCACCATTTATTTTCTTAATCATGAAAATGATTGTAGTAACAACTCCAAAAATCGCTAGTAACGTTGTGCCCTTTGTTAAATCCCCCAATCCAACAAGAACTGCATCGTTTTTTACGATAATTCCGGCATTTTGAAATCCAAGGAAGGCAATGAATAATCCGATACCTGCTGCTACCGCAAATTTTAACTCTGCTGGAATAGCATTAATGATCTTTTCACGAATACCTGAAGCAGTAAGAATAATAAAGATAATACCTGACATTAATGTTCCAGCAATTGCTGTTTGCCATGGAATACCCATCGTTAACACTGCTGTATAAGCAAAGAACGCGTTAATTCCCATACCTGGTGCTAAAGCAATTGGATACTTTGCGAAAATACCCATAATTAACGAACCAATCGCTGCTGCTAATGCTGTAGCAACGAATACTGCACCTGGATCCATCCCTGTACCTGCTGGTAACCCTTTAACATTTCCAAGTGACAGCGTAGCAGGATTGACAAATAGTACGTAAGCCATAGATAGAAATGTCGTTAACCCTGCTATGAACTCAGTCTTATAATTCGTACCGAGCTCATCAAACTGAAAATAGCGTTTCATCCTACGTTTCCCCCGTTATATGATTACTCGCCGCATTTCACCCTAGCCCTCTTTTATCTATAAAAATAAAAAAGGCTTCCATTGCATATACATGGAAGCGTTCTATAAACAAAGACAAGTTTCCCCTCATCTTTATAAAAACGCCTCGTAGTCAAGCCATTTACGGTAGCTAGGTAGAAACTTTCGGGCCATATCCCCGATATTATACGACGGCTATAATATTCACTTTTCGTATCAATTACATAATCATATTAACTCGAGGCGGTGGTTTTGTCAATTTAAAAACGAACATTTTTATAAATTACCTTAATTTCGTTCGTATTAATAGCAAAAACAAAAAGATCCATCTATACATAAACGATAGATGGATCTTTTTTATTATAATACTATTCCCACTCGATAGTTGCTGGTGGCTTACTCGTTACATCATACACGATACGGTTAACGTGTTTTACTTCGTTTACGATACGTACAGAGATTTTCTCTAATACGTCCCAAGGGATACGTGCCCAGTCAGCTGTCATACCGTCGATAGATGTTACCGCACGGATACCTACTGTGTAATCGTAAGTACGCTCGTCACCCATAACACCTACGCTACGCATACCAGGAAGCGCAGTGAAGTATTGCCAGATTTCGCGGTCTAATCCTGCTTTTATAATTTCTTCACGTAAAATCGCATCAGATTCACGAACGATTTCTAATTTCTCTTCTGTGATTTCACCTAATACACGAATACCAAGTCCTGGACCTGGGAATGGTTGACGCCATACGATTTCATCAGGAATTCCTAGTTCTGATCCTAATACGCGTACTTCATCTTTAAATAAAGTGTTTAAAGGCTCAATTAATTTGAACTGCATGTCTTCTGGAAGTCCACCAACGTTATGGTGAGATTTAATTGTTTGTGCAGTTGCTGTACCACTTTCAACGATGTCTGTGTAAAGTGTACCTTGCGCTAAGAAGTCCATACCTTGTAATTTAGAAGCTTCATCATCAAATACGTAAATGAATTCGTTACCGATAATTTTACGTTTTTGTTCTGGATCTTCTACACCTTTTAACTTGTTCATGAAGCGTTCTTGTGCATCCACTTTAATAACGTTCATATGGAAGCCTTCGCTAAATGTTTTCATAACGCCTTCTGCTTCACCTTTACGAAGTAAGCCGTGGTCAACGAAAATACATGTTAATTGGTCACCGATTGCTTTATGAATTAATACTGCTACAACAGAAGAGTCTACACCGCCACTAAGTGCGCATAGTACTTTTTTGTCTCCAACAGTTTCACGGATCTTCTCTAATTCTACTTCGATAAAGTTCTCCATGTTCCATCCTTCAGAACAACCACATACGCCGAATACGAAGTTTTTAATTAAATCGTTACCGTGCTCAGAGTGACGTACTTCTGGGTGGAATTGTACACCGTATAAGTTTTTCTCTTCATTGCTCATACCAGCAATTGGACAAGACTCACTTGTTGCATCTACTACGAATCCTTCAGGTAAACCAGTTACTAAGTCACCATGACTCATCCATACAACTTGCTCTTCTGGAAGGTTCGCATATAATTTTGATTCGTTCTCTACTTTAAGAACAGCTTTTCCGTACTCACGGTGGTTTGCACGCTCTACTTTACCACCGAAGTGTTGTGTCATAAGCTGCATACCGTAACAAATACCGAAAATCGGTAATCCTAGTTCAAAGATTTTTTCATCACAATGTAATGCACCTTCACCGTATACACTGTTTGGTCCACCTGAGAAAATAATCCCTTTTGGATTCATTGCTTTAATTTCTTCTGCAGTAATTGTATGCGGATGAAGTTCACTGTATACACCGAACTCACGAATTCGACGTGCTATTAACTGATTGTACTGACTCCCAAAATCTAAAACGATAATTGTATCGTGTTGCTTCTTCAAAATAATCACCCCAACGTTAGTTCTCGTATATAAATATTTTCACCAATTTGGCGAAAAGCATTACCAATATAATAAAAAAAGCCAGTCCTCCGCCTCTAGTCTCATAACAAAGAAAAGGCAGGGGTCTGGCTTTATAAAGAAAGATAGTCTCCGCTCTTTATAAATATAAGACACACTGCCTTCATAGTCAGGTTGTTTGCGGTAACCCGGTAGAGACTCTCAAACCATATCATTGAGGATATATGAAGGATCGTTTTATATTATCTTCCTAGATTCTAACAATGAAGTATCAATATGGTCAAGAGAGAAAGCGACAAAATTCTACAGAAATTATTTTCCTTTTCTCAAAAACACAAAAAAACATCCACTTCTATATAGAAGTGGATGTTTTTCGAGCGAACGGAATTACATCATTCCGCCCATACCACCCATGCCCATGCCGCCCATGTCAGGCATTGCTGGTGCATTTGGTTCTGGCTTATCAGCAACTACAGCTTCAGTTGTTAAGAACATAGCTGCAACAGATGCTGCGTTTTGAAGTGCAGAACGAGTTACTTTTGCTGGATCTACGATACCAGACTCAAGCATGTTTACCCATTCGCCAGTAGCTGCGTTGAAACCAACGCCTACTTTTTCGCCTTTTAGGCGCTCTACAACTACAGATCCTTCTAGACCAGCGTTGATTGCGATTTGACGAACCGGCTCTTCTAACGCACGAAGTACGATGTTGATACCTGTTGCTTCGTCGCCTTCAGCTACGATAGAAGCTACTTTCGTGTATACGTTCATAAGTGAAGTACCACCACCTGCAACGATACCTTCTTCTACTGCTGCACGAGTTGAGTTAAGTGCATCTTCAATGCGAAGTTTGCGCTCTTTTAACTCAGTTTCAGTTGCTGCACCTACTTTAATTACTGCTACGCCACCTGCAAGTTTTGCAAGACGCTCTTGTAATTTTTCACGATCGAATTCAGAAGTTGTTTCTTCTAATTGCGCACGGATTTGACCGATGCGAGCTTCGATTTGTTGTGCATTTCCAATACCTTCAACTACAGTTGTGTTTTCTTTCGTTACAACAATTTTACCAGCGCGTCCTAAAGATGCAACTGTAGCAGATTTTAAGTCACGTCCTAATTCTTCAGTGATTACTTCGCCACCAGTTAAGATTGCGATATCTTCTAGCATTGCTTTACGACGGTCACCAAATCCAGGAGCTTTAACAGCTACTACATTGAATGTACCACGAAGTTTGTTCACTACTAATGTAGCTAACGCTTCGCCTTCTACATCTTCAGCAATGATAAGAAGTGGTTTACCTTGTTGTACCACTTGCTCTAATACTGGTAAGATTTCTTGGATGTTAGAAATCTTCTTATCAGTAATTAAGATGTATGGGTTATCAAGAACTGCTTCCATTTTGTCAGAATCAGTAATCATGTAAGGAGATGCATATCCACGATCAAATTGCATACCTTCTACTACGTCTAATTCTGTTGTGAATCCTTTAGATTCTTCTAAAGTAATAACGCCGTCGTTACCAACGCGCTCCATTGCTTCAGCGATTAATTGACCTACTTCTTCGTCAGCAGCAGAAATAGCAGCTACTTGTGCGATTGAAGATTTACCTTCGATTGGTTTAGAAATCGTTTTTAATTCTTCAATTGCAACAGTAACAGCTTTTTCGATACCTTTACGAAGACCCATTGGGTTAGCACCAGCTGTTACGTTTTTTAAACCTTCACGAATCATAGCTTGCGCCAATACAGTTGCAGTTGTCGTTCCATCACCAGCTACGTCATTTGTTTTACTAGCAACTTCTGCTACTAATTTCGCACCCATGTTTTCGAATGCATCTTCTAATTCGATTTCTTTTGCAATTGTTACACCATCATTTGTAATAAGTGGTGAACCGAATTTTTTCTCAAGTACAACGTTACGACCTTTTGGTCCAAGTGTTACTTTTACTGCGTTTGCAAGAGTGTCGACACCGCGAAGCATCGAACGACGTGCTTCTTCACTAAATTTAATATCTTTTGCCATAATAATTGACCCCCTTGAATTTTTAAATGTATATAATTAACCAATAATTGCTAAAATGTCACTTTCACGTAAAATCAAGTAGTCTGTACCTTCGTATTTCACTTCAGTACCTGCATATTTTGAGAAGATGATAAGATCACCTGCTGCTACCTCTAAAGCAACACGCTCACCATTTTCAAGCACTCGACCAGTACCTACTGCAATAACTTTACCCTCTTGTGGTTTTTCTTTTGCAGTGTCTGGTAATACAATACCACTTGCTGTTTTTTCTTCTGCTTGAACAAGTTCAATTACAACGCGATCACCTAATGGCTTTAGCATGAACAATAACCTCCTCATTTTGTTATGTAAATTTTATTTATTAGCACTCAACTCTCCCGAGTGCTAACACACTTATAATAATAAATAATCTCAATTTCTTTTGCAAGTAAAAAAATCATAATTTTTTCGCAAATTACTATATAAACGTTTCTATATAGAATTGTTGTTTCTTCTACTACCTTTACTATATGAATCGTTGTTTCCACTTCTCGTATGTTACAATATGAAAGACACCCTAAGTTGTTTTCGCTACACGTACAACTTTTTCCTGTCTCCTATTTCATTTTTAAATACAGATTTACAAAAAAATCATAATACGATTGAACGTTTATATCACAGATAGGATATTTACATGTTATCCTACCTTATCTCATACACTAGAGTTAGAAAGGATGGTTAAGCCATTTGAAGAAACAATATTGGTGGATTATCGTTACATACATTTTAATGCAGTTATCTGGGATTGTTGGATTACCACTTCTCCTAAAAACAGGCCTCTATGATAATAGAGAATTTACCATTGAGGAAAAAGGTCAAATCATAACTGGCCATTGGGCAATCATTAGCTTCTTTATTGCATTATGTATCGTACTTTGGTTACTTAAAACAGATATTCGTGACCGGCATTTAGATAAAATGCGCTCTTCTGCTCCAGCTACAATTGGATGGATTATTATCGGGTTCTTCTTAGCACTGTTCTCACAAAGTATTGCCGGTATGATTGAAATGCGTTTATTAGGGATTACACCTGGATCTGAGAATACAGCAAGGCTTATGGACATCGCAAGAACGACACCTTGGTTCCTTATTGTTATATCTATAATAGGGCCTATTTTAGAAGAAATCGTATTTAGAAAAATTTTATTTGGCACACTTTATAAGAAGTTTAACTTCTTTATTGCAGCTATCATTAGTTCGCTTGTATTCGCGGCGATTCATTTTGATTTTACTCACTTATTGGTATACACTTCTATGGGGCTCGTATTCGCCTTTTTATACGTAAAAACGAAACGAATTATCGTTCCTATTGCAGCTCATGTTGCAATGAATACATTAGTTGCAGTCGCTCAAGTTGTAGTAAGTAATGAGCACATTCAAGAAATGATTAAAGAAGCTGAAAAAATGCAAGGCTTTATCGGAGGATTTTTAATATGAGAAACTCACCATTGTTCATGGCTGCATTGTACTTCCTTCTTGGGTGTGTCTTCACACGCTTCGCCATTACGAACGTGACAGATACAATCTGGAATATGTGGACAATACTATTTGCAGTTATGGCAACAATTGATTTCAATTTGGCACTTCGCCTTATCTTAGTTAAATTCACAAAGAAAAAACAATAATAAAACGCAGAGGTTGTCTCCTCTGCGTTTTATTGTGGATAATTTTTCAAAAAGTAAACAAGCGTTTGTAACTCTACAGCTAGATCAATATGATGAATTCTTATATTCTCTGACACATTTAATCGTGCTGGCGTGAAATTTAAAATACCATGCACGTTCGTTTCTGCCAATCTATCTGCCACAGCTTGCGCTACTGTAGCGGGTACCGTTAATATTGCCACTTGTATATCAGTTGATAAACGCTCCTCTAATTCATCTAAATGATATACAGGAATTCCTCCGATTTCTGTTCCAACTTTCTCTTCACTAACGTCAAACGCCATTTCAATTTTTGTATTATTGTTTTTCGTGAAATTATAATGTAAGAAAGCGGTCCCTAAATTACCTACTCCAATAAGCGCTACACGTGTAATATCATCTTGGTCAAGTGTTTCACGGAAAAATGATAATAAATAATTCACGTTATATCCATACCCTTTTTTCCCTAACGCTCCAAAGTATGAGAAATCTCTTCGAATAGTTGCGGAATCAACCTTTACCGCTTCACTCAATTCGGCTGATGAAACACGTTGCTTACCAGAAAGAGATAAGTTTTGGATAAATCGATAGTATAGAGGCAATCGTTTAGCAGTGGCCTGTGGAATTTTCTGCTGATCCATATAACCTCTCCTCTCTTCCTATCTTTATTCATATACTTGAATCAAATTCAGAAGTTTAGCACTCATGAATTTCCTTGTATAATAAAGAGAAGAAGTATTCTCTCTTTATTTTAAACTATACACTATTTTTAGTATGATTGAGAAATATAAACATGGCAAAGTTAAGAAATTATTTGAGGTGAAAACATTGATTTTATTACAAGTGAATGGGCTTTCGAAATTATACGGTGCAGAAACAATTCTTGCAAACATAAAATTGGAAGTACAAACAAAAGATCGTATCGCATTAGTCGGCCGAAATGGGGCCGGGAAATCTACATTATTAAAAATAATTGCCGGAGAGTTATCTCATGATGGTGGTGAAATTATAAAGCCGAAAGATGTCTCAATTGGGTATTTAGCTCAAAATACCGGATTAGAAACATCTTTAACAATTTGGGATGAAATGTTAACCGTCTTTACACATCTACAGCAAATGGAGACAAAACTTCGAAGGCTAGAGCAAGAGATGGGAAAAGAAGAAAACTTTTCAAATGCGGCTACATATGAGAGATTATTAGCTGATTATGACCAATTACAATTAGATTATAAAGATCAAGGTGGTTATCAGTACGAAGCGGATATCCGCTCAATTTTAAGTGGTCTTGGCTTCCCAGTTGAAACGCACCAGACGACAATTTCTACATTAAGTGGTGGACAAAAAACACGCTTAGCTCTTGGGAAATTATTATTAACTAAACCAGACTTACTTATTTTAGACGAGCCTACAAACCATTTGGACATTGAAACACTAACGTGGCTTGAACAATATTTACAAGGTTATCCTGGTGCGATTTTAATCGTTTCCCATGATCGCTATTTCTTAGATAAACTCGTTACACAAGTATACGAAATTTCTAATAAGGAAAGCAGACGATTTGTTGGTAACTACAGTAAATATTTAGACTTAAAATCAGCATTATATGAGCAAGAGATGAAACGTTATGAAAAACAACAAGATGAAATCGCTAAACTTGAAGACTTTGTTCAAAAAAATATCGCTCGTGCATCTACGACGAAACGCGCTCAAAGTCGCCGTAAACAATTAGACAGAATGGAATTATTAACTAGACCATTAGGTGATTCTAAATCAGCCTCCTTCCACTTCGATATTGAAAAACAAAGTGGAAATGATGTTTTGCAAGTAAAAGATGCAACTATTGGCTATGACGAGGAACCGATTATTGAACATGTAAATATGCGCTTAACTCGCGGTGACAGTGTTGCATTAGTTGGACCGAACGGAATTGGAAAATCCACATTATTAAAATCCATTGTGAATAAGTTACAGCTATTACACGGAGACGTTGCTTTCGGATCAAATGTATCTGTTGGTTATTATGATCAAGAGCAAGCCAACTTAACATCTTCTAAGCGAGTTTTAAATGAACTATGGGATGAATATCCCCTGCAACCCGAAAAAGAAATTCGCACTATACTAGGCAACTTTTTATTTACAGGGGATGATGTATTAAAACCAGTATCTTCTCTTAGTGGTGGACAAAAGGCTCGATTAGCTCTTGCAAAACTCATGATGCAAAAATCAAATTTATTAATTCTCGATGAGCCAACGAACCATCTTGATTTAAATAGTAAAGAAATTTTGGAGAATGCTTTAATTGATTATCCAGGTACTCTTCTATTCGTCTCACATGACCGCTACTTTATTAATCGCGTAACGACAACCGTTGTTGAGTTATCAACAGAAGGTGCACAAGAATATTTAGGTGATTACGATTACTACGTTGAAAAGAAAAATGAAATGATTGAGCGTGCAGAATTTGAACAACAAGAAGATGAAGTACCTGTTCAAAAAGTAGTTGCACAAGAAAAATTAAATTATCTCGAAGAAAAAGAACGCAAAAAGTTAGAGCGTCAACGTACTCGAAAAATTGAAGAACTAGAACAAAATATCTTAGGCTTAGAAGAAGAAATTGCTACATTAGAAGATCAGCTTTGCTTACCAGAAATATATGCAGATTATGAAAAGGCTAGTGAAATTACAACTAAAAAGCACACACTACAAGAACAACTTGAAGCTTGTATGGCAGAATGGGAAGAACTACATTTATAAAATAGCTCTAACAAGGTAACTTAATTGACTAAAGTTACCTTGTTTTTTATTTCCCCAAAAAGAATATATTTAAAGGTCAGACTTCACCTGATTTATCCACAAGTTTATGCACATATCCACCTTTATAATATAAACCCCCAAATAACTTTTCCACATTATCCACAACCGAACGAAAAGTTATACACATTTTATGTACACAAAAAAACCCGTATTATCAACAGATAATACGGGTTTTATCCACAATCTGTGGTTAATTTTGTGTATAACTATGCTTCAATATCTAATCCTGGATTTGCATTTAAAGCTAATGTCGCGCGTTTTCCTTGTTCGTATGCAATTGTACCTGCAGCCGCAATCATCGCTGCATTATCTGTGCATAAAGATAGAGGCGGAATAATTAGCTCAATATTTTCTTTTTGTGCAAATTCTGCCTCTAAACGTGCACGAAGCCCTTTATTAGCAGCTACTCCACCAGCAAGAAGCACTTGCTTTACATTATAAGCATCTGCTGCACGAGACGCTTTCGTTACAAGTACATCTATTACGCTCTCTTGGAAACTTGCTGCTAAATCTTCCGGTGCAATTTCTATACCGCGTTGTTTTGCGTTATGCACAGTGTTGATAACTGCTGATTTTAATCCACTAAAGCTGAAATCATACGAATCAGGTTCTAGCCACGCACGAGGCAAATCAATTGTTGGTTTTCCTTCATGCGCAAGGCGATCAATATGAGGACCACCTGGATAAGGCATTGATAATGTACGGGCCACTTTATCGTAAGCTTCTCCCGCTGCATCATCTCGCGTTTCACCAATCACTTCAAATGAACCATGTTCTTTCATATAAACGAGCTCTGTATGCCCACCAGATACAACAAGTGATAGTAACGGGAATTGCACTTCTTTTACTAAACGGTTCGCATAAATATGGCCAGCGATATGATGAACACCAACTAGAGGAATATCATGAGCAAAGGCCACTGCTTTTGCTGCATTTACACCTATTAAAAGCGCACCAACCAAACCTGGCCCTTCCGTTACAGCAATTGCATCAATATCCTCAAAAGTGATGTTCGCTTCTTTTAAAGCTTCTTCTAACACAACTGTAATTTCTTCTACATGATGACGGGATGCAATCTCTGGTACAACTCCGCCAAAACGCTTATGACTTTCAATTTGTGATGCAACGACGTTCGCAATGATTTCCGTTCCATTTTTAACAACCGCTACCGCTGTCTCATCACAGCTTGTTTCAATACCAAGTATAATCGTATTTTTTTCCATTATATATTCACCCACATTACAAGACCATCTTCCTGATTGTCTGCA
The DNA here is from genome assembly GCF_051915945.1 of Bacillus cereus group sp. MYBK30-2. Classification (NCBI taxonomy): domain Bacteria; kingdom Bacillati; phylum Bacillota; class Bacilli; order Caryophanales; family Bacillaceae; genus Bacillus; species Bacillus cereus group sp. MYBK30-2. Next base: position 13,721 of record NZ_JBQAFR010000017.1, read on the forward strand.
TAGTATCGTTTACGAATCCCACCATTTTGAAATCCGTATTTCCTGTATAACTGCTTTGCTACTTCATTTGACACGCGTACTTCAAGCGTCATTGTTTTTACTCCTAATCCTTTCGCTTCAGAAATGACTTCTTTCAATAAGGCATCTCCTAGCTTTTGACCTCTGTATTCTGGCAGGATAGCTATATTTGTTATATGTGATTCATCAAGAATTATCCACAATCCACAATATCCAATTACGAGACCATCTTTTTCTAACACAACATAATGTGCATGTTCATTCGTCTCTAATTCACGGTGAAAGGCATCTGCAGTCCAAGGAGTTGAAAAAGATACTTCTTCAATAGCTACAATTTGAGCAATATCATCGAGTGCCATCTTTCTAAATATCATATCCATTTTCTATAGACCCCTAATTCTTTTGACTTTCTAACCATTTTGTTTCAGCTTCGGCTAAACGAAGGTAACTAGGAACAAACGTATGCACATCCTGCTCTTCTTTTTGTAATCCTAAGAATGCTAACTCACTTGGTCTTGGGTTATTCTTAGTAAATGGAGCAAATACAGCTTGATCACCTAAATGTTCTACAATTGTTTCTTTATGCAATTTAACATCGTTACCAATAAATAGAACAGGTTGCCCTTTATCTTTTAACATTTGCAACCAATCAACAATAAGAACAATTCGGTCTTCTTCTATAGAAGTTAAATTCTCTCCTTCATATGTATATAACCCAGTATAAATTTGCCCACGTCGTCCATCGAATAAAGGACAGATTAATCCATTAAAATTAACACCGTTTGCAGCCACTACTTCTAAACTTGATACACCTACAATCGGTATTTGAAGTGACCAAGCTAATGTTTTTGCAGCTGTTACCCCTATACGAACACCTGTATATGATCCTGGTCCAGCTGCTACAACGATTTTAGTCAATTCTTTCGGTTTTACACCACATTCTTTTAATAGTTGTTCTACAGCTGGCATAAGGCGTACAGAATGGTTTTTTGTTAAATTTGTAATGATTTCCCCAATCACGTTGTCTTCCTCAATAAGGGATACGCCCATTACGTAATTTGAAGTATCAATTGCTAGTACTTTCATCTTGTAATAGCTCCTCACATAATCTAATATAGCGATTTCCAATTGGCTCGAGTACAATTTTCCTTGTATCGTCTCCAGCATGGAATAAGCTAATTTGTAACTTCTCATTCGGTAAATATGCTTCTATTAAATGAGCCCATTCTACTACTGTAATCCCTTCACCATAGAAATACTCATCAAATCCTAAATCTTCCTCACTTTCCGCTAAACGATACACGTCCATATGATATAGCGGTAATCTTCCTTTATATTCTTTAATAATATTGAAGGTAGGACTATTTACGACTCTTTTCACTCCAAGACCTTTTGCTAATCCTTTTGTAAAAGTCGTCTTGCCAGCTCCAAGATCACCTTCTAAAATAATTACATCTTGTGCCTTTACAAGTCCCCCTAATTTTTCTGATAATCTCTGGGTTTCTTCGGAAGATTTTGTTGTTATTTCATATTTACTCACAGACTTCACCTACTTTACTCACAATGTTCTCTGCTCTTTATTATACAGGTTTTGAATATATAAAAAAGTCCTTAGGAGTTTTCCTAAGGATAGTTTGACTGTCTTTATTAGTTTTGTTAAAACAAATAAAAAAATACGAAACAACTTGTTTCGTTCTTTTCTTTATATAAAATGGCGGTCCCGACCGGGGTCGAACCGGCGATCTCCTGCGTGACAGGCAGGCATGTTAACCACTACACCACGGGACCATTTGGTTGCGGGGACAGGATTTGAACCTG
>NZ_JBQAFR010000018.1:0-14918 GCF_051915945.1 Bacillus cereus group sp. MYBK30-2
CGAACACGGAAGTTAAGCTCTCTAGCGCCGATGGTAGTTGGGACCTTGTCCCTGTGAGAGTAGGACGTCGCCAAGCAAGCTAAAACACGAGTCATTTGACTCGTGTTTTTTTATTTCCCATGAAATAGGCTAGATTCCGTTAATAAAAATGTCGAAATATAGTAAGGGATCTTTTGAGAAGAAATATTGAGAAATTGATAAATGAATGGATAATCCTCGGAGCTGTAGCTTCCAAGTAAGTCATACCACCAATCAGTTTCATACCTAGAAATCATGCTTAAATTATAGAGCAATAAGTAATGAACAAGGAGTTCAGGTAATACTGGCTTAGGATTTCTAGGATCGCTCGTAAGTGGTAAATAATAAGTATCAGTAAGATGCTCGTAGTATAAAGGGGTACTATACATAGGATTCCATGATTGAATGGGCGCTGTAAAAAGCACATTCGACTCATTAGTTTTCCCAGGTACATGTTGTATTGATAAATGCTTACAAGCTGTTTCAATGTAACGAGAAAACCTCTCCTTGGTCATATGTAGTCGATCTAGTATATTAACTGGAAAGGAGAGTTCATTTTTATTTGGCGAATCGATTTTATATAATGTTGTTCCTTTTTGACTATAGCGAAATAAATTTTGTAACTCAGGAATTTTCCCCAGTAGTTCTAGCATGTTAAACTTCTCTGCTTCTAAGTGTTTCATGTGAAACAGTTGTTCTGCGGCATGAGAAAATAATCCATTTTTCTGTATTTTTACCTCATCTTCCAAAAAATGATACCCTTGTTTCTTTCTTTTACGTGCTGTAACTCCATGCGCTAAAACGGTCGTTGATTCTGGATAGTTTGGATCAATAGTTAACAAACAAGCTTTAAAAAGCTGGCTCATTCCATAAAACAACAACATTGGCTGAATGGAGAAGGGGGCTGTCTTATATAATTCATAATAATTTTTTCCGTGTTCTAGGTAATAAATAAAGGGATAACAATTTTCAAAACTTTTTTTTTCAGCATCTTGAATTGAGGATTTTTCGTAACAACGGGCAAGATAACGTTGTACATTTTGAGATGAAAAAAAGAAACTTAAGTGCTGCCAAACGCAAGGTGTATGATGCATATATTACGCTCCTTTTATTGTCTAAAAATTCTAACATATATATACTTTCTTGACAGTATTTTAACCAATTGATAAGCTACTAATAATAATTTCTGGTATCATGGGGGGAACAATTATGTGGGAATCTAAATTTGTTAAAGAAGGTTTGACTTTTGATGATGTATTACTTGTACCAGCAAAGTCAGATATATTACCAAGAGAAGTAAGTGTTAAAACAGTTTTATCTGAAAGCTTACAGCTAAACATCCCGTTAATTAGTGCAGGAATGGATACAGTAACAGAGGCTGACATGGCTATTGCAATGGCTCGCCAAGGCGGTTTAGGAATCATTCATAAGAATATGTCTATTGAGCAACAGGCAGAGCAAGTTGATAAAGTAAAGCGCTCTGAAAGCGGCGTTATTTCAGATCCTTTCTTCTTAACTCCAGAACATCAAGTATTTGATGCAGAACATCTTATGGGAAAATATCGTATCTCAGGTGTGCCAGTTGTAAATAATTTAGATGAGCGAAAATTAGTTGGTATTATTACAAACCGTGATATGCGTTTCATCCAAGACTACTCAATCAAAATTTCTGACGTAATGACAAAAGAAAAGTTAATTACAGCTTCAGTTGGTACTACACTGGAAGAAGCTGAAAAGATCCTACAAAAGTATAAAATTGAAAAGCTCCCTCTTGTTGATAACAACGGTGTATTACAAGGGCTTATTACAATAAAAGATATTGAAAAAGTAATTGAATTCCCAAACTCTGCTAAGGATAAGCAAGGGCGCTTATTAGTTGGAGCAGCAGTTGGTGTAACGGCTGATGCAATGCTTCGCATCGATGCATTAGTAAAAGCGAGTGTAGATGCAATTGTACTTGATACAGCTCATGGACATTCTCAAGGTGTTATTGAAAAAGTAAAAGAAGTTCGTGCGAAATATCCAGCACTAAACATTATCGCTGGAAATGTTGCGACAGCTGAAGCAACGAAAGCGTTAATTGAAGCTGGTGCAAATGTAGTGAAAGTTGGTATTGGACCAGGTTCTATTTGTACAACACGTGTTGTGGCTGGGGTTGGTGTACCACAATTAACAGCAGTATATGATTGTGCAACTGAAGCTCGTAAACACGGTATTCCAGTTATTGCTGATGGCGGTATTAAATACTCTGGTGATATGGTTAAAGCTTTAGCAGCAGGGGCACACGTTGTTATGTTAGGTAGTATGTTTGCCGGTGTAGCTGAAAGCCCTGGAGAAACTGAAATTTACCAAGGTCGTCAATTTAAAGTGTATCGTGGTATGGGTTCTGTTGGAGCGATGGAAAAAGGAAGTAAGGATCGCTACTTCCAAGAAGGAAACAAAAAACTTGTTCCAGAGGGTATTGAAGGACGAGTACCATATAAAGGACCTTTAGCAGATACAGTTCATCAATTAGTTGGTGGGTTACGTGCAGGTATGGGATATTGCGGAGCACAGGATTTAGAATTCTTACGTGAGAATGCGCAATTCGTTCGTATGTCAGGTTCTGGCTTACTTGAAAGCCATCCTCATCACGTACAAATTACAAAAGAGGCTCCAAACTACTCATTATAATGTCTTATATGTAAATAGACGGAGATTTGATATCTCTGTCTATTTTTTTTTGATTATGTTAGAATAACGGTTATGTGAGTACATAGATATTGGGGGTAGCAAAAGTGAAAGGTATGTTTTGCAAAAGATTCATTGCGTTGGTAACAGTGCTTACACTAGCTTGTAGCATGTTTGTACCATATAGCAATGCATCAGCAGAAACAGGAGCCGCTTTAAACATTGAAGCAGGTGCGGCAATTTTAGTAGAAGCGAATTCTGGGAAGATTTTATATCAAAAAAATGCTGACGAATTACTGGCAATTGCTAGTATGACAAAGATGATGAGTGAATACTTAGTGAATGAGGCGGTAGCAAAAGGGAAACTGAAGTGGGACCAAAAGGTTAAAGTTTCTGAATATGCACATAAAATTTCACAAGATCGTTCATTATCAAATGTTCCTCTAGAAAACGGTGGTTCTTATACGGTAAAAGAACTGTATGAAGCAATGGCAATTTATTCTGCTAATGGAGCGACAATTGCTTTAGCTGAAGCAGTAGCAGGAAAAGAAGTTGATTTCGTAAAAATGATGAATGATAAGTCAAAAGAGTTTGGATTGAAAGATTATAAATTCGTAAACTCTACGGGCTTAACGAACAAAGATTTAAAAGGACAACATCCTGAAGGGACAACTCCTGACGAAGAAAATAAAATGTCTGCGAGAGATGTTGCGATTTTAGCACAACATCTTATCCAAGATTTTCCGAAAACATTAGAGACAGCAAAAATCCCAAAAATGACATTCCAAAAGGGCGGTAAGTATCCAATTGATATGGCTAACTGGAATTGGATGTTAAAAGGATTAGTTAAGGAATATGAAGGTGTAGATGGCCTGAAAACAGGATCCACTCCAGAAGCAGGAGATTGTTTTACTGGTACAGCAGAAAGAAATGGTATGCGTTTAATTTCTGTAGTAATTAAAACAAATTCTCATACAGCACGTTTTGATGAAACGAAAAAATTATATGATTACGGATTTACAAACTTTGAAGTGAAGAAGGCTTATGCAAAAGATTCAGCAGTAAAAGGACAAGAAACTGTACGAGTTAAAAATGCGAAAGAAAAAGATGTAGCGGTTCAAACGAAACAAGCTATTTCCCTTCCAATGCCAAAAGGAAGTAAAGACGTTTATAAAACAGAATTTAAAGTAATAAATAAAGAACAAGAAGCACCTATTAAAAAAGGTGTGGCAATTAGTCAAATGATTATATCGCCGAAAGATAGCAATGACCCTGGATTTTTATCAGGGAAATCATTACAAGTAGACCTTGTAACGAAATCTGAAGTAGAAGAAGCGGGCTGGTTCACACGTTCTATGCGCGGAATTGGTTCTTTCTTTAGTGGTATGTGGAATGGTGCTGTTGATACAGTAAAAGGTTGGTTTTAAAAGCTCCTCATTGTAGGAGCTTTTTTTTATTCCTATTTTTCATACCGACTTTATGAAAAAGTAGTAGACAAGCATTAGATAGTTAATGGTAGAATGTAAGAGTATTCTTAATTTTCTCCTTTAACGGGGAAAAGCAATCACCTAGGGGGGTTTTTGTACATGACAAATGTAACAGGGACAGAACGTGTAAAACGTGGAATGGCAGAAATGCAAAAAGGCGGCGTTATTATGGACGTAGTTAACGCTGAACAAGCAAGGATTGCAGAAGAGGCAGGCGCAGTTGCTGTTATGGCATTAGAGCGTGTACCTGCAGATATTCGTGCAGCAGGTGGCGTTGCTCGTATGGCAGACCCAACAATTGTTGAAGAAGTTATGGGTGCTGTGTCAATTCCGGTTATGGCAAAATGTCGTATCGGTCACCTTGTAGAAGCACGTGTATTAGAATCATTAGGGGTAGACTATATCGATGAGAGTGAAGTATTAACTCCTGCTGATGAAGTATACCATTTAAATAAACGTGATTACACAGTTCCATTTGTATGTGGTTGCCGTGATATCGGAGAAGCTGCACGTCGTATTGCAGAAGGTGCATCTATGCTTCGTACAAAAGGTGAACCTGGAACAGGAAACATTGTAGAGGCAGTGCGTCATATGCGCCAAGTCAATGCAGAAATCCGTCAAGTTGCAAGTCTACGTGAAGATGAGTTAATGACATATGCAAAAAATACTGGTGCTCCTTATGAAGTACTACTTGAAATTAAACGCCTTGGCCGTTTACCAGTTGTAAACTTTGCAGCAGGTGGTGTAGCAACACCAGCGGATGCAGCGTTAATGATGCAACTTGGTGCTGATGGTGTATTTGTTGGATCTGGTATCTTCAAATCAGAGAACCCAGAGAAATTTGCACGTGCAATCGTTGAAGCAACGACTCATTATGAAGATTACGAACTAATTGCAAGCCTTTCTAAAGGATTAGGTACTGCAATGAAAGGTGTCGAAATTTCAACGTTATTACCAGAACAACGCATGCAAGAGCGTGGATGGTAATTAAAGGAGATCTTTAAAATGGTGAAAATTGGTGTACTAGGTCTTCAAGGTGCAGTTCGTGAGCATGTAAAATCAGTTGAAGCAAGTGGTGCAGAAGCTGTTGTTGTAAAGCGTATAGAACAACTTGAAGAGATTGATGGTCTTATTTTACCAGGCGGTGAAAGTACAACAATGCGCCGTCTTATCGATAAGTATGCTTTCATGGAACCTCTTCGTACATTTGCGAAGTCTGGTAAACCAATGTTTGGTACATGTGCAGGTATGATTCTTCTTGCGAAAACACTTATTGGCTATGAAGAAGCGCATATTGGCGCTATGGATATTACAGTTGAGCGCAATGCGTTCGGGCGCCAAAAAGATAGTTTTGAAGCCGCACTTTCAATTGAAGGTGTGGGAGAAGATTTTGTTGGTGTATTTATCCGTGCTCCGTATGTTGTAAATGTAGCTGATGATGTTGAAGTACTTTCTACGCATGGCGATCGAATGGTAGCGGTAAGGCAAGGGCCATTTTTAGCTGCTTCTTTCCATCCGGAATTAACGGACGATCATCGTGTAACAGCATACTTTGTAGAAATGGTAAAAGAGGCAAAAATGAAAAAAGTTGTATAAGTAACTTGCAACTTGTATAAGATTATAGTAAATTGATGGTAACAATTTTATAAAATAAGCGTGTTGATAGGAAATAGTAACAAATGGCGTTTCTTATAGAGAGTCGATGGTTGGTGGAAATCGATAGAAACAGTTTGTGAATCCATCCTGGAATGGAATGTGGAATATCTTTATGATTAGTAAGCATTCCCGGTGAAGAGCCGTTATTTCTACTTGAGAGGAAAGCGGTAATGCTTTCAACTAGGGTGGCAACGCGGGTTAACTCCCGTCCCTGTTTATAGGGACGGGAGTTTTTTGTGTTTTATAAAATAAAAGGAGGAGTATATAATGCTTGATATTAAATTTTTACGTACGAATTTTGAAGAAGTAAAAGCAAAATTACAGCATAGAGGCGAAGATTTAACGGATTTTGGTCGCTTTGAAGAACTTGATACGAGAAGAAGAGAGTTACTTGTTCAAACAGAAGAACTAAAAAGTAAACGTAACGAAGTATCTCAGCAAATTTCAGTATTAAAACGCGAAAAGAAAGACGCGGAAGCTCTAATTCTAGAAATGCGTGAAGTTGGGGAAAAAGTAAAAGATCTTGATAATGAGCTTCGTACAGTTGAAGAAGATTTAGAAAGATTAATGTTATCTATTCCAAATATCCCTCATGAATCTGCTCCAGTAGGTGAAACAGAGGATGATAACGTAGTAGCACGTACTTGGGGAGATGTGAAAGAATTTACTTTTGAACCAAAACCACATTGGGATCTTGCTACAGATTTAGGGATTTTAGATTTTGAGCGTGCTGGGAAAGTAACAGGAAGCCGATTTGTATTTTACAAAGGTGCTGGTGCAAGATTAGAACGTGCTTTAATTAGTTTCATGCTTGACCTTCACACTGACGAGCATGGATATGAGGAAGTATTACCTCCTTATATGGTAAATCGTGCAAGTATGACGGGAACAGGGCAACTTCCGAAATTTGAAGAAGATGCATTCCGTATTGAAAGCGAAGATTATTTCTTAATCCCTACAGCTGAAGTACCTGTAACGAATATGCATCGTGATGAGATTTTAAGTAAAGAGCAATTACCGATACGATATGCTGCATTTAGCTCATGTTTCCGTTCTGAAGCGGGTTCAGCTGGTCGCGATACACGCGGTTTAATTCGCCAACATCAATTTAATAAAGTTGAACTTGTAAAGTTCGTGAAACCAGAAGATTCTTACGAAGAGTTAGAAAAATTAACAAATGATGCAGAGCGCGTGTTACAATTATTAGAGTTGCCATATCGCGTTATGAGCATGTGCACAGGAGATTTAGGATTTACAGCAGCGAAGAAATACGATATTGAAGTATGGATTCCGAGCTATGGTACATATCGTGAAATTTCTTCTTGTAGTAATTTTGAGGCTTTCCAAGCGAGACGTGCAAATATCCGTTTCCGTCGTGAGCCAAATGGCAAACCAGAACATGTTCATACATTAAATGGATCTGGTCTTGCGATTGGGCGTACGGTGGCAGCTATTTTAGAGAACTACCAACAAGAAGATGGTACAATTATAATTCCAGAAGTTCTTCGCCCTTATATGGGAGGAAAAACAGTTATTAAATAAATTTAAACATTCATCGGTATGAGTGATTGGTAATTATGAGCGTTGTCAGTAGTGTAATGAAGGAGAGGGAAAGTGAAATTTTCCTTTCCTCATAATTTATCATAGCAGGGTTGACTAACTGTTTTTCTTTTGATATTATATTTGATGTCAATATGGAGGTATACCCAAGTCTGGCTGAAGGGATCGGTCTTGAAAACCGACAGGCGGCGAGAGTCGCGCGGGGGTTCGAATCCCTCTACCTCCTCCAGATATAATTGACAACAGCGCATATAAGTGGAGATTGGAGAACTCGTTACCAACACGTAACGAGTTTTTATTTTAAAACCAATCATAAAGTATGATGTAAGGACATAATGCCCTTATTACACACTCATATTCCGATGATTATCTTCATAGATATGAAAGGAGTCAACATGGATCTTATTATACAAACGTTTCCTTTAGATGGAAAAACTTTATATTATGTACAATGTCCTGTCTGTAAGAACAATAGAATTTTAAACAGTGGTGCAAATGTATCGCGCATTATAAGCGATGATACATTCCGTAAACTTTGTGGTTGCACATGTAATGTAAAACAACCTGCGAAAAAAGTAGAGGCGCCAAAAAAAGCTGAAAAGCCAGCTGTTCAAAAAGAAGTAGCTCCAAAACGTACAGGGAAAGTATTAACAGCAGTAATTAACGGGAAAGAAATGACTGTTAAAGAGATTGCTGAAACGTATGATATTAGTACAAGTACTGTTCGTCAACGTATTAATGCTGGAAAACCAGAGAGTGAAATTATTGCTCCAACGAAAAAGAAAAAGTAATTTAATAGGAAAACCCGTGCGTATGCACGGGTTTTTTATTTTACAAGTTTACGTGTTTGTTTTAAAAAATGCCCAATTTTTTTAATGATTGGTTCAATTGAATCGCCATCTTTTAAAATATCGTACTCGTTAATATTTAAGCGTAAAACAGGGCATGAATTAAAGTTATTAATCCAGTTCTCATAACGTCCGTGCATCTCTTTCCAATACTCAATTGGTGTTTGTTGTTCCATTGGACGCCCTCGTTCTTGAATACGATCGACAATATCATCGAAAGAACCTTCTAAGTAAATTAATAAGTCTGGATGAGGGAAGTAAGGAGTCATGACCATAGCATCAAATAAACCTTTGTATGTTTCATAATCAGTTTCTGTCATTGTACCCTTTTCGTGATGCATTTTTGCGAAAATACCAGTGTCCTCATAGATAGAACGGTCTTGGACAAAACCGCCACCATATTCGAAAATTCTTTTTTGTTCTTTAAATCGCTCTGCTAAAAAGTACACCTGTAAGTGAAAACTCCAGCGTGTGAAATCAGCATAGAACTTGTCCAAATATGGATTGGAATCTACTTTTTCGAAAGATGTACGATAACCTAAAGCGTTAGCTAATGCAGTTGTCATAGTTGATTTGCCAACACCTACTGTTCCAGCAATAGTGATAACTGCGTCATTTGGTATATCATATTTTTGCCTAAAATTCATTATTATTTCGACTCCTTCAAGAGAGTATTTTGAAGAGCGGATAAGATGACATTTAAATCATCAGGATTTCTTACAAAATCCATATCGTCTCCGTTAAACTTCAATACTGGAATATCTGGATGATCCTTTTTGAAAGCATCCATTGCTGTTTCGTAATCTTTTGTAAGCTGTAGTAAGTAATTTGGATCCATATTTTTTTCGAATTCTCTTCCGCGCATTGCAATTCGTTTTTGTAATGTTTCTAGGCTCGCTGTTAAATAAACAATGACATTTGGCACAGGCATATCTTGTGTAAGGATACGATAAATTTGCATGTACTTGTCATATTGAGAATCTTTTAATGTACGGGATGCAAAAATTAAATTTTTAAATATGTGATAATCTGCTACTACTGGCTTCCTTTGATTCAAATACTTTATGTTAATATCCTCTAGTTGTTTGTATCTATTACAAAGAAAGAACATCTCTGTTTGAAAACTCCATTCATCGATGTCTTCATAAAACTTTCCTAAAAAAGGATTTTCATCAACAATCTCTTTTAGTAAGTGGAGTTGCATGTGAGTTGAAATTTCCTTCGCAAGTGAGGTTTTTCCAACACCAATTGGTCCTTCAACCGTGATAAATGGTACTCCGGTCACGCTGTTTCCTCCTTTCAATCAGTGATTTACCGTGACTACTAAAAACACAAAACAGAATTATTGTAGCACAAGAGGGAAGCGAGCGGACTAATTTGATATAAAAAGTTAGAAAATAGATATGTATTAACTAAATTTTAGTTGAGCTGATGGTGCAATATTTGCCTTTAATGTGGCCTCCATTATTTTTAAAGCATGTACATTATCTTGATCATTGTTAGAGGCAATGCAATCCTGTGGTACATAAAGTGTATAATTTCTCATATGAGCATCATTAGCCGTAAAAAGGATACATATATTCCCGGCAATTCCTGTTAAAATGAGGTTTTCGATTTTTAAATAACCTAATAAAGAATTTAAAGGTGTTTCATAAAAAGCGGAGTAATGTGGTTTAATAAAAATATAATCGTCAGTACTTGGAGCAATGGCCTGAATAATATTTTCACTATACTCATTTGTACAATGAGTAATGAGTTGATCAATATCAGATCTCCAAAGTTGATAATGGTCATTAACATAAATTACGGGGTAGTCTAATGACTTCATCGTTTCTTTTAGTTGTAAAATGGGATTCTTTATGGTTTCGCATTTTTGTGCTAGTGTGGGTCCGTGAGAAAATTGAAAATCATTAATCATATCGATGATGAGCAAGGCTGTATTTTTCATATGTAATTCCCTCTCTTTCTTCTTTAGGTTGGATTGAATTTGTAAAAGTTATCCCACCTGTAGGAAATGAAAAGAAGTGTATTTTATTTTGGGTGAAAGGACTATATTATGGAACAAGATATTTATTTTATGCAAATAGCAATAGAAGAAGCTAAGAAGGCAGAGGCGATACAAGAAGTACCGATTGGTGCTGTTATTGTGCTAGACGGTGAAGTGATTAGCGTCGCGCATAACTTAAGAGAAACAGAGCAAAGGTCTATAGCTCACGCTGAACTTTTAGCGATAGATGAAGCTTGTAAAAAATTAGGGACATGGCGCTTAGAAGATGCAACGTTATATGTAACATTAGAGCCTTGTCCAATGTGTGCAGGTGGAATTGTTTTATCTCGCGTAAAACGTGTTGTATATGGTGCAAGCGACCCAAAAGGTGGATGTGCAGGTACATTAATGAATCTTTTAACTGATGAGCGCTTTAATCATCAATGTGAAGTAGTAGCTGGTGTACTAGAAGAAGAATGTGGTACATTGTTAACAAATTTTTTTAGGGAGCTTCGTAAGAAGAGAAAAGAAGCGAAAAAACTAGAGAAAAGTAATGAGAACTAACGCATTTGCATTTTGTAAAAAAACAAGTTATACTGATAATGCCTTATTAAAGGCAACCGAATATTGGTTTTAACTTTGCCGTGCTAAGCGGGGAGGTAGCGGTGCCCTATACTCGCAATCCGCTCTAGCGAGGCCGAATCCCTTCTCGAGGTTATGTTGCTGTAAGGTCTGCCTTAAGTAAGTGGTGTTGACGTTTGGGTCCTGCGCAACGGGACCCCGTGAACCTTGTCAGGTCCGGAAGGAAGCAGCAATAAGCGGGTCTTCTCGTGTGCCGCAGGAGTGCCTGAACCGAGCTAACTGCTTGAGTAACGCTTATGGTACGTAATCGACAGAAGGTGCACGGCAGTTATATATGTATACAAAACTCACCTTTATATTAAGGTGGGTTTTTTGTATGGAAAATAACTTTTGGAATCTATAAACAGAATGGGTTATAATAAATGAGATAATAACCTTTGAGGGAGGCCGTATTTTCGTGTCATACCAAGCATTATACCGAACATGGAGACCGCAAAAGTTCGAAGATGTAGTCGGTCAAAAGCACGTGACAAAAACGTTGCAAAATGCCCTTCTTCAAGAGAAAGCTTCACATGCTTATTTATTTTCTGGTCCGAGGGGAACAGGGAAAACGACAATTGCAAAAGTATTTGCAAAAGCAATTAACTGTGAACATGCTCCGGTAGCTGAACCTTGTAATGAATGTCCTTCTTGTTTAGGAATCACACAAGGGTCTATTTCAGATGTATTAGAAATTGATGCGGCTTCAAATAACGGTGTAGATGAAATTCGAGATATAAGAGATAAAGTAAAATATGCTCCAAGTGCTGTAGGATATAAAGTATACATTATTGATGAAGTTCATATGCTTTCTATGGGTGCCTTTAATGCGCTTTTGAAAACTTTAGAAGAGCCGCCAGGACATGTTATTTTTATTTTGGCGACAACAGAGCCGCATAAGATTCCAGCTACGATTATTTCACGTTGTCAGCGTTTTGAATTTCGAAAGATATCAGTAAATGATATCGTTGAGAGGTTATCGACGGTCGTGACAAGTGAAGGTACGCAAGTAGAAGATGAAGCGCTACAAATCGTCGCACGTGCCGCTGAAGGTGGTATGCGTGATGCACTCAGTCTTATCGATCAAGCAATTTCTTATAGTGATGAGACGGTGACGAGTGAAGACGTTTTAGCTGTAACAGGCTCTGTATCTCAGCGATATTTAGGTAACCTAGTAGAATGTATACGTGAAAATGATGTATCAAGAGCGTTACGTATTATAGATGAGATGATGAGTAAAGGGAAAGATCCAGTTCGCTTTATGGAGGATTTCATTTACTATTATCGTGATATGCTTTTATATCAAACTTCACCACAATTAGAACATATGTTGGAACGGGTAATTGTAGATGATCAATTCCGTACGTTAAGTGAAGAAATGCAGCCGGAAGTAATCTATGAAATTATTCATACCCTTAGTAAGGGACAACAGGAGATGAAGTGGACAAACCATCCACGAATTTTCTTAGAAGTTGTTATGGTGCAACTGTGTCAGCAGTTTATGATGCAAGCAAACGGTACAGATCGTTTACAAGCGATTATGAACAGGATGCAGCAACTGGAGAAAGAGTTAGAACAAGTTAAAAAGAATGGTGTGCCCGCTGGTGTGCAGCCGGAAGTAAGAGAGACGCGTGCAACACCAAAACCAGTACGAACAGGAAGTATGAAAATTCCTGTCGGACGAGTGAATGAAGTGTTAAAGCAAGCGAAGCGTCAAGATTTAGAACAGTTAAAAGCTGTATGGGGTGAGTTGTTAGGGAGGCTCAAGTCTCATAACAAAGTAGCGTTTGCTGTTTTATTAGAAAATAGTGAACCAGTAGCGGCTTCAGATGATACCTATGTGTTAGCGTTTCAATATGAGATTCATTGTAAAATGGCTAGTGAAAATCGAGAAGCGATGGATACATTGGAACAAACTCTTTTTGAATTGCTAAGTAAAAGGTTAAATATGATTGCTATCCCGAAAAGTGAATGGGGTAAAATTCGTGAAGACTTTTTACAACGCGAAGGCGGGGATTCTGAAGAAAACCCAGAACAAAAAGAAGATCCTCTTATAGAAGAGGCTGTAAAATTAGTAGGGCAAGAACTTATTGAAATAAGAGAGTAATAATAATTAGGAGGAATTAATTATGATGCGTGGCGGAATGGGAAATATGAATAATATGATGAAACAAATGCAAAAGATGCAAAAGGACATGGCAAAAGCACAAGAAGAGCTTGGCGACAAAACGGTTGAAGGTACAGCTGGTGGCGGAATGATTACTGTTATTGCAAATGGTCATAAGCAAGTTCTTGAAGTGAAAATTAAAGAAGAAGTTGTAGATCCAGAAGATATCGAAATGTTACAAGACTTAGTATTGGCTGCAACGAATGATGCGCTTAAAAAGGCTGAGGAACTTTCAAATTCTACAATGGGTAAATTTACAAAAGGCTTAAACTTACCAGGTGGAATGTTCTAGGAGGATATTGAAGTATGCATTATCCAGAACCGATATCAAAATTAATCGATAGTTTCATGAAATTGCCAGGAATCGGACCGAAAACAGCGGTTCGACTGGCATTCTTCGTATTAGATATGAAAGAAGATGATGTGTTAGGTTTTGCAAAAGCACTTGTGAATGCGAAGCGAGATTTAGCGTATTGTTCTGTATGCGGGCATATCACTGACCGCGATCCTTGTTATATTTGTGACGATTCGCATAGAGATCAATCGGTTGTTTGTGTAGTACAAGAACCGAAAGATGTAATTGCGATGGAAAAAATGAAAGAATATCAAGGGGTATATCATGTTTTACGTGGTGCGATTTCGCCAATGGAGGGAATTGGACCTGAGGATATAAATATCCCGCAGTTATTGAAGAGACTGCAAGATGAAACAGTACAAGAAGTGATATTAGCAACAAACCCTAATATTGAAGGGGAAGCTACAGCGATGTACATATCCCGCCTCTTAAAGCCAACGGGTATTAAAGTAACTCGTATTGCACATGGTCTGCCAGTTGGTGGAGATTTAGAATATGCAGATGAAGTAACGTTATCGAAAGCTTTAGAAGGCCGTAGAGAGATATAAGAGGAGAAACAAAAATGTTCTTTCAAAAAAAGGGTAAGCTGCGTAAAGAGTATGACGATAAGTTAATTGTATTATTAGAAAAAGTGAAGAATGAATGGTTACGTCAGAAGAGACTAGTTGAACAAAGTGTTGAACCATCTCAAGATGTACTTTGTTCTTTAAAAATAGCAGAGGCGAAATATTTTTTCTTGTTAAAAGAAGCGAAGCGTCGTCCTGTGAAGATGGAACAATGGTAAAAGGTCCTGCTTTTTAAAGCAGGACCTTTTACTTTTTATCGATTTATTTGGAAACAAAGGTCCTGCTTTACCTTGGAAATATAAAGAGGTGAAAGAGAAGGTGGGAATAGAATCAGTTGTATATAGTTGATGGTTAGTACGGAGAAGAACTATTACTAATTAAAAGTAATAAAGATGAAGTGATAGGAGTTATGTTGTAGATGTTCTTTTTTATTGTCTTGTCCCATACAAATAGATATGTATAGGTCATTCATAAGGAGGAAAAAATGAATTCTACAATTATTATTGTTGGTATTCTTGCTTTGGTTTTTATTTTTCTTGTTTTTGGTGTTTCTGCTAAACCAATACGTTTTATAGGAAAAGCACTCTTTCATGTTACTTTAGGTATAGCGTTATTATTTATTGTGAATGTTGCAGGGGCATATTTTGATTTTCATATTCCAATTAATATAGGCACAGCTACAGTATCAAGTTTATTAGGGATGCCAGGTGTTGCTGCATTAGTGATTATTAAGCTATATATAATGCCAAGATAAAATTATTTTGGCATTTTTTAAAAAATCGTTGACTTATCGGTTGTTAATATGATAAATTAATAAGCGTCGTCAACAACGACAGAAAAAAGTTGTTGACAGATTTAACTCGAAATGTTAAATTATAAAAGTCGCTGAAACGCGATGTTGAACTTTGAAAACTAAACGAAACAAACAACGTGAAACGTCAATTTTTATTTTTAGATGCTAGACAAACTAACTTTATTGGAGA
>NZ_JBQAFR010000019.1:0-4031 GCF_051915945.1 Bacillus cereus group sp. MYBK30-2
GATGGCAGAGAGGTCACACCCGTTCCCATACCGAACACGGAAGTTAAGCTCTCTAGCGCCGATGGTAGTTGGGACCTTGTCCCTGTGAGAGTAGGACGTCGCCAAGCAACTTTAAGACGAGTCAGAATGACTCGTCTTTTTTGTATTTAATAAGCTTGTTATCTATGGGTTTCTTTAGTCATAGATAACAAGCTTATTTGTGTAAAAGTAAGGGCATTTATACAACATGAATTCCCGATAAAACCTCTATTTGTTATAGTTTCACTTTATTCTTTATATCGATAAGCTCAAAACGTTCGCAAACGAGTAGCATATCTTCAAAAAAGCTAAGGCCAAGCTCATTTAACTCCTTTGTAAAGAACTGAATATGGGTATCCCGCCAATAATTATAAGTACGATCTCCTTCACCTTCAGCGATAGCGAATTCTTCGGCTACTTCATTCATTGGTGTTACAGTTACTTCTATTGTCTTAATAATAGCTACAGGTTCACCTTGGCTATTGAGTACAATACTATAATCATCGTTTGTTGGTAGCGGTTCGTTTTCTAATTCATAAAAAATATGACCGGAGCATGTTGCTGTTTTTACACCATCAATTACTAACTGTGCGAGATAATCAGGGGAATCACCGAATTGCCAAGCTGTAACAGATTTCGGCTTTGCATTGTCCCCCCAATAAGTATCCCAATATGCTTGGGCTAATGGATTCATTTGTATCGTTACCTCACTTTAGTTAATATTAATTCTCTTTATAATCCCTGAGCAATCTGCTTATTTGTAATGGTTTTGTACTCATTTAAAATTTGTATCGTTGTGTTGCGAATTAATACAGGTAATACGCTGAATGAATATGGTTTGTAAACCCGTTCTGTCCATTTATGGCCATCTTTCCCGTAGACCCCCATATTAATAGAAGGGATGTTTAATTTCCGAATTGTTTCGTACGGTAATGAATATAGTTGTTCCCATTTAGGAAAGTTTTCTAATAATGGTTTTAACTCTTCGTCAGTTTCGTGAATAGACAAGAAGCTACCATCTGCTAAATAAGGAAAGAATTTTTTAATACAAATTGTTCTCCTGTCTCAGTTTGCATATTCTTCAATATGGATTGGATCGTACTTTGTAATAGATTATTTCCTTCATTTGTTTGTTTTAAGTAGTTATGTGGTAAAAATGGTGGAGCGAAAAAGATAATAACGCGCGCTTTCTTTTCTGGATCTAGCTGTTGAAGAGTGGCGATAATTTCAAAATATAGTTCTCGCAAATCTTGTTTATTACTTTCTCGTATAACATCTTGAATAATAATGTCTGGGTTAATGTTTAGATTCCTTAATTTTTTTATATAGTCTGCATAGCTTATTACTTCAATTTCCAAAGAAAGTTTTCGAGTGGGAAGACCTGTTATGAGTAAGTAATGTTCGAACTGCTCCTGTAAATAGTGTTCAGCCTCTTTACAGGCTTTACTCGTTTCTTCTAATAGTCGGGAAAGAATCTTTTTTGGTGTAGCTTCATAAATAAAGTAATTAAAGTATAATTGGCTACTTGTTGCTGTTTGAACAGTATACTTCTCTTTATTATCACGCTGATATAAACAAGTTGGAGGGAGAACGAGTTCATCGCGAATAAATTCAGTTAGTTTATAGTTGTTATGTAGCCTATTTGTGATTTGGGCTGCAATAAAATTAGGATCAATACCCGACAATGTATCACCTACATGTACTTCCCTTCCGTAAATATAGAAACAAAGAAGAAGTTTGCCTGCAGTTCCTGTATAAATGTAGCGCTGAATATCTCCGTCATATAAAGGTGTTATGAAATTATTATTAATAGCCAAACGATACTGTAATTGTTTTTCTTGCTTTAGTCTTTCAAGTTCGGTTAAGGCAGAGATAATACCACGATGTTCGCCTTCTTCATCTCCGTTGAATAAGAGAAGTAGATTTCCTTCTAGTAAATGAATATGTTCTGAGAAGTATAATATATTAGCTAGATGAATAGCAGCGTCACTTTTCATATCAAGAGAACCACGGCCGAACAACCAATCTCCAGAATTTGCGTCAGTTTGAACACTTATATTACCTTTGTAGGTTTGGAAATATCGCTCGAGTATTTCAGGAGAGAGGGCATGCTCTTTTAACGATCTGAAATCTTCAATACCAACTGTATCTAGATGTGAATGATAAATAATAGTAGAGGGGGAGGTGTTTTTCCCTTTTATAAATGCGAATACATTTTTTCTCCCTATTGGATCATGAGGTACATGTTGAATCCATACGTGTTCAGGGTGTTTTTGAAAATAAGGAAAGCTTTTTAAAATGCTATATAGTTCATCTATAATACTAGCTTCGCCGCCGGTACCGTTAATACTATTAAATGAAACTAAATGCTTTGTAAGTAATTTAATTTGCTCTTCTAACGGTAACGGTTGCAGTTGTTTATATATAGACATAGGATAAAACCTCTTTAAATCTTATAATTGGGAGTCTTTCATAGAGAAGATAAGTGCAAGTGAAAAAGTTAGTTTACATAAATAAAAGGGAGTAGTGATGTATAATAAGGGTTTAGAACGTTTGTTCTATATTGGTGTAATGGGTACACTCAATTAATTGAGGTACGTATTTTTGATCGTTTTCCGACAGAAGATTCCTCCCTCAATTTGCGTGAAGATGTGATATGTACAAGACACTTCAGTTCTCACCGTAGGAATTACGGGCAGGGTCTGCTAAGATAACTGATGGATACATCGATGTTTGCAGGAATCTCCGATTTCAAACAGGTCATAAGGTCGTTAAGTGGGAGTAGTTCAATCAGTATATGTGTTTAAAGAAGAAATGCTATTATTAGGTTCGGATTTCAAGTATAGCTTGTAACCTTACATACTAGCTTGGTGAAATAATCTTCTAATCTGTCTTCGCTTATCATCATTTTTAATACTTCAATATCATTAAGAACAAACGCCCTGTTAATGCGTCCTTGCTGTCCAAAGTGAGAGTAAACGCGAATATTCCTTTTATCATGTACTTCACAATCAAAAATCAAAAATTTGAAAATGATTTTTTAATAGCATCGCAGCTTTATTGTCATTATTCACTTGGAATTCTATGTACCTACGGTTTGCTTTACGCAGCGTATCAAGAGAAATCTCCTCTAGTAACTTTCCTTCATGAATAATTCCCATACGATCGACTAGTTGTTCCACCTCGGCTAGTATGTGACTAGAAATGAGTATTGTTATGTTTCTTTCTTGAGCTAAAGCTTTAATAAGTTTTCGCATTTCTTTAATACCGATTGGATCGAGCCCGTTAGTTGGCTCATCTAGTATGAGTAGTTCGGGATAATGGAGAAGAGCACGTGCAATTCCTGAGCGCTGTTTCATTCCTAAAGAATACTTTCCTACTAATTTTTTTGTTTCGTGCTGCAAGCCTACAATTTCTAATGCTTCTTCAATTGCATTTTTCTTGTGCACTCCAATTATCTTTGCGTTAATTAATAAGTTTTCATAAAAAACTGGAACTTCAACGATAGAACCAATTCTTCTTAAAATGTCTTTTTGATTTTGAAATAAATCCTCTCCGAATACTTCAATATTTCCACTTGTAGATTTTATAAGGCTGAGCAGCATACGAATGGGGTCCTTTAAGGAAGAAAGGTTTAAATTAAATTGAATTGAATATGTTTTGGAAGAATAGATTAGCAAAGTGAAGTAGAAGATGGTTTCCCGATAATGAAATTTTTGTAGGATTTTATCTAGCTAAAAGAGTGTAGAAATATTAAATTAAATATCTTTATAAAAAGGTATTGACGATTAGTCTATAGAGGTGTAATATAAGACAAGTCGCCGATAGCAACAACGCAGAAAGCGACAAACGAAATAAAAAAACTTAGTTGACATTGAAACATGAAAATGTTAACATAAGGAAGTCGCAAATGAGCGGCAAACAAGTTCTTTGAAAACTGAACGAAACAAACAACGTGAAACGTCAATTTTTATTTTTAGATGCTAGACAAACTAACTTTATTGGAGAGTTTG
>NZ_JBQAFR010000020.1:0-3635 GCF_051915945.1 Bacillus cereus group sp. MYBK30-2
AGCTACTGGTTGTTCTTTCACTTCATACTTGTACGCTACTCCATTTTCATCGTATGCTTGTAGCTTTTCAAACGTATACTTCCAGTTTGTTTCTGCTGTTACTTCTTTTGTGTCTACTACTTTACCGTTTTGTAGTAAGTCTACTTTAATCGAGCTTGGACGATCTGTTGCATTGTTATCGTTCCACGTTTTTGTTCCTTCTACTTTCGTTTCGCCTACTTTTGTATTTGTAATGTCAGTACCTTTTACTTCGGATTTATATCCCGCTACTGGTTGTTCCTTCACCTCATACTTGTACGCTACTCCGTTTGCATCATACGCTGCTAAATCTTTGAATTCATATTTCCAACCTGTTGCTTTGCTTACTTCTTGCGTCGCAATCACTGTACCATTTTGTAGTAGGTCTACCTTAATCATTTCCGGACGATCTGTTGCGTTATCGTCTTTCCATGTTTTCGTTCCTTCTACTTTTGCTTGACCTACTTTTGTATTTGTGATGTCAGTACCACTTACTTTGGATTCATATCCAGCTACTGGCTGTTCTTTCACTGTATACTCGTAAGCCTTACCTTCCGCATCATATGCTTCTAAATCTGCGAATATATATTTCCAACCCATTACTGCTAGTACGTCTTGTGTTTGAATCACGTTCCCGTTTTGTAGTAAGTCTACTTTGATCATTGTCGGACGGTCTGTTGCATTTCCGTCGTTCCACGTCTTCGTTCCTTCTACTTTTGTTTTGCCTACTTTTGTATTTGTGATGTCAGTGCCACTTACTTTGGATTCATATCCGGCTACTGGCTGTTCTTTCACTTCATACTTGTACGCTACTCCGTTTGCATCATATGCTTGGAGTTTTTCAAACGTGTACTTCCATTCACTTGCTGCTGTTACTTCTTTTGTATCTACTACTTTACCGTTTTGTAGTAAGTCTACTTTAATCGAGCTTGGACGATCTGTTGCGTTATTATCGTTCCACGTTTTTGTTCCTTCTACTTTTGTTTCGCCTACTTTTGTATTTGTGATGTCAGTACCTTTTACTTTTGATTCATATCCTGGTACCGGCTGTTCCTTCACTTCATACTTGTACGCTACTCCGTTTGCATCGTATGCTTGGAGTTTGTCAAACGTATACTTCCAGTTTGTTGCCGCTGTTACTTCCTTTGTATCTACTACTTTACCGTTTTGTAAAAGATCTACTTTGATCATTTCCGGACGATCTTTCGCGTTATCGTCTTTCCATGTTTTCGTTCCTTCTACTTTTGTTTCGCCTACTTTTGTATTCGTGATGTCATAACCGTTTACTTCGGATTTGTATCCGTCTACCTGTTGTTCTTTCACTTCATACTTGTACGCTACTCCGTTTGCATCGTATGCTTGGAGTTTGTCAAACGTATACTTCCAGTTTGTTTCTGCTGTTACTTCTTTCGTATCTACTACTTTACCGTTTTGTAGTAAGTCTACTTTAATCGAACTTGGACGATCTGTTGCATTGTTATCGTTCCACGTTTTTGTTCCTTCTACTTTCGTTTCGCCTACTTTTGTATTTGTGATGTCATAACCGTTTACTTTGGATTTATATCCTTCAACTGCTTGTTCTTTCACTTCATACTTGTATGCCTTACCTTCTGCATCGTAAGCTTGTAATTTTTCAAACGTATACTTCCAGTTTGTTTCTGCTGTTACTTCTTTTGTATCTACTACTTTACCGTTTTGTAGTAGGTCTACTTTGATTGTGTTTGGACGATCTGTTGCGTTATTATCGTTCCACGTTTTTGTTCCTTCTACTTTTGTTTCGCCTACTTTTGTATTTGTAATGTCAGTACCACTTACTTTGGATTCATATCCTGGTACTGCTTGCTCTTTCACTTCATACTTATATGCCTTACCTTCTGCATCATACGCTGCTAAATCTTTGAATTCGTATTTCCAGCCTGTTGCTTTGCTTACTTCTTGCGTCGCAATCACTGTACCATTTTGTAAAAGGTCTACTTTGATCATTTCCGGACGATCTTTCGCATTATCATCTTTCCATGTTTTCGTTCCTTCTACTTTTGTTTTGCCTACTTTTGTATTCGTGATGTCAGTACCATTTACTTTGGATTCATATCCTGGTACTGCTTGTTCTTTCACTTCATACTTGTACGCTGCTCCGTTTGCATCGTATGCTTGTAGCTTTTCAAACGTATACTTCCAGTTTGTTTCTGCTGTTACTTCTTTTGTATCTACTACTTTACCGTTTTGTAGTAAGTCTACTTTAATCGAACTTGGACGATCTGTTGCATTGTTATCGTTCCACGTTTTTGTTCCTTCTACTTTCGTTTCGCCTACTTTTGTATTTGTGATGTCATAACCGTTTACTTTGGATTTATATCCTTCAACTGCTTGTTCTTTCACTTCATACTTGTATGCCTTACCTTCTGCATCGTAAGCTTGTAGTTTTTCAAACGTGTACTTCCATTCATTTGCTGCTGTTACTTCTTTTGTATCTACTACTTTACCGTTTTGTAGTAAGTCTACTTTAATCGAGCTTGGACGATCTGTTGCGTTATTATCGTTCCACGTTTTTGTTCCTTCTACTTTTGTTTCGCCTACTTTTGTATTTGTGATGTCATAACCGTGTACGTCAGATTGGTATCCCGCTACTGGCTGTTCCTTCACTTCATACTTGTACGCTACTCCATTTGCGTCATATGCTTCTACATCTGCAAATGCATATTTCCAGTTTGTTTCTGCTGTTGCTTCTTTTGTATCTACTACTTTACCGTTTTGTAGTAAGTCTACTTTAATCGAGCTTGGACGATCTGTTGCGTTGTTATCGTTCCACGTTTTTGTTCCTTCTACTGTCAATTTCGCTACTTTTGTATTCGTAATGTCATAACCTTTTACCTCGGATTTATATCCTGCTACTGGCTGTTCTTTCACTTCATACTTGTACGCTACTCCATTTTCATCGTATGCTTGTAGCTTTTCAAACGTATACTTCCAGTTTGTTGCTGCTGTTACTTCTTTTGTATCTACTACTTTACCGTTTTGTAAAAGGTCTACTTTGATCATTTCCGGACGATCTTTCGCATTATCGTCGTTCCATGTTTTCGTTCCTTCTACTTTTGTTTCGCCTACTTTTGTATTTGTGATGTCAGTACCACTTACTTTGGATTCATATCCAGCCACCGGTTGTTCCTTCACTTCATACTTGTACGCTACTCCATTTTCATCATACGCTGCTAAATCTTTGAATTCATATTTCCAACCTGTTGCTTTGCTTACTTCTTGCGTCGCAATCACTGTACCATTTTGTAGTAGGTCTACTTTGATCATTTCCGGACGATCTTTCGCGTTATCGTCGTTCCATGTCTTCGTTCCTTCTACTTTTGTGTTGCCTACTTTTGTATTTGTGATGTCAGTACCACTTACTTTAGATTCATATCCTGGTACTGCTTGTTCTTTCACTTCATACTTGTACGCTACTCCGTTTGTATCGTATGCTTGCAGTTTTTCAAACGTGTACTTCCATTCTGTTGCTGCTGTTACTTCTTTTGTATCTACTACTTTACCGTTTTGTAGTAGGTCTACTTTGATTGTGTTTGGACGATCTGTTGCGTTATTATCGTTCCACGTTTTTGTTCCTTCTA
>NZ_JBQAFR010000021.1:0-2623 GCF_051915945.1 Bacillus cereus group sp. MYBK30-2
AACACGGAAGTTAAGCTCTCTAGCGCCGATGGTAGTTGGGACCTTGTCCCTGTGAGAGTAGGACGTCGCCAAGCAACTTTAAGACGAGTCAGAATGACTCGTCTTTTTTGTGTATATTTCGTTAGAAATAACTTCTTACTAACCCCAAATACCACTTTAGATTTTAAGTATTCCCCATTCTTTTAAGATTTGTGATTACATATCCATATAATTTTTTATTCAATTTCTCCCATGATTTTTGATATGTAATTTAAGATTTTCTATTTTATTTCTTATAGATACGATTCATTGGTGTGTTAAAATAGTACAGTTATTTTTTTGAAGTACTTTAATATGAGAAGATTTAATTTTGAAAAAGGAGATAATATGAAAAAGATAGGTGAAATTACTATAGTAGTTTTAGCCCTTCTAGCAATTGCGTATATGTTAGTCGGGAATTATTTCTATAATTATGCATTGAATGCGAAACAAGAAAAAGAATTTTTGGAGGATAATCCTCACTTAACGGAAACAGTGAATGCATCGGGAGATGTATTGGCTACGAATGAAGAAAAGAATGCAAACTTTGTATCAAAATATAAACCTAACAAATTAACTATACGTTCTTTTGATAAGCTAAATTTAACAGGTTATGAATATATGAATGAACAATCTAGCCATAAATGGGCCATTGTAGTTCATGGATATGATGGCAGGGCATCAGCAATGACGAAATATATCCGGAATTTTCATGAACAAGGTTATAATGTCATAGCGCCAGACCTTCGTGGACATGGAAATAGTGAAGGGGATTATATCGGTATGGGATGGCATGATCGTAAAGATGTTCTGCTGTGGATTCAACAAATTTTAAAGGAAGATCCTAATGCTGAAATAGCTCTATTTGGTATTTCTATGGGTGGAGCAACTGTTATGATGACTTCTGGGGAAGATTTACCTTCTAATGTTAAAGTTATTATTGAAGATTGTGGATATTCAACTGTTATTGATGAATTCACGTATCAACTAAAAGATTTATTCCACTTGCCTAAATTTCCTGTTATGAATGCGGCCAATACAGTTACTAAATTGAGGGCTGGATATGATTTGAAAGAGGCTTCAGCTGTAAAACAAGTTGCGAAAAGTAAAACACCTATGTTATTCATTCATGGGGATGCTGATACATTTGTTCCTTTTGAAATGTTGGATGAGGTGTATAATGCTGCAAAAGTAGAAAAAGAGAAATTAATTGTTCCAGGTGCGGGGCATGGAGAAGCCGAGAAAGTGGATTCAAATAAATATTGGAATACTATATGGAAGTTCGTAGAGAAGTATATTCCAGCATAATTAAAGTTGTTTCCTGTTTATATACGATAATCGGAAGGGAGTATTTTATCCTTTTGATTATCGTCTTTTTTTGTTATTTAGGTATTCCGTTATAAATGTATTTTTGGTTGTACTATATGGAGGTTTTGGAGCAAAAATTTTTGAATTCCTTAATCTCGGTGCTACAATGATTGGAAATGAAATTGTGAAGAGGTGTGAATATGGAAATTGAAGTTTGGTCTGATTTTGTATGTCCGTTTTGTTATATTGGGAAGCGTAGATTAGAGATGGCTTTAGAAAAATTTCCACATAGGGATGACGTTGAAGTTGAGTTTAAAAGTTTTGAGTTAGACCCAAATACTCCAATCTATTCTGGAACAAGTATTAATGAAGTAATTGCATCAAAGTATGGGATTAGTGTTGAAGAAGCTAATCGTAATAATATACAAATAGGCAATCACGCAGCTAGTATAGGTTTAAGTTTTAATTTTGAAGAGATGAAACCAACAAATACTTTTGATGCACATCGTTTGGCGAAATTTGCAAAGGATCAGGGGAAAGAAAAAGAGATTACAGAAAATCTACTTTTTGCATATTTCACTGAATCGAGAAACTTAAGTGATGCGGAAACGCTCTCTACTATCGCTGAAACTTCAGGTTTAGATAAGAAAGAAGCTTTAAACGTTATTAATAATAAAAATGCGTATGCGAATGAAGTTAGAATTGACGAAGCGATTGCTCAGCAATATAAAATTACGGGAGTACCTTATTTTATTGTTAATCAAAAATATGCTATTTCAGGCGCGCAACCACTTGAAGCCTTTGTTGGTGCACTTCAACAGGTGTGGGAAGAAGAAAATCCTAAGCCTGAACCTCAAAATCTTTCAATAAATAGTACAACCGATGCTTATTGTACAGATGGAAGCTGCTCGATACCTCCAAAGGAATAATATTTAGTTCTTTCTATTATGGTGTACATAATGTACAGAGGGATAAATTTTAAATGTCATACGTATATTAATAACTTCTAAATACGAATAACCTACAGTAACTTCTATAGGTTATTCGTATTTAGTTTATTTTGAGAAAGTTACGTTCAAGTGCACTATTTTTGTGCTAACGGCTTGTTGGTATAGTTAATTCATATTTTTATAAAAAAATATTTAAAACCATTGACTATTAACATACATAAGTGTAATATAGAACAAGTCGCCGATAGCAACAACGCAGAAAGCGACAAACGAAATAAAAAAACTTAGTTGACATTGAAACATGAAAATGTTAACATAAGGGAGTCGCAAATGAGCGGCAAACAAGT
>NZ_JBQAFR010000022.1:0-2284 GCF_051915945.1 Bacillus cereus group sp. MYBK30-2
CATATTATATGGTTAAGTCCTCGATCTATTAGTATTCGTCAGCTCCACATGTCACCATGCTTCCACCTCGAACCTATCAACCTGATCATCTTTCAGGGATCTTACTAGCTTACGCTATGGGAAATCTCATCTTGAGGGGGGCTTCATGCTTAGATGCTTTCAGCACTTATCCCTTCCGCACATAGCTACCCAGCTATGCCCTTGGCAGAACAACTGGTACACCAGCGGTGCGTCCATCCCGGTCCTCTCGTACTAAGGACAGCTCCTCTCAAATTTCCTACGCCCACGACGGATAGGGACCGAACTGTCTCACGACGTTCTGAACCCAGCTCGCGTACCGCTTTAATGGGCGAACAGCCCAACCCTTGGGACCGACTACAGCCCCAGGATGCGATGAGCCGACATCGAGGTGCCAAACCTCCCCGTCGATGTGGACTCTTGGGGGAGATAAGCCTGTTATCCCCGGGGTAGCTTTTATCCGTTGAGCGATGGCCCTTCCATGCGGAACCACCGGATCACTAAGCCCGACTTTCGTCCCTGCTCGACTTGTAGGTCTCGCAGTCAAGCTCCCTTATGCCTTTGCACTCTACGAATGATTTCCAACCATTCTGAGGGAACCTTTGGGCGCCTCCGTTACACTTTAGGAGGCGACCGCCCCAGTCAAACTGCCCACCTGACACTGTCTCCCGGGTCGATAAGACCCGTAGGTTAGAATTTCAATACAGTCAGGGCGGTATCCCACCAGCGCCTCCACCGAAGCTAGCGCTCCGGTTTCAATGGCTCCCGCCTATCCTGTACAAACTGTACCAAAATTCAATATCAGGCTACAGTAAAGCTCCACGGGGTCTTTCCGTCCTGTCGCGGGTAACCTGCATCTTCACAGGTACTATAATTTCACCGAGTCTCTGGTTGAGACAGTGCCCAAATCGTTACACCTTTCGTGCGGGTCGGAACTTACCCGACAAGGAATTTCGCTACCTTAGGACCGTTATAGTTACGGCCGCCGTTTACTGGGGCTTCAGTTCAGAGCTTCGCTTACGCTAACCCCTCTCCTTAACCTTCCAGCACCGGGCAGGTGTCAGCCCCTATACTTCGCCTTACGGCTTCGCAGAGACCTGTGTTTTTGCTAAACAGTCGCTTGGGCCTATTCACTGCGGCTTTCCGTTAAGAAAGCACCCCTTCTCCCGAAGTTACGGGGTCATTTTGCCGAGTTCCTTAACCAGAGTTCTCTCGCACACCTTAGGATTCTCTCCTCGCCTACCTGTGTCGGTTTGCGGTACAGGCACCTTTTATCTCGCTAGAAGCTTTTCTTGGCAGCGGGGAATCAAAGACTTCGCTCCATAAGGAGCTTCCCCATCACAGCTCAGCCTTCACGATAAGCGGATTTGCCTACTTATCAGCCTAACTGCTTGGACGTGCACAACCAATCGCACGCTTCTTCTATCCTTCTGCGTCCCTCCATTGCTCAAACGATAAAGAGGTGGTACAGGAATATCAACCTGTTGTCCATCGCCTACGCCTGTCGGCCTCGGCTTAGGTCCTGACTAACCCTGAGCGGACGAGCCTTCCTCAGGAAACCTTAGGCATTCGGTGGACGGGATTCTCACCCGTCTTTCGCTACTCATACCGGCATTCTCACTTCTAAGCGCTCCACCAGTCCTTCCGGTCTGACTTCACTGCACTTAGAACGCTCCCCTACCACTGATACCATTGGTATCAATTCGCAGCTTCGGTGGTGTATTTAGCCCCGGTACATTTTCGGCGCAGAGTCACTCGACTAGTGAGCTATTACGCACTCTTTAAATGGTGGCTGCTTCTAAGCCAACATCCTAGTTGTCTAAGCAACTCCACATCCTTTTCCACTTAATACACACTTTGGGACCTTAGCTGGCGATCTGGGCTGTTTCCCTCTTGACTACGGATCTTATCACTCGCAGTCTGACTCCTAAGGATAAGTCATTGGCATTCGGAGTTTGACTGAATTCGGTAATCCGATGAGGACCCCTAGTTCAATCAGTGCTCTACCTCCAAGACTCTTACACTTAAGGCTAGCCCTAAAGCTATTTCGGGGAGAACCAGCTATCTCCAGGTTCGATTGGAATTTCTCCGCTACCCACACCTCATCCCCGCACTTTTCAACGTGCGTGGGTTCGGGCCTCCATTCAGTGTTACCTGAACTTCACCCTGGACATGGGTAGATCACCTGGTTTCGGGTCTACGACCACGTACTAAACGCCCTATTCAGACTCGCTTTCGCTGCGGCTCCGCCTCTTCAGCTTAACCT
>NZ_JBQAFR010000023.1:0-1737 GCF_051915945.1 Bacillus cereus group sp. MYBK30-2
AGTTGGGACCTTGTCCCTGTGAGAGTAGGACGTCGCCAAGCAAAAACCTAAGTCGTTTCGACTTAGGTTTTTTTGTGTTTATTTTTATTTACCAAATGTTAAAATCCATAAATGTAATAACGCTAAAGAGGAAAAAAGAAGGAGATAGAGGCTGTATATAATAAGATTTGGATGATAAAGTGATAAGAAGGTTATAAAATAATACGTTTAAATATTAGTCGAAGGTAAGAATTACCTTTTTTATAGTGATTTAGTTGTGGTATGAACAAAAATATTTTTGATCTTATATGAAAAGGTTATGTGAAAAATAGCTATCCAGTTCTTTTTCACATAACCTTTTGTGCTTTTAAGGGATTTTGTATAAGAAAAAATCTATAATTAAGGTAGCTAACATATATTTTTTGATGGGTGTGGGGAATTATGAAAGAAATATGCATGTTATTAGTGGCTATTATATTATGGGGGACAGCCATTGCGCCAACGAAATGGGCATTAGAATCTATTCAACCGTTTACTTTGTTATTTATTCGCCTTTTCTTTGCAGGTGGAATTTGTATACTTTTCTCATTTAACCAAATACAAAAAGCTGTTGTACATAAACATATTCCATGGAAAAGAATGAGTTTACTATCTTTTACCGGTGTAGCTGGGTACTTTATGTTCACATCCTATGGTATTTCTTTAACAAGTGGATTACATGTTAGTATCATTGATGCTGCATTGCCGTTAGTTACAATTCTTTTTTCAACGTTCTTTTTGAAAGAGAAAATTCAGCTGAATTATTGGATTGGAATTATACTAGGTGCTATAGGAGTGCTCTTTATTACAATTCCATCTAATAACGCCGATCAAGAGGTGTCTTTAATAGGAGATATACTTATTTTATTGAGTACTTTTTTATTTGCTTTCTACACGATATTGTTAAAACGTCCGAAACAAGAACGACATTTGTCAAACAATGTTTTTACAACGTTAACTTTAATTATTGGAGCTATTATTCTATTACCATTTGCAATGGTAGAAATGTTTTATTATGGTTTCCCTAAGATTGAAACCTGGAAAGCTGGACTTAGTGTCATGTATCTTGTTATTGGAGCGACAATTTTAGCATATTGGTTTTGGAATAAAGCGCTAGAGATAGTTTCGGCATCAGTAAGTGGATTATATTTAAATGCATTACCGTTAATAAGTATTGTTGCTTCAATTGTTTTATTAAATGAATCTTTAACGTGGAGAATAGTAGTAGGCGGTGGTTTAGTACTATTTGGAGTGATGTGGGCGGATAAACGCAAATTAATTAATGTATTTACGCCAGGCGATCGAAATATTAAAGAGAATGAAGACGGTTAAAAGTTAAAGAGTGCATATATAATGTTTAAATAAGAGGACGTCTTGCATGTAATGGGATGTTCTTTTTTTATATTTTCATTGGAATTATATAAAAAATACCTTCAGGAATTATTATTTTATTAATTGAATAAAAGTTGTTGACTATTAGTATATAGAAGTGTAATATAGAACAAGTCGCCGATGATAATAACGCAGAAAGCGACAAACGAAATAAAAAAACTTAGTTGACATTGAAACATGAAAATGTTAACATAAGAAAGTCGCAAATGAGCGACTAAGTAGTTCTTTGAAAACTGAACGAAACAAACAACGTGAAACGTCAATTTTTATTTTTAGATGCTAGACAAACTAACTTTATTGGAGAGTTTGATCCTGGCTCAGGATGAA
>NZ_JBQAFR010000024.1:0-1720 GCF_051915945.1 Bacillus cereus group sp. MYBK30-2
GTTCATCCTGAGCCAGGATCAAACTCTCCAATAAAGTTAGTTTGTCTAGCATCTAAAATAAAAATTGACGTTTCACGTTGTTTGTTTCGTTCAGTTTTCAAAGAACTACTTTGTCGCTCATTTGCGACTTCCTCATGTTAACATTTTCATGTTTCAATGTCAACTAAGTTTTTTTATTTCGTTTGTCGCTTTCTGCGTTGTTACTATCGGCGACTTGTTCTATATTACACCTCAACAAATCAATCGTCAATACTTTTTATGTTTTTATTTTATAAATTATAAAAGGTATTGAACTCTCTTAATTTCTAATCCATTCCTAATGATTCTTAAACTTGCATAGGAAGATTGTAAGTTAAGTTAATAATCGTCAGTTTGCACTATCCCGCTCAATACTAATAATTTTCTAAAGAATAAATGTCAGCAAGTACATATATTAAGGATAGCATTTTTATTCTTATACATCCCAGCTAAAATCACCATTTCTTCCTTTCCTCTTACCTCTAGGGGGCTATAAACAAAACACTTCACTATATCTTCTTTACATTCACTAAATCGATGAGGAAACTCAAGTAATCTAATAAACTTAGGAGGCGTTATGAAATGCATGTTAAGAGGAAAATAATTTATGTATCCCATGATACCCATTTCACATTAGTCGATCCTACTCAAGATATCTGCTTATATAACGCCGGGGCTGATATATATTTATTAACCTCAAGGGAAGACTCTTTTCCGAATGTTGTTTTAGAAGCATTAGATACAAAGGTTCCTGTTATAGGGTTTAAAAACGCTGGAGGTTTTGAGGATGTTGTTACGGAAAAAACTGGTGCCTTAGTAGACTTTTTAGATTTACCAAAAATGCTAGAAAGAAGATACGAATTTATTGGAGATGAAGGGTTACGATTACAAAAGGGGAGCTTTGGCCAAAAAATTATTGAAAAAAATTCAATTTCCTTAATTACATTTATCAATTATTAGATCTTTTCGAACATAATTACAAAAAGATTAGTGTAATTATACCAAACTATAATTACGAAATTTTTTTACCTGTCCGAGTCAAATCAATATTAAACCAAACCTACCCCCTTACGAACTAATCTTCCTAGACGATGCCTCTACTGATAAAAGTGTACCCACACTTGAAAAGCTGCTCTCACAAGAAAATAAGACCCATCTGAAAGTTCAACATATTGTTAATGATAAAAACTCTGGTTCTGTATTTAAACAATGGATAAAAAGAATCTCTGCAGCAACCGGTGATTATATTTGGATCGCAGAGGCCGATGACTTATGCGATAAGACATTTTTAACAGAAGTAATACAGGGGTTTCATATAAATAATGACGTTGCCTTAAGCTACACACAATCAAAGCAAATAGATGAACAAGGGAATATATTGGCCAATCATTATTTGGATTACACGAGTGATATCGATATAGAAAAACGGAAAACCCCTTATTTTTGAAAAGGCGTAGAAGAAATACAAGATACGCTACTTATCAAAAACACCATACATAATGTCTCAAGTGTAGTTTTTAAAAACATAGATATAAAAAAACAGAAAAACAATTAGAAAAGTTTAAAAGGCAATTAACAAAGGTATGAAAGCATACAAAAAAGACGAGTCATTCTGACTCGTCTTAAAGTTGCTTGGCGACGTCCTACTCTCACAGGGACAAGGTCCCAACTACCATCGGCGCTAGAGAGCTTAACTTCCGTG
>NZ_JBQAFR010000026.1:0-593 GCF_051915945.1 Bacillus cereus group sp. MYBK30-2
CCCGGCATGTCATATTGAAAATTGGAGCGGAAGACGGGATTCGAACCCGCGACCCCAACCTTGGCAAGGTTGTATTCTACCACTGAACTACTTCCGCAAGACATGTATGAGTTATTTTATTAAAAGTGCGGGTGAAGGGAGTCGAACCCCCACGCCAAAGGCGCCAGATCCTAAGTCTGGTGCGTCTGCCAATTCCGCCACACCCGCATATTTTATTAAAATGGTGAGCCATGAAGGATTCGAACCTTCGACCCTCTGATTAAAAGTCAGATGCTCTACCAACTGAGCTAATGGCTCGTACAATAAAAACTGGTGCCGGCTAGAGGACTTGAACCCCCAACCTACTGATTACAAGTCAGTTGCTCTACCAATTGAGCTAAGCCGGCTAAATGGTGGAGGATGACGGGATCGAACCGCCGACCCCCTGCTTGTAAGGCAGGTGCTCTCCCAGCTGAGCTAATCCTCCGAATTGCCTGGCAACTTCCTACTCTCACAGGGACAAGGTCCCAACTACCATCGGCGCTAGAGAGCTTAACTTCCGTGTTCGGTATGGGAACGGGTGTGGCCTCTCTGCCATCATTACCAGACTGTAT
>NZ_JBQAFR010000027.1:0-570 GCF_051915945.1 Bacillus cereus group sp. MYBK30-2
GAATGATTGATAAAGTGCCAGCTCGTGTAATTGTTCATCGATTAACAAAACAACAGCAACAAAAACGATTACAAGATCAAGCTATAAGAGAAAAAAAGAAAGGAATGAAGTATTCTCCTCGTAGTAAACGACTCAGTGGTATCAATGTATATATGACAAACATCCCTACAGATATTGTCCCGATGGGACAGGTACATGACTGGTATTCTTTGCGTTGGCAAATTGAAATTTTATTTAAAACGTGGAAGTCATTCTTTCAAATTCATCATTGTAAAAAGATAAAACGAGAACGATTGGAGTGTCATTTATATGGTCAATTGATTGCCATTCTACTCTGTTCTTCTATCATGTTTCAAATGCGCCAATTGCTCCTCATGAAGAAAAAACGAGAGCTTAGTGAGTATAAAGCCATATATATGATTAAAGACTATTTTCTTCTTCTATTCCAAACTATACAAAAAAACACCCAAGAGCTATCAAAGGTGTTACTTCGCCTGTTCAATCTCATACAGCAAAACGGGCGGAAATCTCATCGATATGAGAAAAAAACGGTCTTTGATATATTAGGTG
>NZ_JBQAFR010000028.1:0-527 GCF_051915945.1 Bacillus cereus group sp. MYBK30-2
AAGAATAGCGTATTTTTTCATTTTAAGGAAATTTAGTTTTGCTATCGAGCTTACAAAACTAAACTGTGCGTCTTCGTATTTTTTGATATATTTATGTGAATTTTCCGAAAGTATTTTGACATTTTATGTTAAACTAAAATTAGGAAGTTGTAAAAGTTTACACTTAAACGAAGCAGATTAGTTTAATAAAAAATTAGAAATTGTGGAAAGGATGTTATTGTTGGAAGTAAGACAGATGGCTACGGCATTCTTAATTCATCAAGACAAAATGTTAATGATGAAGAAAGAAAAGAGTAAAATCTTTAATTTTGAATTTTGGGTGGTATTGGAGGTCATATGGAAGCTAATGAACTCAATTCTCCAATGGAAGCAAGTTACAGAGAAATTAAAGAAGAAACAGGATATAAAAAAGAAGAAATTAAAAACTTTAGGCTGAAATACATTCTGCTTGAGAAAAATAGTGGTGAATTGCGTCAGCAATATGTCTACTTTGGAGAAACAGATCATAGTAACTTTATTCCTTCTGA
>NZ_JBQAFR010000029.1:0-522 GCF_051915945.1 Bacillus cereus group sp. MYBK30-2
TGAACTTCACCCTGGACATGGGTAGATCACCTGGTTTCGGGTCTACGACCACGTACTAAACGCCCTATTCAGACTCGCTTTCGCTGCGGCTCCGCCTCTTCAGCTTAACCTTGCACGGGATCGTAACTCGCCGGTTCATTCTACAAAAGGCACGCCATCACCCATTAACGGGCTCTGACTATTTGTAGGCACACGGTTTCAGGATCTCTTTCACTCCCCTTCCGGGGTGCTTTTCACCTTTCCCTCACGGTACTGGTTCACTATCGATCACTAGGGAGTATTTAGCCTTGGGAGATGGTCCTCCCAGATTCCGACGGAATTTCACGTGTTCCGCCGTACTCAGGATACATTCAAGAGAGAACGAAGTTTCGACTACAGGGTTGTTACCTTCTGTGACGGACCTTTCCAGGTCGCTTCGTCTACCTCGTTCCTTTGTAACTCCGTATAGAATGTCCTACAACCCCAAGAGGCAAGCCTCTTGGTTTGGGCTAGATTCCGTTTCGCTCGCCGCTACTCAGGAAA